>NZ_CP119967.1:832500-2032500 GCF_029543085.1 Pseudomonas sp. A34-9 | reverse complement strand
GGCGACTGCGCCACCCTCTGGAGCGAGCAGATGGGGCGCCTGGGCTGGGTCGATCCTGAATCGTTCATGCGCAAGAACAACGAACTGATGGACGCCTACAGCCATGGCAAATTGCGCATGGAAGACTACATGGAGTTCAGCCTCGAACCGCTCATCGGCCGCACGCCGGAAGAAGTTGAGCATCTGGTTGGCCCGTGGGTGGAAGACTTCATTGAGCCGATCATCTTCAGCGATGCCACCAAGACGATCGCCGCCCATCGCAAGGCGGGAGACCGGATTCTGGTGATCTCGGCGTCCGGCACGCACCTGGTCAAACCGATTGCCGATCGACTGGGCATTGATGAAATTCTCGGCATCGAACTTGAAGTCGCCCATGGCGTTTACAGCGGCCACACCGTCGGCACCCTGACCTACCGCGAAGGCAAGATCACCCGATTGCTGGAATGGCTGGATGCCGAGGAAGAAAATCTGGAAGGCGCGAGTTTCTATTCCGACTCACGCAATGATTTGCCGCTGTTGCTGAAGGTGGATTTTCCGCACGTGGTCAACCCGGATCCAGTGCTGCTTGAGCACGCCGAAAAAGCCGGCTGGCCAATTCATCTCTGGAAGTAAAAGCAAAAGATCGCAGCCTTCGGCAGCTCCTACAGGGTGTACACATTCCACTGTAGGAGCTGCCGAAGGCTGCGATCTTTTGATCTGGTCTTTCTTTCAGCTCAGACTGTCGTCAATCACCAACACCAGTTTCCCCGAAACGGTATTGCTCGCCAGCTCGGCAAACGCCGCCTCGGCGTCTTTCACCGGGAAAGCCTTGGCCAACTGCGGACTCATCCGCCCTTCGGCAAACAGCGGCCAGACATGCTGGCTCAGGTCGCTGAACAGATCCGCCTTGAACTGATCGTCACGGCTACGCAGTGTCGAGCCGAGCAACTGCACGCGCTTGGCCAACACCTGCGCCAGATCCAGTTTCGCCTCGCGACCGCCCATAAGCCCAATCAACACCCAACGCCCGTCCAGCGCCATCAACTTGAGGTTCAGCGCCGAATAATTGCCACCGACCGGATCGAGGATTACGTCGAACGGCCCGAAATCGCGCAGACTTTCCAGATCATCCGTGCGCACTACCCCGCCCTGCGCGCCCAGCGCCTCACAGTAGGCCAAACGCTCGGCCGAACCGACGCTGACCCAGCAGGGATTACCGAACGCCTTGCACAACTGAATGGCGGCTGAACCGATTCCACTTGCGCCGGCGTGCAAGAGAACTTTCTCACCCGGTTTGAGCGCCGCAAGTTGAAACACATTCAGCCAGACTGTTGCATAAACCTCGGGCAATGCCGCGGCCTCAATAAGTGAGACGCCTTCGGGAACCGGCAGCACGTGCCGCCCGTCGACGACCACCTCTTCGGCCATGCCACCCCCGGCCAGCAGGGCGCAAACCCGATCGCCGACCTGCCACGCACTGCCCGCGCCGACCTCGCTGATCACCCCGGAACACTCAAGACCGAGCACTTGGCTGGCCCCTGGCGGTGGCGGATAGAGCCCTGCTTTCTGTAATAAATCGGCGCGATTGAGGCCCGCTGCCGCCACTCGGATGCGGACTTGTCCTACATCGCACGTAGGACTCGGCTCTTCAACCCATGCCACTTGACCGTCAACGCCTTGCAATGCCTTCACAGTGCCTCCATAGTGAGTCTGGACTGAGCCCGAAGCTGTAGCGCCGGGCTTTTTGCATTATGCGACCGGCTCTCGTAGAACCGGCGACTTCAAAGACGGCCTAATATGCGTTATCAATTGTCCCCGCGTCGAATCAGCATGAAGCATTTGCTCCCCAGCACCGCCCTCGCTCTTTTCATCGGTATCGGTTTGTTGCCGGTGTCGGGCAATACATTCGCAGCCAACAGCTGGGACAAATTGCAGCCTGATCGCGATGAAGTCATCGCCAGCCTGAACGTCGTCGAGTTGCTCAAGCGTCATCACTACAGCAAGCCGCCGCTCGACGATGCGCGCTCGGTGATCATCTACGACAGCTACCTCAAGCTGCTGGATCCGTCGCGCAGCTACTTCATGGCCAGCGACATCACCGAATTCGACAAGTGGAAGACCCAGTTCGACGACTTCCTCAAAAGCGGCGACCTCAACGCCGGGTTCACCATCTACAAGCGCTATCTGGACCGCGTCAAGTCGCGTCTGGACTTCGCCCTTGGCGAGCTGAACAAAGGCGTCGACAAGATGGACTTCACCACCAAGGAAACCTTGCTGATCGATCGCAAGGACGCCCCTTGGCTCAAATCCACCGCTGAACTCGACGACCTGTGGCGCAAACGCGTCAAGGACGAAGTGCTGCGGATGAAGATCGCCGGCAAAGAGCCGAAGCAGATCCAGGAAACCCTGACCAAGCGCTACAAGAACCAGTTGGCGCGCCTGGACCAGACCCGTCCGGAAGACATCTTCCAGGCGTACATCAACACCTTCGCCATGTCGTACGATCCGCACACCAACTATCTGTCGCCGGATAACGCGGAAAACTTCGACATCAACATGAGCCTGTCCCTCGAGGGCATCGGTGCCGTGTTGCAGAGCGACAACGACCAGGTGAAAGTCGTGCGTCTGGTGCCGGCAGGCCCGGCCGACAAGACCAAACAAGTTGCCCCGGCTGACAAGATCATCGGCGTTGCCCAAGGCAACAAAGAAATGGTCGACGTGGTCGGCTGGCGTCTGGACGAAGTGGTCAAACTGATCCGTGGTCCGAAAGGCACCGTGGTGCGTCTGGAAGTGATTCCGGCCAGTAATGCCCCGAACGACCAGACCACCAAGATCGTGCCGATCACCCGTGAAGCGGTGAAGCTCGAAGACCAGGCCGTGAAAAAGTCCATCCTGAACCTGAAACAGGACGGCAAGGACTACAAGCTCGGCGTGATCGAGATTCCAGCCTTCTACCTCGACTTCAAGGCGTTCCGTGCCGGTGATCCGGACTACAAGAGCACCACCCGCGACGTCAAGAAGCTGCTCACCGAGCTGCAGAAAGACAAAGTCGATGGCGTGGTCATCGACCTGCGCAACAACGGCGGCGGTTCCCTGCAGGAGGCCACCGAGCTGACCAGCCTGTTCATCGACAAAGGCCCGACCGTACTCGTACGCAATGCCGATGGCCGTGTCGACGTACTCGAAGATGAAAACCCGGGCGCGTTCTACAAAGGTCCGATGGCACTCCTGGTCAACCGCTTGTCCGCCTCGGCTTCGGAGATTTTCGCCGGCGCCATGCAGGATTACCACCGCGCACTGATCATCGGTGGCCAGACCTTCGGTAAAGGCACCGTGCAGACCATTCAGCCGCTGAACCATGGCGAACTGAAACTGACCCTGGCCAAGTTCTACCGGGTTTCCGGTCAGAGCACCCAGCATCAGGGCGTGTTGCCGGACATCGACTACCCGTCGCTGATCGACACCAAGGAAATCGGCGAAAGCGCCCTGCCGGAAGCCATGCCGTGGGACACCATCCGCGCGGCCATCAAACCGGCGGCCGATCCGTTCAAGCCATACCTGGCTCAGCTCAAGTCCGAGCATGACACGCGCACCGCCAAAGATGCCGAGTTCGTGTTCATTCGTGACAAGCTGGCTCTGGCGCAGAAACTGATGGAAGAAAAAACCGTCAGCCTCAACGAAGCCGATCGTCGTGCCCAGCACGCCGACATCGACGCCAAACAGCTGACGATGGAAAACATCCGTCGCAAGGCCAAAGGCGAAGAGCCGCTCAAAGAGCTGAAGAAAGAAGACGACGACGCCCTCGCGGCCGCCGAGCCGGACAAGGTCAAACCAGAAGACGATGCCTACCTGAGCGAAACCGGGCGCGTATTGCTGGATTACCTGAAGCTGAGCAATCAGGTGGCCAAGAAGTAAGGTGATGGCAATTTAATGCTGACGATCCCCGGATCGTCATCAAACAGTCATCATTCTGTCGTGCAATAAAGGACTGGGAGCCACTCTCTTCATCGAGAGCGCTCCCAGTCCTTTTTTTATCGCCAGAGATTGCCATGACCACGACCGAACAGCTGAGTGCCTTGAGCTCGATCCTGACTCAAAGCGGATTACACAGCCTGTTCCAACCGATCATCTCTCTCTCCGAACGCCGCATTCTCGGCTACGAAGCCCTCACGCGCGGCCCTTCCAACAGCCCTCTTCACTCGCCGATCGCGCTGTTCGCTGTGGCACGTCAGGCCGGGCGATTGAGCGAACTGGAGATCGCCTGCCGGCAAAGCGCTTGCCGTCGCTTCAACGAACAGCAACTGCCGGGCAAACTGTTTCTCAACGTCTCGCCGGAATCCTTGCTTGAAGCCGCGCATCAACCGGGGCGCACGTTACAGTTGCTGCAGGATTTCGGCATTCCGCCGAGTCAGGTGGTCATCGAGCTGACCGAACAGACGCCCATCGACGATTTCCAGTTGCTGCAAACCGCCTTGCATCACTACCGGGCGATGGGGTTTTCCATTGCGCTGGATGATCTCGGTGCCGGCTATTCCAGCCTGCGGTTATGGTCGGAACTGCGCCCGGATTACGTGAAGATCGATCGGCACTTCATCGATGGCATTCATCAGGACGCGCTGAAGCGCGAGTTCGTCGGCTCGATCCTGCAAATCGCCAAAGCCTCTCGCGCGCAAGTCATCGCCGAAGGCATCGAGCTGCCGGAAGAACTCGCGGTGCTGACTGAAATGGGTGTCGATCTGGTGCAGGGTTACTTGCTCAGCCGTCCCCAAGAACATCCGCCCCGCGATGCCCGCGCCTTGATGCCCAAACACGACAGCAGTAGCGTTGCGCTGAACGACGAAGGCAGCGACCTCAGCGCCCTGCTCAACGACCAACCGGCCGTGCATCGCGACACACCCACCGCCAACGTACTGGAGGCTTTCCGCCGTCAGGCCAACCTCAACTCACTGGCGGTACTCGACGAACAAGGCCAACCCTGCGGCATCGTCCACCGCCATTCGTTGTCGGATGCCCTGCTCAAACCGTTCGCCACCGACCTGTTCGCGCGCAAACCGATCAGCCGTTTGATGAACGACGACTTCCTCGCCGTGGAAATGAGCCAGTCGCTGCAACAGGTCAGCCGCCTGATCACCAGCCGCGCCCGCCAGCGCATCGAGGAAGACTTCATCATCACCCTTAACGGAGGCTACCTGGGTCTTGGCCGGGTGATCGACGTGCTCAAACTGATCACCGAACTGAAGATCCAGCAGGCTCGGTATGCCAACCCGCTGACCTTGCTGCCGGGTAATGTGCCGATTCAGCAATGCCTGACGCGGTTGCTGCAGCAGGGGCGTGAGTCTGTCATTTGCTACGTCGACATCGACAGCTTCAAACCTTTCAACGATATCTACGGCTATGGGCGTGGTGACGAAGTGTTGCTGTGCCTGGCGCAATGCCTCAACGAACGCGTCGACCCAAGCCGCGACTTCGTCGGCCATATCGGCGGGGACGACTTCCTCCTCGTTCTTGGCCCGGAAGACTGGCGCAAACGACTCAATCAATTGCTTGATGATTTCCAGAGCCAATGCCGACGGTTCTACCGCCCCGAGCATCTTGAGGCTGGATGCTTCATCGCCCCGAATCGCCAGGGCGTGCGGCAGGAGTTTCCGCTTTTGTCACTGTCCATCGGCGTGGTGCATCTACACCCTGAGGCCTGCGCACAACTCGACGCCAGTCAACTCGCGGAAATGGCATCGCAGGCGAAGCATCATGCGAAGAATGTTCCCGGGTATAGCGTGCATGTGATTGATAGTCTCGCCGCTCCTGACCTCCATACCCCAAAACTTATGGGCCAACGCTGATATCCCAACACAACAAAATTTCTGTGGGAGCGGGCTTGCTCGCGAAGAAGTCAGTACAGACACTCTAGGTTCTGCTTCTAATGCCGACTACCACGTTTTTCAATACTTAAAGTTTTAGAGAACCAAATAGCAGATCTCGACCGAAGCAAAAAAACCTCAAAAAACCATAAAACAACTTCTTCGTAGATCCACCTTCCGCCTACAACCTCAACCATCATGCACTTCACTTGTTGAGCTTTCGACGTGATACCGAATCAAACAATCCAGCAATGTCTTCATGAACTTTTTAGGCTCAATTACATCATCATCAAAATAGGTTGTAATTCTTGAAAACACCTCATCAAAATCATCATCCAAGTCTAAAAAATAACGTAGCGTTTCAATACACCACTCCCTTTCAGGCGAGGTATAGATAAGAAACTCACCTTTCATAAATTCATCGAAAAGCTCAGTAAGCTCTTTCTCATCGTTGACATTCTTGGATACGATAAAACTCTCGCGCGCCTCATCACAAGGATAATCTATATCAAATATAAAAAGCAGACTACGCACAACATACATTTCTGGCTTGCGCTTCATTTTAGAAACTCCGTATAAGATGTAAAAGGCTGCCCTTGACTGTTTAAAACAACAACAGCGTGTGTCTGTCGCCCATAGATCACGCCTCCTTTTTTATACCCCTCTCCTATAATTTTACCCATATTCATGGGGTTTCTTGACGTCATCAAATCAGTGCGCCTGAAAATAAGTTGTGCACGATGAATGGCGTTTAACTGGTCTCTATGACTTAAAAAATGAGTAGCCGCACTGGGGACTTTGGGCTGCCCAGCTTTTTTCCCCTTGGTATAAACTTCAATAACTCCCGTTGTGGGATTTCGTCCAGTAACTGAACGTTCTTGCTGAGAAGCCAGCGTGGTCTGCTTGCCATGTTTTTCTAAAAAATGTGCGCCTTGTGAAGACTTCTCCATTTCATCCAAACGCCTATGAGCATTTTCCTCCGCTAACTCGTCAATCCTCGCCCTACGCTCCTGCACCGTCATCTTCGGCAGCGCTGGCTCACCCTCATCAACCTTAGCCCCACCAATCCCACCCGGCACCTCACACCCAGGCTTATTCGGTGGCGGACAGTTCGACGTCAACCCCAACGGATCCACCCACCCCGTCGGATTCGGCACGTACTGGTACTGATTCAACCCACCCGCCAACTTGACGGGATCCGGCGTCAGATACCGCCCCAGCCTCGGGTCGTAATACCGATGGCGGTTGTAATGCAGTCCGCTTTCGCCATCGAAATACTGCCCCTGAAAGCGCAGCGGCTGGTTCAGGTAGTCCTCGCCGGCCAGGGTCAGCGTGGCGACTTTGCCGTAGGCGTCGTATTGCGCGGACCAGGCGATGTCGCCGCTGTAGTCGGTGAGTTCCTGCGGGGTGCCGAGGTGGTCGAGTTGGTAGTAGAAGGGGCAGGCTTTTTGCGGACCTTTGCCGTCGAGCAACGCGAGGGGGCGAAAGGTGCCGGGTTCGTAGATGTAGCTGCGGTATTCGCGTTCGCTGCTTTCGGCGACGAGTTGGTCGCCTTGCCAGAAGAATTCGGTGGTTTCGCCGTCGACGGTTTTGCTGATGCGCCGGCCGAAGGCGTCGTAGCGATAACTGGCGGTCTGGCCGTCGGGGCGGGTCAGGCCGATCAGGCGGTGCTGGCAGTCGTAGCGGTATTCGGTGATGAGGGTTTGCGCGCGGCCGCGGCGTTCGTGGATCAGGTTGCCGAAGGCGTCGTAGTCGTAGTGGCGGTCGCCCTGCATCAGCAGGCGGTTGCCCTGGATCTGGCTTGGGCCGGGGCGGTCCTGCATCAGCAGGTTGCCGGCCGGATCATGGGCGAAGGATTCCGGCAGTTCGTCGCGCGAGTGGCGTACGCGGATGAGGCGGTCGAGGGCGTCGTAGCCGTAGGTGCGCTGGCCGTGGCGGCTGTCGGCGATGTGGGCGAGATTGCCGTTGGCGTTGTAGGCATAATCGCGGCGATACAGCGCAGCGCGCTGATGGCCTACGGCGTGGGCGAGTAATCGTCCCTGTTCGTCGTACGAATATTCGCTGAGCAGCAAACCCTGCTGGCGTTGCAGTTCGCGTCCGCACTGGTAGACGTGGCGGGTCAGCGGTGCGCCGTTGAGGTCGATGCCGGTCAGCGCGCCGCCCTTGGCGTGGTGGTAGTCGAGCAGACTGTTGTCCGGCAGGCGCATGCGCTTGAGCTGGCCGCAGGCGTCGTAGCGGTAGCGCAGAGTGCCCCAGCCCTGATGTTCGGTGATCAAGCGGTCCTGACGGTCGTACTCGAAGGCCAACGGATGTTGCTGGCCGTCGTCGACCCCAATCAAACGGCCGAGGCGGTCGTATTGATAAGAAACCTTGATGCCGTCGGGCAGGGTTTTGACCAGAAGACGCCCGGCCACATCGCGCACATACGCAGTAACTAATTGCGAGCCGTCATCACCGAACTCGGTCTTCTCCAGCAGATGGCCGTTGAGGTCGTAGGCGTACGCGGTACGGCGACCGTCAAAACCAACTTCCTGACGAATCAGCCCGGTCGGCGTGTAGTCCAGCCGATACTTTTCCCCCGATTCGTTTTCAATCTCGGTGAGCAGCAGTTGCGCATGGTCGTAGCGGTACTGCACCTGCGTGCCGTCGGGGTTGATCCGCCGCGAGACCAGATGCAGATCGTCGTCATATTCATAACGGGTGATGCGCCCCAGCTCATCACGCTCGGCGGTGACCTGACCGTAGGCGCCGTAGCTGTAGGCGCGGGTGCTGCCGGTAGGAAATGTCGTCTGAATCAGTCGGCCGACGGCGTCCCAATGCTGACGCGTGACCGCACCGTGTTCATCGGCGGTGGTGGTCCGCCGCCCCAGCGCATCGTAGGAAAAACGCCGTACGCCACCGTCGGGCAGCGTTTCTTCGGTCAACTGGCCAAGGCTATTCCAGACCAGCCGATGCCGACTGCTGTCCGGGTAGCGGATCGACAGCAACTGGCCCCGAGTGTCGTAGTAGTAATGGGTGACCTGACCCTCGGGGTCGACCGCTTCGGTGATATCGCCTTCGGCATTGCGCCGGTAGATCCACACCGCGTCGCCACGCGAGCGTTTGTGCAGGAAACCGTTGCGATACTCGTAGGACGTGGGCGCTTCATCCGGTGGAATCAGCGCGATCAGTCGTCCGACCTCGTCGTAGCGGTATTCGGTGATCGCGCCTAACGCATCCTGCTCGGCGATCAAGCGCCCCGCGTCGTCATAGGCTTTGAGCTGCTCACCGCCATCCGCCTCGACCTTGCGCACCAGCCGCGCACGCTCGTCGTGAACGTAAACCTCTTCGGTGCCGTCGACGTAATGCACCGCGACACTGCCGTCATCGTTCCAGACGTAGCGCGTGTCCATCTGCGAAAACGACGCCCAGTGGCGTACACAACGCGCAGCCGTGCCGGAACGCTCCCACTCCCAAAAGAAACTCGCGCCGCCAGCGAGTTGCCGCTGCAGGATCACGTGGGCGTCGTCGTAGTCGTAGCGCTCGCTGTCACCGACGGCATTGGTCGCCTCGATCAGGTGCTGATAAGCGTCGTAGCGGTAACTGACCAGCGCTTGTTCGGTGCTCCAGGCACCATCGCGAAACACCTGGTAATCGACACCCAGCAACTGCGTCCGCTCATACCGCAACAGCAGCGAACGCCCGGCGCCGTTGTCCAGTCGCTGCACCCGGTCAGACCGATCGCGCTGCACCGTCAGACGGTTGCCATAGGCATCACTGATCGCCGTCAGCCGCCCCGCACGAAAGTGATAGAACCGCGCCGTTTCACCGGCCAGCGCGAGGATCAGCTCTTCCGGCTCATCACCCAGAAAGATCGCCGCCCGCGACAGGCTGTTGTGGATCGCCGGTCGCTCGCTACTCGGTAACGGAAAGCGAGTGCGGCGGTTTTCATGGTCGACCCAGACAACAAAGTCGCCCTCAAACGCCAGCCGATGCGCCAGCGAATGACTCCAGCCAAACCCCAGTCCAACATCGATCTCGACGGCGCTGGAGCGATACAACCGAGTGAACTCAAACGGCAACACGCCATCGAGCACCGCATCGGTCAGGGTCAGCAATTCCTCACCGGTGACCATCGACACCGGGCAACCGTTGGTGCAAGTCAGCGGCACGCAATCGGCGCTGTCGCCGTTGGGGTTTTTCGCCTGATCCGGCGAATCGTCGTGATGCTCGTCTTTCTTCAGCAAGGTGTTGCGCTGCGCATCCCAGCGCAATTGCATCCGGCCCTTTCTCACCCCGGCGGCGATGCCACGGGCGGCAACGGTTTTGTATTGATCGACGTATTTGATGAACCCTTCGACGATGCCGAACATCGCCTTCACCAGACGTTTCACCGCCGACAGCAATTGAACGGCGCGGTCCGCCAGACGCAGCGTCAGATAAGCGATGCCTGCACCACCACTGACGAACGTCAAAACGACGCTGATCAGCACATCGATGAGCAATTGCACCATCATCATCGACGCCGCTTCAGCGGTTTTGCCGGCGACTTCGCTGGGCGGGAGCATCTCCAGCCAAAGGCTGGCAGTGCGCAGTAATAAACACAGTGCTGCTTCGTCACTGACCAGCAGTTGCAGCTTCTCCATGACCTCGGGCGCAGTTTTCGCCAGTTCGATCAGATCCGCCGCGCCACTGCCCAAGCGCTCAGCAAACTTGCCGGGATCCTTGAGAATGTCCGAGAGCAAACCGATGCTGTCCCACACCCCCTCGATGGCGGCCCAGCTCCCGGCGAGCATGCCGTTGCCCACCGCCGTCACCACCGACTGCGACCACTGCGGCTTGAAACCCTGCCATTCACTGCGCAGCCAGCCATCCAGCACAGCGGTCAGGCCGTTATAGGCTTTGAAAAGATCCTCGACCTGATCCGGAGTGACATCGCCGTGCACCAGCACCCGGTAGAACTTGCCAGGTATTCCGTTGAATGAGCCCTTGCCTTGCGCATCAAGGGTGATGGGCGTGGTTTCGCCACCGTCCATGGCGATCACATCGACCACGATGTTGCCGAGCGGGATGTCGTACACCGACTCGAATTTGCTTTCGATCAGCATCGGGCCGCTCTCGGGGCACTGCACGACTCCGGAGAAAAATTCGTTGTCGCTGCTGCTGACGGCAGTGCTGGCGGAACCGAAGCGAATGATCCGCTCCATGCCCATCAGCGACGGCAGATCTGCAGCGTGACTGACCTCGTCCGCCGCGCGACTGGCCCAATGCTTGAGCTGTTCGCGGTAAAGGCTGAGGGTGTCGGGAAAGCTGTCGAGTGCTTGCTCGATGCGAGTGACGGCTTCCATCAGCGCACGCGAGTGTGCGAAGTGGACTGAATAAGCGGGTCAAACATGAGCGTTCCCTCGCGCAAAAAAATTAGGCGCGGGAACTGTGCGGGGGATCAATCAGGAAAGAAGTCAGGCAAGTAGGCGATGACTGTAGGACTTATCTGTAAAGCGTCGACAAGAAATAAACATGTGCGCGAAAACGCAAACGCGGCGTGAGGAAAACCTCACGCCGCGTTTATTTGAGCGGACATAAATGGATTTACAGTGTTGAGTCGCCAGCGCTCAGCTCTTTCAATTTGAGCTCAGCCAACGGGTGCCCGGCCTTGGCAGCCATGTTCCACCAGCGGGCGGCTTCGACAGGGTCCGGCGATTTGCCTGGTGTCCCGGCCAGGCTGATCACGCCGACCTGATAAGCCGCTTTGCCATCGCCGGCCAATGCCGCAAGACGCAACAGTCGCACGCCTTCTTCCCGCGCGCCCAGGCCGACACCGCGAAAGGTCAGGATGTGCCCATAGAAGCTCTGCGCGCCGACATCGCCAAGGTTGGCCATGCGCGCAAACTGACCTTCGAGCCAGCGCCAGCCACGCGGTTGTCGAACGAACCATGACCAGTGAAACAGCCTGCGGGCCAGCCAGTAACTGGCCCGCGCCTTGAGTCGTAAAAACACTCAGGCCTCCGCCGATTCCGGGTACTCGTATTCGAAAACGCGAACGACTTCCGAGGCATGCCAAGAGGCTGCGGCAACGCCATCGGACGGCCCGGAAAAACGCCCCAGACGTTCAACGCACTCAAAGAAACCGGTGCGCGGCAAACGACTGGCGCCCTGGCTGATCACCAGCGAGCTGCGCAACGGTTGTTCGGCTTTGGCGTCGAGTGCCGCCAGATGTTCAAGCGCGGCGGTCAAGGTTTGCATTGCCGGTGTCGGCAATTGCAACCGCTCGAGCAGCGCCCGATAGGTCAGCAGATGGCGCTGCCGGCGCGCCTGATCCAGTTCTCCCAGCAATCCGTCCCAATGTTGACGACTGATGCGTACGCTCACGATTCATCCCTCCACCCTGGCACCGTCAGTTCCCAGGCCAGGCTGCGGCGAATCGCGGCGTCGGGCTGACGCTCACCACTTTCGATCATGGCCAGATAAGACGGGCTGATGCCTACCGTGCGGGCCAGCGCCTCAATGGCGATGCCCTTCCCTTCGCGCAAACTGCGTAGTTGATCCAGACCTGGAAGAATCGGGTCTGGTGTCGCCGCGAGCGGCGTGGGGGCCGGACGCGACGGTGTTTCGTTGATGCCTGCTGCTTTTAGTAGAGCCTGATACTGAGCCCACGGCAGAACCGCGTATTCGGGTTCGCCATCGCGTGCAATTATCTGAATATCCATGACTACCCCGTAGGACAACAACACTTAGCGAGTCGGCACTTTTCCCTAGAAGTGTAATCCTAACAGCGGCCAAGGTCGCGGGGGGTATCTATCTACAGGAAGACTTAATGAATCAGGGCTTTTTCGGCCCCTGAAGTTGCAGTTGCTCGGGGGTATCCGGCAGGCGTTCGACGACTGCCAGTTTTTCCGGCTGTTGACGATTGCGCCACAAGCGAAAAGCATTGAGCTCATCGTCGAGGGTTTTCATCAGCCAGGCGAGAACCGCGATGTCGTCGAGCATGCCGAACACGGGGATAAAATCCGGAATCGCATCCACCGGGCTGAGGAAGTACATCAAACCCGCCACGACCGAAACCAGTGCCTTGCCGCTGATGGCCCGATACTCGCCGCGCCAGTAGGCCAGGCACAGTGCCTGGAGCAAACGTAAATCGTCCTTGAGTTTACCAAGGCGATTGCCTTGCGCGGCGCCTTTGCTGGCGACCGCAAACAATAAGGTCGGCAAACGTCCACGCGCCAGCAGGCGGCCGGCCAAGGGCAGGAATCGAGCGAAATTCCACGGAGCTTTCATCTATTCCTCCCGTTGAAATGTTATCCACACAAATTGTGGATAACCTTGTGAACAGAGCTGCATTTCAGCGCTGCAAGCCCCGTTTCATAAGGGCTGCGCTCAGATCGGGCGTTTTTTACTCACATAAAAAACACCAATATTTCATTGACTTGGCTGCTCAGGGCGGCTAGCGCGGGCAGCCTCACTGGCTATGACTCTCCCGACCGCCATCGGTTCGCTCTGTTTACCCTTGCCAGACTCCAGATGCAACAACGCCCCGCATAAGCGAGGCGTTGTTGTCGAGCCGTTACCGATTACTTGGCAGCAGCAGCTTCTTTGGCTGGATCCTTGATGGCCAGCAGTTCCAGGTCGAAGACCAGAACCGAGTTGGCCGGGATTGCCGGGCTTGGCGACTGGGCGCCGTAAGCCAGATCGCTAGGGATGTACAGTTTGTACTTCTCGCCAACGTGCATCAGCTGCAGACCTTCAACCCAACCCGGAATCACGCCGCTCACTGGCAGATCGATCGGGCTGCCGCGCTCGACGGAGCTGTCGAATACGGTGCCGTTGGTCAGCTTGCCGGTGTAGTGAACAGTCACTACGTCAGTCGGCTTAGGCTGTGGGCCGTCGGCTTTCTTGACCACTTCGTACTGCAGACCCGAAGCAGTGGTCGTTACACCCGCCTTCTTGCCGTTTTCTTCGAGGAATTTCTTGCCGGCGGCTGCCGACTCTTCGCTCATCTTGGCCATGCGCTCTTCAGCACGCTTTTGCAGCGCGGCGAAGGCTTCGACCAGTTCTTCGTCTTTCAGCTTCTGTTCTTTCTTGCCGACGGCATCTTCGATGCCCTGGGCTACCGCTTTGGAGTCCAGATCATCCATGCCTTCCTGAGCCAGGCTCTTGCCCATGTTCAGGCCGATACCGTAGGAAGCTTTTTGCGCCGGGGTTTTCAGCTCTACGCTGGTCTGCGAATCACAACCCGCGAGGACCAGGCTAACCAGGGCAACCGCCGCCGCCAACCGATGCTGTTTCATGCTATTTCCTTGTTCATGCGCCGAAAGGGCAATCGAGTAAAGCCGCGAGCTTATCAGGCCGCCACGACCAATGGCTACCGGCATGAGAGCAGGAATCTTCCGATAAGTTCAGGGATTAAAACGCATTGAGGCGAAGCGACGATGAAGCTTCTGTCATCTTGTCCCGACAATCAGCCTCGTTCCTTCTTGCATCATCTGGCGTAATGGCCACTTGCCGCATGGGGCCGTGCTCAGGCATAACAGCGGAACAATTCGACAAGGATGTTTATCTTGCGCCTTCTATTCCGTGTGCTGACCCTGATCGTCGTGCTGCTGGGACTCGTTCTCGCAGTGGTGCTGTACTACGTCGCCAACCCGAAATTGCCCTTCTACACGCCCGCCGGGCAGGTGCATTACCTCAATCAATGGAGTGATGAAGATCGGCAAACCTACTATTTCACGCCACAGGGCACGCAGGTCAAAGGCCTGCGCTATGAGTGGTTCCAGGCGCTGGAACTGCCCTTCTCGGCGCAACGTTTTGCCTCGCCCGATTACCTGGCGCGTTTTGGTTTTCTGATCGATCCACAACAGAAAGCCACAACGAACAACCCCGGCAACCTCCCCGTAGGGTTTGCCCGACATCAGAATCCCGGCAGCACCGAGCAATATCTGGACATCACTTGCGCCGCCTGCCACACCGGCGAATTGCGTTTCAAAGGTCAGGCCGTACGGATTGACGGCGGGACCGCGCAACATGTGCTGCCTTCCAGTGTTCCTACTTTGCGCGGCGGCAGTTTCGGACAGGCATTGGTGGCAAGTCTGACCGCGACTTACTACAACCCATGGAAATTCGAGCGTTTCGCCAGAACCGTACTGGGCGACGAATACGACGCCCGCCACGAGCAATTGCGCAAAGACTTCAAAACCTCTCTGAACACATTCCTCAAGGTCGCCTGGAACGATACCCATCGCGGTCTCTATCCAACCGAAGAAGGCCCCGGTCGCGCCGATGCCTTCGGACGCATAGCCAACGCAACGTTTGGCGATGCGATTTCCCCCGCCAACTACCGCGTGGCCAATGCCCCGGTGGATTACCCGCAGCTCTGGGACATGTGGACGTTCGACTGGGTGCAGTGGAACGGTTCGGCGCAGCAGCCGATGGCGCGCAATATCGGCGAGGCATTGGGCGTTGGCGCGACCCTGAACTTCTTTGATGGCAACGGCCAGCCGCTGCAAGGCGCTGCTCGCTATGCCTCCAGCGTGCGCGTGCGCGATCTGCACAAGATCGAAGAAACCCTGCAAAAGCTCAAGCCGCCCACTTGGCCAGAAGATCTGTTTGGCGTCATCGACAAGCCTTTGGCAGCCAAAGGGCGCACGCTGTTTACCGAGAATTGCGCCGGTTGTCACATACCGCGCCAGACGCAGGAAGGTGAGCGCTGGGTGCAGCATTTGCACATGCTGCCGGTGGATGTCATCGGCACCGACCCGACCGCCGCCAACAATATCGCCAGCCATCGTTTCGACCTGACCGCCCTGCAGTGGGATCTGAAGGAGCTGGAAAAAATGGACGTCAAACTGCATCCGACACCCAAGGAGCCACTGGATCTGAGCCAGTTGTCAGTGGCCAAGGGGCTGGCTTACGTCACCGCTTTTGTCGAAGACCGCGCCTACCGCGAAGCCAACGTCACGCTACAGGAAAAACCACGCATGGACGGCTTTGGCCTGCCGATCGGCGTTCGCGAAAAAATCGCTTACAAGGCTCGCCCGCTGGCCGGTGTCTGGGCCACCGCGCCGTTTCTGCACAACGGTTCAGTGCCGAGCATTTATCAGTTGCTGTCGCCGCAGGATGAACGCGCCACCACCTTCTTCAAAGGCACCTTTGAATACGATCCGCGACATCTGGGCTATCGCACCGAAGCATTTACCAATGGCTTCCTGTTCGACACGCGCATCACCGGCAACCACAACAGCGGCCATGAGTTCCGCGCCGGCGAACGCGGCAACGGCGTGATTGGCCGGCTGTTGCAGCCCGAAGAACGCTGGGCGTTGCTCGAGTACCTGAAAGTCCTCGGCGGCCCACTGGAGGCGCAATTGCCATGATCTCGACCTTCAAGAAAGAACAGTCGCTGCTGAGCAGAATCTGGTTGTGGCTGGGACGTTTGCTGGGCAAGGCCCTGTTGATAATGCTCGCCATCGGCCTGCTCTGCTGGGCCATTGCCACGGCATGGTTTGCCTGGCAGCACCGTGGCCCGGTGTCGGCGCAGGAGCAGATTCCCACCGGCGAAGCGGCGCTGACCCAGGACGTGATCCAGACCGCCGTACGCATCGTCGATCAACACCGTGAAAGCACACGGTATCTGCGCGACGCCCATGCCAAGGCGCATGGTTGTGTAAAAGCTCAGGTACAGGTGTTGCCGGAACTGGCGCAGTCGCTGCGACAAGGCGTGTTCAGTGAACCAGGCAAAACCTGGCAAGCGATGATTCGCCTCTCCAACGGCAATGCCTACCCACAGTTCGACAGCATCCGCGACGCCCGAGGCATGGCGATCAAACTGCTGGACGTTCCGGGAAAGCAACTGCTCGGCAACCGCCAGGCACAGTCTGAACAGGATTTCGTGATGTTCAGCCACCCGAACTTCTTTGTCAGCGATGTCGCCGAGTATCGTCAGAATGTGGCGGCGCAGGCTGACGGCAAGAAGGTCATGGCGTTTTTCCCCGGATGGGACCCGCGCACCTGGCAAATCCGCCATTTGTTTATCGCGCTGGCAACCTTGTCGCCACCGCCGGACAGCCCGACCACGACGACGTACTTTTCGGTTTCGCCCTACAAATTCGGCGAGGCGAATGCAAAGTTTCGCGTAGCACCCGATCCGGATAACTGCCCCGCGTACACATTACCCAAACAGAACCACGACCTGCCGAACTTCCTGCGCAGCGCGTTGAATCAGCAATTGTCGACGGATCGAGTGCCGGCCTGTTTCGTGCTGCAGATCCAGCGCCAGGATGCCCACAAATACATGCCGATCGAGGACACGAGCATCGAATGGCGCGAGCAGGACTCGCCCTTCGAAACGGTCGCGCGGATCACCCTGCCGCCGCAGGATTTCGATACCCCCGCGTTGAATCTGCAATGCGATAACCTGTCGTTCAACCCGTGGTTTGGCATTGAAGCGCACCGCCCGATCGGTGGGATCAACCGACTGCGCAAGGCTGTGTACGAAGCGATCAGCGACTATCGTCACCAGCGTAATGGCGATTGATTACTCTGCAGGCTCGGGAATCCGCGCTATCAACTCGGCAGACGGCCTGACCCTACCGACAGTCGGCCATGTCTTGCTCGGCGAGAGCACGCTCAGGTTTCCGGCCGCCGCGACTTTGTCGACATACATCTGTGTGGTGGTTTCACCCGAGACCAACTTCCGTTCAAAGTCCGTCGTCAACTCAACAATCAACGCTCTGACTGGAATACCGGGTTGCGAAAAGCTCAAGACCGCCTCATCAGGCGTGATCATGAACAAGTGGTGATGAGGAGCCGCGACCAATCGATCCAGTCCGACTTTCATATCGGCAGGGGAAAAAAAGTTCTTGAAGCGTTCGGTGTCCGCTGCGGGCAAAAGGTCTGGAAGCGACGGCTTGCTCGAATGATAGAAACCATAGACCCGGAACCCCTCGGGAAACTGGAGGTTGCCGTGCCGATCCTTGGGGAAGAGCATAGGCAAGTCAAAGGTTACGTAATCACTGAAATGGGCAGCGGTGGCAATAAACTCATCCCGGTGGTTATGCTTGAGAATCACACCCACTGTTTGCCCCTCGGATGAATTGGGCTGCCTGATACGCCAGTAGGACGCAACGCCTGCGATGTCATGGAACACGGGGCTGAAAATCGGCATCAATTCGATCGAGCGCTTCTTTTTCCGATTATTTGGGTCAACGTACCATTTCCAATTGGCATTCAATGCGCCTCGGCGAAACCATAACGCGCTTTTAGCGACGCAATTGACTACCACCTGGAGTTCACCGGCCCCGATAGCCAGCAGAATCCAGATGCTGGCCGGAAAAGTGCCTCCTTCATACAAGCGCTGAATCAAACCGGCGCTTTTGTCTGTATTTTTCGCAATCTGCCGGGCCAGGTCAGCCTCAAAATCCGATGCATTTGAAGTGTATGAAATAAGACCGTCCTCGCCTGTGGACAGATAGCACCTGGAGTACTGGCGCCGTCGGTTCATTACGGCCCACAGATCGGACCACGAAAAAAAGCGATTGCGATAAGAAAACTCCGCCGATGTTTCGGTCGGGCCCGGCTTTGCGCGTGGATGTAAATGGAAACTGGCGACGACGGTATATCCGACAGGAACGCACAATTGCCCCCTCGCACACTTGGACACGAAAAGTGGATCTTCGAGTGGGTCGCTGTCGTTACTCACTTCCGGTGCGTCTGATTTCAAGAACTCGGCACAAACATACCGTCCTTGGCTATTTTTCAGGATAAACCAGAGAACCTCGGTGTTTTCCTCGAACTTCATGCCATGGAGAAAGGCGGCGGCGTCATCACATTCAAGGAATGTCGGTTTACGAGCCAGAAACGCTAAGTCCACCGATTTTTCGGCAGGTTTTGCTGGAAGGGGATCACTCATGAATTCAGTCTCTCGGTAAGCAATTGAACGGGTTCATGACGCGAAATGAGTCATGAACAACGTTGCCATTGTCCGAAAGCGGCTTGGCTGGCAGGCACTACATAGATATATGCAGCAAAAAATACTCAAATGCCAGACAGCAAAAAGCCCGCACTAGGCGGGCTTTCTGTGGAATCTGGCGTTCAGTGTTCCAGATTCCGAATATGGCGCAGCGGACGGGACTCGAACCCGCGACCCCCGGCGTGACAGGCCGGTATTCTAACCGACTGAACTACCGCTGCGCGAAACGCTTGAAACGAATGGTGGGTGATGACGGGATCGAACCGCCGACATTCTGCTTGTAAGGCAGACGCTCTCCCAGCTGAGCTAATCACCCTTCGCTTCGTTACGGGACGCATTATGCCACAAGTTTTCGTAAAGTGTTGATTTAATTGAAGTTTTTTTCAAATAAATCCGAAAACCGGTAAAACGACACATCCCGCGGGTACAACCTTGGAGCAGAAAAAAACCCGCCTTGGCGGGTTTTTCCGTGGTGACCTGGCGTTCAGTGTTCCAGGTTACCGAATATGGCGCAGCGGACGGGACTCGAACCCGCGACCCCCGGCGTGACAGGCCGGTATTCTAACCGACTGAACTACCGCTGCGCTAAACACTTGAAACGAATGGTGGGTGATGACGGGATCGAACCGCCGACATTCTGCTTGTAAGGCAGACGCTCTCCCAGCTGAGCTAATCACCCTTCGCTTCGGTGTGGCGCGCATTCTACGGAGCGACCCTACCTCTGGCAAGCACTTTTTTAAATAATTTTCTCAGGCCTTCCAAAGGCTTAGAGAAGGGTTGGCCTATGAGACGGCGAAGACAATAATGCCCCCCTTTGTATAAAGGAGAGACTCACCCCATGTGGTTCAAAAACCTGCTTATCTATCGCCTGACCCAAGACCTGCCTGTCGATGCCGAGGCGCTGGAAACTGCACTGGCCACCAAACTGGCGCGTCCATGTGCAAGCCAGGAGTTGACCACCTACGGTTTCGTCGCGCCGTTCGGCAAAGGCGAAGATGCGCCACTGGTGCACGTCAGCGGTGACTTCCTGCTGATTTCTGCGCGTAAAGAAGAACGCATTCTGCCGGGCAGCGTCGTGCGCGACGCGGTCAAGGAGAAGGTCGAAGAGATCGAAGCCGAGCAGATGCGCAAGGTCTATAAGAAGGAACGCGATCAGATCAAGGATGAAATCATCCAGGCGTTCCTGCCGCGCGCCTTTATCCGTCGCTCGTCGACCTTCGCCGCCATCGCGCCGAAACAGGGCCTGATCCTGGTCAACTCGGCCAGCCCGAAACGCGCCGAAGACCTGCTGTCGACCCTGCGTGAAGTGATCGGCACCCTGCCCGTCCGTCCGCTGACCGTAAAAATGTCGCCAACCGCGACCATGACCGAATGGGTCACCACGCAGAAAGCTGCCGACGACTTCTATGTTCTGGACGAATGCGAGCTGCGCGACACCCACGAAGACGGCGGCATCGTCCGTTGCAAGCGTCAGGATCTGACCAGCGAAGAAATCCAGCTGCACCTGAGCACTGGCAAAGTGGTTACGCAGTTGTCGCTGGCCTGGCAGGACAAGCTGTCCTTCATGCTCGATGACAAGATGACCGTCAAACGTCTGAAGTTCGAAGATCTGTTGCAGGATCAGGCGGAGCAGGACGGTGGCGATGAGGCGCTGGGGCAACTGGACGCCAGCTTCACCCTGATGATGCTGACCTTCGGCGATTTCCTGCCGGCGCTGGTGGAAGCGTTGGGTGGGGAAGAGACTCCGCAAGGTATCTAAAACCTTAAGCAGGTGCCCTCTTCTTTATAGGGGGTGCCTGAAAAGCCAAGATCGCAGCCTTCGACAGCGCCTACAGATGGAATGCATTTTCCTGTAGGAGCTGCCGAAGGCTGCGATCTTTTTGCAAGCACCGTATGCTTAGCTTCCTAACGCTTTCACATAATAAGGAACAAGCCATGCGCGCACTGGCTGCACTCAGCCGCTTTGTCGGCAATACCTTCGCTTACTGGGTTCTGATTTTCGCCGTGATTGCGTTCCTGCAACCGGCGTGGTTCCTCGGCCTCAAGAGCGCAATCGTGCCGCTGCTGGGCCTGGTGATGTTCGGCATGGGCCTGACCCTCAAACTTGACGACTTCGCTGCCGTCGCCCGCCATCCGTGGCGCGTGGCGCTGGGCGTGGTTGCACATTTCGTGATCATGCCCGGTGTGGCGTGGTTGCTTTGCCAGGTGTTTCACCTGCCGCCGGAAATCGCCGTCGGGGTGATTCTGGTCGGTTGCTGCCCGAGTGGCACTTCGTCCAACGTGATGACCTGGCTGGCTCGTGGCGATCTGGCGTTGTCGGTGGCCATCGCCGCCGTCACCACCCTCCTCGCCCCGCTGCTGACCCCGGCGCTGATCTGGCTGCTGGCTTCGTCATGGCTGCCGGTGTCGTTCATGGAGCTGTTCTGGTCGATCCTGCAAGTGGTGTTGCTGCCAATCATTCTCGGTGTGGTTGCCCAGCGTTTGCTGGGTGACAAGGTGCGCCATGCGGTGGATGTGTTGCCGCTGGTGTCGGTGGTCAGCATCGTGATCATCGTCACCGCCGTAGTGGCGGCCAGTCAGGCAAAAATCGCCGAATCCGGTCTGTTGATCATGGCCGTGGTGATGCTGCACAACAGCTTCGGTTACCTGCTGGGTTATTTCACCGGGCGCCTGTTCAAATTGCCGCTGGCCCAGCGCAAGTCGCTGGCGCTGGAGGTTGGCATGCAGAATTCTGGACTGGGCGCGGCCTTGGCCAGTGCGCATTTTTCGCCCTTGGCGGCGGTGCCGAGCGCGCTGTTCAGCGTCTGGCACAATATTTCCGGAGCTTTGCTGTCGACGTACTTCCGGCGCATGAGTGAAAAGGAAGATCGCGAGGCTCTGGCGCAGCAAGCGGCCGACTGACCTCGGAACTTGATCCTCGGGTTGATGCTCGTCAAACTAGCGCGCAACGCGGGGACGCCCCTGCGGCTCGATCGAGTCATTAATCTGGGGACGACCCCGTCTATCGATGGAGGTCTTGCATGTCCTGGATCATTCTGTTTTTCGCCGGCCTGTTCGAAGTCGGCTGGGCCGTCGGCCTGAAATACACCGACGGCTTCACCCGCCCGCTGCCCACCGTACTGACCGTTGCGGCCATGGCCATCAGCCTTGGCCTGCTGGGTCTTGCCATGAAGGAACTGCCGCTGGGTACGGCTTATGCGATCTGGACCGGTGTCGGCGCGGTGGGTACGGTGATTGCCGGGATCATTCTGTTTGGCGAGTCGATGGCGTTGATTCGGCTGGCCAGTGTGGCGTTGATCATTACCGGGTTGATTGGCCTCAAGGTCAGCGCTTAGGCATCTGCCGCAATCGCGAGCAGGCTCACTCCTACAGGGAATCGCATTTCAAATGTAGGAGTGAGGCCCACACAGTCACAGATTATCTAACTGCCCCGCGCAACTCCCCGACCAACGCCTGCAACTGCGCCGGCTCTGCCACTTCAACGCCTACCGGCGCACCCGCCACCAGCGTCACCCGCGACCACAACCGGCGAAACACGCCCTTGTTCGGATCGCGACTGAAGAAACTCCCCCACAACCCCTGCAACGCCAACGGAATCACCGGCACCGGCGTCTCCTCGAGAATCCGCGTCAGCCCGCCCCGGAATTCGTTCATCTCGCCATCGGCAGTCAATTTTCCTTCCGGGAAGATGCACACCAGCTCACCGTACTTCAGATACTGAGCAATACGGGTGAAAGCCTTTTCGTAAATCTGGATGTCTTCATTACGCCCGGCAATCGGAATCGCCCCCGCCGTGCGGAAGATAAAGTTCAGCACCGGCAAGTTGTAGATTTTGTAGTACATGACAAAGCGAATCGGCCGACGCACTGCACCGCCAATCAGCAAGGCATCGACAAACGACACGTGGTTGCACACCAGCAGCGCCGCACCCTCGTCCGGAATCGCCTCAAGGTTGCGGTGTTCGACGCGGTACATGGAATGGCTGAGCAGCCAGATCATGAAGCGCATGCTGAACTCGGGGACGATCTTGAAGATGTAGGCGTTGACACCGATGTTCAGCAGCGACACCACCAGGAACAATTGCGGGATCGACAACTTGACCACACTCAGCAGCACGATCGAGACGATGGCCGAGACCACCATAAACAGCGCGTTGAGAATGTTATTGGCGGCAATCACCCGCGCCCGCTCGTTCTCGGCAGTGCGCGACTGAATCAATGCGTACAGCGGCACGATGTAGAAACCACCGAAGATGCCAAGGCCAAGGATATCGATCAGCACCGCCCAGGTGTGCACGAAGCCCAACACTTCAATCCAGCTATGGCCGGTGACGCTATCGGGGATTCCACCGGAATGCCACCACAGCAACAAACCGAACACGGTCAGACCAAACGAGCCGAACGGCACCAGGCCGATCTCGACCTTGCGCCCGGACAGCTTCTCGCACAGCATCGAGCCGAGTGCAATACCGACCGAGAACACCGTGAGAATCAGCGTTACAACAGTTTCATCACCGTGCATCCACTCTTTGGCATAGGCCGGAATCTGCGTCAGGTAAATCGCCCCGACAAACCAGAACCACGAGTTGCCGACGATCGAGCGCGACACGGCGGGCGTCTGGCCCAGACCGAGTTTCAGCGTGGCCCAGGATTGGCTGAAGATGTTCCAGTTCAGGCGCATCTCTGGCGACGCAGCGGCGGCACGAGGAATACTGCGGCTCGCCAGATAACCCAGCACGGCGATACCGACAATGGCGGTCGAGACCAGAGGTGCGTAATGGGTCGATGACATGATCACCCCGGCGCCGATGGTCCCGGCGAG
This sequence comes from Pseudomonas sp. A34-9, assembly GCF_029543085.1. Taxonomy (NCBI): domain Bacteria; kingdom Pseudomonadati; phylum Pseudomonadota; class Gammaproteobacteria; order Pseudomonadales; family Pseudomonadaceae; genus Pseudomonas; species Pseudomonas sp. A34-9. The sequence continues at coordinate 2,008,905 of NZ_CP119967.1, read as the reverse complement.
AATCGCCAGAAACGTGCCCATCTCCACCAGGCCGTTTCCGCCGACCAATTCATCCTCACGCAGCGCCTGCGGCAGGATCGAATATTTCACCGGCCCGAACAGCGCCGAGTGCGTGCCCATGGCGAACAGCGCCACCAGCATCAGCGACAAGTGATCAAAGAGGAAACCGACCGATCCTACGGCCATGATCGCGATTTCCGCGAGCTTGATCAGACGGATCAGCGCGTCCTTGGCGAACTTCTCCCCGAACTGCCCGGCCAATGCCGAGAACAGAAAGAACGGCAAGATAAACAGCAGCGCGCAAAGGTTGACCCAGATCGAACGGTCACCCTCGATGGTCAGCCGATAGAGAATCGCGAGGATCAGTGATTGCTTGAACACGTTGTCGTTAAACGCGCCAAGTGACTGCGTGATGAAAAACGGCAAGAAGCGCCGCGTGCGCAGCAGGTTGAACTGTGAGGGGTGACTCATCTTCCGTGTTTCCCTGATGTGTAAGGTAGAGAGGCCTGGATACTGCTTATTGGATTCTCGAACCGCGATCCAGGCCACACCTTACCTAAACTTTTCAGGTTATTTCTTCAAACCTGCGATGCACGGCGAGACAAACAGCTCGCCACGCCAGGCACCTTGCACGGTGCGTTTGCCGACAATCAGCCACATCACCGCCAGCAACATCACCAGCACCGTGCCGACGACGCTGAAAAACGTCAGGTTCAGGGTGCTTGCCAACTTCAACGTCGCCAGCGAATACACCCCCAACGGGAACGTGAAGCCCCACCAACCGAGGTTGAACGGGATGCCGTCGCGCAGGTAACGCACGGTGATCAGCAACGCCATCAACATCCACCACAGACCGAAGCCCCACAGCGTAATACCGGCCACCAGACCCAGACCCGCAGCGATTTCACCAATCCCCGGCAGACCGTTCGCCGCGAAGATCGCTGGCGCATCACCACCGAGCAATAACATCCCCAGCGCACCGGTGCCGATCGGGCCGAGGGCCAGCCAGCTCGAGGCGGCCATGTTTTCGTGGGGCAGTTTATGCAGGGCCATGCGCAGCAGCAAAATCGTCAGAATGCTGAACGCTACCGGTAGGGAAAAAGCCCAAAGCACGTAACTTGTCGTCAGGACCACCAGTTGCGAGTGAGCATCGCTGAGATGCGGTGCGAGCAAACCACCACTGGCCGCCGCCACTTCTGCCGCCACGACCGGCAGCAGCCAAACGGCGGTCATCTGGTCGATGCTGTGTTCCTGACGGGTGAACATCATGTACGGAATCAACACACCGCAGGCCAGCGACATGGCCACATCGATCCACCACAGCATTTCGGCAAGATGAATCACGCCGTCGCCCCAGCGCGGCAGGCCAAACAGTAAAAAACCGTTAATGATCGTCGCCAGGCCCATGGGAATCGTGCCGAAGAACATCGATACCGTGGAGTGGCCGAAAATCCGTCGCGCTTCATCGAAGAACAAGATCCAGCGCGCGGCGTAGGCAGCGGTAAACAGGGTGAACAACAGAATGTTGAACAACCACAAACCTTCGGCGATGGCATGCAGGCCTGGAATGGCCAACGGCAGTTGCGCCAGCGCCAGCGCCAGCACACCGGTGCCCATGGTGGCGGCGAACCAGTTCGGGGTGAACTGGCGGATCACTTCGCGCGGATGCTGAAGCTGGCTGAACGGCTTGATACCGGGTTTGGCACTGTTGGGGCAAATCATCATGAACTCCTCTCCTCTGGTGAGGTTGAGTCCATGGTAGAACCGAATCGAATATCTATATAACGGGTAATTTCTCTAACTGTTATCTATTTTACCAATAAGCAGTCAGACGCTGCCTTCGCTCTCGATCACCATAATCCGCGCAGCGCCTTGCGGATGGGCGACGTGCTCGGTGCCAACGCTCGCGTAGAAGATGTCGCCGACATCTAGCTGCACCTGTTTTTCTTCGCCCTGCTCGCGGTAATGCATAAGCACTTGGCCATCGAGCACCACAAACACTTCCTCGCCGTCGTTGACGTGCCATTTGTACGGCTGATCGGTCCAGTGCAGGCGCGTGGTGATGCCGTTCATGGTGGCGATGTCCAGCGCGCCCCAGGCGCGCTCGGCGGTGAAGGTTTTACTGCGAATAATCTTCATGAGTCGATCCGTGAAAAGAAGGCCGGGCAAGGCTAACCGAAAGCGCGCCGGTTATGGAGCGCGGCACACTTTGGCTGGCGCAGGACGCAGGCTGAGCAACAACGCGCCGACAGCCAATACGATCAAAATCGCCCCGTAACCATCGGTGGTCGCCAGCAAACCGTAGCTGCGCGACAAGTGCCCGGCGAGCAACGCCGGCAGGCAGAACGCCAGATAACTGAGCACGTAATACGCGGCCATCAACCCCGCGCGCTCATGGGCCAAGGCCAGCGGCACGAGGCTGCGCACCGCACCGAGAAATCCCGATCCAAAGCCGCAACCGGCCACCAGCGTGCCGAGGAAAAACAACGACAGACTGGCGCTGTGCACACCCAGCAGAATCAACACCAGGCCGATTGGCAACAGGCTCGCCCCCAACTGCAACGCCCTGGTCGCGGGACGATTGCGCAGCGTGAAAATCATCAATGCTCCGGTCACTGTCAGGGCCGCCACGGTTGCGCCGCCGATCAGATTGGAAGTCGAACCGGTGGCGGTGCGCACCAATGACGGTGCCAACGAGGCGTAGAAACCGCCGAGCGCCCACGTGGCCGTATTCAGCGGCAACACGCGCCACAAGGTGGCCCGCGCTTGAATCGGTACGTGCAGTGTCGGCCGCAACGAGGCCCACGCCCCCGCTTGCGCAGTGACGCTTTCCGGTAAGCGCCATACATAAATGCCTTGCAACACAAACAGGGCGAGCAGCAACCAGTAGGTCAGTTGCAACGGCGCCGGCGCAAACTCGGCCAACAAACCGCAGCCCATGCCGCCCAGGGCCATACCGAGCAACGGCGCCACACTGTTGATCAACGGGCCTTGCTGACGGTCGGTGTCGAGCAACGTCGCGCTTAAAACGGCGGTGGCCATGCCGGTAGCAAAACCTTGGAGTACACGCGCACTGATCAGCCAGGTCACACTGTCGGCGTAGATAAACAGCAGCATCGCCAACGCGTTGAGCAGCACGGCGGTGAAGATCACCGGCTTGCGTCCGAGGTGATCGGACAGCGAGCCCACCGTTAAGAGCGCGGCCAACAGACTGAGCGCATACACGCCAAAGATCAGCGTCAGCACGGCGGCCGAGAAGTGCAGTTGATCCTGATACAGGTGATACAACGGCGTCGGTGCAGTGGATGCGGCAAGAAAACTGAGTAAGGTGATCGCCAGAAACCACAGGCTGGAACGGTTGGAAGCAAGGTTGTTCATGTGCACACTCCGCAAAAGCTAATTTTTTGCTTTTGCGGAGTGTGCTACTGCCCCACGCTTAAAGCAAATTCTTTGTGTTAAGGTCTGCCGCATGGCTATTAAAGAAGGTTTACGCCCCGGTGGCCGCAGTGCCCGGGTGCAAGATGCAATTCATTCGGCAGTTCGCGCACTTCTGCAGGAGCAGGAGCGCTCGACCGTGACCGTCCCGCAGATCGCCGCGCGCGCAGGCGTTACACCGTCAACGATTTACCGGCGCTGGGGTGATCTGTCGGCGTTATTGGCCGACGTCGCCCTCGCCCGCATGCGCCCGGATAGCGAACCGGCACAGACCGGCAGCTTGCGCAGTGATATTCGTGCGTGGGCCGAGCAGTATCTCGACGAAATGAGCTCCGAGCCCGGTCGCAACATGATGCGTGACGTGCAAGCGAGCGCGACGCCGGGGTATTGCGTGACGATCCTTGGCGCGCAGTTGCAGACGATCATCGAGCGACATCCGGATGAAGCGGCGCCGAGTGTTGATCGGCTGATCAATCTGGTGGTGGCGCCGGTGGTGTTCCGGATTCTGTTTTCTGCAGCCGCGCTCGAGGTGGATGAGCTTCATCGTCTGATCGATATTGCACTGAAACAGGACTGACACCGATTTCCATGTAGGAGCTGCGGCACGCTGCGATCTTTTGATCTTGATGGCAAAGATCAAAAGATCGCAGCCTCGTTTCACTCGCCAGCTCCTACAGGGTTTTGTGTTCGGCAACGTCACCGCAAAAACCACCCGACTCTCCTCCTGCGACACCCCGCCACGCCACGACCTTGGTCGACACTGACTAACCGCCCCGCGCATGCGAGACTGTCCGCCCGGGCAGGAGTGCCGGGGAGTCTTTTGTCGGGAGTGTTGCATGTCGCTGTCCACCGGGCTGATCGCCGCCGTCGCCCTGGCCTATATGGCCATCATGTTCGCCATCGCCTTCTACGGCGACCGTCGCAGCGCGCCGTTGCCGCCGCGCATGCGTGCCTGGGTGTACAGCCTGTCGCTGGCGGTTTACTGCACCAGTTGGACGTTCTTCGGCGCAGTCGGTCAGGCGGCGGAACAACTGTGGTCATTCCTGCCGATTTACCTCGGGCCGATCCTGCTGTTGGTGGGCGCGCCGTGGGTTCTGCAGAAGATGGTGATGATCAGCAAGCAGGAGAACATCACCTCCATCGCTGACTTTATCGCCGCGCGTTACGGCAAATCGCAATCGCTGGCGGTGGTCGTTGCGTTGATCTGTCTGGTCGGCGTCCTTCCTTATATCGCCCTGCAACTCAAAGGCATTGTCCTCGGCGTGAACCTGTTGATCGGTGCCGGTGCCGACGCCATGGGCACCCGCGCCCAGGACACCGCGCTGATCGTGTCGCTGGTGCTGGCGCTGTTCACCATCGTGTTCGGTACGCGCAACCTCGATGCCACCGAACACCACCGTGGCATGGTGCTGGCGATTGCCTTCGAATCGCTGGTCAAACTGTTCGCGTTTCTCGCCGTCGGCGCCTTCGTCACCTATGGCCTGTATGACGGTTTCGATGACTTGTTCAATCAGGCCATGCTCGCCCCGCGGCTTGAGGAATACTGGAAAGAAACCATCAACTGGCCGTCGATGGTGGTGCAGACCGGTGTGGCGATGATGGCGATCATTTGCCTGCCCCGGCAGTTCCACGTCACGGTGGTGGAGAACATTGATCCGCAGGATCTGCGCCTGGCCAAATGGGTGTTTCCAGCGTATCTCGCACTGGCTGCTTTATTTGTAGTCCCGATCGCTTTAGCCGGTCAGATGATGCTGCCGAGTGACGTACTGCCCGACTCCTTCGTGATCAGCCTGCCACTGGCTCAGGCGCACCCGGCACTGGCGATGCTGGCGTTTATCGGTGGCGCGTCAGCGGCGACCGGCATGGTGATTGTCGCCAGCGTGGCGTTATCGACCATGGTCTCCAACGACATGCTGTTGCCGTGGTTGCTGCGCCGCAATAACGCCGAGCGCCCGTTTGAAGTGTTCCGCCAGTGGATGTTGTCCGTGCGGCGCGTGAGCATCGTGGTGATTTTGTTGCTGGCGTACGTCAGCTATCGCTTGCTCGGCTCTACTGCCAGTCTGGCGACCATCGGCCAGATTGCCTTCGCTGCGGTGACCCAACTGGCACCCGCGATGCTCGGCGCGCTGTACTGGAAACAGGCCAACCGTCGTGGTGTTTTCGCAGGTCTGGCCGCCGGTACTTTTCTGTGGTTCTACACGTTGATCCTGCCGATTGCCGCGCACAGCCTGGGCTGGTCGCTGAGCAGCTTCCCCGGCCTTGCGTGGTTGCACAGCAATCCGCTGAACCTGCCGATTACGCCGCTGACCCAAGGTGTAGTGCTGTCGCTGGCCGGTAACTTCACACTGTTTGCCTGGGTTTCGGTGTTGTCACGCACGCGCGTGTCGGAGCATTGGCAGGCCGGGCGCTTCATCGGACAGGAGATCAGCGCACGGCCAAGTGCACGCTCGATGCTGGCGGTGCAGATCGACGACTTGCTGCAACTGGCCGCGCGCTTTGTCGGTGAAGAACGTGCGCGCCAAAGCTTTATCCGCTTCGCCTATCGCCAGGGCAAAGGCTTCAACCCGAACCAGAATGCCGACGGCGAATGGATCGCCCACACCGAGCGTTTGTTGGCCGGTGTGCTTGGCGCTTCTTCGACGCGCGCCGTGGTAAAAGCCGCCATCGAAGGTCGGGAAATGCAACTGGAGGATGTAGTCCGAATCGCCGATGAAGCGTCGGAGGTCCTCCAGTTCAACCGCGCCCTGTTGCAGGGTGCAATCGAGAACATTACCCAGGGCATCAGCGTCGTCGACCAGTCGCTGAAACTGGTGGCGTGGAACCGGCGTTATCTGGAACTGTTCAACTACCCCGACGGTTTGATCAGCGTCGGCCGACCGATTGCCGACATCATTCGCTACAACGCCGAGCGCGGTTTGTGCGGCCCCGGTGAAGCGGAAGTCCACGTTGCCCGGCGCCTGCACTGGATGCGTCAGGGCCGTGCGCATACGTCTGAGCGGCTGTTCCCCAACGGCCGGGTGATCGAGTTGATCGGCAACCCGATGCCAGGTGGCGGTTTTGTCATGAGTTTCACCGACATCACCGCGTTCCGCGAGGCCGAACAGGCGCTGACCGAGGCCAACGAAGGGCTGGAGCAACGGGTCAGCGAACGCACCCAGGAACTGTCGCAGCTCAACCTCGCGTTGACCGAAGCCAAGGGTACTGCCGAGGCGGCCAACCAGTCGAAAACCCGTTTCCTCGCGGCAGTCAGCCATGACTTGATGCAACCACTGAACGCTGCCCGACTGTTCTCTGCCGCCCTCTCGCATCAGGATGATGGCTTGAGCAGCGAGGCGCAGAAACTGGTGCAGCACCTCGACAGCTCGTTGCGCTCGGCCGAGGATCTGATCAGCGATCTGCTGGATATCTCCCGACTGGAAAACGGCAAGATCAACCCCGACCGCAAGCCTTTCGCCGTCAATGAGCTGTTCGACATTCTCGGCGCCGAGTTCAAGGCGCTGGCACAGGAACAAGGTTTGACCTTCCGCGTGCGTGGCAGTCATTTGCGCATCGACAGCGACATCAAATTGCTGCGACGGATTCTGCAGAACTTTCTCACCAACGCATTCCGCTATGCCAAAGGTCCGGTGCTGCTGGGCGTGCGCCGACGCGGCGGCGAGCTGTGCCTGGAAGTGTGGGATCGCGGGCCGGGGATCCCGGAAGATAAACAGCAGGTGATTTTCGAGGAGTTCAAACGCCTCGACAGCCATCAGACCCGCGCTGAAAAAGGCCTCGGGCTGGGCCTGGCGATTGCCGATGGTTTGTGCCGTGTCCTCGGCCATACCCTGCGTGTGCGCTCATGGCCGGGGCGCGGCAGTGTGTTCAGCGTCAGCGTGCCGCTGGCTCGCTCGCAAGTCGTGCCGGCCAGCGCCGCCGCTGAATTGAATGGCAAGTTGCCGAGCGGCGCGCAGGTGCTGTGCATCGACAATGAAGACAGCATTCTGATCGGCATGAACAGCCTGCTGAGCCGCTGGGGCTGTCAGGTGTGGACGGCGCGCAATCGTGAAGAATGTGCGGCACTGCTGAGTGACGGCGTGCGACCGCAACTGGCGCTGGTCGACTATCACCTCGATCACGGGGATACCGGCACCGAGTTGATGGCGTGGTTGCGCACGCGTCTCGGCGAACCGGTGCCGGGGGTGGTGATCAGTGCTGACGGGCGTCCGGAGATGATCGCGCAGGTGCACGCGGCGGGGCTGGATTATTTGCCTAAACCGGTGAAGCCGGCGGCGCTGCGGGCGTTGTTGAGCCGGTATTTGCCGCTATAAAAGCAAAAGATCGTCCGAACGCGGCCCGAGCCTCCGGCAGCGCCTGCATTGGGATCGCGTACATCCGGTAGGAGCTGCCGCAGGCTGCGATCTTTTGATTTTTATTCAGGGAGTTCGACGAGGCCATCGACATCGGTCATCGCTCGCTCCAGCAAGTCCGCCGGCAAGCTCTTGCTCGCCCGCGCACCGAGCAATTTCAGTTGCTCGCTGCGACTGACCAGATTGCCGCGCCCCTCTGTCAGCTTGTTACGCGCTGAACTGTAGGCTTTATCCAGCTGTTGCAGTCGATTGCCGACCTCGTCGAGATCCTGGATAAACAGCACGAACTTGTCGTACAGCCACCCGGCGCGCTCGGCGATTTCCCGAGCATTCTGACTCTGCCGCTCCTGCTTCCACAGACTGTCGATCACGCGCAAAGTCGCCAACAATGTGGTCGGGCTGACGATGACAATGTTGCGGTCAAAGGCTTCCTGAAACAGTGATGGCTCAGCCTGCAACGCCGCCGAAAACGCCGCTTCGATCGGCACGAACAGCAAAACGAAATCAAGGCTGTGCAGGCCTTCCAGACGTTTGTAATCCTTGCCGGCCAGGCCTTTGACGTGATTGCGCAACGACAGGACGTGCTGCTTGATCGCGATCTGCCCGAGAGTGTCGTCGTCGGCAGCCACGTACTGCTGATACGCGGTGAGACTCACCTTGGAGTCCACCACCACTTGCTTGTCGCCCGGCAGGTAAATGATCACGTCAGGCTGGAAGCGCTCGCCATCCGGGCCTTTGAGGTTGACCTGGGTCTGGTACTCGCGGCCCTTCTCCAGACCGGCGTGTTCGAGCACACGTTCAAGAATCAACTCGCCCCAGTTGCCTTGGGTTTTCTGGCCTTTGAGGGCACGGGTCAGGTTGGTGGCTTCGTCGCTCAGACGCAGGTTGAGCGCCTGCAAGCGCTCCAGCTCCTTGGCCAGCGAGAAACGCTCGCGGGCCTCGGCCTGATAACTTTCTTCCACACGTTTTTCGAAGGATTGAATGCGTTCCTTGAGCGGATCGAGCAACTGACCGAGCCGTTGTTGACTGGTCTCGGCGAAACGCTGCTCGCGCTCATCGAAGATCTTCCCGGCCAGCTCGGCAAACTGCGCACGCAGCTCATCGCGCGAGCCTTGCAGGTCGTTGAGGCGTTGCTGGTGACTTTCCTGTTGCTCGCGCAGTTCGGCGTTCAGTGAGGCGGCCTGTGCGTCGAGGCGGCGCAGCTCGGCTTCCTTGTTCGCACGTTCGAGGTTCCAGGCGTGGGAGGCATCGCGAGCGTCGTCGCGTTCGATCTGCAGCAGCTCGACTTCCCGGCGCAGAGCCGCCAGATCAGCCTGCTTGGCGGCATTGGCCTGACCGAGATCGGCGACTTCATCGCGACTGGCGTCGAGCTGCGCGTTGAGCCCGTCCTGTGCCAGTTGCGCCATGGCCAGACGCTCTTCGAGCAGAGCCACCTCGGCCTGCCCATTGCTCGCCCGGCGTTGCAGCTGCCAGGCCAGCACCAGCAGTGGTAATCCCGCCGCTGCAAGCCCCAGCAATACGCTGGTCAAGTCCATAGCCATAGCCACTCCCGCCGATCTTATAAAGCCTGAAGGTTAACCAAGGTGTCAGGTCTTGGACAGCTCAGTCTTCGAGCAGACCGAGTTCCTGCTGCGCGCGACGATCACCGGCGCGGGCGGCCTGGCGCAGCAGATCCTGACCGATGCGACGGTCCCGTGCGTTACCGCATTCGCGGCACATCAATTGACCGAGACGGCTTTGCGCAACCACCACGCCATCACGCGCCGGTTGTTTGAGCAGGCGGCCAGCGAGGTGTTTGGCATTGTGACTGTCGCTCAGGCGCGGGCTGTCGAGCAGCCATTCGGCAACGCGAACGGAAAAGCGTTTGGGCGGGGTAACAGGAGAAGGCTGTGAGGTAACAGAGTCTGATACTGAGCGAAACTTCATAAAGCACTGTGGGACGAATCGGAAGGCGCGCCACTCTACTCTCTTTTTCTTACAGGTAAAGTCGAAAAACAACCCGGCACGCCCGTCCTAGAGCAAGCGCTCGGGACAATCCACAGAAGCTGTGGATAACTCAGTGGACAACCGCCCTCCAACCCTCGCAAAGCCTTATGGAATGGGGCTCGCAGTCAAACTGACGATTTTTTCACCAACAAAAAAAAGCGATGTTTTTCATTGACTTAAACTTTCGTTGCAGGCAGCCACCGGGGTCAGGATTGGTATGACAGCGCTGTTACAGCCTGCGCAACTAATGTGCACAAGTACCTGTTACCTGGTTATATCGCTGCGCTTTTTCGGGTCGTTTTGGCAGTCGGTCTGGGGATAAACCCGTCTGGCGCGCGCCTTGATGAAAATATCTTCACCGACCGACGGTCAAAAAATGCGCCCATTACGGGGCACGTCAGTAAACCGGCCAGGCAGACTCATTCGGTGGCCGCCATGTTTTTCTACACGAAGTTTGCTTTACCCGTTTCGATCCGTTAGTATCCGCGGCGTTAGTACCAAGCTGAAAGTCAATTCTGGTCGAACACATCCCCACGGTCAGCCTTCTACCAAGAAGCCGTACCGAAAAAAGCGGGAACGACCCCTCGATGGTTTCCAGGTAAATCTTGCGACGACACTGCCTTCGAATTGCGAAGGGTGTTACCAAGAGCACTTACTCTGACCGAACCAACCTGCAAATTGATCAGGATCTTCACCCCGGGCCCAGAACCTTTGCCCTCGTTGTGATGCCTGCCCTCCTAAGTACCTACCTGCCAGCCCAAGCGCGCCAACTTATCAGCGCTTCAAACTGGCTGCTTTGTTCCAGTCGGGTTCTTCGTTCGACCAATGGTGGTCGACGTTACTGGAACGTTTTAACGTTGCACGGTTCTTATCCGTGTCATTTGTAGGAACACCTAATAACTATGTCTACTCAAATCCATACTCAGGATGCCATTCGCACCCTAACCAACGCTTTTGCACCAATGAACTGCCTGATCATGGCCGCTCGCAAAGGCTGCTTCAGCTTCACACTGGTCAACGAACACGGTATCGCCCGCCACAGCGAGCGTCTGTACCCCGATCAGTACTCCAGCGCCGAACCGCTGCAGGCCGTGATCGATCGTACCCGTCAGGCACTGGTTGCCTGAAAGCCGAAAAGGCTGCAAAAGCAAAAGCCCCGCACAAAATGCGGGGCTTTTTATTGCCCGATGTTTCGCTTTTACCCCTCAACGGCTAAGCACCATCGGATATAACGGATATTCCCTGCAGCGGGAAATATTTTAAAAACAGGCCTTTACGTCGCGAATATGACACTACACTTCAACTCAAGCGGCGTGATCCGCTTGCGGCGAGCCTGAACCGATCCACAGCTGCCAAGCCCCCCCTTCAGGACTCGCCATTAATAACAAGAACCGAGGGTTTTATGGGTATCGCTGCCAGCGAACTGTGCCGCTACGTGATCCGTCCTACGCTGATCTACCTGGGACGTCACAGCGCGACTGCCGAATCTTTGCTGCTGGGCATCGCCGCCAGCCAGTCAGCCCTGGGTTCCGCCCTGCATGACCGCCGTGGGCACGGCCTCTACCGCATTGCCGAGCATCGCCATCAGGCCCTTTGGGATGATTATCTGGCGCTCGACCCGGAACGCGCCAGCCTGGTGCGCGGCCTCGCCAGTCAACACGCTTTCCTGAGCGGTCCACACCTGGAACTGACGGTCAATCTGCGTTACGCCACGGCCATCGCCTGGCTGCTGGTGGAAGAACAAAACCCCACCCTCCCCGATTCCAACGATTTGCTGGGAATGGCGCGTATCTGGCGCCAGACCTTTCAACCCCAAGGTCGTCTACGCGACTTCACTTATGCCTGGCACACCTGTGTTTCAACGGTGAATCAGGTCGCTTGTTGACTGCCAGGTTGCAGAAGATCTGCCAACAGGTCGCGAATCTGGTCGGATTGTCCTACAAAACCGCTCTAACTCAAGGCATACGGACTATAGCGCTGGGACGAAAATGTTGGTAATTTTCGCCCCGGTGATCACCAGGAGTTCTAATAATGAAAAAAGTCATGCTCAAAACCACCCTTAGCCTCGCCGTTACCATGGCATCCACCCAGATCTTCGCAGCTGGCTTTGCCATCAACGAACACAGCATCAGCGGGATGGGCACTGGTTACGCTGGGCGATCCTCTTCTGCCGACGACGCAAGCACTGTTTATGGCAACCCTGCCGGCATGTCGCGCCTCAAGCGCGAACAAGTCACTGGCGGCGTTGCATTCCTCGATGCAAAAACCGATATCAGCGATGCCAGCTCCAGCCCTAACGGCGGCAGCAACAAAGGCGACATGGTGCCCTTCACCTCTGTACCTATGGGCTTCTACGTCAAACCGATCGATGATCATTGGGCATTCGGCCTCGGCGTCTACGTGCCGTTCGGTCTGATTACCGACTACGAAAAAGGCTTTGCCGGCCGTTACTTCGGCAGCAAATCCGAAGTACAAGTGATCACTTTCCAGCCAACCGTCAGCTACGCCTTCAACGACAAGGTATCGATCGGTTTCGGTCCGACCATCAACCGCATCGACGGCACGCTGGAATCCAACCTGTCGATCACTCAGGCCGCGCCGGATGGCAAGGTCAAGATCAAGGGTGACGACACTGCGCTGGGCTACAACATCGGTGTGCTGGTACAAGCCACTGACACCACTCGCCTGGGCCTGACTTACCACTCGAAAGTCGACTACAAGCTCGAAGGCAACACCAAGGTCAACTACGGTGTGCTGGGTGCAATCGGCTTGGGCGCCAACCAGAAGTACGACGCTTCGCTGAAGATCACCACGCCTGAGTCCATCGACTTCTCGGTCACCCAGGCGATCAACGATCGCTGGAACGTTTACGCCGGTTCGACCTGGACCCGCTGGAGCCAACTGGAAAAAATCACCGTCAAGAACTCTGGTGTACAGCCTTTGCTGGCCGGTCAGTTCGGTGAAATCACCGAAGACCAGAACTGGCACGACTCCTGGGCTTACGCCGTGGGCACTTCGTACCAGTTGAACAAGGAATGGGTATTGCGTACCGGTTTGACTTTCGACCAGTCGCCGACCAACAACGTCGACCGTTCGCCACGTATTCCTACCGGCGACCGGACCATCTTCAGCATCGGTGCCGGCTGGAGCCCGACCGAAGACCTGACCATCGACGTTGCCTACTCGTACCTGAAGGAAGAGTCGGTCAAGATCCGCAACGAAAACGATCGTGGCCAGACCTACGACGCCAAGTATGAAAACTCGGCAAACGGTTTCGGTGTCGGCGCGACCTACCGCTTCTGATGCTGCATGGCGAGGCTAACCCCTCGCCGACAAAAAAGCCCCGCGCTCTTTACAGAGGCGGGGCTTTTTTATGCCTGAAATTTGTGCGATCTGCAGGAGCTGTCAAATGCAACGAGGCTGCGATCTTTTGATCTGTTTTTTTAAAATCAAAAGATCGCAGCGTGCCGCCGCTCCTAGAGATCAGGGTTTCAGCGGTTTCGAGGCGATAGCCTTTTCGATCGCGGCAATAAACTCCGGATCATCCGGCTTGGTCAGGCTGGAGAAATTGGCGATCACCTTGCCTTGGCGATCGACCACATATTTGTAGAAATTCCACTTCGGTGCGCTGCTCTGTGCCGCCAGCACCTGAAACAGATGCGTAGCGTCATCGCCACGAACCTTTTGCGGCTCGGTCATGTTGAACGTCACGCCATAGTTGGCGTAGCAAACCTTGGCGGTCTCGGCGCTGTCCTTGGACTCCTGCTTGAAGTCATTGGAGGGGACGCCGAGCATTTCCAGCCCTTGCCCTTCGTAGCGCTTATGCAGCGCTTCAAGGCCTTCAAACTGCGGGGCAAAACCGCAGAAGCTGGCGGTGTTGACCACCACCAACGGCTTGTCGGCGTACTGCTGGCACAGATCAATGGAATCCTTGGCTCGCAGCTTGGGCAACGAGCCTTGCAGCAATTCGGGACAGTCCGCCGCTTGGGCCAGGCCAGTCAATGCCATCAGCAACGCGGGAACAGCACACCAGCGCATCAGCATGTCGAACATCCTTGAGCAATCGTCAGACTTCGACGTTACTCGCCACGCCTCGTTCTAGCAAATGCTCATGCCCAACTGCATCAGCGCCAGACCGCCCTGATGCCAGCCCCACCACACCAGCGCCAGCAATGCGGCGCCGAGTGCGATGATGACGATACGCGGCCAGAGTCGACTCATGTGGCGCTCGCAGCGGCTTGCAGGCGGGCGACCGGTCGTTCGCGAACCGGCCAGTTCAGCGCGGCCGCCAGCAGACTCAAGAGAATCGCCACTTGCCAGATCAAGTCATAACTTCCGGTTCGGTCATACACCACCCCGCCCAGCCAGCCGCCCAGGAACGAGCCGAGCTGATGAAACAGGAACACAATGCCACCGAGCATGGACAGATTGCGCACGCCAAACAAGGTCGCCACCGTACCGTTGGTCAATGGCACCGTCGACAGCCACAGGAAACCCATTGCCATGCCAAACAGGTAGGCCGACGTGGTCGTCACCGGCAGCCACAGAAACAGCACAATCACCACCGCGCGCAACAGGTACAACGCGGTCAGCAGACGCGGTTTGGACATGCGCCCGCCCAACCAGCCGGCGGTGTAAGTGCCGAAAATGTTGAACAGCCCGATCAACGCCAGCACCGTGGTGCCGACACTGGCGGGCAGATGCTGATCGACCAGATACGCTGGCAAGTGCACACCGATGAACACCACCTGAAAACCGCAGACAAAAAAGCCGAACGCCAACAACCAGAAACCCGAATGCGAACAGGCTTCGCGCAGGGCCTCGGACAAGGTTTGTTCATGGCCGAGCACCGGCAGCGGCTTGTCCTTGAGCATGCTCACCAGCGGCACGATCAGCGCCACCAGCAGGCCCAGCACCAGCAGCGCGGCCGACCAGCCGAGCCAGCCGATCAGGCCCAGCGTGCCCGGCAACATGGCAAACTGGCCGAACGAACCGGCGGCGCTGGCGATACCCATGCCCATGCTGCGTTTCTCTGGCGGCACGGCACGACCCACGACACCCAGAATTACCGAAAACGAAGTGCCCGAAAGACCGATACCGATCAGCAGACCGGCACTCAATGACAGCGTCACCGCCGAATCAGACAGGCCCATGCACACCAGGCCCGCCGCGTAGAGAATCCCACCGACGAGTACCACTTTTGCCGCGCCGAAACGGTCAGCCAGTGCGCCGGTGAAGGGCTGCGCCAGACCCCAGATCAGGTTCTGCAGAGCAATGGCGAAGGCGAACACCTCACGGCCCCAACCGAACTGCGCACTCATCGGTGACAGGAACAAGCCAAAACCGTGCCGCACGCCCAATGACAACGCCAGGATCAGCGCACTCCCCACCAATACCCAACCGCACGTACGCCACATCGATGTCATTGTTGTTCTCCGCTTGCGGGTATATACCCGCTTGAGTTTGGAAAAAACCGGCCTCAGGCCAGTTCATCCAGCAATCTGAGCAAGGTTTCACGCTTTTCGGCGCCGAGCCGGTCGATCAACCGTTGTTGCGCCGCTTCCCAGGCTGGCAGTGCCGCTGCCAGGCGTTGCACGCCGGTCTCGGTGAGTTTGACGATGCGGTTACGCATGTCTTCGCCTTCGGCCAGTGCCACCAGCCCCTCGCCTTCCAGCACGCGCAGATTGCGTCCGAGGGTGCTGCGGTCCAGGCCCATCGCCTCGGCGAGTTCCGAGATGCTGGGTTGATCGAGACGCTGCAGGTTGCACAGCAAAGAATACTGGGCAACGTTGATCCCGAAGCCGTCGAGAGCGCCGTCGTAATGCCTGCTGACGCCACGAGCGGCGCGACGCAGGTTAGTGCACAAACACTGAGAAGGAAGCATGATGCGTGTATATACCCGCGACTATGTTAAATCAAGTTACAGATGAATTTACCCATAACATTTGCTGCCGGCGTGGCTGCCTTCGTTAGCAAGTCGAAGGGGCCAGCATGGCCGATAAAAGACTTCAGACCAAAACCCATCCAACCAACACCAGCATCTCCAGCAATTCCAGCAACGCCCCCGCCGTATCCCCCGTCGTCCCGCCCAACCGCCGCATCATCACCTGCCGCAACCAGACAAACACCCCGACAGCGATCAGCAGCGCAACGAGGGCACTGAATCCGGCGATCAACACGCAGGCCAGCGCACTCAAGCCCAGCACCCACCACCCGGCCTTGCGCGGCAAATGATCCGCCAACGCCTGCCCCAACCCGCCCGCGCGCACATACGGCGTGGTCAGAAACAACCCCAACAATGCCGCCCGCCCGAGCAACGGCACGATGATCAACGCCAGCCCATGCCCTTGCTCGATCAGCGCCAGCAACGCCGCGAACTTGAGCAGCAACACCAACACCAGCGTGACCACCGCAATCGGCCCGCTGCGCGGATCCTTCATGATCGTCAGCGTACGCTCGCGATCACCAAAACCGCCAAGCCAGGCATCGGCGCTGTCGGCCAGACCATCAAGGTGAAGCGCACCGCTGAGCAGCACCCAAACCGTCAACAGCAACGCTGCATGCAGCAACAACGGCGCGCCGCTCAAGGCCAGATTCAACGCCCACAGGATCGCCCCGAACAGCAGCCCCACCAGCGGATAAAACAGCAGCGAACGGCCAAGCTGTTCCGGCTCGGGCATCCCCGGCAAGCGAATCGGCAGGCTGCTGAGAAATTGCAGGGCGATCCACAACGGCAACATGTCAGCAACCTTCCTTGAGTGAACCGTCGGCCTCGATCGTCAGCGCAAACAGTGCACCATGAGCAACCTCGACATTGAGCAGTTGTTCGCGCGGCAACCCTCGTGCTTGCGCCAGCAACAAACGCATCACCCCGCCGTGACTGATCAGCAGAACTCGCTCACCCGCATAGGCGCTGTGCAGGCGTGCAACGGCCGCCAACACTCGGGAGGAAAACTCGCTGACCGGCTCACCCTGCGGTGGCGTGAAGGAATACGGATCGGCCCAGAACAGCCCCAAGGCCTCGGCATCCGTCTCCATCAACGCCGCTGCGCTCTGCCCTTCCCACGCGCCGAAATGCAGCTCTTGCAGATCCTTGTCGAGATGCACGGACAGGTTGATTTGCTCGCCCAATTCAGCGGCAAACCGCGCACAACGTTGCAACGGCGAACTGACAATCCTCTGCCACGGCCCGCTCTCGACCACCGCCGCACGCATCTGCGCCCAGCCCTTTTCGGTCAGCGCATCGTCGAGACTGCCACGCAGGCCACCGCCCAGTTCAGTCTCACCGTGGCGCAGCAGATCCAGATGCAATGTCATGCCGGACGATCCGCCACCGCTGCTTCGGCGAATGTCGCCATCTGCCCGTGCAGATCGCAGGCCAGACGCAACAATGGCACCGCCAGCGCAGCGCCACTGCCCTCGCCCAGACGCAAGCCGAGTTCCAGCAACGGCTCAGCCTGCAGGGTTTCCAGCACATGGCGATGGCCCGGCTCGGCGCCCCGGTGACCGAACAACAGCCACTCGCGACAGCCCGGATTCAAGCGCACGGCGACCAACGCGGCGACCGTACAAATGAAGCCGTCGACCAACACCGCCACGCCTTCTTGCGCCGCCGCCAGATACGCACCGACCAGCGCGGCGATTTCAAAACCACCCAGGTTGAACAGGGTCTGCAACGCATCGCCACGCTGCGCTGCATGCAACGCCAATGCACGTTCGATCACTTGCGCCTTGTGGCTGACACCTTCGGCATTCAGTCCGGTGCCGGGACCCGTCAGGTGTGCCACCGGGCAATCGAGCAAGGCGCAGGCCAAGGCACTCGCCGCCGTGGTGTTGCCAATGCCCATTTCGCCACCGATGAACAACTGCGCGCCCGCCACTTTCGCTCGCAGCAGACTGTCGCGACCGGCCTGCAAGGCCAGCTCGCCCTGGGCCTGAGTCATCGCCGCGCCCTGCACGAAGTTTGCCGTGCCCGCGCCGATGTTCAAATGGCGCACACCCGGCAGGTTCAGCGATGGATTCACCGTCCCCAGATCGACCACTTCCAGCTGCGCGCCGAGCTGACGCGCCAGCACGCTGATCGCCGCGCCACCGCTGACAAAGTTGAGCAGCATCTGCCCGGTGACTTCTTGCGGGAACGCCGAAACCCCTTCAGCCACCACGCCGTGATCGCCGGCAAAAATCGCGATCCACACCTGCGCCAGCGTCGGTTTGACCCGGCCTTGCAGACCGGCCAGTTGCACCGCTACCGATTCCAGTCGACCGAGCGAACCCGCCGGTTTGGTCAGTTGCTGCTGCCGCGCCGCCGCTTGTTCAACGACATTAATGTCGACCGGTTTGCACGGGTTCAGCCACCAGGTTTGAGTCATAACGCAGGTCCTTTCAGAGTCAGGGGCAGGCCGGCGACGGTCAGGACAACACGCTGACAGCGCTCGGCCAGAGCTTGATGCAGCCAACCGGCTTCATCGACGTAGCGGCGAGTCAATTCGCCCAGCGGCACGACACCCATTCCGGTCTCGTTGCTGACAAAAATGATTTCACCCGGCAAGGACGCCAGGCAATCGAGCAAGGCTTCGCGCTCGGCGGCGAGGCGTTCGGCGTCGTCGAGCATCAGCAGATTGGTCAGCCACAGGGTCAGGCAATCGACCAGCAGGCAACGCTCGGCGCTGGCGGATTCGCGCAGGACCCGGGCCAGTTCCAAGGGTTCTTCGATGAGTGCCCAGTCGGCGGGACGGCGGGCGCGGTGATGGGCGACGCGGTCGCTCATCTCGCCATCGAGGGGTTGGCTGGTGGCGATGTAGGTCACGGCCAGGCCGCTATCGCTGGCGAGTTTTTCCGCCAGGCGACTTTTGCCGGAGCGGGCGCCGCCGAGGATCAGTTGGAGCATGGGTTCATCCACAGAATTATGTGTTGAAACAATTGGCCCCTTCGCGAGCAAGCTCGCTCCCACAGGGTTATGGGGTGTAAACAAAATCTAAGAGCAACAGGTCCATTGTGGGAGCAAGCTTGCTCGCGAAGAAGCCGGCACAAGCAATTCAAATCCCACAGAGCTGCCGCAACAGATCGTTGTCCAAATGCTTCTCCACCAGATCCGCCAACCGCTCGATATCGCGCTCGCGCAAGCCGTGGTAATCCACCTCCTGCACATCGCTTAACCCGGCCCAGCGCAGCAACGCCGCACTCGCCGTCGGCGATTCAAACAGGCCATGCAGATACGTGCCGAACACTTGTCCGTCGGCACTCTGCGCGCCGTCGCAACGGCCGTCATCCAGATGCACCGCCGCGTTTTCCAAGGCCGGTCCGCTGGTCACGCCGGCATGAATTTCATAGCCGCTGACGTCGGCATCTTCCAGTGCCAATCGTCCGCGCACATTGCGCAACTGCTTCTCGGCTTCAAGCGTGGTGTCGAACGCCAGCAAGCCCAGACCGGCACTCGTGCCCGGCGCACCTTCGAGGCCGAGCGGATCATGCACCTGCTCACCGAGCATCTGCAGACCGCCACAAATCCCCAGCAGTTTGCCGCCGTAACGCAAATGCCGAGAGATCGCCGCATCCCAGCCATTGGCGCGCAGGTAGGCCAGATCGCTACGCACACTCTTCGACCCCGGCAGAATGATCAGGTCGGCGGCAGGAATCGCCTGTCCCGGGCCAACAAATTGCAGATCGACCTGCGGATGCAAACGCAGCGGATCGAAGTCAGTGTGATTGCTGATGCGCGGCAGCACCGGCACCACCACTTTCAGCACTTGTTCGGCCTTGTCGGTCTGGCGCTGATCGATGCCGTCCTCGGCCTCCAGATGCAGATCCATCACATAGGGCAGCACGCCAACCACCGGTTTTCCGGTGCGCTGTTCCAGCCAGTCGAGGCCCGGTTGCAGCAAGGCGATGTCGCCGCGAAAACGGTTGATGATGAAACCTTTGACCCGCGCCTGTTCACTCGGCGAGAGCAACTCCAGGGTGCCGACCAGGTGCGCGAAAACCCCGCCGCGATTGATGTCGGCAATCAGCAGCACCGGGCAATCCACTGCTTCGGCAAAACCCATGTTGGCGATGTCGCCGGCGCGCAGATTGATCTCCGCCGGCGAGCCCGCGCCTTCGACCATCACCAGCGGATACGCAGCGCTGAGCCGCTCGTGGGACGCGAGCACCGCTTTCATCGCGATGGCTTTGTAGTCGTGATATGCCACGGCATTCATCGACGTCACCGCGCGACCATGGATGATCACTTGCGCGCCGGTGTCGCTGTTGGGCTTGAGCAGTACCGGGTTCATGTCAGTGTGCGGCTCGAGAAATGCCGCTTGCGCCTGCACGGCTTGCGCGCGGCCGATCTCACCGCCGTCGGCAGTCACAGCGCTGTTGAGCGCCATGTTCTGCGGCTTGAACGGTACGACCGCCACGCCTTGACGCGTCGCCCAGCGGCACAGCGCCGTCACCAGTGTGCTTTTACCGGCATCGGAGGTGGTGCCTTGCACCATCAGGGTGGTCATGGGTGATCCTTGGCAAAAGCGCTTAAAGCGTGTTCCAGACGCGCCTCTTCAGCTGCATTGGCGGGCAGGCCAAAGCGCAAGCTGCTGTTGTGGGTAAAGATGCGCAGGAGGATGCCGCGACGGGCCATGAACCCGTGCATCGCTTCGGCATGCTCGGTGATCAGCCACTGGAACAGCGCGCAACCGCCCTGCGGCTTGAAACCGTAGCGTTCAAGCAGCGCTGCCAGTCGCTCACTGGCTTCATCGCTGCGAATCCGTTGGCGTGTATGTCCTTCGGTGTCTTGCAGACACGCCTGCCCGAGCACCCGCGTCGGTCCGCTCACCGCCCAAGGCCCGACCTGTTCGGCGAGCAGCTTGAGCAACTTGCGCTCGGCCAGGACAAAGCCCAGACGCACCCCGGCCAGACCGAAAAACTTGCCGAACGAACGCAACACGATCAGCCCGACTTGATGGGCATGCGGCGCCAGACTCAACTGCGGCGTGTTGTCCATGAAGGCTTCATCGACCACCAGCCAGCCACCGCGCCGGGCAAGCCGCGCATGCCAGTCGAGCAGGCGTGCCGGGGTCAGGCTCAGGCCGGTCGGGTTGTTCGGGTTGACCACCACCAGTACGTCGAGGCTGTCGAGAAAGAACTCGACTTCCTGCTCCAGCACTTCGCGCACGATATAGCCACTGCGCCGCCACGCTTCGGCATGCTCGGCATAACACGGCGACAACACACCGACCTTGCCGGCGCGACGCAAACGCGGCAGCAACTGGATGGCCATCTGCGAACCGGCAACCGGCAGCACTTGCGCGGCACCGTAGTAATCACACGCAGCTTGCTCAAGCCCGTCATCGGTTTCCGGCAAGCGTGCCCAGGCGCGCAGCGGGATATCCGGGATCGGGAACGGCCACGGCGCGAGGCCGCTGGACAGGTCGAGCCAGTCCGCCTCGGCGATGCCGTAATCGAGTGCAGCCTTGCGCAGCCGGCCACCGTGCTCAAGCATAGAATTCGGCCCCCACGCAGAGAATCAGCAGCCATAACCATACGCCGCGCTGGACCAATTGCCAGCCACGGTCGATGGAATCGGCGTCGGCCGGTTGCCCTTCGCCAAGTTGCGGACGGTCGTGAAGCTCGCCGTGATAAATCGCCGGGCCGCCCAATTCCACGCCCAAGGCACCGGCCCCGGCAGCCATCACCGGGCCTGCGTTGGGGCTGTCCCATTTCGGTGCCTGCGCACGCCAGCATTTCAAGGCGAGTCGGGTTTTGCCCAGCAGTGCGTAGGTCAACGCCACCAGACGCGCAGGAATGTAGTTCAGCACGTCGTCGATTTTCGCCGCCGCCCAGCCGAAACGCTCGAAGCGTTCGTTGCGATAACCCCACATCGCATCCAGCGTATTGCTCAAGCGATAGAGCACCACACCCGGCGCACCGGCGACGACAAACCAGAACAGCGCGGCAAATACCGCATCACTGCCGTTTTCCAGCACCGACTCAGTGGCGGCGCGGGCGACGGCGGTGCTGTCGAGTTCATCGGTCTGGCGGCTGACCAGATAGCCGACACGCTTGCGCGCCTCGTCCAGATCGTCCGCACGCAACGCGGCGGCTACCGGCGCCACATGCTCGCCGAGGCTGCGCATGCCGAGGGCGCAATACAGCGCAAAAATCTCGACGACCCAGCCCACGTACGGCGCCCAGGACAACGCGGTGGCGAGCAAGGTCAGCGGCAGCACCGCGATCACCCACGCAGTGACGCCATGGCTGCGCCAGCCCCGCCCACCAGCGTTGAAGCGTTGCTCGATGCGCCCGGCGAAATTGCCGAACGCCACCAGCGGATGCCAGCGTTTCGGTTCACCCAACAGCGCATCCAGCGCCACTGCGGCGACACTCAACAACGCCACACTCATTGACTCACTCCCCAATAATTTTCATACAGCAACTCATTGAGCGGCCGCGCCTGCGCCCACCCTTCGAGTACCAGCATCGGCGCCGGATAGAATTCCTTGACCGGGCCCAGACACAAAACGGCCAAGGGCCTGGCGCCTTGCGGCAACTTCAGCAGATCGGCCAGTGCTTGCGGTTCGAACAGCGAGACCCAGCCCATGCCCAAGCCTTCGGCACGCGAGGCCAGCCACAAATTCTGGATCGCGCAGGACAGCGAGGCCATGTCCATTTCCGGCAGCGTGCGGCGACCGAAGATGTGCTTTTCGCGATCATCCATCAGCGCGGCGACCAGCACTTCGGCGCAATCGTTGATGCCTTCGACCTTGAGTTTCATGAACTCGTCGCTGCGCTCGCCCAAGGCTTCGGCTGTGCGCACGCGCTCTTCTTCCACCAGATGCTGGATCTGCTGGCGCAGGTTGCGATCGCTGATGCGGATGAAACGCCAGGGCTGCATCAGACCGACGCTCGGGGCCTGATGGGCGGCTTCGAGCAAACGGCGCAGCAATTCGGGCTCGACTGTGCCGCCAGTGAAGTGGCGCATGTCGCGGCGTTCGGCGATGGCTCGATAGACGGCTTGGCGCTCGGCCTCAGTAAATGCGTTGTCGGTCATGGCCCTTTCGCGAGCAGGCTCGCTCCCACAAGGGATCGCATTTCTTCAGTCACCACCGCTTCAACTGTGGGAGCGAGCCTGCTCGCGAAGGCGGCGTCGGAGTCAGGCGCAAACAGCGCTGCGATAGCCACTGGGTTCGACGGAAAGTAAAAGTGCACATAAGACGCCGTCATCCGCCCTTCCCGATAAACCGCCTCAGCCCCGCGCCCACCATTCGGGCTCAAGCCACGCGCAATCGGGGTCAAGTCGGTCGTGGTCAGCGAATGGTGATACGTGTGCCCGCGCAACGACCCTTCCGCCAGATCCACAGCTTGCAACGCCAACGCCGCCAGACGTTTTTGCATCACCGCATCGCCCTTGAGCAACCCGACCAGTTCGGCGCGCGCACCTTCAACGTCAGTCAAAGAATCGAGCAGATACAGCATCCCGCCACACTCGGCGAGCAACGGTTTGCCCGCCGCATGGTGCGCACGGATTGCGTCGAGCATCGCGGTGTTCTGCGACAGCGCAACGTGGTGCAATTCCGGATACCCACCGGGCAAATACAGACTGTCCGCCTCAGGCAATTGCGTATCGCGGATCGGCGAGAAAAAGCTCAACTCAGCCCCCATCGCGCGCAACAAATCGAGGCTTGCGCCATAGGTAAAGGCAAACGCCTCATCACGGGCGACGGCGATCCGCACATTCTTCAGCAGCGGCTCTACCGCAATGACGTCCGGCGCTGCGAACCCAACGGCCGGTGGCAGCGCTACCTCGCAACTGCTGGCCAGTGCATCGGCGGCAGCGTCGAGACGCACATCGAGATCATTCAGTTCACTGGCCTGCACCAGGCCGAGGTGGCGACTCGGCAGTTCGATACCCGTTTCGCGGGACAACGCACCGTACCAGCGCAGCCCTTCCGTGAGACTGCCTTCGAGCAATTGCGCATGACGCAAGGTGCCGACGCGATTGGCGAGCACACCGGCAAACGGCAGATCCGGTTGATACTTCGCCAGACCCAGCGCCAACGCGCCAAAGGTCTGCGCCATGGCCGTCCCGTCAATCACGCCAAGCACCGGTACACCGAAGTGCCGCGCCAGATCGGCGCTGGACGGCGTGCCATCGAACAGGCCCATCACGCCTTCGATCAGAATCAGGTCCGCCTCGGCGGCGGCTTCCCACAACAGACGACGACTTTCCTGCTCGCCGACCATCCACATGTCCAGTTGATACACCGGCGCACCGCTGGCGCGCTCGAGAATCATCGGATCAAGGAAGTCCGGGCCGCATTTGAACACGCGCACCTTGCGCCCCTGATTGCGATGCAAACGGGCGAGCGCGGCGGTGACGGTGGTCTTGCCCTGACCGGAGGCCGGCGCGGCGATAAGGACCGCCGGGCAGTGACGTGGTTGATTCAAAGTTCAACGCCTTTCTGCGCTTTGATGCCGGCCTGGAAGGCGTGTTTGAGCATGCCCATTTCGGTGACCGTGTCGCCCATCTCGATCATTTCCGGCTTGGCCGCGCGACCGGTGACGATCACGTGCTGCATCGGCGGACGCGCCTGCAGATCGCTGAGCACCTGATCGAGATCGAGATAACCGTGCTTGAGGGCGATGTTCAATTCGTCGAGCACCACCAGACCGATCGATGGATCACGCAGCAGCTCGCGAGAGACTGCCCACGCGGCTTCGGCAGCGGCGATGTCACGCTGGCGGTCCTGGGTTTCCCAGGTGAAGCCCTCGCCCATCACATGGAAGCGCACCTGCTCGGGGAAGCGGCGGAAAAACAGCTCTTCGCCGGTGCTGTTGCGGCCCTTGATGAACTGCACCACACCGCACTGCATGCCGTGGCCCATGGCGCGGGCGAGCATGCCGAACGCCGAGCTGCTTTTGCCTTTGCCATTGCCGGTCAGCACCAGCACCAGGCCGCACTCGTCAGGCGAGTTGGCGATGCGTTCGTCGATCACGGCTTTTTTGCGCTGCATACGCGCCAGATGGCGTTCGTCGCGCTCGGGGGAATCAGTCATGGGGGAGCTCTCCGTTGAGGCTGGATAACGGCGGGCAGGCACAAGAATAGACGGCAAAAAGCCTGGCATCGCCCACCGTGATGCCGCTGGATGGATCAGGCCGGTCTCCGGGCTCATGAGCGGCGTTCGCCAGACTGCGCGCCTTCCCGCTTTGAGCAGTGGCATTTGACGCAGTGTTCACTCATTTACCGTTGCGGGGGCAGCGCCGGGATCGTGGTCGATCTTCGCTTGAAGACAACCCTCACCGGCTTCCCTGTTTCACTCTGTCGACGCAGGTCACAGAGCACCTGAAACAAGCCGCGAAGGTTAGAGGGTTGGGGGTGGAGCGTCAATTGAAGAGGGGGCCATCGGGCGAATAACTGCCGTCGATCAACTATCTGACGCCAATCTTGTGCCACACTGATACAAATGATATCAAAGAGCCATGCTTTTCCCGAAAAGCCCACCACAACAATAAAGGATGATGACGATGCAAGGCATGATCATCAGCAACCCGCGCCTGGAATTCCTGCGCCCGGTGCTTGAACGCTGGTTTGACTGTATCGACCGTTACAACACCGTGCGCGGCGACAGCGACACACCTTACTGGCATGACGAGAAAGCCAATCTCGGATTGCTCACAGCGGCGGCGTGGATGGCCGAGCTGGTCACGCTGAACGACACTGCCACGCGCAAACAGAACGAAGAGGGCGAACGCAATGCCCGCGCCGATCTGTTTCTCGCCGGCGCCGAAGACCGCGCCTTTATTCAGGCCACTCAGCGCTGGCCACGGGTTACCAATCTCAACCTGACCCAAGCCCTGCTCGACATCACCAACGACGCCAGGCGCATCAGCTATGCCAGCGATCTCAAGCTCGGCTGCCTGTTCGTCGCACCGCAAAAAGCCCAGCACAGCGCCAGCCCCGAAGAGCTGCAGGACATGGTCGACGACCTGCAAAAGGAACACACCTGCGCGGTCGCCTGGTATTTCCCTTACGCCTACCGCAAGTTGCGCAGCGAGGCGGGCAATTATCACCCGGGCATCGCCGTGCTATTCAAGGAAGCCCGCGGCTGAGCAGTTGAACCATCGGGCTTGCGCCCTCCTCTATGATTAGGAATGCATTCATAGGGAAGATCAGCAATGCGCAAGCCCCAGCTCGTTTTCATCATCGCCCTCGCCGGAGGGCTCGCCGCCTGCGGTGAATCCTCCAGCCTGCAAGTCTCCGACGGCACCGGCCCGTCACCGAAGTTGCCCGAACCGAACAAAACCCTGATCCCGACGGTGAACATCGCCCCCGCGATCGGCTGGCCCGAGGGCAGCAAACCGACAGCGGCGGCCGGCACTCAGGTGGCAGCGTTCGCCGAAGGACTCGATCATCCCCGTTGGCTGTATGTGTTACCCAACGGCGATGTACTGGTGGCGGAAACCAACGCCCCACCGAAACCTGACGATAGCAGTGGCATTCGTGGCTGGGTAATGAAAAAGGTCATGGGCAAGGCCGGCGCCGGCGTGCCGAGCCCGAACCGCATCACCCTGCTGCGCGACGCCGATCACGATGGCGTCGCGGAAACCCGCACGGTGTTTTTGCAGAACCTCAATTCGCCCTTCGGCATGACCCTCGTCGGCAACGATCTGTATGTCGCCGACACGGATCGCCTGCTGCGCTTCCATTACGAACCGGGCGCCACCGAAATCAAGTCGCAGCCGATCAAGGTAGTCGATCTGCCGGGCGGCACGCTGAATCATCACTGGACCAAAAATGTCATCGCCAGCAAGGACGGCAGCAAGCTGTACGTCACGGTCGGTTCGAATAGCAACGTCGGCGAAAACGGTCTGGATAAAGAAGAAGGCCGCGCGGCGATCTGGGAAGTCGATCGGGCGACCGGCAATCACCGCATCTTCGCCTCAGGCATCCGCAACCCCAATGGCCTGGCCTGGGAACCCGCCAGCGGTGCACTGTGGACAGCGGTGAATGAGCGCGACGAAATCGGCAGTGATCTGGTGCCGGACTACATCACTTCCGTGAAGGACGGTGGTTTCTATGGCTGGCCGTTCAGCTACTACGGTCAGCATGTCGATGTGCGTGTGTCGCCGCAAAATCCGGACCTTGTGGCCAAAGCCATTGCGCCGGATTACGCGGTCGGGCCGCACACCGCGTCATTGGGCCTGACGTTCGCCGAGGGCAATAACCTGCCGGCGCAGTTCAAGGAAGGCGCGTTCATCGGCCAGCATGGCTCATGGAACCGTAAACCGCACAGTGGCTACAAAGTGATTTTCGTGCCGTTTACCGGTGGCAAGCCTAGTGGCAAACCGGTGGATGTGCTGACCGGCTTCCTCGACAAGGACGAGAATGCACTCGGTCGTCCGGTGGGCGTGGTGATCGACCAGCAGGGTGGCTTGCTGGTGGCGGATGATGTCGGCAACAAGGTGTGGCGGGTGTCTTCTGCCAAATAACTTTCCGCCTGACACATAACAACTGTAGGAGTGAGCCTGCTCGCGATAGCGCCGTATCAGTCAATGATGATGTCGACTGATACGGCGCTATCGCGAGCAGGCTCACTCCTACAATGGATTTGTGCAACCGGGCCTAAGGGTTATGCGCCAGATGCTCCGGCTGCAGCACCCGCTTGGCGCTCAGATACGCCTTCTGCCAATACGCCTTCGACAGACTGTCGAGCTTCACCGTGCCGCCCGTGGCCGGCGCATGCACGAACCGCCCCTCACCGACGTAAATCCCCGCATGACTGACTTGCGAGCCGCCATTGGTGGCAAAGAAGATCAGATCGCCGGTCTGCAAACCTTCCTTGCCGACATTCGGTGCCTGCATGACGATCATCTCGCGCGTCGAACGTGGCAGCGAGATGCCCGCCGCATCACGGTAGACAAAACCGATCAGCCCACTGCAATCAAAACCCGAATCCGGCGTGTTGCCGCCCCAACGATAAGGTGTGCCGACCAGGCCGAGCGCGCGGAACAGCACGTCTTCAGCCGCAGGCGAAAAAGCTTGGGAGGGGCCGAACACGACCGGCGCGCGAACCACTGGCGCAGGAGGCGGTGTGCGACTGGCGCAGGCGCTGAGCAGCGCTGCGAAGAAGATCAAAGTGAGGCGGGCCGACATCGTCATAAGCAGAACATCCTGATCTGGCTGCGGCTTTTTCTGCCGGAGGACAGAAAACAAAACCGCCTGCGTG
Organism: Pseudomonas sp. A34-9; assembly: GCF_029543085.1. NCBI lineage: Bacteria > Pseudomonadati > Pseudomonadota > Gammaproteobacteria > Pseudomonadales > Pseudomonadaceae > Pseudomonas > Pseudomonas sp. A34-9. The sequence continues at coordinate 1,980,938 of NZ_CP119967.1, read as the reverse complement.
AGCACGCAGGCGGTTTGCCATCAATATAGATACAGGATTCTAGCGGCTACGCGGCAAACTTCAAGTAAGACTTTAACTTCACCTTGTAAAGTCTAGGTCTACTCCGTTGCCGGAAGCCAGATTGTCGCCGCGAACGCAGCGACAACGGGGGAATTACTTGCGAGCAGTGACGACAGTCGGAGCGTTGGCCAGAGCGCGTTTCGCTTCGATGAAAGTCTTGCTCCAGTAGCTGTCACCCAGGCTGTCGATGCGAACACCGCCACTGCGACGACTGCTGGAGTGGATGAACTGGTTGTCACCGAGGTAGATCCCGGCGTGACTGACACGACCGCGACGACCGTTGGTGGCGAAGAACAGCAGATCGCCCGGCTCAAGGTTGCTGCGCGAGACCAGCGGCGCATCCACGTTGATCATTTCGCGTGTCGAGCGCGGCAGGTTCATGCCAGCTTCTTCGCGAAACAGGTAGCCGATGAAACCGCTGCAATCGAAACCGGCTTCAGAGGTACCGCCGAAACGGTAACGGGTACCGATCAGGGACATGCCGCGTTCAAGGATGCTGTCAGCCAGAACAGGAAGCTGATAAGGCTTCTTGCCATTGAATTCGTTGAGTTCTTTTTCGGTGTCCAGCTCTTCCTGGTAAATAACGGAAGACTGGGCCGTGGCAGAATTTTTAACCTGCTGAGGCTGCTCTTGAACTGGAGAATGAGCAGCGCAACCGTACAACAGGGTGACGAGTGCGAGAGGCACGAGGGGTGCGAAGCGCTTTAGCATGGGCACGACCGTGGCTGATAGTTGTAAAGAAGCCGAGACTATGCCCGCTATCAGCCTCATTTGCAAATTCAATCGATCTTTTTGTGACTTCTCGGTTTCTCGTTTACATCTAAGCGCTTAAGCCCATTTGAACCGATACGCGGCCTGCATACCGTGCAGGAAAGCGAATTTTCTGGCGCCTGAAATATGCCAAAACACGCTGAAAGCCGCGCCGTTACCAGCCCAGCGTTTCTTTCAGGAAGGGAATGGTCAGCTTGCGCTGAGCCTGTAACGAGGCTTGATCGAGCTGTTCAAGCAAGTCAAACAGCGCACTCATGCTGCGAGTGCCGCGCGTCAAAATAAAATGCCCGACTTCATCGGTCAGGTGCAGACCGCGACGCGATGCGCGCAATTGCAAGGCGCGCAATTTGTCTTCATCAGAGAGTGGGCGCATCTGAAAGATCAGCGCCAGGGTCAGGCGCGATTTCAAGTCAGCCAGTTTGACCGGCAATTCACGCGGAGAAGTGGAAGCGGCGATCAGCAGACGCCGACCGCTGTCACGCAGACGGTTGAACAGATGAAACATCGCCTCTTCCCAGTCAGCCTTGCCGGCGATCACCTGTAAGTCGTCCAGGCATACCAGTTCGTACTGTTCGAGGTTGTCGAGGATTTCGACACCGCGATCCATCAACTCGGCCAGCGGCAAGTACACCGCCGGCTCCCCCATCTGCTCGAATCGCAGACACGCCGCCTGCAGCAGATGCGTACGCCCTACGCCGTGCTTACCCCACAGGTAGATCAGACTTTCTGTCCAACCGGCGTCGGCTTCGCATAGACGCTCGACATAGCCGAGTGCAGCGGCATTGGCGCCTGGGTAGTAGTTGATGAAGGTGGCGTCGTCACGCAGACGCACACCTAGGGGCAGCTGAATCGGTTTCATGCTGACTGAACAGTTCTCAAGGAACCGTTAGTGGCCTCTGTGTAAAGTTTGCGAAGTTTATACCCGTGAAGCTGAGCGCACAATGCGACAGAGTCCAAGCAAAATCAAAGGTTTGCGTTAATGCACTGGTTTTATGACAGATTCTTTGGCGCCAGCGCCTGCAGGACACGGGCCAACCCGGCTATTCGCCGGGTCACCCTTCGCCCTTACAGTTGCGGATCGTCAACGCCACTGTAGATCTCGGAGTCCTTATACAAGTCGTGCACATGGCGCACCAGCACCATGATCACCGCCGCCACTGGCAACGCCAGCAGCACACCGGTGAAACCGAACAGCTCGCCGCCCGCCAGAATCGCGAAAATCACCGCCACCGGGTGCAGACCAATGCGATCACCCACCAGCAACGGCGTCAGCACCATGCCTTCCAGTGCCTGACCGACCATGAACACGGCGACAATGCCTACCATCGGGTACAGGTCGCCGCCAAACTGGAACAACCCGGCAATCAACGCAGCACCGATGCCGATCACAAAGCCCATGTACGGCACGATCGCTGCCAGGCCCGCGATCAGACCGATCAACAGCCCGAGCTCCAGTCCGACAATCATCAGGCCCGCCGCATAAATCACACCCAGCGCCAGCATCACCAGCAACTGCCCGCGAACGAACGCGCCCAGCACTTCATGACATTCGCCCGCCAACGCGACCACACGCTCTTCTCGATCGCGCGGCAGCAGGCTGCGGATCTTGGCCATCATCACGTCCCAGTCACGCAGCAGGTAGAAACTCACCACCGGGATCAGCACCAGATTCGCCAGCCAGCCAATCAGCGCCAGGCTCGACGCCGTCGCCTGACTCAGCACCACACTGACGATGTCGGTGGTCTGGCCCATGTGTTCGCTGATCGCTGCCTTGACCTTGTCGAACTTCCAGAAACCATCCGACAGACCCAGCTTCGCCTGCGCCCACGGCAACGCCGTGTGTTGCAGCCAGTCGAGCATTTGCGGCGCCAGTTCGTACAAGCGCAGCAACTGCTTGGCGAGCATCGGCACCAACACCAGTAACAGCGCGGTGACGATCAGGGTGAACAAGGCAAATACCGCGATGACGCCCCACGTGCGCGACAGCCCGAGTTTTTCCAGGCGATCCACCAGCGGATCGAACAGATAAGCCAGCAACAGCGCCACCAGAAACGGCGTGAGGATCGGGTGCAACAACCATACAAACGCGCACAGCAGGACTACCCCACCGAGCCAGAACCAACGCCGCGTATCGGCCATGTACCACTCCTGATGCTTCTATATAAGGAAAGACTTACCAGCGAAACCGCAACGAAGGTGCTGCCGGTGTCGGGGCCGGAGCCACGACAGGGGCTGCGCCCGCAACCGCAGGTTGTGGTGCCGGGACCGGCACCGGCGCTTCAGCCGGCAACTCCTGCAACTTCGCCAGCGACAATTGCGCGCGCATTTGATCGGCACTGCCATTGACCCGATAGACGATGCGATCGCCATCGACACTTTGCAGACGCACGCCAAACGGTTCGAGTAACCGCAACAGCGTCGCGTAATGCTCCAGGGTCATGCCCTGCACTTCCAGAGTCTGCTGTCCCGCAGCGCCCGGTTTGGCAACAAACCGTGGCGCCAGCCGCTCGGCCACCGCCAGCATCACCGCGTCAGCGACCGCAGCCTGATCGGCGCCCTGCACACTGCCCGCCTCTTTCTGATCGCCCAGCCACAAATGCCACTTGGCCTGCCACTGCCCGCCTTCTTCACGGGCATGCACTGCCAGCAAGGCATCAGCGTTGTAGCGTTCAGAGGCGCCGCGCAACGGTGCCGGATCCGTGCCTTCCAGCGCTGGCGCAGTGGCGACCAGTTGTTCACTCAGATCAGCCAGTGGCAAACGTAGCGGCAAGCCGCGATGTTGAGCGGCCGTGCGCAACGGCGCGGCAGAGGCCTGACCGTCACCGACCAGACTCGAACCTTCAGCCGAATCGTTGAGCCACCAGCTCAGAATCGACGGGCGACTCGCGCCCCACACCGACAACCCGGCACGCCGCAGCGCCTGCTCGGTGGTCGCCGGATCAAAATCAACCTTGAGCACCTCCGGTGGCCCGGCATCAAAACCGAACTGACTGATAATTTGCTGCGGATCCTTGCGAATCGCCGCCAGCCCCGGGTTTTGGGGAGCCTTCGGATCGCCAGTCAAACGCAATACCAGCGTATCGAGCGCCGCCTGCGTGGCGCGATCACGCTCTTCCGGTGCCTGGCCGTTGACCGGCTCACGTACTTGATAGAGGCCTTTGAGGTTTTCGGCGTGACTCGCCAGGCTGATCAGAGACAAACAACCCACAAACAACAATTTACAAAAACGCATGGAAAATTCCCGTCGACAGGAGCGGCTGGAACAGGCCGCGTGAACCGGTTAAGCAAGGCTGTGACAATCTGCCAGCACCAAACATTCACACGACAGCGGTAAGTTTTTGCACAGTGATAACGATAGACGGTTAATCGCCACACTTTATACAGGCGTTCATACGCCTCAATTGCAAAAAATTTCCGCTGATATGGCCCTGCCCGTCGGTGCGAGGATGGCCGCTGCCCCTCAAGCCTGATAAAATCGCGCGCCTTCGCAGACCGGCAACAGCCGGGCACCTCGAAACTCGCGTGAGGCCATCGCCCCGTCGATTTCGAAGTTCCCGCTGAACTCGGTCGTTACCCCTGAATCCCCTCCCCTAAAGGCCTGGATCATGAGCAAGCAACCCTCCCTGAGCTACAAGGACGCCGGTGTAGACATCGACGCCGGTGAAGCATTGGTCGAACGCATCAAGAGCGTCGCCAAGCGCACTGCGCGCCCGGAAGTCATGGGCGGCCTGGGCGGTTTCGGCGCCCTCTGCGAAATCCCGGCCGGCTACAAGCAGCCTGTACTGGTTTCCGGCACCGACGGCGTCGGCACCAAGCTGCGTCTGGCGCTGAACCTGAACAAGCACGACAGCATCGGCATCGACCTGGTTGCCATGTGCGTGAACGACCTCGTCGTTTGCGGCGCCGAGCCACTGTTCTTCCTCGACTACTACGCCACCGGCAAACTTAATGTCGACACCGCGGCCCAAGTGGTGACCGGCATCGGCGCTGGCTGCGAACTGTCGGGTTGCTCGCTGGTTGGCGGCGAAACCGCTGAAATGCCTGGCATGTACGAAGGCGAAGACTACGACCTGGCCGGCTTCTGCGTCGGCGTCGTGGAAAAAGCTGAAATCATCGACGGCTCGAAAGTCGCCACCGGTGACGCGCTGATCGCTCTGCCATCGTCCGGCCCGCACTCAAACGGCTACTCGCTGATCCGCAAGATCATCGAAGTGTCCGGCGCCGACATCGAAAACATCCAGCTCGACGGCAAACCGCTGACCGACCTGCTGATGGCCCCGACCCGCATCTACGTGAAGCCGCTGCTCAAGCTGATCAAAGAAACCGGTGCCGTCAAAGCCATGGCCCACATCACCGGTGGCGGCCTGCTCGACAACATCCCGCGCGTTCTGCCAAAAGGCGCTCAGGCCGTGGTTGACGTGGCTAGCTGGACTCGCCCGGCCGTATTCGACTGGCTGCAGGAAAAAGGCAACGTTGACGAAACCGAGATGCACCGCGTGCTGAACTGCGGCGTTGGCATGGTCATCTGTGTGGCTCAGGAACACGTTGAAGTGGCGCTGAAGACCCTGCGTGACGCCGGCGAACAGCCTTGGGTCATCGGTCAGATCGCTGCCGCTGCCGAAGGCGCTGCTCAGGTTGATCTGCAGAACCTTAAGGCTCATTAATGTCCGCAACCTGTGATGTCGTGGTGCTGTTGTCCGGCACCGGCAGTAACTTGCAGGCTCTGATCGACAGCACGCGGACCGGCGACAACCCGGTCCGCATCGCTGCAGTGATTTCCAATCGCGCCGACGCCTACGGCCTGCAACGCGCCAGTGATGCGGGTATCGCTACCCGCTCGCTGGATCACAAGGCATTTGAAGGCCGCGAGGCCTTCGATGCTGCCCTGATCGAACTGATCGACGAATTCAATCCGAAACTTGTGGTGCTGGCCGGCTTCATGCGCATTCTCAGCGCTGATTTCGTTCGCCACTACCAGGGTCGCCTGCTCAACATCCACCCGTCGCTGCTGCCCAAATACAAAGGGTTACACACTCATCAGCGCGCGCTGGAGGCCGGAGACACCGAGCACGGCTGCTCCGTGCACTTCGTCACCGAGGAACTCGATGGCGGACCACTGGTCGTACAGGCAGTATTACCGGTAGAGTTGCACGACACGCCGCAGAGTCTCGCGCAGCGAGTTCATGTTCAGGAACACCTGATCTACCCGATGGCAGTTCGCTGGTTTGCCGAAGGCAGGCTGGCACTCGGGGAAGACGGTGCTTTACTGGATGGCCAGTTACTCGCGGCCAGCGGCCACTTGATTCGACACTAGGAGATTTTATGCGTCGCGCCCTGCTCTTCGCTTGCGCTCTGCTCGCCCTGCCTTTCGCGCAGGCAGCGGACCTTCAACCGTTCTCCGCCAGCTATACCGCCGACTGGAAGCAACTGCCCATGAGCGGTACCGCCGAGCGCAGTCTGGTCAAGGAAGCCAACGGCGCCTGGAAGCTCAGCTTCAAGGCCTCGATGATGATCGCCAGCCTGACGGAAGAAAGCACCCTGACCCTGGACAAGGATACCCTGCTGCCGCAGTCCTACCACTTTGAACGTGGCGGTCTGGGCAAAGCGAAAAAGGCTGATCTGGATTTCGACTGGAACAGCAAAATGGTCACCGGCACCGACCGTGGCGACGCGGTGAAAATCCCGCTGAACCGTGGCATGGTCGACAAGTCCACCTATCAACTGGCGCTGCAACATGATGTGGCTGCTGGCAAAAAGACCATGAGCTATCAAGTGGTCGATGACGGCGAAGTCGATACCTATGACTTCCGCGTGCTGGGTTCGGAAAAAGTCGAGACCAAGGCTGGCAAGATCGATGCGATCAAGGTCGAGCGCGTACGCGACCCGACACAAAGCAAGCGCATCACCGTCCTGTGGTTCGCCAAGGATTGGGATTACCTGCTGGTTCGCCTGCAACAGGTTGAAACCGACGGCAAGGAGTACAACATCATGCTCCAGGAAGGCACCGTCAACGGCAAAACCGTTAAAGGCAGCTGATCCGCCGCCAGAACAAAGAGCCCCGCGAAATGCGGGGCTTTTTTTGTCTGCTTTAGCCCGACTTTTTGTGCCAACCTTGCCCCTCACCCCAGCCCTCTCCCGAGGGAGAGGGAGCCGACCGAGGTGTCTGGCGCTATGCATCGACTTGCAAGATCGAGTCGATTATGGATTCTCCAAAGAAATATCAGGTCGGCGTAGCTCTTTAATTCCCCACGGTCAGTCCCCTCTCCCCCGGGGAGAGGGCTAGGGTGAGGGGCTTTGAAGACAAAACTTAAACCGAAAACTTGGCCACCATATTGTTCAAATCTACCGCCAACCGCGACAACTCCTGACTCGCCGCACTCGTCTGATTCGCCCCCGCCGAGGTCTGCATCGCCAGATCACGAATATTCATCAGATTGCGATCCACCTCGCGCGCCACCGCTGCCTGCTCCTCCGAGGCACTGGCGATCACCAGATTGCGCTCATTGATCAGCGTGAACGCCGAAGCGATCTCTTCAAGTGCAGTCCCGGCAGCCTTGGCCAACTCCAGTGTCGAACGCGCGCGCACATTACTCTGCTGCATCGAACTGACCGCCGAATCGGTGCCCTGCTGAATTCCGCCGATCATCTGCTCGATTTCCTGGGTCGACTGCTGCGTGCGATGGGCCAACGCCCGCACCTCATCCGCGACAACCGCAAACCCACGCCCGGCATCACCGGCCCGCGCGGCTTCAATCGCAGCATTCAGCGCCAAAAGATTGGTCTGCTCGGCAATCGAACGAATCACCTCCAGGACTTTGCTGATACTGTAGACCTTTTGCGCCAGATCCTCCACCTGGCTCGCATTGGCCGTTACGTCATCGGCCAGCGATTCGATGGACAACACCGTTTGATGTACCTGTTCGCGGCCATGCTGGGCAATGCGGTCGGATTCACGAGAGGCCTCGGACGTGGCCACGGCATTGCTTGCCACCTCCTCCACCGCTGCCGTCATTTGATTAACCGCCGTAGCCGCTTGCTCGATTTCCAGACTCTGCTGATGCAGCCCGCGCGTGGCGTCTTCCGTGACGCAACTCAGCTCCTCTGACGCCGAGGCCAATTGGCTGGAAGACTCGGAGATTTGCCGGATCGTGTCGCGCAGGTTGTGCTGCATGCTCTTGAGCGCCTGTAACAAGCGCGCCGGTTCGTCCTTGCCGCTGATGCTGATATCACCCGTCAGATCGCCACCGGCGACCACCTCGGCCACGCCCAATGACTGCGCCAGCGGCAGCACGATGCTGCGGGTCAGCAACAGGGCCAGGCCGATGGTGATCAGCGCGGTCACGCCGATCATCACCCCGACCCACACCCGTGAATTGATAAAAACCATTCGCGCCGCTTCAGTGGCGAGATTGGCGTTGTGTTTATTCAGTTCGACCAGTTCGCGCAGCACCACCGCGATTTCGTCGGCCAGCGGACTCATCTGGCCGTTGAGGATTGTTGCAGCCTCTTCCACGCGGTTCTGCGCAGACAACTGCATGACCTGCGCCTGAAACTCCAGATACTGATGCTCGGCAACCTTGAAGCGATCAAACAGCTTGCGCTCTTCGGGCAGTACGATCAGCACGTCGTAACGCTGCTGAGCCTCACTTAGCACCCCGCGCAGCTCATTGAGCTTGACCACATTCTGCTCCAGCGCCTGCGGATCGCGATTGAGCAAAAGCCGCATGGTCAGCGCGCGCAGGCGCAGCATGTCCTGACTCATCTCGCCAACAGCCATCACGCTGGGCAGCCAATTGTTGTCGACCTCGTCGGACTGCGCACGCATGTTCGACATTTGCAGCAAAGCGAACGCCCCGAGGGCAAACACCATCAGCGCCAACAGCCCAAAACCGAGGCCGGCGCGCGGGGCAATATTGAGACTACGGATACTCATTGCTCTGGTTCCTTCCAAAAGCGCTGCATCAACCCTGCAGCTGGTTGCTTAAGAAGGTATCGGCCCGGCGGAAAAATGCGTAAGACGAAAAGGCGATATCAAAAGGCCTTGATCCTTCGAACCGTCGGCATTAACGATTCAGCGTGGTTTTGCCGGACTTGAGCTCTGTTCGCGGCAAGATCGCCAGGAAGTTATCCCGAGCGACTTTTTTCGCAACGTCCTCGGGCAACGCATCAAGGAACGGCTTGAAGCTGCGCATTTCCTCACCGAGTTTGTTGAATCGCCCTACCACGTCGGAGCCGAGCATGAAGCGTTGCGGGTATTTCTCGACCAGCGCCAGCCATTCCGCACGAGGCTTGCCCTGCTCATCCAGCAAATACGGCGTGAGCATGCTCCATGACAGGTCGATGAACAGATTCGGATACGCCTCGAGCATGCGCGTCAGGGTGGGCAGCAAGAACTTCAGCTGCGTTTGATGGCGATGGATTTCAGCGCTGGTCCCGGCGTGCGCCCAGATAAATCGCGTGTGCGGGTGATTACGCAGCGGCTCTTCGATTTCCTTCAGGTACAGCGGATTTTTCTCACGCTTGGAGGTGATGTTGGAATGCAGCATCACCGGCAGATCGTTCTCGGCGGCCAAATGGTAGATCCTGGTCATCGCCTCGTTGTTGGCGCGCGGCGTGTCGCCGGACGTCAGCGCCGTGAGGTCATCATGCCGAGTGAACACCTCGCCAATGCCCTGCCACAGCCCCGGATACAGATCGAGCATGCGCTGGATATGGGCGGCGGAGTTCTTGTCGTTGGGGTTGAAGCCCGAGAGAAAGGGATGAAAGTACGGGCGCTGCTCGGCTGACAGCTTTTGCACCGCATCGGCAACGATCACGTCGGTTGCGCTGTACCAATAGGCATCGGCGTCATCCCCGGCGTAATAACGCGGACGCTTGGGTTCGTCCTCGTGCCACTTTTTCGCCACCGGAATGCCAGAAATCATCACATGTTCGACGGAACCGTCCTTCATCGCCGTCAGCAGTTTCGCCATGCCTGCGCTTTCCTGGAAAAAATCCACGTAATGCAGGTGCGCATCGCTGTAGGTGTATTCGCGCGCGCTGACGTTACCGGCAAACAGCAGAAGGCAGGCAAGACTCAAACGATACAGGGACACAAGTAATCTCCGGCAAGTAGGCATAGCCTAGACCCCGCCCTGACGACAAGGGTTCATCCCGCAGGAAAGTGGAACGCGTGCCGGTGGGAATGCTCTATAACTGCAAGGTCTTTTTTGATCGAACGACTTTTCCTACTGCCAGTGAGGTTCCCATGACCGTTACCGTCAATACCGTCTCCGCTGAAGGTTTTCGTCACACCGTACAGATTGATGACCACGAACTGTTTGCCGATGTGCCGAAGTCGGCCGGCGGCGAAGGCTCGGCACCTGAGCCGCACGATTACTTCGACGCAGCCCTCGGCGCCTGCAAGGCACTGACCCTGAAGATGTACGCGAAGAAGAAAGACATCCCGCTGACCGGCGTCGGGGTCGACGTCAAACGCGACAACAGCGAAGAGCAGAAAGGTAAATACGTCCTGCACGTCACCCTCACCCTCAAAGGCGTACTGACTGACGCCCAGCGCGAGGAATTGTTGCGTGTCGCCGACCGTTGCCCGATCCACAAGCTGATGACCACCAGCGAAGTCACCATCGAAACCCACGCCCCGCAAGGCTTCGACAGCCAGTAATCCTCCTCATGCCAGCGGCGGGTTATGCTTCTGGCATCGCCCGCTCAGCCTGGAATGCACCATGGACACGCAACCTCTGATCATCCGCCCGCGCGCCGAAGACGTCGAAGGCCAGCCGATTCTGCGCCCGCTGCCGTCAGCCAAATGCCGCAGTGTCGGGCCCTTCGTGTTTTTTGATCACATGCTCGAGACGGTTTATCCGACGGGCAAAGGCATGAACATCCGACAGCACCCGCACATTGGTCTGTCGACCCTCACCTATTTGTTCGAAGGGCAGATCCAGCACAAGGACAGCCTTGGCTCGGATCAGGTGGTCAGCGCCGGCGACGTCAGCTGGATGACCGCCGGCAGCGCGATTGCACACGTCGAGCGCACGCCGCAACCGTTGTGGGACCAGAGCTTCACAATGCACGGTTTGCAGATCTGGCTGGCATCGCCCAAGGATCACGAACAAGGCCGCGGACACTACAGCCATCACCCGGCGGCGACGTTGCCGGTCAGCGATAACCTCGGCGTACAGATTCGCATGATTGCCGGGTCAGGCTTTTGCCTCGAATCGCCGGTACCGGTGCTTTCTCCTACGTTGTATGCCGAAGTGAAGATGCAAACGGCGACCACCCTGCTGATCCCGACCGAGCATGAAGAACGGGCGGTGTATGTGTTGAGCGGGGACGCGCAGTTGAATGGCGAAGCGATTGAGCCGCATGCGCTGGTAGTGTTGCCGGCCGGGGAAGAAATGAGCCTGTTTGCCGAAAGCGATGTGCACGCCGTGGTGTTCGGCGGTGCGCCTCTGGACGGGCCGCGGCGGATCAACTGGAATTTTGTGGCGAGCGATCCGGCGGCGATCGATGAGGCACGGCGCAAATGGGCGGCCGGGGATTGGCCGACGGTGCCGGGGGAAAGAGAACGGATTGAATTGCCGCGCTGAACAGCGAACCTCACCCCAGCCCTCCCGAAACGTCGTACCGCCCGTAGGGAGAGGGAGCCGACCGAGGTGTCTGCCGTCATACATCGACCTGAAAAGTCTTGGCGATTATGGATTCAGCACAGCCCTTTCAGGTCGGCGTAACTCTCAAGCATCCCCCGATCAGTCCCCTCTCCCACCGGGAGAGGGTTAGGGTGAGGGGCTTTTCGCTTTTCAGCCCTTGAACACTTCATCCAGCAAGTCATGCATCGACTTGAACGCGCGCTTGGCAGTCTTCGCGTCGTACATCATCTTGCCCGGCACATTGGCATGCGGGTCAGTGAACGAGTGCACCGCACCGCCGTAGCTCAGCAACTGCCAATCGACCTTCGCCGCGTTCATTTCGTCTTCAAACGCCGGCAGTTGCTCTTTCGGCACCAACGGGTCGGCAGCACCGTGCAGCACCAGCACCGAACCTTTGATGTTCTGCGCATCCGCCGGGTTCGGCGAGTCCAGCGTGCCGTGGAACGACACCGCCGCCTTCACCGGCGCACCGGTACGCGCCAGATCCAGCGCACAGCAACCGCCAAAGCAGAAACCGAACACCGCCAGTTTCGAGGTATCGACCGCCGCTTCGCCCTGCTTCTGCAACTGCTCGAACGCTGCCTGCATACGCTTGCGCAACAACGCACGGTCATTCTTCAGCGGCATCATTGCCGCGCCGGCCTGATCAGCGTTTTGCGGGCGCACGGCCTGGCCGTAAACGTCAGCGATCAACACCACATAACCCTTGGCCGCTACCGACTTGGCAATCTCTTCGGCACCGGCGCTGACGCCCATCCAGTTTGGCGCCATTAACAAACCCGGACGCGCGCCTTTCTGCTCGGCGTCGAACGCCAGACGACCTTCATAAGGTTGGCCATCAATCTGATAGACCACGGAACGTACAGTGATTTGGCTCATTTCTGACTCCTGATTTGTAAAACACCAGAATGAAAAAACCCGCCGAAGCGGGTTTTTCCTACAACGTGATCAAACCGACAGTTCAACCAGCAGCTTGTTCAGACGGCGTACGTAAGCCGCCGGATCCTTCAAGCTGTCGCCGGCAGCCAAGGCTGCCTGATCGAAGAGGATGTGCGACAGGTCGCCAAAACGCTCTTCGCTCTGCTCGCCATCGAGTTTCTCGATCAGCGGGTGGCTCGGGTTGAATTCGAAGATCGGCTTCGAATCTGGCACTTTCTGCCCGCTGGCTTCGAGGATCTGACGCATTTGCAGACCCAGATCCTGCTCGCCGATGGCCAGAATGGCCGGCGAATCGGTCAGACGATGGGAAACCCGCACTTCAGCTACGGAATCGCCCAGCGCGGTTTTCAGGCGCTCAACCAGACCTTCTTTGGACTTGGCGACTTCTTCCGCGGCTTTCTTGTCCTCTTCCGAGTCCAGGTTGCCCAGATCGAGATCACCACGTGCCACGTCAACGAAAGTCTTGCCGTCGAATTCGCTCAGGTAGCTCATCAGCCACTCGTCGATACGATCGGTCAGCAGCAACACTTCGATGCCTTTCTTGCGGAAGACTTCCAGGTGCGGGCTGTTCTTGACCTGCGCGTAGGTTTCGCCGGTGAGGTAGTAGATCTTGTCCTGACCTTCCTTGGCGCGTGCCAGGTAGTCGGCCAGACCGACGATCTGCTCGCCGTCGTCGCCATTGGTCGATGCGAAACGCAGCAGACCGGCAATTTTCTCTTTGTTGGCGAAGTCTTCTGCCGGGCCTTCTTTCATGACCTGACCGAAGTTCTTCCAGAAGCCTTTGTATTGCTCAGGCTCGTTTTTCGCCAGTTTTTCCAGCATATCGAGCACGCGCTTGGTCAGCGCGGTCTTCATCGAATCGATGATCGGGTCTTTCTGCAGAATTTCGCGCGACACGTTCAGCGACAGGTCGTTGGAATCGACCACGCCTTTGATGAAGCGCAGGTACAGCGGCAGGAACGACTCGGCCTGATCCATCACGAACACGCGTTGTACGTAGAGCTTCAGGCCTTTCGGCGCTTCACGCTGGTACAGGTCGAACGGTGCACGGGCCGGAACGTACAGCAACGAGCTGTATTCGAGCTTGCCTTCGACTTTGTTGTGGCTCCAGGCCAGCGGGTTTTCAAAGTCGTGAGCAATGTGCTTGTAGAACTCCTGGTATTCCTCGTCCTTCACCTCAGTGCGCGGACGGGTCCACAGGGCGCTGGCGCGGTTGACGGTTTCCCATTCAACGGCAGGAGCCTCTTCGCCTTCGGCTGCGGTTGCTTCTTTCGGCAGCTCGATCGGCAAAGCGATGTGGTCGGAGTACTTCTTGATGATGTTGCGCAGACGCCAGCCATCGGCGAACTCGTCTTCAGCAGCTTTCAGGTGCAGGACGATACGGGTGCCGCGCTCAGGTTTTTCGATGGTGGCGACTTCGAACTCGCCCTCGCCTTTCGACGACCAGTGCACGCCTTCGCTGGCTGGAGTGCCGGCGCGACGGCTGTACACGTCAACCTGGTCGGCAACGATGAAGGCAGAGTAGAAGCCCACACCGAACTGGCCGATCAGGTGCGAATCTTTTTTCTGATCGCCCGAGAGATTCTTCATGAAATCGGCGGTGCCCGATTTGGCGATGGTCCCCAGGTGAGTGATCACATCGTCACGGTTCATGCCGATACCGTTGTCTTCGAGGGTGACGGTCTTGGCGTCCTTGTCGAAGCTCACACGGATTTTCAAATCAGCGCCACCTTCGAGCAATTCTGGCTTGGCCAGGGCTTCGAAGCGTAGCTTGTCGACAGCGTCAGAGGCGTTCGAGATCAATTCGCGAAGGAAGATTTCCTTGTTGGAATACAGCGAATGGATCATGAGGTGCAGCAGCTGCTTTACCTCGGTCTGGAAGCCCAGGGTTTCCTTTTGAGTTTCCACACTCATGGTCATCAAACTCCAATCAGATGGCAGTGGCCGCGACCCGAAATGGTCGGCGGCGGGTTGTCTTGTGAGTTTGGGGCGCTGTTCAGGATTTCAAGGGCTCATCGATTTTGAAGTGCGCACGCGCGGTGGCAATCGGTTCGCTTTCGGTGCTTTGCCAAGCGGTGATGGCGACGTTGGCGACGCGACGCCCCTGGCGGCAGACCTGACATTTGGCCCAAGTATCGCGAAACTGCCCGGCACGCAGGTAATCGAGGGAGAAGTCGATAATCTTCGGCACCCCGGGCGCACCGGTGAAAATCAACAGATGCAGGGCGGCAGCCAGCTCCATGAACCCGGCAATCACCCCGCCGTGAATCGCCGGCAATAAAGGGTTACCAATGTTGTCCTTGTTCGCAGGAAGCTTGAACAGCAATTCATCGCCGACGCGTGAGCATTCGATGCCGATCAGCCCGGCGTAGGGAATCAACTGCAACAGCGGCGCGTAATCGCCCTGCGCGTGAGCCTTGAGCAATTGCTGTTTGAGGTCATCGCTCATTGCCCTTCTCCCTTGATTGCGCCGCCAAAGCCTTTGGTGCCTTTGAGGCCCTTGCCCATGCGCATGAACGTACCGACCACATGGGCGATCGGCTGCTCGGGATCGTCCTGATAGGCGAAACCGCGAGCGAAGATCACGTCGGTGGTCACCCGGTAGCACTGAGCGAAGCCATACACATCTTTATTGGGTTCGGCGGCATGCATGTAGTCGATGCGCAGGTCGAGCGTCGGGCAGACCTCGAATTCCGGCAAAACGCACAGCGTCGACATCCCGCAGGCGGTATCCATCAACGAAGTAATCGCGCCGCCGTGGATCACGCCGGTCTGTGGATTACCGACAATTTTCGTGCTGTACGGGAGGATCACCGTAAGCCCTTCGCTGGACGCACTGTGCACGCGCAATCCGAGTACCTGACAGTGACGCAATGCTGATAGAAATCGCGTCGCACGCTCAAAAACGGGGTTTTCGACCATTTGATAATTACTCTCGTTAGAGCCTTTTGCCAGTAGTAAGAAATGGCGCAAAAGTTCCACTGAAAAACAAACTTATATATCTGAAAGAAATGAGGAACTTAACCCTCAGCGCCGAGTTCTTAAGGCCAGTAGTTATTTTCCATAAGGAGAAACACCCCATGCGTAAGACTTTTGCTATTGCCTTGATGTTGACCGCTTCCCTCGGTCTCGCTGCCTGCGATAAAAAATCCGAGGACAAAGCTCAAGATGCCAACCAACATGCTGAACAAGCTCAGCAAGACATGAACAAAGCTCAGGATAAAGTGAACGACGCAGCAAAAGAAAACGCCGAAGCTGCCAAAGCTCAGGCTGAATCGAATCAAGCTGCTCAGGAAGAAGCTGCCAAGAAGCAATAATTGCGACTTGATGCAGAAAAAGAAAACCCGCCAAGTGCGGGTTTTCTTTTGCCTGCGATTTAACGCTCATACCGACTTAGAGCAAGACCGTTCTAAAAGTCGGACTAATCATCAGCAGCAGAGAACACACTAAGCCGACCAGCCAGACCAGACTGCGCAGTTTCGGAATATCAGCCAGGTAGAACCACAGGTAGAGAATTCGCGCGATCACAAAGATGATCGCCAAGGCGTCGATCAACCATCCTTGTGTTTGCGTGGTGTACGCCATCAGCACACCCACGGCGAACAGGATGAACGCTTCGATGCTGTTCTGATGCGCCGCCAGCGCCCGTGCGCCGTAACCGGTCAGCTGCGCCTGCTGCTGGCGCGGCAGGTGGTTGTTGTAACCGCCCTGCTCTTTCATCGCCTTGCCCACCGGCATACGCGCGATGTAAATCAACAGCGCACTGATAAACACACACCAGAACGGAATACTCATCAAACGACCTCTTTGTTCGCCTCGGGGATGGGCGCCTCTGTAGGGGTATAGACCATTACATCGAGAACGTCGGAATGAAACTCGCGGCGATACAAGACCACGACCACACCGGCACTCATCAGCATGAACAGCCACGGGCTGACGAACCACGCCAGCATGCTCATGCCGAAGTAGTAAGAGCGCAGCCCGAAGTTGAATTGGTTGGCCGCCATCGAAATCACCCGCGCCGCCCGCAACGCGAAGGCTTTACGCTCCTGCTCGGAAACTTGCCGCTCACCGATCATTGGCGCCGATCCCACCAGTACGGCGGCAAAGTTGTACTGGCGCATGCACCAACTGAAGGTGAAAAACGCGTAAACAAACACCATCGCCAGACACAGCAACTTGATTTCCGACATGCCCTGCGACGCCTGTTGCACCATCGGAATATCCGCCAGCAGTGACACCGCGCGCTCTGACGCGCCAAGTACGGTGAGAATGCCGGCGAGAATAATCAGTGTGCTGGAGGCGAAGAACGAGGCGTTGCGCTCAAGATTACCGATCACACTGGCGTCGGCGATGCGGTTGTCACGCAGCAACATGCGGCGCATCCAGTCTTCGCGGTACAGATGCAGGACGCTGGCCAGGCACGCGGTGTCGCGGGCCTTCCAGCCGGCATAACGGGTGTATCCGCCCCAGCAGATGACAAACCAGACGGCGGCGAGCAGGTGGATCAGGTTGGCTTGGATGAACGACATGCAATTCCTTGTGATGAGCAGCGGTAAATCGGAAACCCACATTAAGATTTCGGCAACCCTTCGACGTCAGGTCAGGGAAAAAGACACTGCCTGACGCGCATAAAAAATGCCCCGTATCGATTGATACGGGGCATTTCTGTTTAAGCGTTGAAGACCCGCTTTTGGCGAGTCAGGCAACGTCAGGCAACCGCTTCGCTACGCTTGCCGAGCATGCGATCACAAACAACCGCAACCACCAGCGTCATCACGCACGGCACCAGCCACGCCAGACCCTGCTCGCTCAGCGGCAGGTTGGACAACTGCGATGGCATCCAGCCGGCCAGACCGGCGCCTTTCAGCGCGTCGATGGTGCCGAAGATGAACGACACCAACATCACCGGACCGAGGATACGGCCGTGCTCATGCCAGAAGTCTTTGCAGAAGCTTAGTGCCACCAACACGATGCACGGCGGATAGATCGCGGTCAGCACCGGAATCGAGAAGGCAATCAGCTTGGTCAGGCCCAGGTTGGACACAAGCAGGGAGAACGCCGCCAGAATGATCACCAGGGTCTTGTAGGACAGTGGCAGCACCCGGCTGAAGTATTCGGCACACGCACACGTCAGACCGACCGCCGTCACCAGACACGCCAGCGAGATCAACACCGCGAGGAAACCGCTGCCCAGCGAACCGAAGGTGTGTTGCACATAAGCATGCAATACCGCCGCGCCATTGGTCGCGCCCGCAGCTACTTCGTGGCTGCCGGAACCCAGGCGGAACAGGCTGACATACACCAGCGCCAGGCCGACACCGGCAATCAGGCCAGCGATGATCGCGTAACGGGTGATCAGCGCCGGCGATTCGACACCACGGGAGCGGATCGCGTTGACGATAACGATACCGAACACCAGCGCCCCGAGGGTATCCATGGTCAGGTAACCATTGATGAAGCCCTGGGAGAACGGTGCCGCCACGTATTCCGGCGTGCCGTGGCCGATGTCACCTGCCGGCAAGGCGAATGCGGCGATGCCGAGCACAGCCAGCGCGATGATCTTCAGCGGCGCGAGGAAACGGCCGACGGTGTCCAGCAAACGCCCAGGGTAGAGCGAGATGAAGAACACCAGCAGGAAGTACACCGAGCTGTAGAGGAACAGTGCCAACGGGCTTTCGCCGGTCAACGGTGCCAGGCCCACTTCAAACGACACGGTCGCGGTACGCGGGGTGGCGAACAACGGACCGACCGCAAGGTAGCAGGCAGCCGCCAGTATGCCGCCGGCGATCTTGCCGATCGGGCTGCTCAGCGCATCCATCGCCCCACCGACCTTGGCCAGTGCAACGACGGTGATCACCGGCAGACCCACCGCAGTGATCAGGAAGCCCAGCGCGGCCATCCAGACGTGAGGTCCGGCCTGCAAGCCAACGATAGGCGGGAAGATGATGTTGCCAGCCCCAACGAACAGGGCAAATGTCATAAAGCCAAGTGCCAGGATGTCCTGACCTTTCAAAACTTTCATTAAGGTAATACCACACTACTGAATCGGAATTTAGAGGGGGATTGCCCTGTGTAATTAGGGAAATGCTGTCGATCCGTATGGGACTGACCCTTAAAGCGCGTTGCATGCCTTGTGGGCGGCAGACGCAAAAATGGCTGCTAGCCTAACGAATTTGGCCTGCAAACGCACTGTTAGAGGGCGAACTATCCGATACGCGACGTTTCTGTGTCGCGTTTATGTATGAAAAGCAGCTGCAAGCTGAAAGTTTCAAGCTGCAAGAAAAAAGCTTGTCGCCTGAAACTTGCGGCTTGCAGCTGCTCTTGAACGACAAAGGCCACCCGAAGGTGGCCTTTGTTTGGTAAAGCGTCAGCTAAGCGCGAGGCTTACTTGACAGCCCAACCGGTCAGCTCGGCCAGGGCCTTGCCGATGTCTGCCAGCGAACGCACGGTTTTCACGCCCGCGTCTTGCAGCGCAGCGAATTTCTCGTCTGCAGTGCCTTTGCCGCCAGAGATGATTGCGCCAGCATGGCCCATGCGCTTGCCCGGAGGAGCAGTCACACCAGCGATGTAGGAAACAACCGGCTTGGTCACGTGTGCCTTGATGTAGGCAGCCGCTTCTTCTTCAGCCGAACCGCCGATCTCGCCGATCATCACGATCGCTTCGGTCTTCGGGTCTTCCTGGAACAGCTTCAGGATGTCGATGAAGTTCGAACCCGGGATCGGGTCACCACCGATGCCGACGCAAGTCGACTGACCGAAACCGGCGTCAGTAGTTTGCTTAACAGCTTCGTAGGTCAGGGTGCCGGAACGCGAAACGATACCGACCTTGCCTGGCAAGTGAATGTGACCTGGCATGATGCCGATCTTGCATTCGCCTGGGGTGATCACGCCTGGGCAGTTAGGGCCGATCAGGACTACGCCCAGCTCGTCGCACTTAACTTTAGCGTCCAGCATGTCCAGGGTAGGAATGCCTTCGGTGATGCAGACGATCAGCTTGATGCCGCCGAATGCCGCTTCCAGGATCGAATCTTTGCAGAAAGGAGCCGGAACGTAGATCACGCTGGCGGTAGCGCCAGTGGCCGCTACTGCGTCTTTGACGGTGTTGAACACTGGCAGACCCAGGTGCTCGGTGCCGCCTTTGCCAGGAGTTACGCCGCCAACCATCTTGGTGCCGTATTCGATGGCTTGCTGGGTGTGGAAACTACCTTGCGAACCGGTAATACCCTGGCAGATAACTTTGGTGTCTTTATTGATCAGGACGCTCATTATTTGCCCTCCGCAGCTTTGACAACTTGTTGAGCAGCGTCGGTCAGGCTGGTAGCAGCGATGATGTTCAAACCGCTTTCTGCCAGTACTTTAGCGCCCAGCTCAGCGTTGTTGCCTTCAAGGCGAACAACAACCGGGATTTTCACGCCGACTTCTTTCACAGCGCCGATGATGCCTTCGGCAATCATGTCGCAGCGAACGATGCCGCCGAAGATGTTGACCAGTACTGCAGCGACGTTGGTGTCGGACAGGATGATCTTGAACGCTTCAGTTACGCGTTCTTTGGTAGCGCCACCACCTACGTCGAGGAAGTTGGCTGGCTTGCCGCCATGCAGGTTGACGATGTCCATGGTACCCATGGCCAGGCCAGCACCGTTGACCATGCAGCCGATGTTGCCTTCCAGAGCTACGTAGTTCAGTTCGAACTTGGCAGCGTGCGCTTCGCGCGGATCGTCTTGCGACGGATCGTGGAAAGTCTTCAGCTTAGGCTGACGGTACATTGCGTTGGCGTCGATGTTGATCTTGGCGTCCAGGCAGTGCAGATCGCCGTCAGCCTTGATCACCAGCGGGTTCACTTCCAGCAGAGCCAGGTCGTGATCCTTGAACAGTTTGGCCAGACCTACGAAGATCTTGGCGAACTGAGCAACCTGCTTGCCTTCCAGACCCAGCTGGAATGCCAGCTCGCGACCCTGGAATGGCTGAGCGCCAACCAGTGGATCGATAGTGGCTTTGAGAATTTTTTCTGGAGTGTCGTGAGCGATTTTCTCGATGTCCACGCCACCTTCGGTGGAAGCCATGAACACGATGCGACGGCTCGAACGGTCAACGACAGCGCCCAGGTACAGCTCTTTAGCGATATCAGTGCACGATTCAACCAGGATCTTGGTGACTGGCTGGCCATTGGCGTCAGTCTGGTAAGTCACCAGACGCTTGCCCAGCCACTGCTGTGCGAAGGCTTTGGCGTCTTCTTTGCTGCGAACCAGCTTGACGCCGCCCGCTTTACCGCGACCACCGGCGTGGACCTGGGCTTTGACAACCCACTCACTGCCGCCGATTTTGTCGCAAGCTTCTGCTGCTGCTTCCGGGGTGTCTACTGCGTAACCAGTGGAAACTGGCAGGCCGTATTCAGCGAACAGCTGCTTACCCTGATACTCGTGAAGATTCATGCTTTTTACCGTCTTCGTTAGGTACTGCGCATTCGGCGCTGCGCTCGTTTGAGTGCCGCGCCACCTGTGACTGCTGCTTGCGTAGCTGAGCTACGCAAGACTGCGTCCAGCGGACATTCCGCGGTGAGACTTGCTCGCAAGGCTCACGACGGGCCGTTACCGCCGTGGTTTCTTATTGTCTGTTAACGCTTTTTGCGGTTGGCAATGTGGATGGCGCCGCCATTCACAGCCAAAGCAGCTTCGTGCAAGGCTTCAGACAGGGTCGGATGGGAGAAAACCATCATGCCCAGATCTTCAGCGCTGGTGCCGAATTCCATACCGATCGCGCCCTGCTGAACCAGTTCTGCAGCGCTCGGGCCAATCACGTGCACGCCCAATACGCGGTCAGTCTTGGCATCAGCGATGACCTTGACGAAACCACCGGTATCGTTGGCGGCCATGGCACGGCCGGAAGCGGCGAACGGGAAGGTGCCGACGTTAACTTCAACGCCTTCAGCTTTCAAGGCCTGCTCGGTTTTGCCAACCCACGCGATTTCCGGGTGAGTATAAATAACCGAAGGGATCAGGTCATAGTTCATCTGGGCTTTGTGGCCCTTGATGCGCTCGACAACCATGATGCCTTCTTCGGATGCCTTGTGAGCCAGCATCATGCCGCGAACCACGTCACCGATGGCGAAAACGCCCGGTACGGTGGTCGCGCAGTGATCGTCAACGTGCACGAAACCGCGCTCGTCGAGGGTCACGCCGCTGTCGGCAGCCAGCAGATCAGTGGTCACCGGACGGCGACCAACGGCTACGATCAGCTTGTCGAACGTGATGGTCTGTTCGCCGTTGGCATCGGTGTAGTTCACAACGACTTCGTCGCCGTTCACTTTCGAGCCGGTTACGCGAGCGCCCAGTTTGATGTCCAGACCTTGTTTGGTCAGGGTTTTCAGTGCTTCCTTGGAAACAGCGGTGTCCGCTGCCATCAGGAAGGTGTCCAGCGCTTCCAGAACAACGACTTCGGAGCCCAGACGCGACCACACCGAACCCAGTTCCAGACCGATCACGCCAGCGCCGATCACGCCCAGACGCTTAGGTACGGTCTGGAATTCCAGAGCGCCAGTCGAATCAACGATGACTTTCTGGTCAACCGGAGCCGGTGGAATGTCGATCGGACGCGAACCTGGCGCCAGGATGACGTTTTCAGCTTCGATGACTTCAACCGAGCCGTCTGGCTTGGTGACTTCGACTTTCTTGCCAGCCAGCAGTTTGCCGTGGCCCTGAATCGAAGTAACGCCGTTGGCCTTGAACAGGGTCGCAACGCCGCCGGTCAGGTTCTTGACGATGCCAGCCTTGCGGCCAACCATCGCAGCGACGTCCATTTTGACTTCGCCAGTCGAGATACCGTGAACGTTGAAGCTTTCTTTCGCTTCCTTGTATTTCCAGGAGCTGTCGAGCAGCGCCTTGGAAGGAATGCAGCCGACGTTCAGGCAGGTGCCGCCCAGGGCTTGCTTGCCTTCGGCGTCGGTGTACTTCTCGATGCAGGCAGTGGTCAGCCCCAGCTGCGCCGCCTTGATGGCCGCCACGTAGCCACCAGGGCCAGCACCGATCACTACTACGTCAAATTTCTGCGACATTCAAAAATCCTCTTTTTTGCAGCAAGCGTGAAGCCGCAAGCCTCAAGCCAAACTGCGGTTACTCGCAGCTTGCAGCTTGAGACTTGCAGCTGCTTCTATCAAATATCCAGCAACAGACGCGCCGGATCTTCCAGCAGGTTCTTGATGGTCACCAGGAAGGTCACAGCTTCTTTGCCATCGATCAGACGGTGATCGTAGGACAGTGCCAGGTACATCATCGGACGGATAACGACCTGACCGTTGATGGCCATAGGACGCTGGATGATGTTGTGCATGCCCAGAATCGCTGCCTGCGGCGGGTTGACGATCGGGGTCGACATCATCGAACCGAAGGTACCACCGTTGGTGATGGTGAAGGTACCACCGGTCATCTCGTCCATCGACAATTTGCCGTCACGGGCTTTCTTGCCGAAAGTGGCGATGCCGCCTTCGATTTCAGCCAGGCTCATCAGCTCGGCGTTACGCAGAACCGGAACAACCAGGCCACGGTCGCTGGAAACGGCAACGCCGATGTCCGCGTAGCCGTGGTAAACGATGTCGCCGCCGTCGATCGACGCGTTGACAGCCGGGAAGCGTTTCAGCGCTTCGGTAGCGGCTTTCACGAAGAACGACATGAAGCCCAGGCGTACGCCGTTATGGGACTTCTCGAACAGGTCCTTGTACTTCGAACGCAGAGCCATGACTTCAGTCATGTCGACTTCGTTGAAAGTGGTCAGCATCGCCATGTTCGACTGTGCTTCAACCAGACGCTTGGCCACGGTGGCACGAACGCGGGTCATCGGTACGCGCTTCTCGATGCGGTCGCCAGCGGCGAACACAGGAGCGGCAGCCGAAGGAGCAGCAGCCTTGGCAGGCGCGGCAGCCGGAGCGGCTTTCTTGGCAGCAACGGCAGCCACCACGTCTTCCTTGGTCACACGACCGCCTTTGCCGGTGCCGGCAACGGAAGCGATGTTGATGCCGTTTTCTTCAGCCAGCTTGCGCGCAGCCGGTGCAGCAACAGGATCATCTTCGCCTTCAGCGGCAGCCGGAGCGGCGGCTGCAGCAGCCGGAGCAGCAGCGGCGGCTGGAGCAGCGGCAGTAGCGCCGCCCGCTTCGATGGAGCCCAGGACTTCGTCGGACAGAACGGTGTCGCCTTCGTTCTTGACGATTGCGCCCAGCACGCCATCAGCGGTAGCCAGAACTTCCAGTACGACTTTGTCGGTTTCGATGTCGACGATCAGGTCGTCGCGCTTGACAGCGTCGCCCGGCTGTTTGTGCCAGGTGGCAACGGTGCCATCGGCAACCGATTCCGGGAAAGTGGGGGCTTTGATCTCGATAGCCATTATCTGTGGTTCCTTAAATTCGGTTTCAGGTGCGCGAAGGCGTTAAATGGTAAACGCGTCTTGCAGGAGTTTTTCCTGCTGCTCGGCGTGCATCGATGCGTAACCACAAGCTGGGGCAGCAGAAGCCTCACGGCCCGCGTACTCAAGTACGAGAGACTTGTCGAGGTTCCCGATGCTGCGACGCAAGTGGTGCTGGCTGCAGTACCAGGCGCCCTGGTTCATCGGCTCTTCCTGACACCAAACGGCATTTTTGACGTTGGTGTACGGAGCCAGGACTTCTTTCAAGTCGTCCTCAGGGAATGGGTACAGCTGCTCGATACGCACGATGGCGATATCTTCACGGCCTTCGGCACGGCGTTTTTCCAGCAGGTCGTAGTAGACCTTGCCGCTACACAGAACAACGCGCTCGACCTTTTTCGGGTCCAGTGCATCGATTTCCGGGATCACGGTCTGGAACGAACCTTCGGCCAGATCTTCCAGGGTCGAGATGGCCAGTTTGTGGCGCAGCAGCGACTTCGGCGTCAGCACGATCAACGGCTTGCGCAGCGGACGAATCACCTGACGACGCAGCAAGTGGTAGATCTGTGCTGGCGTGGTCGGTACGGCAACCTGAATATTGTGCTCGGCGCACAATTGCAGGTAACGCTCAAGACGTGCCGAGCTGTGCTCAGGGCCCTGACCTTCGTAACCGTGTGGCAGCAACATGGTCAGACCGCAGAGACGGCCCCACTTGTGCTCGCCGCTGGTGATGAACTGGTCGATGACAACCTGTGCACCGTTGGCGAAGTCGCCGAACTGGGCTTCCCAGATCACCAGCGCATCCGGCGTGGTGGTCGAGTAACCGTATTCGAATGCCAGTACCGCTTCTTCCGACAGGAACGAGTCGTACAGGTCAAAGCGTGGCTGACCGTCGTACAGGTGCTGCAGCGGAATGTAGGTGCCCGCGTCTTTCTGGTTGTGCAACACAGCGTGACGGTGCGAGAACGTACCGCGGCCGATGTCCTGACCCGTCATGCGGATCGGGTGACCTTCGAACGCCAGGGTCGCGTACGCCATGGTTTCGGCGTAACCCCAGTTGATCGGCAGGCCGCCGGCTTGCATCTTCTGACGGTCTTCGTAGATCTTCGCGACCTGACGCTGAACCACGAAGCCTTCCGGAATTTCCAGCAGCTTGGCGGACAGTTCTTGCAAGGTCTTCAGATCAAAGCGAGTGTCGTGACGCGCAGTCCAGGCGTGGCCCAGATACGGACGCCAGTCCACGAACAGCTCTTTGTTCGGCTCTTTGACCAGCGATTTCACTACGTGCAGACCGTTGTCCAGCGCGTTGCGGTATTCGTCGACTTTCGCCTGAACACGCTCTGCGTCAAGAACACCGCCCTGGGTCAGACGATCAGCGTACAGCTCACGGGTGGTGCGCTGCTTGGTGATCTGCTGATACATCAGAGGCTGGGTGCCGCTTGGCTCGTCGGCCTCGTTGTGGCCGCGACGACGGTAGCAGACCAGGTCGATGACGACGTCACGCTTGAACTGCATGCGGTAATCGATGGCCAGCTGGGTCACGAACAACACGGCTTCCGGATCATCACCATTCACATGGAGGATCGGCGCCTGGATCATCTTGGCAACGTCGGTGGCGTACTCGGTGGAGCGCGAGTCCAGCGGGTTGCTGATGGTGAAACCGACCTGGTTGTTGATCACGATGTGCACGGTACCGCCGGTCTTGAAACCGCGGGTCTGCGACATCTGGAAGGTTTCCATGACCACGCCCTGACCTGCGAATGCAGCGTCACCGTGGATGGAGATCGGCAGAACTTTCTCACCGGTCGGGTCGTTACGACGATCCTGACGGGCGCGCACCGAACCTTCTACCACCGGGGAAACGATTTCCAGGTGGGACGGGTTGAACGCCATGGCCAGGTGAACTTCACCGCCGGCGGTCATCACGTTGGACGAGAAGCCCTGGTGGTATTTAACGTCACCGGAACCCAGCTCGACCTTCTTCTTGCCTTCGAACTCGTCGAACAGCTCGCGCGGGTTCTTGCCGAAGGTATTGACCAGCACGTTCAGACGACCACGGTGGGCCATGCCGATGACGACTTCCTTGGTGCCGTAGGAACCGGAACGCTGGATCAGTTCGTCGAGCATCGGAATCAGGCTTTCGCCGCCTTCCAGACCGAAACGCTTGGTGCCCGGGTATTTGGTGCCCAGGTATTTTTCCAGGCCTTCACCGGCAGTCACGCGCTCAAGCAGGTGGCTCTTGATGTCGGCGGAGTACGTCGGACGACCACGCACGCTCTCCAGACGCTGCTGGAACCACTGGCGCTGCTCGGAATCGGTGATGTGCGTAAATTCAGCGCCGATGGTGCGGCAATATGTCTGCTGCAACGCTTCGTGAATTTCGCGTAGGCTCGCTTCCTCTTTGCCGATGAACAGGTCGCCGGCACGGAAGGTCGTATCAAGATCGGCATTGGTCAAGCCGTAATGATTGATCGACAGGTCTGCAGGTGCAGGACGCTGCCACAGCCCCAGCGGGTCAAGCTGGGCTGCCTGGTGGCCACGCATACGGTAGGCCTGGATCAATCGCAGCACTTCAACTTGCTTCTTCTCGTGCTCACTGCTCACGCTCCCGGCGGAAACCGGTTGAGCGCGGCGCTGGTTCTTTGCCAGCAGCACGAAATGATCGCGAATTGTGGAGTGCGAAACATCAGTGGCAGAGTTGCCGTCGGCAGGCAACTTCTGAAAGTAGGTGCGCCACTCTTCTGGCACAGCGTTAGGGTCGTGCAGGTAGAGCTCGTAAAGCTCTTCCACATAGGCAGCGTTTCCACCTGAAAGGTAGGCGCTGTTCCACATGCGCTGCATCACGCTTTCTTGCATGCTTGGTCACCCTCGGTTAGGGGAACACCATCGATGTCGACACCGAGCAAACTTGCAGAAGTCCGAATGCAGCGACTAAAACAAGCCACTTAGGATCACACTGATAGTCCGGGTACCAGCCCGGATGCCCCTGCTTGTCTCATTTCTTCAAAATAAGAGCGGCAGCTTGTGGCTACTGCTCTGGTTATAGCCATGACGCGGGTTGAAGCCCGCGCCACAGCCTCTACGGTACAGCGGTTACAGCAGCTGAATCACACGCCGCTCGAAAGCAACATGTTACGGATGTGACCGATGGCCTTAGTCGGGTTCAGGCCTTTCGGACATACGTTGACGCAGTTCATGATGCCCCGGCAGCGGAAGACGCTGAACGGGTCATCGAGCGAAGCCAGACGCTCGTTGGTCTTGGTGTCACGGCTGTCTGCCAGGAAGCGATAAGCTTGCAGCAGCGCAGCTGGACCCAGGAACTTGTCCGGGTTCCACCAGAAGGACGGGCAAGAGGTCGAGCAGCAAGCGCACAGGATGCACTCGTACAGACCGTCGAGCTTTTCACGCTCTTCTGGCGACTGCAGACGCTCGATGGCCGGAGCCGGCGTGTCGTTCTGCAGGTAAGGCTTCACCTTCTCGTATTGCTTGTAGAAGATGCTCATATCGACGACCAGGTCACGGATAACCGGCAAACCTGGCAGCGGACGAACGATCAACTTGTTACCTTTTACAACGGCGGACAGCGGCGTGATGCACGCCAGACCGTTCTTGCCGTTGATGTTCATGCCGTCGGAGCCGCAGACGCCTTCACGGCAAGAGCGACGGTAGGAGAAACCCTCGTCCTGCTCTTTGATCAGGGCCAGCACGTCCAGCACCATCAGGTCTTTACCACCGGTATCGACCTGGAATTCCTGCATGAACGGCGCAGCGTCCTGATCAGGGTTGTAGCGATAAACACTGACTTGCAACATGGCGGTCACCCTTAATAAGTCCGGACTTTAGGTTCGAAAGTCGGAACAGTCTTCGGCGAGAAGTTCACGGCACGCTTGGTGACGCGCTTGTCACCCGGGAAGTACAGGGTGTGGCACAGCCAGTTTTCGTCGTCACGATCTTCGAAGTCTTCACGGGCGTGAGCGCCGCGCGACTCTTTACGGACTTCGGCAGCGATGGCGGTAGCTTCAGCCACTTCCAGCAGGTTTTGCAGTTCCAGCGCTTCGATACGGGCAGTGTTGAACGCCTGCGACTTATCGTTGATCTTCACGTTGGCGATGCGGGTACGCAGGTCAGCGAGCTGAGCGATACCTTTCTGCATGTATTCGCCGGTACGGAATACGCCGAAGTAGTTCTGCATGCAGCTTTGCAGCTCGCGACGCAGGGTTGCTACGTCTTCGCCATCAGTACGGCTGTTCAGCGCGTTCAGACGCGACAGGGCAGCTTCGATATCGGCTTCGGTAGCGTCGTCGTATTCGATGCCGTCGGTCAGGGCTTTTTCCAGGTGCAGGCCGGCAGCGCGGCCGAATACCACCAGGTCGAGCAGCGAGTTGCCGCCCAGACGGTTGGCACCGTGCACCGATACGCAAGCCACTTCACCTACCGCGAACAGACCAGGAATGATCTGATCCACGCCTTCGGCGTTCTGGGTGATCGCCTGGCCGTGAATGTTGGTGGCAACGCCGCCCATCATATAGTGGCAAGTCGGAACAACCGGAACCGGCGCAACAACCGGGTCAACGTGAGCAAACGTCTTCGACAGTTCGCAGATGCCTGGCAGACGACTGTGCAGCACTTCCTCGCCCAAGTGGTCGAGTTTGAGCATTACGTGGTCGCCATTCGGACCGCAACCGTTGCCGGCGATGATTTCTTTAACCATCGAACGGGCAACCACGTCACGACCGGCAAGGTCTTTGGCGTTCGGAGCATAACGCTCCATGAAACGCTCGCCGTGCTTGTTGATCAGGTAACCACCTTCACCACGGCAACCTTCTGTAACCAGTACACCGGCGCCGGCGATGCCGGTCGGGTGGAACTGCCACATTTCGATGTCTTGTACCGGCACGCCAGCACGCAGAGCCATGCCGACGCCGTCACCGGTGTTGATCAGGGCGTTGGTGGTGGACGCGTAGATACGCCCTGCACCGCCGGTAGCCAGTACGGTGGCCTTGGCGCGGATGTAGGTGGTTTCGCCGGTTTCGATGCAGATGGCGATCACACCGACGAATTCGCCTTCCTGGTTTTTCACCAGGTCGACAGCGTAGTACTCGTTCAGGAACGTGGTACCGGCTTTCAAGTTGCCCTGATAAAGGGTGTGCAGCAGTGCGTGACCGGTACGGTCGGACGCGGCGCAAGTACGTGCAGCCTGACCGCCCTTGCCGTAGTCCTTGGACTGACCACCGAACGGACGCTGGTAGATACGGCCTTGCTCGGTACGCGAGAACGGCAGACCCATGTGGTCCAGCTCGAAAACCGCAGCCGGGCCTTCCTGACACATGTATTCGATAGCGTCCTGGTCACCGATGTAGTCGGAGCCCTTGACGGTATCGTACATGTGCCAGCGCCAGTCATCGTTCGGGTCAGCGGACGCGATTGCGCACGTGATGCCGCCCTGGGCGGACACAGTGTGCGAACGGGTCGGGAAAACCTTGGTGATCACGGCAGTCTTGTGACCGCCCTGCGCCAGTTGCAGCGCAGCGCGCATGCCGGCACCGCCACCACCAATAATGATGGCGTCGAAAGAAATCGTTGGAATGTTAGCCATGACTCAGATACCCCAGAGAATCTGCACACCCCAGACGAAGTAAGCGAACATCGCGATGCCGCATACTGCCTGGAAAAGGAAACGTACTGCAGTCGCGGACTTGCCCAGCGCCATTGGCGTCAGGTAGTCGGTCGCGATGGTCCACATGCCGACCCAGGCGTGAGCGCCAAGGGCAACGAGGGCCAGCAGACTGAAAATACGCATCCCGTTGTGAGCGAACAGGCCATGCCACTGGTCGTAGCCAATGCCCGGATTCGCTGCAAGGTATCCGATCAGGAAGATGAAATAAGCCGCGAGAACAACCGCAGACACACGTTGCGCCATCCAGTCATAGAGGCCCGAACGCGAAAGGTTCGTAACGCTGGTTACCATATCCAAACTCCTGCCAGAACGATCAGCACCACGGAAATGGCGATGATGATTTTCGAGCCCAGGCGGCCGCCTTCCAGCGTCTCACCGATGCCCATGTCCATGATCAAGTGGCGCACACCGGCTACCAGGTGATACAGCAGAGCGGACAGGAGGCCCCATGCTACGAACTTGGCCAGCGGGCTGGTCAAGCATGCCTTCACTTCGGCAAAACCTTCCTCGGAACCCAGAGATTTGCCCAATGCATAAAGCATGAAGCCGATACCCAGGAAGAGGATGATGCCGGAAACACGGTGAAGAAACGACGTAACGCCGGTGATGGGGAGTTTGATGGTCCTTAGGTCTAGGTTTACAGGTCGTTGGCTTTTCACGGCTTTTTTTTCACACTGAAGAGCCCCTAACAATCAGGGCAAAGTTGTTGGGGAGTGCACTGGTCAGGTAACCACCACCCAGGGATGCGACCCCCAACAAAGCTGGCCCAAAAGCCCTTGGCGGTCGGTGGCCGAGTATAGACAGTTAGGTTACTAATGACAACGCAATCACCTACCCCAAATAGCTGATTGCACAAGTCGTATAAAAGGCGTAAATGGCAGTCAATTTCGAGGAAAAAGTGCGCTTAAAGCCTTCTGGAGCAAGACTTTAGGCAAATTGACATTCGAATTTATCTCACTATAGTGGTGCGGGCCCTGCGTGGGGGGTCTGTCTGATGGTTCAAGCATAAATAGGAGGCCACATGGCTGACAAAAAAGCGCAGTTGATCATCGAGGGCGCAGCCCCCGTCGAGCTGCCCATTTTAACCGGCACCGTTGGTCCCGATGTAATCGATGTTCGGGGCCTGACGGCCACGGGCCGCTTCACGTTCGACCCAGGCTTCATGTCGACCGCCTCGTGCGAGTCGAAGATCACCTATATCGACGGCGACAACGGCATTCTGTTGCACCGCGGCTACCCGATCGAACAGCTGGCTGAAAAATCGGACTACCTGGAAACCTGCTATCTGCTGCTCAACGGCGAACTGCCGACCGCAGAACAAAAGGCCCAGTTCGTCAGCACCGTGAAAAACCACACCATGGTTCACGAGCAGCTGAAAACCTTCTTCAACGGCTTCCGTCGCGACGCCCACCCGATGGCCGTCATGTGCGGTGTAGTCGGCGCCCTCTCGGCCTTCTACCACGACTCCCTCGACATCAATAACCCGCAGCATCGCGAAATCTCCGCGATCCGTCTGGTTGCCAAGATGCCGACCCTGGCAGCGATGGTTTACAAGTACTCCATGGGCCAACCCATGATGTACCCGCGCAACGACCTGACGTACGCGGAAAACTTCCTGCACATGATGTTCAACACCCCGTGCGAGATCAAACCGATCAGCCCGGTACTCGCCAAGGCCATGGACCGGATCTTCATCCTCCACGCCGACCACGAGCAGAACGCGTCGACTTCCACCGTGCGTCTGGCAGGTTCTTCGGGTGCCAACCCGTTCGCCTGTATCGCCGCCGGTATCGCTGCACTGTGGGGCCCTGCCCACGGCGGTGCGAACGAAGCCGTATTGACCATGCTTGACGAGATTGGTGATGTTTCGAACATCGACAAGTTCATCGCCAAGGCCAAGGACAAGAACGATCCGTTCAAACTGATGGGCTTCGGTCACCGCGTTTACAAGAACCGCGATCCGCGCGCGACTGTCATGAAGCAGACCTGCGACGAAGTACTGAAGGAACTGGGCATCAACAACGATCCGCAACTCGAACTGGCCATGCGCCTGGAAGAGATCGCGCTGACTGACCCGTACTTCATCGAACGCTCGCTGTACCCGAACGTCGACTTCTACTCGGGGATCATCCTCAAGGCGATCGGTATTCCGACCAGTATGTTCACGGTGATTTTCGCACTGGCACGTACTGTTGGCTGGATCTCCCACTGGAAGGAAATGCTCTCCAGCCCGTACAAGATTGGCCGTCCGCGCCAGTTGTACACTGGTTACGAGTCGCGTGACATTACCAAGCTGGAAGACCGCAAATAAGACTTGTCTTGCGATGACGTCTTAAGTTTGTAACGAGAACGGCCTCTATTTATATGGAGGCCGTTTTTGTTTGTGGGGTCTCAGCGGCCTGTGGGCCGACTGGCTTTCGGGGTTTGGGGGCATATCCGTTGCTGCGGGTGCTGCCGCTGGCGGTTTCGCTCTTACAGCGAGTCCCTTTTTCAAACGCCAAAAAGGAACCAAAAGGCTTTGCCGGTATGACTCACCCACATAGGTAACAAAACAGTTCAAGCACATAGGTAACAGTTTTTAACTGGCACTGGTCGATTCCGAGGATCTGACCATGCCGTGGCGAGAGCTGAAACCTATGGACCTTAAAGTGATGTTCATCGCCGACTATCTGTCCGGTCGGCTCAACTTCAGTCAACTCTGTGCGGCTCACAGCATCAGTCGCAAGACTGGCTACAAGTGGGTGGCCCGCTACAACGCGGACAGCATCAATGGCTTGGCGGAGTGCAGTCGCAAGCGTCATTCTCAAGCACAGGCTGTGCCGTTTGCGGTCAAAGAAGCCATTCTTGAGCTGCGGCGCCAAGGTCAAACCACGCCGGGCCCGAAAAAGATCCAGACAGCCCTGCAAGAGCGGTTTCCAGATCAGCCGCCGCCCTCCAAAACCACGATCTACAACGTGCTTAAAAAAGCGGGGCTAGTGGTGTCTCGACGGTTGCGTCAGCGTGTCGCTGTCTATCCAAAACCACTCCAGAAAGCCGACCTTCCTAATCAGCTCTGGAGCGCTGATTACAAAGGCCAATACCTGACAGGAGACGGTGTCTGGTGTTACCCGTTGACGGTAATGGATCACGCCAGTCGATTTTTACTGGCTTGTGAAAGTATGCCGAGCACGACTTTCAAGGACGCCAAAGCCACCTTCGAACGGTTATTTAAGACGTATGGGATGCCTGAGCGGATCCGCACTGATAACGGTGTCCCTTTTGCCAGCGGCGGGCGTGCGGGGTTATCACAATTATCCATTTGGTGGGCTCGTCTAGGCATCATTCATGAGCGGACTCAACCTGGGCGACCTGAGCAAAACGGACGGCATGAACGCATGCACCGCACGCTTAAAAGTACATTGCCAAGACCGCCGGAAATTGAGTGGGGAGCTCAGCAGAAGCATTTTGATCTGTTCATGCAGCACTATAATCATGAGCGTTTTCATGAGGCATTGGGGCAGAAAACCCCGGCCTCTTGCTACATCAGCTCTTCACGGGTATTTCCGAGAAAGTTGCCGGAGATGAAATACCCCAGCCATGTTGAGGCATACCGAACGGACTCCAACGGCGTAGTGAACAAAGGAAGGCTCAGAATCTATGTGGGCTATGTCCTGAAACATCAGATAGTCGGATTGGAGAGCATCAGCGAGGGTGTTTGGGACATCATCTTTGGGCCTGTTCTACTGGGACGTGTTGATGAACGAGACGCTAAGGATGGTTATCTGACGCTCAAAGTAATCAAAAATAAGTGATCAGGTGTTACCCATGTGCCTGAACTTAACTGTTATCTATGTGGTTGTCCCGTTCATGCCCCTGGCGTACGGCACTTCGCTGAGGCTCAGTGTTCCCTCGCTACGGTGTCCATCCGGGGGCATCGCCTACGGTTTGCTTCGCTGCACCTCCTCTCGATGTATGCGGCTGCGCCGCACGGCGCTGCGCGCCTACCCCCCGGATGAACACCTTCGCTCGGCCTGCCGATGGGGCAAAAAGTCAAAAGCCAAAGCCAAAGCAAGATCACAAGCCAGATCAAGAGCCCCTCACCCTAGCCCTCTCCCCGAGGGAGAGGGGACTGATCGAGGTGTTTGGGGGAGCTACGCCGACGTGCCATACCGCGTTGAACTCAGGTTTTGAAAAGCACACAAATCGGCCCGCCCTCCCACTCCCACGCCTGGAGGGAGAGGGGACTGATCGCGGTGTTTGGGGAGATACGCCGACGTGCGATACCGCGTTGAACTCAGATCTTGAAAAGCCCACAAATCGGCTCCCTCTCCCTCGGGAGAGGGCTGGGCGGGCGGCGTTCCGATGAGGGGCGAATCCACCACAAAACCAAAGCCGAACACCCGCTCTTCACCACTCAACAGGATGAGCGTTAGCTCGGCTGCAGCTTTTGATCTGTAAGGCGACGTCGGAAGGCTGAGTGAAGGGATTGATCCGGGTGTGGGAGCGCAGCGACCGTTTGGCGAAGCCAAACACAGCGAGAGGAGGTGCAGCGAAGCAAACCGTAGGCGCTGCGCCCGGATCGATCCCGGAGCGAAGGGACCCCGAGCCCTAGCGAGCGGGCCGCACGTAGGAGCAAGCCTTTTTGGTTACTTTTTCGGCGTCTGTAAAAAGTGACCCGCCGTAAGGGCGGAACCCTAAGAAGCCGTTACCGCAGCAACGGATATGCACACGATCCGCACAAAAAACACAGCCTGCTCGATAACCGCCCACAAAAAATGCCCCGATCTCTCAACCGGGGCATTCAGCACAACACTACAAAACCATCAAACCATCAATGCGAAACCGCCCCACTCGCCCCCAACCCCGTCTGCGAACGCACAAACTGCGGGAAGAACAGCGCCCGTTCGTTATCCGCAGCCGCCGACTTGTCAGTAATCGAGAAGAACCAGATCCCGACAAAGGCAATGATCATCGAAAACAGCGCCGGATACTCGTAAGGGAAGATCGCCTTCTCATGATGCAGAATCTGCACCCAAATGGTCGGGCCAAGAATCATCAGCCCCACCGCACTCACCAGCCCCAACCACCCGCCAATCATCGCGCCACGGGTAGTCAATTTCTTCCAGTACATGGAGAGCAACAACACCGGGAAGTTACAGCTAGCCGCGATCGAGAACGCCAGACCCACCATGAACGCAATGTTCTGGCTTTCGAACAGAATGCCCAGGCCGATAGCCAACACACCCAGCGCAATCGTGGTGATCTTCGAAACGCGAATCTCATCCTTCTCGTTGGCCTTGCCCTTCTTGATCACGCTGGCATACAGGTCGTGAGACACCGCCGAAGCACCGGCCAGGGTCAGACCCGCCACTACTGCCAGAATGGTCGCAAACGCTACCGCCGAAATAAAGCCAAGGAAGATACTGCCGCCCACCGCGTCAGCCAGGTGCACCGCCGCCATATTGTTGCCACCGAGCAGAGCGCCCGCCGCATCTTTAAAGGCCGGGTTGGTGCTGACCAGCAGGATCGCGCCGAAGCCGATGATGAAGGTCAGGATGTAGAAGTAACCAATGAAGCCAGTGGCGTAGAGCACGCTCTTACGCGCTTCTTTGGCGTCACTTACGGTGAAGAAGCGCATCAGAATGTGCGGCAGGCCAGCTGTACCGAACATCAGCGCCAGGCCCAGCGAGAACGCCGAAATCGGATCTTTCACCAGACCGCCGGGGCTCATGATCGCCTCACCTTTCGGGTGAACCTTGATCGCCTCGGAGAACAGCATGTTGAAGTCGAAGTTGACGTGCTTCATCACCATCAGCGCCATGAACGAGGCACCGGACAGCAACAGCACCGCCTTGATGATCTGCACCCAGGTGGTCGCCAGCATGCCGCCGAACAGCACGTACATGCACATCAGGATCCCTACCAGAATCACCGCCACGTAGTAATCGAGACCGAACAGCAGCTGGATCAGCTTGCCGGCACCGACCATTTGCGCGATCAGGTAGAACGCCACCACCACCAGCGAACCACAGGCCGACAGCGTGCGGATCTGGGTTTGCCCGAGGCGGTAGGACGCGACGTCGGCAAAGGTGTATTTACCCAGGTTACGCAGACGCTCGGCGATCAGGAACAGAATGATCGGCCAGCCCACCAGGAAGCCGATCGAGTAGATCAGGCCATCGTAGCCGGAGGTGAACACCAGCGCGGAAATCCCCAGGAAGGACGCCGCCGACATGTAGTCACCGGCAATCGCCAGACCGTTCTGGAAACCGGTGATCTTGCCGCCCGCCGCATAGTAGTCGGCAGCCGACTTGTTGCGCTTGGACGCCCAGTAAGTGATGCACAAGGTTGCACCGACGAACACCACGAACATGGCGATCGCAGCGACGTTGAGCGGTTGTTTATGGACTTCGCCGGTCAGGGCGTCAGCGGCCCAGACGGCTGGCGCAAACGCCGAGATGCTCAGAAGAGCCAGTAGACGCCGGATCATTGCTGAGCCTCCTTGAGAATCGCATTGTTCAGGTCGTCAAACTCGCCATTGGCACGGCGCACGTAGATACCGGTCAGGACGAAGGCCGAGATAATCAGGCCGACACCGATCGGAATGCCCCAGGTAATCGAAGATCCAGGACTGAGTTTCGCCCCGAGCACTTGCGGCCCGTATGCGATCAACAGAATGAATGCGGAGTACAGCCCGAGCATGATTGCCGAGAGAATCCAGGCGAATCGTTCCCTTTTCTTGACCAGCTCCTTGAATCGGGGACTGTTTTGAATCGAGAGGTAAATGCTGTCGTTCATTGTTTTTATCCTCGCAGCACAGATTATTGTTGGAACATAGCTAATGTATGCGGCTGCGAGAGCGGTAACAGACGACCTTAGTAGTAGAACGCCATGACGTATTTGCCATTCTCCGGTACACCCCAAAACAACTGTAGGAGTGCGCCTGCTCGCGATGGCGTCTGATCAGTCGACATTTTCATCAACTGACAGGACGCTATCGCGAGCAGGCTCACTCCTACAGGGGTATGGCGGTGTGGCGGTTATTTAGTCCAGTCAGCCACGCGATCCGGGTGTTTGGCCACCCAATCCTTGGCCGCTGCTTCAGGTTTGGCACCGTCCTGAATGGCCAGCATCACTTCGCCGATCTCGTCTTTCGACGCCCACTGGAAGTTCTTCAGGAACTTGGCCACTTCCGGTGCTTTGGTAGCGAGTTCTTTGCTGCCGATGCTGTTTACGGTTTCTGCTGCGCCGTACACGCCTTTCGGGTCGTCAAGGAAGCGCAGTTTCCACTTGGCGAACATCCAGTGCGGCACCCAACCGGTGACAGCGATGGATTCGTTTTTCTTCTCGGCACGGGTCAGCTCGGCAATCATGCCGGCGCCGGAACTGGCTTTGAGGCTGTATTTGTCGAGACCGTAGTCCTTGATCGCCTGATCGGTCTTGAGCATCACGCCTGAACCGGCGTCGATGCCGACGATGCGATTCTTGAAGGTGTCATCGGTTTTCAGGTCTTCAATCGACTTGGCCTTGACGTACTCCGGCACGATCAGGCCGATTTTTGCATCCTTGAAGTTCGGGCCGTAATCGACGACCAGATCCTTGTTCTTCGTCCAGTATTCGCCGTGGGTCACGGGCAGCCAGGCCGAGAGCATGGCGTCGAGTTTGCCGGTGGCAACGCCCTGCCACATGATCCCGGTGGCGACGGCTTGCAGCTTCACGTCGTAGCCGAGTTTCTGCTTGATGACCTCGGCTGCCACGTGCGTGGTCGCAACGCTGTCGGACCAGCCGTCAACGTAACCGATGTTCAGGGTCTTGGTTTCCGCGCTGGCCAGTGTTGCGCCCATCGCAAGCGCCAGAGCGGCACCTGCGCTTAAAAGTCGTCGCATCTTCATCGTTACTTCCCCGAAATGCTGCGCCCGACGGATGACGGGCGGTATCAACGTATTGTTATGGTGCACAGCGCCCCCATCACGCCTGACCGCAAACTCGCTGGAACATCAGTGGAGTGCTGACGCTTTGATCATCAACCTCACGCCGCACGCGACCTGCTCTGTCAGCGACCTCAAGACAACGAGAAACGACATCAGAAGGCCATTAACTGCGTGCGGATATTTGGCGCCAGACAATCCGCCCGAACTTTGCATGTCAAAATCATGCGGGCCACCAACCCCTCTATAAATGCAGGTAACATGCGTCGCTTTGCAGCCACTCGGCCTGACCATGTCCGCGACTTCCCGTTTCCCTTTCTTGCCTTATCTCTTCGCCTGCCTGCTAGGGCTGTTTGCACTCGCTGGCTTTTGGTACGGCCTCGGCCAACCGGTGATCCTGCCGGACGCAGCGACCCCGACGCACAAGCTGCAATGCGCCTCCTACACCCCATTCGACAAAGACCAGTCGCCGTTCGACGTGCCCTTCAAGCTGCGTCCGGAGCGCATGGACGCCGACCTCGCATTGCTGACGACACGCTTTGAGTGCATTCGCACTTATTCGATGACAGGCCTGGAAGCACTGCCGGATCTGGCGCGCAAACACGGTTTGAAATTGATGATCGGCGCATGGGTCAACAGCAACCCGGTGGACACCGAGAAAGAAGTCGACCTGCTGATCAAATCGGCCAACGCCAACCCGGACGTGGTCAGCGCGGTGATCGTCGGCAACGAAGCGCTGCTGCGCAAGGAAGTCACGGGCGCGCAACTGGCGAAGCTGATCAATAAGGTCAAGAGCCAGGTCAAGCAACCGGTCACCTATGCCGATGTCTGGGAGTTCTGGCTCAAGCATCCGGAAGTCGCGCCAGCGGTGGATTTCCTGACTATCCACCTGCTGCCGTACTGGGAGGATGATCCGTCGAACATTGATGTCGCCCTGCAACATGTCGCGGATGTGCGTCAGGTGTTCGGCAATAAATTCGCACCGAAAGACGTGATGATTGGCGAAACCGGCTGGCCGAGCGAAGGCCGCCAGCGCGAGACCGCCCTGCCGAGCCGGGTCAACGAGGCCAAGTTCATTCGTGGTTTTGTCGCGATGGCCGAGAAGGAAGGCTGGCATTACAACCTGATCGAAGCGTTTGACCAGCCGTGGAAGCGCGGCAGTGAAGGCGCGGTCGGTGGGTATTGGGGCTTGTTTGACGCCGATCGTCAGGACAAGGGTGTGCTGGCCGGGCCGGTGACCAATGTGCCGTACTGGAAGGAATGGCTGGCGGTCGGGGGGTTGATCTTCCTTGGCACGCTGATGCTCGGCGGCCGGGTTCGCACGACCCGTTCGGCACTGATCTTGCCGCTGCTGGGCGCCCTCGCCGCTTGTTCGATTGGCGCCTGGGGCGATCTGGCGCGAGTCACCACACGGTTTGCCAGCGAGTGGCTGTGGGTCGGGTTGTTGACGGCACTGAATCTATTGGTGCTTGCACATGCCGCGCTGACATTGAGCGCTCGTACTGGCTGGCGTGAAAAAGCCTTCAACCTGCTTGAGCGTCGTGCCGGGTGGCTGGTGGTAGCCGCCGGTTTTGCAGCGGCGGTGATGATGCTGGAAATGGTGTTCGATGCGCGTTATCGCAGCTTTGCGAGCATGGCGTTTGTGCTGCCGGCGCTGGTTTACCTGTGCCGGCCGGTCAGCGTGCCGCGTCGCGAGATTGCTCTGCTGACCTTTATCATCGGTGCGGGAATTGCGCCGCAGTTGTATGAGGAAGGGTTGCAGAATCAGCAGGCGTGGGGTTGGGCGTTGGTTAGTGGGTTGATGGTGGTTGCGTTGTGGCGCTGCCTGCGCGTTCACAAGATTTAATATTCATTGGCTGAAATGCTTAATCGCGAGCAGGCTCACTCCTACAGGTTGGAATGCGTTCCCCTTGTAGGAGTGAGCCTGCTCGCGATAGCTGACGATCAGACGCTGCGGGACTTAC
This sequence comes from Pseudomonas sp. A34-9, assembly GCF_029543085.1. Lineage (NCBI taxonomy): Bacteria > Pseudomonadati > Pseudomonadota > Gammaproteobacteria > Pseudomonadales > Pseudomonadaceae > Pseudomonas > Pseudomonas sp. A34-9. The sequence goes on along the minus strand of NZ_CP119967.1, from coordinate 1,941,574 downwards.
GGACCAACCGCAACCCGGCAATCACCAGCGCAAACACCGCCAACGTGGTGTTGTACAACGCCAGCGCCGGCACTCCGAACACCAGTGCCAGCACCGCCAGCCACCACCCTGCCCGCCCCGGCACAGCAAAACCGAGCAGTGCCGCGCCCAGCGCCGTCCAGCCCAGCACCTTGAAGTGAATCATCAGCCCCAGGTTCGAGCGCAGCTGACACTCCCAACGGCTGGCCTCGTCGACGCAGATGCCCACCCACTTTCCGTCTTCCATAAAGCCATAACGCGCGCCATAACTGGCGGCCAGCCACAACGGCAATAGAACGAGCAGCAAAATCACGGGCAAACGGCGGGACATGAAACACTCCAATCTTCGGAAATCGGCGGCCAGCTTAATCTGCCGCCAGCCGTGTGCAAGAACTAACAACTGTTAACTGTTCATTCAGGGCGTGCAACGTGTATCGTCCAGCTACTATTACTCCGAATTCTGCCTGTTTGGTGCCGCAGCATGGCACTTTGGCGCAACCCCGGTGGTCATAGCCTGCGAACTTCATTCGGCACCTTCCTCTAAGGGATCTAGTCATGCTCCGTTCCTTGCGCTTCGCCGCGCTGTTCAGCGGCCTTATTTTGAGTGCGTCCGCACTGGCGGTAGATATCGATGCCGCCAGTTATGGCTACCCCCTGACCAACCCGTTCGAGGCGACCATCGCCACGACGCCGCCGGATTTGCGCCCGGAATTGCCGCTCGACGACGACATCAATCAGTCGGACCGCAGCCTGACGTTGCGCCCGGAGCGCGAGTTCATCCTGCCGGACAACTTCTGGGCGGTGAAAAAGCTCACCTACCGCATCGCCACCCAGGACAAACCGGCCCCGCTGATCTTCCTGATCGCCGGCACCGGCGCACGCTATGACAGCACGCTCAACGAGTACCTGAAAAAGCTCTACTACAAGGCCGGCTACCACGTCGTGCAGCTGTCTTCGCCAACCAGTTTCGACTTCATCAGCGCCGCCTCGCGCTTCGCCACCCCGGGCGTGACCAAGGAAGACGCCGAAGACATGTACCGGGTGATGCAGGCCGTACGCGCGCAGAATCCCAAGCTGCCCGTCACCGAGTATTACCTGACCGGCTACAGCCTCGGCGCCCTCGATGCCGCCTTCGTTGCGCACCTGGACGAAACGCGCCGCAGCTTCAACTTCAAGAAAGTTCTGCTGCTCAATCCGCCGGTCAACCTCTACACCTCGATCACCAACCTCGACAAGTTGGTGCAAACCGAAGTCAAAGGCATCAACAACAGCACGACATTTTATGAGCTGGTACTGTCCAAGCTGACCCGCTACTTCCAGCAGAAAGGCTACATCGACCTCAATGACGCGCTGCTTTACGACTTCCAGCAGTCCAAGCAACACCTGACCAACGAACAGATGGCGATGCTGATCGGCACCTCCTTCCGCTTCTCGGCGGCCGACATTGCCTTCACGTCCGACCTGATCAACCGCCGTGGCCTGATCACGCCACCGAAATTCCCGATCACCGAAGGCACCAGCCTCACGCCATTCCTCAAGCGAGCGCTGCAGTGCGACTTCGACTGCTACCTGACCGATCAGGTGATTCCGATGTGGCGTGCGCGCACCGACGGCGGCAGCCTGTTGCAACTGATCGACCAGGTCAGCCTGTACGCGCTCAAGGATTACCTGCACGACAGCCCGAAAATCGCCGTGATGCACAACGCCGACGACGTGATCCTCGGCCCGGGCGACCTCGGTTTCCTGCGCAAGACCTTCGGTGATCGCCTGACCGTTTACCCTCTGGGCGGCCATTGCGGCAACCTTAACTACCGCGTCAACAGCGACGCCATGCTGGAGTTCTTCCGTGGCTAAATATCTCCTGCTGATGGCAGCGCTGCTCTGCGCAGGCGTGGCCCAGGCCGACAACAGTAAAGCCAACGCGCCGGTAGTCGTCGACAGCGACGGCTTCAAGGAGCCGCTGTCCAAACTCAAATTCAACCCGGGGCTGGACCAACGCGAATTCGAGCGCTCGACGCTCAATGCGCTGAACGTCTACGATCCGCTGGAGTCGTGGAACCGCCGGGTTTACCACTTCAACTACCGCTTCGACCAGTGGGTGTTCCTGCCGGTGGTTGATGGCTACCGCTACATCACGCCAAGCTTCGTGCGCACCGGGGTGAGCAACTTCTTCAACAACCTCGGTGACGTGCCGAACCTGGTCAACAGCCTGTTGCAGTTCAAGGGCCAGCGCTCGATGGAAACCACGGCGCGCCTGCTGCTCAACACCACTATCGGCATCGCCGGCCTGTGGGACCCGGCCACCGCCATGGGCCTGCCGCGCCAGAGCGAAGACTTCGGTCAGACCCTGGGCTTCTACGGTGTACCGGGCGGCGCCTACTTCGTACTGCCAATTCTCGGCCCGTCGAATATCCGCGACACCGCAGGCCTGGCCGTGGACTACACCGCCGAATCGGCGATCAACTTCCTCAACGTCTCGGAAGTCAGCTCCAACCACCCGGAAATCTGGGCGTTGCGTGCGGTCGACAAGCGTTATCAGACCAGCTTCCGCTACGGCCAGATGAATTCGCCGTTCGAGTACGAGAAAGTGCGTTACGTGTACACCGAGGCGCGCAAGTTGCAGATTGCCGAGTAATTTCGGCGGGTACAAAAAAGGGCCATTCGATGCGAGTCGAATGGCCCTTTTTCATGGCACCACAAAGATCAAACTGTAGGAGTGAGCCTGCTCGCGATAGCGGTGTGTCAGGTCATGATTGTGCGACTGACACACCGCTATCGCGAGCAGGCTCACTCCTACAAAGGTTTCGTGTTGTTGGTTAGTTTTTCAGGGCCTTCCAGATTTTGCCGACGACGGAAACCACCGCCAACACCACCGCACCAGCGATGATCCCCGCCACACCATTGAGCAACATCGGCACCGCAAACCCGGCACTCCCCGCCGCTGCGCCAACACCTTCAATCCAGTGATGCACTACCGGCACACCGTGAGTGAGGATGCCGCCGCCGACCAAAAACATCGCCGCCGTACCGACCACCGAAAGGGTTTTCATCATGTATGGCGCTGCACTGAGGATGCCGCTGCCGATTTTCCTGGCCATCTGCCCAGGCTTTTGCGTCAGCCACAGACCGAGGTCGTCGAGCTTGACGATGCCGGCCACCAAACCATAAACACCCACCGTCATCACAATCGCGATGCCGGACATCACGATGACCTGCTGAGTCAACGAGGCATCGGCCACCGTGCCCAGGGTAATGGCAATGATTTCTGCCGAGAGAATGAAGTCGGTGCGGATCGCGCCTTTGATCTTGTCCTTTTCATACGCCACCAGATCGGTCGCCGGATCGGCTACCGCTTCTGTCAGTTGCGCATGTCCGGCCTCATCTTCGGCCGCACTGTGCAGAAACTTGTGCGCGAGCTTCTCGAAACCTTCAAAACACAGATACGCACCACCCACCATCAGCAACGGTGTTACCAGCCACGGCACGAACGCACTGATCGCCAGCGCCGACGGCACCAGAATCAGTTTGTTGACGAACGAGCCCTTGGCCACCGCCCAGACCACCGGGATTTCCCGCTCGGCACGCACCCCGGAGACCTGCTGGGCATTGAGCGCCAGATCATCGCCGAGTACGCCGGCAGTCTTCTTGGCGGCCATTTTGCTCATCAACGCCACGTCATCCAGCACGGTGGCAATATCGTCGACCAGCACCAGCAAACTGCTTCCTGCCATGAATCCTGTTTCCTTTTATGTATGAATGGTGCGAAGCATAACGCGACCACAGACCACACGGGGCATTCTTGAGCGCTGCGCGAGGCCGGTGCTACCATGCGCAACCGCCAGAACAGGCAAGGAACCACCGGGTTTATGAGCACAATCCGCGAGCGCAACAAAGAACTGATCCTGCGTGCCGCCAGTGAGGAGTTTGCCGACAAGGGCTTCGCTGCGACCAAAACCAGCGACATCGCCGCCAAGGCGGGATTGCCCAAGCCCAACGTCTACTACTACTTCAAGTCCAAGGAAAACCTCTACCGCGAGGTATTGGAAAGCATCATCGTGCCGATTTTGCAGGCCTCCACCCCGTTCAATCCGGACGGTGTACCGAGCGAAGTGCTGAGCGGTTACATCCGCTCGAAAATCCGCATCTCCCGCGACCTGCCCTTCGCCTCGAAAGTGTTCGCCAGCGAAATCATGCACGGCGCGCCACATTTGAGCGCCGACCTGGTCGAGCAGCTCAACGGCCAGGCCAAACACAACATCGACTGCATCCAGAGCTGGATCGACCGCGGGCAGATCGCCCCGATCGACCCTAATCACCTGATGTTCAGCATCTGGGCCGCAACCCAGACCTACGCCGACTTCGACTGGCAGATCTCTGCCGTGACGGGGAAGGACAAGCTGGACGAGGCGGATTATGAAGCGGCGGCACAGACGATTATCCGGTTGGTGCTGAAGGGGTGTGAGCCGGACTGAAACACCGCGGTAACCGCTTCGCGAGCAAGCTCGCTCCCACATTGGATCTGTGGCGTTCACAAATCCCCTGTGGGAGCGAGCCTGCTCGCGAATGGCGGCAACACAGAATAACGCTCAAACCCAAATCGCATCCCACAGCGGATAGTCGCCAAGCTTCTTGACCAAACCAGCCCGCAACGGGTTAGCCACGACATACCGAGCCAACTTCACCAGATCATCCTCTCTGCGCAATGCACGATCATGAAAGCCTGATTGCCAAAGGCTGGTCTGTCGACCGGTCGCGAGTTTCACGGCTTTGGTGCTTAGAGATTTGGTTCGCTGCATCAATTCGCCAAGCGAACCACGCTTCAATTCAATCAGCCAATGAAAATGATCTGGCATGACTACCCAGGCCAACGTACTGGCAATGCCCATTTCCTCTGCGACGTGAAATTGGCTGGCGACCAATCGACCCAGTGCAAAGTCGCTGAAAACAGGCTGCCTTCCCGCCGTAATGGTTGTCAGCAGGTAGATGCGGTTGTGTTCGGAGTAACGACCGATGCGCAAACGATTTGAAGCAGATAGATCCCGCATTCCTTTGCCTTTTCATATCCTGATCATGAAAAGGTTAGTTCTGTGAATGTGGGAGCAAGTGTCAGGTTTTTAGGAAGATGTGTTTTTGAGATCGTATTCGCGAGCAGGCTCGCTCCCACAGGGGGCTTGGGGTATTCAGACATTTTGTGTCTGAGCACAAATCCAATGTGGGAGCGAGCCTGCTCGCGAAGGCGGTTAATCAGACGCTACAGATCAAGCCGCCACCCCCGCATCCGCCCGCAACTCCAACGCCTCCACCGCCTTGATCGCCACCTGCTCATCAATATCCGACAGATCGCCGCTAATCCCGATCGCGCCCAGCACGTTCCCCGCCTGATCCCGAATCAACACACCACCCGGTGCCGGCACGACGCTGCCCTGACCCATGCTGTTCAGCGCAGCAATAAACGCCGGCCGTTGTTGCGCGTCGAGCGCCAGCAGGCGTGAGCCTTTGCCCAGGGCGATGGCGCCCCAGGCTTTGCCGATGGCGATTTGCGGGCGCAGCAGGCTGGCGCCGTCTTCGCGTTGCAGGGTGATCAGGTGGCCGCCGGTATCGAGTACCGCGATGGTCAGCGGCGCGGCATTGATGCCTCGCCCGGCGCTGATGGCTTCGTTGACCAGGTTGACTGCGACTTTCAAGGTTAAAGCGCTCATGGTGCCGTCCTCATTTTGTTATAGGGAAAGTCGTGGGACTGCGGTTTCGTGCCGCAGGCCGATGCAACAAATAGAACACAATGAATTATTTTTTTGTATACAATAATTCTCGAAAAGCGCCACATGCGACGAAAAGCCACAGTCACAGAGGCTTCCGACGAATGAAACAGGCGCTTGAGAAAATGGATTGACCTGCGCCGTCCGCCGTGAATACACTCTGCGCAAAGCCACTTGTATACAATTACAAAACGTAAAGAGGCACAAAACCATGAGCAAAATGAGAGCAATCGAAGCCGCCGTTCTGGTGATGCGCCGTGAAGGGGTTGATACCGCTTTTGGCATCCCGGGCGCAGCCATCAACCCGCTGTACTCCGCCTTGCAGAAAGTCGGTGGCATCGATCACGTCCTTGCTCGCCACGTTGAAGGCGCCTCGCACATGGCCGAGGGCTACACCCGCACCAAGGCCGGCAACATCGGCGTGTGCATCGGGACTTCCGGCCCTGCCGGTACCGACATGGTCACCGGGCTCTACAGCGCCTCGGCCGACTCGATTCCAATCCTCTGCATTACCGGCCAGGCACCCCGCGCCCGTATGCACAAGGAAGACTTCCAGGCGGTCGACATCACCAGCATCGTCAAGCCAGTCACCAAGTGGGCGACCACTGTTCTGGAACCGGGCCAGGTGCCTTACGCGTTCCAGAAAGCTTTTTACGAAATGCGCTCCGGCCGTCCAGGCCCGGTGCTGATCGACCTGCCGTTCGACGTGCAGATGGCCGAGATTGAATTCGACATCGACGCTTACCAGCCGCTGCCGCTGGCCAAGCCGACCGCGACCCGCTTGCAGGTCGAGAAGGCCTTGGCCCTGCTCGATCAGGCCGAGCGTCCATTGCTGGTGGCCGGTGGCGGCATCATCAACGCCGACGCCAGCGATCTGCTGGTTGAGTTCGCCGAGCTGACCGGCATCCCGGTTATCCCGACCCTGATGGGCTGGGGCACCATCCCGGACGATCACCCGTTGATGGTCGGCATGGTCGGTCTGCAGACGTCGCACCGCTACGGCAACGCCACGATGCTGAAATCCGACGTCGTGTTGGGTATCGGTAACCGTTGGGCCAACCGTCACACCGGTTCGGTTGACGTTTACACCGAAGGCCGCAAGTTCATTCACGTTGACATCGAAGGCACGCAGATCGGTCGTGTGTTCACGCCGGATCTGGGCATCGTTTCCGACGCTGCTGCAGCACTGACCGTGTTCATCGAAGTCGCTCGTGAATGGCAAGCCGCCGGCAAGCTGAAAAACCGCAGCGCCTGGTTGCAGGATTGCCAGCAGCGCAAAGCCAGCCTGCATCGCAAGACCCACTTCGACAACGTGCCGGTGAAACCACAGCGCGTTTACGAAGAAATGAACCAGGTGTTCGGCAAAGACACCTGCTACGTCAGCACCATTGGTCTGTCGCAGATTGCCGGCGCGCAGTTCCTGCACGTCTACAAACCGCGTCACTGGATCAACTGTGGCCAGGCAGGCCCGTTGGGCTGGACCATTCCGGCAGCGTTGGGCGTGGTGAAGGCCGATCCGAGCCGCAAAGTCGTGGCCCTGTCGGGGGACTATGACTTCCAGTTCATGATCGAAGAACTGGCGGTCGGCGCTCAGTTCAAACTGCCTTACATTCACGTCGTGGTGAACAACTCGTACCTGGGTCTGATCCGTCAGGCACAGCGCGGGTTTGAAATGGACTACTGCGTGCAGCTGTCCTTCGATAACCTGAACGCGCCGGAACTCAACGGTTACGGGGTTGACCACATCGCAGTGGCCGAAGGCCTCGGCTGCAAGGCACTGCGTGTGTTCGAACCGTCGGAAATCGCCCCTGCCCTGCGCAAGGCCGAACAGATGATCGAAGAGTTCAAGGTGCCGGTGATCGTCGAGATCATTCTGGAGCGTGTGACCAACATCTCCATGGGTACCGAGATCAACGCCGTCAACGAATTCGAAGACCTGGCGCTGGTCGGCAACGATGCGCCAACGGCGATTTCGCTGCTGGATTGATCGCTTTTAGCTCCCTCTCCCTCTGGGAGAGGGCTGGGGTGAGGAAAGGTTTTGCGAGCACCGCAAAATCGGGATCAAACTCAAGATTTCCCCTCACCCTAACCCTCTCCCCCAGGAGAGGGGACTGATCGCGTTCAGTCTGACCAACCGTGTCACATCCGCTATTAGGAGACCACCATGCCGCGTTTCGCAGCCAACCTGTCCATGCTGTTCACCGAACAGGATTTCCTTGCCCGTTTCGACGCCGCCGCCAAGGCCGGTTTCAGCGGTGTCGAGTACCTGTTCCCGTACGACTTCAGCTCCGCTGAAATCAAGGCCAAGCTCGACGCCAACGGTCTGACCCAAGTGCTGTTCAACTTGCCGGCCGGTGACTGGGCCAAGGGCGAGCGCGGTATCGCGTGCCTGCCGGATCGGGTCGAAGAATTCCGCGCCGGTGTCGATCTGGCGATTGCCTACGCACAAGTGCTGGGCAACACCCAGGTCAACTGCCTGGCCGGTATTCGCCCGCAAGGCGTCGACGATGCCACCGTGGAAAAGACCTTCGTCGCCAACCTGAAATACGCCGCCGACAAGCTGCAAGCGGCGGGCATCAAACTGGTGATGGAAGCGATCAACACCCGTGACATCCCGGGCTTCTACCTGAACAACACGGCGCAAGCCCTGTCGATTCGCGAGCAGGTCGGCAGCGCCAATCTGTTCCTGCAATACGACATCTATCACATGCAAATCATGGAAGGCGATCTGGCCCGCACCCTGCAATCGCACCTGGGCGAGATCAACCACGTGCAGCTCGCGGACAACCCGGGGCGCAACGAACCAGGCACCGGCGAAATCAACTACCGCTTCCTGTTCGAACACCTCGATCGCATCGGTTATCAGGGCTGGGTTGGCTGCGAATACAAGCCGCTGACCACCACTGAAGCAGGCCTCGGCTGGCTGAAGACCCACAACGCAATCTGACAAATACATGACCCTGTAGGAGCTGCCGAAGGCTGCGATCTTTTGATCTTGTTTTTACAGATCAAGATCAAAAGATCGCAGCCTGCGGCAGCTCCTACAGGGAGACATACAAAAACAAGAGGATTTTCTCATGGCTAAAATCGGATTTATCGGCACCGGCATCATGGGCCACCCAATGGCTTCGAACCTGCAGAAAGCCGGTCACAGCCTGTTCCTGTCGGCGCACCACGACGCCGCTCCAGCCGACCTGGTGGCCGCCGGCGCCGTCGCCCTGGCCAACCCGCGCGAAGTCGCGCAGGAAGCTGAATTCATCATCGTCATGGTCCCGGATACCCCACAGGTCGACGACGTACTGTTCCGCGCCGACGGCGTTGCCGCTGGCCTGAGCAAAGGCAAAATCGTCATCGACATGAGCTCGATCTCGCCGACCGCCACCAAAGCGTTCGCTGCCAAGATCAATGAGAAAGGCGCGCAATACCTCGACGCGCCAGTGTCCGGCGGTGAAGTCGGCGCCAAAGCCGCGACCCTGAGCATCATGATCGGTGGCGACGCCGATGCCTTCGAACGCGCACTGCCGCTGTTCCAGGCCATGGGCAAGAACATCACCCTGGTCGGTGGCAATGGCGACGGTCAAACGGCCAAGGTCGCGAACCAGATCATCGTTGCCCTGAACATTCAGGCCGTCGCTGAAGCCCTGCTGTTCGCTTCGAAAAACGGCGCCGACCCAGCCAAGGTGCGTGAAGCACTGATGGGCGGCTTCGCGTCCTCGAAGATCCTCGAAGTGCATGGCGAGCGCATGATCAAAGGCACCTTCGATCCAGGCTTCCGCATCAGCCTGCACCAGAAGGACCTGAACCTGGCCCTGCAAGGCGCCAAGGAGCTGAACATCAACCTGCCGAACACCGCCAACGCCCAGCAAGTGTTCAGCACCTGCGCAGCCATCGGTGGCAGCAACTGGGACCACTCGGCGCTGATCAAAGGTCTGGAACACATGGCCAACTTCTCGATTCGCGACAACAAATAAAGCCTGCACAAAATCCTGTGGGAGCGAGCCTGCTCGCGAAAGCGGTGTGTCAGCCAACATGGATGTTGAATGTCAGGACCTCTTCGCGAGCAGGCTCGCTCCCACAAGGGATCTGAGTTGTCCTTTCGAATAACAAGAATTCCGGGAGCCCGCCATGTCGGTCGATCCGCAACAACTGCTGCGCGAGCTGTTTGCCACAGCCATCGACGCGGCCCATCCGAACCAGGTCCTCGAAGCCCATTTGCCTGCCGATCGTACCGGCCGGGTGATCGTCATCGGTGCCGGCAAAGCTGCCGCCGCGATGGCGCAAGTGGTCGAACGCTGCTGGGAAGGTGAAGTCACAGGCCTGGTAGTGACCCGCTACGGTCACGGCGCCCCGTGCGAAAAAATCGAAGTGGTCGAAGCTGCCCATCCGGTGCCGGACGCTGCCGGCCTGGCCGTGGCCAAACGCGTGCTGGAACTGGTCAGCAATCTGAGCGAAGACGACCGGGTGATCTTCCTGCTCTCCGGTGGCGGCTCTGCCCTGCTCGCGTTGCCGGCCGAAGGCATCACCCTCGCCGACAAGCAATCGATCAACAAAGCCCTGCTCAAATCCGGCGCGACCATCGGCGAGATGAACTGCGTGCGCAAGCACCTCTCGGCGATCAAGGGCGGCCGCCTCGGCAAGGCCTGCTGGCCGGCCACTGTGTACACCTACGCGATTTCCGATGTACCGGGCGACCTCGCCACGGTCATCGCTTCCGGCCCGACCGTGGCCGACCCGAGCACCTCGGCCGAAGCCCTGGCGATCATCAAACGCTACGGCATTGAGATCCCGGCGTCGGTACGCACCTGGCTGCAAAGCCCTGAGTCGGAAACCGTCAAACCCGGTGATCCATCCTTGGCGCGCAGCCACTTTCAGTTGATCGCCCGCCCGCAGCAATCGCTGGATGCCGCCGCGGTGAAATGCCGCCAGGCCGGTTTCAGCACGCTGATCCTCGGCGACCTCGAAGGTGAGTCGCGCGAAGTGGCGAAGGTCCACGCCGGCATCGCCCGGCAGATCATCAATCACGGCCAGCCATTGGCAGCGCCGTGCGTGATTCTCTCCGGCGGCGAAACCACCGTGACCGTGCGCGGCAATGGCCGTGGCGGACGCAACGCCGAGTTTCTCCTCAGCCTCACCGACAGCCTCAAAGGCCAGCCCGGCGTCTACGCCCTGGCCGGTGACACCGACGGTATCGACGGCTCGGAAGACAACGCCGGTGCGATCATGACCCCGGACAGCTACGCCCGCGCCGCCGCCCTCGGCCTGAGCGCCAGCGATGAACTGGATAACAACAACGGCTACGGCTATTTCGAGGCGCTCGATGCGCTGATCGTCACCGAGCCGACCCGCACCAACGTCAACGACTTCCGCGCCATTCTGATCCTTGAGAGCTGCAAATCATGACGCCTGATAAAAAGGTCAAAATCCTCGCCACCCTCGGGCCTGCTGTCGATGGCATCGAAGACATCCGTGAACTGGTCGAGGCCGGGGTGAATATCTTCCGCCTCAACTTCAGCCACGGCGATCACGCCGACCACGCCAAGCGCTATCAGTGGATCCGCGAAGTCGAGCGCCAGCTCAACTACCCGCTGGGCATTCTGATGGACTTGCAGGGGCCGAAACTGCGCGTCGGCAAGTTCGCTGACGGCAAGGTGCAGCTGCATCGCGGTCAGGCGTTCCGGCTGGATCTGGACGCAACGCCGGGCGATGAGCGCCGAGTGAACCTGCCGCATCCGGAGATCATCGCCGCGCTGGAAGCGGGCATGGATCTGCTGCTCGACGACGGCAAACTGCGTCTGCGGGTGGTGACCAAATACGCTGACGCGATCGACACCACCGTGCTCAACGGCGGCGAACTGTCGGACCGCAAAGGCGTCAACGTGCCGCAAGCGGTGCTCGACCTCAGCCCGCTGACCGCCAAGGATCGCCGTGACCTGAGCTTCGGTCTGGAGCTGGGTGTGGACTGGGTCGCGCTGTCGTTCGTGCAGCGTCCGCAAGACATCATCGAAGCCCGCGCACTGATCGGCGACAAAGCCTTTTTGATGGCGAAAATCGAGAAGCCTTCGGCCGTTGAACAGCTGCGTGAAATCGCTGAACTGAGCGACGCGATCATGGTGGCCCGTGGTGACCTCGGCGTCGAAGTGCCGGCCGAAAGCGTGCCGCAGATCCAGAAAAACATCATCACCACCTGCCGCGAACTGGGCAAACCGGTGGTGGTGGCGACGCAGATGCTCGAGTCGATGCGCTTCTCCCCTGCCCCGACCCGCGCCGAGGTGACCGACGTTGCCAACGCCGTGGCCGAAGGGGCCGATGCGGTGATGCTGTCGGCGGAAACCGCCTCCGGCGAATACCCGCTGGAAGCCGTGCAGATGATGAGCAAGATCATCCGCCAGGTGGAAAACGGCCCGGATTATCAGACTCAGCTTGATGTCAGCCGGCCGAAGGCTGAAGCGACTGTGTCCGATGCGATCAGTTGCGCGATCCGCCGCATCAGCAACGTGCTGCCAGTGGCGGTGCTGGTCAACTACAGCGAGTCGGGTGCCTCGAGTTTGCGTGCTTCGCGGGAACGGCCGAAAGCGCCGATCCTCAACCTGACGCCGAACCTGCAGACCGCGCGGCGCTTGAGCGTGGCATGGGGCATTCATTCGGTGGTCAACGATCGCCTGCGTCAGGTCGACGAAGTCTGCTCGACGGCGCTGGAAATCGCCCAGGCCCAAGGCATGGCCGAGCGTGGCGACACGCTGCTGATCACTGCGGGAGTGCCGTTCGGCCAGCCGGGTTCGACTAACTCGCTGCGTATCGAAACGTTGATCTAAAGAAAGCTACACAACCTGTGGCGAGGGAGCTCGCTCCCGCTCGACTGCACAGCAGTCGTCGCTTTTAGGGCATGACGGTTTTCACAGAAGAACCGCATCAACCCATTTTGGGGCCGCTACGCGACCCAGCGGGAGCAAGCTCCCTCGCCACAGTTATTTGCAAGACCTTTTGATTTTCCAACTGCCCAGATTTTCTCAACATGCCTGCCAATCATTTCAACACCCACTGCCCCGACTGGGCCGAGGCTTTGCTCAACGGTTTCAGTCAAATATTCCTCCAACGCCATCCGCTGTGCGGCCTGTTGTGCCTGTTGGCGATTCTGCTGACGGCGCCCGTGCTGTTCGCCGGAGCGCTGCTCGGTGCCGTCGCCGGATTGCTCACCGCGCAACGGCGCAACTACGCCAAGGCTGATCGCCAGGCCGGACTGTTCAGCTACAACGGCGTGCTGCTCGGCCTGCTGCTGAGCCTGTACTTCCCGTGGTCGCCGATGCTGCCGCCGCTGATTCTCGCCGCCGGCGGCTTGAGCGCGATGGTCACCCAGCAATGGCTCAAACATGTCTACAGCAGCCGATCGATTCCGGCCTATACCTCGCCGTTTGTGGCCATGAGCTGGGTTCTGTTGATGTTCGCCGAACCGTCCGCGCCGATAGCACCTATCGAAATGAGCACGCTGAACCTGCTCGCAGCCGAACTGCGGGGCCTGGGCCAGGTGATGTTTCTGGGGCACCCACTGGCCGGCGCCCTGATCGCCATCGGTTTGCTGATCGCTGATCGCCGCGCGTTTTGCTGGGCGCTGCTGGCGTCGGCGATCGGCCTCGGCTCCAGCCTGCTGCACCACGAAACCAGTGCTGCGCTATTTGGCCTCGGTAGCTACAACGCCGTGCTCGCCGCCCTCGCCTTCTCTTCACAACGTCAACAACCGTGGTTGCCGCTGCTTGGCATCGTTCTCGCGTTGCTGGTTACGCCGTTGTTCGCAGCGGTTGGCCTTGCGACCCTGACCGCGCCCTTCATCCTCGCCGGCTGGCTGATCCGCGCCGGGTTCCAGATGCTCGGCAAGGCCACGGTCGAGCGTACGCCTTGCGCTCACGGGGAGAATCAACCTAGGCTGCGCTGATCTTTGATTCAGGCGTTTTCCATGGACAGCAGCAGCAACTGGCGTGAACGGCTTTACGTCATGATTTTCCAGAGTGACACCCTCGCCGGGCGGCGCTTCGACGGCATCTTGCTGTTGATCATCCTCGCCAGTCTGGTGATCGTGATGCTCGACAGTATCGACAGCGTTCACCGCAACTACGCCGATGTGCTGGCGTACATCGAGTGGGGCTTCACGATCATCTTTCTCGGCGAGTACATCCTGCGTCTGTATTGCTCACCGAAGCCGTTGCGCTATGCCTTCAGCTTTTACGGGCTAGTGGATTTACTGGCAATCGTGCCCGGCATCCTTGCGCTGTATTACAGCGATGCGCAGTACCTGCTGATCATCCGGATCATCCGCATGCTGCGGATTTTCCGTGTGCTCAAGCTCAGCCCGTACCTCAAGCAAGCCAATTACTTGATGTCGGCACTGCGTGGCAGCAAGCAGAAGATCGTTGTGTTTCTGGTCAGCGTCTGCACGCTGGTGACGGTGTTCGGCACCTTGATGTACGTGATCGAAGGCCCGGAACATGGCTTCACCAGCATTCCCAAAGGCATCTATTGGGCTATCGTCACGTTGACCACCGTGGGCTTTGGCGACATCGTGCCGAAGACGCCGCTGGGTCAGGTGATTTCGTCGCTGGTGATGATCACCGGTTACTCGATCATCGCTGTCCCCACGGGTATTTTCACCGCCGAGCTGGCGAACGCCATGCGCGGTGAACAACTGCAACACGACTGCCCGGTGTGCAAGAAAAACAGCCATGAACATGGCGCCGCGTTTTGCTCGCGTTGCGGCAATGCGCTGTTTAAGAAACTGGAATAAGCAAAGAGCTTTTTAATCTTTAAACGACTATGCGCGCGCCGTTATAGTCAGTGGCAATTGAACATCACCCCCCTGTAGGAGCTGCCGCAGGCTGCGATCTTTTGATGTTGGTTTTATAAGCTCAAGATCAAAAGATCGCAGCCTGCGGCAGCTCCTGCACATACATAGACAACAAGGAATGCGCAGTGAAAAAACTCTTTGGCGCCTCACTTCTCGCCGCCGGCCTGGCCCTGGCCAACATCGCTCAGGCAGCCCCGACGCTGCTCAACGTTTCCTACGACGTGATGCGCGATTTCTACAAGGACTACAACACTGCGTTTCAGAAACACTGGCAAGCCGAGCACAACGAAAACATCACCGTGCAGATGTCCTTCGGCGGTTCGAGCAAGCAAGCGCGCTCGGTGATCGATGGCCTGCCGGCTGACGTCATCACCATGAACATGGCCACCGACATCAACGCCCTCGCCGACAACGGCAAACTGGTGCCGGAAAACTGGGTCACGCGCCTGCCGAACAACAGCGCGCCGTTCACCTCGGCCACCGTGTTCATCGTCCGCAAGGGCAACCCGAAAGCCCTGAAAGACTGGCCGGATCTGCTCAAGGACGGCGTGCAAGTGATCGTGCCGAACCCGAAAACCTCGGGTAACGGCCGCTACACCTACCTGTCGGCGTGGGGTTACGTGCTGAAGAACGGTGGTGACGAGAACAAAGCCAAAGACTTCGTTGGCAAACTGTTCAAGCAAGCGCCGGTACTGGACACCGGTGGCCGTGCGGCGACGACCACGTTCATGACCAACCAGATCGGCGACGTGCTGGTGACCTTCGAAAACGAAGCGGAAATGATTGCTCGCGAGTTTGGTCGCGATCAGTTCGAAGTGATCTACCCGAGCGTTTCCGCTGAAGCCGAGCCACCGGTTTCCGTGGTCGACAAAGTGGTCGACAAGAAAGGTTCGCGTGCAGCGGCGGATGAGTACCTGAAATACCTGTGGTCGCCGGAAGGTCAGGAGATTGCCGCGGCGAACTATCTGCGTCCGCGTGATCCGGCGGTGCTGGCGAAGTACACCGATCGTTTCCCGAAAGTTGATTTCCTTTCGGTGGAAAAGACCTTTGGTGACTGGCGCACGGTGCAGAAGACGCACTTCAATGATGGTGGGGTTTTCGATCAGATTTACAGTGGGCAGTAAGGTTTAAGCAGATACGAAAGGGCGACCCACTAAGGTCGCCTTTTTTTGTGACCGCTTTACCCTCACCCCAGCCCTCTCCCGGAGGGAGAGGGAGCCTACCGAGGTGTCTGGCGAGTTACATCGACCTGAAAGACCTTATCGATTATGGATTCACCACAGCAAGTTCAGGTCGGCGTACCTCTCATGCATCCCCCAATCAGTCCCCTCTCCCTCTGGGAGAGGGCTAGGGTGAGGGGCTTTTACATCGGTGGCGTCACCCCATCCTTACCGGCGGAAATCGATTGCGCCGTCAGCGTGCCGTCCGCACTCTGCGTGACGAACGCAACGATCTTCACCCCAACCTTCAGCAAGCTTCGATCCCCCGGCACCAGATTAACGATCGGCACATCCTCCGGCACCAGAATCTTCTGCTGCCCACCCTTGTAGTTCACCGTCAGCACCCGCCCGTTGCTCACCACCAGATCACCGACACTGCCATTGGTCATGCTGCTGCCCTTGGCCAGATCGAACGGCCGATGGCCGTCACCGCTGCCCGCCAGCTCCGGCGGAAACACATGCACTTCCAGCGCCTTGAGCGTGCCATCTTCCTGCGGCATCGCCGCCGAACCGATGTAGCTGCCGGGTTTGATGTCTTCGATATTGGCCAGGGTTACGGCGCGGACCTTGGTCTCGCCAGTCAACTGGATCACCACGTTCTCGCCGCTGTTGACGTGGACTTTCAGGGTGTCGGCGCTGACCCCGGTGATCTCGCCGCGCACGCCAATGCGCATTCCGGGGGCATCGGCGGCCTGCACGCTCGTTGCGCTCAGCAGGCTGATCAGAACAATCGTTGCGGTATGGCGAAGCGTCTGACGAAACATTGCAATCCTCCGGTCATGAATGTTGAACAAGCCAATGCAAACATAAGCACGCTATCGAGCAGGATGTAAGTGAATGTATCATCGACCCGCAACGGTCGGACGCAAGGTTCGCCGATGGATGACATGCCGAGCGCTCCTGTTAATTGCGCAATGGAATAACTGATATCAACCGACGGCGTCTTCTGCCCTGCCGGTTTGTCCCATAGCCTCACTGCACTCCCTTTCGCTGGATCGAGAATTCTTATGACCGCCACAACTCACGCAATGACCCGGGGCATGGTTCTGCTGTTCGCTTTTTGCTGCGGCGCCATCGTTGCCAATATCTACTACGCACAGCCGATCATCGGCCTGATCGCGCCGGACATTGGTCTCTCCGACACCATGGCCAGTTTTATCGTGTCGCTGACGCAGATCGGTTATGCGCTGGGCCTGTTCTTTCTGGTGCCGCTGGGTGATCTGCTGGAGAACCGCCGGTTGATGATCATCACCACCGTGGTGGCGATTGCCAGCCTGTTGGCGGCGGCGTTTACCGATCAGCCGAATGTGTTCCTGCTGATCTCGCTCCTGGTGGGTTTCAGTTCGGTGTCGGTGCAGATTCTGATTCCACTGGCCGCGCATCTGGCGCCGGAAGAATCCCGTGGCCGCGTGGTCGGCGGGATCATGGGTGGCTTGTTGCTGGGCATCCTGCTGGCGCGGCCGGTGTCGAGTGTGGTGGCCGACCATTTGGGCTGGCGCGCAATGTTCATGATTGCCGCTGCACTGATGGCGGCAATCAGCGTGGTGCTGGCGTTGACCGTGCCCAAGCGTCAGCCTGATCACAGCGCTACATATGGTCAATTGATCGGCTCGTTATGGACGCTGCTGCGCCAGCAACCGGTACTGCGCCAGCGCGCGTTTTATCAAGGCTGCATGTTCGCTACCTTCAGCCTGTTCTGGACCGCCGTGCCATTGGAACTGGCGCGCAACCATGGCCTGTCACAGAGCGAGATCGCCATCTTCGCCCTGGTCGGCGCCATCGGTGCCATCGCCGCGCCGATCAGTGGCCGTCTCGCCGACGCCGGTCACACCCGCATCGCCTCGCTGCTGGCCATGCTGTTCGCCAGCCTTAGCTTCCTGCCTGCCTTCATTCACCCGGCCTACAGCGTCATCGGCCTGGCCGTGACCGGCGTGGTACTGGACTTCTGCGTACAGATGAACATGGTGCTTGGCCAACGCGCGGTCTATTCGCTGGACGCCAAAAGCCGCGGTCGCCTGAACGCGCTGTACATGACCAGCATCTTTATCGGCGGCGCATTCGGCTCATCGGTGGCCAGTGCGGTGTATGAACATGGCGGCTGGTTGTGGATCGTGATTGTCGGCAGTGCGTTTCCGCTGCTGGCGTTGTTGCGGTTTTTGAGTGTTTCGCAGCGTGGTTCATTGGCGACGGCATAAGGCGTCAAAAGCTTCGCGAGCAGGTTCGCTCCCACAGGGTATTCGCTGACCTGAGGGAGCGAGAACACTCAATACCGAACCGGTTTCTCCATTGCCGCATCCGCCAGAAAGGAGGAGCGGCTTTTGATGTTGTGTTCGCGCACATAACGATCGATGCGCTGAATCACATAACCGGGCGAGGGTCAGTGTTTCAACGGGAAGGATGGCCAGCGCCAAGGCGCGGGCGTTTGTTGAGTATGTTCAGGGGTTGTTCGTCAGCGAACATTGAGGCCTCATGTTTCGTTTATTGCGATTTTCGTTTAATTCGAATAACTTCCTGACATCCCTATTGAGAATGTCGGAACTCCCTCATGTCGATCATTACCCATTCACCAATCAACCTACCTGTAGAGCGCGAAGTCAAAGCCGCCATCGAAGGCCAACGCGCCTTGGCCGCTTACCTCGCGACTCAGTTTGAAACTCAGCACATCCAGATTTTCGATGAGCAAAACGAAGCTCACAGCATCGAACTGCCCACCTCGGCCTTGCGACTTCTCACCGACATTCTCGCGGCATTGGCTGAAGGCAATGCCGTCAAGGTCGTGCCGATTCATGCCGAACTGACCACTCAGGAAGCCGCTGACCTGCTCAATGTCTCACGCCCGCACATGATTAAACTGCTGGAAAGTGGCGAGATTTCCTACCACAAAACCGGCAAGCACCGACGTGTGCGCTTTGCCGATTTGATGGACTATAAGACCCGGCGAGAGACTGCCAGCGAACAGGCGATGGCGCTACTCGCAGAGCAGGCTCAGGCATTAAGGACAGGATACGAGTGAGGCATTCCTCTTTCACAGCTGTATACGATGCATGTGTTTTGTACCCCGCCCCTTTGAGAGACTTCCTGATGTGGCTTGCCCTCTCGGGGCGGTTCCGGGCGCGATGGAGCAAGGAGATTCACAGCGAATGGAAACGCAATCTATTGAAGAACCGCACTGACCTGACCATGGAACAACTGGATCGTACGTCTGAATTGATGGACCGCGCGATCCCCGAAGCTTGCGTCTGCGACTACGAAGAACTGGTCAACGGACTGTCATTGCCCGATCAGGATGACCGTCATGTACTGGCGGCAGCCATTCGCTGTGGCGCAGGCGTCATCGTGACGTTCAACTTGAAAGACTTTCCCGATACGCAGCTCGCCCCTTTTGGTATCGAAGCACAGCATCCCGATGAGTTCGTCGAAAACCTGTTCCATCTTGATTCGGCAGCAGTTGTCTCTGCCGCCCAAAAGCAGCGAAAACAACTGAAAACGCCAGCGATGGATGTCGAGTCGTTTTTGCGCTTACTGCAAAGACAAGGATTGACCCAGTCGGTCCAAGCGCTTGAAGGTTATCGCGCCATTCTCTGAAGCTCTCAGCACAAACGACAGACAGCAAAACGGCGATCCAAAGATCGCCGTTTTCATTCATTGCCCGAATTGCTTGCCCAACCCCGGCGGTACGCCGTGGATGTTGGTGTCTTCCCACGGGCCGTTAGGGCTGATCGAGCGGCTCCAGCCGTTGTTCCAGCGATAGTAGGTGCGCTGGCGGTAGAAGGTGTTGGTCTGATCGTCGAGGACGTAGACGCCGAGTTTCTGGTCCCAGTGACTGTTGCCGCCCGGTGGCGGGGCGAAGCTGGCCGAGGTGCGAGGAACCGGTTTGGCCGGTTTGGCGGGGATGCTTTTGCCCGGTGTCGGTGAGGTCGACGGGGTCGGGCTCGGCTGTGACGGCGGGATCGGCGGCAGGTTGGTGGTCGGTTCCGGTCGTTGCACCGCACATGCACTCAAGCCCAGGGCCAGTGTGAGGACTGTGATTCGGGCGATGGTGTGCATGGCGGTGCTTTCCTGTTGTGTCCGGTTATTTGTCCGGGCTGTCGATGGTCAGTTTCTGTAGCGCGGTGGTGCTGCTGGCCAGCGGGCCGCTGCGACCGACCCACTCACCGGTGGTCGGTTGACCAGCCCGTGAGATGCGCGCAACCAGTTGGACTTCAGGAAAGTTCGACAGTTTCAACTGCGGCATCATGGCGTCGGCGTCACCCAGCTCGACGGTCACCGGCAGATCGGCCACGGTCAGGCGCTTGGCCGCCAGCGGTGCCGGTGGGCCGGACGTGGCGCGGGCAAAGATGAACACGCTGTCGCCCGGTTGCACTTTGCCTCTGAGTTCGCTGGCCAGATCGACGCTGACTTTCAACAGCGCGGCTTTCGCGGCGACCGGGGCCGCAGCAACCTTACCGCCGCTGGCTTCCAGACGTTCGGCAGCGCGTTTGATCCCGCCTTGCAGCGCGGCGCGGGAATTGTCGTCCGGCGGCAATTGCGCCAGCAAACGGTTCCAGTAATCGATGGCTTCCTGATAACGCTCGCCCTCAAACGCGGCGATGCCAAGCAGACCGAGGCTGGTGACCTCTTTCGGATCCGCCTTCAGTGCTTCGTCAGTCAGCGCCTGAATCTTCGCCGACCACTTTTTGCCGTCAGCAAAATACTGCGCCTGAGCCCACTGGCCGAGCAGTTCCGGTTGGCGACCGGCCAGATTGGCAGCGCGCTCAAACATCTTCGCCGCGTCCGCCGGGCGCTCTTGCGCCATGTAGGTCCGGCCGAGGAAATACAGACCTTCGGCAGAATCCGGTTGCGCCGCGACGGCGCGCTCCAGACGCTGGGTCATCTCTTCCATCGACTGCGGTGCCTGGGCAAATTCGCGGGTCAGCTCGACTTTGTCGGCAGCGCCGAAGTGCATATACAGACCCAGACCCAACACCGGCACCAAGACTGCTGCCAACAGTGGCAACGGTTTACCCAGTTTCGACACACGCGGCGCGGCAACCCCTTCGGTATCCGCCAGCAATTCACGCGCCGCCTCGGCGCGGCCGCTGTCCATTTGCGCGGCGTCGAGCACGCCTTCAGCCTGTTGCGATTGCAACTCGGCGACACGCTCCTGATACAGCGCGACGTTCAGGGCAGTCCGATCCTCTTCACGCTGGGCGCGACGCTCACGCAAAACCGGGATCAGCAGAAAACTCAGGGCGACCAGAAGCAACAGCCCTGCGGCAAGCCAGAAATCAATCATTCTTGGTTTTTATCCAACAGTTGGTCGAGGCGCTGACGCTCTTCGATGGACAGCGCTTGCGGAGTTTCGGCACGCTGGCCGCGACGACGGCGGACGATCACTGCGATCACCACGACACCACCGAGCAGCAGACCGGCCGGGCCGAACCACAGCAGTGCGGTCTTGGTGTTGAGCGCCGGTTTGTAGCGGACGAAATCACCGTAGCGATCCACCATGAAGTCGATGATCTGCTGGTTGTCCTTGCCCTCGCCGAGCATGCGGAAAATCTCTTTGCGCAGGTCAGCGGCAATCGGTGCGTTGGAGTCGGCGATGTCCTGGTTCTGGCACTTGGGGCAGCGCAGTTCCTTGGTCAGCTCGCGGAAACGCTCGCGATCACCTTCTTTGGCAAACTCGTAGGTGTCGATGGCCGCATGAGCCACACCGACCAGACTCAAGCCCAAAACCAGCGTAGCCAGAAAGCGCTTCATGGTTTGGCCTCGTCGACCAGCGCCTGATACTTGGCCGCGAGTTTTTCGCGCCAGACCTGCTCGTCGATCACCCCGACGTATTTGTCGCGGATGATGCCCTTGGCGTCGATGAAGAAGGTTTCCGGAGCGCCGTAGACGCCGAGGTTCAGGCCCAGCGAGCCTTCGTCGTCACGGATATCCAGCACATACGGATTGTGGAACTCGGCCAGCCACTTCAAGGCATCGGCGTTGGTGTCCTTGTAGTTGATGCCGTAGATCACCACGCCGCGCTCGGCGAGCTTATTCAATACCGGATGCTCGACCCGGCAGGAAATGCACCAGGTGCCCCAGACATTGACCAGCGCCGGTTTGCCGAGAATGTCAGCCTTGGTCAGGCTCTTGTCGCCCTGCACGTTGGGCAGGGAAAACTCCGGGAACGGCTTGTTGATCATCGCCGACGGCAGCTCCGCAGGATCAAGGTACAGACCGCGATAAAGAAACACCGCCACCAGCAGGAAAATCGCCAGTGGCACCAGCATCAACCAACGTCTCATGCAGCCGCTCCCGTCATGCCCAGCGCTTCACGCACACGGGCTTTCACCTTGACCCGATAACGCCGATCCAGCGCCGCCAGCAACCCACCGAAGCCGGTGAGCAAACCGCCGAACCAGATCCAGCGCACAAACGGTTTGACGTGCACGCGCACCGCCCACGCGCCGTTGTCCAGCGGCTCGCCGAGGGCAACGTAAAGGTCACGGGTGAAACCGGCGTCGATGCCGGCTTCGGTCATCATTGAACCCTGCACGGTGTACAGACGTTTTTCCGGGTGCAGCACACTGATTTCCTTGCCGTCGCGAATCACCCGAATGGTGCCTTTATCGGAGGTGAAGTTCGGTCCTTCGAAGTGCTTGGCGCCTTCGAAGATGAAGTGATAACCGGCCAGGTCCATCGACTCGCCCGGCGCCAGACGCAGGTCGCGTTCGGCACTGTTCTGGCTCGACAACACCACGCCCAAGGCGCACACGGCGATGCCGAGGTGGGCGATCTGCATGCCCCAGTAGCTGCGAGTCAGCGTCGGCAGGCCTTTGATCAGACCTTTGTGGCGAGTCTTGTCGACGATGTCACGCACACCGGCAAGCAACACCCACGCCGCGAGCAGGAAAGTCGCGATCACTGCCCAGTTGAAATCGCCGTAAGCGACACCGGCCACCACCGCCAGCGCGACGCTGCCGAGCAGCACTGGCGTGAGCATGCCGGCCAGCCATTTCACCGGAGTGTCCTTCCAACGGACGATCACGCCGACCGCCATGACCAGCATCAGCAACGCCATCAACGGAATGAACAGCGCGTTGAAGTACGGCGGGCCAACCGACATCTTCGCGCCGCTCAGGGCATCGAGAATCAGTGGGTAAAGGGTGCCGAGCAGGATCATCGAAGCGGCGACGACCAGCACCAGGTTGTTGCCCAGCAACAGGGTTTCCCGCGACCACAGGTTGAAACCAACCTGACTCTTCACCACTGGCGCACGCAGGGCGAACAGCGTCAGCGAGCCACCCACAACGAACAACAGGAAGATCAGAATGAACACGCCGCGCTCAGGGTCCGAAGCAAACGCGTGCACCGAGGTCAGCACGCCGGAACGCACAAGGAAGGTCCCGAGCAGGCTCAACGAGAACGCGGCAATCGCCAGCAGCACCGTCCAGCTCTTGAACACGCCACGTTTTTCCGTGACCGCCAGCGAGTGGATCAGCGCGGTTCCGACCAGCCAAGGCATGAACGAGGCGTTTTCCACCGGGTCCCAGAACCACCAGCCGCCCCAGCCGAGTTCGTAATACGCCCACCACGAACCGAGGGTGATACCGATGCCGAGGAACGCCCAGGCGACGATGGTCCAAGGACGCGACCAGCGTGCCCACGCCGCATCAAGACGACCGCCCATCAACGCGGCGATGGCAAAGGCGAACGCTACCGAGAAACCAACGTACCCCATGTACAACATCGGCGGATGGACGATCAGGCCGATGTCTTGCAACAACGGATTCAAGTCAGCGCCATTGCTGGGCATTTGCGGCAGGATGCGTTTGAACGGGTTGGACGTGAGGATCAGGAACAGCAGGAAACCGGTGCTGATCATGCCCATCACCGCCAGTACACGAGCGAGCATGACTTGCGGCAACTGCCGCGAGAACACCGACACGGCAAAGGTCCAGCCGCCGAGGATCAACGCCCACAACAGCAACGAACCTTCGTGGGCGCCCCACACCGCGCTGAATTTGTAATACCACGGCAACGCGGTATTGGAGTTGTTCGCCACATACGCGACGGAGAAGTCATCGGTCATGAACGCGTAGGTCAAAATACCGAATGCGAACAGCAGAAAGGCAAATTGGCCCCACGCCGCTGGCTGCGCCAGACTCATCCAGAAACGGTCACCGCGCCAGGCGCCAACCAACGGCACCACGGCCTGCACCAGCGCGAAACACAATGCCAGAATCATCGCCAGATGACCGAGCTCAGGAATAAAAATCGTCGACGTCATCGATCAACCCTCCTTCGCAGGCGTTGGTGCGGATTGACCGCTGTCTTTCAAGGCTTTGGTCACTTCCGGTGGCATGTACTTCTCGTCGTGCTTGGCCAGCACTTCATCGGCCACCACCACGCCGTTGGCATTGAGCTTGCCAAGGGCGACGATACCCTGCCCTTCGCGGAACAGGTCCGGGAGGATGCCGCGATAAGTAATGGTCACGGATTTGTTGAAGTCGGTAACGATAAATTTGACGTCGAGCGAATCCGGCGAACGTTGCAGCGAACCCTTCTCGACCATGCCACCGGCGCGGATGCGCGTGTCTTGCGGCGCTTCGCCGTTGGCGATCTGGGTCGGGGTGTAGAACAGATTGATGTTCTGCTGCAGGGCGCTGAGGGCCAGGCCGACGGCAGCGCCGACCCCGACCAGAATGGCCAGAATGATGATCAGACGTTTCTTGCGCAGCGGATTCACTTGCCGTTCTCCCGGCGCAGACGACGCGCCTCTTGTTGCAAATAGCGCTTGCGGGCCGCAATCGGCGCCACCACGTTGAGGATCAGCACCGCCAGACAGATGCCGTAGGCCGACCAGACATACAGGCCATGATGGCCCATGGCGAGGAAGTCGCCGAATGAAGCAAAACTCATCGAGCGGCCTCCAGACTGTGCTGCACTTCTTCTTTCACCCAACTGGCGCGGGCTTCGCGCTTGAGCACTTCCAGGCGCATGCGCAACAGCAGCACGGTGCCAAAGAAGCAGTAGAAGCCCAGTACCGTCAGCAACAGCGGCAGCCACATTTCCGCCGGCATCGCCGGTTTTTCCGTGAGGGTGAAGGTCGCGCCCTGGTGCAGAGTGTTCCACCACTCCACCGAGTATTTGATGATCGGGATATTGATCACGCCGACGATGGCCAGCACCGCGCAGGCCTTGGCGGCGCTGTCGCGGTTGCTGATGGCATTGCCCAGCGCGATCACGCCGAAATACAGAAACAGCAGAATCAGCATCGAGGTCAGGCGCGCGTCCCAGACCCACCACGAACCCCAGGTCGGTTTGCCCCAGATCGCCCCGGTAACCAGCGCCACGGCGGTCATCCACGCGCCGATCGGTGCGGCGCATTGCAGGGCGACGTCGGCCAGTTTCATTTTCCACACCAGCCCGACCACACCGCACACCGCGAGCATCACGTAGATCGACTGAGCGAGCATCGCGGCAGGCACGTGAATATAGATGATGCGAAAGCTGTTGCCTTGCTGATAGTCCGGCGGCGCGAAGGCCAGGCCCCAAACGACGCCGACGCCAATCAGCAGCAACGCTGCGATGCTCAGCCACGGCAAGAACTTGCTGCTGATGCCGTAGAACCACTTGGGCGAGCCGAGCTTGTGAAACCAGGTCCAGTTCATACTGTTTCCATCACGGGTGCCGCTCATCGGTGTGAGCAGTCTCAGGGTCTTTGCTGGTTAAATTTTAACCAGACCTCATTATTCGCCGACGCTGATCTTCAGGCCAGCCGCTATTGCAAAAGGTGTCAGGGTGATCGCCAGGGCGGTCAGGCTACCAAGCCACAGCAGATACCCGGTCGCCGGCATGCCTTGCAACGCCGCCTGCAAGGCGCCACTGCCCAGGATCAACACCGGGATGTACAACGGCAGAATCAGCAGCGCCAGCAACAGGCCGCCCCGCTTCAGACCGACCGTCAGTGCCGCGCCCACCGCGCCGAGCAGGCTCAGCACCGGTGTTCCCAGCAGCAACGAAAACAGCAAAACCGGCAGGCATGCGGCAGGCAAACCGAGCATCAACGCCAGCAACGGTGAGAGCAAAACCAGCGCCAGACCGGAGAAAAGCCAGTGTGCCAGCACCTTGGCCAAGACCAGAAGTGGCAGCGGGTGCGACGAAAGGACCCACTGTTCCAGGGAGCCGTCTTCGAAATCACTGCGGAAAAGCCCGTCCAGCGAGAGCAGGACCGACAACAGCGCCGCCACCCAGACTAACCCGGGGGACAGGTTTTGCAACACTTGAGTTTCCGGGCCGACGGCCAGCGGGAACAACGCGATGACGATGGCGAAGAAAATCAGCGGATTGGCCAGCTCCGCCGGGCGGCGAAACAGCAGTCGGGATTCACGGGCAACCAGCAGGCCAAACACACTCATACTGCCCAGTTCCCCAAATCGATGTCGCGATAACCGGCCGGCATCCGGCTCAGCGTGTGGTGCGTGGTCAACACCACCAGACCACCGCGTTCGCAGTGCCCGGCCAAATGTTCTTCGAGCTGCGCCACGCCCTGTTTGTCGAGGGCGGTGAACGGCTCATCGAGAATCCACAGCGGCGGACTGTCCAGATATAAACGCGCCAGCGCCACGCGGCGTTGCTGACCGGCGGACAGGCTATGGCAGGGAACATCTTCGAAACCGCGCAATCCTACGGCTGCCAGCGCTTGCCAGATGGCATCACGCTCGGCGGGATGATGCAGCGCGCAGAGCCATGACAGGTTCTCTTCCGGGGTCAGCAGATCCTTGATCCCGGCGGCGTGGCCGATCCACAGCAGGTTGCGTGCGAGTTCGCTGCGTTGTTCGGTCAGCGGCTGGCCATTGAGCAAAACTTGCCCGGCGGTCGGCTGCATCAGCCCGGACAGCAAACGTAACAGGCTGGTTTTGCCACTGCCGTTGGGGCCACTGATCTGCACCATATCGCCACTGGCCAGCCTCAATTCGAGATTTTCGAAAAGCAGCCGCAGATCACGTTCACACGCGAGGGCAACGGTTTGCAGGACAGGACTGGTCAAGGGATCACGGGCCTTATACGGTTCAAGTCGGCTCTGGCGCGGCCGTTAAAGAGATGCAGCATAGATGCATTGACGGCTCGATCCAGCGAGCCAGGTCAAACAATTGCTATGTTTTTTGAACGAAGCGCAAGACGGGCGGCATTATACATGCCGTGCCTTACTCTCAAGAGTGCATTTTCCTCAGGTTGTGTCCGCGTATGACAGGCGAAATGAACATCCTCCCGCTCCCGCCCACCACCCCGGCGACCGTTCGCCCGCAGGTCGGTGAGCTGCTCAAGCTGCTGACCCCGGTCGAAGGCCTGATCGGCGCCGGGCAAAGTGCCAAGGCCGAGGTGTTATCGCTCAAGCAGGCGGACCAGACCTTTCAACTGTTGCTCAAAGTGACGCTCGACAGCGGCCGCCAGACCACCGTGCAGGCGACCAGCAATTTGCCGTTGCCCCAAGGCACCAGCCTGGCGATCACTCAGCCGTCGGCGGGCAATCTGGCGATTACCGTGCAGCAGGCGATTGCCAGCAGCGTCGCCGCCCTCACCCGCATCGACACCGCACAACTGCCGGTCGGCACCCTGCTGCAAGGCAAAGTGCTGACCTCGCAGGCGCTGCCGCAGACGCCGGGGCAAGCCGCGGTATTCCGTTCGCTGGTCACGCTGCTCAATACCGCGCAGAGCGGCAGCACACTGACCATCGATAGCCCGCAGCCGCTGCGCATTGGCACTTTGCTCTCGGCGTTGGTGGAAGACTCACAAACCCTGAAATTCCTGCCAATGAGCAGCCGCCAGGAACAACTGGCCGTCAGCCAGCAACTGCTCGGCCAGCAAAGTCGTCAGGCGTCGCTGAGCGGGTTGTTGAACGCGCTGCAAAACCTGCCACCCGCCACCGATCAAACCTCTGCGGATTTGCGCGCCGTGGTCGACAAACTGCTCGCCAGCCTTCCGGACGTGCAACAACTGAGCACCGCCAAAGGCGTGGCGCTGGCCCTGGCCAACAGCGGCGCGTTCCTCGAAGCCAAACTGTTGACCGGACAAACCCCGACGCTGGCCCCGGACATGAAAGCCGATCTGCTCAAGCTGATCGCACAACTGACCCCGGGCCTGCCGAGCAGCACCAATTTCAACGCGATCATCGCCGCCAACACCTTGGCACAGGCGCTGCCGAGCTTCGTGCGTAATGCCCTCGGCATGCTTGGGCAGGTCAGCGCCAAACCGCTGCCGAGCAGCTTCCCGCTGCCCGAGCGCTTGCTGCAAAGCCTGGACGGCGAAGGCGATCTGGAACAGTTGCTGCGCCTCGCCGCTGCCGCTGTTTCGCGCCTGCAAAGCCATCAACTGTCGAGCCTGGAACAGACCGGCGTCACCGACGATGGGCGCCTGCTCAGCACCTGGCAGCTGGAAATCCCCATGCGCAACCTGCAAGACATCGTGCCACTGCAGGTCAAGTTCCAGCGTGAAGAAGCGCCGGAGCGAGAACCGCAGCCGAACGAACGTCGTGACGAGCGCGAACCCAGGCAACAACTGTGGCGCGTCGATCTGGCGCTCGACATGGAACCGCTCGGGCCGATGCAGATTCAGGCGCAGTTGATCGCCGGCAGCCTGTCCGGCCAACTGTGGGCCGAACGGCCGTACACCGCCGACCTGATCGAAAACAACCTGTTCGCCCTGCGCCAGCGCCTGCTCGATCGCGGGCTGAACGTCGGCGACATCGACTGCCACCACGGCACGCCGCCGCAAGGCAACCAAACCCGCCTCGAACACCGCTGGGTCGACGAAACCGCATGAACGATTCCACTGCCCCACGCCAGGCCATCGCCCTCAAATACGACGGCAACCACGCGCCGACCCTCACCGCCAAAGGTGATGACGAACTGGCCGAAGAAATCCTGCGCATCGCTCGCGATTGCGAAGTGCCCATCTACGAGAACGCCGAGTTGGTGCGCTTATTGGCGCGCATGGAACTGGGCGACAGCATTCCCGAAGAGCTGTATCGCACGATCGCGGAGATCATCGCGTTTGCGTGGAATCTGAAGGGAAAATTCCCCGAGGGGCAGGATCCCAATGCGCCGATGGTCGAGAAGGACGTTACCGAACGTGGGGATGATTATTAGGCCTTGCAGGCAGCAATCTTTTATCGCTTACCCTTTGAAACTTCAGATCCGTTAATCACCTTAGCTGACTGAAAACTCCCCTTCATTATTTACCGTTTATCGCAACTGTCAGATCTGACAGTTGCGCGAAAAGTCGCTGTTGTCGCCTGATGAAGTGACAGCTCCGATGGAATAGTTCTCGGCGCTGCCCTGACAGGAGCACTCCGATGACTTTGCCCCCCGAGACCGATGAGAACTCCACGGACAGCAATGCGCTGGCCCTCGGAGCCCCACATATTCCCGCATGGATTTCACCGATTGGTGGTGGTGAGGGTTACCACGGTGGCATTGGTGCCGCCCCCCTGAATGCCGATCTGCTCGTCAGCGTTGATCCGTGGCTCGATAACGCAATAGGCCAAAAGTGCCAGCTCTTCTGGGACGACGGCGTGACTCCCGTACTGACGGAAATCATCGACACCCCGGAAAAACTTAAAGCCCCCCTCCTTTTCCATGTACCGGCAGGCCAGATACTGGATGGAAGCGCGTTTCCGGTTTTTTATCGTGTTATCCGTTCCAGCGGCAATGAAGCAGACTCGTCCAAGCTCAACATTTTGGTTAAACGTACGCTGCCGGGCGGCGTGCTCGACAAGCCCGAGCCACAAGGTCATCCCCGTCTGCTTTATAGCTTCACGCCGGATATCAAGGATGGCGTTGATAGCGAGATGGCCAGACAAGGGATTGTCATGCGTATCGAGCCCTATCTGAACATCACGCCATTCGACCGCATCGTCGCGCGATGGGGTGATGAAGAACAGGTGACGTTTTATCCCGTCACCCCAGAGCAAATAAGCGACCCGCAAAACCATCCGATTTTGATCAGGTTCGACGAAGACCTGATCAAGCGTGCGGGCGATGGCAAACATTCGATTACCTTCCAAGTGATCGATCGCTGTGGAAACCGTCCACACGCTTATGCCCCTTGGGCAATTCCCACTGAAGTCAAGGTAAACGTGAATCGCATACCTGCCCCAACGGTGACAGGCGAACAAGGCGGGGTGCTGGACCCTGCTTACGTTTCCAACATTCAGGTCGTCGCATCAGGTATTGGTCTGTTGGCCGGCGATAGCGTACGCGTTCATTGGCAAGGGCGAATAGAGCGCGAGACAACAGCCAAGACTTACTCAGGAAGTGGAGCGCTGGAGTTCCAGGTACCGTCAAGTTGGGCCAACGAAAGCGACCAACACTCGGTCAGTGTCACTGTGCGAGTGGTTCGAGGAGAGGCAAAGCCTGAATCCGAGGCTAAAACCTTCACAGTTAAAACCACGATCATCTTGAAGTCGCCAAAAATCCTGGAAGCCTACGGGACCCAAGGCGATCGCCTGAAAATGTCCGATATTTACACCGCCAGGCACATAACCGCTCGTATTGAACAATATGTAGGAATGGCGATAGGGCAAACCATCCGCCTCCGTTACGCGTCCGCGCGGCATGTCTACGACAGCGCAATCACCACGGTGACGAGCGTTGGCGCAATGGACCTGAACGTTCCACGCATGGAAGTTGTGGATTCCATCGGCAGTACCGTTCCCGTCAGTTTCACGGTACGTACCTACCCGAACGGCCCGTTGCACCGATCTGTTCCATTAAATCTGGCTGTGGACGCTCAAGAATTCGTGTTGCCCCCTCCAAGGCTTACCCCCGACCTAACCACAGTGACGGTGCGATATCCGGCAATGGCCAACGGATATCAGGCGCGCGTCCGTTTCGGCGGAATCATCACCCGCAGGACGCAATGGCAGGATATGAAAACAGGGGTCACCGCAGAATTTTCTATCCCTGCGGGCTGGGTATCAGAAAACAAAGGAAAAACCGTATTGATCAACTACAGCGTCAATCGGACCGGTATCGATGAGCAAAGCCAGTTCTCTCAGGTATTGAGAATCGAGCTGTAAGCAGTACGGGTAACCGGCCGCGCACTTGATTTCCCCAAAAGGAGTTAAAGAGATGAGCACTGAATTAAATGTATTAAACCTTACTGCCCCCAAAGTTCTGGAGGCCTACGGTGCTGACGGTAATCGTCTGAACTTCAACGACGTTTATGACAGCACACATATCAATGTACAGGTGCCACACTACGTCGGCATGCTCGGCGGACAAGCCGTGACGGCGCGCTGGACAAATGGTCGCTATAAATATGACACCGAGACGTTAATCGTTGGCACCCCCGGGCCTCTCAACTTCAGAATTCCTCGACTTGAAGTGATCGACTCCATTGGCAGCCTTGTCACTGTCAACTACAGCGTCCGCTTGAGTCCTGGCACGCCGCTGCTCATTTCCAAATCGCTCTCACTGAATGTAGATCAACAAATGTTTGACCTCAGCGAACCGCGACTATCGGGTGACAGAAAAAATGTGACAGTCAAGTTCTTGAACATGACTTCCGGTTATACCGTAAGAGTAAGGTGGCATGGCGTGGTGGTCCGGGATACTGAAAGCCAGCCGATTCAAAACAGTTCCTCGATGGCATTCAGCATTCCACCAGGCTGGATAAAGGAGAACGCAGGAGAAACAGTATTGATAAACTACAGCGTTCACCGATCCGGCTCGAATGACAATCTGATGTTTTCTCGTGTATTGCGCGTCAGTCTTTGAATACTTCCGCAAAAAAGGCATAAGGTGCAGACAAACCACACCTTATGCCTTTACTTTTCTTTAGCTGAGCCGATACATCACGTTCAACGACCTGTTAACGTCGCGGCCTGATCTCCTTCGTGAAAACTGAAGACTGCCGCGGCTCCTGGCGAGAGGTCGACCCTGATAACAGGCAACACATCACCGGTGATGTTGAAATAATCCTGTTGAATGTATTTCGCGCCGGTCACGCCAGCACCACCGCCCTGATGCTGCAGATAGAAAAAAGCATACAGCGGTAGTTGCTTTGGAATATCTTGCGGCCAAAGAGACAGAATTATTTCGTTGTGATGCGAACGCTCCCCCGCTGGCGGCTCAAAATGCGCTCGCGCATCAAGACTGATGGCAAACTGTTCAACACTTGAAGTGAATCCACATTGATGTCTGTTTCTGTTTGAAAAATATCCAGAACCCGCCACCGCTCGATAATGTGTCTTCCACTTCTCCAGAGTGTTCACGCCTTCTTCCGGGCAGGAATGGCTATTGGTCGGATAGGAACTGTGCGCTCCACAACCACCAGTGCCTGCGCGGTACCAACTCGCCGCATCCGTAGGAAACGAGCACAGTAGGCTGATCGGATAGGTTTCCAGTCGCTCTGCAGTGGCGAAGTCCTTGAAAATGAATCCGTGTAGATCTCCCCAAGCCAAGGTTGTGATACCCAAATCCTTACGCAAGTACGAGAAAGGAACGCCTTTCTTGTTGATTGCCGTAGGGCTTGGATTCCAGGAATGGTAAGACGGCTTGGCCCCGGTAGTACGCACTATCACACCACTGCAATAATACGCGGGCTTTCCGCTACAGTTGTTTGAAACATTGTTATATCTACTATTCAGTCTCTCAGCGACTAACTGCCCAAACCTTTGATCTTTCGCATCAAAACTGAATATTTGCTTGTTGGCTGCGGCCATATTGATTTTTACAATAGGCACATACAAAGAAGTCTCAAGATAATACTCACGCTGAAACTTCTGAGCATCCACCAACTTGGCGGGCGTCAATGCGTCGTAAAACACCGCCTCCACGGGTAGCTTTTCAGGCTTGCGTTCATCCCAGGTTTCAACCAGAACCTCAGTGGGTTTGGCCGTCCACGTTGTATCCACGAGTTTGTGTGCTTCCAGACTGGCCTTGAATTGCGCAGCGACAACCGTACTTAACGAACATTGGTTTTTTGGCAAAGAATCATGTTCTTTGAAATTCTTCAACCATGCAGCAGCCGTAACGGGCGAGCCCCATAACTTGGCACAATTGGCAAGATCGGGATCCGCTTGCGCCACTTTCGGTGCAAACCCACAACCGTGATCTGCCCGTTCATTGAGTGATTCGGTCGGAAAAGGGAAAATACAACGCAAACTCACGGCCTTACCCACCGCCAATGCCGAAGTCTGGTCTTTCAAGATAAAACCGCTTTTTCTGTTTCCGTTAAGTGCAGTACTACCCACATCCGAACGAATATAAGTGAATGCAACGGAGCCAAGTTTTGTCGCCTGCGAACCATAATCCCAAAATTTGAAGAAGGTACTGTAGTCCACCGCTCGCAAAAGAACGCCAGAACAATAATAGGCGGGAGTTCCATTTGCACACTGCGCGACATTGCTTTGATATTTTGCATTCAGGTCCACTACTAGCGCCGGACCAGACATGGCATTAACAGCAGCGGAAAAAACTAAAGTCAAGAACAGTAAGAGTTTCATATCCATACCCTGATGAAGTTGATTTCATCTTGAGTATGTTGAGCATCGAAGATCGTTATCTACTGTCAGATCTGACAGTCCCGACCAGCGGTCTTTTATACCGAAATAAAAAGATCGCACCCTTCAGCAGCTCCTACGGGGAAATGCGAATCCCGATGCAGGCGCTGCCGAAGGCTGCGATCTTTTGATCTTGCTTGCCGCTGAAAGCTCGAAGCTCCTAGCTGCTTTTGTGCAACTTGCGCATCAACTCCGCCTCAGCCTGGGTCAACCCACAGGACTGAGTCAGTTCATCGACGCTGGCGCCCATGCCCACCAGTTTCGCCGCTTGGGCGAATGACAGGCTCGACGGGTCGCGCTGTTCCAGCGCAACAATCTTGTCCGGCAACGGACCGACTACCGCGCGCAACTCGTGCAGGGCGTCGCCCATGCGCACGTTGCCGTTCTGGTAATCGTCGACACGCTTGGCCAGTTCCTTGATGCGCTGATCACGCAGCGCATCGCCCTGAGCCTGTTGCGCAGCGATTACTTTTTGCGCCTTGATGTACGACACAAACATTGCCAGCGTGCCTGCCCAGAAGAGGAACAGGACAATGACCGCGACTTCGAGAATCAATCAGATGTTCTCCAGATCCGACCATTCTTCTTCGCTCATCATCTTGTCCAGCTCGACCAGGATCAGCAACTCGTTGTTCTTGTTGCACACGCCCTGGATGAACTTGGCCGACTCTTCGTTGCCGACGTTCGGCGCCGTCTCGATTTCCGACTGACGCAGGTAAACCACTTCGGCCACGCTGTCGACCATGATGCCGACGACTTGCTTGTCGGCTTCGATGATGACGATACGGGTGTTGTCGCTGATCTCGCCGCTGTTCAGGCCGAAGCGCTGACGGGTGTCGATCACGGTGACCACGTTACCGCGCAGGTTGATGATGCCCAGCACGTAGCTAGGCGCACCCGGCACTGGAGCGATCTCGGTGTAGCGCAGCACTTCCTGCACGCGCATCACGTTGATGCCATAGGTTTCGTTGTCCAGCTTGAAGGTCACCCATTGCAGGATCGGATCTTCAGAACCCTTTGCCGCCGTCGCCTTGTCGTTCATACCCTAGCCCCTCGAAGTACCGCCCTGGCGGTTTATGTTTCGTTTTCCGGCATATCGATGCCGGTAGTGTCTGTTATGTCGGTTTGTGGCTCGGCTTACTGCCGGACATGTGCCTTGCCCCGCCGCTGGCGATCAACTCGGCCAGTGCGGAAACATCGAGCAAGGCGCACATGTGTTCAATCACGGTGCCGGCGAGCCATGGCCGCTGACCCCGGTGACTTCTCCATTTGATTTCATTCGGATCAAGACGCAACGAACGACTGACCTGATGCACCGCCAGGCCCCACTCGTATCCTTGTACCGAAATCACGTACTGCAAGCCCTGACGGAAGTCATCGCGATAGCGATCCGGCATGACCCAGCGCGCGGTGTCCAACACTTTCAGGTTGCCGGCCTGGCTCGGCAAAATCCCGAGGAACCATTCCGGCTGACCGAACAGCGGCGTCAGCTCGTGGCCGGCCAGCGAATAGATCGAGCCGAGGCACACCAGCGGCACGGCCAGCGTCAGGCCGGCGACGTCGAACAACAGGCATTCGAACGCTTCCGAAGCCCAGGCCGGGCGGCCATCGGTTTCCACCGGCGGCGGCGTGTTATTCGGCGGCAGATGCACTTCCACCAGCGGCGGCACCAACGTCTGCTCGACGGGTGCAGGCGCAGCGGCTGCTGGAGCCGGTGCAGCCACCGCCGGTTCCGGCGCGGTTTTCAGCAATTGGGTTTGCAGCAGCGGTGCCAGTGTCGAAACCGACGCGCGAACCGGTTCGGCTGCTTCGATCAGTGCCACCGGTGCCTTGGCTGCAGGTGCAACGGCAGGCGCGACAACTGGCGCAGCAGGCCTGGCCGCTTTCTGTGCGTCACGCGCCTGCTCCTCCAATACCGCCGCCTGGAACTCGTCCAGCGCTTCGCTGTTGTCCACAACGTCAGGCTGCGCCTCGATCACCGGCGGCAGCTCTTCAGGAATCTCCTGCAGCAAGCCATCCAGATAAGACTGCAGCGCCAGTTGCGGCTTCGACGTCAACTTAACCGGCCGATTCATGCGCAACCCCCTGTAGGAGCTGCCGCAGGCTGCGATCTTTTGATCTTTTCAGGAGTACCGCCAGGCAAGATCAAAAGATCGCAGCCTGCGGCAGCTCCTACAAGGTTCAACATCATCTCAAGCCACCTGCGGAACAAGTTGTTGCGCCAACAGATGTTTGAGCAGCGCGCGGTATGCCAGCACGCCACGGCTCTTGCCGTCGAATTGCGAAGGCGTGACACCGGCCCGGCTGGCATCGCGCAGACGGGTATCGACCGGGATGTAACCCTGCCATATCTCCTCGGGGAATTTGTCGCGCAGCACACGCAAGGTATGCATGGAGGCTTGCGTACGGCGATCAAACAGGGTCGGCACAATGCTGAACGGCAGCGCCTGTTTGCGCGAGCGATTGATCATCGCCAAGGTGTTGACCATGCGTTCCAGGCCTTTCACAGCCAAGTGTTCGGTCTGCACAGGGATCACCAGTTGCTGGCTCGCTGCGAGGGCGTTGACCATCAGCACGCCGAGCAACGGCGGACTGTCGATCACCGCGTAATCAAAGTCCTGCCACAGCTGCGCCAGACTCTTGGCGATCACCAGACCGAGGCCACTCTGCCCCGGCGACTGTCGCTCAAGCGTCGCCAGTGCGGTGCTCGATGGCAGCAGCGAAATACGTTCGTCACTGGTCGACAGCAGCAACTGCCCCGGCAGGCCTTGCGGCACGCTGCCCTTGTGCAGAAACAGATCGTAGTTGCTGTGTTCCAGGCTGTCGGGGTCGTAACCGAAATAGCTGGTCATCGAGCCGTGCGGGTCGAGATCGACCACAACCACGCGCTTGCCCGCCTCGGCCAGCAATCCGGCTAAAGCGATGGAAGATGTGGTTTTACCGACACCACCCTTTTGATTGGCGACTGCCCAGACTCTCATTCAGTTCGTTCCTCCCGGCCGATATGCTCGACCGAGACATAGCTCAGCGTGTTAATGCGGGTGACGGAGAATTGACGGCACTCTCGCGTCCCGGCGTCTTGACCGGGGTCGGTGCAGTTTGTGTGCCAGCACGCTTCAACGCAGCGTCCGGTTGCGCATTGGCGGTTCCGGTGCCCGTGAGGCTGCGGCGCACATCGAGATTGCGCGACACCACCAGCACTACGCGACGGTTTTTCGCACGGCCTTCGGCGGTGGCGTTATTGGCGACCGGCTGGAACTCACCGTAACCCACCGACGCCAGGCGACCCGGGTTCACACCCTGCATCGCCAGCATGCGAACGATGCTCGCCGAACGCGCCGAGGACAGCTCCCAGTTGGTCGGGTACTGCGCGGTGCGAATCGGTTGATCATCGGTGAAACCCTCGACGTGGATCGGGTTATCGAACGGTTTCAGAATCGCCGCGACCTTGTCGATGATGTTGAACGCGATGTCGCTGGGCATGGCATCGCCGCTGCCGAACAACAGGCTGGAGTTGAGTTCGATCTCGACCCACAGCTCGTTGCCACGCACGGTCATCTGATTGGAACTGATCAAGTCACCGAAGGCGGCGCTGATGTCATCGGCAATGCTTTTCAGCGGGTCACTGGCACCGGCGATACCGGCGTCAACCTGTTCGGCGTCCTTGACCAGCGGCTTGGCCGGGGTCACGGTTTTCGGCCGCTCATAACCAATCGGGATCGGCTTGAGCGAGCGATCGGAGTCGGTGAAGACCCCGATCAATGCTTCGGAAATGACTTTGTACTTGCCTTCGTTGATCGACGAGATCGAGTACATCACCACGAAGAACGCGAACAGCAAAGTAATGAAGTCAGCGTAGGAAACCAGCCAGCGTTCGTGGTTTACATGCTCTTCCTGGTGGCGACGACGGGCCATGAGGTTATTCCCTTAATCCATGAAGCCTTGCAGCTTCAACTCAATGGAGCGAGGGTTTTCACCTTCGGCGATCGACAGGATCCCTTCCAACAACATTTCGCGATAACGCGACTGCCGCAGCGCGATTGACTTCAGCTTGGCCGCGACCGGCAGCAACACCAGGTTGGCACTGGCCACGCCGTAAATGGTCGCGACGAACGCCACGGCGATGCCGCTGCCCAGTTGCGTCGGATCCGCGAGGTTGCCCATCACGTGGATCAGGCCCATCACCGCACCGATGATGCCGATGGTCGGCGCGTAGCCGCCCATGCTTTCAAAGACTTTCGCCGCTTCTATGTCGCGGGCTTCCTGGGTGTAGAAATCCACTTCGAGGATACTGCGGATCGCTTCCGGCTCGGCACCGTCGACCAGCAGTTGCAGGCCTTTGCGCGAGTAGTTGTCGGGTTCGGCATCAGCCACGCCTTCCAGACCCAGCAGGCCTTCCTTGCGCGCGGTGAGGCTCCAGTTGACGACGCGATCAATGCCACCGGCCAGATCGACCCGTGGCGGAAACAGAATCCAGGCAAGGATCTGCATGGCGCGTTTGAACGCGCTCATCGGCGATTGCAGCAGTGCGGCACCGATGGTGCCGCCCAGTACGATCAATGCCGCCGGGCCGTTGGCCAGCGCACCGAGATGACCACCCTCAAGGTAGTTACCACCGATGATGGCGACGAACGCCATGATGATCCCGATAAGGCTTAAAACATCCATCAGATACACGCCTCGACAATGTGTTTGCCGATGTCGTCGAGGCTGTATACCGCGTCGGCGAGGTCGGCTTTAACGATGGCCATCGGCATGCCGTAGATCACGCAGCTTGCTTCGTCCTGCGCCCACACCGCGCTGCCGCCCTGCTTGAGCAGACGTGCGCCTTCACGGCCGTCGGCGCCCATGCCGGTCAGCACCACCGCCAGAACTTTGTCGCCGTAGGATTTCGCCGCAGAACCGAAGGTGATGTCCACGCACGGCTTGTAGTTCAGACGCTCGTCGCCCGGGAGGATTTTCACCGCGCCACGGCCATCGATCATCATTTGCTTGCCACCCGGGGCCAACAACGCCAGGCCCGGACGCAGGATGTCGCCATCCTCGGCTTCCTTGACGCTGATGCGGCACAGCTTGTCGAGACGTTCGGCGAAGGCCTTGGTGAACGCTGCCGGCATGTGCTGGATCAACACGATCGGCGCCGGGAAATTCGCCGGCAACTGAGTCAACACACGTTGCAGCGCCACCGGGCCGCCCGTCGAGGTGCCGATGGCCACCAGTTTGTAAGCCTTGCGTTTCGGTGCCGGCGACGAAGCGCTGGCAGCCGGCGCACGACTTGCGACAGGCGCATGCACAGGCGCCGGACGGGCCGGAGCGCTGGTGCTGTGGCTGCTGAAGCTGGATGCAGCCGGGGTCGGTGCAGGCGCAGGCGCAGCCACTGGCGCAGGTGCGCTATAAGCACTGAAACGACGATTACTGCGCGAGATGCTATGCACCTTTTCGCACAGCAACTGCTTGACCTTCTCCGGGTTGCGCGAGATGTCTTCGAAGTTCTTCGGCAGGAAATCCACCGCGCCGGCGTCCAGCGCATCCAGGGTGACCCGGGCGCCTTCGTGCGTCAGCGAGGAGAACATCAACACCGGAGTCGGGCAGCGCTGCATGATGTGCCGCACTGCCGTGATGCCGTCCATCATCGGCATCTCGTAGTCCATGGTGATCACGTCCGGCTTGAGCGCCAGCGCCTGATCGATCGCCTCTTTACCGTTGGTGGCGGTGCCGACCACCTGAATGCTCGGATCCGCTGAAAGAATTTCCGAGACGCGGCGGCGGAAAAAACCCGAATCGTCCACCACCAGGACTTTGACTGCCATAAACACTCCATTAGGTGCAGCGGGACGTTGTCGCCCCGCCGCCCCGGATTCAAATACGCCGTGCGGCGTAACGCTTGAGCATGCTTGGAACATCGAGAATCAGCGCGATGCGGCCGTCACCGGTAATGGTGGCGCCGGACATGCCCGGAGTGCCCTGCAGCATTTTGCCCAATGGCTTGATGACCACTTCTTCCTGACCGACCAGTTGATCGACGACGAAGCCGATCCGCTGAGTGCCCACCGAAAGGATCACCACGTGGCCTTCACGCTGCTCTTCGTGAGCGGCGGAGCTGACCAGCCAGCGCTTGAGGTAGAACAATGGCAGCGCCTTGTCCCGCACGATCACCACTTCCTGACCGTCGACGACGTTGGTGGTCGACAGGTCGAGGTGGAAGATTTCGTTGACGTTGACCAACGGGAACGCAAACGCCTGATTGCCGAGCATCACCATCAGGGTTGGCATGATCGCGAGGGTCAGCGGCACCTTGATGACGATCTTCGAGCCCTGGCCCTTGGTCGAGTAAATGTTGATCGAACCGTTGAGCTGGGAAATCTTGGTCTTCACCACGTCCATGCCGACACCGCGGCCGGACACATCGGAGATCTCGGTCTTGGTCGAGAAACCCGGGGCGAAAATCAGGTTGTAGCACTCGGTATCGCTGAGGCGATCGGCCGCGTCCTTGTCCATCACGCCGCGTTTTACCGCGATGGCGCGCAGGACATTCGGGTCCATGCCTTTGCCGTCATCGGAAATCGACAGCAAGATGTGGTCGCCCTCTTGCTCGGCTGCCAGTACCACGCGACCGCCACGGGCCTTGCCCGATGCTTCGCGTTCTTCCGGTGACTCGATGCCGTGGTCGACCGCGTTGCGCACCAAGTGGACCAGCGGGTCGGCCAGAGCCTCGACAAGGTTTTTGTCGAGGTCGGTTTCTTCACCCACCAGTTCCAGGTTGATCTCTTTCTTGAGCTGACGCGCGAGGTCACGAACCAGACGCGGGAAGCGCCCGAAGACCTTCTTGATCGGCTGCATCCGCGTCTTCATTACGGCGGTCTGCAAGTCAGCCGTGACCACGTCGAGGTTCGACACGGCCTTTTGCATGGCTTCATCGCCGCTGTTCAGGCCCAGGCGCACCAGACGGTTACGTACCAGCACCAACTCGCCGACCATGTTCATGATTTCGTCGAGACGTGCCGTGTCGACACGCACGGTGGTTTCCGCTTCGCTCGCCGGTTTTTCCGGTGGCGGTGCAGCGGCGGCACGGGCCGGAGCCGGTGCCGCGGCGGCAGCCGGTTTTGGCGCTTCGGCTTTTGGCTCAGGCTTGGCGGCAGGTTTGGGCGCTGCCGCAGCGGCCGGTGCCTTGGCAGCCGGTGTGGCGACAGTCGACGCGGAGCCGGCAGTCGCAGCACCGACTTCGGAGAACTTGCCTTTGCCGTGCAATTCGTCGAGCAGCGATTCGAATTCGTGATCGCTGATCAGGTCGCTGCCGGCAGCGGCGGCGGCCGGTGCAGCTGGCGCAGGCGCCGAAGCAATCGCCGACTCCAGCGCATCCACGGCGAAGTTGCCCTTGCCATGCAACTGATCGAGCAGCGCTTCGAATTCGTCGTCGGTGATGTCGGAGCTGTCGCCCTTGGCCGGTGCCGCAGGGGTTGCCGCAACTGGCGCAATCGCGTCCACCGCGAACTGGCCCTTTCCGTGCAACTGATCGAGCAATGACTCGAACTCGGCATCAGTGATTTCATCGCTCGCGGCTTCAGCGGCCGTTTGCGCAGGAGCAGCAGCGGCCGGAGCTTCAGCTTCAGCCTTGACGGCGTTCAGCGAGTCCAGCAGTTGTTCGAATTCGTTATCGGTGATGTCGCCCGACGAGTCGCCTTCGACGACCAGTTCTTCGATCATCTCGGCCACTGGTGAAGCCGGGGCTTCGTCCGCCGCTTGCGGTTCGGCCAGGCGCGCCAGGGCGGCCAGCAGTTCCGGGGTGGCAGCGGTGATCGGTGCACGCTCACGAACCTCAGTGAACATGCTGTTCACCGCATCCAGTGCTTCGAGCACCACGTCCATCAGTTCTGCATCAACGCGACGCTCACCCTTACGCAGGATGTCGAACACGTTTTCGGCGATGTGACAGCACTCCACCAGCTCGTTGAGCTGAAGGAAGCCGGCGCCCCCTTTTACAGTGTGGAAACCGCGAAAAATTGCGTTGAGCAGATCTGCGTCATCCGGGCGGCTTTCCAGCTCGACCAGTTGTTCGGACAGTTGCTCAAGAATCTCGCCGGCCTCAACCAGGAAATCCTGAAGGATCTCTTCATCGGCGCCGAAGCTCATTAATGGGGTGCTCCTACAGGTCTAAAAACCCAAAAAACCTAAAATTCCAAAACTCTAGAACCCGAGGCTGGATAACAAATCGTCCACATCGTCCTGACCGGACACAACGTCTTCTCGTTTATCGGCATGAATCTGCGGACCTTCACCCTGCGAGAGATGTTTTTGTGGATCTTTTTCTGCAAGCATCGCGGCACGGTCATGTTCGATGCCCGCAAAGCGGTCCACCTGACTGGCCATGAGGACGAGTTTGAGCAAATTGCTTTCGACTTCGGTGACCAGTTGGGTCACACGCTTGATCACCTGACCGGTCAGGTCCTGGTAATCCTGGGCCAGCAGGATGTCGTTGAGATTGCTCGACACCGCACGGTTGTCCGTGCTGCTGCGTGACAGAAAACCGTCGACCCGGCGCGCCAGCTCGCGGAACTCTTCAGCCCCGACCTCGCGACGCATGAAGCGAGACCAATCGGCGCTCAAGGTCTGGGCTTCGTCAGCCAGACCATTGACTACCGGGGTGGCGCTTTCCACCAGATCCATGGTGCGGTTGGCCGCGGCCTCTGTCAGCTTGACCACATAGCCCAGGCGTTCGGTGGCGTCGGTGATTTGCGACACTTCCTCGGCCTGCGGCATGTTCGGGTCGATCTGGAAATTGACGATCGCACTGTGCAGTTCACGTGTGAGCTTGCCGACTTCCTGATACAGGCCACGGTCACGGGTCTGATTGAGCTCATGGATCAGTTGCACAGCGTCGCCGAACCTGCCTTTTTCAAGGCTTTCGACCAGTTCGACCGCGTGTTTTTTCAGGGTCGACTCGAAATCGCCCTGTGAAGATTCGTTATGCTCCATAGCTCCCCCGCGCGTTCATCAGCCGATGCGTTCGAAAATCTTCTCGATTTTGTCTTTCAACGCCTGAGCCGTGAAAGGTTTGACTACGTAGCCGTTTACACCGGCCTGAGCGGCTTCGATGATCTGCTCGCGCTTGGCTTCTGCAGTCACCATCAGTACGGGCAGGTGCTTGAGTTTTTCATCGGCACGTACGTGGCGCAGCAGGTCGATACCGGTCATGCCCGGCATGTTCCAGTCCGTTACCAGAAAGTCGATGCTTCCGCTGTTGAGCACTGGAATGGCAGTCACGCCATCGTCAGCCTCGACGGTGTTGGTGAACCCAAGATCGCGCAGCAGGTTCTTGATGATCCGCCGCATCGTTGAGAAGTCATCAACGATGAGGATTTTCATGTCTTTGTTCAATTCGACCTCCAAGCAGTCTTAAACGCGCCCAGCACCTGGACGCGCCACTTCAATCAATCGGCGCAGCACTCGAAGACTGTCTGGAGCACAACAGAGCAAGACCGGTGCCGTTCATCACCGCACCAGCCTCGTTCGCAGTGTCCCCACACTGCCTTCAGCGCGCTCGCCACTCCCCCAAACGCCCCCGCAAACGGGCCGCGCACTGGCTGTGTAACTGGCTGACCCGCGATTCACTGACGCCAAGGACTTCACCGATCTCCTTGAGGTTCAGCTCTTCGTCGTAGTACAGCGCCAACACCAGTCGCTCACGCTCCGGCAAATTGGCAATCGCGTCCGCCAGCGCTGCCTGGAAACGTTCATCTTCCAGATCGCGTGACGGCTCCATATGAGCACTGGCGCCATCCTCGTGCAGCCCTTCGTGTTCGCCGTCCTGCAACAGGTCGTCGAAACTGAACAGGCGGCTGCCCAAGGTGTCATTCAAAATCCCGTAGTAATCGTCGAGACTCAATTGGAGTTCGGCCGCAACCTCGTGATCTTTAGCATCACGGCCGGTTTTAGCTTCAATTGAGCGAATCGCGTCGCTGACCATACGGGTATTGCGGTGAACCGAGCGTGGCGCCCAATCCCCTTTGCGCACTTCGTCGAGCATCGCGCCGCGGATTCGTATGCCCGCGTACGTTTCGAAACTGGCGCCTTTGCTGGCGTCGTATTTGGTCGAGACTTCGAGCAGGCCGATCATCCCGGCCTGGATCAGGTCTTCGACCTGCACACTCGCCGGCAAGCGTGCCAGCAAGTGATAAGCAATGCGTTTGACCAGTGGCGCGTAACGCTCGATCAGTTCGTACTGCGCGTCACGTGCCGACTTCTTGTAGTAGTTCATACCGCTTGCGGTCATAGCACGGGCCCTGCCGTTTGCTGCACGAGGCGCTCGACAAAAAATTCAAGGTGGCCACGCGGGTTGGCGGGCAGCGGCCAGGTGTCGACCTTCTGCGCGATCGCCTTGAACGCCAGCGCGCACTTGAAACGCGGGAAGGCTTCGTACACCGCACGCTGCTTCTGCACCGCTTTGCGCACGCTTTCGTCGTAAGGCACGGCGCCGACGTATTGTAGGGCCACGTCAAGGAAGCGATCCGTGACCTTGGTCAACTTGGCGAACAGGTTGCGCCCTTCCTGCGGGCTCTGCGCCATGTTGGCCAGCACGCGGAAGCGGTTCATGCCGTAGTCGCGGTTGAGCAGTTTGATCAGCGCATACGCGTCAGTGATCGAGGTCGGCTCATCGCAGACCACCAGCAACACTTCTTGCGCGGCGCGTACGAAACTGACTACCGAGTCACCAATACCCGCAGCGGTGTCGATCACCAGCACGTCGAGATTGTCGCCGATGTCGCTGAAGGCCTGAATCAGGCCGGCGTGTTGCGCCGGGCTCAGGTGGACCATGCTCTGCGTGCCGGACGCGGCCGGGACGATGCGAATGCCACCCGGGCCTTGCAACAGCACGTCACGCAATTCGCACCGGCCTTCGATGACGTCGGCCAGCGTGCGTTTAGGGGTCAGACCCAACAATACGTCGACATTCGCCAGGCCCAGGTCGGCGTCCAGCAGCATGACCCGACGGCCAAGCTCTGCCAGCGCCAGCGACAAGTTCACTGACACATTAGTCTTGCCGACGCCACCTTTGCCGCCGGTCACCGCGATCACCTGTACGGGATGCATGCTGCCCATGTTATTTCTTTACCTTGTCTTGCATAGACGGAGGCCACATT
Organism: Pseudomonas sp. A34-9; assembly: GCF_029543085.1. Classification (NCBI taxonomy): domain Bacteria; kingdom Pseudomonadati; phylum Pseudomonadota; class Gammaproteobacteria; order Pseudomonadales; family Pseudomonadaceae; genus Pseudomonas; species Pseudomonas sp. A34-9. Next base: position 1,897,070 of record NZ_CP119967.1, on the reverse strand, counting down.
ACTGGCTGCGCGTTCACAACCGGAACAATGCATGGCAGACCATCGATGTAGGTACAAAAACTGTTCATGAATACCTCAGCCTACCTGCTTGGTCGGGCTGTGATAGATATCAGCGAACATGTCAGCCATGGCTTCTTCGCTGGGTTCTTCCTGCATTTGCACGCTGACGGCGCGGCTGACCAGTTGATGACGGCGCGGCAGATGCAGATCATCCGGAATCCGTGGGCCATCGGTCAGGTACGCGACCGGCAATTCATGACTGATCGCCAGGCTCAACACTTCGCCAAGGCTGGCCGTTTCATCCAGTTTAGTCAGGATGCAGCCGGCAAGCCCGCAACGCTTGTAACTGTGATAAGCGGCGGTTAGAACCTGTTTCTGGCTGGTGGTTGCCAAGACCAGATAATTTTTTGAGCGAATGCCACGTCCGGCCAGACTTTCGAGCTGCATGCGCAGGGCCGGATCGCTGGCTTGCAGGCCGGCAGTATCGATCAGCACCACGCGCTTGCGCAGCAATGGATCCAGCGCTTGCACCAGCGATTGGCCCGGGTCGACGTGGGTCACCGGCACATTGAGAATGCGCCCCAGCGTCTTCAGTTGTTCCTGCGCGCCGATGCGGAAACTGTCCATGCTCACCAGCGCGACGTTCTGCGCGCCGTATTTCAGCACGTAGCGCGCGGCCAGCTTGGCCAGCGTGGTGGTCTTGCCCATGCCGGCAGGGCCGACCATGGCAATGATACCGCCCTCTTCCAGCGGCTCGACTTCCGGTACGGCAATCATCCGTGCCAGATGCGCGAGCAACATGCGCCAGGCCTGACGCGGTTCTTCAATATCAGTGATCATCGCCAGCAGATCGCGCGACAACGGGCCGGACAGACCGATACGTTGCAGACGACGATACAGATTGGCTTGCGCCGGACGGCTGCCTTGCAGCTGATTCCAGGCCAGGGTGCCGAGCTGGACTTCCATCAGCTCGCGCAGGCTGTTCAATTCAAAGCGCATCGAATCCAGTGCACGCGGATCCACGCCGCCGGAAGACTGCGCAGGGGCCGCAGCCGGGCGCGCTGGCGCGGCATAAGTCGGCTCGGTCAGCGGTTCAGCGGCGGTCAGCGGCAGGCCGGCCGTCAACGGCAGCCCGGCAAAGATCTGGCGATTGCTATTGCCGTCGGCTTCGCCACGCAGGCTCAGTTCGGCCTGAGCGGTGACGATGCGCGACTGGGTCTTGCGCAGCTCGTCTTCGAGCTCCATGTTCGGAACCCGTGGCGCCAGCGCCGACAGTTTGTAATCCAGTGCCGCCGTCAGCTCGACACCGCCGGCAATGCGGCGATTGCCAATGATGGCGGCATCAGCGCCCAGCTCATCACGAACCAGCTTCATGGCCTGACGCATATCGGCGGCAAAGAAACGCTTAACTTGCATAAACCACTACCTCAGCCGTTGGGCCCTACTGTCGCAACGATGGTCACTTGCTTGTTGTCCGGTATTTCCTGGTAGGCCAGCACATGCAGCCCAGGGACTGCGAGGCGGCCAAAGCGCGAGAGCATCGCGCGGATCGGGCCAGCGACCAAAAGGATCACCGGCTGACCTTGCATTTCCTGACGCTGCGCCGCTTCGATGAGCGAACGCTGCAGCTTCTCGGCCATGCTTGGCTCCAGCAGAACACCCTCTTCCGAGCCTTGTCCTGCCTTCTGCAGACTATTGAGCAATATTTGTTCCAACCTTGGCTCCAAGGTGATCACAGGCAGCTCGGACTCAGTGCCTACAATGCTTTGGACGATGGCACGCGATACGCCAACGCGCACCGCAGCCACCAACGCGGCGGTATCTTGACTCTTCGCAGCGTTGTTGGCGATGGCTTCGGCAATGCTGCGGATATCGCGCACCGGCACGTGTTCGGCCAACAGCGCTTGCAGCACTTTGAGCAGTTGCGACAGCGATACCACGCCCGGCACCAGCTCTTCAGCCAGTTTCGGCGAGCTTTTGGCCAGCAATTGCATGAGTTGCTGCACTTCTTCGTGGCCGATCAGCTCGCTGGAGTGCTTGTACAGAATCTGGTTCAAGTGCGTCGCGACCACGGTGCTGGCATCCACCACCGTGTAACCGAGGGATTGTGCCTGCGCACGCTGGCTGATTTCGATCCACACCGCTTCCAGGCCGAAAGCCGGATCTTTGGCGTTGATACCGTTGAGCGTGCCGTAGACCTGGCCCGGGTTGATCGCCAGCTCGCGGTCCGGATAGATCTCGGCTTCGGCGAGGATCACCCCCATCAACGTCAGGCGATAAGCGCTTGGCGCCAGATCGAGGTTGTCGCGAATGTGCACGGTCGGCATCAGGAAGCCCAGATCCTGCGAGAGTTTCTTGCGCACGCCCTTGATCCGCGCCAGCAACTGCCCGCCCTGGTTGCGATCCACCAGCGGGATCAGACGATAGCCGACTTCCAGGCCGATCATGTCGATCGGCGTCACGTCATCCCAGCCCAGCTCCTTGGTTTCCATGGCGCGGGCCGGCGACGGCAGTAGCTCTTGCTGGCGCTTGACCTCTTCCAGCGCCACGACCTTGGCCACGTTCTGCTTCTTCCAGAACAGGTACGCGCCACCCGCAGCCAGCGCCGCCATGGTCAGGAAGGAGAAGTGCGGCATGCCCGGCACCAGGCCCATCACCGCCATCAAACCGGCCGCCACCGCCAGCGCTTTCGGCGAGGCGAACATCTGACGATTGATCTGCTTGCCCATGTCTTCCGAGCCGGAAGCACGGGTCACCATGATCGCTGCCGCTGTCGATAACAACAGTGATGGCAATTGCGCCACTAAACCGTCACCGATGGTCAGCAAGGCGTAAACCCGACCGGCATCGCCGAAGCTCATGTTGTGCTGGAAGATACCGACGGCCATACCGCCGATAAGGTTGATGAACAGAATCAACAGGCCGGCGATGGCGTCACCACGGACGAACTTGCTGGCACCGTCCATCGAACCGTAGAACTCGGCCTCCTGGGCGACTTCCTGACGACGCATCTTGGCCTGGTTCTGGTCGATCAGGCCGGCGTTGAGGTCGGCGTCGATCGCCATTTGTTTGCCGGGCATCGCATCGAGGGTGAAGCGCGCGCTCACCTCGGAAATCCGCCCGGCACCCTTGGTCACCACGACGAAGTTGATGATCATCAAAATGGCGAAGACCACGATACCGACCACGTAGTTACCGCCGATCACCACCTCACCAAAGGCCTGGATCACCTTACCGGCGGCGGCGTGGCCGTCCTGACCGTGGAGCATGACCACCCGCGTCGACGCCACGTTCAACGCCAGCCGCAACAACGTCGCGACCAGCAGAATCGTCGGGAACACGGCGAAATCCAGCGGCCGCAGCGCGTACACGCAAACCAGCAGCACCACAATCGACAGCGCGATGTTGAAGGTGAAAAACACGTCGAGCAGGAACGGCGGCACCGGCAACATCATCATCGCCAGCATCACCAGCAGCAACAATGGCACGCCCAGATTGCCTCGACTGAGGTCGGCAACATTCGAGCGAGCAGTGTTGAATAACTGAGAGCGATCCACCGGTTTTCCCCGTTCCTTTAAAGCAAACTTTTGACGCCCACAGCGGGCTCACGGCGGGTACTGCAAGAAGCTTTCCAACTTTTGCGCGGGTAAAAAAAGATCGCACCGGATGCGATCCCTGTAGGAGCTGCCGAAGGCTGCGATCTCTTGATCTTGCTTTTGAAAATCAAAAGATCGCAGCCTTCGGCAGCTCCTACAGGGATTTACGTCTCCTCTAGCGACTGCGGCAGGCTGCGATCCTGTGCTTTTAAACACCAATGTTTAAATGACACGCCAAGACACGTAATCAGGCTACAAATCCTTGCGCCTTTGCCTACAGCCAAGCCAGAATCCGCCGGCTTGTGCGCTTTGGGGTCGGGTTCTATTGTGGATCGGTCACTGAATGTTCAGTGATCGGGTTTAGCAGCCTGGATGTTTCTCTAGACGCACAAAGTCCGCTGCCGTTATGGCGGCTTTGCGTGGGGCACTTCGGTGCGCCGGGTTCTAGAGTCCTGGTCTGCTAACCCGCGTACAGCCGCCACCTCCTTCGTTAGCAGCGAACGGTGGCAGCTTCACTACTCTAGAGGCTTTACCGATGATCAAACCAACGCCAAACCCACCCGAAACCGACCCCACCTCCCCCTACGAATCCCTCGATTCAAAAAAACTCCACGAAGCCGCCGACCGCGCCCTCGATCACTACCTCTGCCCACCCGGCTCCACGCCACCGCCACGCAAAACCCGCCGGATGTACGCCGTCACCGCCGACTTCAAAAACGAGGAACTGCTGGCCGATGCCAGCGAAACACTCGCCTCAGCCAGAACTATCGCCCACGACTTCGCCCACCTCATACCCGCGTCGCAGCGCAGGACGCTCTTGGGGATCGCGCAGCTGATCATGCTCGGCGAACTGGCGGTGAATCGGGTGATGGATAATCTGGAGTTGCCGCAGTAGCGCCCCTCTCGATGATCGTTCCCACAGGGAAATGCATTCCAAATGCCAAGAAAAGAGGACTCGACTATTTGCTTTTTCAAGGAGCGGTCTTGCGACGGATGGCCCATTGAGCAATGTGCAAAACACGCGGCGAAACTCGGACCGCTCGTCTAAAACATGGATGTACCTGTCAGATCTGACAGTGGGCAAAATTCACTGGACAGTATGTGATAGCGCTTCCCCACTAGCCGGCCTATCAAGGGTCAGGAGCGCGTCATGGACACTGAATCAACCATCGACATCCAGTCTGACGAAGTGATTGAAATTTTAAAACTGGTCCCGGTTTTCATACCTGGCTGGCTGACCCCGGTGAGGCCATCCGGTCTCGCTGATGGTGGTATACCTAGACGGCTCTTCACCGGTACCCCAGAACGCGTGAGGTGTGTGGTTGATCCGTGGACGTTACTGCTAAACCGGGGCGTGGCGACGCTAGCCGAGTACGAATCAGTCGAATTGTTTATCAATGACGGGACGACACCCGTGGACAGCTACACTGTCGAGCCCGGCGAGGAAAACAAGCGAATCGCGCTGCAAGCTCCGAAAACCAAGTTTGTAAACGGCATCAACAAACTGCAGTACGTAGTTAAACGGCTAGGCGGCAATGAAGAATCATCGGATATCTTGCGCGTGCTCTACCACCTGCACCCCCACGCCAACTTCAAGCTGATTATTCCACCCAAGGTAATCGCCTACGGCGTTACCGCTGAACTGGCCAAGGAGGGCGTCACGTTCGAAATGCGCTACACCACCAAAGAACCCTTCGATCAAGTGCAATTAAAACTCGGCAATGCAACATTCAAGATGGAGGTCACAGATCCCTCGGCACCTGTGAGCGTAACGCTGTATACCGATGACTTTAAAAACTTTGTTGACGGCGAGATCAATGCCAATTTCGAGGTGACGGATCAATTGGGAAATTCTGGTGAATCGCCGAATGAGACGCTGAATATTCGCCTTAAAGAGGAAAATCTGCCGGCCCCGACCCTCGTCAACGTATTGGATTCCAACAATGAAGAAGTGGCGGAGGGTGCCAGCACCACCAGCACCACGTTAATACTCAAGGGTACCGCCAGCAAAGGGAAGGATATCGAGATTTTCGACGGTAGTGGTCCGAGCGCAGTGTCCAAAGGCAAACTGACCGCGAGTCCAATTGACGGGTCTTGGCAGCACACCATCACCGTAACAGTCGGCGGTCACCGCTTGTATGCTAAATCGCTGTACCACCCAACCTCGGTTTATTCCAACGTGCGATTACTGACTGTGAGTGTCGAACCACTTTCAGTGGACACGACGCTGATGGTGCTGGACGGAATAATGGTGAGAAGTGGTTACTGTCCACACCTCAATGGTGTCGATGCGATTGGTAACACTAAGATTCGCGTGGCTATTGGAGGTAATCCGCCCTATACCTACAAGTCCTCGAATCCCTCCGTCGCAGCAGTTGACGCAAGCGGCAAGGCCACGGGAATGGGCAACGGTGGGGCAACCATCACCATCACCGACAAACAAGATGCGCAGGTCAGCTACTCAGTCCAGGTCTCGAACATCTACTCCTTGTTGGTACACGGAGGCGTAGGTTGGACTTACCAGAGATACCTTCAATCACTGGCGCAAAGAGGAGAGATTCACTTAACGCCGCAAATCCGTGCGGTCATGCAGCGTTGCTTCTCTCAGCCTTGGTTCGCTTGGATTGCAGGTCCACAGTTTCCTCAACTGGACAGAGCCTGGACCGGCAACACCAATGGAGCCCAGGGAGAGGTTTATAACACCTATACCCGAAATTTTGAGTGGCTGGCGCAGACAGCCGACCCCAGAGACGGGTTGAGTTTTTCGTTGAATTATTGGGGAGGAACGGGAGCGATGAGCGCTAGTGAGGAGATCTTAGAAGCCGCAGAAATGATCGCAGGTTCAAGCAGCGTTGATTAGTTGAAACTAGTCAGGATAAATGGCTGCAGAACTTCGCATTCTGAATACCCGTCTCGACAAGGGTCAGACTTTCATTGTGAAAAGGGGACGGGTTTATTTGAGCAGTGATTTGAACAGCGGGGCTTGATCGAGGTTTTTCTGCTGACCGGGATGGCCCTTTCGCGAGCAAGCTCGCTCCCACAGGGGAAATGCAATCCAAATGTGGGAGCGACGGTGCGACGATTCGACTTGCTCGCGAAGGGGGCAGTGAAGTCAGCGCAAATTGCGTCTTAAACTCAGGCGTTTAAATGACACCTCCCGACACGCCTTCGAGGCTACAAATCCTTGCGCCATTGCCTACAGCTACGCCAGAATCCGCCGGCTTGTGCGCTTTGGGGTCGGGTTCTATTGTGGATCGGTCGCTGACGAATCAGCGATCGGGTTTAGCGACTCGAATTCAAGTCAAAGGTGCATCGGCGTTCCAGGCTTCGTTGCGGATCTGTATTTTCGCGATTTCGTCATGGTGGCTGTATGCGGGAGACCCTCGGGTCTGCCGGGTGCCTTTGACCGGTTCGCTAACCTGCGTACAGCCGCCACCCCTCCTGTTTAGCGACAGGTCGTAGCGGCTCCACTTCAAAGGAGCTCCACCATGATCAAACCAACACCCAACCCACCCGAAACCGACCCCACCTCCCCCTACGAATCCCTCGATTCAAAAAAACTCCACGAAGCCGCCGACCGCGCCCTCGATCACTACCTCTGCCCACCCGGCTCCACGCCACCGCCACGCAAAACCCGCCGGATGTACGCCGTCACCGCCGACTTCAAAAACGAGGAACTGCTGGCCGATGCCAGCGAAACACTCGCCTCAGCCAGAACCATCGCCCATGACTTCGCCCACCTCATACCCGCGTCACAACGCAGGACGCTGCTGGGGATCGCGCAGTTGATCATGCTCGGCGAACTGGCAGTGAATCGGGTGATGGATAATCTGGAGTTGTCGCAGTAGCGCCCGCCCCCCCCCCCCCCCCGATGATCGTTCCCACGCTCTGCGTGGGAACGATCATAACGTGGAGCGTCCGTTGAGGCGTTCCTGTGCTGCGTGCGGGAACGCTCAATCAAGCGTTGACGGATTTGGTGTGAGTGCCGACCTCTTCGCGAGCAAGCTCGCTCCCACAGTGAAATGCATTCCAGATGTGGAATGAAATGCAAAACAGATTTGGGAGTGGAATGTATTCCAAAAGTAGGAGCGAGCCTGCTCGCGAAGGGGCCAGTGAACTCAGCGCAAATGTCACTGCGCGGTCAGAATCTGCTTGGGCGAAATAGCACCAAAACTGAGTTGCTTGCCATTGATATACTTCGCGCCCCTGAACATTTTCTGGCCTTCGACTTCAACAAGATCTTCATTCATGTACATGAGCACGACCTTGGTAAATGGCGCAGTAATTTGGGGGCCATCAACGTGCCCCTCCATCAGGTTAAGCGCCCACTGAAAGGAAACGACCGGCAAATCGGCAATAGCAATGTTGCGCGACTGATCAGGCAAGCGAAGGTCTCTGTGTGCATGGATGCGCAATTTGCGGCCAATCATCTCAAACTCAGGCTTGCCGTAACGCACCTCCAGATCGGCACCCGCCGCCCATTGATCCATGTAATTAGCTGAATCAGTGAAAATCCCGAATAACGCCTCGTTGTCGCGAATTTTTCCAGCGGCATCAAAAAAGTAGTTGTAGGAATAGTGGTAAGCCATGCCGTTCAGTTCAGGCCGGACAGCGTTGATCGGGTTATTCAGGTAACCCGGAATATGCAAGTTGGCCATTTGCACAAAGTGGGTGAAATCCAGATCCATGTCGAAAGTGACCCTGTAACGGATGGCCCGCTCCTTCGGATTCTCCTCGAGCCGTCCTGAAACATATTCCAGCGTCATTCCTTCAAGTTTTTTGTAGATTCGTTCTGCCATGATCGTGCTCTCTGCGATTAGGGATAATTCCCGAATACATGACAGCGCTGCTGGAAGATGGCGTCTACTGTCAGATCTGACAGGTAAACAGGGCTTTCAGACAGGCGGTAACCGCCAGTTGAACAGGCGCGGACTACTGCGGCGGGTGATGGGGGAATTCAGACAGACGGCAACTATCAGGAATCGCGGCGCAGATCCGGCGGAATCGGCAGATCGTCCTTGAGCGGATCCGGGCGCTTGCCCTTGCCGGCGCGGTATTGGCGAATCTGGTAGACGTAGGCCAACACCTGAGCAACCGCCAGATACAACCCACCCGGGATTTCCTGATCCAGTTCGGTGGAGTAGTAGATCGAGCGTGCCAGCCCCGGCGATTCGAGGAGCATGACGTTGTTGGCCACGGCGATTTCGCGGATTTTCAGGGCGAGGAAATCGCTGCCCTTGGCCAGCAGGATCGGCGCACCACCCTTTTCCGAGTCGTACTTGAGCGCGACGGCGTAGTGGGTCGGGTTGGTGATGACCACGTCGGCGTCGGGAATCGCCGCCATCATGCGCCGCTGGGACATTTCGCGCTGGGTCTGGCGGATGCGCTGTTTGACCTCCGGGCGCCCCTCCTGATCCTTGTGCTCGTCGCGCACTTCCTGCTTGGTCATCAGCAGTTTCTTGTGCGCTTCCCAGAGCTGTACCGGCACGTCGACGGCGGCGATGATGATCAGGCCGCAGGCCAGCCACAAGGTGCTCCAGCCGACCAGCGTGACGCTGTGGATGATCGCCATATCAAGCGGTTCGTGGGCTATCCGCAAAAAGTCATCGACGTCCGCCGACAACACGGCCAACGCCACGCCCAACGTAATCAGAAACTTGGCCAGGGCCTTGAGCAGTTCGACCACAGCCTTGAACGAGAACATCCGTTTCAGGCCTGCCGCCGGGTTCATTCGGCTGAACTTGGGCGCCATGGAGCCCGCCGCGAACAGCCAGCCACCGAGAGAAATCGGCCCGATCAGCGCCGCGATCAACAGGGTGATCATGATCGGCTGAATCGCCAGCAGGGCCATCTGGCCGGACTGCAACAGAAACGCGCCCATGGACCCCTGATCCATGATCACCTCACGCGACAGCGTGAAGTTCAGGCGCATCAGTTCCATCAGGTCTTCGGCCAGCATGCCGCCGAACACCAGCAACGCGCCGGCACCGGCCATCATCACGGCGAGCGTGTTGAGCTCTTTGGAGCGGGCAATCTCACCCTTTTCACGGGAGTCTTTTTTGCGTTTGTCCGTGGGGTCTTCTGTTTTGTCCTGACCGCTTTCGCTCTCTGCCATGACTCAGCGCGCCCGTGCCAGTTCGCGTAACAGCTGCAAGGCCTCACTGGCCAACGGCTGATACTGGTTGAGAATGTCGGCCAGACCGACCCAGACAATAAACAGGCCGAGGACCAGGGTCAGCGGAAAACCGATGGAGAAAATGTTCAGTTGCGGCGCGGCGCGGGTCATCACGCCGAAGGCGATGTTGACCACCAGCAGTGCGGTGATTGCCGGCAGCACCAGCAACAACGCCGCCCCCAGTACCCAGCCGAGCTTGCCGGCCAACTCCCAGTAATGCGCGGTCATCAAGCCACTGCCAACCGGCAATGTGGTGAAACTTTCGGTGAGGACTTCGAAGACCACCAGATGGCCGTTCATCGACAGGAACAACAGCGTCACCAGCATGGTGAAGAACTGCCCGATGACCGCCACCGATACCCCGTTGGTCGGGTCGATCATCGAGGCGAAACCCATACCCATCTGGACTGCGACGATTTGCCCGGCCACGGCGAAGGCCTGGAAAAACAGCTGCAGAGAAAACCCGAGAACGGCGCCGACCAGAATCTGTTCGGCGATCAACAGCAAACCACTGAGATCGAGCGGGCTGACTGCCGGCATCGGCGGGAGTCCCGGCACAATCACCACAGTAATCGCCACAGCGAAATACAGGCGCACACGCCGGGGAATGAGGGTTGTGCCGAAAACCGGCATGACCATCAGTATCGAGGCGACGCGAAACAGCGGCAACATGAATGTCGCCACCCAGGAACTGATCTGGGTGTCGGTCAACTGAAGCAGCGATTGCATGGCTTAGCCGATGACCATCGGAATGTTTTTGTACAGCTGGATGATGTACTCCATGAAGGTCTGCACGATCCACGGGCCACCCACAATCAGGGTCACCAGCATCACCAGCAGACGCGGCAGGAAGCTCAGGGTCTGTTCGTTGATCTGGGTCGCAGCCTGAAACATGGAAACCAGCAGACCGACCAGCAGGCTCGGCACCACCAGGATGGCGACCATCATGGTGGTCAGCCACAGGGCTTCACGAAATATGTCGACCGCAACTTCTGGCGTCATGGCGTGACACCTCCAAAACTGCTGGCAAGCGTGCCGATGATCAGCGCCCAGCCATCCACAAGTACGAACAGCATGATCTTGAACGGCAGCGAGATGATCAGCGGGGAGAGCATCATCATACCCATCGCCATCAGCACACTGGCCACGACGAGGTCGATGATCAGGAACGGAATAAAGATCATGAAGCCGATCTGGAACGCGGTTTTCAGCTCGGAGGTAACGAACGCCGGCACCAGAATGGTCAGCGGCGCCTGATCCGGCGTGGCGATGTCAGTACGCTTGGACAGGCGCATGAACAACTCCAGATCACTGGTGCGCGTCTGTGCGAGCATGAAGTCCTTGATCGGCACCTGAGCCTTTTCCACCGCTTGCTGAGCGGTGAGTTTTTCCGCCAGATACGGTTGCAGCGCATCGTTGTTCACCCGGTCGAACACCGGCGCCATGATGAACATGGTCAGGAACAGCGCCATGCCGGTAAGGATCTGGTTCGACGGTGTCTGTTGCAGACCGAGGGCCTGACGCAGGATCGAGAAGACGATGATGATCCGCGTGAAGCTGGTCATCAGAATCACGGCCGCCGGAATGAAGCTCAGGGCGGTCATGATCAGCAGGATCTGCAGGCTGACCGAATATTCCTGCGCGCCATCGGCGTTGGTGCCAAGCGTGATCGCCGGGATCGACAACGGATCGGCGGCGAACGCCAGCGGCGCGGCCAGCAACAAGGCCAGCGTCAAGACGATGCGTAACGCACCCATTACTTCTTATCCTTCTGATCCTTGCCGAGAATCTTCAGCAAATGCTGGGCAAATTCCGGCGTCGCTTTCTCACTGGCGCTGGGCACTTCAACCGGCTCCTTGAGCACGTGCAGCGCGGTGATGGTGCCAGGGCTCAGGCCGAGCAGAATCTGCTCGTTGCCGACTTGGACCAGCATCAACCGGTCACGCGGCCCGAGCGCGCGCGAACCGATCAGCTCGATCACCTGGCCCTTGCCGGCCGGCCCTGCCTGCTGCACCCGGCGCAACAGCCAGGCGAGGAAGAAGATCAACCCCAGCACCAGCAACAGGCCGAACACCAATTGCGTCAGTTGCCCGGCCACGCCGCTGTTGACCATCGGCGCGGTGGCAGCAGGCACGGTGGTGGTCGTCGACGGTTCGGCGGCCAGCACGCTCAATGGCAATGCCAGCAAAGCCCAGAGAAACCGTTTCACTCAGCGCAGCTTCTTGATGCGTTCGCTTGGGCTGATCACGTCAGTCAGGCGGATGCCGAACTTCTCGTTGACCACCACCACTTCACCGTGCGCGATCAAGGTGCCGTTGACCAGCACGTCCAGCGGCTCGCCGGCCAGACGGTCCAGCTCGATCACCGAACCCTGGTTGAGTTGCAGCAGGTTGCGGATGTTGATGTCGGTGCTGCCCACTTCCATCGAGATCGACACCGGGATGTCGAGGATCACGTCCAGGTTCGGGCCGTCGAGGGTCACCGGGTCGTTGTTCTTCGGCACGCTGCCGAACTCTTCCATCGGCAGACGCGAGCCGCTGGCTGCGTCGGCGGCCAGCAGGGCGTCGATGTCAGCTTGACCGTCACCGGTTTCTTCCAGGGCCGCAGCCCATTCGTCAGCCAGTGCCTGGTCGTCCTGGGCGTTCATATCGTCGTTCATCATTTGTCCTCGGCGGGCAAAAATTCAGTTAAATGCTTGGGGGTTGGAGCGCCGCTTCAGCGACGCTCGATCGGCTCGATCACCTGCAACGCGAGGTTGCCTTTGTGCGAGCCCATCTTGACCTTGAAGGCCGGCACGCCGTTGGCGCGCATGATCATTTCGTCCGGCATTTCCACCGGGATCACATCCCCCGGCTGCATGTGCAGGATGTCGCGCAGCTTCAACTGGCGGCGCGCGACGGTGGCACCGATCGGCACGTCGACGTCGAGCACGTCCTGGCGCAGGGCATTGACCCAGCGCTCGTCCTGATCGTCGAGGTCGGACTGGAAACCGGCATCGAGCATTTCGCGCACCGGCTCGATCATCGAGTACGGCATGGTCACGTGCAGATCGCCGCCACCGCCATCGAGTTCGATGTGGAAGGTGGAGACAACAATCGCTTCGCTCGGGCCGACGATGTTGGCCATGGCCGGGTTCACTTCCGAGTTGATGTACTCGAAGTTGACTTCCATGATCGCCTGCCAGGCTTCTTTCAAATCGACGAAAGCCTGCTCCAGCACCATGCGCACCACGCGCAGTTCGGTCGGGGTGAATTCACGCCCTTCGATCTTGGCGTGACGGCCATCGCCGCCGAAGAAGTTGTCCACCAGCTTGAACACCAGTTTGGCGTCGAGGATGAACAGCGCAGTGCCGCGCAACGGTTTGATCTTGACCAGGTTGAGGCTGGTCGGCACGTACAGCGAGTGCACGTATTCGCCGAACTTCATCACCTGTACGCCACCGACGGCAACGTCCGCCGAGCGGCGCAGCATGTTGAACATGCTGATGCGGGTGTAGCGGGCAAATCGCTCGTTGATCATTTCCAGAGTCGGCATGCGTCCACGGACGATGCGATCCTGGCTGGTCAGGTCGTAGCTTTTGACACTGCCGGGTTCGGCAGCGTTATCGGTCTGTACCAGACCATCGTCGACGCCGTGCAACAGCGCGTCGATTTCATCCTGGGACAGCAGATCCTGCACGGCCATGTCGTGTTCCTACTGCAGTACGAAATTAGTGAAAAGCAACTGTTCGATCACCACTTTGCCCAGCTCTTTCTGCGCCACTTCCTGGACGCTGGCTGTGGCCTTCTGGCGCAACATCTCCTGGCCGACCGGGGTCGCCAAGGTGGCGAAATCCTGACCGGAGAAGAGCATCACCAGGTTGTTGCGGATCACCGGCATGTGCACTTTGAGCGCTTCCAGATCGGCCTGATTACGCGCCAGCATGGTGATGCTCACCTGCATGTAGCGCTGACGGCCGTTCTGGTTGTAGTTAGCAACAAAGGCCGGCGCCATCGGCTCGAAAATCGCCGGTTGCTTGCCGACAGGCGCCGCATCAGCGGCCTCGGCAGGTTTGCTCTGGGCACTGTGCATGAAGAACCAGGTCGCCCCCACGGATGCACCAATGGCCAGCAGCAACGCCAGCACGATCACAATGATCAGCTTGAGTTTGCCTTTGGTTGCGGGGTCTTTCACTGCTGCTGTTTCGCTCTTCGCCATGCCAATAATCCGTCACTATTCGGGTTTTCACAGTCGCACGGCAAGGCAAGAGCAAGTGTTATGCCAGAAGTGTCGGAGCCAAGAACAGGGGGGAACTGCTACACGCACAAAAGCAAAAGATCGCAGCCTTCGGCAGCTCCTACTCAGGCATGTGTACACCCTGTAGGAGCTGCCGAAGGCTGCGATCTTTTCGAGTCGCCGCAGTCGTCAGGCGTAGTAGTCGACCGCGCTGGTGCCGATCACGCTGGTGGTTTGAGCGGCGGCTTCAGCAATTGCGGTAGGTGCCAATTCTTCATCCGCCGCATCGAGGCGACCGCCGGCAGCGCTGGTGCGACCATTCTGGCCCTGTTGCGCCTGCTCCTGACCTTGCTGCCCCTGCCAGCCCCGGCTCTGGTCGGAGACATTGACGTCGACCTGGCCCATGCCCTGCTGGTTGAACATCTCGCGCAGACGATGCATTTGCCCGTCCAGCGCTTCACGCACGCTCGGATGCGCGCTCATGAACGTGACCTGGGTTTGTTGATCCGGGACCATGTTGACACGGATGTCCAGGCGCCCCAGTTCGGCCGGCTGCAACTGAATGTCTGCCGCTTTCAGGTTGGCGCTCGACAGATACATGACGCGGTTGACCACCTCTTCGGTCCAGCCGCTCTGGTGCATGGCAATCGGCTGATTCACCGGTACTGCATTCGCAGTCTTCGGTGTAGCCGCCTGCGTCAGTGCCGCCAGACGGTTGGCGAAGTCATCGACGCGGGTATCGCTGGTGGCGGTTTTGAGGTCTTTGAGGCCGTCATCGATCAAGCCGCTGAACGCTTTGTCGCCGCCCTGACTGGTACTGTCCTTGTCGGCCTGCACGTCGAGCATGCTGGCCATGCCGGCCGCGAAGTTTTGCGCCGCCGTCAGTTCACCGTCGGCCTGCGCCTGAGCCGGCGAGGCTTTCGGTTGTGCCTGGCTGGCGGCGGAAATGTGCCCGCCCTGCTCCATCGCCATGCGCACGGCCGGCATCGAATCGAGGGGATCAGCCGAAGGGTCGAAATCGCTGTCGGTGGTCGGTGCCGGATCTTTGACCACACCCGGCAATGCGGCGAGTGCCGGGGTTTCGGTTTCAGGCTGGGCAGGGGTTGCCGGGGCCTGCGCCACAGGCGTCGTCACCACAGGCTGGACAGCGGTTGCCAATGCCGGATCGAGTGTCGGATCAACCGGCGCAGCATCCACCACCGGGGTCTGGCTGCTGTCCGCGCTGTCGTCGCTGCTGGTGCTGGTGTCATCGGTCGCTGCGGTTTTGTCGGCAGGCAAGTCGTTGCCGCTATCGGCAACCGCCGGCTGCGCAGCGGCAGACTGATCCTTGCCGACATCCTTTTTGCCGCTGTTGTCAGAGACCTTGTCACGCGGCGACTTGGGCGAATTGTCAGCGGTGGCGACAGGCTTGCTCGATCCCTGATCGGCGAACACTTTAGCGAAGCTTGAGGCTTTATCCCCAGTGTCTACGGCCATAGCCGACGTTTTCGCCGAGGCAGCTTGCGCCTTGGCCTGAGCGGCGTTCTGAAGAAGGATGTTGGGGGTCGCAGGCATGAAACGGTCTCCGCTGCACTGGGATCGTAGGTACAGTTGCGCAGATGACTGCAAGTGCCGGGCCAGATTTGCCCGGCGCTCGTGAAAAGCGCCGAACGGCGGGATATCAGTGCGTTAGCGCGTGCTGTCGCTCGTCTTCGTAAACCGGGCGGACTTCGGCGAACTCGCCAGTGATGTCAGCAACCAGCCTGGCGATGTCCGCGGGGCTTTTGACGTTGGCTTCCGATTCCAGCTTCTGGCAGAGCGCCGCCAACCGCAGAGCGCCCATGTTGCTGGCGCTGCCCTTGAAGCTATGGGCCACTTCCGACAGGACCGTGGCGTCCGCTGCCTTGCGCAGCTCAACCAGGCGATTTTCGGAGTCTGCCAGAAAGGTATCCAGAAGTTCCGGATAACCCTCCTCCATGACTTCGCGCAGTACGCTCAGCGCCTCGCGATCAATATGTGTGTCAGTCACTTGCTCACTCCTTGATCAAGAATTGCGCGAATTATGCCTCAACCTCCCAGGAAAACTCCACGCGAGCACTACGACCTTCGTCCGACCAACTGGCGTTATGCCCCAATTGCCGGACCAGACTGACGCCGCGCCCCGACAAACGGACACCGTCCAGCGGCCTTTCCATGACCCGCGCCACATCAAAACCCTTGCCGCTGTCTTCAACGCGAATCAGCAGGCACCCGCCCTCGCCTCGTGGCTGCACCTGCAAATGCACGCGGACAAAACCGTCCTGCAGCGCCTCGAGCCGATCATTGCGCTGCTGATAGTAACGAGCGAAACCCGCCGCATCGCGCTTGAGACTGGAGTCCAGCCCCAGTACGCCATGCTCCAGCGCATTGGAATACAACTCGGCCAGCACACTGTACAAAGCGCCACTCTGCGTCCGCAGCCCATGCACTTCAAGCAGCAACTGCAACAGGTACGGCAAGGGGTTGAAACGCTTGAGCGTGGCGCCGCGAAACTCGAAGCTCACCGACCAGTCGAGCGGACATGACTGGCCACTGTCGGAATACACCGGCGCCGACGGCCTGACCTGCGCCGGCTCGAGCAGGCTGACCTCGACCATGCTGACGTCGTCGCGTGCCTCGCCGCGAAAATCCCGCAGTGCCTGCTCAAGGTCCTCGAACAGGCGGTCGGGCTCACGATTGGCGGCGAACACCTGCTGCAAACGCTCGACACCGAACAGTTGATCATTGGCATCGCTGGTGTCGATCACACCGTCGGACAACAAGAACACCCGATCACCCACCGCCATCGGATGAACTTCCGTGCAGTCATCGAATGCCTGTGGGCTGAGCACGCCCAGCGGCAGATGGCGCGCGGCCAATGGCACGCGCTCGCCCGTGGCGATCCGATGCAGATAGCCATCGGGCATGCCGCCGTTCCACACTTCGACCGAACGCCGCTGAAAACTCAGGCAGAGCAGCGTGGCGCAGCAGAACATGTCCACCGGCAGGATGCGTTTGAGCTTGGCGTTCATCTCGCGCAGGGTTTCGGCCAGGCCATAGCCTTTGGCGGTCATGCCGTAGAACACTTCGGCCAGTGGCATCGCCCCGACCGCTGCCGGCAGGCCATGACCGGTAAAATCCCCCAACAGCACATGCATGTCGCCCGCCGGGGTGTAGGCCGCCAGCAGCAGGTCGCCATTGAACAAGGCATAGGGCGATTGCAGGTAGCGGATATTCGCTGCGCTCAGGCAGCCGGAGTGCGCAACCTTGTCGAACACCGCTTTGGCCACGCGCTGTTCGTTGAGCAGGTAATCATGGTGTTTGGCGATCAGGTCGCGCTGTTGCAACACGGTCGCCTGCAACCGGCGCAAACGATCCATCGCCTTGATTTTGGCGGCGAGGATCACCTGGTTGTAGGGCTTCGCCAGAAAGTCGTCACCACCGGCCTCCAGACAACGGGCCAGCGCTTCGCTTTCGGTCAGCGAGGTGAGGAAGATGATCGGCACCAGCGTTTCGCCCGCCAGCGCCTTGATCTGCCGCGCGGCTTCGAAGCCGTCCATGACCGGCATCATCGCGTCCATCAGCACCAGATCGGGTTGCTGGCGGCGAAACAGATCGACTGCTTCAGCACCGTTGGCCGCCGTCAGGACTTCGTGCCCCTGGCGACGGACGATGGTCGAGAGCAGCAGTCGGTCGGCGGCACTGTCTTCGGCGATCAGGATCGTCAGCGGCTCTTGCGCCTGCATGGCCGTCAAGTGATGTCGAAGAGCTTGTCGAAATTGGAGATGGCGAGGATCTTGCGCACATCCGAATTCGGATTCACCACCCGAATATCCGAATCATCGCCACCCGCGTGATCCCGCAAGAGCAGCAACATGCCGAGGGCGGAACTGTCCAGATAAGTGGTGTCTTTCAGATCCAGCTCATAGGAATTGGGCTCTGGCTCGACGCGCTCGTAAGAATTACGAAATTCTTGATGTTTGCCGAAATCGAATCGGCCTTTGACCGATATCTTGAGTTTCTTCCCATCCGGAGATACTTCTGCAACGACTGACATTGACTGGCTTCCTTGTCATTGACGAACCTGTACAAGGTTTAGCACTTGGACAGGGTTGGGGCAAGGCGCAGGGCAAGATCAAAAGATCGCAGCGTGCCGCAGCTCCTACACCGATCCCTGTAGGAGCTGCGGCACGCTGCGATCTTTTGATCTTGTTTTAGAAAGGCTGGTGGCGCGGCAAGCGCTGCGACAACTCATCAAGCAGCTTCTGCTCGCGCTTGTCTTCGAGGCGTTGCGCCTCTTCGCGGTAACGCTGCACCAGCTTGCGCAGGCCTTCGACCTTGGCAAACGCCTGTTGCCATTCTTCACGCGCCTTGTCGAGTTTGTTCTGGTGCCAGACCAGACTCTGGCGCTGCTGGTCAACGGCGGTATCGAGTTGCGCCAGAAAGCCCTGAAAGCCGAGCAACCATTGCCCGCTCACGCCGGTGCTGCCGCGCACGATCCATTGCTCGGAGTAATCCAGACGAAAGGCATTGAGGTCGGCCAGTTTGCTTTCCGCGACCTTCACCTGACCCTGAAAATAGCCCAGCCGTTGCACAGCGGTTTTCTCGGCCTGTTCGGCCATGTCCACCACCGGCGCCAGACGCGCGGCTCGACTGACGGCAGCCATGAGCGGTTAGCCGCCCGCCGCTGGGGCAAACAGGGTGGCGAGGTAAGATTGACTTTCGCCCATGTTGATTTTGTCGTTCAGCCCTTGACGCTGATAGCGAACCAACTGCGGTTGCAGAGAGATCGCCAGATCGGTCTCGCGATCGCCGCCGGCAACGTAGGCGCCAACACTGATCAGATCGCGGCTCTGCTGATAACGCGACCACAACTGCTTGAAATATTGCGCGCGCTGCATGTGTTCCGGCGAGACCACCGCCGGCATAACCCGGCTGATCGACGCTTCGATGTCGATCGCTGGATAGTGCCCTTCTTCGGCCAGACGCCGCGACAGCACGATGTGGCCGTCGAGTACGCCTCGGGCCGAGTCGGCAATCGGGTCCTGCTGGTCATCGCCTTCGGACAACACGGTGTAGAACGCGGTAATCGAACCACCGCCCTTCTCCGCATTACCGGCGCGCTCAACGAGTTTCGGCAACTTGGCGAACACCGACGGCGGATACCCCTTGGTCGCCGGCGGTTCGCCGATGGCCAGGGCGATTTCCCGCTGGGCCTGGGCGAAACGGGTCAGCGAATCCATCAGCAACAGGACGTTCTTGCCCTTGTCGCGGAAATACTCGGCGATGCGCGTGCAGTACATCGCCGCGCGCAGACGCATCAGCGGCGCATCGTCCGCCGGCGAAGCGACCACGACGGAACGCTTGAGGCCTTCTTCACCGAGGCTGTGCTCAATGAATTCTTTAACTTCCCGACCGCGCTCACCGATCAGGCCGACAACGATGATGTCGGCCTCGGTGAAGCGGGTCATCATGCCCAGCAGCACGGATTTACCGACACCGGTACCGGCGAACAGACCGAGACGCTGGCCACGGCCGACCGTCAACAAACCGTTGATGCAACGGATGCCGACGTCCAGAGGCACGCTGATCGGGTCACGGTTGAGCGGGTTGATCGTCGGGCCGTCCATCGGCACCCAGTCTTCGGCCTTCATGCCGCCCTTGCCGTCCAGCGCGCGACCGGCGCCATCGAGCACGCGGCCGAGCATGCTCATGCCCATCGGCAGGCGACCGGTATCGGCCAGTGGCACAACGCGGGCGCCGGGGGCAATACCGGCAACGCTGCCGACCGGCATCAAAAAGACTTTGCTGCCGGAGAAACCCATGACTTCCGCTTCCACCTGGGATGGGTGATAGCTGTCGTCATTGATCACCAGGCATCGCGTGCCCATGGCGGCGCGCAGGCCTTCGGCTTCGAGGGTGAGGCCGACCATGCGCAGCAGGCGACCTTCAAGAATCGGCGCGCCGGCAATTTCAACGGCCTCGGCATAACTGCTCAGGCGCTTGGCGAAACTGGTGCGTTCAAGGCGCATCGGGGTCGTCCGCGAGCGGCTCTTCAGGCGTGGCCGTCGGTTTTACGTCTTCCGGAATGTCCAGACTCAGATCCGCTTCAGCCGGGTGCAAAGCCTGCTCGTGCAACTGATCGAACAACTTCGCCATGACCTGGACAACCCGGGTTTCGATACTGGCATCGATGCGGCTGTGCTCGGTTTCAACCCGGCAACCGCCCGGCAACAGCGATTCATCTTCGACGATGCGCCAGGTTTCCTCATGACGTTCGCGCAAAGCCTTGGCCTGCTCGAAGTCCTGCGGATTGACGTACAGGCGCACGTTATCGACGCCCAGCGGCAACAGCTTGAGGGCGTCGCGCATGACGTGTTCGATCTGGCTGGAATCGATGGCCAGCTCGCGCTTGATCACCTGTTTGGTGATGTGTTGCACGAGGTCGACCAGCGACTTTTCAATCTGCGTGTCTTGCTCGGCGATGGGCTCGAACAGGTTCGCCATCAACTGCTCAAGGCTTGCGAGTTTGGCGCTCAGCGCTACCTCGGCCTCCTGACGCACCTTGAGGGTGGCACTGTGAAAGCCTTCCTTTTCGCCGATGCCGAAGCCTTCGTTGTAAGCCTCCTGACGGATGCTTTCGAGTTCTTCCAGGGTCAGTGGCTGGACTTCTTCCAGCGGCACTTCTTCCATTTCCGGCGGTTCGGGCTCCGGCTCAGGCTCGGGTTCGGGCTTCGGCGGGTCGAAGCTGGGCATGGCCCAGGATTCGAAACCACGGACATCGCGGGCACGGATCAGATCCGTCACATCGTCGTCGTGCTTGTCCATGGGCTTAGATCATTTCCTCGCCACCTTTGCCACCGAGTACGATTTCGCCGGCTTCGGCCATACGACGGGCAATGGTGAGGATTTCTTTCTGTGCCGTTTCGACGTCGCTGACGCGTACCGGGCCTTTGGCCTCGAGGTCGTCGCGCAACAGTTCGGCGGCACGCTTGGACATGTTCTTGAAGATCTTTTCTTTGACGCCTTCGTCCGAACCCTTGAGGGCCAGTACCAGCACGTCGGAAGACACTTCGCGCAGCAACGCCTGGATGCCACGGTCGTCGACATCGGCGAGGTTGTTGAACACGAACATGAGGTCTTCGATCTGACCGGACAGGTCTTCGTCGACTTCGCGGATCGAGTCCATGAGCTGGCCTTCGATCGAGCTGTCGAGGAAGTTCATGATATCCGCCGCGCGCTTGATGCCACCCAAGGTGGTGCGCGAGGCATTCGAGTTGCCGGAGAACTGCTTCTCGAGAATCTGGTTCAGCTCTTTCAGTGCTGCTGGCTGCACGGTGTTCAACGACGAGACGCGCAGGATGATGTCCAGACGCACCTTGTGGTCGAAGTTGCCGAGCACTTCACCGGCCTGATCCGGGTCGAGGTACGCGACCACGATCGCCTGAATCTGCGGGTGTTCGTAACGGATCACGTCGGCAACGGCGCGCGGCTCCATCCATTTCAGGCTGTCGAGGCCGCTGGTGTTGCCACCGAGCAGGATGCGGTCGATCAGGCCGTTGGCTTTGTCTTCACCCAGTGCCTGGGTGAGCATTTTGCGCACGTAGTCGTCGGAGCCGACGCCGAGGCTGGTCTGGTCGCCGACGATGTCGACGAATTCGCTCATGACCTGCTCGACCTGCTCGCGATGGACGTTGCCCATCTGCGCCATGGCCACGCCGACGCGCTGAACCTCTTTCGGGCCCATGTGGCGCAGCACTTGCGCGGCATCGGTCGAACCCAGCGACAGCAGCAGAATCGCGGCTTTATCGACCCGGGACAGTTTAGCGACTGCGGCTCGGTTATCACTCATCTGCGTTAATCCACTCTTTCACGACCTGGGCCACGCGACCCGGGTCTTCTGCCACCAGACTCTTGATTGCATTCAGTTGCGCGTCATAACCCTCGCTCGGGCTCGGCAACAGAATGCTCTGCGGACCACCGAGGCTCACGCGGTCGTTGGACAGTTCGCCGTCCAGGCCGCCCATGCCACCGAGTTCCACGTCGCTGCCAAGACCGGCCAGCTCCTTGCCTTTGCCGCCGCCGGTGATGTTGTTAAGCACCGGACGCAGCACACCAAACACCAGCACCAGGATGAACAACACACCCAGCACTTGTTTGACGATGTCCCAGAACCATGGCTGGGAGTAGAACGGAATATCGGCAATCACTTCGCCGCGCTCGGCGGAGAACGGCATGTTGATCACGCTGACGCTGTCACCACGGCTGGCGTCGAAACCGACGGCGTCCTGCACCAGACGGGTGAAGCGCGCCAATTCGTCGGCGCTCCACGGCGCACGGGTGGTTTCACCGTTGGCCGCGTTGACCTTGACCTGATCGTCGACCACCACCGACACCGACAGACGATTCAGGCGACCCTGCTGCTGTTTGGTGTGGCTGATGGAGCGGTCAAGCTCGAAGTTCTTGGTCGATTGTTGACGCTTGTCGGCCGGGTATGGCGCGAGCATTGGCTGGCCGGTGGCCGGGTCCATGATCTGCTGACCGTTGGCGTCAACCAATGGCTGGCCGGGCTGGACCATGGTGGCCGGCGCTGCGGCGCCACCGGTGGTTTGCGGCGCCGAGGCTGGCGATGGTGGCTGGTTGCTCAGGGCACCCGGCACACCTTGCGGGCCATTGCTGGCGGTGCGTTGTTCGTTGACCGACTGCTCGCTGCGCAACGCCGGTTGATCCGGGTTGAACTGCTCGGCGGTGGACTCGACGGCGTTGAAATCGATATCGGCCGAGACCTCAGCCTTGTAGCGATCGTTGCCCAGTACTGGCTGCAGGATGTTGTGCACACGCTGGGTGAGCATGCTTTCCACGCGACGGCTGTAATCGAACTGCTTGCCGGCCATGGTCATTTCGGAGTTCTCCGCCTGATCAGAGAGCAAGGTGCCCTTCTGGTCGACGACGGTGATCTGCGATTTGCTCAGCTCGGGAACGGAGGTCGCCACCAGATTGATGATCGCAATGACCTGGCCTGGCTCCAGCGAACGGCCGGAATACAGCTCAACCAATACCGAAGCACTTGGCTTGCGCTCATCACGCACGAACACCGAACTCTTCGGAATCGCCAGATGCACACGGGCACCCTTGACGTTGTTCAGGCTGGAAATGGTCCGCGCCAGTTCACCTTCGAGGCCGCGACGATAACGCGTCGCTTCCATGAACTGGCTGGTGCCCAGCCCCTGTTCCTTGTCGAGGATTTCGAAACCGATATTGCCGTCGCTGGGAGTGACACCAGCAGCAGCGAGTTTCATCCGCGCACGGGACAAGTCATCGGCCTTGACCAGCAAGGCACCGGAGTTAGGTTCGACGTTGTAAGGAATGTCGGCGGCGGCCAGGGTCTCCATGACCTGCTTGGCGTCC
The DNA here is from genome assembly GCF_029543085.1 of Pseudomonas sp. A34-9. Classification (NCBI taxonomy): domain Bacteria; kingdom Pseudomonadati; phylum Pseudomonadota; class Gammaproteobacteria; order Pseudomonadales; family Pseudomonadaceae; genus Pseudomonas; species Pseudomonas sp. A34-9. The sequence continues at coordinate 1,873,679 of NZ_CP119967.1, read as the reverse complement.
ATGCCGGCAAGGCTGCCGTACAACGGACGGTAATCCGGCTGCTGCGACCACAGCACCACGGCAAAGCCAATCGCCACGCTCGCAGCCAGGCCGACCAACAGGCCCACCTGACGCAGCACGGTCATCTCGGAGAGGTTTTCCAGGAAGGACAGGCCGAACAGCGGCGGTTTGCCGTCTATCGGGGTGGCCTTGGCCGGAACGTTATCGGCGACTGCTTCTGCCATGACTCAATCTCGTCCTTAAACCGGCATCTGCATGATGTCTTGATAAGCCTGAACCAGCTTGTTGCGCACCTGGGTCAGAGCCTGGAACGACACGCTGGCTTTTTGCGAAGCGATCATCACGTCCGTCAGATCGACGCCGCTTTTACCCACTTCAAATGCGTTGGCCAACTGAGTCGATGCCTGCTGGGTATCGCTGACCTTGTTGATCGCCTGACCGAGCATGTCGGAAAAGCTGCTGCCCGCCAGTTCAGGGACAGCGGTCGTCGATTTCGGTGCAGACATGGCATCCAGCTTCATGGCCTTCATGTCTGTCATCAACCGATTAAATTCAATACCTTGGCTCATGGTCTACTCTCTTGGGCGGCCCGCAATTTTTTGACACTCACTCGGCGGGTACACAGGTATTAGCAACAAGGGTGCCAGCTCATGGGCACCCCTTTCAGAAAAGCATTTTCAACTTTTGGCAGCACGGCTCAGGTGGCGAACAAATAGCCTTCGACGTCCATCCCGGCATCACGCATTTGCGCCAGTTTGTAGCGCAGGGTGCGCGGGCTGATGCCGAGTTTTTCCGCGGCTTCCTTACGTCGTCCACGCTCGGCGCGCAGGGTGTCGATGATCATCTGAAACTCCCGGCGGCGCAGGTCATCACCCAGTGCACCGGCGCAATCGGTATCGATTTCCACCTCGCGAATAACCGAAGACAGCGGCGCGGCGACGGGCACTGCGGTGTACGTCACGGGACCTGCCAGACAGAAATCCTGCGGCTGAATCAAACCGCCCTGCTGCAAGATCAGCGCACGCTGAATCGCGTTATCCAGTTCACGCACATTGCCCGGCCACGGGTACGCGGTCAGGCAGGCTTGTGCGTCAGGCGAGAGTTTCGCTGCGGCGTGCTTCATTTTATTGACGTGTTTGGCCAGCAACCTTTCGGCCAGCGGCAGGATATCGGCAGTGCGCTCGCGAAGTGGACGCCAGGCCAGCGGGAAAACCGACAAACGGTAATAAAGGTCTTCACGGAAACGCCCCGCCGCCACTTCGCCCGCCAGATCGCGGTTAGTGGTGGCGACCACGCGAATATCCAGGGCGATCGGCTTGCGCGCACCCACGCGCTCGACTTCGCGCTCCTGCAACACACGCAGTAGTTTGGCTTGCAGGCCAAGGGGCATTTCGGAAATTTCGTCGAGCAGCAACGTGCCGCCGTCAGCCTGTTCGAACTTGCCGGCCTGCGCGGCGATGGCGCCGGTGAACGAGCCTTTCTCGTGGCCGAACAGGGTCGCTTCGAGCATGTTGTCAGGGATCGCCGCGCAGTTGATCGCAATGAACGGCTGACTGGCGCGATGGGATTGCTGATGAATATAGCGCGCCAGCACTTCTTTACCCGTACCGGATTCGCCGGAGATCAGCACCGTGGAATCGCTGCGTGCCACTCGTGCAGCCAATTCGAGAAGTTGCGCACTGGCCGGTTCGACGGCGATAGGGCCTTCACTTTCGCTCAAGCCAATATTGCCCAGCGCATGCCGCGCCACCAGATCCAGCAACGCCTTGGGCTCGAACGGTTTGACCAGATAGTCCGCCGCGCCCTGACGCATCGCATCGACTGCACGCTCGACCGCGCCGTGGGCCGTCATCAGTAACACGGGTAATTGCGGCTGACGGGCACGCAGCAGGGCAAGCAATTGATGACCATCCATGCCGGGCATGTTGACGTCACTGACCACCAGACTGAACGCCTCGCGCGACACTGCCGTCAGCGCGTCTTCAGCGCAACCGACCGCGTGGTAATCGTGGCCGGCCAGCAACAACGTATCCGCCAGTGCCTCGCGCAACGAGCGGTCATCCTCGACCAGCAAAACCTTGATGCCCATGTCTTTCACTCAGCTCCCTGTACAGCGGAAAACAGCGGCAGGATGACCTGCGCGCACGTGCCGCGCCCAACGCGCGAACGCAGGCGCAATTCTCCCTGATGCGCCCGGGCCACGGCCTTGACCACGGTCAGGCCCAGGCCGGTACCGGTGACTTTGGTCGTAAAAAAAGGCTCGCCGAGTCGCGCCAGAACTGCGGCCTCGATCCCGCTGCCACTGTCGCTGATGCTCAGGCGCAGCGTGTTGTCGCGGGTGTAGCAGTGGACTTTCAGGCGCACGTCGCCGGCACTGGCCTGAATCGCATTCTCGATCAAATTCAACAGCGCCCCGACCAGCGTGTCGCGATTGCACAGCAGTTCGCCGGCATGGCTGTCGCACTGCCAGCGGATTGGCAGATCCTGCACATGGGTCAGCGCCGCCGCTTGCAGCGCCTGCATCAAGGCATTGGGGGTGAGGCGATCGGTCAGCGGCAACTCACCGCGAGCGAACACCAGCATGTCGCGCACCTGGTGCTCCAGCTCATGCAGACGCTCTTTCAGGCGCCCGGCAAAACGCTGCTGGGTGGCGACCGGCAATTGCTGCTCAGTCAAATGACTGGCGTAGAGCAACGCCGCGGACAGCGGCGTGCGGATCTGATGGGCCAGCGAGGCGACCATGCGGCCAAGCGAAGACAAACGCTCGTGGCGCGCCAGCTGATCCTGCAGATGACGGGTTTCTGTCAGGTCGTTGAGCAGCACCAATTGCCCCGGCTCGGCATCCAGCGAGCGGGTGGCAATCGACAGGCGTCGACCGTTTTTCAGGGAAATTTCATGACCGTCGTCTTCACGCGGGGCGAAGCAGCGCGCAATCACATGGCGCCACATCTCGCCCTCGAGCGGCAGACCGAGCAGTTCGATGGCCGCCGGATTGGCTTCGCGCACCCGGCCGTGACCGTCGATGACGATGACGCCACCGGGCAACAGATCAAGGAGGTTTTGCAGACGGTTGGCCAAGCGTTCTTTTTCCGCCAGCTCCTGCATACGCTGGGCACTGACCACCGCCAGCTCACCTTTGAGCTCGGTTACCCGCGCTTCAAGCATGCTGTAGGAGTCCGTCAACTGGCTGGACATCTGGCTGAACAGCTCGAATGCCTGCTCAAGGCCCTGTCGGCTTGCCTGCTCTACGGAGGACGGCTGCCCCTCGGGACTGGAGGCAGAGGACATCTGGGCTTGGGGCATTGTGCTTTCTCGCTTGGCTGACCGTCAGTTAAACGGAACGTTGCGAGGGCTGTAGCAATACCCGTGCCTAAAAAAAACTGCTTATAAATGAAGCAGTTGAAAAACAGGCGTCAATCATCCGCCTGTTCATCCCCATCGCGCCGGCTCATGCCGTACTTGCGCATCTTCTCGACCAGGGTGGTCCGACGGATACGCAGGCGTTCAGCCGCACGCGCCACAATGCCATTGGCATCGTCCAGCGCCTGCTGAATCAGGCCCTGCTCCAGACCGCCGAGGTAGTCCTTCAGGTCCAGACCTTCCGGCGGCAGCATGGCGTTGGCAGTGAAGTCCGGCGTATGGCCATTGATCGGCACGCGCTCTTCGAGATCGCTGCGCAGGCTGTCGACCATTTGCTCGTCTTCGTCGTCGACGTAGCGGAATTTCTTCGGCAACTCGACCACGCCGATCACCCCGTACGGATGCATGATTGCCATGCGCTCCACCAGGTTGGCCAGTTCGCGGACGTTGCCCGGCCAGCCGTGACGGCACAGCGACATGATCGCCGCCGAGTTGAAGCGGATCGAACCGCGCTTCTCGTGCTCCATGCGCGAGATCAGCTCGTTCATCAGCAACGGAATATCTTCGACGCGCTCACGCAGCGGCGCCATCTCGATCGGGAACACGTTCAGGCGATAGTAGAGGTCTTCGCGGAAAGTGCCGATCTCGATCATGCTTTCGAGATTCTTGTGCGTCGCCGCAATGATGCGCACGTCAACGCTTTGGGTCTTGTTGCTGCCCACGCGCTCGAAGGTGCGCTCCTGCAGGACGCGCAGCAGTTTGACCTGCATCGGCAGCGGCATGTCGCCGATTTCGTCGAGGAACAGCGTACCGCCGTTGGCCAGTTCGAAGCGGCCGGCACGGCTGGTGATCGCGCCGGTGAAGGCGCCCTTCTCGTGGCCGAACAATTCGCTTTCGAGCAGCTCTGCCGGGATCGCCCCGCAGTTGACCGGAACGAATGGCGCATCGCGACGTTTGGAATGGTAATGCAGGTTACGCGCAACCACTTCCTTGCCGGTCCCGGACTCGCCGAGGATCAGCACGCTGGCGTCGGTGTCGGCCACTTGCTGCATCATCTGGCGCACGTGCTGGATCGCCCGGCTGGTGCCGACCAGGCTGCGGAACAGATTGGGTTCGCGATGACGACCGCGCTCGCGGGCCTGGTCATACATCTCGCGATAGACCTGGGCACGGTGCAGGGAGTCGAGCAATTTGCTGTAGCTGGGCGGCATTTCGAGGGTCGAAAGCACGCGGCGACGCTGGTCTTCAGGCAAGTCAACGGAAGAATTATCGCCCATCAACAAAACCGGAAGGAACTCATCCCAGGTTGAGAGTGTCTTTAGCAAGCCCAAAAGCGCACCAGGAGCATTGACGGTCCCGATCAGTACGCAAATGACCTCACGACTAGACGACAAAGAGCCGACTGCCTGCTGCCAGTCATGGCTGCCGCAGGGTAAATTTTCTTCGCCGAGAAAATTTAGAATCACCGCCAGGTCGCGGCGGCGGACGCTATCGTCATCGATCAGCAGAATTTTGGTTTCACGCCACATGCAATAGCAACTTCCCTAGTCAACTCAATGCCCGAAATTAGGGGCAAGCGAGACGCTTGCAGGACACCATGTGCCTGTAGACGCCTGAAATCTGAAAACAGCCACTAGTTAAGTCAAAAAACCGTGCACAGTCAAATTTATGGCGCACATGTCTGGATTAACTGGAGGTTAATTAACCAAACAGATGGTAAACCTTTGCCGCCTTTTGCGCTTGGGTGATCTGCGACATCTCGTTGGCTATCGCCTGCCGCTCACCCATCGCCACCTCAAGAAGCTCTTTGTAGACGTGCAGCAGCTCCTCAAGATTGTTGCGCAGCGCATCTTCATCCAGCGCAGCTTCAGCCATGACGTCTTCCATACAGGAACGGCAAGCCAGATCCAGCTCGCCAATGGCTTCCCAGTTGCGTTCGGCCAGCGCAGTGACCAACGCTTCACGGGTATCGGCGATTCGCTGCAATACAAGACTCATGACGATCTCCTTCAGAACTGCGGAGCTGGCACAGGAGCAATGGCATCCCAGCCTTCTTTCACCGTGCTCAGCAAGCCTGCAACCTCATCGAGAATGCGCGGATCGCTGCTGATGTTCGCCTCGGCGAGGCGCTTCATCATGTAGATGTACAGCCCGTCCAGATCAGCCAGGGTGTCTGCGCTGTTCTCCAGATCGAGGCCTTCGCGCAGACCGCTGACAATGCCAATCGCCTTGCTGATCGAAGTGCACTTGCCAGGAATGTCCTTGCGCTCGATGGCGCCTTTGGCCTGAGCGATTCGGGCCAGTCCACCTTCCATCAACATTTGCACCAGACGGTGCGGGCTCGCTTCGGATGTCTGAGCGTGTGCGCCGACTTTCTGGTACTGCCGAAGGGCTAACATCGGATTCATGTTCTACCTCATTGCCACAATGACTCGTATAACCAGTGTATCGCCATCGAATCACAGAACTTTAGATCAAAAGACAAAAACCCGGCGCACGCCGATAAAGCGTAGCCGGGTTTTTGTCGTTACTGCCTGTTACTTCGCGGACTGCTGAGCATTCAGGGAGCTGAAGAACGACGTGATATTACTCGCCGTTGCTTTCATCTGCCCGACCAGCAGGTCCATGGCGTTGTATTTGGCCGTCAGCGTCTTCGTCAGGTTATCGACGCGCAAGTCCAGGGCCGTCTGCTGCTTTTGCAGGGCCGTGGTGATGTTCGTCAGGTTGGAACTGCGCTGATCGAGCAGGCCACCGGTCTTGACGTACGGATCAACCGCCGCGTTCATGCGTGCCAACAGACCATTTTTGGCGTCGGTACCACTGAACAGTTGTTGAACCTGACCAGCCATGCCCGGGATTTCCATACGCTTGTTGAACACCGCCGTGTCGAGCGTCAGCAAACCGGTTTTGCTGTCAGTCAAAACACCCATCTGCGACAGCACGGACAATTGCCCTTGGCCGCCAGCCCCTGGATCCGTCAGCTGAGCACGCACATCAGCCATCAACGAGCGCGGCAGCGCGTCACCGGTGAAAGCCGATGAAACGGTCAGATTGCCATCGGCGTCCGGCGTTGCCTTGGACAGCGTGTCGACGGTTTTCCTCAGGGTGTTGTAGGCATCGATGAACGTTTGCAGCGACGTCTGGATACCGGCGGTATTGGTCGCAACCGAAACCGTCGCCGGGGTTGCGGTGCCGTTGACGACAGGGCTCGCAGCAACCAGATTCAGCGTCATGCCGCTGATGGCGCCCGTCACCGTGTTGGTCTTGCTGCTGACAGCCAGTCCGTCAATGGTGAGGTTTGCATCTTTGGCGACCTTGCCGACCGCTCCGGAAGCGCCTGCCGCCGGATTGTCACCCATTTCCTGGGTGCCATCGATCTCAAGACCAGCGATACCGCTGACCTGCAGGTCCATGCCGGCGCCCGTCTTGTTCGAGCTCAGCACCAGGCGCGAAGAACCGCTGCTGTCCGTCACGATGTTGGCGGAAATACCGTTGCTGGCCTGCGCCGTGTTGATCGCGTCCCGCGTGGACTGCAAAGTGGCATTGGCCGGAATCGCAACATTGTAATCAATGCCATTCTGACTGATTTTCAGAGTACCACTCGGAATGGCACTGGCGGCACCGCCGGCAAATGCGGCACTGGCGACTTTCGAGCCGGTGGCCAGATTCTTCACGACAACGCTGTAAGTACCCGGTACGGCCGTTTTGTCCGATGTTGCACCGACAATCGTTGGTGTGTCCGACGTTGCGGTAAAACCGGCAAATGCCGGGCTCGACGCTTTATTAAGGTCGGTCATCGCCTTCTGATACGCCGCCAGTGCGCTTTTCAGCGAACCGACACCGGAAATCTTCAGCGAGTTGGTTTTCGTCTGAGTGTCGATCTGCGTCTGCTTGGCAGACTTGTCGGCGTTGACCAGCGCGGTCACGATCGCGCCGATGTCCAGGCCGGAACCCAGTCCGGAACCCGGTAGAATTGGACTTGCCATGTGCATCTCCCTTCAGATTGTTGCCATTCTTTTGACCGTTACACGCGTCCTGAGAACGTACAAACATTATTCATGCCAGCTATCAGACTTTGGCGTCGAACAATACGTGGCTCGCATTGGCGAGGCTGTCTGCCAGCTTGAGGGCTTCTGCGGAGGGAATCTGTCGAACGACCTCACCCGTCTCGCTTGCGATCACCTTGACGATGACCTTACCGGAATGCTCATCGATCGAGAACTCCAGATTGCGCTTGATCGATTGAACGAACTTCTCGATCTCCTGCACTGCCAGTTTCAACTTGGCGTCATCCGTGTCCTGACTTTTGTCAGCAACCGGAGCATCGGCCTTCGCGACTTTTGGCGTCTCTGACGGCTTGTCAGCAACAGGTGTCGCTGGCTTGGGAGCCGGATAAGACACGTTAAGCTTGACGCTCATGTCCATGCCCATCACCTCTTAACGAAAAAAGCGAGAGAGCGCGACAAGCGCACTCCCCCGCTCAAACTCATTCCGAATTACTGAAGCAGCTTCAGTACAGCGGAAGGCAGTTGGTTGGCTTGAGCCAGAACAGAGGTCGAAGCCTGTTGCAGGGTTTGCTGCTTGGTCAGGTTAGCAGTCTCTGCGGCGAAGTCGGTATCTTGTACGCGACCTTGTGCAGCAGTGGTGTTCTCGGTGATGTTCTGCAAGTTCTGGATGGTGCTGGTCAGACGGTTTTGCGAAGCACCCAGGCTGGCACGAGTCGAACCGATTGCAGCGATAGCGGCGTCGATTGCAGTGATAGCGTTGTCGATGTTGGTAGCAGCGCCAGAAACGCTAGCACCGGTCAGGGACAGAGTACCGCTGCCTACCGACAGGCTTACTGCGTCGAACTTGGAGCTCAGAACCAGGTCGATGTGGTTAGCCGAACCGGTGTTTGCGCCCACTTGCAGGGTCACAGTACCAGCCGAACCGTCCAGCAGGTTTTTGCCGTTCAGGTTGGTCGAAGCCGAGATACGGGTGATCTCGTCGGACATCTGAGCGAATTCAGCGTTGGTAGCGGTCTGGTCAGCAGTGCCGTTGGTACCGTTACGTGCTTTAACAGCCAGTTCACGCATACGCTGCAGAATGTCGGTAGTGGCTTGCAGAGCGCCTTCAGCGGTCTGAGCTACGGAGATACCGTCGTTGGCGTTCTGGATGGCCTGGGTGTTACCGCGGATCTGGGAAGACATACGGTTGGAGATTTGCAGGCCAGCGGCGTCGTCTTTAGCGCTGTTGATTTTCAGGCCGGAAGACAGGCGCTGCATCGAAGTCGACAGAGCGTCGGAAGCGCGGTTCAGGTTTTTCTGAACGTTCAACGACGTGGTGTTGGTGTTTACTGTTAAAGCCATGACGAATTCCTCGTTGGTTGGGTACTGCGGCTTCCGGCCCTGGCAACCGCCGGGTATGGCCTAGAGAACCTTCGTAATAGTTATCGTCGGGTTTGCAGGTTGCTTGAGGGCTTTTTGAAAAAAATTTGCCATCACCCTGCCACCCCCAAGAAAACAAAGACTTAGCAGCCCATCCACCGCGAAAAAATGACGTCATAAAACCGACTGCCGCGCAAACCTGCGGGCCAGTGCAGTCGGCACGACTCAGACCGGCGCACTTGCGAGCAAATCCACCAGTTCGTACTCCATAGAGTCAGCCAGCCCCAACCAGTCCTGGCGCTCCTGGCATTCGAGCATTTGCAGTAACAGCTGCGCCCACACCTGCTGAACCTCTGCCGGGGCAGACGCTAAACATTGCTGGGCCTTTTCAAACACATCGACCATCGTCAGCGCCGCCTCGACATCGCGCCCGAGGCGAAACAAACCCGCACACTGGCGACATTCATCCTTACAGAGGCTCAGCGCACTCATTGCACAAACTCCGGGTTGAAACCGGTTCCGGCGATTAGCGCCCCGGAGCGGCTGCTGTTGAGAAACGCGACCTGTGGATGCGCAGCGATATAGCGCTCCAGCACACACAGATAACCGCGAAAATTGAGTTGCGTGCTGACCCGTTGGCCATGGCCATCGCGCACCCAATGTCGCGCCTGATTCACTGGCGGCCCCAGATCACCGTCGTTCCAGCCAGCATGGGTCTTGTTCATCGGGAAGGCGAAGTCTGCGCCAAACAGCGTGATGCCGGTGGCACCCATCTTTACCGCCAGATCCACCGCCGGGTGAATCACACTGCCGCCCACGTGCAGCTGCGCTCGCGGATGCTGCTCACGCAGGTTCGCGTAGATCGGACTCGCGGAATAACCACCGTAACGCTTGCCCTTCCACGCCTTCAACACCGCCGGATCGCTCATCGGCAGATACACCAGCGGGATGCCGTCGGACTCCTCGAAGGGCAGATGACGAAAACTGATGCGCTGATCAATGCTCACCACCAGGTCAGGCACAATCCCGTGCTCGCGCAGCGGTCGATACGCGGTGTCGACACAGATGAACAATGGGCGTTCGGCGCGCTGACGGATTGCCGCCAGGCGCTGATAATGCTGCTCCAGTGTCGGCCCGGTGGCGATCACGTAGATTTCCCGCCCCGCACACGTGCCGAACAACTGCGCCACATCCGCATCGGCGAGCAGCACGGGCAGGCACGCCTGCAAACGCTGTTGAATCTCCGGTGACTGCGGATCGAAATCCCGATTGTTGAAGCTCAGGTGCACTTCACTGACCAAGCGATCACGCACTTTCGCGTTGAAGTCGTCAGCCAGCAGCATCTCGGCAGGCAAGGCAAAAAACGGCGTGAAAAAATCCGCGTGATCACCGGCATAAAACAACTCGACGCGCGGATCTTCCAGCCACTGACGCTGATCGAGCAGTTGCACCACCAGCGCAAACAACGCGCCGTTGAGGATGTGCACATACAAGCGTTGCAGTCCCGTGCGCTCAAGCAGCACCCCGGGCAAATCGCCGAGGCCAGTGCCATAGACATGCAATTGCGCTTGGTCGGGCAGGCTGGACGCTTGAATCCGCGCTTCATGAAGGCGGTCATGGCGGCTGGTCAGTTGAACGCCGTTGATGCTCAGCGTCGAGCCAAGCCCCTCAACCAATTGAGCGGGAACGGCCGCACTGTCTTCCGCCATCAGTCGCTCGAACAGCGCCGGCCAGCGCCGCTGCAACACCTCGGCATTGGCTTGAAAAAACTCGCTCATGGCGCCTCGCGCTCCCTCTTCAGGCAAAAAAATAGCGTTCAAGGTTAACCTTGAACGCTATTTTTGTATCCGCCGTTTTTGCTCAGACTCAAGGACGATAGATGATCGCCGAGCCCCACGACAGACCGACACCGAAACCGCTCAGCGCAATTCGCTGCCAGTCGGAATCGATGACGTGCTTTTCCAGCAGCAACGGAATGCTCGACGACACGGTATTGCCGGTCTCGACCATGTCCTTGATGAACTTCTCCGGCTCCCCTTCGAAACGCCGCGCCACGGCATCGACAATCGCCGCGCTGCCCTGGTGAATGCAGAAGGCATCGATGTCATCGGCCTTCAGACCGGAGTCATCGAGCAGTTCGTGCAAGTGTGCCGGCACCTTCAGCAACGCAAAGTTGAAGACCTGACGACCGTTCATGAAGAACACGCCATCGGTCACCTTCAAATGCGGTGCGCCGGAACCGTCAGTGCCGAACTTGGCCTTGCCCAGCGCCCAGGTCGGATCTTCACCCATCCACGTAGCGGTCGCGGCATCGCCAAACAGCATGGTGGTGTTGCGGTCTTCCGGGTCGACGATTTTCGAATACGGGTCAGCGGTGATCAGCAGGCCGTTCTTCAGGCCGGCGGCTTCCATGAAACCCTTGATCGCGTAGATGCCGTAGACATAACCGGAGCAGCCCAGGGAAATGTCGAACGCGGCAACGTTGGTCGGCAGACCGAGTTTGTCCTGCACGATCGCTGCGGTGTGCGGCAGGCCTTCTTCGTCACCGTTCTGCGTGACGACGATCAAGGCGTCGATCGATTCACGTTTCAGTTCAGGGTTGCTGGCAAACAGCGCATTGGCCGCCTCCACGCACAGATCGGAAGTTTCTTGTTCAGCGTCTTTGCGCGGCAGGAATGCCGAGCCGATCTTGCCAAGGATGAATTCTTCATCCTTCTCGAATTTTGCACCTTGTGCGTAATTGTCCACGCCGGCTACAGGAACGTAGCTCGCAATGCTTTTTATGCCAATCATTACGGCTTCCCAATAAAAAACAGCCCAAGACCACCGCTCGCAAGGATTTCGAGGGGCGCCGACAAACAGAAAACGGCCGCCACAACGGGCAGCCACGGGGAGCGCAAAGGGCTATCACTGGAATCGAAAACGAGCCAGGCGCCATCTCCCCGATCAATACAATACAGTGAAGATGCGCGTTATGACTCGCAGGTCACGCTATTTTGCCGAATCGGTGCAGATCGGGTTATTCGACCAACGACCAGTCCAGCGGCGTGCCGCGCTTGATCGGTGCACGGGCGCGGCGGCCGAGTACGGCGTCGGTGTGCTTGGGCGGCAGACCGAGACCAGGGCGAATGGCGCGCAGATTGTCCCCGCTAAAGGTGTCACCGGCGGCCATGTCGGCAGTGACGTACAGCGAACGGCGATACACCACCGATTTCAGTTCGGCATCGGTGGCGCCATAACGCACCTGACCCAAGGCCTGCCAGGCACGTTCGGTTTCCACCACCAGACTGGCCATTTCTGCCGGTTCCAGCGAGAAGCTCGCATCGACGCCACCCGCCGAACGGTCGAGGGTGAAGTGTTTTTCCACCACCGTCGCGCCAAGCGCCACGGCTGCCACCGACACGCCAACGCCCATCGAGTGATCGGAAAGCCCCACCTCACAACCGAACAACTCACGCAGATGGGGAATTGTGCGCACGTTGCTGTTGAGCGGCGTCGCCGGGTAGGTGCTGGTGCATTTGAGCAGCACCAGGTCCTTGCACCCGGCCTCGCGGGCGGCGCGCACGGTTTCATCCAGTTCGGCGATGCTGGCCATGCCCGTGGAGATGATCAGCGGCTTGCCAGTGGCGGCCACGCGGCGGATCAACGGCAAGTCGGTGTTTTCGAAACTGGCAATCTTGTAGGCCGGTACATCAAGGCTTTCGAGAAAGTCTACGGCCGTGTCATCGAACGGTGTCGAGAACGCGAGCATGCCGAGTTCTTTTGCGCGGGCAAAAATCGGTGCATGCCACTCCCACGGTGTATGGGCTTTTTCATACAAGTCATAGAGCGAAGTACCCGCCCACAGACTGCCCGGATCCTTGATGAAGAACTCGCCTTCGGCCAGATCCAGGGTCATCGTGTCGGCGGTGTAGGTTTGCAGCTTCAAGGCATGCGCGCCGGCCTTGGCCGCGGCCTCGACGATTTGCAAAGCCACGTCCAGCGACTGGTTATGGTTGCCACTCATCTCGGCAATGATGAAGGGCGGCGCGTCGGCACCGATCGAGCGGTGGCCAATCTTGAAACTAGGCATGGGGGTGATCCTTCAACACACGGGTGAACGCACAGGCCCCTTGGGTAAACCCGGCGTCACGAAACACATTCAATGAGGGCAGATTGTCCGGCAGGACGCAGGCGTTGATGACCGTCAGTTGTGGCCAGTGCGCGGCGACAAATGCCTGCCCACGGGTCAATAGCGCCCTGCCCCAGCCGAGGCCGAAACGCCCTTGCAGCAGGTAGATCGAGACTTCGGCTTCGAATCCGCGCAGGTCATAACGCACAACACCGACGGCGCCATCGTCCGCCTCGGCGATCAACAGCAACCGCTGCGGATTACGCAAACTCGCCGTCAGCCAGTTGAGGTGTTGCTCCCAATCGATCGCGCCAGTCTCCGGCGACCAGCGCCGCACAACTTCGGCATTACGCCCCTCGAACAGCAACTGCGCATCGTCCAGCGTCGCCGGGCGCAGCTTGAGCACCGCGCCGGCCAGTGCTGCCGCGACGCGCTCGGCGCCGCGACCATCGACCAGTTGCCGCGAACGCTGGGCCAGGCTCTGGCGTAGAAAATGATTGCCCACGACGAAGCCGACAGCGTCACGCAATTGCTCGACACTGACCTGCTCACGGGCGCCCATGAACACATGCGCCCCCGCAGCAGCCATGACTTCGCCGTTGACCTGTTGGTTGTTCGACACCGCAATACAGATCGTCGGCAAGCCCAGCGCCGCACGCTCCCAACTGGTACCGCCGCCAGCGCCGATAAACAGATCGGCTTCGCTCATGCGCTGGTAGAAATCAGTGACGAAACTGTGCAGGCGCCAGTTCGGCCGCGTCTCGGCCATCGCCTGCATCTGCGCCCACGCCGGGTTGTCGGCACCGGCGACAAAATCCACCTGCAACTGGTTGAAATCAGCGAGAGCGAGCATCGCGTGATGCGTCTGCATCGCCGTATCGAAGCCACCGAAATTCACCAGTACCCGGCGAGCCGTGGGTTTTATCTCGATGGCCGGGCAATTGAACTCTTCGCGCAGCATGGCGTAGCGCGGGCCGAGCAACGTGCGGCAACCCTCAGGCAGCAACGGTGTGTAGTTTTCGCTGAGGCCGGACAAGTTCTGATTGAGCAACAGATCAACGCTGTAGCGCCGGGTCGCCAGATCATCCACCGCCGCGATGCGATGCGCCCAGCGGCGTGCAGCGGTTTGCCAGTGATGATCGAGGCCGTAATGATCGACGATGATCCAGTCGAACTCGGCATGGCCGTCCAGCAACAGACCCAGTGCATCGATATCGGCCTGCCACGGCAGCATCGATTCGATGGCTTGCTGTGGGTCTTCAGCGGGGTAGCGATCGGGTAACGCAAAAGTTTCAAACCCTTCGCCGCTCAGCGCCTCCAGCCGATGCCCCGGCAATTGCCGGCAGGCAAACGCGACATGGCTGCCTTGCCCGCGCAACACCCGCGCCAGCGTCAGGCAACGGGCGATATGGCCACTGCCAATGGTCGGCGAGGCGTCGGCGCGAATCAGCACTCTCATTGCAGCTCTCCGCCCGCCTTGAGCGCGGCGTACAAGTATTCGGCGCGCGTCCAGTCTTCGGGCGTGTCGATGTCCTGCACCAGATGCCGGGGCAGAACCACCGGCAGACTGGCCGGCGAATAGACCACCTCGCCACGCAACCAGGCCTCACTGCGGCCCCAGTAGAACTGCCCGGCATCCTGAAACGCTTCGGGCAGATCCTGCGAGCGGGTATGACGAAATTCGGGATACAGCGCAGTCAGCGCGCCCTGCCCGTCCAGCGTCAGCGCACGCTGCACCGGAAACCCGAAACTGCACACGGAAAACGCAAAGGAGCGGTCGGGATGCTGTTCCAGCAATTCCAGTCCCTGACGCAAATAGCGCGCCTGCAACAGCGGCGCAGTGGCGTACACACAGCAGGCGTAATCGAAGGCTGGCAGTTGCTGCAATGCATGCACGATCACTGCCGCCGTACCGGTGAAATCATCGGCCAGTTCCGCCGGGCGCAGGAATGGCACCTGCGCGCCCTGCGCGCGTGCGACATCGGCAATCTCGACATCGTCGGTGCTGACCACGACCTGATCGAACACCCCCGACTCCAGCGCAGTGCGGATCGAACGGACAATCATCGGCACGCCGTCGAACGGCAACAGATTCTTGCGCGGGATGCGTTTGCTGCCCCCGCGTGCCGGGATGATTGCAACGTTGCTCAAGGACGTTTTTCCAACAGGAACCAGGTGACGTCATCCGCCGGGAACTGCGGGTCACGATGGTAAACAAAGCCGTAATCCAGCAGCTGCAGATCAGGGTAGCGATCAAGCATTTCACCGGCGAAATCGCGCTTGAACAGCTTGCCGCTGTTACCGCGATAGGACACTTCCACCGGTGCCGGGTTGTAATACTCGGCGATCAGAATGTAGCGCTGACTCAACTCATACAACTGCGCGTATGCGGTCGGCAGCAGTTCCGGAGCCAAGTGAATCAGCACGCCCTTGCTCAGCGTCAGGTCATATCGGCGCTCGCGCGGGAAATCGAACAGCGAGCCATGCCAGATCTGCGCGATGTTCAACGCCCGTGCCTGCGCACAGGCACTGTCATTGATCTCGACGCCGAACAGATCGCAACGCGGCAGCAACTGATGCAGCGCCTGCAAATTATTGCCGGCGTTGGTGCCCAACTCGACCAGACTTTCAATGCGCCCGGCGCGACTCAGCGCTTTGGCAAACAAGGCGAGATTGGCGGCCACCAGCGGTTGGCCGATATTGCGCTCGACGTACTGGTTGCCGAACTCACCCTGCCAGAATTTTTCCTGCTCGCTCAGATCACGCATGACTCAGTCTCACCCACCGCCACGGCGGTATTCATTCGGTCAGTCGACGCAATTGCTCGACTACATAATCCTGCTGCTGATCACTCAGCAACGGGTACAGCGGCAAGCTGATGGCCTCGGCGTAATAGCGTTCGGCCTCGGGAAAATCGCCCTCGGCAAAACCCAGATCACGATAGTAGGGCTGCAGATGCACGGGAATATAGTGCAGGTTTACGCCGATCCCGGCTGTGCGCAAGCCTTCGAACACCTGACGGTGGCTGAGGCCGATGCGCTCGGTCTGCAAGCGAATCACGTACAGATGCCACGCCGACTCCGCCTCCGGCTGAGGGCTGGGCAGCGTCACCGGCAAGTACGCCAGCAGACGATCGTAACGCGCCGCCAGCTCGCGACGCCGGGCGATGAAATCGTCCAGCTTGCTCAGTTGCGACAACCCGAGCGCGGCCTGCATATCGGTGATGCGGTAATTGAAACCCAGCTCGACCTGTTGGTAGTACCACGGGCCATGACTGGCTTCGGTCATTTGCTGCGGATCACGGGTCATGCCGTGGCTGCGCAGGCGTTGCAGGCGCTCGGCCAGGTGCGGGCGGTTGGTCAACACCATGCCGCCTTCGGCACTGGTGATGATTTTCACCGGATGAAAACTGAACACGGTCATTGCCGCGAACTCACCACAGCCCACCGGACGCCCGGCATAACTGGCGCCCACGGCATGCGAGGCATCCTCGATCACGGTGAAGTTGTAGCGTTCGGCCAGCGCGGCAATCTTGCGCATGTCGCAGCTCTGCCCCGAGAACGCCACGGCGACCAGCACTTTCGGCACAGTGCCGTCCTGCTCGGCCTGATCGAGTTTCGCTTCGAGGGCGAAGGCATCAAGGTTCCAGGTCAGCGGATCAATGTCGACGAAATCAACGTCGGCGCCGCAATAACGCCCGCAATTGGCCGAGGCGAGAAAGGTGTTAGGCGTCGTCCACAAACGATCGCCCGGCCCCAGGCCTGCGGCCAGGCAAGCAATGTGCAGCGCCGCTGTGGCGTTGCACACCGCCACGGCGTAATCCGCCTGGCAACGCTCGGCCAGCGCCTGCTCGAAGCGCTCGATGGTCGGCCCCTGGGTCAGCCAGTCCGATTGCAGCACCTCGACGACCGCATCGATGTCTGCCTGATCGAGGCTCTGCCGACCGTAGGGAATCATGCCGAGAGCTTCGCGTGCAGGTCGGCGATCTGCCCGACCGAAAGGAAATGCGGGTTGGTGTCGGAGCGGTACTCGAAATCTTCGCTCACGGCACGCCCCTGCTCACCGAGTTTGTCGACGGCAAAATCGACATCGACGCTGGTGAAGCGAATCGACGGCTGGATGGTGTAGTGATCCTCGAACTCAAGAGTCATCCGTGCATCGTCCAGCGGCACCATCAACTCATGGAGCTTTTCACCGGGACGGATGCCGACGTGCTTGTGCGGCAGATGTTCGGCCATGCCGCGCGCCAGATCGACGATGCGGATCGACGGAATCTTCGGCACGAACACTTCGCCACCGTGCATGCGCGCAAAGCTGTCGAGGACAAACTGCACGCCGTGGTCGAGGGTGATCCAGAACCGCGTCATGCGTTCGTCAGTGATCGGCAACTCCTCTGCGCCGTCGGCAATCAACTTGCTGAAGAACGGCACCACCGAGCCACGCGAGCCCGCGACATTGCCGTAGCGCACCACGGCAAAACGGGTTTCCTGCTCGCCGGCAATGTTGTTGGCGGCGACGAACAATTTGTCCGAGAGCAATTTGGTTGCGCCGTACAGATTGATCGGGCTGGCCGCCTTGTCGGTGGACAGCGCCACGACTTTTTTCACGCCGTTGTCGATGGCAGCAGCAATGATGTTCTCCGCGCCATTGACGTTGGTGCGAATGCATTCGGTGGGGTTGTATTCCGCCGCCGGCACCTGCTTCAACGCGGCGGCATGCACCACGTAGTCGATGCCGCGCATGGCCTGACGCAGACGGTCTGCGTCACGCACATCACCAATGAAGTAACGCATGCAGGGCGCGTTGAACGTCTGCTGCATCTCGTATTGCTTCAGCTCGTCACGGGAGAACACCACCACGCGCTTGGGCTGGTATTGCTCAAGCAGGCGGGCGATGAATTTGCGCCCGAACGAACCGGTGCCGCCGGAGATGAAAATCGATTTACCGTTGAACATATGCTGATTCCTGTCCGGCACGCTTAAGCGAGCAACTGAGCCCAATTGATCGAGCTGTTTTCGCCCAAGGTAAAACCTTTGCCGGTCAGAGCCAGGTTGGCGTTGTAAGCCGGATCCTGGGCGAAGACGCCGCTCCATTTCTCACGCAATGCCGCCAGTGCTTGCGGCGCCTGCGGCAGCTCGCCGGTATGCAGCACCTGCACCAACGGCGTCCACACGGTGAGGTAACCGGACTGACCGGCCTTGAGGCACAGATCGACATCGGCATAACCTTCGGCGAACGTCACCTCATCCAGTCCGCCCAGAACGTTGAACAGCTCTTTGCGCACCATCAGACACACCTTCGACACGGCCGAGTAGTTCTGCTCGACAGTCAAACGCTGCATGTAGCCGTCTGCGCTGTGTTTTTCGCCGATGAAGGGCGAACCCACGCCATCGTTCAGGCCAAGAATCAGACCGGCCTGAGCAATGTTGCCGTCGCGGTCGACCAGTTTGGCACCGACGATCCCCACTTCCGGACGCTGGGCGTGGTTGAGCAGCGAATCGATCCAGTTCGGATTGACGACTTCACTGTCAGCGGCCAGCAGCACCAGATACTCACCCTGAGCCTGCTCGCTGGCGGCGTTGTACAACGCGACTTCGCTCAACGACTGATCGGCACGCAACACATTGACCTTGGCGTGGCGCAGTGTGCCCAGCCAGTCGTTGACCGCTGCCGATTGATGGGCGTTTGCCGCCAGCAACACTTCATAACGGCTGTAACGGGTTCTGAGCAACACGCCTTCCAGGCAGCGGCGCAGTACCGGCAGATCGTCGATGACCGGCAGAATAATCGACACCAGTGGCTGTTCGCTGTGGCGGTAATCGATCTGCCAGGTGCCCGGAACCGTCGACGTGACCTTGGCTTTGTAGCCGCGATTGCCCAAGTGGCGCAGCAACGCCTGGCGTTCGTGGGCGTTTTCTTCCAGTTCCGCCGCCTGAGTGATCAGCAACGGCTCGTCGAGGTGCGCGAGACCGTCGAGGCCGCCCTGCTCAATGATGCGCAGCAGCAAGTCAAACTCCAGCGCCTTGCTGAAGTCAGCCTGATAACCACCGGCGTCGAGCAACACTTCGCGGCGGATCAACCAGTGGCGCGCCATCAGTGACGGTACGCTTTGCAGCAGATCCAGATTGAAACCCGGGCGGAATACGTCAACCAGCGCGCCATTATCCTTGCGCTGGATTTCATCGGTGGCGACGGCACGCACACCGTCGGCAGACATCAGTTCCAGGCTGGCGCGCAACAGGCCGCTGGCGGTGAACTGATCACCCGCCTCAGCCAGCAGCAACCAATCGCTTGGCGACTGCTGAGCGCTGAGGTTGAGCTTGTCGACAACGTTGCTTTGGGTGACACGCACAAAATGCAGAGTGTTTTGCGCGGTCGTCGCCGCCGGCGCTTCACCGGTGGTGAACACGACAATCCTGAACGCTTTGCAGTGACCTTCGAGCAGGCTGTCGAGCGACACCTGCAACTTGTCGATGTCGTTGTCCAGGTCGAGCAGGAAAATGCCGAACTGCGGGCCACCGCCTTCAGTCGCCAGATGTTGGCCAATCGACTCGAGTTGTTTGATTGCCGGTGTGCGAGCCGCCAGCCACTGCAACAGACGACCGGATTTCATTTTATTGAAGGCCAGCTGATTATCTTCGACCGTCAGCGCTTCTAGGCGAGCGATCCACTCGTGCATCGAGTGCGCGGCGGTCTCGTCTGCGACGATGTCCAGTTGCGCCGCCAGACGTTTGACCACAGTCTGGTTGAACGCATTGAGATCATGGGCCTGCCACAAGCGGTCCAGCACACTTTCCGCTGTATCGTTGTTGCGCGCCTGCAACAGGTGCGCCTGACGGGTCCACACGCCTTCCAGCCCTTCCAGTTGCATGCGACCGGCCGGCAGCGTGTGCAAGATGAATTCGAACTGTTCCAGACGATCGAAGAATGCCTGGTTGTAAAACGGCATTTCGACGTACTGCAACGGACCAAAACGACGATCCGGCGCCTTCAGTTCCTGGTTCCAGGTCGACTCGATAATCAGCTCGGCAGTCAGCGCCCGACCGGACTTGAGACTGTCGGCCATTGCCTCGAAACTCTCCAGGGCAAAGGCCTTGGCCTGGCCGGCATCCAGCCCTTCGATAGCGGTAGGCAGCGAGACGAGGAATTCGGCAAAGGCCTCGCGTTCGGCGATCGATTTGGCGTCGACGTAGGTCAGCGAGTGATACACATCGGTATTGTGCTCGGAGACACCGTAGTTGATCTCGCGCACCACGTACGGGATTGGCAGGATGCGCGCCTTGGCACTGGCCAGCAGGTAGTAGACGTGGCCAATTTCCTGCCACTGGAAATTGGTCCCCGGCGGCAACGCCGCATGCCAGTTTTTCATCAGGTCAGTACGGGTCACCGCGTAGAACGGCGGGATGTACTGGCTCATGTAATCGAGGACACGATCCTGCGCCCGCTCTGACGCATAGTCTTCCTGGACTTTCTTGTCGCGGCGGTAGTAGTTCACGCCATGGGCCAGTGACAGGTACATCAGGCAATAGCCGTGGCACATACCGTAATCAGGGTTGGCATGCAGGAAGCCAACGGATTCTGCCAGCGAATCGTGCAGGATGAAGTCGTCGTCGGCCGCCAGCACCATGTACGGCGTGGTCAGATGCTCGACACCATAGGCCAGTTTGGCCTGCATGCCCCAGTACGCGAACTGCGGCACATGGTGATAATCGACGGCAGAGAAGTCGCCTTCAGGTCGTTCGAGTGTCGAATCTAGCACCATGATTCTGCAGGGCAAGCTGCTGTAATACTTCACCGCCCGGCGCAAAAACGCCGGCCGATTATGAGTAATCAGGACTACGGTCAATAGCTCATCGAGCGGTAGCGCCAGTTCAGAACTGTACTTGCCTTGCATAACTTCTCTCCACAACCGGCGACTCGCCGAAACAACGCTTGGTGATGTTGCGAATTAACGGACGCGACGCAGATAGCCGTCCGGCGCCACGGTGATCAGCAGCTTGTTCTGCAACTGCTGGTCGATCTCGAAATCCTGGTTCTCTTCCAGGTATTTCCACACGGCGGTTTTCGGGTTGTCGCCCGGGCCCCATGGACGATCCGGGAAGAAATCGGCCGGCATGTCTTCAACCACGGTGTCCATGACCACGCAGTAACTGTCGACCGACACCAGCGGTGCGTAAAGACGCAGCTCTTCCAGCACGTGATCGTGGGTGTGGTTGGAGTCCAGAACCAGAATGACTTTCTTGCCTTTGGCCGCTGCCTGCACCTGGGCGGCAATGCCGGCGTCGATGCTCGAGCCTTCGATCATCTTGATGCGCTTGGCCATCGGGTGGCTTTCGATCGCTTCGCGGTTGTGCGGACGAATGTCGAGGTCGATGCCCAGCACTTCGCCGTGCCCTTGCAGCTCCAGCAACGAGGCGTAGTAGATGATCGAACCGCCGTGGGCGATGCCGCACTCGATGACCAGATCCGGTTTGACCTGCCAGATGATCTCCTGCATGGCCATCATGTCTTGTGGCAACTGGATGATCGGACGGCCCATCCACGAGAAGTGGTAGCTGTATTTATGCTTGGCCGATTCGTTGAAGAAATCACGGGCCAGGCCGGTCAGTTTCTGGTCGTCACCCTGCTGGGCAATCTGTTCCCGGCACTCGGCTTCGAAGGCTTGGTTGATGCTGTTGTCGGTCATTTTAATAATCTCAAGGGTCACTGAAACGAAGCGCTGTCGACGGCGTGATAGACGTAGCGTCCACCGGTCATCCGCTTGATCTCTTCGAGGTAATTGGAATTCATCACAAACAGGTGGGCGCCTTGCGGCAGCGCGTCCATCGCCTCTTGTGGCGAGGACACCCGTGCGCCGCTCAATGGCAGATAACGCCCCTGCTTGGCCGGGTTGATATCCACCACACGATCCACTGCCACACCTGCGCGTTGCAGGAACAGCGAATAGATCACGCCTTTGGACGAGGCGCCCCAGATCGCCGAACCCTGCTCGGGGGCGGACTGAATGATCTGCACCGCACGGTCGAGGCTGGCAGTGAACCCGTCAGGCAGTGCAAGGCGCGGCACCGGTTGTTCCGGGGTCAGACGCAACGTCGACAGGTCAGCGACGATGTACAGGTATTGGCCACCGAACAGGTGACCGGCCTCATGCACGGTGCCGAACATCCGGCGCAGGTCATCGAGGCGGAAATAATTGACGTGTTCGTAAAACAGGTCGAACCAGGCTTTGTGCTCGAGAATCCAGTCGAAGCAAGGCACTTCAATGTAGATTTGCCCACCCTGATTGGCGTTGGCGATTTCGGCGAGGAAGCTCACTGGATCCTGAATGTGCTCCAGCACATGGCGCAGGACGATGGCGTCTGCCGCGAGCCCGAGACCACGGGTGAACGGCGCCTTGATCACGTCGGCGCTTTCGCCTTCATACGCCGGGTCGATGCCGGTGATCGAATAACCGAGGCCCTTGAGCAACTCAAGGAAATAGCCTTTGCCGCAGCCGACTTCGATCAGCTCCTGCCCCTTGAAGTGCTTGGCAATGATGCCTTCAACGTCACTCAAGTGCTTCTGGAACTGCCCGGAATGCGCCTGCTCATTCTGGTAATCGGCATCGTAGCTGAGCTTGTCGGCGTCGAACGCTGCGTTGAAGATCAGACCGCTGCGCTCGTCCTGCACCAACAGCATGTCGGCACTGGCCGAGGCCTGTGCCGACGCGGCATCGGCAAAGGTGCGGTTCTGCAGCACCGGCAGGTCGGTGACCCGGTACAACTCGTGCTTCATTGCGGCTCTCCCAGTAACTGTTGCAAACGCTCGGTCACCGCCCAGAACGCCAGCGGTTCGTGGGTTGGGTATGGGTAGTGGCCGAGGTTCAGATGCAGCGACACGTCGCGTTCGCGCAGGCGTTGTTCGACCAACGCACGCACGGAGACCGGTTGGCCGCTGGCGCAATTGATCACGCCGTTGAAGTCGGTTTTTTGCAGGATCGCGGCGAGGTAACCGGCCGCGTTTTCAATCGGCAGAAAATCGCGTAACTGCTCACCCGCCGACATGTTGAACGATGGCTCGCCGGCATCGATCGCCCGATCCAGCGCCGCCAACAGACTGTTGGGGTTCTGCCCTTCGCCGTGCAAATAGAACAGGCGCGCCCACTGCAAAGTAAACGGGTGCTCTTGCTGCAGATTTTGCAAAAACAGGTGCAGCGTGTGCTTGGCCAGACCGTAAGGATTGCTCGGCTGTGGCTCGGTGTTCTCGCTGAGTGGCCCACTTTGCATGCCGTATTCGAAACAGGTGCCGGTCACCAGAACCTGCTTCACGCCTGCCTCGACCGTACTTTTGATAAAGCGGTAATCGGCCATCAGGTTGTGTTCGAAATGGAACAGCGCCCGGTAATTCGGCAAGCCCGGCCAGGCCAGATGCGCCAACGCGTCGATGCCATCGGTCAACGCGTGGATATCGAGATCGGCGGCGTGAATATCCGCGCTCACGAATTCGACGTCGTTGATCCACGGCATGCCCTGCGCAGTTTGCGCGTTACGCGCTACCGCACGAACAGCGCAGCCACGCGCCAGCAACGCCGCGACCAGATGCCGACCGACGAAGCCTGTGGCGCCCGTGACCAGAACCTTCACAGCACTTTCAACTCAGGCACGGCGATCACGAAGCGGCCGTCCCACTGACGCACTTGCGCCAGTTGCTGGCTGACTTCGTGCAGCAGGTTCCATGGCAGCACCAGCACGTAATCCGGTTTATCGATATCAATCTGCGCCGGCGCCACAATCGGAATGCGGCTCCCCGGCATGAACTTGCCCTGCTTGTGCGGGTTGGCATCGGCGACCCAGGCCAGCAGGTCGGGTTTGACCCCGGCGTAGTTGAGCAAGGTGTTGCCCTTGGCCGCCGCGCCGTAACCGACCACACGTTTACCGTCAGCCTTGGCCTGCAACAGAAAGCGCAGCAAGTCATGCTTGATGCGTTCAGCGGCGGGCGCGAGGCTGGCGTAGTACTCGGTGGTTTTCACTCCGGCCTCAAGCTCGGCCTGCAGCTGTTGTTGCACCGCCGCTTGCACCGCGCGGCGTTCACCGTCCTTGCGCTGGACAAACACGCGCAACGAACCGCCATGGGTGGTCAGTTGGCTGACGTCGAAGACTTCCAGGCCATTGCGCTCGCACAGGGCCTGCACGGCGGTCAGCGACAGATAGGAATAGTGCTCGTGATACAGCGTGTCGAACTGCGCGCCAGCCATCAGCGTCAGCAGTTGCGGAAATTCGAAGGTGGCCACGCCGGTCGGCTTGAGCAGCGCGGCGAACCCACCGAGGAAATCGTTGATGTCCGGCACATGGGCGAGCACGTTGTTGGCCGCCATCAGGTCAGCGCCCCAGCCTTCGCTGTGCAACTGCCTGGCCGTGTCGCGACCAAAGAACAGCTCGCGAATCTCCAGGCCCTTTTCCCGCGCCGCTTGTGCGGTGCTGCGGGTCGGCTCAACACCCAGGCAAGGAATGCCGCGACCGGCCACGTATTGCAGCAGATAACCATCGTTGGCGGCGACTTCCACCACGCGGCTGTTGGCGTTCAGACCGAAGCGCTCGACCATCTCGGCGACGTAGCGCTCGGCATGGGCCAGCCAGGTGCTGGAGAACGAACTGAAATAGGCGTACTCAGCATCGAACAAGCTGTCGGCGCTGGTGTAATCCTCGGTCTGTACCAGCCAGCATTGCTGGCACACCGCGACTTTCAGCGGCACCCACTGCTCGGCCTGCTCCAGGCGATCAGCGTGGACGTAGGCGTTGGACGGCGGCGAGGTGCCGAGATCGATCAGCGGCAGGCTCAGCGGTGCGGCGCACCCACGGCAGTTCATAGACGCACTCCAGCAAAGTGTTGATCGAGCGCGGGATGGCTGGAATCACGCGCTGACAAATTATTGACAGGCAACGGCCAGGCAATCGCCAGCCGTGGATCATTCACCGACAGACCGCCTTCGTGCTCCGGCGCGTAATCGGCGCTGTGCAGGTAAAGCAGTTCGGCGTCCTCGGTCAGGGTCTGGAAACCGTGGGCGAACCCGGCCGGGATCAACAGGCTGCGACCGTCGCCGGCCCGCAGGTGCTCGGCGTGCCAATGCAGAAAAGTCGCGGAGTCAGGACGCAGATCCACCGCCACGTCCCACACTTCACCGCGCAGACAGGTGATCAGTTTGGCTTCCGGGGCGTTGCCATTCTGATAATGCAGACCCCGCACACTGCCCTTCTCGCGAGTGCAGGAATGGTTGATCTGGCGGATATGAAATTCGCTGCCGAACGCACTCAGGCTGCCTTCGCAGAACAGCCGGGCGAAGTGCCCGCGCTGATCTTCGAAACGTTTGTGCTGGACGCTGAACAACCCGGCCAGCGGCAACGCTTTCAGGGAAAACTCGCTCACAGCGCGCCTCGGTACAGGTTCAGTTGACCGAGGGTGACGTTGCGCATGTCATCGCCGTTCTGCCACGCCAAGTGCCAGTCGAGGGTCTGGGTCAGGCATGCCTGCAAGGTCCAGCGCGGTTGCCAGCCGAGCAGTTGGCGCGCGCGGCTGCTGTCCAGACGCAACAGCCCCGCCTCGTGCAATTCGCTTTTCTCAATGCGCAGACCACGCGCCTGCGGCCAGCGGCTGGCGAGCAGTTCGACCACTTCGCCAACGCTGCACATGTCCGCCTCGCCCGGGCCGAAGTTCCACGCACCGGCGTATTCCGGGCCCTGCTCGTAGAGGCCGGCGGCCAGTTGCAGGTAGCCGGCCAGCGGCTCCAGCGCGTGCTGCCACGGGCGTACGGCTTGCGGGTAGCGCAAGGTCACCGGCTCGTCGGCGGTCCACGCTTTGAGCACGTCGGGAATCAGGCGCTCTGGGGCAAAATCGCCGCCGCCCAAGACGTTGCCAGCGCGCGCGGTGGCCAGGGCCAGACCGTGTTCGGCGTACTTGTCCGCCGGGAAGAACGACGCGGCATAAGATTGTGCGAGCAACTCACAGCAAGCCTTGCTGCTGCTGTAAGGATCGTGGCCACCGAGGGCTTCGTCTTCGCGGTACGGCCACAGCCATTCCTTGTTGGCGTAGACCTTGTCGGTGGTGACCAGCACGCAAGCGCGCACGCAACCGACCTGCCGAATCGCTTCAAGCAGGTTCAGCGTGCCCATAACGTTGCTGGAGTAAGTGCCGAGCGGATCGCGATAGCCTTCGCGCACCAACGGCTGCGCGGCCAGGTGCAGAACGATCTCAGGCTCGGTGTCGGCGATGATTTCCAGCAAAGCGCCAAGATCCCGCAGATCACCGCGTTGATCGTTGATGCCTTCGTGCACCCGCGCCAGTTCAAACAGACTCGGTTCAGTCGACGGATCGAGAGAGAAACCGCTGACTTGCGCGCCGAGGCTTTGCAGCCACAGGGTCAGCCAGCTGCCTTTGAAACCGGTGTGTCCGGTGACGAGAACGCGTTTGCCGCGCCAGAAATCCGCACTCAGGCCCATTGCTTCCATGGGGCCTCCCCGCTCTGCCACAGCGCTTCGAGATGGTTCTTGTCGCGCAAGGTGTCCATCGGATGCCAGAAACCTTCGTGTTCGAAGGCTTTCAGTTGTTCGTCCGCGGCCAGACGCGCCAACGGTTCGGCCTCCCAGGTGGTCGCGTCATCGGCGATGTACGGCAGCACTTTCGGCGAAAGCACGAAGAAGCCGCCGTTGATCCAGCCACCGTCACCACGAGGTTTTTCGGTAAAGCCCAGCACCTGATCGCCCTGACGCTCAAGGGCGCCGTAACGACCCGGCGGTTGCACGGCAGTGACGGTCGCGAGACGGCCGTGGCCTTTGTGGAAATCCACGAGCTGCGCAATGTTGATATCGGAAACGCCGTCGCCGTAGGTGAAGCAGAACGCCTCTTCATCCTTCAGATAACGGCCAGCGCGCAGCAGACGGCCACCGGTCATGGTTTCTTCACCGGTGTCGATGAGGGTGACACTCCACGGCTCGCTGTAATTCTGATGCACGTCCATGCGGTTTTCGCGCATGTTGAAGGTGACGTCAGAGGTGTGCAGAAAATAGTTGGCGAAGAAGTCCTTGATCGCATAGCCCTTGTAGCCGAGGCAGATCACGAAGTCGTGAATTCCGTGGGCGGAATACTGCTTCATGATGTGCCAGAGAATTGGCTTGCCACCGATCTCGATCATTGGCTTGGGCTTGAGGTGCGACTCTTCACTGATGCGCGTGCCGAGGCCACCCGCCAAAATAACTGCCTTCATCGTCTCCCCTCTTGTTCTACACCGGGCTGCGCACGGCTTGCTTGAGCGGCGCGGACCTTCTGGCTAAACCTTTTGCCGTTCCGGGCGCTGATGCAGTGACCGCGAGCGCTCGTTTTATGGCGATTTACAGGGGACTTGCAGGAAACGCGCCAGCTCCACAAGCCCCTCACCCTAACCCTCTCCCACAGGGAGAGGGGACTGACCGAAGCGTTTGGAAGAATTACGCCGACGTGAAATACCGGGCCGAACTCAGATTCTGAAACAGATCAAAAGCCCCTCACCCTAACCCTCTCCCTGTATGTACCGGAGACATGGTGGACAGGTGTTCGGAGACATGGTGGACACTTTTTAATAGACACATTGCTCATCACCAAGGAGATGACCTGTGTCCTGGGAAGAGGTGTCCACCGTGCAGCTTCGTTCAGAGTTCGTGCATTTGGCTCGGCAAGAAGGAGCCAATGTCCGGCAGCTTTGCCGCCGATTCAATATCAGCCCAAGCACTGCCTACAAATGGCTCAACAGGTTTGAAACTTCAGGTGCAGAGGGCTTGATCGATCAGTCTCGACGACCGAAGACGTCACCCAAACGCTGCGCTGAAGAGGTTGAGCAGCAGATTCTGACCGTGAGTGAGGAATACGCGGCTTGGGGCGCTCGCAAGCTCAAACGTGTGCTGGAAGACAGCGGCGTAGTAATGCCTTCGGTCAGTACCGTGCATGCGGTTTTACAGCGTCATTCACGCGTTGATTCAAAGGCCGCTGAGATTAAACCGTTTATCCGCTTCGAGCATGAAGCGCCCAACGATCTTTGGCAGATGGACTTCAAGGGCCATATCAGCCTGGCTCAGGGACGTTGCCATCCGTTGACGATACTGGACGATCATTCGCGGTTTTCGCTGTGTATCGCGGCCTGCCTCGATGAGCGACGTGAAACCGTTCAGGAGCATCTAATCCGGGTCTTTCGGCGTCATGGTCTGCCTTTGCGCATGACGATGGACAACGGTTCACCCTGGGGTGACCAGACTGGCGTTTATACCGCGCTGGAGGTCTGGCTGATGAGTCAGGGCATCAAGGTCGGGCACTCTCGACCTTATCATCCGCAAACCCAAGGAAAGCTGGAACGCTTCCACCGCAGCCTGAAAAATGAAGTCCTGCGAGACCGACATTTTATTGATCTCAACGGTGCACAACGGGCGTTTGATATCTGGCGTGATATCTACAACCAGAAGCGTCCACATCAAGCGTTGGACATGCAGGTGCCTGCTACTCGCTACAGCAGCAGCCCACGGGAATATCAGGAGCAACCCGCGGCGCCGGAGTACGACGATGGGGATGTGGTCAGGAAGGTTCAGGTGAAGGGCGAGATCTACTGGCGGAACCGTGAATACACAGTCGGAAAAGCTTTTTACGGGAGGTCAGTAGCTATCCGGGAAACGACGGAAGATGGCATCCACGATGTCTACTGGAGTAGACATCGTATTGCCCGAATCGACTTGAACTTGCAGATCGTTACGGCAGGTAAGAAGATCTAAAACCGTCCACCATGTCTCCGAACATGTGTCCACCATGTCTCCGGTACATACACTCCCAGAGGGAGAGGGGACTGACCGAGGTGTTTGGCAGAAGTACGCCGACGTGCGATACCGCGTTGAACTCAGGCTTTGAAAAGCACACAAATCGGCCCCCTCTCCCTCCGGGAGAGGGCTGGGCGGGCGGCGTTCCGATGAGGGGCAAATCCACCACAAATCCAAAGCCGAGCACGCTGTGCTCCTCACCACTCAACAGGATGAGCGTTAGCTCGGCTGCAGCTTTTGATCTGTAAGGCGACATCGGAAGGCTGAGCGGAGGGATTCATCCGGGGGTGGGAGCGCAGCGACCGTTTGGCGCAGCCAAACACATCGAGAGGAGGTGCAGCGAAGCAAACCGTAGGCGATGCCCCCCGGATGGATCCCGGAGCGAAGGAACCCCGAGCCCCAGCGAGCGGGCCGCACGTAGGAGCAAGCCTTTTTGGTTACTTTTTCGGCGTCTGGAAAAAGTGACCCGCCGTAAGGGCGGAACCCTAATCAGCACCCCCCGCAGCAACGGATATACACCCAAAACACCAAGAGCATGGTCGGCCCAAAGGCCGCCAAGCCCCAGACAAGCCAGATCACCAGACTGAACGACTACCCAAACATCGCAAACGCATCACCGCTCACCGGCAGCTCAAAGGCCTGACCATCCGCAGTCTGAAGATGCTCGATGGTGTTGAACCCGGCATACCAATCCGCCAGTTTCACACCGTTGTCCGGCACCCCGCTGCTACCGTCATTGGCACTGTGCAGATAAGCATCGTTGCCAATACGGGTCACACTCAACTGACTGGCATTGGCGATCGTATTCAGGATCAGCGTGTCGTTGATATCCAGCCCCTCATCCTTGATCGTCACCAGCCCGGTGGTGTTCACCACGTAAGTGTCATCGCCCTGCCCGCCATACGCACTGCCGCCGGCATTCGACTGACCGGCAAGGTTAAGAATCAACACATCATTCCCCCCATCACCCTGCAGGCTGTAGTCACTGCCAGTGCCGGTCAGCACGTCATTACCCTCGCCGCCGAAAGCCAACCCTCGCCCCAGCGTGATGCTGTCATTGCCATCGTCACCGCTGGCCCAGGTGAACAGATCATTGGCCGCACCAACGATAACGTCATCACCGGCGCCCCCCGACAGGCTATCGGACTGACCGGCGACATCAAGACCGGACGCCAGGCCACCATAGAGGTGATCGTCGCCGTCGCCACCCTGAATCTGGTCGTCGCCCGCCCCACCCTCAAGAATGTTATCGCCCCAGTCGCCTTCCAGCACGTCATTGAACTGGCTGCCGCGCAGGCCTTCGATATCGATGTAGACGTCGTGGAATGCAATACCGCTCTGCGCACCCCACTTCAACGAAGCGCTCAAGCCCTCGGTACTGTCGTCGTAGCTGACGATGTCGATACCGGCGCCACCGTCAAAATTGTCGGCGCCTGCACCCCCCAACAGCACATCGTTACCGGCGCCCGAGACAATGGTGTTGTTCTCGTCATTGCCGTAGCCGATGAAGTCCGCGCTTCCGACATAGGTCAGGTTTTCTACGAACGCGCCCAGTCTCAACTCGGACAGGCTGGTGAACACGTGATCGGTACCGCCCATGTAGCCTTCGACTTCCTCGATGGCCACGTCAGCGCTGTTGATCGTGTAGACATCATCACCACCGCCGCCGGCAACGGTCACGCCACTGGCGTTCACGGTGAAGTGGTCGGCACAGCTGGAACCAATGACCTCTTCTACGTTGATCAGGGTGTCGCCCGCCGCATTGACGCCGCCACCGATCAAAAGGTTGACCGGATCGAAAGCGTAGCGATAACTCACGGTGTCATGGCCGTCAGCACCATCGATGCTCATAAAGTCTTTGTGACGATAAATCACATCATCGAAGCCCGAACCCTGCAGCGCTTCAATGCCGGTGAAGGTGTCACCGTAGGCAATGGTCAGGCCGTCGTAGTTGGTGAAGTCTTCGACTCTGACGCCCTCAAGGCTGTCGCTGTAGCTGACGGTATCGTAACCCTCGCCACCGACGAAACGATCGGCGCCATCGCCGCCCCACAGCCAGTCGTTACCGGCACCGCCATCCAGCACATCAGCGCCTGCATTGCCGATCAGTACATCATCCGACTCCAGTCCATAGAGTTCGTCATTGCCCTCGGTGCCCAACAGGACGTCCGCTTCACTCGTTCCATTTACTACTGACATTTACGTCTTCCTTGCGCTGTTGTTGAAAACGGTGCTGTCGGCGGAGAGAGACCATTCCAGCCTGCGATCCCTGCCTGATGAATAAACGAATAAAAAGCTATCGACTGCCAATACGAGAAGCTTGAGCCTCGGCAAAAATTTGTATCGAAACGGATGCAAGGACGATTCTCAAAAGCAAAAAAAAACAGGCGACTATCAAAGTCGCCTGCTTTCTGTTGATCACGCCTGCCTCGATCAATCGGCCAGCCAGCCGTATTCCCAATACCGCAGGTTATCGCCGCGCAACACGTAATCGCGCAGCACCACCTCACGCAATTCATCACCCATGCGATAACTGGCATCCGGATCCGCCAGGTGCATGCGGATCGCTTGCAGCCATTCATCCGTGCTGTTGGTCTTGATCCGGGTGCACGGCAAGTAACCGCGATAGGCCTCGGTGTCGGTACAGATCACCGGGTATCCGCAGGCGCCGTATTCCAGCAGCCGCAAGTTGCTCTTGCAGTCGTTGAAGATATGGAATTCCAGCGGCGCCAACGCGAGATCGAGGTTGAGGCTGGCCAGTTTCGCCGGGTACACGTCAAGGCCGATGACGCCATGGAACTCATGCATGTAGGGACGCAGGTCATCCGGGCACATGCCGAAAAACACCCAGTCGACTTCATTGGCCAGTTCACGAACGACCTCGGCGATCACCGCCAGATCACCGTGGTGACTGGTGCCGCCGCCCCAGCCGACCCGCGGTTTCTTCGAGGTCCGACGCTGGCTGCGCAGGTGGCCCCACAAGTCCTTGGCCAACATGTTAGGGACGACACGAATGTCGTGATGCATGTCCGCCAGCGCGTTGGCCAGCGGCGCGGTGGATACCACCGCGCGATCACACAGCCCGATGGCACGCCGCACCATACGCTCCATGTCCTGCTTGCTCGGCATGTTACGGATGTGCGCATTGCGGTGGGGGACGTCGATGACATAGTCGTCGAGTTCGAAGATCCGTCGAGCGTTGAAGTACTTCTTCAGCGGGGGAATTTCATCGATGGCGTGCTCCGAGTAGCGCCCTTGCAGGACGATCACATCAGGCGACTGACGTTCGATATCGATGATCGACGGCAAGCCGTAGCAAATGCGCCCTTCTGCCCGATTGGCCGCTTCCAGTTCGATCATCGGCTGGCTCATGCGGTAATGGCCGATGGCGGAAGCGTTGATCGGTACCACCAGCAGATTGGGCAACTGTGCCTTGGAGAACGCACTCCAACCGGTGCGCAGGCCCGGCTCCAGACTGAAGTTGGTGGCGCCCACGCCCTGCAACGTCAGGTTGACGTTGTAGGCCGGATCGCGCGCCACCAGCGGCAGCCAGCGCTGGTAAAACGTATCCCTCTCCTCGATGTGCTGCGCTTCCTCCTCGGGCGTCGCCACCGCACTTGGCCGTGCCCCCACGGCGAGCACCGCATGAGGGTTCAACACCACCAGATAACCGTCACGGCCAACGCGCAGACACAGGTCAACGACATTGAGCGTTTGCTTGAGGTCCTGTTCGTCCAGCCCGCCGGCGGCTTCGAACACCGACTTGCGAATCATCAGGCAATCACCGCCGACGGCACTCAGGTCATGCACCGCTTGCAGGCGGTGCATGTACCCTTCCGACTGCATCGGCTGACCATAGAACGGCAACCCGACCGGCCCGTTCAAGCCAAGAATCAGACCCGCGTGCAGCACGCCACCGTCCGGGCTGAACAGCTTGGCGCCGACTACCCCGACCTCCGGGCGTTGCGCATGATTGAGCAGTTCGTCGAGCCAGTCGCTCTGGGTAATCACCGCAAAGGCATTGAGCATCAGCACATACTCACCGCGCGCCTGGCTGACGGCAAAGTTGTGCACCGCTGCCGCATTGCCCTTTTGCGGATACCTCAGCACACGCATCCGCTCGCTGCCCATTTGCGCCATACCCTCCAGCCACGCCAGCGCTTCGGCGCTTTCGCTACCGTTGTCGACCAGGAGCAATTCGTACTCGGTGTAGGCGGTCTTTTCCAGCAGTGTCTCGACGCAGCGCTGCAAGGCGGCGGTCTGGTCCTGCGTGACAATGAGCACCGTCACCAGCGGGCGTCGGGCGTGGTGATAGTCGACACGATTGAGCAGCCCGCTGTTAGCGTCGCGAATTTCGTGAGCGATGCCGAGACGTTGCAGATGCGCTTCGAGGATTCGCGGACTTTGCTGCACAACGCCAGGATCAGTGAGCCATTGCGAGAGATCGAACTTCGACTCCAGCAACACTTCAGCAATGTGCCCGACCACTTGCAGGCCATCGCTTTCAACCATACGCCACAGCACATCGTGGGGCGCCAGTTCGGCGAACGTCCAGGTAAAACCGCCGAGCGCCAGAAACCGTTCGCGCTGGAACGCCAGGGCCCGCCCGACGTAAGGGTAACTGCGCATGAGGTCGAGGTTGAAATCCGGCTTGAACGCAGGCTCAGCGGACTCGCCACCACGCAGGCTGCCTTCGTCGCTGTACAGACACGTCAGTGCTCGCGAGTGGACAATGCGATCGGCCATGACCAACAGCGCCGGCGCTACCGGGCAATCACCCGGCTGCAGCAGATAAAACCAGTCGGCGCCTTCCAGTTGCGGCAACAGGGCGTTGATCTGCTCCAGACCGTCATCCTGCAACGGCATGCGGAACACCCGACCGTCCAGTTGCGCTTCGCTACACACCGAGGACAACACCAGCACCAGCTCCGGCGGGTAATCCTGAGCGGCGAGTGCCTCAAGGGTGCGCTCCAGGCCATCGCGACTGCCTTGGGCATCAATGATGATCGGCACGATGCGCGGCTGATGCGACCAGTTCGCGAGGGTTTCCGGCAGCCATTGGCGCTGCGCCTCGGTCAGCACCCGAACGGCCAGCCATTGCGCGTAGAGTTCACCGAAACTGAAGCTGTCGACACCGACGCCCAGTTCCTGACGGCTCTGCTTGGTGCCGAGGGTACGGCTCAGCGGCAGCTCTTCCCAGACCCGAGGCGACTCGTCCGCCTTGGTCAACTGCACATAACGAACCCAGCCCGGCGCCGGCGCCGACTCGCCACTGCGGACCTTGAGCATTTGCGAGATCCACTCGCGCTCGATCTCCGCCGCGTCTTTCATCGGTTGCTGCGCGCTCAGACGCTCGGGGTAAAGTCGCTCGGCACTCAGCACATTGTTGGAGACCACCAGGTTGCCGCGCCGCAGCAGGCAGACATACAAGGCAAAATCCAGGGTCGCGACGAAGCAGGCAGCGTCTTCGGTCAGGGCCGGCAACAATTCGGCGACATCCGCGCGCCGGAACATTGCGCTGCTGAAACCGCCGAGCACGTTGACCGGAAATTTTTCAAAGATGCTCAGTACATCGTCGCCCTTGAGCAAGCCACTGGCCGGCGACAACGAGCTGTTTTCCAGACGTGCCGGCAGGATGATGTCGTTGGCATCCCACAGCAGCCGCTGCGCCACCACCAGACTGACTTCCTCGCGGCGCAGCTCATGGGCCTGCTGTTCGATACACGCCGAATAGAGCAGATCATCGTCACACAGGAACTTGATGAACTCGCCCCGGGACTGCTCAAGGCAGACCTTCAGGTTACCGACCAGTCCCAACGTACGTGGGTTGCGCACGTATCGCACCACCGCGCCTGTCTGCGCCATCACCGATGTGACGATGTCTTCGATCTCGTTGCCACGACTGTCATCGCACACAACGATGTCGAGATTGCCGTAGTTCTGGCTGACGGCACTGTTCAGCGTCCGTTCGAAAAAGCGCGGATTGAAGGCGGGAATGGCAATGCTGACGAGGGGGAGTGAATTCACGGCGGGCTCACAGGCGGTACGAGCCTGCTCGAAAAAGCGAGCCCTGATACCGCTAAAAAACATTAACTGAGGGACAGGGCAAACGGGCGCTCACGCGCCCGCCCACCGTCAGATCTTGTTGAACAGACCCAACTGACTGATCTTGCTGAACGCCAGTTGCGCAGCTTGCAGCATGGTTTGCTGCAAGGTCAGGCGGGTCATGACTTCGGCCGGATCCGAATCACGGATCGAGCCTTGGGTCGTGGAGTTCGCTGTGCTCAAACTCGAGTTGGTGGTGGTCTGCATGTCCAGCGACTGGCCGCGCGCACCAATGGTGGTGACGGAGGTACCAATCTGGTTGGCAGCGGCGTCGATGTTGCCGAGGCCTGCCTCCATGGCGCCCTGCAGTTTCTGCTTGGCGACCGGATCGCCATCGACCGGCGTGTTCAGCGCCGTGATCATCTGGCCCAGGGTGTCGAGCACGTTCTGGGTCTGGTGATTGTTTGGCTGGATCGAGAACTGATCGCCCGCCGCCGGCGTGCCGCCCAAGGCGAAAGTCACACCCGCGGCTGTCGCGTTACTACCGGCCACTGTGCCCGACGATACCGGCTTGCTGTCGGCCGTGACCGGCGCCGCGTACAAATCGAAAGCGGTGGCACTGGTGAACTTGAGAACGGCGCCACCCTGCGGAAATGCCGCGGTGTAGGCGGCCTGGTCGGTGATAGTGGAGCCGGTGATGACGGTCGTCGACGGGTTGCCCGGATTGCGCGTGGTGGTGAACGAGTCTGGCGAAGCCGACAGCTGGAAGCTGTGCCCGGTAATGACGGCATCCGGGTTGGTGTCACCGGCCTTCAGGTTGATGTTCAGCTTCATGTCGACGCCACGGAAGCTGACCGTCTGGTTGGCGCCGCTGCTGTTGCTGACCAGGCCATTCTGGCTTGCCTCGGCGGTCACGTCGTTGCCCAGGGCATCGGTGATTTTCAGCTGGGTGCTGCTGACGAAAGCAACGGTGTAAGGCTGGCCGGCAGTAAACTTGGCGTCGTAGGTTGCAGCGGTGCCAACAGTACCGTTGGACAGCACCACACGACCGTCATCCACCGCCGGAGCGGTCATCTGGGTGTTGGTGCGACCGGTGTTGATGGTTTGCTGAAACGCATCCCAACCGGTGGTGTTGGTGCCGACGGTCATGCCATCGCCGATGCCCAGATTGATGGTGGTCTGGTCGCCGTTGTAAGAGAACGTGCCGTCGGCATTTTTCGAATACGGTGCGGTATCGGTTTTCGAGCCGGAGAACAGGTAATTGCCGTTGGCATCCTTGGCGTTCATCAGACCCAGCACTTGTTGCTGGATCTCGCCCAGTTCCGAGGCGTAAGCCTGGCGGTCCTTGTCAGTCGCGGTGCCGTTGTTCGCGGCCAGGGCCAGCTCTTTGGCACGCCCCAAAGCCGTGGTGATGGCATCCAGCGTGGATTCCTGCACGTTCAACGCACTCTTGGCGCTGTTGATGTTGGTACCGTACTGATCCAGCATCGCGGCTTGCTGACCCAGTTGCAGCAAACGCCCGGCACCGATCGGATCATCGGACGCATTGGTGATGCGCTGCAGGCTGCTCGCCTCGCTGGCGGTGGCGACAGCCTTGTTGAAGTTACGCTGATAGTCCGACGCTTGCGTGCCGTAATACTGGGCGGTGGAAATGCGCATGAATTACGACTCCTTAAAGGCTGTTGATCAGCGTGGCGAAAGTTTCCTGCGCAGCTTTGATGATCTGCGAAGACGCTGTGTAGTACTGCTGATATTTGACCAGGTTGCCGGTTTCTTCATCCAGGTTGACCCCGGACAGCGAATCGCGCGCGCCTTTGGCGTTATCCAGAATCGCCGTGGTCGCGGCGCTGTCGGACTTGCCTTGGGCAGTCTTGGTACCGACGTTGGTCACCAGCTTGTTGTAGGCGTCGGTCAGGCTGATGCCCTTGCTCGCCGAACCGGTATCGACGGTCTGCGCCGTTTGCAGGGCGACCAGCGATTGCGCGTTGCGGTTGTCCGAAGACGCCGCACCGGTCAGGTTCAGGGTGAAGGTTTCGCCGGACTTCGGCGTGCCGCCCACAGTGGTCTGCACGGAGAAGGTTTTCTGTACGTTCGGCGTAACGCTGGTGTCCATCACCGGGTTGCCGCTGGCATCGACGATGCCGACCTTCAGGTCCAGCGTGTTCGCCTGACCGGGAACGATAGTGCCGCTGCTGATGAGGCCGCCCTTGGCATCCACAAAAGAGTAAGACTGGCTGCCCCCGGAGACCGCACCGAACACCAGCTTGACCGGCGTCGAGTTCTTCAGCGCCGCCTGCATGTCAGCCTGGGCAGTCGGGTTGTAGATATCGATCTTGCTGCTGAGCGTCGGCTGAGTGTAAGTGCCCAGACCGTTGGCGCTGGCCACACCGGTCAACGGACCGGCTGCAGCGATTTTCTTCGGATCAGTGAGCACCGTCTGGATGCTCGCGGCCGCATTGCGGGTCGGGGTGATTTTGAAGCTGTCACCGGCGCTCAACGCACCACCCTTGAGGGCGAGGGTGAAACCGTCGATCACTGGCGGCGGATTGGTTGTGGTGCTGAAGGCGCCCAGGTCGGTGCCGTCGGAGCGCTTGACGGTGTAGTCAGTGGCGCTGGTGAAGGTCACTTGATAATCGCTGGTGGTCAGCTTGCCGGTGTCCTTGATGGTGACATCGAGGTTACCGGAACCGGTGCTGTTGCCCGACTGCGCGATGCTGCGCGAACTGACCAGTGCGGCACTGTTGATGTTGTTGAAAATCGCCGCGCCGAAGTCACCGTTCTTGTCGATGCCCTGCGCTTGCTGGCTGTTGACCTGATCAGCGATTACCAGCGCCACTCGGCCCAGCTCGTTGAGCGACGGGTCAAGGACCTCTTTGCGGTAAGTCAGCAGGCCGCCGATTTCGCCACCGCTCATCGCCGAGGTGATGTCGATGGTGCTCGAACCGCGATCCATCTGGATGGCCATGCGCGACGGATCGTCTTTGCTCGCGACCATGCTCAGCGTGTTGGTGGTGTTGCCGATCACCAGCGGCTGACCGCTGCCGATGTAGACGTCGAAACTGGTGCCGCGCTCGACGACCTGTGCACCGGTCAGCTCGGAGAGCTGGCGTACGGCTTCGTTGCGGCTGTCGAGCAGATCGTTCGGCGCACCACCGCTGGTGGAGATCTCACCGATCTTCTGGTTCAGGTTGGCAATCGAGGTGGCCAGCTTGTTCACCTGGGACGTCATGTCGCCCAGGCTGCCATTGATGGTGGTGTTCTGGTCGTTGAGCTGTTTGGCGATGGTGTTGAAACGACTGGTCAGCGCCTGCGCACCGGTCAGCACCGATTGACGGGAGGTGTCATCAGTCGCCGAGGTCGAAACGCCCTGCATCGTGGTGAAGAATTTTTGCAGCACACCGGTCAGGCCGGTGTTGGTGTCCGACAACATGGAGTCCAGCGGCGTGGCTTGCGCCAGAAACGCGGCCGATTCGCTGTCGAGCGAGGTGGCCGTGTGCAGTTGGCTTTCCAGGTACGAGTTGTACACCCGGCGCACGTCAGCCAGGGTGGTGCCGGTACCGATGAACACGGTGCCGAACTGCTGCGAGGATTTGGTGCCCTGCACGGTTTGCTGACGTGAATAACCGGCGGTGTCGACGTTGGCAATGTTGTTGCCTGTCGTAGCCAAAGAGGACTGGCTGGCCGACAGTCCCGACATCCCGATATTGAGCAAACTCATGGTTCAGACCTTATACCTTGTGCCTTAAAAAGGCGTGGTGGATACACCCGCCGCAGCGTAGTTTTGGAAACTGTTCATCTGCTTGGCTATCTGCGAAATCTTGCTTGCGTAGTTCGGGTCGGTGGCGTAACCGGCCTTTTGCAACTCGCGTACAAACTGTTCTGGGTTATCGGCAGACTTCACGACATCTTGATAGCGATTATTGCTCTGCAGCAAAGTCACCAGATCGTGGAAGCTGTCCTTGTACGAGGCGTAGGAACGGAACTCGGCCGTCTCCTTGACCATCTCGCCATTGCGGAACTCGCTGGTGATCGCCCGGGCCGAATCGCCCTTCCAGTTACTGCTCGCCTTGATGCCGAACAGGTTGTGGCTGCTGCTGCCATCCTGAGCACGCATGACCGACTTGCCCCAACCGGTTTCCAGCGCCGCTTGCGCCACCAGATAACGTGGATCGACGCCGATGCGGTCGGCCGCTTCCTTGGCCATCGGCAGCATGGTGTTGACGAACTCGTCGGCGGAACTGAAGGCTTTCTTCGCTGGCGCCAACGGAATCTGTGCCACGGCGCGACCGTAAATCTGCATCTGCCCGCCAGAGGCTTTTTCGCTCTCGGCGCGGGCCAGCCAGTCGCCGTTGTACAGCGGACCGGCGCCGGTTGTGGCGGTGCTGTTCGCGCGCTGCGGCAATTGCGTGGTGGCTGCCGGCGTAGCCGACGGCACCAGGCCGGCGAGCAGACGATCAGCCAGTTTCGGCGGCAAAGCCAGACGACGCTGATTGATCAGCTCCATGTCGTTGCGATGGGCCAGTTGCGTATTCGGTGCATTCACCGAACGCGACGCCCACAACGGACGCTCGCCATTGAGCCGCGACAACGGGCCATTGGTGGCAACGGTACCAGCGGCAACCGGTGTGACCACGGCTGCAGCTTTCGCCTTGGCTTCTTCCTGCTTGGCGGCGGACGCGGCAGCGGCCTCGCCCGGCGCCATCGGTTTGTTCTTCGACATCTGGCGCATCAGCACGTCGGCCAGACCGATACCACCGCCCTCGCGGGACATGGAAACGGCCAGTTGCTGGTCGTACATTTCCTGATACTGCTTGGCCGCCGGCGTGTTGAGCGGGTTGTCCTGGCCTAGCGCTTCGGTGGCTGAACGCATCGACTTGAGCATTTCGCCGAGGAACAGCGATTCGAATTCCTGCGCCACCTTGCGCATGTTCGCATCGCTGTTCTTGTCGCCGACCTTGAGCTGGTTCAGGCGGTTGAGGTCCGAGTAGGAGCCCGAATCGCTGCTATTGACCAGACCGCTTTTGCGCATATCCATAAGTGTCGGCCTCAGATCACGATCAGGTCGGCTTGCAACGCGCCGGCCTGCTTCAAGGCTTCGAGAATGGCCATCAAGTCACCCGGCGCCGCGCCGACCTGGTTCACCGCACGGACGATTTCGTCGAGGGTGGTGCCCGGGCCGAACTTGAACATCGGTTTGGCTTCCTGCTCGGCATTCACCCGCGAGCGCGGCACGACCGCAGTCTGACCATTGGACAGAGGGCCGGGCTGGCTGACGATCGGGTCTTCGGTGATGGTCACGGTCAGGCTGCCGTGGGTCACGGCGGCTGGCGAGACCTTCACGTTCTGGCCGATGACGATGGTGCCGGTCCGCGAGTTGATGATGACTTTCGCCACCGCCTGACCCGGATCGACTTCGAGGTTTTCCAGGATCGACAAGTAGTCGACGCGCTGGCTCGGATCGAGCGGCGCAGTGACACGGATCGAACCGCCGTCAATGGCTTGCGCAACGCCAGGGCCGAGCATGTCGTTGATCTTGTCGACGATACGTTTGGCCGTGGTGAAGTCGGAACGGTTGAGGTTCAGCGTCAGGCTATTGCCTTGATTGAAACCGCTCGGTACCGAACGCTCCACCGAGGCACCGCCCGGAATGCGACCGGCCGACGGAACGTTGACGGTGATCTTCGAACCGTCGCGACCTTCGGCATCAAAACCGCCAACCACCAGGTTGCCCTGAGCGATGGCATAGACGTTGCCGTCGATACCCTTGAGCGGAGTCAGCAACAGGGTGCCGCCGCGCAGGCTCTTGGAGTTACCGATGGAAGACACGGTGATATCGACTTGCTGACCCGGCTTGGCGAACGCCGGCAGATCGGCACTCACCGACACCGCCGCAACGTTTTTCAACTGCACGTTACCCGATCCCGGCGGCACCTTGATGCCGAACTGCGAGAGCATGTTGTTGAAGGTCTGCAGGGTGAACGGGGTTTGCGTCGTCTGGTCACCGGTGCCGTTAAGCCCGACCACCAGGCCGTAACCGATCAACTGGTTGGAACGCACGCCGG
This sequence comes from Pseudomonas sp. A34-9, assembly GCF_029543085.1. Lineage (NCBI taxonomy): Bacteria > Pseudomonadati > Pseudomonadota > Gammaproteobacteria > Pseudomonadales > Pseudomonadaceae > Pseudomonas > Pseudomonas sp. A34-9. The sequence continues at coordinate 1,832,929 of NZ_CP119967.1, read as the reverse complement.
AAATGCTGGCGATATCTTTCAGCCGCTCGGCTTGTGCATTGAAGGCCGCCGACAACATAACAGCGGCCAGCATGAGGCTCTTGAAATTCAACGTAGCCACCTAGAAAGGGAACAGCGGGCTGAGGAAGAAACGGTCGAACCAGCCTGGCTGACTCGCATCGGCAAACGAACCGGTGCCCGAGTAGGTGATGCGTGCATCGGCGACACGGGTCGACGACACGGTGTTGTCAGTGGCGATGTCATCGGCACGCACCAGACCGGCAATCCTCACCAGCTCATCGCCGGTGTTGAGGGTCATCCACTTCTCGCCGCGTACGGCAATGATGCCGTTAGGCAAAACGTCGGCCACGGTCACGGTGATCGAGCCGGTCAGGGTGTTGCCCTGCGCCGCCTTGCTGTCGCCCTTGGTCGCGCGGTCGCCGCTGTAGCCGACGTCCAGGCTCAAATCGTTACCGCCCAACGGATTGTTGGTGGTACCGCTGCCGCCGAACAGCGAGGTCAGGCCGATGCCGGTCTTGCTGTTCTTGGCCACTTGCGAGTTGGCGTTTTTGCTCGCCTGGGTCTTCTCGTTCAGGGTGATGGTGATGATGTCACCGACCCGGAACGCCTTGCGGTCGCTGTACAGGTTCTGTTCGAAACCGGCCTGATAGATCGAGCCGTTATTGGCCGCAGCCGGCAGCGGCGTGCGCGGCAACACCGGGGCGTAGTAAGGGTCATTGGGCTTGGGCGTCGGGGCGACGCAGCCCGCGAGCGAGACGACTCCACTCAATGCCAGAACAGATACGAAGCGATTCATGACCCTACCTCACGGTGTTGCAGGCGACCTCATGGCCGCCTCATAGACTTGATTACAGATTCTGCGTTACGAACGAGAGCATCTGGTCGGCGGTGGAGATCACCTTGGAGTTCATCTCGTAAGCGCGCTGAGTGGTGATCATGTTGACCATCTCTTCAACGGTGCTGACGTTGGAGGTTTCCAGGGTGTTCTGCAGCGTGGTGCCGAAACCGTTCAGGCCCGGGGTGCCGACTTGCGGCGCGCCGGAAGCGGCGGTTTCCAGGAACAGGTTGTTGCCCACGGCTTGCAGACCGGCCGGGTTGATGAAGTCGGCGGTTTGCAGGTTGCCGATCACCTGAGCAGCCGGGTTACCGGCGATGGAAACGGAAACGGTGCCGTCACGGCCAACGGTAAAGGTCTGAGCATCGTTCGGAATGACGATGGCCGGTTCCAGGGCGAAACCGCTGGCGTTGACGATCTGGCCGTTGGAGTCGAGGTGGAAAGTACCGTCACGGGTGTAGGACGTGGTGCCGTCCGGCTGCAGAATCTGGAAGAAACCGCGACCGTCGATGGCCATGTCCAGCGGCTGCTCGGTGGTTTGCAGGCTGCCGGCGGTGAAGTTTTTCTGGGTGCCGACGATGCGCACACCGGTACCCACTTGCAGACCCGACGGCAGTTCGCTGTCCTGAGTCGACTGGGCGCCTGGCTGACGCTTGATCTGATACAGCAGGTCCTGGAACTCGGCGCGGTCACGTTTGAAACCCGTGGTCGACACGTTCGCCAGGTTGTTGGAAATGGTGGTCAGGTTGGTGTCCTGGGCGGACAGACCGGTTTTGGCAACCCATAGAGCCGGAAGCATTCGATTCTCCTCGTGCGCCTGTTTTTCGGCGCGACGTTCTGATAATTAGCTGATCTGCAAGACCCGAGCCATGGCCTGGTCGTCGTCTTTGGCGGTGTTCATCATCTTGACGTGCAACTCGAACTGCTTGGCCAATGCCAGCACCGAGGTCATCTCTTCAACGGCGTTGACGTTGCTCGACTCCAGGAAACCCGACACCAGTTTGACGTTGGCGTCGGCCGGCGCAGGCTGGCCGTCCTTGGTGTAGATCGAGCCGTCAAGGCCCTTGTTCATGTTCTTGATGTCCGGGTTGACCAGCTTGATGCGGTCGACTTCCGCCATGACGCGCGGGCCTTCGCCCATCGCACGAATGCTGATGGTGCCGTCTTCACCGACTTCGATCTGCTGCTCGGGCGGCACGGCGATCGGACCGCCATTGCCCATCACCGGCATGCCGTTGCCGGCACGCAGAACGCCGAGGGCGTCAACGTTGAGGCTGCCGGTGCGCACGTAGCTTTCGCCGCCGTTAGGGTTCTGCACGGCAATGAAACCGTTACCGGTGACCGCGACGTCGAGGTCACGACCGGTCTGCACCAGCGAGCCCGGGGTGAAATCGGTGGCGGGCCGTTCGCTCAGGGCAAACGCACGCGCCGGAAAGCTGTCACCGAACACCGGCATCGAACGCGCCTGCTCCAGGTCGCGCTGAAAACCGTTGGTGGAGATGTTCGCCAGGTTGTTGGCATGAGCCTTCTGCGCCAGTGCGTTCTGGCTGGCGCCGGTCATTGCCACATAAAGGTACTTGTCCACACTCTTTCCTCTGCATGCCGGACGTTTGCCGCCCACCGCTGTACTGCTGAGCCATAAGCAATTTGCAGACCAACTTTTTCCTGACGGCCAAAGGCCCGGTAAACAAAGGACTTGGAAGGTTTTGCGGGGATTGTGGAAATGTATCGAAGTCGAAAAACCGGCGGTGTTATGCCGCTTCGCGGCAATAGATCAAAAGATCGCAGCGTGCCGCAGCTCCTACAGGAATCCGCATTCCAACTGTAGGAGCTGCCGAAGGCTGCGATCTTTTGATCTTAGGCTTCAGGCTCTTTGCCCACTTCGTATTCGCGGAGCTTATTGGCAATCGTCGTATGCGAAACGCCCAACCGCTTGCCCAGTTGCCGACTGCTCGGATGCTCGGAATACAGGCGCTCCAGCACGGCTTTCTCGAAGCGCCCGACAATTTCATCCAGCCCACCTTCCAGCGAGAAATCGCCAAGCGGCTGACGCACACCATAATCCGGCAGACGAATATGTTCAGCTTTCACCGTACCGCCATCGCACAGTGAAACCGCCTGGAAGAGCACGTTCTCCAGTTGTCGCACGTTGCCCGGCCAATGGTAATGACTGAGCCGGTCCATCGCCGCCGGCGCCAGTTTCGGCAGCGAACAGCCGATCTGCCGACTGGCCTGATCAAGGAAATGCTCGACCAGTGGGGTCAACCCGTCGAGGCATTCGCGCAGCGGCGGAATGTGTAGGGAGAGCACGTTCAATCGGTGGTACAAATCCTGACGAAACTCGCCCCGCGCGCACAGCTCCGACAAGTCCACCTGAGTGGCGCAGATCACCCGCACATCCAGATAAACCTCTTCATCGCTGCCGACGCGACGGAAGCAACCATCCTGCAGAAAACGCAGCAACTTCACTTGCAAGCGCGGGCTCATTTCACCGACACCGTCAAGAAACAGCGTACCGCCCGCCGTCAACTCCAGCAGCCCGAGCTTGCCTTCGGCCCGCGCCCCTTCGAAGGCACCGGGGCCATAACCGAACAGCTCGGTCTCGGCCATCGACTCCGGCAAGCCTGCGCAGTTGAGCGCCATCAGCGGCGACTGTCCGCGCGGGCTGGCGAGGTGGCAAGCGCGCGCGAGCAATTCCTTGCCAGTACCGGTTTCGCCTTCAATTAATAACGGTGCATCCAGCGGGGCCATACGCCGCGCTTCACGCACGACGGCAGCCATGACTTTCGAACTTTGAAAGATGCTGTCGAAGCCACGCAGCTCCTGCTTGCGCACGTTGTAGATGCGCTCGCCAACACGGTCGGCGCGATGCAAGGTCAGCACCGCGCCGGCCATGGCCTCGCTGTCGTCGTGCTCCGACTGCAGTGGCGCGATGTCAGCCAGAAAGATGTCGCCCTTGACCTTGACCCGCATGCCGTTGATTCGCGATTTATTGGCGCGCACCAGTTCCGGCAAGTCGAAATCCTCGGCGTAACGCGACAGCGGAATGCCCGGCACTTCATCGACCCGCACCCCGAGCAACTGCGCCGCCGCTCGGTTGGCGGCGACGATCGAGCCGCCCATGTCGATCGACAACACCGGAAACTCCAGAGCGCCGAGCAACGCGTTCAACTCCATGTGCCGTCGCTCGCTGGGCATCAGCCCTACCCGCTTGACGCCGAACACCCCGGCGATCGCCTCGAACTTTGGACGAAGCGCCTGGAACTGGATATTGATCAGGTTCGGGCAGTGCAGGTAGATCGCATTACCGTGCTCGCCACCGACCTCGCCGCGCGCCACGTTGATCCCGTAAGCGACAAGCAGGTTGAGAATGTCGCGCAGGATGCCGATGCGGTTCTGGCAGTGGACTTTGATGCGCATATAAATGACCTGTGAAGACAGTAATACCTGTAGGAGTGAGCCTGCTCGCGATAGCGGTGGGTCAATTAATATTGATGCTGACTGATACACCGTTATCGCGAGCAGGCTCACTCCCACAAGGGAACGGCGCCGGACTTTTCTGTCGAGGCACGCAGATAGTTGTCAAGATTATGTGACAGCCGCAGGCCTTTTCAAACCCGTGAATCACCGCAAACGCGAGATATCCGCGAAACCGTAACGATAAGTTTACGAATTAAAGAGAAATTTCCTACGCGCAGGCCCTTCAACCTGCTGCACATCAACACGCTCTCAGGTAATTCTGAGTCCATCGCTGGACATAACAAGAACGAATTCCCCTAGCAGGAGAGCAGTATGAAGCAGACGCTATACGTGGCCCGCGAGCCCGATGCGCAAGGTTTTATCGACTACCCCGCCGAAGAACACGCGGTGTGGAACACGCTGATCACTCGCCAGCTGAAAGTGATCGAGGGTCGTGCGTGCCAGGAGTACCTGGACGGTATCGAAAAACTCGGTCTGCCCCACGACCGCATTCCGCAACTGGGCGAGATCAATAAGGTGCTCGGCGAGACCACCGGTTGGCAGGTCGCCCGTGTGCCGGCACTGATTCCCTTCCAGACCTTTTTTGAATTGCTCGCGAGCAAGCAGTTTCCAGTCGCAACTTTTATCCGCACCCGCGAAGAGCTGGACTACCTGCAAGAACCGGATATTTTCCACGAGATCTTTGGTCACTGCCCATTGCTGACCAATCCGTACTTCGCCGAATTCACCCACACCTACGGCAAACTCGGACTGCAAGCGAGCAAAGAAGAACGCGTGTATCTGGCGCGCCTGTACTGGATGACCATCGAGTTCGGCCTGGTCGAGACCCCGCAAGGCAAACGCATCTACGGCGGCGGTATCCTGTCTTCGCCAAAAGAAACCGTTTACTCGCTGTCGGACGAACCCGAGCATCAGGCATTCGACCCGCTCGAAGCCATGCGCACGCCGTACCGCATCGACATCCTGCAACCGCTGTACTTTGTCTTGCCGAACCTCAAGCGTCTGTTCGACGTGGCCCATGAAGACATCATGGCCATGGTTCGCCAAGGCATGCAGTTGGGTCTGCACGCGCCGAAATTTCCGCCGAAACCCAAAGCCGCGTGAACCGCGACTTTTACTGACAATTGAGCCTGTCAGTCGCCGCCACTTTGATTTAGCGTGACGGCATTGCCGGCTCAAACGCTTTAATAAAAAAAACACACTCGATTTCAGGAATACACCATGTCCACTTTGAACCAAGCCCACTGCGAAGCCTGCCGCGCCGATGCGCCACAAGTCAGCGACGAAGAACTGCCGATCCTGATCAAGCAGATCCCTGACTGGAACATCGAAGTGCGCGACAGCATCATGCAGCTGGAGAAGGTCTTCCTGTTCAAGAACTTCAAACACGCACTGGCCTTCACCAACGCTGTCGGCGAGATCTCTGAGGCCGAAGGTCACCACCCGGGCCTGCTGACCGAGTGGGGCAAAGTCACCGTGACCTGGTGGAGCCACTCGATCAAAGGCCTGCACCGCAACGACTTCATCATGGCCGCGCGCACTGACGAAGTGGCCAAGACTGCAGAAGGACGCAAGTAATGCACTTCGACGCCATCGGCCGGGTACCCGGCGACCCGATCCTCGGCTTGATGGAGGCGTATGCGCAGGACACCAACCCGCGCAAATTCGACTTGGGCGTTGGCGTCTACAAAGACGCCCAAGGCCTGACGCCGGTCCCGGAAGCGGTGAAAATCGCCGAAGCGCGGCTGGTCGAAAGCCAGGACACCAAGACCTACATCGGTGGTCACGGCAATCCGCTGTTCGGCAAAGTCATCAATGAGTTGGTGCTCGGCGCCGATTCGAAGCTGATCGCCGAACAACGTGCCGGCGCCACCCAGACCCCGGGCGGTACTGGTGCCCTGCGTCTGGCCGCTGACTTCATCGCTCAGTGCCTGCCGGGCAAAGGCGTGTGGTTGAGCAACCCGACCTGGCCGATCCACGAAACCATTTTCGCGGCGGCCGGGGTCAAGGTCAGCCACTACCCCTACGTGGGCGGTGACAACCGTCTCGACGTCGACGCCATGCTCGCCGTGCTCAACGAAGTGCCGCACGGTGATGTGGTGCTGCTGCACGCGTGCTGCCACAACCCGACCGGTTTCGACTTGAATCATGACGACTGGCAGCGCGTGCTCGACGTGGTGCGCAGACGCAATCTGCTGCCGCTGATCGACTTTGCCTACCAGGGTTTTGGCGACGGTCTTGAGCAGGATGCGTGGTCGACCCGGCTGTTCGCGGCGCAAGTGCCTGAGTTGCTGATCACCAGTTCCTGCTCGAAGAACTTTGGCTTGTACCGCGATCGCACCGGTGCGCTGATCGTCTGCGCAAAAACCGCCGACAAGCTCATCGACATCCGCAGCCAATTGGCCAACATCGCCCGCAACCTGTGGTCGACGCCGCCGGATCACGGCGCGGCCGTGGTCGCGACCATCCTCGCCGATCCCGAGCTGAAAGCCCGTTGGGCCGATGAAGTGGAAGCCATGCGTCTGCGTATTGCGCAGTTGCGCAGCGGCCTGGTCGAAGCGCTGGAGCCACACGGCCTGCGCGAGCGTTTTGCGCACATTGGCGTGCAACGCGGGATGTTCTCTTACACCGGCCTGTCGCCGGAGCAAGTGAAGCAACTGCGCGAGCATCACAGCGTGTACATGGTCAGCTCGGGCCGGGCGAACGTCGCCGGCATCGACGCCACCCGCCTCGCGCTGCTGGCCGACGCCATCGCCAACGTCTGCAAATAGTCAAAACACCGCAATACCCCTGTAGGAGCTGCCGAAGGCTGCGATCTTTTGATCTTGTTTTTTACAAGCAAAATCAAAAGATCGCAGCCTTCGGCAGCTCCTACATTTGTTTTGCGCTGACCTCAGGTTTGATCGTTCCCACGCTCCGCGTGGGAATGCAGCTCGGGACGCTCTGCGTCCCAACAGCGGACGTAGAGCGTCTATAGAGGCATTCCCACGCAGAGCATGGGAATGATCAATCTCTCGTCTGGGCCTCCCCTGCGGCCATCTGTCGCATTAATTTGAATTAAAAGTCTGATTGTCATTTTTCCTGCTGTATCCTTCGCAGGCTTTCTAAAAGCGCGGATCTACCAGATCTATCAACAGACTTAGCGAGGAGCGCAACCATGCACGAGATTCCTAATCTCCCCTTCCCAAGCCTGCACGTACCTGAGCAGACGACCACGCAACAAGCCGGTGCCCAACAGGCCGAGCCGAAAGAAGCCGTTGAGAGCCGCCCGGCCGACAACGAAGAGTAAGACCCCGTCGTACAGACCGTGTGGAAAGCGCTAACATGCGCTTTCCACACTGCCTGAACCCCGAGCCCGCCATGACCGACGAATTCTCTGAAAGCCAAGCTGCCGTACTGATCGGCGCCACCGAGAAGATGATCGAGATCTGGAACCGCCTCTCCCCGGAAAAACGCGCCGCCCTGCTCGCCCGTTTCGGCAGCGAAGAAAACGCCCTCGCCGCCCTGGTCACCACACGATTGGTTGCCCCGGACAAACCTTGAATCCGCCGCCGAGCAAATAGTTTTACTTTTCCCGCCCCAGATCCGCGCGCGCCGGTATCATAAGCAGCCTATCTAATCTGCCGTTCCCGTGGACCGTTACCCATGTCGCCCTCTATGCCAGAACCCCAGCGCCCCCTGGCGGTCACGCTGCAAGTCGTTTCCATCGTCCTTTTCACCTTTATCGGTTACCTGAACATCGGCATTCCGCTCGCGGTGTTGCCGGGCTATGTCCACAGTGACCTGGGCTTTGGCGCGGTGATCGCCGGCCTGGTGATCAGCGTGCAATACCTCGCGACCCTACTCAGCCGCCCGTACGCCGGCAAGATCATCGACAACCAGGGCAGCAAGCGCGCCGTGATGATTGGCCTCGCCGGGTGTGGTTTGAGCGGTGTGTTCATGCTGATTTCGGCGTGGACACCGAACCTGCCGATGTTCAGCTTGATCAGTCTGTTGATCGGCCGTCTGGTGCTGGGCAGCGCGGAAAGCCTCGTCGGCTCCGGCTCGATCGGCTGGGGCATCGGCCGGGTCGGCGCAGCAAACACCGCCAAGGTGATTTCCTGGAACGGCATCGCCAGTTATGGCGCACTCGCGGTCGGCGCACCGTTCGGCGTGTGGCTGGTCGGCCAGCTGGGTCTGTGGAGCATGGGCGTCAGCATCATCCTGCTCGCCGCCCTGGGCCTGTTGCTCGCCTGGCCAAAAACGCCGGCGCCGATTGTCGTCGGCGAACGCCTGCCGTTCATGCATGTGCTCGGCAAAGTGTTTCCCCACGGTTGCGGTCTGGCGCTGGGCTCGATCGGCTTCGGCACCATCGCCACCTTCATCACCCTGTATTACGCGACCCGGCATTGGGACAACGCCGTGTTGTGCCTGAGCCTGTTCGGCGCCAGCTTCATCGGCGCGCGACTGCTGTTCGGCAACCTGATCAACCGCCTCGGCGGCTTTCGCGTGGCGATTGCCTGCCTGTCGGTGGAAACCCTGGGCCTGCTGCTGTTGTGGCTCGCACCAGACGCACATTGGGCGCTGGCCGGTGCGGCGCTGAGCGGGTTTGGTTTCTCGCTGGTGTTCCCGGCGCTGGGGGTGGAAGCGGTAAACCTGGTGCCTGCTTCAAGCCGTGGCGCAGCAGTCGGTGCTTATTCGCTGTTCATTGATTTGTCGCTGGGGATCACCGGGCCTTTGGCCGGGGCGATTGCGGCAGGCTTTGGTTTTGCTTCGATCTTCCTGTTCGCCGCCCTCGCCGCGCTGAGCGGATTGGCCTTGAGCGTGTATCTGTACAAGCACACCGCCAAGTACCGCGAAGACTAGAAATCCACTTTGCCGCGCCCGGCCTTGATGCTGCCGCGCTTGGTTTTCGATTCGAGCCGGCGCTTCTTCGAGCCGAGGGTCGGCTTGGTCGGGCGGCGTTTCTTTTCGACTTTGGTGGCGCTGAGGATCAGCTCGACCAGGCGCTCCAGCGCATCGGCGCGGTTGGCTTCCCGCGTGCGATATTGCTGGGCCTTGAGGATCAACACGCCGTCGCTGGTGATGCGACTGTCGCGCAGCGCCAGCAGCCGCTCCTTGTAGAACTCGGGCAACGACGAGGCCGGAATGTCGAAGCGCAGGTGCACGGCGCTGGAGACCTTGTTGACGTTCTGCCCACCGGCGCCTTGAGCGCGGATGGCAGTCAGTTCGATCTCGGCATCCGGCAGATGCACGTTGTTGGAAATCACCAGCATTGAAAAAGCGTCCGTAATCAGAACGCGCAGGATACCCCGAAACAGGCCTCGAACCTGCTGAAGATCCACAGTAGGCCTTCGCCTGTTCGCGATGAAATACATCGACTTGTCAGAAATCGATTAACCGCCCAAGTGCGCAACTTCTTGCGCACTTTGCGGCTGTTTCCACAGTAAAAAGCGATTTATCCCGCAGGCATCCGGCGCAAACCCCTGCTGCGTAATGGCCATATAGTGGCTGGCACGGATTTTGATATCAAATCGGCACTAACGCCCGCTGAACGCAGACAGGAAATTCAGGGGCGCTCGCTGAGCCAGCAACCCTCGGTCAAAGGAATGACGCAATGAAAGACGCAATTCGCTTGGGAGACTCCACCACTCACGGTGGCAAGGTCCTCGAAGCTTTCTCCCGCACCGACCTCAACGGCAAGCCGATTGCCGGGGTTGGTCACAAGGCCAGCTGCCCGCTGTGCAAAGGGGTTTTCCCGATTGCCGAGGGCAGCAGCACCTACACCGTCGATGGCACACCCATCGCACTGGACGGCATGAAAACCGCCTGCGGCGCCGCGCTGATCGCCAGTGGCCCGAAAGGCGCTGTCGTCAGCTAATCCCGTTTTTTTCACTTTGATGCGTACCTCTGAGAGGCGGCTTTTTCTTGCCCGCTCGTTGAGGTCTTCAACTTTTGCCCTCAAAGCCCGGGCCTTGTTGCCGGGTGAGATGCCGTAATGACCACTGAAACTGCTGTCGCAAAACGTGAGCCCCAAGTTGCCATCGTTCCACTCAATGCCATCGACATTCAGGACGTCGCCAGCAGTGCGGCAACCTTCGATGCCTGGCTGCAATCGGCCACTGACGGCGTGGTCACCCTCGACCGGATCAAGAACGTCGCCGGCGCCTTGCCGGTGGTGGGCAACATCATGGCTCTGGTCGATGCGCTGGGTGACATCGTCACCTTGTCGAACGCCAAGCAACGCGACTTGCTCGCGTGGGCCAGCCTTGGCATCAACCTGATCGGCATTTTGCCGTTGCCGCCGGCAATGGCCGCAGCGCGCATGCCCCTGCGCCCGACGCTGTTTCTGATGCGTCAGGAAAGCGCGTGGTGAATTCGTTGATCCAGGCGTGGAGACTGCTCCCCAAGGCGTTGAAGCCTGGTGCAAAGGCGCCGATGAAGGCCTTCGTCGCGGGTTGAAATCAGTCGGTCTCTGAGTGAATAAAGCCTTACTACACCTCAAGATAGCCGCTCGCGGACGCACGAGCGCATCTGGACTCTGCACCGAGTTCCAGCCCTATTTCGAGTATCATCCCCACCCCTTGCCTTTAAGACCTCAATGCAGGAAGCATAACCATGACCAATAAAGCAGTTATCGTATTCAGCGGCGGGCAGGACTCCACCACGTGTTTGATCCACGCCCTGACTCATTACGATGAAGTCCACTGCATCACGTTCGACTATGGTCAGCGTCATCATGCGGAAATTGAAGTGGCGCAGCAGCTGTCGAAAAAGCTCGGCGTCACCGTGCATAAAACGCTGGATGTGTCCTTGCTCAATGAGCTGGCCATCAGCAGCCTGACCCGCGATAACATTCCGGTGCCGACCGTGAACAGCTCTGGCGAGAGCCTGCCAAGCACCTTCGTTCCGGGGCGGAACATTCTGTTTCTGACGCTGGCCTCTATCTATGCTTATCAAGTCCAGGCCAAAACGGTCATTACCGGGGTCTGTGAAACCGACTTCTCGGGCTATCCCGATTGCCGGGATGAATTCGTCAAGGCCTTGAATAAAGCCCTTGAATTAGGCATGGATTATAAGCTGCAACTGGATACGCCATTGATGTGGCTGAACAAGGCAGAGACCTGGGCCTTGGCGGATTACCACCATCAACTGGAGCTGGTTCGTGAAGAAACCCTGACTTGTTATAACGGCATCAAAGGCACTGGATGTTCCGATTGCGATGCCTGTAATCTTCGTGCCAAAGGCTTGAATGAGTTCCTGAACAATAAAGTGCAGGTAACTCAAAGCTTGAAAGAGAAACTTGGCTTAAAGTAAAACCGCAACAAAAAAAGCGCTCACTCAAGCATGCCGAGTGAGCGCCCTCCTCTCTTTATTGCGTCTGCGCACCCGTCAGGTATTTCTTGAACAAAGACCGTGCCCCGTAGGCCGGCAAGATATTGAAGAAGGCAAAGCCTACCTTGATTGCGATCTGAACGTAGATCATGCCCAGTATCGCGCTGTTTTCCATCGTCCCGTAAAAGGCGATGTAGCAGAACAGAAAACTGTCGATGATCACGGCAAACAATGTGCTTAAAAACACCCGCAAAAACAAGAACCTGGAGTTTGTGAGTTCTTTAATCTTGCACAACAGGTACGAGTTTATATTCTCGGAAACCAGAAACGATACAGAAGACGCTACAAGGACCGCGGACAACTGACTGATAACGTCATTGTAAGCCCCATCGAGTTTCCAACCCGGCAACCCCGGAAGATGGGTAGTGATGGCCAGCAGAATGATAATCGCGGCATTGCTGATGAACGCGAACAGGATCGCTTTTCGCGCGAGTCTCAGGCCGAAGGTTTCGTTGAGCAAGTCGACGATCAGAAACGTCAGCGGATAGAGAAAAGTACCCGGCGTTACGACAATATCGAAATACTCCAGATAGATCGGTTTTGTCGCAGCAATGCTGGTGAAAATGTAAAGCGTGAACAGCATCAGGTTCAGGATGATGTAGATCATCCAGGAACTCTCATGCCGGTCATTTATTTCGTAAGCGGTGAGCGCTCCGCCCTGGGAGTAAAACTTCTTGTAGAGGTTTTTCACTTCGATTTTATTCAGATTGTCCATAATCTCACTATTCAACACTTCACTCAGCTTTATTTTAATTATTTTGCCTGTCGCGATGACCATGATGACGGCCAGGCTTTTTCCATTTTCGAACCCCAGCAATTTGTACTTGCTGTTTTCCATTTCAACACTGCAATCCATTAAATCGTTCCTCGATTACATCTCCGATCACGCATACTCGATCCGTATCAAAGCTGCCTTCATGGCTTATAGATAACTTCGCTGTGATTTTGTCATACACCAGCTTTTCCCTGTCGCTGGTCGATGCTCCTTTCTGCACGATCAATAGATCGCCGGGTTCATTCATGCCGCTGATTTCGTTTTCCAGCAGCACGCCAATCAGGTTAAAGGAAGCGCCAAAATAATAAGTCAGTGGATAAATCGTGGCCAACTCACCAATTCTTTTATCCAGACTTTGCAGCAGCATACTTTCTTTAATCACCGGAACGGCTGCCGGATTCATGTTTCCCTGAGGCGAAATACTGCTCTCGATTATTTCTTTTTCTTCAAAATCAATCGTCTCTATTTCTTCGTAAGATACGCCGAAGAAATCAGAAATCTTGCGGACAGTAGACTGTTGGACATTGACCACCTTGCCTTCAAGAATGTTATAGATGGTCGTTCGGGTCAAACCACTGGAGTTGCACAAGGACAGCTGCGTCTCCCCGCGACTCTTGATCAGGTACTTGATATTGTTCTTCAGATTCTCCGATCTTTCTCTTCTGTGCATCACATGCTTATCGTCCATTGTTAACTGCAATCATTGTCACGCCCTGAATGATCATTCCGGACATGCACAAGTGAGGTAGGAAATTGCAGTTGTATCCCTGTCAGTGCCGCGCAAGATCATAGCACTCTCCCTCCTTGGGTCCGGTATAAAAAGTCAGCCTTCACAGCTGCCTTCCGCCCTCTTGCAGGATCATTTCAGCCTCTGCACTGACGCGTTAGTTCCTGATGCCTTGCACTCGGCGCTTGAAAATCGGCACCGGACAGTGGCTGTTTTACACCCGCAGCGACTGCAAAAAGAATCATTTTTTTTGAAGAATGTTCATTTTTTTGATTAATTCTGTGGCGTTCCCCACTGAAAAATTTATGATGCGTCAATCCGGCGTCCCCTTCTCGAGAGTGAAGGGACGAAAAAACGGGGGGCCTGTACAGGGTTTAGTTTTGCGCGCACAGCGGTCAAAACACGGATTCGCCTGTACAGATCTGGCAAGCAAGGACATGTGCAAATCACGCAAAACCAGGGAAGGAATCAAGCAATGGCAGTCATTACTGAACCGCTCAAGAACCAGGCTGACGTGTTGCGTCGTGGCCTGGCGGATCTCCGTGCAGAAGATGCCGAACTGGCGGCGATTCTCGACGCTGAAGTCACCCGTCAACAGCACACGCTTTCGTTGATCTCATCGTCCTGCGCCGCGCAACCACGAACCTTGGTGGCATCCGCTTCAGTGCTGGTCAACGTGACAGCCGAAGGCATGCCCGGCAAGCGCCACAGCACGGGGTGCGAGAACGTCGAACGGGTCGAATCGCTGGCCATCCGCCGGGCGCGGGAACTGTTCGGCGCGCAATATGCCAACGTGCAGCCACATTCAGCGTCGAACGCCGTTTACCAGGTGCTCACAGCGTTGCTTGAGCCTGGCGACACCTTGCTGGGTATGGCGGTGGAACACGGTGGTCACCTCACGCACGGCAGCCTCGCTGCGTTTTCGGGCGCCTACTACAAGGCGATCCAGTACGGCACGACAGCAGACGGCCTCATCGATTACGACAAGGTACGGCTGCTCGCACTCGCCCATCGCCCACGCGTCATCCTCTGCGGCGCTACCGCCTATTCGCGCGTGGTGGACTTCAAGCGCTTTCGCGCAATTGCCGATGAAGCCGGCGCTATCCTGCTCGCCGATATTTCGCATATCGCCGGGCTGGTCGCCACCGGGCGCCACCCAAGTCCGATCGATGCCGCCCACGTCACCGTCACTTGCACGCACAAGCAACTGGCCGGTCCTCGCGGCGGCCTGATCCTCAGCGGTGCTGATGCGAATACCAAGATTCCCGGTTTGCGGACCACCTTCAGCCGCCTGCTTGAGCAAGCCGTTTATCCGCGAATGCAGGGTGCGCCCGCCGCCAATATGATCGCAGCGAAGGCTGCCGCGCTGGGTTACGCAATGTCCGCAGCATTCGATGCCTGCATGGCGCAGCTCCGCAGTACGGCGGATGAAATGGCCAATGCGTTTCAGGCCAAGGATTATGAGGTGGTCGGCGGCTGCAGTGAAAACCATACGGTGCTGGTTCGCTTGCGTGGCGGCATTACCGGTGCCATCGCGGAGGCGGCGCTGGGGCATTGCGGGATCATCGTCAGCAAATATCGCGTACCCGACGATCCCCGCTCGGCACTTGTCACCAGCGGACTGCGTATCGGCACGGGCGCTCTGGCGCAACGCCGGGTCGATGTCCACGGCAGCCGCCAGATCGTCGATTTGATCGTGCGGATTCTCAATACGGTGGCGCCGCTCGGCGAACAGGATTACACCCTGGAACCCCTGCTCCTTGCGCAGTTTCGCTCAGAGGTCGAAACCCTGTGCAGAGACTATCCTCTCGCCGACTATCAATAGCGTCCCAACATTTGCAGCCATAAAAAACCCGGCACTATCAGGCCGGGTTTTGTGTTTCTGCGTCAGCGCTTACTTGGCAGCACCTGCCGCGTGCACGGCCTGCTGCGCACCGCGCTTGTTCTTGATCAGGTAGCAGACCCACATGAATACGACCCACACCGGAATCGCATACACCGAGATCTGAATGCCCGGGATCAGCAGCATCACGCCAAGGATGAACGCGACGAACGCCAGGCAGATGTAGTTGCCGTACGGGTACCACAGGGCCTTGAACAGCGGCGTCTGCTGCGTCTTGTTCATGTGCTGGCGGAACTTGAAGTGCGAGAAGCTGATCATCGCCCAGTTGATCACCAGCGTCGCCACGACGAGGGACATCAGCAGTTCCAGCGCGTGTTGCGGCATCAGGTAGTTGAGCAACACAGCGACCAGCGTCACCGCAGCGGAAGCCAGAATCGAACGCACCGGCACGCCACGCTTGTCGATTTTCGCCAGACCTTTCGGCGCATCACCCTGCTCGGCCATGCCCAGCAGCATGCGGCTGTTGCAGTAAGTGCCGCTGTTGTACACCGACAACGCCGCGGTCAGGACCACAAAGTTGAGGATGTGCGCGGCGGTGTTGCTGCCGAGCATCGAGAACACTTGCACGAACGGGCTGCCGCTGTACGAATCGCCAGATGCGTTGAGGGTTTCCAGCAGGCTGTCCCATGGGGTCAGCGACAGCAGAATCACCAGCGCACCGATGTAGAAAATCAGGATCCGGTAGATCACCTGGTTGATCGCTTTCGGGATCACGGTCTTCGGCTTGTCGGCTTCAGCCGCGGTGAAACCGAGCATTTCCAGACCGCCGAAGGAGAACATGATGATCGCCATGGCCATCACCAGACCGCTCACGCCATTCGGGAAGAAACCACCGTGCGACCACAGGTTGCTCACCGAGGCTTGCGGGCCGCCGTGGCCGCTGACCAGCAGGTAGCTGCCGAGCGCAATCATGCCGACGATCGCCACGACCTTGATGATCGCGAACCAGAATTCCGCCTCACCGAAGACTTTGACGTTGGCCAGGTTGATCGCGTTGATCAGCACGAAGAAAGCCGCGGCAGACACCCAGGTCGGGATGTCCGGCGCCCAGTAGTGGATGTATTTGCCGACTGCGGTCAGCTCCGACATGCCCACCAGAATGTACAGAATCCAGCAGTTCCAGCCCGACAGGAAACCGGCAAAGCCGCCCCAGTACTTGTGCGCGAAATGGCTGAAGGAACCGGCCACCGGCTCTTCGACGATCATCTCGCCGAGCTGGCGCATGATCATGAAGGCGATGAAGCCGCAGATGGCGTAGCCGAGGATCATCGACGGGCCAGCGGATTTCAGTACCCCGGCCGAGCCGAGGAACAATCCGGTACCGATCGCGCCACCGAGGGCGATCAGTTGAATGTGGCGATTTTTCAGGCCGCGTTTCAGCTCGCCTGATTGCGAGGGTTGTC
Organism: Pseudomonas sp. A34-9; assembly: GCF_029543085.1. Classification (NCBI taxonomy): domain Bacteria; kingdom Pseudomonadati; phylum Pseudomonadota; class Gammaproteobacteria; order Pseudomonadales; family Pseudomonadaceae; genus Pseudomonas; species Pseudomonas sp. A34-9. Next base: position 1,816,432 of record NZ_CP119967.1, on the reverse strand, counting down.
CACTCATGAAAAAGGTCTCACGCAAGGTTTGATGATGTTCAGTAGACGTTGCTGCAAGGTTGCGATTTCAAGCAGCCCCGATCAAACCCCAGCGCAGGCACCAGGAGTTCAGCTTATTTACAACGGTCATGCGTCACCTGTTTGTTTTTATCTGTGACGAAATCGAACCCGAAACGCTTGTGGCGCCACGGAGTGAACAAGGCGGACAGCCTTGAGATTTGCGCGATTACGCAGAGGGTCACAGTTAAAACGCGGCGCATTGTACACCGCTAACCCCCTGCTGCCAGACCCCGCTGGATCAGCGTGTCGGTTGCCGGGATTGCGCGTGTCCGCCTCGAGACGCTCGGGCGGCTGCAAAAATTGAGTCAGGCCTTTGCAGGCCATCGACGTGGACGAGGAAAAAACCGTCCCACGGAGAGAGGTGGAGATCAGTCACGGCGTTCATTGCGCCTCCTTCTTGTTATGCACCTGCACGACAGGCATGGGGCGCATATCACCCTGCAAACGCGGCTGAAACAAGCGCGCCAGAGCCTTGCGCAGCCCACGGCGGGGCAGGCTTCGGCAGGTTTTCCTTACAGCCTTCGCCGAAGGTTGGTTTCACTCGGCTTTATCGGCTTTTTTGTAAATATTTCTTTACGCTGCGTAACGCAGAGTTTCCAATTCAGAATTTTCTGTCAGACGTCTGCAAATTGACGGTAGCTAGCTTGCTAATGAAACGCGCTGTTTAGTTTTCTGTTTTCAAATAAGAAAACTGCCGCTGAAAAACAGAATAAAAAGTCTATTTAAAAATTAAATGAATAATTTTTTGCATTACAAAAAACCCTGAACTAGGTTCTTCACGTCTTGCCGGCCACCTCGACCGGCCAGTCACAACCGTGAAAGTCATCTAGGAGATCGACCATGCAAGCACTGGAAAAAGACTTGGATACCGAACTGCAACTGGACGAATGGTTTGAGGCACCGACCCATGAGGCAGCAGTGGAAATGATGCAAGCCGACGCGGTAGTTCCGTTCGGCACGGCGATGTGGCCTCTGTAAGACATCCCGGGCAGGCACGATCCGGCCGGTCGTGCCTGCCGCTTTCTTCACGGTCAGTCAGGGAGGATTCATGGATAAGCCCCGCGCGATCTCGCATTTCCTTTACTACCTCGAACATCACCCTGCCCTTGCCGGCCTCGACTCGGCAAAGGTATTGCTCGGCCACACGGCTGATTATGAAGCGCTGACCGGCGCCATCGCCGAACAGGCCGGCGATCATCCTCGCTTCCACTTCAGCGCTCGACGCCTGGACCTGGAAAGCACCGCAGCGCTGACCTCGGCAATCACCGACAGCGATCTGTACATTTTCTTCTACGACTCTTCCACCCTGCCCAACCCGCGCCCCGACGGCCCGGAGTTCGTCCGCGCACTGCAGGGCGTGATGGCGGAAAACTGGAAGAAGTCGCTGCTGTTCAAGGATTACGGCGATTATTTCTACGACACCTTCAGCGTCAGCCCGCAGCGCATTGCTGGCCTGAACAGCCATTTGATCCAGCGCATGTCCCAGGCGACCACGCTGAGTTTCAAGGACGATGACGGCTCATGGTTTGAAACGCCGCTGAGCAGCATCAAGAAGTGGACCGACATCAACGGTGTCGGCAACTTCGACCTGGCCCCCGGCGAAATCGCCACGCACAGCGAGGCCATCAACGGCCATGTGAAATTCAAGGGCACGTTCCTCAGTACCATCCCGTTTGCGCGCAAATACGGCGTGCTGGAATCGCCGCTGGAACTGTGGATCGAGAACTCGACCATCAGTCGCATCGCCACCGACGTGCCGGGGCTGGAGCATGATTTCAACAAGTACCTGGACGCCAATCCGTCGAACCGGCGGATTGAAGAGTTGGGGATTGGCACCAATGAAGGCGTGAAGGACTTGTATGCGCGTAATGCCGGATTTGAAGAGCGGCATTGTGGCTTGCACCTTGGGTTGGGCGGTGGCGCAAAAGGCAGTCATCACCTCGATCTGATCTTTTCGGGTGGAGTGTTGGCGTTGGATGACAAGCCGGTGTTTGACGGGCGCTTTGTCTTTTAGGCGGCTGACGCCTTCGCGAGCAGGCTCGCTCCCACAGGGGATTTATGTTCCACGCAATTCCAATGTGGGAGCGAGCCTGCTCGCGAAGAGGCCCAATCAGTCGCTATATAACTTCTGTCAGACGAAAAAAAACGCCAACCCTGCGGTTGGCGTTTTTGCTTTGGCTTGAAGCTTGCCGCTAGAAGCTCACAGCTGCCTTATTCAGGCTTCTTGCGACCAAACCCCGGACGCTGACCGGAACCCGCCGGTGCACCACGACGCTTGCCCGACGGCTTGTCGCCATCAACCAGCTTGATCCCCGGACGCTTCGGCGCAGACTTGGCCGGGCGCTTGTTGGTGGTGTCCGCCGGGCGATCTGCCACTGGCGTACCACGACCGGCAGGCGCGCCACGCTCGCCACGCTCAGTGCGACCATTGGCCGGACGCGGAGCGCGCTCGCCGTCACGGGCAACCGGCTTGCGACCTGGACGCTCACCTTCGATCTGCGGCTCACGGCTTGGGCGCGGACCGGTCGGTGCGCCAGCGGCTGGACGCAGGGTGCGTACGCGCTCGGTCTTGCCCATCGGACGCGACGATTTACGCTGCATACGCTCAAGCTTGTCTTTGCTCTTGGCGTTCAGTTGCGGCATCGCCACCGGCGTCAGGCCGACTTCAGCACTGAGAATGTCGACTTCGTACTGGCTCATTTCGCGCCAGCGACCCATCGGCAGGTCGGAGTTGAGGAACACCGGACCGAAACGCACGCGCTTCAGGCGGCTGACCACCAGACCTTGCGATTCCCACAGACGACGAACCTCACGGTTACGACCTTCCATCACCACGCAGTGGTACCAGTGGTTGAAGCCTTCGCCACCGGGCGCCTGCTTGATGTCGGTGAACTTGGCCGGGCCGTCTTCCAGCACCACGCCAGCCTTCAGACGCTCGATCATTTCGTCGTCGACTTCACCGCGTACACGCACGGCGTACTCACGGTCCATCTCGTAGGACGGGTGCATCAGGCGGTTGGCCAGTTCACCGTCGGTGGTGAACATCAGCAAACCGGTGGTGTTGATGTCGAGACGACCGATGTTGATCCAGCGGCCTTCTTTCGGACGCGGCAGCTTGTCGAACACGGTCGGACGGCCTTCCGGGTCGTCACGGGTGCAGATCTCGCCATCGGGCTTGTTGTACATGATCACGCGGCGGACCGATTCGGCCGCCTCTTCGCGCTTGATCACCTTGCCATCAATGGTGATGGCGTCGTGCATGTCGACGCGCAGACCGAGGGTGGCGTCTTTGCCATTGACCTTGATCCGGCCCTGGCTGATCCACGACTCCACGTCACGGCGCGAGCCGACGCCGATACGGGCGAGGACTTTCTGCAGCTTTTCGCCTGCTGGGCCGATTTCCTGGTCGTCTTTCTGATTGATGTCACTCATCTGGGCACCTCCCGGTGTGGTCTGTTCAGGCGCACTGAATTGGACGCCTGAAGCATTGAAATCTGGGTTCTCGGCCGAAGGGATCGGCGAAGGGTCGCGAATCATACGCGGATGTGCGCCGTCGCGCATCAGAGACTAGCTGATCGATCGACAGTTATTTCTTTTTCCGCCGACCGGCGCCACCGAGTTTGATCAGGCGCAGCGCGGCTTCGGCCAGCACGGTGCGCTTGTCGTCCTTGTCGAGTTTCTTCCAGGCTTTGATTTCGCGCTTGCTGCGACCGCAGCCGAGGCAGATGTCGTCAGTGAATTTGCAGAGGCTGATGCAGGGGTCTTTGGTGGAACTCATCGAGGTCTCCGGAAAAACACAAATCCCTTGTAGGCCTTCGCCTACAGGGAATAGCGCTGGTTTTGAGGTCGGATCAGTCTTCGAACTCGCGGCGTTCGGCTTCGATGGCTTCGGCCAATGCGCGGGCTTCGGCTTCTTCTTCGCTTAGCTCGGGTTCGGGCGCAGGTTGTTCGAGGGCAGCAACGGCAGCCAAAAGCTTCTCGCGAGCTTCGGCGACACCAAGAATGTCTTCTTCCGGTTCGGCTTCCGGCTCCGCTTCGAGTTCAACTTCAATGACCGGTTCGGCGATTTCACGCTCAACCTCGACCTCTTGAACCTCGATCTCGGCTTCAACCGTCGGTGGTTCACCATCCGCCGCATCCCGCAGCAAGTCGTCGAAATCGGTCTTGATCCCCTCTTCCATGCTGTCCAGCTCCAACAGCAAGGTGTGGAAGCTGGTTTCTTCCTTCTCTTCCTCGGGCTCGGCGCTGGCGTCGGCCAGTTCCTGCAAGCTCTGCGGCACTGGCGCGTCGTCGAAATCGAGTACCGGGTCGGTTTCCATCTCGCGCAGTTCGGCCAGCGGCGGCAGATCTTCGAGGTTCTTCAGGTTGAAGTGATCGAGAAACCCCTTGGTGGTGGCAAACATCGCCGGTTTGCCCGGCACGTCGCGGTAGCCGACGACGCGGATCCACTCTCGTTCCAGCAAGGTTTTGACGATATTGCTGTTCACTGCCACACCGCGCACGTCTTCGATCTCGCCACGGGTGATCGGCTGGCGGTAGGCGATCAGCGCGATGGTTTCCAGCAAGGCACGGGAATAGCGCTGCGGGCGTTCTTCCCAGAGGCGGCCGACCCATGGCGAAAACTTTTCGCGGATCTGCAAGCGATAGCCGGACGAAACTTCCTTGAGCTCGAAGGCACGGCCTTCGCAGGATTTACCCAGCAGTGTCAGTGCTTTCTTGAAAACCGCAGGCTCGGGACGTTCACCTTCTTCGAACAGTTCGAAAAGGCGTTCAAGGGATTGCGGCTTTCCCGAGGCCAACAGAAAGGCTTCAAGCAGGGGCGCCAGCTCGCGGGGTTCAGTCAGGTTCATGTATCGACTCGTTATTCGGCTCGGGCTCGCACGTGGATCGCGGCGAACGGCTCATTCTGCACCAGCTCGACCAAGGATTCCTTGACCAGTTCAAGGATCGCCATAAAGGTCACCACCACACCCAGCCTGCCCTCTTCGGCAGTGAACAGCTCGACGAACGGCACAAAACCGCCGCCCTTGAGCCGTTCCAGCACATCGCTCATGCGCTCACGGGTGGACAATGCCTCGCGGCTGACCTGGTGGCTTTCAAACATGTCGCCACGGCGCAGCACTTCGGCCATGCACATCAAAATCTCTTCCAGCGCGACATCCGGCAACAGCTTGCGCGCGCGGGCTTCCGGGGCGTCGAGCTTGGGCACGATGACATCGCGGCCGACCCGGCTCAAGCCGTCGATGCCTTCGGCGGCAGCCTTGAAGCGTTCGTATTCCTGCAAGCGGCGGATCAGTTCGGCGCGCGGGTCGTCTTCTTCGTCTTCGACGGTTTCGGCCCGTGGCAGCAGCATGCGCGACTTGATCTCGGCGAGCATCGCGGCCATTACCAGATACTCGGCCGCCAGTTCCAGGCGCACCGACTGCATCAACTCGACATAGCCCATGTACTGACGGGTGATTTCCGCCACCGGGATGTCGAGAATGTTGATGTTCTGTTTGCGGATCAGGTACAGCAGCAGGTCGAGCGGGCCTTCAAACGCTTCAAGGAAGACTTCCAGCGCATCCGGCGGGATGTACAGGTCCAGCGGCATTTCCATGACCGCCTGGCCATAGACCATGGCAAACGGCAGCTCCTGCTGAGCGCCGGCCTGAGGATCGACCACGGTTTCCACTGCGGACATTCAGGCCTCGACCATGAACGGCGTTGGATCGCCGCAACCGACGCGGACGACTTCCGGGTCGTCGCCGGTCAAATCGATCACGGTGGAAGCTTTGATGCCGCCAAAACCGCCATCAATGATCAGGTCCACCTGATGTTCGAGCAATTGCCGCATTTCGTACGGATCGCTCAGCGGGTCTTCATCGCCGGGCATGATCAGGGTCACACTCATCAGCGGCTCGCCGAGTTCGGCCAACAGCGCCAGCGCGATCGGATGGCTCGGCACGCGCAGGCCGATGGTGCGCTTCTTCGGATGCAGCAGCAGACGCGGCACTTCGCGGGTGGCGTTGAGAATAAAGGTGTAAGGCCCCGGCAGATGCGCCTTGAGAATGCGGAAAGTGCCGGTGTCGATCTTGGCGTAGTTGCCCAGTTGCGACAGGTCACTGCAGATCAACGCGAAGTTATGCTTTTCATCGAGCTGACGCAGGCGGCGCACGCGCTCAATCGCTGTCTTGTCGCCGATCTGGCAGCCGATGGCGTAGGAAGAGTCCGTGGGATAAACCACCACCCCGCCCTTGCGGATGATTTCGACCGCCTGTTTTATCAGGCGCGCTTGTGGGTTTTCCGGATGTATCTGGAAAAATTGACTCACATTCTCTACCTGTTCAGACGGCGGCAATATCTGTGTCATGTTTGAACCGACCCCACAGGGGTGGAAGGTCCTCGGGAACCGGCCGGTACTGGCCGATCTCGGACCAGCCGCCAGGGCCATGGAAGTCACTGCCGGCGCTGACCAGCAGACCGAACTCACGGGCAAGGATTGCCAGGCTGCCCACCTGTTCCGCAGGCTGATGGCCATTGACCACCTCGATTGCATGCCCGCCTGCTTGAATATAGTCGGCAATCAGCTTTCGGCGCTTGCTGCGGGTGAAATCGTAGTGCCACGGATGCGCCAGGCTGACCCAGGCATTGGCGGCGCGCAGCGTGGCGACGGTGTCTTCCAGCGTCGGCCAGTGCAATTTGACGTCACCGAGCTTGCCGGCGCCGAGCCATTTGCGGAAGGCTTCGGCGCGATCCTTTACAAAACCTTCACGCACCATCCAGTCGGCGAAATGCGGACGGGCCGGGGCGTTGCCGCTGTCGCCCAGCTCCTGCTGGATCTGCCGGGCGCCATCGAGGGCACCGGGCATGCCCTTGAGGGCGAGCTTGCGGCTTATTTCTTCCGACCGCAGCCAGCGGCCATCGTGCAATTTGGCAATCGCCTCGACCAACGGCGCGGCGTTGACGTCGAAACCATAGCCCAACACATGAATGGTTGCGCCGCCCCAGGTACAGGACAATTCGACGCCGTTGACCAGTTGCATGCCCAATTCGTTGGCGGCCGCGCGCGCTTCGGCGAGGCCTTCGAGGGTGTCGTGGTCGGTCAACGCCAGGACTCGCACGCCGTTCTCGAACGCACGCGCAACCAGAACCGCAGGCGCCAGGGCGCCATCGGAGGCCGTGCTATGGCAGTGCAAATCAACATTCACGGGGAGTTGTAACCTCAAATCAGCTGGCGCTATCGCGCGCCCATATGTTTGTTATTATGCCGCCACATCCAGCTTCTGGCTCTCACTGTGAAACAATTCATCGATTTCATCCCGCTTCTGCTGTTCTTCATCGTTTACAAACTTGATCCACGGGTCGTCGACATCGCTGGCCATGAAGTGACTGTAGGCGGTATTTACAGCGCCACGGCGATGCTGATCATCAGTTCGCTGGTGGTCTACGGCGCGTTGTTCATCAAACAGCGCAAGCTGGAAAAGAGCCAATGGCTGACGCTGATCGCCTGTCTGGTGTTCGGTAGCCTCACACTGGCCTTCCACAGCGAGACCTTCCTGAAATGGAAAGCCCCGGTGGTCAACTGGCTGTTCGCAGTGGCTTTCATCGGCAGTCACTTCATCGGTGACCGTCTGCTGATCAAACGCATCATGGGCCACGCGCTGACCCTGCCGGACCCGGTCTGGACCCGTCTGAACATCGCCTGGATCGGCTTTTTCCTGTTCTGCGGGGCCGCCAACCTGTTCGTTGCCTTCACCTTCCAGAGCATCTGGGTCGACTTCAAGGTGTTCGGCAGCCTGGCCATGACCGTATTGTTCCTGGTCGCACAGGGCATTTACCTGTCGCGTCACTTGCACGACGCCGATACCACAACACCAAAAACCGAGGACTGACATGCTCTACGCAATCATTGCCACCGACGTCGCCAACTCGCTGCAAGCGCGCCTGGCCGCGCGCCCCGCGCATCTGGAACGCCTGCAAGCGCTCAAGGGCGAAGGCCGCATTGTACTGGCTGGCCCGCACCCCGCCGTCGACAGCAATGATCCGGGCGCAGCGGGTTTCACTGGCAGCCTGATCGTCGCCGAGTTCGACTCGCTGAGCGCCGCGCAAGCCTGGGCTGACGCCGATCCGTACATTGCCGCTGGCGTGTATGCCAATGTTGTCGTCAAGCCGTTCAAGCAAGTCCTGCCTTAAAAGTCCTGCGTGAGGGGATTTATCCCCTCACCGCTTGCGACATTGCCTCTGGCAATGAACCTTCCTGGTTCTTGCTGCTCTCAATCGCTCATTATTCTCGTTTGCCTGCCGACAACCTGCCCAATATCCATTTGGAAGCAGGTGTCGCGATGCGCAAGGGTCCGTTGTGTCTGATGTTGGTCACGTTGTCGATCATGGCGCCCGCCCATGGTGAGGAAACCACCGAAGGCGGCAGCTCCACGCCATTGTCGTTAAGCGCCGGCAGCCAGATCACCGAGTTGCAGCAGCGCCTCAAAGCCAGCGAGCAGCAGCGGGAAGAACTGAGCAAACAACTGCAAAATGCCGACAATACCCGCGAAAGCGCCCAGCTCACCCGGTTGCGCCAAGAGAACCAGCGCCTCAAGCTGCAACTCAAGGAAGCCCAGGCCAGTCCGCTGCCGCGTCTGCTGACCGATCAACAGCAGTGGTTCGTCACGGGTGCCGGAGTAGCGCTATTGGCGCTGCTCTGCGGTATCTTTGCCAGTGGAGCAAGCCGAAAACGTCGGCAATGGCTAAATTGAGTGAGTCATGAGCGAGCTGTTACTGATTGATGATGACCAGGAGTTATGCGAACTCCTGAGTAGTTGGCTGAGCCAGGAAGGCTTTCAGGTGCGCGCCTGCCACGATGGCCAGAGCGCGCGTAAAGCGCTGGCCGAAACCGCCCCGGCGGCGGTGGTGCTGGACGTGATGCTGCCCGACGGTAGCGGTCTGGAACTGCTCAAGCAATTGCGCAACGATCACGCTGATCTGCCGGTGCTGATGCTCTCGGCCCGTGGCGAGCCGCTGGATCGTATCCTCGGCCTGGAACTGGGCGCCGACGATTACCTGGCCAAACCGTGCGACCCGCGCGAACTGACCGCCCGCCTGCGCGCGGTGTTGCGCCGCAGCCATCCGGCAGCGGTGTCGACTCAGCTTGAGCTGGGCGATCTGAGTTTCAGTCCGGTGCGCGGCGTGGTCAGCATCGACGAGAAAGAACTGACCCTGACCGTTTCCGAAAGCCGTCTGCTCGAAGCCCTGCTCAAACAGCCGGGCGAGCCGCTGGACAAACAGGAACTGGCGCAGATCGCCCTCGGCCGCAAGCTGACTCTGTACGACCGCAGCCTCGACATGCACGTCAGCAACCTGCGCAGAAAGATCGGCCCGCACCCTGATGGCCGCCCGCGTATCGTCGCCCTGCGCAGCCGTGGTTACTTCTATAGCCTCTGAAGACACCTCGCTCCCTGTAGGAGCTGCCGAAGGCTGCGATCTTTGCTTTTGAAGATCAAAAGATCGCAGCCTTCGGCAGCTCCTACACGGGAGATGTGTAAGGCTTACAACAAAGCGTCTTTACTCAAGCTTTACGCAGTGCTGACCGCCGCTGACCTTGATCTCCGTAATCTGAACTCATCCGGAACGTACCGGGAACGAGACAAGGAGATACACCATGCGCAAGACCCTTATCGCTCTGATGTTCGCTGCCGCTCTGCCAACCGTCGCCATGGCCATGCCGCAAGATGGCGGCCCGATGGGTGGCCCGATGGACGGCGCTCGCCACGGCGGTCAGATGCACGGCATGCACGGCAAAGGCCCGTACAGCCAACTCGACCTGTCCCGCGAACAGCGCGAGCAGATTCGCAAGATCATGGGCGAGCAGATGCACGAGCGTAAGCAAGTGGTCGACAAGTACCTGGAAAAACTCTCGCCGGCTGACCAGAAAGCCATGAAGGACGAGATGGCCGCCAACCACAAGAAAGCCGAGACCGATGTTCGTGCGGTGCTGAAACCGGATCAACAGAAGAAATTCGACGAGATCCAGAAGAAACAGGCCGAGCGTCGCGCCGAATGGGCCGAGTTCAAGGCTTGGAAAGCGCAACAGGCGCAAAAGGCGCAATAATGTTCTGACCCATGGCCCATCGGTTGAACCCGATGGGCCTGTTTGCATTTGTGCCTGTAGGAGCTGCGGCACGCTGCAATCTTTTGATTTTGGTTTTAACAACAAGATCAAAAGATTGCAGCGTGCCGCAGCTCCTACAGGGGGATTTGTGTTTGATTGAGGATTTTCTGTGCGTTCACTGTTCTGGCGTATTCTCGCGAGTTTCTGGCTGGCCATCGCTCTGGTGGCCGGGCTGTCGATTCTGCTCGGGCACATGCTCAATCAGGACGCGTGGATCCTCAGCCGTCATCCGGGCCTCAACACCCTCGCCGGCGAATGGACGCAAACCTACGAAGCCCAGGGCGAAGAAGCGGCTCAGGACATCCTCGAGCAACGCAAACGCCAATATCACATCGACGTTCAAGTGCTCAACGAAAGCGGCGACCCGGTGGTCCGCGGCACCTTCCCGCGTCGCGCCGCCGCCTTCGAAGCACGCCAGAACAACGATGACCGACGCCTGCCATGGCGCCGCCTCACCGACGAATTCACCAGCGAAAAAACCGGCGACACCTACCTGTTCATCTACCGCATCCCGCACCCGGAACTCGACGCCTGGCACCGCGAAAGCCTGCTCTGGCCCTTGAGTGCGCTGGGCATCGCGTTGGTGGTGCTGACCCTGTTCAGTCTGCTGGTGACCTTTTCCATCACCCGCCCGCTCAGCCGGTTGCGCGGCGCGGTGCATGATCTGGGGCAGACGACTTATCAGCAAAATAGCCTGGCGAAACTGGCCAACCGTCGCGATGAGTTCGGCGTACTGGCCACCGATTTCAACCGTATGGGCGCGCGCCTGCAAAGCCTGATCGGCAGCCAGCGTCAGTTGCTGCGCGACGTTTCCCACGAATTGCGCTCACCGCTGGCGCGGCTGCGTATCGCCTTGGCGCTGGCCGAACGCGCCAACCCTGAAGAACGCGAGAAACTCTGGCCACGGCTGACGCGCGAGTGCGATCGACTGGAAGCGTTGATCAGTGAAATTCTGGTGCTGGCGCGGGTCGATGCCGACAACGCCAGTGCTGAAGAGGTGGATTTGAATGCCTTGCTCGGCACGTTGCAGAAGGATGCGAAACTTGGATCACCCGAGCAGATTGTGCGCCTCGATGCCGAGCCGCAGCTGAATCTGAAGGGCTGGCCGACCATGATCGAGCGCGCCGTCGATAACCTGCTGCGCAACGCCCAGCGCTTCAATCCAGAAGGTCAGACGATTGAAATGCAGGCATCACGTCAGGGTGAAAAAATCATCGTCAGCGTGCGCGACCATGGGCCGGGGGTGCAGGCCGAACATTTGAGTCAGTTGGGCGAGCCGTTTTACCGGGCGCCGGGGCAGACGGCGGCGGGACATGGCTTGGGGCTGGCGATTGCGCGGCGGGCGGCGGAACGGCATGGCGGGAGTTTGACGCTGGCCAATCATCCGCAGGGCGGGTTTATTGCCAGCCTTGAGTTGCCGCTTGTACCCGGAGCGGTGGTGCAACCCTAAGAGCCGCCCTCACCCCAGCCCTCTCCCGGAGGGAGAGGGAGCCGACCGAGGTGTCTGGCGTCAGACATCGACCTGAAAAACCGAGTTGATTATGGATTCGACAGACCCGTAATCCGAGTCGTTTATGGTTTCACCAGAGCGGTAATCCGCGTCGTTTATGGTTTCACCAGAGCGGTAATCCGCGTCGATCTGGATTCGGCAAAGATCGCTCAGGTCGGCGTACCTCTTGAGCATCCCCCAATCAGTCCCCTCTCCCTCCGGGAGAGGGTTAGGGTGAGGGGCTTTTGATCTTCAGGCCTTACCGGGCCAGGCGCTGACGAACTCGTTCAGATCAACCTTCTCCGCCACACGCGGTTCTTTCTGCGGAGTGCCGAGGTAAAGGAAAGCAATCACCTCTTCACCCTCGGTCAAGCCCAAACCTTTGGCCACATGCCTGGAATAAGCCAAATCCCCCGTACGCCACACCGCACCAATCCCCTGCGCATACGCCGCCAGCAAAATCCCGTGCGCCGCGCACCCGGCAGCGAGCAACTGCTCGGCCTTCGGATACTTGACGTGTTCCTGCAATCTGGCGATCACCACAACCACCAGCGGTGCACGCAGCGGGCCGTTGCGGGCCTTGTCGATCATCGCTTCGGTGACTTCGCCTTCCTGCTGCTGTGCAGCCTCGGCCAGCAACTCGCCCATTTGCTCGCGCGCCACGCCTTCGATGGTCAGAAAGCGATACGGTTGCAAATGCCCGTGGTCCGGCGCGCGCAACGCGGCGCCAAACAGAGCTTCGCGCTGCTCGGCAGTGGGGGCCGGTTCGACCAGTCGTGGAACGGAAACACGGTTGAGCAACGCCTCGAGAGCCTGCATCGGCCACCTCCTGAAAAATATGTGCGGCTATTCTAGCTTTATCTGCCAACAGGATGCCGGTTTACATGCCCTGCCCCACGGGTAGAATGGCGCCCTTCTTACATCAGCCCGAGCGGACTTCATGGCGTTGCCGACCTTACGGATCATTGGTTTCATCATCGGCATCTTCCTGATCACCCTGGCCGTCGCCATGGTCGTGCCCATGGCCACCCTGGTGATTTTCGAGCGCACCAGCGACCTGCCATCGTTCCTCTGGGCGAGCATGATCACCTTCGTCGCCGGCCTCGCGCTGGTGATTCCCGGCCGGCCCGAGCACATTCACCTGCGTCCGCGTGACATGTACCTGCTGACCGTGAGCAGTTGGCTGGTGGTGTGCATTTTTGCCGCGCTGCCGTTCCTGCTGACCCAGCACATCAGCTACACCGACTCGTTTTTCGAAAGCATGTCCGGCATCACCGCCACCGGTTCAACCGTGCTCAACGGCCTCGACACCATGTCCCCCGGCATCCTGATGTGGCGCTCGCTGTTGCACTGGATCGGCGGCATTGGCTTTATCGGTATGGCGGTGGCGATTCTGCCGTTGCTACGGATCGGTGGCATGCGCCTGTTCCAGACCGAATCCTCGGACCGTTCGGAAAAGGTCATGCCGCGCTCGCACATGGTGGCGCGGCTGATCGTCGCCGCGTATGTCGGCATTACCATCCTCGGCAGCCTGGCGTTCTGGTGGGCCGGGATGAGTCCGTTCGATGCAATCAACCATGCGATGTCGGCGATTTCCACCGGCGGCTTCTCGACCTCAGACCAATCCCTGGCCAAGTGGACACAACCGGCGGTGCACTGGGTGGCGGTGGTCATCATGATCCTCGGCAGCCTGCCGTTCACCCTGTACGTGGCGACGTTGCGCGGCAACCGCAAAGCGTTGATCAAGGATCAGCAAGTGCAGGGCTTGCTCGGCATGTTGCTGGTGACCTGGCTGGTGCTCGGCACCTGGTACTGGTGGACGACCAACCTGCATTGGCTGGACGCCCTGCGCCACGTGGCGCTGAACGTGACCTCGGTGGTCACCACCACCGGCTTTGCCCTCGGCGATTACAGCCTGTGGGGCAACTTCTCGCTGATGCTGTTTTTCTATCTGGGATTTGTCGGTGGCTGTTCCGGTTCGACGGCGGGCGGGATCAAGATCTTCCGCTTTCAGGTCGCCTACATCCTGCTCAAGGCCAACCTTAATCAGCTGATTCACCCACGCGCGGTGATCAAACAGAAGTACAACGGTCACCGTCTCGACGAAGAAATCGTGCGTTCGATTCTGACCTTCTCGTTCTTCTTCGCCATCACCATCTGCGTGATCGCGCTGCTGCTGTCGCTGCTCGGCGTCGACTGGATGACCGCACTGACCGGTGCCGCCAGTACCGTGTCCGGTGTCGGCCCGGGCCTGGGCGAAACCATCGGCCCGGCGGGCAACTTCGCCACCTTGCCGGACGCGGCCAAGTGGATCCTGTCGTTCGGCATGCTGCTCGGCCGACTGGAGATCATTACGGTGTTTGTGCTGTGTATTCCGGCCTTTTGGCGTCACTGATCACACTGGGCGCCTGCAACAACCGCGTCCGGTAATCGCCGGGCGTAGTGTCGAACCAGCGGCGGAACGCGCGAAAGAAGTTGCTCGGGTCGGCAAACCCCAACAGGTAAGCGATTTCCAGCAAGGTCATGCTCGGTTGCGCCAGATACTGTTCGGCCAGTTCACGGCGGGTGTCGTCGAGCAGTTGCTGAAAACTCGTACCCTCCTCCTGCAACCGCCGTTGCAAGGTGCGCTGCGACAGGTGCAGGGTCTGCGCGACGGTATCGCGCTTCGGCTCGCCCTGTGGCAACAACCGGCACAGCACCTGCCGCGCCTTGTGGGTCACGCGGCTTTCGGAAAAACGCGCCAGGTATTCCCCGGCAAACCGGTCATGCAGCAGCGCCATCGCCTCGTTGGCGGTGGGCAGCGGCGCCTCCATATCCGCACGCTCGAAGATCAGCGCATCGTACGGCGCGTTGAACATCAGCGGTGCGTGGAAAGCCTGTTTATAGGGTTCCAGGTCATCCGGTTCGGCGCCCTGCACCAGGACTTTGACCGGATGCAGCGTGCGCCCGGTCAACCAGCCACACAAGCCCAGTGCACAGGCCAGCGAGGCTTCGGCGCTTTGCCGGGTCGGCGGCAGGTGATCGCCATGCACCGTCAGAATCAGCGCATAACCTTCTTCCAGCAGACGAAAACTCAGGTCGGCACTTTCGGCGATGATGCGCTGATAGCGCACCAATCGTTGAAAGCCTTCGGCCAGCGTATTGCTCGACATCAGTGCATAACCGGCGACATGAAACGACGCCGGGCGCACGACTTTGCCCATGTTCAGGCCGATCGCCGGATTACCGGACAGATCGACTGCCCGTTGCCAGAGGCGAGTCATGGAATCTTGCGGGAAGCGCGCATCCGGATCATCCAGAGCCGTGTAATCGAGCCCCAGTTGCTTGAACAGAACCCGGCAATCCAGGCCGTCCATCTCCAGTGCTTTGACAATCCCCATCGCCCAGCTTGCGGAAGTCGTTCGTTCGCTCATGGCGTTTTTCTTTTACATGAGGGGCCGCATGTTACGGCCTGATTTGCGAAGGATACTAAAGTGGCGCCGATTGTCACTGGCCCACGCCAATGATCACTCTAGACTCAAATAAGCTACCCGCAGAACAACTCGTCGCCAGAACAATAACCACAGAGAACGCGGTCGTGGAAAACATCAAGCATTTCAACAGTTTCGCTGAGTTCTACCCGTATTACCTGAGCGAACACAACAACAGCACCTGCCGGCGCCTGCATTTCATCGGCACGACACTGGTGATTTTCATTCTCGCAATGACCATCGCCAACGGCGCGTGGCTGCTGCTATTGGCCGTGCCGCTGGCCGGTTACAGCTTCGCCTGGGTCGGGCACTTCTTCTTTGAAAAGAACCGACCGGCGACTTTCCAGCATCCGCTCTACAGCCTGCTCGGCGACTTCGTCATGTACCGCGACATGATTCTGGGTCGCGTGGCGTTCTGAATGAGGGTCAGCCAATGAATGCCAATGCCCGTTTCACCCATATGAAAGACGGTACCCAGGAAGACTGGGCGATCATCGCCGCCGACTTCAGTGCCTACGCCAAACAGTTGCCGTCGCGAATCCTGACGCACCTGAAACTGCTTGAAGGCGACTTCGGTGGTTTCCCGGTGGATCGCCTGACCCACTCACTGCAAACCGCGACCCGCGCCTTTCGGGACGGGCGCGACGAGGAGTATGTGGTTTGCGCGTTGTTGCATGACATCGGTGACACGCTCGGCTCCTATAACCATCCGGACATTGCCGCAGCGATTCTCAAGCCGTTCGTCAGTGCCGAGAATCTGTGGATGGTCGAGAAGCACGGGGTGTTTCAGGGTTACTACTTCTTTCATCACCTGGGCATGGATCGGCACCTGCGCGAGCAGTTCAAGGAGCATCCGCAGTTTCAGGCGACGGCCGAATTTTGTGCCAAATACGATGCGGCGGCGTTTGATCCGGAGTACGACACACTGCCGTTGAGTTTCTTTGAGCCGATGATGGAACGGTTGTTTGCGCAGCCGAAGAACTCGATTTACAAGGCGGCGATGGAAGAACACAGCACGGCCTAAGATCAAAGGATCGCAGCCTTCGGCAGCTCCTACATTGGAAGGTGTACCTCTGTAGGAGCTGCCGAAGGCTGCGATCTTTTGCTGTTAAGCGAGTTCGGCGACTTTGGCAGCCTTGAGCTCCGCCTCACGCGCCTGCGCATCCGCCAGCCGATACAACTCGATCGTGCCATCCCAGTGCTCGATCAGCGCCGTGCACGATTCCACCCAATCGCCGCAATTGAGGTAATCCACCTCCCCGACCTTGCGGATTTCGGCATGGTGAATGTGTCCGCACACCACGCCATGCAACTCGCGCTTCACGCATTCATGGGCGATGGCTTCTTCAAAGTCGCTGATGAAACTCACCGCGGTTTTCACTTTGTGCTTCAAATAAGCCGACAGCGACCAGTAGCCGTAGCCATAACGCGCCCGCCAGTGGTTGAGCCAGCGATTGAGGGTCAGGGTGAATTCGTAGGCGGAGTCGCCGAGGAAGGCCAGCCAGCGGTGATAACGGGTGATCACATCGAACTGATCGCCGTGAATCACCAACAGATGCCGCCCGTCTGCGGTGACATGCACCGCCTCGTCGACCAGTTGGATATTGCCCAGAATCAGCTTCGAATAGCGGCGCAGGAATTCGTCGTGATTGCCGGTGACGTAGATCACCTCGGTGCCGCGCTTGCTCATGGTCAGCAAGCGGCGGATCACGTTGGTATGCGCCTGCGGCCAGTACATGCCGCCGCGCAGTTTCCAGCCGTCAATGATGTCGCCGACGAGGTAAATTTTGTCAGCGTGATAGCCCTTGAGAAATTGCGACAAGTGCTCGGCCTGGCAGTCCCGCGTGCCCAGGTGCACGTCGGAGATCCACAGGGTTCGCACGCGTTGTTTGCGACTGGGTCTGGCGAGCTCGGCGCTGGTCATGGGCAACCCTCTGCGATGTTTTCGCCACTCTGCGCCTGCCCGGTTAATCGACCATGACAAGCGTGAGTCAGTCCTGTGACAACGCATTGCGCGTGCGCCGGTGTAGACTGGCGACTTGCCCGGAGACCCTGCCATGCGTCCGATCCTCACCCTGCGTCAGTACACTCGCGATTTGATCGTGCACAGCCATGAGCACGCGCAATTGGTGTTCGGCTTGTCCGGTGCGCTGGATTTCGAGGTCGAAGGCTGTGGCAGTCAGGTGCGCCAGCAGAGTTTCGTGGTGATTCCGTCCGGTGCGCATCATGCCTGCGGCAGCCCCGATGGCAGCCGCTGTCTGGTGCTCGATATCCCCGAAGGGCCATGGGTGACCGATTCACTCGGCGAACATGCCGAGGCCAGTCGCCGCCTGCTCGACCAGCCGGCGCGGCACTCAATGGACGCGGGGCAAAGCCAATTGGTCAGTTGGCTGGCGAACAGTCCGGTCAGCGATCCGTTGATCGCTCAGCAAGGCGCGGTGTTGCTGCTGGCCAGCCTCAATCTGGCGCAACCTGCCGAACTCGCCGCGCGACGCCTGCCTTATGCCGCGCTGGATGCGCACATCGAGCAATACGCTGCTTACCCTTTGCAAGTCGCCGATCTGGCGCGAGTCGCCGGTTTATCCAGCGCGCGTCTGCATGCGCGGTTCATGGCCGAGTGCGGGCAGACACCGATGGATTACATTCGCAGCCGGCGCCTGCATCTGGCGGTGCAACTGCTGCGCGACAGCGCATTGCCAATAGGCGAAATCGCCAGTCGCGTCGGTTACAGCTCGCAGAGTGCCTTCTCAGCCGCGGTCCTACGTGAGTTCGGCTCATCACCCGGCCAGCTTCGGCGCGATTCCTACGACAAAAAACGATAGTCTGCCGACAGACTCACAGTCTTCCCTGGTTCAATATGTAGGAGCTGCCGCAGGCTGCGATCTTTTGATGTTGTTTTTCACAAGCAAGATCAAAAGATCGCAGCCTGCGGCAGCTCCTACAGTTGAAATCGCGTTTGAGATAAAAGGATTGCAATGACCCCGCGTACCGCCCTCGGCGCCCTGCATATCGGTGCTCTGATGTTTGGCCTGACTGGCGTCTTCGGCAAACTCGCCGCTGCGTCGCCGGCCGTGATCGTTTTCGGTCGTGCCACCTTCGCCGTGCTCGCTCTGGCGTTTTTTGCCCGTTTCGCCAGCCAGAGCGGCTGGCAAAAACTCCAGGCTGTGGATTGGCGACGCCTAGCCCTGAGCGGCGTGTTGCTGGCCGGGCATTGGGTGAGTTTCTTCGTTTCGGTGAAGATTGCCGGCGTGGCGATCGCAACATTGGGCTTTGCCAGTTTCCCGGCGTTTACGGTGATTCTTGAAGGGATGATCTTTCGCGAGCGCATCCGCACCAATGAGATCATCCTCGTCGTCTTGGTCACTGTCGGCCTGGTGCTGGTGACGCCAGCGTTCGATCTGGCCAGTGGCGCCACCACCGGCCTGCTCTGGGCAGTGCTGTCGGGCCTGCTGTTTTCGTTGCTGTCGCTGACCAACCGCGCCAGCTCCGGACGGATTCCGGCGGTGCAGGCAGCGTTGTGTCAAAACGTGGTGGTGGCGTTGTGTCTGCTGCCAGTCGCGGCGCCGCAGCTCAGCGAGGTTCGTGCGCTGGACTGGCTGTGGATCGGCTTGCTCGGGGTGTTCTGCACCGGTGTGGCTCACAGTCTGTTCGTCGCCAGTCTGGCGGTGATCAAGGCACGCACGGCCGCGGTGGTATTTGCCATGGAGCCGGTTTACGGCATCACCCTCGCCTGGCTGCTGTTCAACGAAAACCCGACGCTACGGATGTTGATGGGCGGCGCACTGATCATCATCGCCATCGTCGTGTCCGCGCGAATGTCCGGCAGCGCCGACAAGAAAACCGTTGCCGCCGAAGCCGCATCTCACTGAGTGCGGTCGTTGTGACCGAGGTCGCGGTCAGGATCGATCTGATCGCGAACCCGCTGTTTCAGCACCTTGGCCTCGGGAAAGCCGCCGTCAACCTTGCGCTCCCAGATCTGCACGCCGTCGCAGGTGATGTGAAACACCCCGCCGGTGCCGGGCACCAGGGAGACTTTGCCGAGATCGTCGGCAAAAGTGCTGAGCAGTTCCTGCGCCAGCCACGCGGCGCGCAGCAGCCACTGGCATTGGGTGCAATAGGTGATGACAACTTCTGCTTTTGCGACAGTCATGTTCGCTGGAACTCCTGAGACAGAGGGCGCCGCTATAATAGCCGGCTTTATCGCTTGCCCCGAGACTCACAATGCGCCGTCTGCTGTTCTGCCTGCTGCTTGGTTTCCTTCCATTGCTTGTCCACGCCAGTGAAGCGCCGCGACCGAAAGTCGGCCTGGTGCTGTCCGGCGGTGCTGCGCGCGGCCTGGCGCACATCGGCGTGCTCAAAGCACTGGAAGAGCAAGGCATCAAGATCGATGCGATCGCCGGCACCAGCATGGGCGCGGTGGTCGGTGGCCTGTACGCCTCGGGTTACAAGATCGATGAGCTGGAAAAACTCGCGCTGAACATCGACTGGCAAGCCGCGCTGTCCGACGCCCCGCCACGTGAAGACGTACCGTTTCGGCGCAAACAGGATGACCGCGACTTCCTGGTCAAACAGAAACTCAGCTTTCGTGACGACGGCAGTCTCGGCTTGCCACTGGGTGTGATTCAGGGCCAGAACCTCTCGTTGCTGCTGGAAAGCCTGCTGGCCCACACCAGCGACACCCGGGATTTCGACAAATTGCCGATCCCGTTCCGCGCTGTCGCCACCGACATTTCCAACGGCGAAAAAGTGGTGTTCCGCAAAGGCCACCTGCCCCAGGTGATCCGCGCGAGCATGTCAATTCCGGCGGTGTTCGCCCCCGTCGAACTCGATGGCCGGCTGCTGGTGGACGGCGGCATGACCGACAACATCCCCCTCGATGTGGCGCGGGAAATGGGCGTCGACGTGGCCATCGTGGTCGATATCGGCACACCGCTGCGCAACCGCAAGCAACTGACCACCGTGGTCGATGTGTTGAACCAGTCGATCACCCTGATGACCCGCAGTAACTCCGAAGAACAGCTGGCCGCGCTGAAATCCTCCGATGTGCTGATTCAGCCCGCGCTCGCAGCGTTCGGTGTCACAGATTTCGGCAAGGCTCAGGAGATGATCGACGCCGGTTACCGCGCTACCCGCATCCTCGATGCGCGCCTCGCCGTCCTCAAACCCAAAGAATCCCAGGACGCCGAACTCAACGCCGCGCGTTCGCCAGGTCAGCGCACGCCGATCATCACCGCGATCCGCGTCGAGAACGACTCAAAAGTCGACGACGATGTGATCCGCTACTACATCCGCCAACACATTGGCGAACCGCTGGATCTGGCGCGATTGCACTCGGACATGGGCACCTTGTACGGCCTCGACTACTTCGAGCAGGTGCAATACCGCGTGGTGCATAAAGGTCAGGATCACACGCTGGTGATCAGCGCCCGGGGCAAACGCAGCGGCACCGATTACTTGCGGGTCGGCCTCAATCTCTCGGACGACATGCGCGGCGACAGCGCTTTCAACCTCGGTGCCAGCTACCGCATCAACGGCATCAACCGCCTCGGCGCGGAATGGCTGACCCGCGCGCAGATTGGCGATAAACAAGAGTTGTACACCGAGTTCTATCAACCGCTGGACGTTGGCTCGCGCTACTTCGTCGCGCCGTACGCCTCGTTCGAAGCACAGAACGTCGACTCGGTGCTCGACAACGATCCGATCGCGCAGTATCGCGTCGAGCGCTACGGTTTTGGCCTCAACTTCGGTCGCCAGATCGGAAACAACGGCGAAGTGCGTTTCGGTGTCGGCGAGGCCTGGGGCAAGGCCGATGTGCGGATTGGCGATCAGGATCTGCCGAGTGAAAACTTCAACGAAGGCTTCTACGCGCTGAAGTATTCCTACGATTCGCTGGATAACGTTTACTTCCCTCATGAAGGCAAGGACGTCAGCCTGACGCTGATGCAGTTCGAACCGGGCCTGGGTTCGGATACGCGCTACCGACAGTGGGAATTCAAACTCGACAAAGCCATGAGCCGTGGCCCGGATACGCTGATTCTCGGTGGTCGTTACGGGCGTACCCTGGACGATGCCAACGTGGTGACGTCAAGCTTCCTGCTTGGCGGTGCGCGGCAGTTGTCGGGGTTCAGGGAAGACGCGATTTCCGGGCAGAACGTCAGCCTGATGCGCGCGGTGTACTATCGCCGGCTGACGCCGCGCTCGTATCTGCCGCTGGACTTCCCGCTGTATGCCGGCGCCTCGCTGGAGCGTGGACGGGCGTGGAACAACGACAATGAGTTCGACAGCGGCTATATCAACGCGGCCAGCGTGTTCATCGGTTTTGACACGCCGCTGGGGCCGTTGAATTTCAGTTATGGGTTGAATGATGCGAATGAGCAGGCGGTTTATCTGAATCTTGGGCAGACCTTCTGATCAGATTCGCAATTGATGTTGACTGAGCGTCAGTCTTCGCGAGCAGGCTCGCTCCCACAATGGTTCTGCGAAGACCGTTCAAATGTGGGAGCGAGCCTGCTCGCGAAAGCGATATCAGATCCACCGCAAATTGATTGGGGGTCAACGAATCCCCGCCAGCAACGTCCGCGCCGTTTGCTTCAACGGCTCATCGCCTTCCTTGAGCAATTCATTGAGCAACGCAATCGCGCTGTCGATGTCACCGTCATCAATGCACGTTTGCGCCTGTTCGAGTTTCCCGGAATTTTCGCCGTGCACCGGCTCCGCGGCTTCCAAATCCAGCGGTTGCAACGCCAGCGACGGCTCGGCATCAGCAAACTCATTGAGAAAATCTTCATCCAGCGGCCCGGCGTCCGATTCAGGGATCCACTCAAGCTCGGCGTCTTCGCTGACCGCTTCCGGCAATTCAAAGTCCTGAGGCAATACTTGCAGGCCGGAACCCAGCGCCGAGGTGTCTGCAACTGGCTCTGCGGTGGCTGAGCGACTGTCTTCCAGATCCCAACTGGAATCCATCGACAACTCGCCCAGGTTCAACTCGAAATCATCCTCAAGTGCCGGTTGGGCCTCGACATGGGGCGCCGCCGCAATGACGGGCTGCACGGCGGCCGATAGTGCGGCACCCGCCAGTTTCGGATGTCGAACACGAACGTCCTGTAACGTCTGGGCATCCACGCCCTGTTCACGCAAATGACTTTCCTGCTGCTCATACGCGGCGCTGTCACCCTGACGCCCCAGGACTTCAAGCAACTGCAAACCGATGTCCGTACGCTCCGGTTCCTTATGCAAGGCATCGCGCAGCAACCCCGCAGCTTCGCCCAAGCGACCATAGGCCAGATAGATCCCCACCGCCTCCAGCACATCGCCCGCCGCCGGTTCTTCACGGTGTTGGGCTGAGGTGTGAGCCCTGACAGACTCGGCGTTTTCGACTTCAGCGACATCAGGTTCATCGCCCTGCGGCAACAGTGGCAGCGGTTGATCAGCCTGTGGCGACTGTTGCCGTCGGCGGTGCACAAACAGCCCGGTCAATGCCCCCAATAACAGCAACAGGCCGCCAAGCATTGGCCAGTTCAAACCGTCATCAGTGGACTCCACAGGTGCCACAACCGGAGCAGGTGCCGGGGTTACCTCGGTCGGTGGCGGTGCTTGCTTGAGTTCGACCAATTGCGTTTGCAGCTCAGTGACCTGCTTTTTGCCATCGGCAATCTGCACATCCTGCGTCTGCAGTTTGGCGTTCAGTTCATCGACGGTCTTTTGTAATTGCTGATTCAGCAAGACACTGGCAGCCAGTTGCTCGGTCAGTGCATCGTTGGCCGGCGGATTTGCAGGCATTGGCGCGGGCACGGCGTCGCGTTTGGCCTGAGGTGCCTGCGGCGCGGCCACGACAGGCTCGACCGTCGGAAACGCGGAGGATTGTGCACGTGGATCCGGTTCATCGGTGGCCGGCACGATACCCGGCGAACCCGGTGGATCGATCAACACGGTGTACTCACGCAGCAAGCGGCCGTTGGGTTGATTGAGCTGCACGAGGAAATTCAGAAAGGGTTCGTTGACCGGTTTGCTTGAGGTCACCCGGATCATCTGGCGATTGCCATGCAGGATCGGCACGAACCTGAGGTCGTTGAGGAAGAACACCCGCTCGACCCCGGCCTCGGCGAACTCATCCGCCGTGGCCAGGCGCGCGACCAAATCGTTTGGCGTCAGCCCGCCGACATCGACCAAAGCAATGTCGGCCTTGAGCGGCTGATTAAGGCCTGAATGGACGGTGATATCACCCAGCCCCAAGGCCATCGACCAGGCCGAATAGCTGAATACACCAGCGACCAGCAGCCATTTGGCGCCACCGCGCAGTACCACGTGCCGACTTGCGAGCATGAGCATCCCTTAAATAAGCAAAACCGACTTCTATGCGTTCGCACATCCGGTACGAACACGATATTGCCCAGTAGTTCTTATAGTCGGCTCAGCACGATCTCTCAAAGATCCGGCACGTGGATGTGCCTCAAGATTTTTCCAGGTTGGCCAGAATGTGCCCGTGAACCCGCATGCACACCTTCAAATCCGCCTCGTCGACGCCTTCGAACAACTCATGACGCAACTGTGTGGCAATGGTTTCGATTTGTTCGATCAGCGGCAGGGCCGGTGCGCAGAGGACGATTTTTTTCGCCCGGCGGTCTTCCATTACGGACTGGCGTTGCACCAGGCCCTGGCTTTCCAGACTATCGAGCAAGCGCGCGAGGGTCGGCCCTTCGACGCCGACGCTCTGCGCCAGCTCACGCTGGGTCGGCGCTTCTTCAAAACGCGCCAGATGCAGCAGCACCAGCCAGCGCGCCTGGGACAACCCCAGCCCGGCGAGGCGTCGATCCAGTTCGGCACGCCAGCCACGGGACATCTGGGCCAGTTGCATGCCAAAGCGGTGTTGATCGGTTAACGGCATAAAACACTCACGGTTAGACTGAAAATAAAGAATTTCTAATTATTAGCCAGCTAAGCATGAGCTGCAGTTATAGGCAAGTGGTGGTCTGTACTGAATCGTTACATCTTGAAGCCCCCTCACCCTGGCCCTCTCCCAGAGGGAGAGGGGACTGATTGGGGGATATTCGGGAATTACGCCGACGTGACAGCTCTGCGCTGAATCCATAATCGACTCGGGTTTTCAGGTCGATGTATGGCGCAAGACAGCTCGGTCGGCCCCCTCTCCCTCGGGGAGAGGGCTGGGCGGGCGGCGTTCCGATGAGGGCGGGGCCAGATTACATCTCGAATTCCGACTGCAACGCAGCCCGCACGCAATACAGCACGCCTTCCGGCACCCGGCCGGCAAACAGCTCGGCCACCTCGGTGACCGACGGCAACTCGCCTTCGCCATCGAGGAAGGCGTCCTGCACTTCGCCCATCAACTCTTCAGGCAAATCCAGCGCCTGCTCCAGCGACAACTGCTGCTTGCCGATCGCCTCAGCGAGCATGGTGTAAACGTTCTTTTCCGAGCACTGCAACTGACCGGCGATCTGCAGCGGGGTCATGCCCGCGCGAGCCAGGGTGATCAGTTCATGGCGCACATCGGCCACCACTTTCGGCGCCTCGACTTCGCCGCCAAGCACTTCGAGGAAGGCATCGCCGTAGCGCTCCAGCTTGCGTGCACCGACACCGCTGACCCGGGCCATTTCCGCCAGCGAGGTCGGCTGGCTACGGAGCATTTCCAGCAAGGTCGAGTCGGGGAAGATGACGTACGGTGGCACGCCATGTTCTTCTGCCAGTTTGCGCCGCAGGGCGCGCAAGGCTTCCCACTGTTCGCGCTCTTCGCCGCGTACCAGTTGGCTGGCCGGGCTCTTGCTGGCGGTTTTGGCCGTAACCTGCGGTTTGAGATCGCGGCGCAGCTCCAGCGTGACTTCGCCCTTGAGCAATGGCCGACAACTGTCATTCAAACGCAATCCGCCATAACCTTCGTGATCGACATCGGCCAGACCGCGCGCCACCAATTGGCGGAACAGCGAGCGCCACTCGCTTTCGCTCAACGCCTTGCCGACGCCGTATACCGACAGATGCTGATGGCCGAAACTGCGGACTTTTTCGTTTTCCTTGCCCAGCAATACGTCGACCAGATGACCGACACCATAACGCTGGCCGGTGCGAAAAATCGCCGACAGCGCCTGACGCGCGGGCTCGGTGGCGTCCCAGGTCTGCACGCCGTCGACGCAGTTGTCGCAATGGCCGCACGGCTCGGGCATGTCTTCATCAAAGTACGCCAGCAGGGTCTGACGACGGCAGCGGGTTTCTTCGCACAGCGACAGCATGGCGTCGAGCTTGTGCTGCTCGAGACGCTTGTGCCGCTCGTCGCCTTCGGAGTTCTGCAGCATCTGCTTGAGCATCACCACGTCTTGCAGACCGTAGGCCATCCAGGCATCCGCCGGCAGGCCGTCACGGCCGCCGCGACCGGTTTCCTGGTAATACGCTTCGAGGGATTTCGGCAGGTCGAGGTGCGCGACGAAGCGCACGTTAGGCTTGTCGATGCCCATGCCGAACGCCACGGTAGCGACCATGATCAGGCCTTCCTCGTTGAGGAAGCGCTTCTGGTTGAAGGCACGTAGTTCATTGGGCAAACCGGCGTGATACGGCAGCGCCGGGAAGCCCTGCTCGCTCAAAAACGTTGCGACTTCTTCGACTTTCTTGCGCGACAGGCAATAGACGATGCCGGCATCGCTGCGCCGCTCGGCAAGGAACGCCAGCAACTGCTTGCGCGGCTGCTCCTTGGGCACGATGCGGTAGAAGATGTTCGGCCGGTCAAAGCTCGACAGGAAGCGCTCGGCATTCTGCAAATGCAGACGCGTGACGATTTCTTCGCGGGTACGCTTGTCGGCGGTGGCGGTCAGGGCGATGCGCGGGACGTCGGGAAACATCTCGGCCAATTGGCCCAGTTGCAGGTATTCCGGACGAAAATCGTGACCCCATTGCGACACACAGTGGGCTTCGTCGATGGCGAACAGGGCGATGTTCAGCCCTTGCAGGAACGACAGCATGCGCGGCTGCACCAGACGCTCGGGCGCCAGATACAACATTTTCACTTCACCGCGCTTGATCCGCGCCGCCAGGTCACGCTGCTGCTCGGCGCTCAACGTGGAGTTCAGCGCGGCGGCGGCCACACCGAGTTCTTCGAGGGTGGCGACCTGATCGTCCATCAAAGCGATCAATGGCGACACCACCACGGCCAGGCCATCGCGCAACAACGCCGGCACCTGGAAGCACAGGGACTTGCCGCCACCGGTAGGCATCAGCACCAGCGCATCACCGCCACTGGCCACGCGCTCAATGATTGCACCCTGACGGCCACGGAAACTGTCGTAGCCGAAGATGTCCTTGAGGACGCGCTGAGCCTGTTCGAGCATAAAAACTCCAAAAATCTACCGATACATCCCTGCTCAGGCTGGTTCAGAACAGCCGGGGCTGCTTAAACAAAACGTAAGAGCGCATTGCATGACAGCCGCAAGACGGGCAGGGATCGCAAAACGCGGCAGTATACCCGAGCCCTCCCCTGCACAGGGCGACACCCGTCGATACAATCGCTGATATGGGGTCGCGACGGAGCAAATCAGCCATGCGGCTGGCTTGAGCGCGCAAGAAGGCCTAGAATTCCCGCATTGTTTATTCCCCAAGGTAGCCCCGTAATGTCCTTCGCTGAGCAACTGACCCGCCTGCAAGTTTTCCTCGACGCCGACGAGCTGCATGACGAGGCGCTGGATTACGTGGCCGCTCACGGCTACCTGACCGCGCTGTCGATCTGCGCCGAAGAAGTACCGGAGCGTGAGTGGATCGACGCCCTGTTCGCCGAAGAGCCGCATTACAGCAGCGACGCCCAGCGCGAAGAGATCGAAGCCACCCTGATCGGCCTCAAGGCCCACATCGCCCGTCAACTGGCCTCCGATGAAGAGTTCGAGCTGCCATGCGAACTGGATCTGGGCGACGAGCCGGACGATTCGGAACTGCGCGGCTGGTGCATCGGCTTCATGGAAGGCGTGTTCCTGCGTGAAGCGGCCTGGTTCGAAACCGCCGAAGAAGAAGTCAGCGAAATGCTCCTGCCGATCATGGTCGGTTCGGGCCTGTTCGACGAACAGCCAGAGTTCGAAGACATCGCCAAAGATGCCAACCTGATGGACGACATGATCGTGCAGATCCCGGAAGCCCTGACCGCGCTGTACCTGCTGTGCCAGGCACCCGACGAAAAACCGGCGATCCTCAAGCCACGTCACCACTAAGATCCGGCCTATGGACAATCCCATAGGCAACCGCTCCCTGATGTTGCGCTACATTCTGCTGGCCATCGGCTGGCTCAGCGTGGCATTGGGGGTGATCGGGATTTTCCTGCCCGTCCTGCCCACCACCCCTTTCCTTCTGCTCGCCGCGGCCTGCTTCGCGCGCAGTTCTCCACGTTTCTATCGCTGGCTGGTCGAGCATCCACGGCTCGGGCCATGGATTCGCGATTACCTCGATGGCAACGGCATTCCGCTCAAAGGCAAGGTCTACGCGATCGGGCTGATGTGGGCGAGCATTCTGTTCTCGTGTTATCTGGTACCACTGCCGTGGGCGCGAGGGTTCATGTTGACGAGTGCGGTGTTGGTGACGGTTTATATTTTGCGGCAGAAGACGTTACGTAAATCCTGCCCCCCGTCCCGATGTCCGCTCGTCGGAAACCGTCATACCCCTGTCAGATCTGACAGTAGGCAGACCCACGCGTCAGCGCTCTAATCCTTCGTCAATGGTGCCGTCACCCAGACATTCGGGCACCCCTTGCAAAGGTGAGCACTCATGAACAGTCCAGTTGCGCCCTCAGGTTCCGCATCGAGTCAACAAATCCAGATATTCCCTCCACCCTCCGGCGGCATTGGGGTTCTGGCTCTTTCGCCGTTTTACATCACAAACCACAAACCACAGCCTGACGGGGCCATGGGCGTCAACGTAGCCATGGCTAACAGCGACCTAAGCGGGGTACTGGCCTGGATTTTTCCTTACT
The DNA here is from genome assembly GCF_029543085.1 of Pseudomonas sp. A34-9. Lineage (NCBI taxonomy): Bacteria > Pseudomonadati > Pseudomonadota > Gammaproteobacteria > Pseudomonadales > Pseudomonadaceae > Pseudomonas > Pseudomonas sp. A34-9. Next base: position 1,788,317 of record NZ_CP119967.1, on the reverse strand, counting down.
CGAATATGAGCATCAGCGACAAGATTCACGTTCACCTTGCCCCTCATCCACTTCCAGTCGCTGAAATCACGGTCGGCCCCGAACACTTCAACGATAAGGGAGTGGCGCAGCTGATTTCCTTCTACATCTCTTTAGATGATCTGGAGTTCAGCTTTGCGCCAAATTCCTTGACCAGTCTGGAGGGGAAGATTGTTGTTGAACGTATTAGTGGCAACCTTGAAGAATCAACACCTATTGGAGTGCTTTATAAATATCCGCCACCCGGTCCACAGGATCCCGACAGCAGTACCGCAAAAAACGAGGCGATGACCAAACCAATCGTCGCGGATCTGGTGATCGACCAGACCATTATCAACGACGGCACCTGGGTGAGGATCCTGCAATACCCCAATCAATGCATTGGCGACGTGGTCACAGTCGCCTTTGGACCTGAACTCGTCAGCGTTACAGTGACCGCCCTCGGGGATGTCTCGATTGAAATCACGGCCGCAAAGCTGGCCACCCTCAAGCCGACCGACAATCTGCCGGTAAGCTGGTCGGTACACGACACTGTGGAGAATTTCAGCAAATGGTCGCTTCCGACCCCCATCAAGGTAATACCTGGCATTTTCTTGCTTGCGGCTCCGTTCTGGGATTTAGCAGACACTCAAAACGTGCTGAATCACGACTTGCTAAAGGGTTTGGATACATCGGTGACGACCAGCGCTTCGTTTGCCGCAGGAGACATTATTAACCTGACACTACAGGGTCATACAAAAAACGGCGAAGCTCTCTTCTACACCGACAGCCGGACGCGGACGACCGCTGGCAAGACGCAGATCTTCGACATTGCGAATGAACTCATACGAAACGCAATCGGCGGGGAAATGTGGGCATCCTTTACCGTCACCAGCGGTAATGTCACCCAGCAATCAAAACCCGCCAACGCCATCATCACTGGCACATCCCAACCCTTGGGACTGCCAGCTGTCACGCCACTGACTGCTGCAGGCGAAGTACCGGAAGATGCCCCCACAGTGGCGGTAGAGTTTGCCAAATACTGGCCTTTGAGAAAGGGTGCAACAGCACTGTGTTACTGGCAGGCCCTCAGTGAAACAGGCACGGCTATTCTCTACATTTTTCAACAGATCATCACTGATGAAAAACTGCCGATCATTTTCCACGTAGAGAGCAAATTCGTCGCACCTTATGCTGGCGGTCCTCTGTCGGTGAAGTGCGAAATCAAAAATCCCGGGGAGGCCACAGTGTCTTCCGATCTGCTGCAATTGCAGATCAGTGCGAAGAAAGTCATCACGATCAATCCACCGATACAAGTGCCCAGAGGAACAATTGATCCGCTGGACGGTGATTGGCTTATGCGGGCCGAATACCTCGAAGCTCAGGACGGTCAGATGGGCCGACTGAGGCAGGAGAATGCCCCAGCCGGTGCCTCTCCCTTCCCACGACTGCCATTCAACAAAAACAAACGTATCAATTGGCCGCTTGAACCCGCGTTTCGCATTCGCCATCAAGGAGAGGAAGTCAATCTGTTCTGGAACTTGTGGAGTAACGGAGAAAGAATCGCGTCCTCTTCGCCGACGAAGGTAGTGATTGCTGCTGTGCAACCAGAAGACCCTCGTTTTCCGACAATAACCGTGGCAGGTGTCACAGCGTCTGAACTGGATGTGAAAAGCCTTGAAGCCAGCGACATGCTTAAAGTGCCGGCATGGCCCCTACAGGCAATAGGGCAATTGATCTGGGTGACGCTGGAAGGTGTTGATGCCTCCGGGAACAAAGTCGTATTGGATGTGGTTGTCGGTGAGCGCGTTATTTCAATCGACGGCTATGAAAAGTTGATCCCGCTTGAACGGTTTCAATCGCTCAAACACCTATCCGAGGCGATTATCTCGTGCTGGGTAAGTTTTTCAGGCCAGCACGAAGAGAAGTCAAAAGTCAGGTTCCCCACCCGAAAATACCTTATTAAATCGATACTTCCACTGTCGATGAACACAGCACCGATGACGCTGTCGGGGTTATCCGTTAAATACCCATGGCACGTGACTGGAAATGCCTCTATCGGAAATACCGACATAAGGTACCCAGTAGGCGGCACCGCTCCCTACATCTTTACCTCCGACAAACCTGCAGTCGCCTCTGTGACTTCAGCTGGCGTCGTCACCGGGAATGCCAATGGCACTGCCACCATCACCGTAACGGATCAAAACAAAAGCTCACTGTCATTCCCAGTTTACGTCAGCAATGTGTTTCGCTTGGCAATCAATGAAAACAGCATGAACTACCAGCAAGCTGTGAACTGGATGTATTCGCTGGGAGGATTCCCTGTCTCGAGTGCAGCGATTAATGACTTGCAAAGGGTTTATGGACGAATGCCGATTTATAAACATTACTGGTTATGTGAGAAGGGGGCGTGTCAGAACATATCGGCGGGCTTCGCATTCTTTCACCATGAGTATCGCGGCATTTACTGCGCGGATGCGGCTGCGGCCTATTCTGGAGCCTGGTGTCTGCTGAGAACATAAAGCGCTCATGCTGAGAAACCGAAGAAGTGGGAAAAGGGCACCTATTTATTTTCCACTCCCGACTCTACAGACCCGCGCTCCCGGTCAACCGGGAGCGCGGGTTTTGTCGTTTCCGCGCTTGCGGAAACCCTTGTTGAAGCATGTTGAATTTTATGACCGAAAAGCCACGTAACCTTGCGTAATTGCCTACAGCTACGCCAGAATCCGCCGGCTTGTGCGCCTAGGGGACGGGATCTATTGTTGGTCGGTCGCTGACTCATTCAGCGATCGGGTTTAGCGACCCGAATCTGTGTAGGCGCACTAGTGCTCCAAAGCTCATCGCAAACGATTTGTCTGCGATTGATGTCATGGCGGCTGTGCGTGGGAGACCTTCGGGTCTGCCGGGCGCCTACACCCGGTTCGCTAACCTGCGTCCAGCCGCCACCTTCTTTTGTTTAGCGACAAATTTGGTGGCCTCACATGTAGGAGCTTCACCATGATCAAACCCACACCCAACCCGCCCGAAACAGACCCCACCTCCCCCTACGAATCCCTCGATTCAAAAAAACTCCACGAAGCCGCCGACCGCGCCCTCGACCATTACCTCTGCCCGCCCGGCTCCACGCCACCGCCCCGTAAAACCCGCCGGATGTACGCCGTTACCGCGGACTTCAAAAACGAGGAACTGCTGGCCGATGCTTATGAAACACTCGCCTCGGCCAGAACCATCGCCCATGACTTCGCCCATCTCATGCCCGCTTCGCAGCGCCGGACGTTGTTGGGGATCGCGCAATTGATCATGCTCGGCGAGCTGGCGGTGAATCGGGTGCTGGATAATCTGCAGCTGCCGGGGTAAGTCAGACGACCGATCGTTCCCACGCTCTGCTTGGGAATGCCTCTTCGGTCGCTCTGCGTTCGGCTCTGGAAGGGACGCAGAGCGTCCCGGGCTGCATTCCCACGCAGTGCATGGGAACGATCACGTCAGGCAGAAAAAACCCGCCGCCCCGATGATCGGGACGGCGGGTTTTGTCGTTTCCGGCCTCAGATCACACCGTATCCACCTTCAACGAATGATCATTCAGCATGCCGCTGATGATCGTCGCGGTGTCATGCCCGCCAGCCACCACCCCGCCCGCTCCCGGCGTCACGCCGTAGTGACTGGCCAGGTTGACGCCGGCCAGGTCGATGGTCTGGTTCGGCGTGGCGCCGGCCATGGCGCTGACATCGATGCTGGTGAGCACCGAGGCGCCGCTGCCGCTGACGGTGAAGTGCAGGTAATCATCCAGCGACGCGGTAGTGCCGTTTTCACCTTGCAGCAGTTGCGACAGGTCGAGCTTGTCGGTGCCGGGGGTGAAGTCGGTGATCAGGTCGTGGCCGCTGTTGCCTTTGAGCCACTGGAAGGTGTCGGCCCCTGCCCCGCCGGTCATCGTGTTGTTGCCCAGACCGCCGATCAGCAGGTCATCGCCGCCGCCACCGTTGAGGATGTCGTTACCGAGGCCGCCGTTGATCACGTTGTTATTGTTGTCGCCGGTCAGGGTGTCGTTGAAGTTCGAGCCGACGAGGTTTTCGATGCCGGTCAGGGTGTCCGTCCCCGCGCCGACGGTGTTTTGTGCACCGAGCAGGCCGAGGTTGACCGTGACCCCGGCCGTGGCGTGGGCGTAGCTCGCGGTGTCGATGCCAGTGCCACCGTCGAGCAGGTCATTGCCCGGGCCGCTGTAGAGCAAGTCATTACCCGCACCGCCGTGCAGTTCGTTGTTGCCCGAGCCTGCGGTGAGCACATCGTTGCCGTCGCCACCGTTGAGGATGTTGTCGCCAGTGCCCGCCACCAACACGTCATCCCCCGAGGTGCCGGTGAGGGTGTGGCCATCCTGATAAGTGATGGTCACGGCGGCGGTATCGCTGCCGCCATGGTTGTCGTTGGCGGTGTAGGTGCCGTGGTAGTCCGGGGTCACGTCATGGGCGCCGGCGTAGTTGACCGTCATGGTCAGTTGATAGTTTTCCGCAGCGTTGGTGTTGCTGCCGCTGGTGTTGGTGATGTTGGTCACGTGGATCTGATAGGTGCCGTCGGCGCTGGCAGTGATGGTGCCGCCGTCGGCGATGCTGACGAACGCCCCGCCGTTGAGTGAATACTCCAGCGTGACATGCCCGGCCGCCAGGTTGTGATCGAGATTGAGGGTCTCGCCCTGTTTCAGTTTGACGGTGATCAGGTCTTCATCGTTGGCATTGGCGTTGGTCACCGCACCGAGGTAGCCGCTGACCACCAGCACCGCCGTCATGGCTGCAGTGTTGGCAGCGAACGCATTGCGCACATCGGCGAGGTTCTGGTTGGCCGCCGTGTTGCCGGTGCCGTTGAAGGTGATCGCGCCGCTGCCGGTGAAGTCCGCGCCCTTCGCCGCCCAACCGGTATTGAAGCTGGTTGGCGTGGCGTTGAGGGTATCGCCATTCGGATCGGTGTCATTGGCCAGCAGCAGCTCGCCCGGCACCACAATATTGCTCGACAGCACGTTGGTGATGATGTGGTCGTCCACCGCCACCGGCGGCGCGTTGGGGATGACTTTCACGGTCAGCGTCGAGCTGGCAAGGTCGCCGTCGTTGTCGCTGACGGTGAAGCCGATGTTTTCGGTGATCACCACCGCAGTGGTTTTTTGCGAGGTGTAGCTGTAGTCGCCGGTGTCGAGGTTGATCACCAGCGTGCCGCTGTTGTTGGTGGCGATGCTCAGCGTGTTGTTCACGGTGTTGAAGGTGCCGTGGTTGACGCCGCCGCTTGGCGTCAGCGAACCCTGGCCGCCGTTGGCCTTCGGATCGTATGTGTAGGTGGTGCCGTCGACCACGATGGATTTGATGAAGCCGCCATCAGCGCCGAACGTACCGCCCTCGCCCAGCAGCGAACCGGTGACCGGCGCGCCTTCGACAGTGCCCGACAACACCGAGTTGAGCTGGTTGAGATCAGTCACCACCACCGCATTGGTGTTGGTATGCGTGATGCCGTCGTACGCCAGTGGATCGAGGTTGGCATTGCTGACGCCACTGCCCAGGCCAATCGCGTAGTTCTTGATGTTGTTGGCATCGAGGAAGGCTTTTAACGTCGCTTCGTCGGCAGTGCCGATATCGCCCTCGTTGGGTTTGCCGTCGGAGAAGAAGTAGCCGACGTTCTGTGCCCCGGTGAGTTTGCCTGAGGTGTTGAACGCGTTGTACATGGTCGCCACGGCGGCGTCGTAGTTGGTGCCGCCGCCGGCAGTCAAGCCGGCGAGCAAGGTCTTGGCCGTCGCCACATCCACCCACACCGTCGTCCGGTCAGTCGCATTGCTGCTGAAGGTGACGAGCTGCACTTTCACATCGCCGAGGTCGTCGTACTTGTCGAGCAAGGCACTGATCGCCTGCTTGGCCAGCGCCAGCCGCGACAGACCCGGCACGCCGGAGGCGTCGGCCATACTGCCGGAGATGTCGAGAACGATCAGGATGTTGGAGTCGATCTCCACCGCCGTCACCGAACGCTCCGACGCCACAGCTTTGGGCACGTCATCGACGATGTTGACCACGAGGGTGCTGGTGGTGCTGTTGCCCAGCGCATCGGTGGCTTTGTAGGTGAAGCTTTCGCTCAGGGTGTTCGGCCCGTCGTTGGCGTTCGGCGTGGTTTTCGGCGCTGAGGTCAGCGTGTAGGTGTAAGTGCCGTCAGCGTTGAGCTGGATCTGCCCGTAAGTGCCGGTGGCGCTGCCAACCAGGGTGTAAGTGATCGCGCCCGTGCCGCCAGTGACCGCGCCGACCAGTGTGCCGGTGGCAGTTTCACCGGTATTGCTCGGATCGCTGCCGGTGACCGTGCCGGGGGCCAGATCCTGGCCGTCCTTGGTCAGGTCGAGAGCTTTCTCGTAGACCGTCACGTCCTGATCGACCGAGGCTACCAGTTTGCTGTCGGCGACATTGACCGTGATGGTGGTAGTGCTTTCATCGCCGTCGCTGTCGCGGATGGTGTAGGTGAAGGTGTCGGTAGCGCCGGGTGGGCTCACCGAGTTCGGATTGCTGTGGTAAACGGCGTTGCCCGCCGCGTCCAGGGTCAGGTAACCGTAGGCGCCGTTGATGTTGCTGTTGAGGCCACCGATGGCCGAGGTGCCGGTGTTGCTGCCGGCACGCACGCCGACCACCGTGGCCGCGCCATCGGCACCGCTGACGTCATTGCCGAGCACGCTGAGATTGACCGTGCCGCCTTCCGCCACCGAGCCGGTGTCGGGTTTGGCGGTGGGCAGGTCATCGATGATGTTGACGTTGATCTGGCCGCTGGCGGTGCTGCCGTCGGTGTCGGTGGCCACCACGTTGAAGTTCTCGGTGATGCTGTTGGCACCGTTGGCGTTCGGGTGGGTTTCGTTATCCACCAACGTGTAGCTGTAGCTGACCACGCCGGTCGCCGGGTTGTAACCGGTGATGGTGAACGTGCTGCCCAGCGGCGAGACGACCGACTGCGGGAAGCCTGCGGCCACGCCATTGGTCACTACGGCAATGCCACCGACGGTGAGGGTTTGCAGGCCATCGAGGGCGGTGACGGTGAAGGTGCCGCTCTGGGTCAGCGCCGGGGTGTCGGGGCTGGTGCCGTCGCTGAGGTTTTTCTCGTAGACGGTGAGTTCGCCGCCGTTGACGTCGAGGCCGTTGAGTACCACCGGATCGTCATTGTTGTGGATGTTCAGCACCAGGTTGGCGGTGCTGGTATCGCCGTCGGCATCGGTCAGGGTGTAGCTGAAGGTCTCGGTGCCGTTGCCACCGCCGTGCAGGTTTTTGAAGTCGGCGTCGTTGGGGTTCAGCGTGTAGGTGTAAGTGCCGTTGGCGTTGAGCACCAACGTGCCGTAAGTACCGACAAGGGTAGCGGGCGTGATCGGGCCGGCATTCGGCCCGGTCGCGACGACATCGGCACCTTGCACGTCGTTGGTCAGCACGTTGCCGGTCAGGGTCAGTTGAGTTTCCGAAGCGGTGTTGGCGTTGCTGTCATTGACCGCTTTCGGCACGTCATCGACGATGCTGACGACAATGGTGCTGGTGACCACGTTGCCCAGCGAGTCGGTGGCCTGATAGGTGAAGGTTTCGGTCAGGGTGTTGGCACCGTCGTCGGCATGCGGCGTGGTGGTCGCCGGCGATGTCAGCGTATAGGTGTAGGTGCCGTTGGGGTTGAGGACGATCTGCCCGTAGTTGCCGGTGGCGCTGCCAACCAGCGCGTAACTGATCGCACCGACGGCCCCGGTGACCGAGCCGACCAGCGTGCCAGACGCAGTTTCGCCGGTGCTGGTCGGGTCGCTGCCGGTGACCGTACCGGGCGCCAGATCCGCACCGTCCTTGGTCAGGTCGAGGGCTTTCTCGTAAACGGTGACGTCGGTGTCGCTGGTTGCGTTCAGTTTGCTGTTGGCGACATCGATGGTGATGGTGGTGGTGCTTTCATCACCGTCGGAATCGCGCACGGTATAGGTGAACACATCCACCGCGCCCGGACCGCTCACGGCGTTGGGATTGCTGTGGTAAACGGCGTTGCCATTGGCGTCCAGGGTCAGGTAACCGTAGGTGCCATTGATGTTGCTGTTGAGGCCGCCAATGGCCGACGTTGATGTATCGGCGCCGGCGCGCACGCCGACCACTGCGCCGGTTACGGCCGGGCCATCGGCGCCACCAATGTCGTTGTCCAGCACGTTGCCACTGACGGTGCCGCCCTCCGCCACCGATGCGGCGTCAGGATGGGCGCTTGGCAAATCATCGACGATGTTGACGTTGATCTGGCCGCTGGCCGTGCTGCCATCAGTGTCGGTGGCGACGACGTTGAAGTTCTCGGTGATGCTGTTGGCGCCGTTGGCGTTCGGGTGAGTCTCGTTGTCGACCAGGGTGTAGCTGTAACTGACCACACCCGTGGCAGGGTTGTAACCGGTAATGGTCAACGTGCTGCCCAATGGCGTGGTCACCGATTGCGGGAACCCTGCGGCGACGCCGCCGGTGACCACGTTGATGCCGCCCACACTCAGGGTTTGCAGACCATCCAGAGCGGTGACGGTGAACGTGCCGCTTTGGGTCAGGGCCGGCGTGTCAGGGCTGGTGCCGTCACTGAGGTTTTTCTCGTAGACGGTGAGTTCGCCCCCGTTCACATCCAGGCCATTGAGGATCACCGGATCGTCGTTGTTGTGGATCTGCAAGACGAGGTTGGCGGTGCTGGTGTCGCCGTCGGAATCGGTGATGGTGTAGGTGAAGGTTTCCGTGCCGTTGCCGCCGCCGTGGAGGTTTTTGAAGTCGGCATCGTTGGTGTTCAGCGTGTAGGTGTAGGTGCCGTTGGCGTTCAGCACCAGCGTGCCGTAAGTCCCGGTGAATGTACCGGCGGTGACCGGGCCGGTGGTTACTCGGTCGGCGCCTTGCACGTCGTTGGTCAGCACGTTACCGGTCAGCGTCAGTTGGCTTTCCGAAGCGGTGGTGGTGTTGCTGTCGTCCACGGCTTTTGGCAGGTCGTCGATGATGTTCACATCGAGCGTCGCGTTGGCCGTGGTGCCGTTGTCGTCGACCACCGTCACGGCGAACTGCTCTGGCAGATTGTTCGCGCCGTTGGCGGTTGGATGCGCTTCGTTGTCGACCAGCGTGTAGCTGTAACTGACCACGCCGGTTGCGGCGTTGAAACCGGTGATGGTCAGCGTACTGCCGAGCGGCGTGGTCACGGATTGCGGAAAGCCTGCGGCGACGCCATTGGTGACGACGGCGATGCCGCCAATGGTCAGGGTGGTGACGCCGTCCAGAGCGGTAATGGTGAACGTGCCGTTTTGAGTCAGCGCAGTGGAGTCCGGTGCGCTGCCGTCAGTGAGGTTTTTCTCGTAAACGGTCAGTTCGCCGCCATTGACGTCGAGGCCGCTGATGACCACTGGATCGTCGTTGTTGTGGATCTGCAGGACGAGGTTGGCGGTGCTGGTATCGCCGTCGGAATCGGTAATGGTGTAGGCGAAAGTTTCCGTGCCGTTGCCGCCGCCGTGGAGGTTTTTGAAGTCGGCATCAGTGGTGTTCAGCGTGTAGGTGTACGTGCCGTTGGCGTTGAGTACCAAGGTGCCGTAAGTCCCGGTGAAGGTGCCCGGGGTCACTGGTCCGGTGGGTACTCGGTCGGCGCCTTGCACATCGTTGGTCAGGACATTGCCGGTCAGGGTCAGCAAGGTTTCCGATGCGGTGCCGGTGTTGCTGTCATCCACCGCTTTTGGCAGGTCGTCGATGATGTTCACATCGAGGGTGGCGTTGGCCGTGGTGCCGTTGTCATCGACCACGGTAACGGCGAATTGCTCAGGCAGATTGTTCGCACCGTTGGCGTTCGGGTGCGCTTCGTTGTCGACCAGGGTGTAGCTGTAACTGACCACGCCAGTGGTGGCGTTGAAACCGGTGATGGTCAGTGTGCTGCCCAATGGCGTGGTGACCGACTGCGGGAAACCGGCGGCCACGCCGTTGGTGACGACAGCGATGCCGCCGACGGTCAGGGTCGTCACGCCGTCGAGAGCAGTGATGGTGAACGTGCCGCTTTGGGTAAGCGCGGTGGAGTCCGGTGCACTGCCATCGCTGAGGTTTTTCTCGTAAACAGTGAGTTCACCACCGTTCACATCCAGACCATTGATGATCACTGGATCGTCATTGTTGTGGATCTGCAGGACGAGGTTGGCGGTGCTGGTATCGCCATCGGAATCGGTGATGGTGTAGGCGAAAGTTTCCGTGCCGTTGCCGCCGCCGTGGAGGTTTTTGAAGTCGGCATCAGTGGTGTTCAGCGTGTAGGTGTACGTGCCGTTGGCATTGAGTACCAAGGTGCCGTAAGTCCCGGTGAATGTGCCGGGCGTAACGGGACCGCTGGGTACGCGATCCGCACCTTGCACATCGTTGGTCAGGACATTGCCGGTCAAGGTCAGCAAGGTTTCAGAGGCCGTCGATGGATTGCTGTCATCGACCGCTTTTGGCAGGTCGTCGACGATATTCACGTCAAGGGTGGCATTGGCAGTGGTGCCGTTGTCATCGACCACGGTGACGGCGAACTGCTCAGGCAGATTGTTCGCACCGTTGGCGGTTGGGTGCGCTTCGTTGTCGACCAGGGTGTAGCTGTAGCTGACCACGCCGGTGGTGGCGTTGAAACCGGTGATGGTGAGTGTGCTGCCCAGCGGGGTGGTGACCGATTGCGGGAAGCCTGCAGCCACGCCGTTGGTGACCACGGCGATGCCGCCCACGGTCAACGTGGTGACGCCATCCAGTGCGGTGATGGTGAACGTGCCGTTTTGGGTCAGCGCGGCGGCATCCGGTGTGCTGCCGTCACTGAGATTTTTCTCGTAGACCGTCAACTCTCCGCCTTCGACGTTCAGGCCATTGATGACCACCGGATCGTCATTGTTGTGGATCTGCAAAACCAGATTCGCCGTGCTGGTATCACCGTCGGAGTCGGTGAGGGTGTAGGCAAAGGTTTCCGTGCCATTGCCGCCGCCGTGGAGGTTTTTGAAGTCGGCATCGTTGGTGTTCAGAGTGTAGGTGTAAGTGCCATTGGCATTCAGCACCAAGGTGCCGTAAGTGCCGGTGAACGTGCCCGGGGTTACGGGCCCGCCAGGCACGCGGTCGGCGCCTTGCACGTCATTGGTCAGGACGTTGCCGGTCAGCGTCAGTTGAGTTTCAGACGCTGTGCCATTGCTGTCGTCAAACGCTTTCGGTACGTCGTCGGTGATGTTGACGTCGAGCGTGCCGGTCGCCGTGTCGCCATTGCTGTCGCCGGCAATCACGGTGAACTGTTCGCTGAGATTGTTGGCACCGTCGCCGGCCGCATGGCTTTCGTTGCCATTGAGGGTGTAGCTGTAGCTGACAACGCCAGTCGCCGGGTTGTACCCGGTGATGGTCAGGGTGTTGCCCAGTTGCGAGGTGATCGATTGCGGGAAGCCGATCGGCACACCGCCAACGATAACGTTGATGCCGCCGATGCTCAGGCTGGTCAGACCATCCGGTGCCGACACGGTGAAGCTGCCGCTTTGGGTGAGCGCGCCTGGATTGGCGGCCGAGCCGTCAGGCAAATTGGCTTCATTGAGATTCAGCTCGCCACCGGGCACGGCCAGGCCGGTGAGGGTTACCGGATTGTTGACCGGTGGCGGCACCACGATTGCCGGGGTGTCATTGCCGTTATCAATCACGGCGTTGTGGCGCTCTTCGGGGAATTCGGGAATACCGCCGAACCCGGCAGTAGGAAAACCGATGATCGGATCGACCCGGCCGCCGACTTCCGTCAGCAAGACGAAACTGTGACCACCACCCAGCTCACCCGGCGCACCGCCCGGGGCATTCGGGCCGGCGGCAGTGGCTTCGGCGTTTTTAGTCGGGTCGTCACCGGCGGCGATGGCTTTCTGGATCTGCTCAACGTCCGTCAGTTGCGCTTCGCTTGGGGTCAAGGCTTCCGGTGCATTCACGTGGGCGGCCTGATCGGCCAGCAACTGGCCGGTCATGGTCAGGCTGCTGTCGCGCCCCAGGGTCAGCTCCTGGCCGTTTTGCAGATGAACGGCGACGGCGCCTTCTGCGCCGGTGATCAGTTGATCGCCGGCAAACAGACGATCCCCCTCAACCAGTGCGCGTTTGGTGCCATCGGGTGACTGAGCGAAAACCTGGCCAATGACTTTAGTGACTGTACCGATGAGCGTTGCCATGTGAAATCCTCCGCTGCCGACCACCGTCGGCACTGGTAAGCGAAGCAGCCCATGGCTCAATCGGGTTGTCGGAGGCGACGCTCGCACCTTCGACAGTTCGTTTCGCGGGTGACGCCTTAGGGAAACTTCAGTGCGATCAAGCACTTGCGAACCCTGATCAAGGCAACAAACCCACTAACGCTACGTAACGGTGGTGAATCACCCGAGTGACAAAAATCTGTCGCTCATCAGCCGCTACGCGTCCCTCCCCTTCAGCAGTACTTCGCCGTATGTCGCAAAGTGAGTGGAACTTTCCTCAAGCCTTCTTGCACTCCCTAAAGCGCATAAAACAAAGGCTTTCATGCTGAACAATGTGCCGCTTTTTACAAAGCGCATAAGTTTTTTTCGGCATAAGCCTTATGAAAATTTTTTCTTAGCTACGCTTCAGGATGTTCTTAGCTCTGTTGTTACAAGAGTGAAACGCCTACACCTAAAAATATCGTCAAATATTTGGCGACAGTTACACACCATCAGGACTCAGGGAGATGCACCCATGCGCGTTCTAACCCCCCTCTGCAGCGCGGTTTTGCTGGCCATGGCTTGCACTTCTCAAGCCCAGGCCATGAACCTCACCGAGGCCATCCAAAGCACCATCGCCACTCACCCGGAACTGGCTTCGCGCGTGGATGCGCGCCTGGCGGCTGATGAACAAGTCAAAGTCGCCAAGGGCGGCTTCTATCCGTCCGTCGATTTGAACGCCGCGTATGGCCGTGGCTACAGCGACAACACCAACACCCGGGCCTTCGGTAATCACCACACCGAAATCCTCAATTACACCCAGTCAGAGCTGCGTCTGCGGCAGATGCTGTTTGACGGTTTCAACACTGCCAACGAAGTCGAGCGCACCAAAGGCGTGTCCAATTCGCGCGCGTACTATGCGCAAGGCACTGCTCAGGATCTGGCCCTGCGCACCATCGAGGTCTACCTCGAAGTGCTCAAGCGCCGCGAGCTGGTGACGCTGGCCCGCAACAACCTGCAAGCGCACTTGCGCGTCAACGATCAGATCGGCCTGCGCACCGAGCGCGGCGTCGGCAGCACCGCCGACTCCGATCAATCGGTTGCGCGTAAAGCGCTGGCGCAAAACAACCTCGACACCGCTGAAGTCGATCTGGCCGACGCCGAGTCGAACTTCTACAGCGTGGTCGGGCGCATGCCCGATGAGCTGGAAGCGCCTGCCTCGACCCGTGGTGAATTGCCCGCCACCCTGCCGGAAGCCCAGCAGAGCATGGTCGAAAACAACCCGTACCTGAAATCCGCGCAGGCGGATGTGCAATCGGCCGAGAGTCAGTACGAAGTCGCCAAGTCGCCGTTCTATCCACGCTTCGATGCTGAAGCGGCCGTCGGCGCGAACAACAACGTGCAGGGCGATGAAGGCCACGACAACGAATGGCGTGTGGGTGTGGTGATGAACTACAACCTGTTTCGCGGTGGCAGCGACAAGGCGCGACTGGCCTCCGATGCGCACCAGATCAACCAGGCGATGGACATCCGCAACAACGCCCTGCGTCAGCTCAACGAGAACATTCACCTGGCCTGGAACGCCATGGTCAACGCGAAGAAACAGACCCCGACCGCCCGCGAATACGCCGAAACCACCAAGCGTGTACGCGCCGCGTATCAGGATCAGTTCGGCCTCGGCCAACGCACGCTGCTCGACTTGCTCGACAGTGAAAACGAGCTCTACAACGCCAATCGTCGCTACACCGAAATCCGCTACACCGAGGAATATTCGATGTACCGCGTGCTGGCCAACATGGGCCAGTTGCTGAGCAAACAAAGGGTGGTGCTGCCGGCCGATGCAATCGCCGCGACCGAAGTGAAAAACGAGGCGCGCCTGCCGGAACTGAAATAACCAACTCCCTGTAGGAGCTGCCGCAGGCTGCGATCTTTTGACGTTGTTTTTTACGATCAAGATCAAAAGATCGCAGCCTGCGGCAGCTCCTACACGTGATTGGGGTGATAGACGATCAAGCGTTCCGTTCAGTTTTTTGTAGCCAGTGCCACCGTTTCACGGGAGCGATCAATATGACCAGCATGGAACCCGGCCATTCCGGGGTCGATCCGCGGCTGAGCTTCGATGATCCGTTACTCGACGGTCTGTTGATCCTCTGCAAACTGCATGGCGCGACGGTCAGTCGCGCCAGCCTGAGTGCCGGGCTGCCCCTCAACAAACAGCGCCTGAGTCTGGACCTGCTGCCCCGCGCCGCAGCCCGGGCCGGGTTACAGGCGCGCATTTTGCGCCGCGAGCTGAAAGACATCTCCCCGCTCAACCTGCCGATTCTGCTGCTGCTCAATGACGGTCGCACCGCCGTGTTGCGGCGCTTCGGCGACGACGGCAAAGCGCTGATCCTGCCCAGCGAAGCCGACGGCGGCGAGCAATGGGTCAGCCGCGAAGAACTCACCGAACACTACAGCGGCCAGGCCTTGTTCGCCCGGCCACGCCACGAACTCGAAGACCTTCGCTCACCACTGGTGCCACGGGTGCACGCGTGGTTTCGCGATACCCTGAAGCTGTCGAAATGGCTGTACAGCGATGCGATTCTCGCCAGTTTCCTGATCAACCTGTTGGGCCTGATGGTGCCGCTGTTCGTCATGCAGACCTACGACCGCGTGGTGCCGAATCAGGCCACGTCGACCCTGTGGGTGCTGTCGATCGGATTGCTGATAGGCACCGGGTTTGAATTGGTCCTGCGGGTGGTCCGCGCGCACCTGCTCGACACTGCTGGCAAGAAAACCGATGTGATCCTTTCCGCGACGTTGTTCGAACGCATCACCGGCATGTCGATGAAGGCACGGCCGGCAACCATTGGCGGTTTTGCCCAGAGCATTCATGACTTCCAGGGCCTGCGCGAATTCCTCACGGCAGTAACCCTGACCAGCCTGATCGACCTGCCCTTCGTGGTGCTGATGCTGGCAGTGATCGGCCTGCTCGGCGGCTGGCTGGTGGTGATTCCGCTGCTGGCATTTCCGATCACGATCATGTTTGCCCTGGCGATACAGGTGCGTTTGCGCGACACCGTGCAAAAGAGCCTGAGCCTTGGCGCCGAACGTCAGGCGGTGCTGATCGAAACCCTTGGCGGCCTGGAAACCCTCAAGGCTTGCAGCGCCGAGAGCGAGCGCCAGCACAAATGGGAAAGCACCCACGGCGCCCTCACCCGCCTCGACAGCCATGCGCGCAATCTCTCGGCGCTGGCCACCAACGGCACACTGTTCATTCAACAATTCTCGGGGATGGCGACGATTGTCGCCGGGGTCTACAGCATCATCGCCGGCAACCTCAGCGTCGGTGCGCTGGTCGCCAGTTACATGCTCGGCAGTCGCGTGCTTGCGCCGCTGGGACAGATCGCCGGGCTGATTACCCGCTATCAGCAGGCGCAACTGACCATGAAAAGCACCGATGCGCTGATGGCCCTGCCGCAAGAGCGTGACGGCAAACAGCGGCCGCTGGAGCGCACGCAATTGCAAGGCGCGCTGGACGTCAGCGGCGTGACCTTTCATTACAACGGCCAGAATGCGCCGGCGCTGAGCAATGTCAGCTTCAGCCTGAAACCCGGCGAACGGGTCGGCATCATCGGCCGCAGCGGTTCAGGCAAAAGCACGTTGGCGCGATTGGTGATGGGCTTCTATGAACCCGAGGAGGGCCAACTGTTGCTCGACGGCCTCGACCTGCGCCAACTCGACGTCGCCGACCTGCGCCAGCAGATCGGTTACGTCGCCCACGATCTGCCGTTGCTGGCCGGCAGTTTGCGCGACAACCTGACGCTCGGCGCACGTTACATCAGCGATTCGCGAATGCTTGAAGTGGCCGAACTGACGGGCGTTACCGAACTTGCCCGTCAGCATCCGCAAGGCTTCGACCGGCCGGTGGGCGAGCGTGGTCAATTGCTCTCCGGCGGCCAGCGTCAGGCGGTATTGCTGGCGCGCTCGCTGTTGCTCGATCCACCGATCATGCTGCTCGACGAACCTACCAGCGCCATGGACAACAGCAGCGAAGACCAACTGCGGCAGAAGCTCCACGGCTGGGTGCAAGGCAAAACCTTGCTGCTGGTCACCCACCGCACCTCGATGCTGAGCCTGGTGGACCGGTTGCTGGTGCTGGACAACGGCCGGGTCGTCGCTGACGGTCCGAAAGAAGCGGTCATCGATGCACTGCGCAAGGGCCGTGTCGGCTCGGCGGCGGTCTAGGAGTTGCCCCATGTCTGCTTCCTCCGATAGCAAAGATCGCGGCTACTTCGACAGTTTCGGCAAAAGCGCCGAAGCCGAGTTCATGCCGGAAACCGCCGGCGCTTCGTTACAGGATTCGCCGCGCTGGTCACGCATCACCGTGTGGCTGGCGGCAGCACTGCTGATCAGTGCGGTGGTCTGGGCCAAGTTCGCCGTACTCGAAGAAGTGACCATGGGTGAAGGCAAGGCGATTCCGTCGAGCAAGGTTCAGGTGATCCAGAACCTTGAAGGCGGCATCGTCACCGAGATCTTCGTCCGTGAAGGGCAAATGGTGAACAAGGGCGATACCCTGCTGCGGCTGGATGACACGCGCTTTCGCTCGAACAAAGGGGAAAGCGAGGCCGATCGTTATGCATTGACCGCGCAGGTCGAACGGCTGTCGGCGGAGGCCGAGGGGCGGCCGTTCAAGCTCTCTGATGAGGTCATCGCCAAGGCGCCGCAAGTCGCCGAAGACGAGCGTTCGCTGTACGAACAACGTCAGCGCCGGTTGGCCAGCGAACAGCGCACGCTCAGCGAACAACTGCGGCAGAAAACCCAGGAACTCGCCGAGTTTCGCTCCAAGCAAGGCCAGTTCAGTTCCAGCCTGGCGCTGCTGCAACAAGAGATGAACATGTCCGAACCGCTGGTGAAGACCGGCGCGGTGTCCCCCGTGGAAATCCTGCGGCTCAAGCGCAGCGCCGTGGAAATCCGTGGTTCGCTGAATGCCACGACCCTGGCGATTCCCCGCGCCGAATCGGCGATTGCCGAGATCCGCAGCAAGATCGACGAGTCGGAACAGACCTTCCGTTCCGAGGCGGCCAAAGAGCTGAATGAGAAACGCACCGACCTGTCGAAAATCACCGCCACCAGCATCGCCATCGACGACCGCGTGACCCGTACCACCGTGACGTCACCGGTGCATGGGGTGATCAAGCAATTGAAGGTCAACACCATCGGCGGCGTGGTTCAGCCGGGCAGTGACATGGTCGAAATCGTACCGCTGGAAGACAACCTGCTGATCGAAGCCAAGGTGCGCCCGCAGGACGTCGCGTTTTTGCATCCAGGCCAGAAAGCCATGGTCAAGTTCAGCGCTTACGACTACACGATTTACGGCGGTCTGAGCGCCAAGCTTGAATTGATCGGCGCCGACACGATTACCGATGACAAGGGCAACAGTTTCTACCTGATTCAGGTGCGCACCGATAAAAACCATCTGGGCGGGGATGTGAAACCGTTGCTGATCATTCCGGGGATGGTGGCGACGGTGGACATTATTACCGGGGAGAAAAGTGTTCTGGATTACTTGCTCAAACCCGTGCTGAAAGCCCGGACTGAGGCGATGCGCGAGCGCTAGCGATTTCCAAAGCATTGCTGTGATTGATCCGGCGCTTTCGCGAGCAGGCTCGCTCCCACAGGGGATTTGAGGTGTGCACAGAGTTTGTGCGCACCTTCGATCAAATGTGGGAGCGAGCCTGCTCGCGAAGAGGCCAGCCGCTTCAGCAATTATGCATCGCCATGGTTACGCTGGAAGGTCTCTTCGCCCATCGCCGCAATCTGCCCCTCGATCAGCGCCTCGAACGGCTTGAGCAACGGCTCGAATGACGTCGGTGCCTCCAGCGTCTGCAATGCCTGCACAATCGCCTCAATCGTCGACAACGCCCCCGGCCCCGGTGCCTTGCGCAAGCGATAACGCGACACCCCGCCCTCGGTCAATGTCACCCGTGGCAACGCCGCCAGCAGCGGATTGAGGTGCAGCATCTTGCGCGCCTTGCGCCAGGTGCCATCCGGTACGACCAGCAACAGTGGTTCATCGGCCACGCCGTAAGCCTGCATCGGTTGCGCATCATCCGCAGGAAACAACAACCGCGCCCGATACCCCGGCCGGTTCAGCAGCGCCGGCAAATCCTCGAACACTTCGCCAACAATCAACTCGGCATTGCTCAGCCCCAACGCTGCCAACCGCGCGGTATTCAACGCATGATTGACCTCGCTCGGATGCTGCAAAAGCAACACCCGCGTGCGGCTGTCGAGGCTCGGGATCAACGGGCACAGGCAATGGGTTTGGGGGCGCAGGCAGCGCGGGCATTGAATTCTGGACATCGGTCTTACGCCTGATTGAGCTGGGCTTTGAGCAAATCACGGAAGGTCTGGATCAGCGGTTCGCGGCTACGGCCCCGGCGCATGATCATCGAAAACGGTGCCTGATAACCGAAGGTCGCCGGTAGCAGCACGCGCAAGTCACCCTTGTCGGCCCAAGCCTGAGCGTAGTGTTCTGGCAAGTAACCAATGTAGGCGCCGGACAGCACCAGAATCAGCTGCGCTTCCATACTTTCCACAGTGGCGGCGCTGTGTTTGAAGCCGTGGCGGGCCAATTCGGCCTGACTCCAGTACCCGCGTCCGACCATGCGTTGCTGGGTGATGACTTGCTCGGGAATGCGCCGCTCGTTGAACAACGGATGCCGGCTACTGCAATACAACCAGTGTTGTTCGCGGTACAGCGGCATGTAGATCAGACCGCTCATGCGTGTGGAAAACGCACCGATGGCCAGATCGAGACGGTTGTCCTGCACGCCGAGTTGCAATTCGTAGGGGCTCATCACCGACAGGTGCAAATGCACCGCCGGGTGTTCCTGGCTGTAGGCGCCGATGGCTTCGGCGAACGGCAAGGCCTTGTCGCTGACGGTGGAGTCGATCACGCCGAGGTTGAGCGTGCCGCGCAGTTCGCCCTTGAGCGCGGCGGCGTATTGCTCGAAACCTTCGAGTTCGGCGAGCAGACGCAAGGTTTCCTGGTGGAACAGCTCACCTTTGCTGGTCAGGCTGAACCCGCCGCGCCCGCGATGGCACAGCACCAGGCCGAGCGCGGCTTCGAGCTGGCTCATGTAGGTGCTGATCGCCGAGGTCGACAGGTTGAGTTCCTGCTGCGCGTTGGCAAAACCTTGATGACGCACGACGCTGACGAAGATGCGCAACAGTTTCAGATCGGGTAAAGCGTTAGCCATGTCTACTCCGGGCTTTGCAACGGTGTGTCTGTGGGAAAAGCCCCTCACCCCAGCCCTCTCCCTGTATGTACCGGAGACATGGTGGACACATGTTCGGAGACATGGTGGACGGTTTTAGATCTTCTTACCTGCCGTAACGATCTGCAAGTTCAAGTCGATTCGGGCAATACGATGTCTACTCCAGTAGACATCGTGGATGCCATCTTCCGTCGTTTCCCGGATAGCTACTGACCTCCCGTAAAAAGCTTTTCCGACTGTGTATTCACGGTTCCGCCAGTAGATCTCGCCCTTCACCTGAACCTTCCTGACCACATCCCCATCGTCGTACTCCGGCGCCGCGGGTTGCTCCTGATATTCCCGTGGGCTGCTGCTGTAGCGAGTAGCAGGCACCTGCATGTCCAACGCTTGATGTGGACGCTTCTGGTTGTAGATATCACGCCAGATATCAAACGCCCGTTGTGCACCGTTGAGATCAATAAAATGTCGGTCTCGCAGGACTTCATTTTTCAGGCTGCGGTGGAAGCGTTCCAGCTTTCCTTGGGTTTGCGGATGATAAGGTCGAGAGTGCCCGACCTTGATGCCCTGACTCATCAGCCAGACCTCCAGCGCGGTATAAACGCCAGTCTGGTCACCCCAGGGTGAACCGTTGTCCATCGTCATGCGCAAAGGCAGACCATGACGCCGAAAGACCCGGATTAGATGCTCCTGAACGGTTTCACGTCGCTCATCGAGGCAGGCCGCGATAC
This sequence comes from Pseudomonas sp. A34-9, assembly GCF_029543085.1. NCBI lineage: Bacteria > Pseudomonadati > Pseudomonadota > Gammaproteobacteria > Pseudomonadales > Pseudomonadaceae > Pseudomonas > Pseudomonas sp. A34-9. The sequence goes on along the minus strand of NZ_CP119967.1, from coordinate 1,768,185 downwards.
ACAGCGAAAACCGCGAATGATCGTCCAGTATCGTCAACGGATGGCAACGTCCCTGAGCCAGGCTGATATGGCCCTTGAAGTCCATCTGCCAAAGATCGTTGGGCGCTTCATGCTCGAAGCGGATAAACGGTTTAATCTCAGCGGCCTTTGAATCAACGCGTGAATGACGCTGTAAAACCGCATGCACGGTACTGACCGAAGGCATTACTACGCCGCTGTCTTCCAGCACACGTTTGAGCTTGCGAGCGCCCCAAGCCGCGTATTCCTCACTCACGGTCAGAATCTGCTGCTCAACCTCTTCAGCGCAGCGTTTGGGTGACGTCTTCGGTCGTCGAGACTGATCGATCAAGCCCTCTGCACCTGAAGTTTCAAACCTGTTGAGCCATTTGTAGGCAGTGCTTGGGCTGATATTGAATCGGCGGCAAAGCTGCCGGACATTGGCTCCTTCTTGCCGAGCCAAATGCACGAACTCTGAACGAAGCTGCACGGTGGACACCTCTTCCCAGGACACAGGTCATCTCCTTGGTGATGAGCAATGTGTCTATTAAAAAGTGTCCACCATGTCTCCGAACACCTGTCCACCATGTCTCCGGTACATACACTCCCCGAGGGAGAGGGAGCCTACCGAGTTGTTATGAGGATCCACGCCGACCTGCGATATCGAGTCGAACTCAGGATTTAAAAGCAATGAAGATCAGCTCCCTCTCCTGGGGGAGAGGGCTGGGCGGGCGGCGTTCCGATGAGGGCAACAATCTTGAGCCGATCACAATCTTGAACCCGCCAAAGTCTAATCCCAGCCTCGCCTTTAGTTTAGAAAAATCTGAACTAAGTTTTTGCCCGTAGCGATTCTTCCGCCGCACTACATTTCGCATCATCGGCCCCACAGCGGCGTCCGAACCTGTACTGAACGGTGCGCCGACATAAATAAAACAAAGACGATGAGGCCTTACCCGTGGACAAGATTCTTCACCAACCACTGGGCGGCAACGAAATGCCGCGCTTCGGCGGCATCGCCACCATGCTCCGACTCCCCCATGTACCGACCGCTGCCGGCCTGGACGCTGCCTTTGTTGGCGTGCCCCTGGACATCGGTACTTCGCTGCGCCCCGGCACCCGCTTCGGGCCACGTGACATCCGCACCGAATCAGTGATGATCCGCCCGTACAACATGGCCACCGGCGCCGCCCCGTTCGACTCGCTGTCGGTCGCCGACATCGGTGACGTGGCAATCAATACCTTCAACCTGCTCGACGCCGTGCGCATCATCGAAGAAGCCTACGACAACATCCTCGAGCACAATGTGATCCCGATGACCCTGGGTGGCGACCACACCATCACCCTGCCGATCCTGCGGGCGATCCATAAAAAGCACGGCAAGGTCGGTCTGGTGCACATCGATGCCCACGCTGACGTCAACGATCACATGTTCGGCGAGAAGATCGCCCACGGTACGACCTTCCGTCGCGCCGTCGAAGAAGGTCTTCTGGACTGCGACCGCGTGGTGCAAATTGGTTTGCGCGCGCAGGGCTACACCGCTGATGACTTCAACTGGAGCCGCGATCAGGGTTTCCGCGTGGTTCAGGCCGAAGAGTGCTGGCACAAGTCGCTGGCGCCACTGATGGCCGAAGTTCGCGAGAAAGTCGGCGGCGGTCCGGTGTACCTGAGCTTCGACATCGACGGCATCGATCCGGCCTGGGCACCGGGCACCGGCACCCCGGAAATCGGTGGTCTGACGACCATTCAGGCAATTGAAATCGTTCGCGGCTGCCAAGGCCTCGACCTGATCGGTTGCGATCTGGTAGAAGTCTCGCCCGCTTATGACACCACCGGCAACACCTCGCTGCTGGCCGCCAACCTGCTGTACGAAATGCTCTGCGTACTGCCTGGCGTGGTCCATCGCTGAGGGTCGGGTCATGAACGAACGTGATCAGGTTCTGCAAGCGGCCGCCGAACTGGTAGCCGCCTTTGCCCGCAATGATCGCGAAACTTACTTCGGCGCGTTCAGCGCCGATGCGAGTTTCGTGTTTTACACCCTCGAACAGCCTTTGCTGTCGCGCGATGCCTATCAGGCCTTGTGGGACAGCTGGCGCGCCGAGGATGGCTTTGAAGTGCTGTCGTGCACTTCGAGCAACGCCTTCGTCAGCCTGCAAGGTGACGTGGCGATTTTCATCCATGACGTGGCCACCGAGCTGCGCATGCAAGGGGAGCAACACTTCAGCAGGAGCGCGAGACGATTGTTTTCAAGAAACAAGCGTCGAGCCTAGAACAACAAGGCCATTGGCTGGCCTGCCACGAACATTTGTCCGCAATGCCGGAAGGGCTGCCATCCCCTTAGCCAAGACAGGTGACGCTCACGCACGATGAGCGCGCCTTTATGATCGGAGCAGATCATGAATAACAACAACGACCAAAGCCTTACGCAGATTGAAACCCACGGGGTCGAACAGATCCCGGACCACGAACGCACCGCAGGCCCGACGGACTTGTTCCGGATGATCTTCGGCGGTTCGAATACCTTCGCCACCGCCGTGCTCGGCAGTTTCCCGGTGCTGTTCGGCCTGTCTTTCCAGGCTGGCGTCTGGGCGATTGTGCTGGGCGTGCTGCTCGGCTCGCTGATCCTCGCACCGATGGGCCTGTTCGGCCCGCTCAACGGCACCAACAACGCCGTGTCGTCCGGTGCGCATTTCGGCGTGCACGGGCGCATCGTCGGTTCGTTCCTGTCGCTGTTGACCGCTATCGCGTTTTTCTCGCTCTCGGTGTGGAGTTCGGGCGATGCGTTGATCGGCGGTGCGAAACGCCTGATCGGTCTGCCGGAAACCGACCTGACTCTGGGCCTGGCCTACGGTCTGTTCGCGATTCTGGTGCTGACCGTGTGCATCTACGGCTTCCGCTTTTTGCTGTGGGTGAACAAGATCGCGGTGTGGAGCGCCAGCCTGTTGTTCCTGCTGGGCATCTTCGCCTTCGCCGGTCCTTTCGATGTGAACTACGCCGGCACGGTGAGCCTCGGTCAGCCGGGTTTCTGGGCGGCGTTCATCGGCGCTGCACTGGTGGCGATGAGCAACCCGATTTCCTTCGGCGCGTTCCTCGGTGACTGGTCGCGCTACATCCCGCGTGACACCTCCAAGCAGCGGATCATGGCGGCGGTTGTGCTGTCGCAGATCGCCACGTTCATCCCGTTCCTGTTCGGCCTGACCACTGCGACCATCGTCGCGATCAAGGCACCGGACTACATCGCGGCGAACAACTATGTCGGCGGCCTGCTGGCGGTGTCGCCGAGCTGGTTCTTCCTGCCGGTGTGTCTGATTGCGGTGATCGGCGGCATGTCCACCGGCACCACGTCGCTGTATGGCACCGGGCTGGACATGTCCAGCGTGTTCCCACGGGTGCTGTCGCGCGTGAAAGCGACGCTGCTGATCGGCGTGCTGTCGATTGCCTTCATCTTCATCGGGCGCTTCGCGGCGAACCTGGTGCAGAGCGTGTCGACTTTCGCCGTGCTGATCATCACCTGCACCACGCCATGGATGGTGATCATGATCATCGGCCTGCTGGTGCGTCGCGGCTTCTACTGCCCGGACGACCTGCAAGTGTTCACTCGCGGCGAACAGGGCGGCCGCTACTGGTTCAGCCATGGCTGGAACTGGCGCGGTCTGGGTGCGTGGATTCCGAGCGCGGCGGTGGGCTTGTGCTTCGTCAATTTGCCGGGGCAATTCGTTGGCCCGCTGGGCGAAATGGCCGGTGGCATCGACATCAGTCTGCCGGTGACCCTCGGTCTGGCGTCGGTGGTGTACCTGACGCTGCTGAGCCTGTTTCCGGAACCGCGCGAAGTGTTCGGCCCGACGGATGCGCGTAGCCAAATCGTGGAAAAACCTGAACTGCGCCAGGCCGCCTGACGCAGATCCCCTGTAGGAGTGAGCCTGCTCGCGATAACTGCAGCACATCCAATAAAGATGTGACTGACAGACCGCTATCGCGAGCAGGCGAAGGCCTACAAAGGGCAGCACCACTGAACCAAATTTGTTTCACCATAAAAAAGACAATCGGAGACACGCCATCATGGCTTTGGATTTATTCGTCGTCCTCATCTACGCCGCCGGCATGCTCTTGCTCGGCTACTTCGGCATGCGCAAGGCCAAGACCAACGAGGACTTTCTCGTTGCCGGTCGTAACCTCGGCCCAAGCCTGTACATGGGCACCATGGCCGCGACCGTTTTGGGTGGCGCGTCCACCGTCGGCACCGTGCGTCTGGGCTATGTGCACGGCATCTCCGGTTTCTGGCTGTGCGCGGCCCTCGGTTGCGGCATCGTCGCGCTGAACCTGTTCCTCGCCAAGCCGCTGCTGAAACTGAAGATCTACACCGTTACCCAGGTTTTGGAAAAACGCTACAACCCGATGGCCCGCTCGGCGAGCGCGGCGATCATGTTGGCCTACGCATTGATGATCGGCGTGACCTCGATCCTCGCCATCGGCACCGTGCTGCAAGTGCTGTTCGGCCTGCCGTTCTGGATCTCGGTGCTGCTTGGCGGTGGCGTGGTGGTGGTTTATTCGGCGATCGGCGGCATGTGGTCGCTGACCCTCACCGACATCGTCCAGTTCATCATCAAGACTGTGGGCCTGATGTTCATCCTGTTGCCGATCTGCCTGTACCGCGTCGGCGGTTGGGACGAACTGGTTCTGAAACTGCCGGCCACCGCCTTCAGCTTCACCACCATTGGCTGGGACACGATCATCACCTACTTCATGATCTACTTCTTCGGCATCCTGATCGGTCAGGACATCTGGCAACGGGTGTTCACCGTCAAGACCGCCAAAGTCGCACAGTACGCCGGCAGCATCGCCGGCATCTATTGCATCGTCTACGGTCTGGCCTGCGCGCTGATCGGCATGGCTGCGCACGTGCTGATCCCGGATCTGGACAACGTCAACAACGCCTTCGCCGCCATCGTCAAACTGTCGCTGCCGGACGGCATCCGTGGTCTGGTGATCGCTGCGGCACTCGCGGCCATGATGTCCACCGCCAGTGCCGGCCTGCTCGCCGCCGCCACCACTCTGACGGAAGACCTGCTGCCGAAGCTGCGTGGCGGCAAACCGTCGAGCCTGGGCATCAACCGCCTGTTCACCCTGCTGACCGGTGTCGTGGTGCTGGGTATCGCGCTAGTGGTGAATGACGTGATCAGCGCCCTGACGCTGGCGTACAACCTGTTGGTCGGCGGCATGCTGGTCCCGCTGATCGGTGCGATCTTCTGGAAACGCGCGACCACCGCCGGCGCCATCGCCAGCATGGGCCTGGGTTTCGCTACCGCACTGCTGTTCATGTTCAAGGACGGTCTGGATGCGAACACGCCGATCTACTACAGCCTGGCGGTGGGTCTGGTGAGCTTTGTGGTGGTGAGCCTGGTCTCCCCTCGCCCGGCGACCGTAGCGAGTGCGGTGTAAGCTCTAAGTAACGACTTGATGCTTTCTTCGACGGGTGTGGCGTCGGTTGCCACACTCGTTTTTTTTCGTCTGGAGAAAATGGCTTATGAAGATCGTTTCGCGCGATCAGTGGTTTGAGGTGCAGAGCTTGAGCGATGGCATTCGGCTCATTCACGAGCCGTACATTCGGCCGTTCTACCGCTGCAACCTGTGGCACGTTCAGGGCCGCGACAAAGACCTGTTGCTGGATAGCGGTTCAGGACTGGTCAGCCTGCGCGAGCAATTGCCGTGGATTACCGAACGGCCGCTGGTGGCGGTGGCCAGTCATTGTCATTTCGACCATATCGCCGGCCATCATGAATTTGCCGAACGGCTGGTGCATCGCGCCGAAGCCGACATCCTCGCCGCACCCGATGGCGAGAATGATCTGAGCCACGCGTTCGTCGGCGATGACATGTTCGAGGCGCATCCGGATTGCCCGTTGTGCTACGCCGAATACCGGGTCAAAGCCGCGCCGGCCACCGGGTTTGTCGAGGACGGCGATGTGCTCGATCTGGGCAATCGTACGCTGCAGGTGCTGCACACACCGGGGCATTCGCCGGGCGGGATCAGCCTGTATGAGGCGGCGACGCAAACCCTGTTCAGCGGCGACATCATTTACGACGGGCCGCTGATCGAAGACGCCTACCACTCCAATCTTGAGGATTACGCCAGCAGCCTGCGACGTTTGCAGGCATTGCCGATCCGCACGGTACATGGCGGGCATTTCGGCAGTTTTTCCGGGGAGCATTTGCGCTCGATGATTGACGAGTGGTTGCGCGGGCACGCCTGAGGCCTGCTTCACTCAAGCACAACAACAATCAGAAATATCTGCCATGAGAAGAGCTGCCGTGCGTGCCGCCGTGCATCGATATATCCGGCGTCTGCTGGAAACCCGCGAGTTCAACGACCACACCAGCCTGGTGCAATTGGGCCTGGAGAAAGCCGATATCGAGGATCTGATCTTCCACCTGGAAGATGAATTCGGACTGACGGCGTTCACCGCCGAGGAAGACCGCATGCTCAAGACCGCGAAAACGGCGAATGACTTGAGCCGGTTCTTGCTTGAGATTGGTCGGCACTGAAAGCAAAAGATCGCAGCCTGCGGCAGCTCCTACATTGACCCGTGTAGGAGCTGCCGCAGGCTGCGATCTTTTGATCTTTATTTATGCACTACCGCCGACGAGGCTGGCGCCGACGCTGTTCGTCGTCCGTGCGAATCGGTACAGGTTGCAGAGGCGGTTCGATCAACCCGAGGGCAACACCCAAATCATGCAGCCAGTTTTGAATTTTCTCTTTCATCGTCATGCCCCCTTCAGGGTGGTGCTGAGCGGCCGGAATTCTGAGGCCGCTTCGCACTGATAATAGTCCGAAGTCCTACGCAATGCTCGGCCAAATCCGCAATGATCTGTTACTGAATTGAACAGAATTCGCCGGCATTGGTTCAGGCGGTTTCGCGGGTTTCGATCTGAGCCGCGGGATAGACAGCCTGCTGCACCTCGATCCAGGCATTGAGGTTGGCGCCGACCATGCCTCTGCGCCACATGAGCCATGTTGTCGCACCCACAAATGGCTCGGCCAACGGGTGCGCGGCGACGCTCTCGCGCCCCGGCAGACTGGCGAGCATCGATTCCGACATCAGCGCCACACCACTGCCGGCGATCACACAGGCGAGCATGCCCTGATAGGACTCGATCTCCATCGCCCGGCCCATCGTCGCGTGGTAGTGCGAAAACCACGCCTCCAGACGCATGCGATATGAACACCCGCGACGAAAGGTGAATACTGACCGCCCTTCGACATCCCGGGCGTCACGCACCGGCGGATGATCCATTTCCGTGATCAACACCAGTCGTTCCTCGCACAACGGCACACCATCCAGGCCAGCCAACTCCAGCGGGCCATCGACCAATGCGGCATCAAGGCGTCCGGTCAGCAACCCCTCCAACAACTCACCGCTCGGGGCCGACTGCACCTGCAGATTCACCGCTGGATATTGCTTGTGATAACGCGCCAGCAACGCCGGCAGGTGAATCGCCGCCGTGCTGTACATGGTGCCCAGAGCAAAATCACCGGCCGGCTTGCCACCCATGACGGCCGCACTGGCCTGATCGCGCAGGGCGAAGAGTCTGGCGGTGTAGTCCAGCAGGACTTTTCCCGCAGGCGACAGCTGCAGACGCTGACGCTCACGGACGAAAAGCTCTACACCCAGTTGCTCTTCGAGCTGTTTGAGCCGCGTCGACAGGTTCGACGGCACCCGGTGCAGGCGTTCGGCGGCGCGGGTAATTGATCCCTCCTCGGCCACGGCCTGAAAGATCCGCAGTTGGCTGAATTCCACAACCTTTCTCCAGAACAGAACAAGTTACTCACTATTATTCAATTTTAAAGAAAGTCAATCAGTCCTAGCCTGACGGTCATTGATCCTGCAACGGAATCCCGACCATGTCGCCATTGATTCGCTTATCCGCCTGCTTCGTGGCCCTGATGATGGCCATGGGCATCGGGCGTTTCGCCCTCACCCCGCAAATGCCACACCTGCTCAGTGAAGGGCAGATCGACCTGACGGCCGCCGGTCTGATTGCGGCGGCCAACTACCTCGGTTATCTGCTCGGCGCGGTGGATGCGATGTTCGCCCATCGTCCGCAACAGGTTCAGCGACGCCTGCACGGCGGCTTGTGGTTGTGCGTGCTGCTGACCCTGGCGTCGTTCTGGGCCAATGGTTTCTGGTCGCACTTGCTGCTGCGTTTTGGCACCGGGGTGGCGAGCGCCTGGGTCTTGGTGATGATCACTTCGTTGAGTCAACCGTTGGCGGCGGCAGCAGGTCGTCCGAGATTGGGCGCCCTGGTGTTTGCCGGACCGGGTCTGGGGATTTTTCTGACGGGGTTGTTGGCGCTGGTCTCACATCTGCTGCAGCAGACGTCCGCGACGTTGTGGCTGATTTATGCCGCGGCTGCATTGGTGATGATGCTGGGCGTGTGGCGACTGCTGCCGCAGCCTGTCGCGGCGAAAACGGTTGCTGTGGAGGCCGCCAGTTCATCGAATCGCGGCATTGGCCGTCTGGCGCTGATTTACGCCCTGTACGGCATCGGCTACATCATCCCGGCGACTTTTCTCTCGCAAATGGCTAACGCGCAGTTTCATGGGCAATGGCAAGCGGATCTGTTCTGGCCCTGCTTCGGTCTTGGCGCTGCGATTGGCGTGTTGCTGGTGAGCCTGCGTCGTCACGATCCCGCAACGACCCGTCACTGGTTGATGGCGACACTGTGGCTGCAAGCGGCCGGGGTGTTTGCCTGTCTGCTGGGCAGCGGACTTGGCCTGGCGCTGGGTGTGATCCTGTGCGGCATGCCCTTTCTGGCCTGCATGCAACTGGTCATGCAGCGCTCGCGGGAGCTGGCGCCGCACGCCACCCAGCGCAACGCCGGGATGCTCACTGCCTGCTTTGCGGTCGGCCAGCTCAGCGGCCCGTTGCTGGCCGCGTTGAGTAGCCATTTCAGCGGCGGTTTGCAGCCCGCATTGGTGATCGCCGGCAGCGGTTTGCTAATGGCCGGCGGTCTGGCGATGCAATCGACTAACGTTGGCCGAGCGCTTTGCGCAAACGCCGGCGCAACCACTGCTCGGCGCTGACAAAGGTGATACCGAGCAACACCAGCACCGCGCCGATGATGAAGTTCAGGCTGAGCTGTTCGCCGAGCAAAATCACCCCGAAGGTCACGCCAAACAGCGGTGTCATGAACGAGAACACCGCCAGGTTGGCCGCCAGATAACGGCGCAACAGCCAGAACCAGATCAAGTAGCTGAAGAACGACACCACCAGGCCCTGGAACAACACGCTGGCCACCGCCACGGGGGTCAGGCTGACATGGGTGATCTGGCCGCTGAACAGCGCGATCAGCAGCAGGCCGATAAAACCGACGATCAGCTGATAGAACAGCGTCAGTGTCACCGGTGCTTCCGACAGCCGCGAGGCGCGCACCACCACCGTGGTCGCGCCCCAGCAGGCACCGGCCAATACACCAAAGGCATCACCCAGCAACATGCGTCGGTCGAGGTTGTCCCAGGACACGCCGCCAGCGAAAGCAATCGCGATGCCGATAAACGCGAGCAGAATCCCCAACCATTGCAATGGCCGCAGACGCTCGCTGGCCAACAGGAAATGCACACCCAGCGCAGTAAAAATCGGCGCCGTGTAGAGGAACACCGACATGTGCGCGGCGGTAGTCAGTTGCAAACCTTCGGCGATGAAGAAGAACTCCAGACCGAACAACGCACCGGCCAGCAGCCCGCCACGCCAGGTCACGCCAACCTGATTCCAGCCGCCCTTCCAGCAGATCAGCAACCCCACCAGCAACGCAGAGATCCCCGAGCGCGCGGCCGCTTGCATGACAGGCGCGATGTCCGGCGCCGCCCATTTGATCATCACCTGCTGCACGCCCCAGATCAGGCACAAACCGATCATCACTTGCAGGGCAAAACTGTCGGCATTGCGCCGCTCGACACTCACCGCAACACCTCGAACACACACAACATGGCAGGCCATCCAATGGACAAAAAACAGTGCCGGGGATTATCAATCAGTCAGGCGGAAAAAGCCGTCTGGAAAAGACATTTAGTTCTTCAGTGGCGTCAGCGCTGAATGGCTGTCGGCTGCGCCGCCATTCGCGAGCAGGCGCGCGCCCACAATTGGTATGCATCTCCCTGTGGGAGCGAGCTTGCTCGCGAAGAAGTCCGCACCGCCAACCCACATTTCGGATCAGACCTTGGCAAACCGACTCGCCAGCAAGAAACCAACAGTACACGCCACCGCCGTGGCAAACGTCCCCCACGCCCAATCCATCAACGACACCTGCGCCGACCACCCGCGCAACGTCGCCCAGTTAGTCAGGTCGTAAGTGCCATACGCCACCAGCCCCAACAGCGCGCCCCGCTTCGCCGCCCACTGCCAGGTCGCTGCCGGAATCACCACAAGCACCACACAACCCAAAACATACAGGCAATAAAAAACCGCTGCCGGAATCAGCAGCGGTTTTTCCAGCATCAGCGAACCGAGCAGTTCGCGATAGGTCGGCGCCATCAACAGGCCGAGCCAGATGCCGTCGAGCAGCAGAAACGTGACCAGCGTGGCAACATAAGCCATCAGCGTTCTTTTCATCACACCGTCCTCAATGTAGGAGCTGCCGCAGGCTGCGATCTGTTGACCTTTAAAATCAACAGATCGCAGCCTGCGGCAGCTCCTACATGGGGCCAGCGGTGTCTCAGGTTAGTTCAATGCGATCGGCATGGATGACGATCTTGCCTTCCTTGTACAGCGCACCGATAGCCTTCTTGAAGTTGCCTTTGCTGACACCGAACAGGCTGCTGATCGCCGCCGGATCGCTCTTGTCGCTGACCGGCAATGTGCCGCTGTTGTCGCGCAACTTTGCGAGGATCTTCGAGTTCAGGCTGCTGGCCGCTTCCTGGCCAACCGGTTGCAGGCTCAGGGCGATCTTGCCGTCGGCACGGACTTCCTTGATGTAACCCTTCTCGCTCATGCCGGCGCGCATGAACTTGAAGATTTCGTTCTTGTGAATCAAACCCCAATGTTTGTTGTTGATGATCGCCTTGAAGCCCATGTCGGTGGCTTCGGCAACCAGCAGATCAACTTCCTGACCCTGGCTGTAGTTCGCCGGGGTCTTGTCGAGGTAGCGATCCAGACGCGCAGTGGCGGTGATGCGGCGGGTGTGCTTGTCGAGGTAGACGTGCACCACGCAGTATTCGCCGGCGGTCATCTGGCGCTTTTCTTCGGAATACGGCAGCAACAGATCCTTCGGCAGCCCCCAATCGAGGAACACACCGATGCTGTTGACTTCAACGACTTTCAGACTGGCAAATTCGCCGACCTGAACTTTTGGTTTTTCCGTAGTGGCGAGAAGTTTGTCTTCGCTGTCCAGATAAACAAATACGTTGAGCCAATCTTCATCTTCGGTAGGAATATCTTTCGGGATATAACGATTAGGCAAAAGAATCTCGCCGTCAGCACCGCCGTCCAGATATAAACCGAAGTTAGTGTGTTTAACCACTTGCAAACTGTTGTAACGCCCGACTAAAGCCATTTCCAGAACCCTCATTGCGTGGGCGGCATTCTACCCGTTTTTGGCCTGGCCGTCGGGGGGCAGATGGGCTCAGCTGGAAAATCGGCGCAACGCCTTGATTTTCCTTGTTTGCGGCTGGGCTGAGGTGCCGCTCGTCAGGCAGGCTCGACCGCTGACGGGTGAACATTTCAATGCGCCCGCACATTAATCTTCTTATTTAAAACAGCAGGTTAGCCGGATATTTCGAATATTCAATCGAGATTAATGCAGCACAGTGCTGGGTTATTCCGGGGGATATTTAACAAGCAATTGTCAAGTTATTCCTGTACGATGCCTGGCCGAGTTACTTTTCTACAGGTTAATGGCCGCCATGCGTGTAAAAGCATCCACCAGCAAAGCAAAGCCAGCTCCAGCCGTTGAAACCAGCGAATCGATCAACGATCAGATCGCAGCGTTCCTCAAGTCTGGCGGCGAGATTCAGCAAATTGCCAAAGGCGTCAGTGGCCAGACATTCGGTCCATCCAAGCAGATCAGCCTGGGCAAGAAGTAACACCCGGTTTTACACCCGTCCAGAGGCGCTTTGAGCTTCGAAGCGCCTGGACTGGCACCGCGCAACACCCCCTCCGCTTTAAACAAAAATCCTGGTAAATCGACGAACGGCCATCAATGCCGAGTATTCGCCGGTATCCTTGCACGCGTCTAGATCAAGCGTTTCAGCAGGCCCGCTGCCCTGCCCTCGCTGTTCATGGAGTGACGCATGCGCAAATCTTCCTGTTTATCACTTGTAGGCCTGCTGGCTTGCACGACCGCGCACGCGCAAATTTTCCAGCGTGAACTGGGCGATTTCGATCTCAAGCTTGGCACCACCCCCACCCGCAGCATGGCCCAGGGTCTGGTCAAACCGGCGGCAGTCGGCTCGTTCCATGGCGGCCTCGACCTGAGCCACGACAGCGGCCTCTATGTCGGTCAATACGCACCGAGCATGGGTATCACGCCGGGCAAGAACCTCGAGATCGATTCCTACGTCGGCTTTAAACAGCCTTTCGATCAGACCCTCGGCTACGAAGTCGGGATGATCCACTACAGCTATCCCAAAGTAGATACCCTCGACAGCCAGGAGCTGTTCGGCGGTTTGACCCTGCTCGGCAGCCGTTTCGGCGTGGCCTTCAGCAACGACCCGGATAAACAGAACAACACCTTGTTTGCCGATCTTGGCGGCAACCAGCCATTCGGCATCGGCGTCAGCATGAAATACACCACCCACCAACTGAACACGCCGGTGGCCGTGGACGGTGGTTATGTCGGCAGCTTTACCGATTGGTCGGTGAAACTGTCCCGGCCATTCATGGGCGTCGATCTCGACCTGATCTACAGCAACTCCAGCCTTAGCGGCAGCGATTGTTCAGCCTATTCCGGGCACAACAGCCAGTGCGACGGCCTCGTCACCCTCAAGGCTGCGCGCGCGTTCTATTGATCGGCTGAACTGCCGGGTTCATTCTGCGTTCACATAGGAATCAGCCCCTCGAAGCCAGGCTCACGCAAGGATTCGCCCATGTCTCGCTGGTTCAAGCACATCGCTGCACTACTGATCTTCACCCTCGCCCTCGGCGCTTGCAGCCGCGTCGGCCTGGCCTATCGCAATCTCGACGTGATCATTCCATGGACGCTCGGCGATTACCTGGACATGAACGGCGAGCAGAAAGACTGGTTCAACGAACGCCTCAAGGACCATCTGAGCTGGCATTGCACCACGCAATTGCCGGGCTACCTGGACTGGCTTGATCGCCTGCAGACAATGGTCGAAACCAATCAGGTCACCGATGCCGCGCTGCAGGCCCGCACGGTGGAAGCCAAGCAGGCCATCGCCGAAACGGCGCGGGAGATCACCCCGTCCGCCGTCGAGCTGTTGCAAGGTCTGGACGACAAACAGGTGGCGGAAATGAATGACGCGTTTGCCAAGGATTTGCGCAAGCATCAGCAGGAATACCTGAAACCCCCGCTTGATCAACAGATTGCCGAGCGTGGCGCGCGCATGATCAAACGCCTGAACGACTGGCTCGGCCCCTTGAGCGCCACGCAAGAGCAGCGGGTCATGGCGTGGTCGACCGCCCTGGGCGATCAGTACACGCAATGGATCGCCAACCGCGCCCATTGGCAGAAGCAGTTCAGTGCGGCTGTAGCGCAACGCAAAAGTCCCGAATTCCCACAGAGAGTCGAGACCCTTCTGGTCAATCGCGAGAGCTTATGGACAGCGGATTACCGCAAGGCCTACGCCAACACCGAGGCGCAGGCACGATCTCTGGCGGTGGACCTGATGGCCGAAAGCACGCCGCAACAGCGGCAGCGGTTGTTGAAGAAAATCGAGGGGGTGCGTAAAGACTTCAACGACCTCAAGTGCCTCAAGGCCGCGCAAAAAACCTGAACATGCCCGAATCCCATTGTAGGAGTGAGCCTGCTCGCGATAGCGGACTTCCAGTGATATCAATGTTGACTGGGAAACCGCTATCGCGAGCAGGCTCACTCCTACAGGGGGGCGTGGGCTTAGGCGATCTGGGCTTTAGACGCCACCTCATCAAACGTCGCCTCGGCTAGCGCATCGTCCTGCTCATCCAGCACCTGGCGCGGATGATCATTACCGGGAATGCTGCTGTCGATCAGGCTCAGCAGGCTGGACCCGCGCGGCGTCAGTACAAAATTGTTTCCCGTGCTGCCCTCCTCATCCGGACGCGGTGCGATGTAGCCGCGCAGGAGCAGCAAACGCTCATAATCACAGGCCAGCGTCTTCAAGTGATCGAGGTTCTCGATCGGCTCGCCCGCACTGGCTTTCGCCGCCGCGTAGTCTTCGGCATAAGCCCGTGGAGCGAAACTGTGGCCGGCGCTGTTCTGCACTTCGTGCAGCAAGCGTTCAATCAAATCCCAGTTATAAGTCGTCATCCTGATACAACCTCCGGTGCGCGTGATGAATGGCGCGTTCATAGGTTGTGACCGGAGTGGCGCGCAGCCGTTCAGCCGCATCTCGCGCGGCGACCGACCGGCGGTCTGTCGATTTGCCCCAGCGTTAAACGACTAGTCTGAGGCAGCCGGTTTCAACCCGCAGGAGAAATCATCATGAACGTTGAGAATCATCCCGTGGTATCGCGCGAAGAATGGCTCACCGCCCGCAAACAGCACCTCGCCCACGAAAAAGCCTTCACCCGGGAACGCGACCGCCTCAGCGCCGAACGTCGCGCGTTGCCATGGGTAAAAGTCGACAAGGATTACCGTTTTCAAGGCCCGAACGGCGAACTGAAACTCGCCGATCTGTTCGGCAAACACAGCCAGTTGATCGTTTACCACTTCATGTTTGCCAAAGGCTGGGAGGAAGGCTGCCAGGGTTGCTCGTTTCTCAGCGACCACATTGATGGCGCCAACCAGCATCTGGCCCATCACGACATCGCTGTGGTTGCTGTTTCTCACGCGCCATTCAACGAGTTTCAGGCCTTCAAACAGCGCATGGGCTGGAAGTTCGACTGGGTGTCTTCAGAAGGCTGCGACTTCAACTATGACTTCGATGTATGCGCCCGTGCCGACGATGTCGCAGCAGGAAAGGCTACTTACAACTACGAAAAAACTGACAGCGCCGAGGAGGAAATGCCGGGCCTGAGCGTGTTTTACCGCAACGCGAATGGCGACATTTTCCACACGTACTCAACCTATGCCCGCGGTCTCGACATGCTGGTCGGCGCCTACAACTACCTCGACCTCACGCCCAAGGGCCGCAATGAAGACGAAATCATGGAGTGGGTGCGGCATCATGATCGGTATGAGCAGGGTGCCAAATCGAGCTGCTGCCACGAACAACGATAAGCACTGAACTTTTCCCGTGCTCAAGGCCTCAACCGGTTAACCCGCCTTAACCGGAACTGAGGCCTGCCCCGATGAAAACCCTGATCAAGCTCACCCTCGCTGCCACCCTGGTCTGCGCCCTGCCCGTCTGGGCCTGCACGCCAGAAGAAGCCACTGCCAAACGTGAACAACTGGCCAAGGAAGTCGCCAAGCTCACCGAGCAGAATCCGGCCAAGGCCAAAGAGATCAATGCCGAGTTGCAGAAAATGGATCTGGGTACGGCCAGCAAGGATTTGCCGGACAAGTGCCAGTTGATTGATCAGCGCTTGAAAGAACTGGATACCGCCGAGAAAAAAACCGAAAGCTGAAAGCAAAAGATCGCAGCCTGCGGCAGCTCCTACACCAAACCCTGTAGGAGCTGCCGCAGGCTGCGATCTTTTGACCTCAAAAATGCACAAATGCATTTATTTATTTGCACAAATGCATATTCGTGACTACGGTTACATCGAGCAAGGAGATCGGCAACCGCCATCGGAGATGGCAACCCTCAAGCGCCGATCGCTCGGCAACACCCCCACAAGCGGGACGCTTGTTTTCATTCATGGAGGATTGAAAAAATGTTAACCACAGAAGCAACACGATTCACCGGCGAATCACTGCCAAGGTGCCTGGCCGGCCATCTGCTTGACCCGCAACTCGCCGAAGTCGAAACCGCTGAACAGATCAGCGCCTTCGCCGCTGGCAGCCTCAACTTCAACATGCAGAAACAGACCCAGACCAACTGGTGCTGGGCGGCCGTTTCCGCCTCGGTCGGCAATTATTACGGCACCGGCAACTGGACTCAGTGCGGCGTGGCCAGCACCCAACTCGATCGCAACTGCTGCAATCAGCCGGGGCCGTGCAACGTTTACGGCTATCTGGATTCGGCGCTGCAAACCACCCGCAGCTACAACGGCATGAATCAGGGTTCGCTACAGATGTCGGCCATTCAGAACCAGATCAGCATGGGCCGCCCGGTCGGCTTGCGTTGCGCCTGGTACGGCGGCGGTGCGCACTTCCTGACGATCTACGGCACCAACGGCGATTACGTGCTGGTCGCAGACTCGATCTACGGCTATTCGACCCGTGCGCTGAATGCCTTTCCCCGCGCCTACAACGGCGGCGGCAACTGGACTCATACCTACTTCACCGTCAAAAACTAGGAGGGCGACATCATGCAACTGACTTATCCAAAGGCGCCTTCCAACGGCGTACAGACTCTGCGTCCGGCGCTGCAAGCCGCTTTGCAAACCCAAGGCTTTGGCGCTAATAGCCAATTCGCCAACGCAGCACCTGCGAAGATCAGCCTCAGTGAGGCCTACCGTGGCTACTCGCTCAGTCTGGATGACCTGAGCCACGGCAAAGGCCTGAAAGAGGCCCGCCTCGGCGACTGGCATTACCTGGTGTTTGCCGACGGCGTGACAATTGCCGATGCGCAATTGGCTGAGGTACGCGGTCACGTCGAGTTCGCCTCGTTGAACCACGGCGATCACGCCGCCGCGACAATCGCTGCGCTGAAGCTGGCAGAGCAAGCACCGTCACTACAGGGCAAATCCCTTGAGTTGCGCGTGCTGTTTGTCTCGGCACTGCACGTTGTGGCGATCTGGCTGCATGCCGGCGGTGAAGATGTGCTGATCCCGATCAAGCCGACGCCCAAGGCATTGGCGGTTACCGGGTTGTACAGCGAAGCAGCCCTGCTCGCCGCATTGAAACCGGCGGCGGATCAGGCCAAGCGGCGCTTTGACGCCGACACCAGTGGCCAGCTCGGCAACTGATGGACGAAAAAAAACCCGGACACTGTCCGGGTTTTTTATGCACGCCTGAAAAGCTTACTCAGCCGCAGGCTCTGCCGGCTTGCGGCGCTTGAGCGGGGCCATGCCATCGCTGCTGACCAACGAGTCCGGCTTCGGACGGTTGGCGCTCTTGCGCTTGGTCGGCGTCTTGGCAGCGGTTTTCTTCTTGTCGCCTTTGGCGTCAGTCTTTTTCTTCTTCACGCCAACAGCTTTGCCCGAAGCCTTGACCTTTTTCGGTCCGCCGTAGGTGCCTTTGACTTCCTTGATGGTGCGGCGCTCGAAGCTCTGCTTCAGGTAGCGCTCGATGCTCGACATCAGGTTCCAGTCGCCGTGGCAGATCAGCGAGATCGCCAGACCGTCGTTACCGGCACGGCCGGTACGACCGATGCGGTGCACGTATTCGTCGCCGCTGCGTGGCATGTCGAAGTTGATCACCAGATCCAGACCATCTACGTCCAGACCACGAGCCGCGACGTCGGTCGCGACCAGAATCTTCACGCCGCCCTGCTTCAGACGGTCGATCGCCAGTTTGCGATCCTTTTGGTCTTTCTCACCGTGCAGCACGAACGCTTTGTATTCCTGAGCCACAAGGCGGCCGTAGATACGGTCGGCCATGGCGCGGGTGTTGGTGAAGACGATGGCCTTCTGGTAGGTCTCGTTGGCCAGCAGCCAGTTCACAATCTGCTCTTTGTGCTGATTGTGGTCGGCAGTGATGATTTGCTGACGGGTGGTCGAGTTCAGCTGGCTGACGGCGTTGAGCTGCAAGTGCTCAGGGTTGTTCAGCACCTTGCCGATCATGTCGCGCAGGCCGGAACCACCGGTGGTGGCCGAGAACAGCATGGTCTGCTGACGGTTCGGGCATTCGTCGACCAGACGCTGGACGTCTTCGGCAAAACCCATGTCGAGCATGCGGTCGGCTTCGTCGAGTACCAGTACTTCGACTTCTTTGAGGTCGAGGTTGCCGGCGTTGAGTTGCTCGATCATCCGGCCCGGGGTGCCGATGAGGATGTCCGGCACTTTGCGCAGCATCGCGGCCTGGACCTTGAAGTCTTCACCGCCGGTGATCAGGCCGGACTTGATGAAAGTGAACTGCGAAAAGCGCTCGACTTCCTTCAACGTCTGCTGGGCCAGCTCGCGGGTCGGCAGCAGAATCAGCGTCTTGATGCTGACGCGAACCTTGGCCGGGCCGATCAGGCGATTGAGGATTGGCAGAACGAAAGCGGCGGTTTTGCCGCTACCGGTTTGCGCCGTCACCCGCAGATCACGCCCTTGGAGCGCCAGCGGGATGGCCGCGGCTTGCACAGGCGTTGGCTCGACAAATTTCAGCTCGGCCACAGCTTTAAGCAGGCGTTCGTGCAGGGCGAATTGGGAAAACACGGGTGCTACCTCGAAGATATGCAAAAAAACAGCTGCATAGGTTACCGGTTTCGAGCGCTCAGGCCGAGTTTCTTTGTGCAAACGGACGTAATCAGTGGCTTTTTTGTTGCTCGATTTGTCTCTTACGGTAATACACAGCGGCTTAAATGCTCTAATCGCCCATCGCGTCTTACAGAAGAATCGTTGCTCATATGGATTTCAAACAGCTCTGGCTCAACGCCCAGGACCTCTGGGGCACCCTCGAACAGCATCCGTTTTTGCAAGCCGGCCTCGCCCTGACGGTGTTGCTGGTGTTCGCGCTGATACTCGGACGAGTGGCACGTTATCTGATCCTGCACGCCAGCCGCATGCTCGGCCGCCAGCCGGCGCTGCACTGGATCAATGACTTTCGCCACAACAAGGTGTTTCAGCGCCTGGCGCAGATGACGCCGTCGCTGGTCATTCAGTTCGGCCTGCACCTGGTACCGGAACTGAGCAAGACCGCCATGACCTTCCTTGGCAATGTGGCGCTGTCGTTCACCATTCTGTTCCTGCTGCTGGCGGTCAGCGCCCTGCTCAACGCCCTGCTCGACATCTATGCACGTACCGAACACGCCCGTACGCGTTCGATCAAAGGCTACGTGCAGCTGGCGAAAATGGTTTTGTACGTGTTCGGCGCGATCATCATCGTCGCCACACTGATCGACCGCTCGCCGCTGTTGTTGCTGTCCGGTCTGGGTGCGATGTCGGCGGTGATTCTGTTGGTCTACAAGGACACCCTGCTGTCATTCGTTGCCAGCGTGCAGTTGACCAGCAACGACATGTTGCGGGTCGGCGACTGGATCGAGATGCCGCAAGTCGGCGCCGATGGCGACGTGGTCGACATCACCCTGCACACGGTCAAGGTGCAGAATTTCGACAAGACCATCGTCTCGATCCCGACCTGGCGACTGATGTCCGAGTCGTTCAAGAACTGGCGCGGCATGCAGCAATCGGGCGGGCGCCGGATCAAGCGCAGCCTGTTCATCGACGCCAGCGGCGTGCGCTTCATCCGTGACGACGAAGAAGAAAAGCTCTCCCAGGTGCACCTGCTGACCGACTACATGAGCCGCAAGAAAGCCGAACTCAAGGCGTGGAACGAAGCCCAGGGCAATGTTGCGGCAATGTCAGCCAACCGCCGGCGCATGACCAATATCGGCACCTTCCGCGCCTATGCGCTGGCGTATCTGAAGAGTCATCCGGAGATTCAGCCGAACATGACCTGCATGGTCCGCCAGATGCAGACCACGGCGCAGGGCATTCCGCTGGAGATTTACTGCTTCACCCGCACTACGGCGTGGGCCGATTACGAGCGGATTCAGGGGGATATTTTTGATTATCTGCTGGCGGTGTTGCCGGAGTTTGGGCTGAGTCTTTATCAGCAGCCGAGTGGTGGGGATTTGCGTTCGGGGTTATTGCCGGCGGTGCTCGGCGCGGCCAGCATTCCGGAGCCGCAGAAACATCTCCTGTAACCCACAATCCCGTGCAGGAGCTGCCGCAGGCTGCGATCTTTTTGACTTTAAAGATCAAAACATCGCAGCCTGCGGCAGCTCCTACAAGGGTTATACGGTGCGTCTGATACCCAGTCGGCTGATCCACACCGCCATCAAAATCACACTCCCGCCAAGGAACAACCGCCCCAGTTCCTCATGCTGATTCCAGATCAGCAAATTCAGCAGCAAACCCACCGGCACATGCAGATTGTTCATCACCGCCAGCGTGCCGCCGTTGACCATGCACGCGCCCTTGTTCCACCAATACATGCCCAGCGCGGTCGAGACCAGGCCAAGGAACAGCAACACGCCCCACTGCAGCGGCGCTTCCGGAAGGAAGTTGGCTTTGCCGAACATCAGGAATGCTGGCAGCACCACCGCCAGCGCGCCGAGATAGAAGAAGCCGAAACGCCGGTAATGCGGCAGATCGCTCGGATGTTTCGCCACCAGATGCTTGTACATCACCTGGCCGGCGGCGTAGGTGAAGTTGGCCAGTTGCAGCAGCAGGAAGCCCATGAAGAAGTCCGGGTTGATGCTGTCGAAACGAATCACCGCCGCCCCGCCCACCGCCACCAGCGCGGCGATCAGCGCCCAGGGGTTGAAGCGCCGGTTCAGTGCGTCTTCGATCAGGGTCACATGCAGCGGTGTGAGGATGGTGAACAGCAACACTTCCGGCACCGTCAGCACGCGGAAACTCAGGTACAGGCAGACGTAGGTCACCCCGAACTGCAACGCGCCGATCAGCAGCATGCCGCGCATGAACGAAGGTTCCACCGAGCGCCAGCGGGTCAGTGGAATGAACACCAGCCCGGCCAGCACCACACGCACCAGCACCGCGAAGTAACTGTCGACGTGACCGGCCAGGTATTCGCCGATCAGACTGAAGGAAAACGCCTGGATCAGCGTGACAAAAAGTAGATAGCCCATGCTCGCCTCGAAATCGAATGGCGGCGACGATAGCGGGTTTTACATCCTGCAACCAACACAAATCCCCTGTAGGAGCTGCCGCAGGCTGCGATCTTTTGATCTTGTTTTTTACAATCAAAAGATCGCAGCCTGCGGCAGCTCCTACAAAGGGTTATGTGTGAGCTACAGAATTTCCGGGCAAAAAAAAGCCCGATCTCGCTAATGCGTTCAATCGGGCTACAGCACTCAGGAGCAACAAGTGCAAAGGGAGGTTCGATGCGCGTAGAGCCTTGAAGGGGTTGCGCCAGGTCACTTAAACAATCGGCGATTATCTGGCGATTAACATATCAAGCGACCTGGGACAGCTTGGCGTTGGCCTGATTCAGGCCCTTCTCCTGGAAGTCGCCACCGAGGTTCATGCCTTCGGCGTGAATGAACGTCACGTCGTTGATGCCGATGAAGCCCATGACCTGACGCAGGTAGGGTTCCTGATGATCCGCCGGGCCGCCGGCGTAGATGCCGCCGCGAGCGGTCAGTACGTAAGCCCGTTTGCCGCTGAGCAGGCCTTGCGGGCCGGTTTCGGTGTACTTGAAGGTCACGCCGGCACGCAGCACGTGGTCGAGCCAGGCCTTGAGGGTGCTCGGAATGGCGAAGTTGTACATCGGCGCGGCCATGACCAGCACGTCGGCGGCGAGCAGTTCATCGGTCAATTCGTTGGAGCGGTCCAGCGACGATTGCTCGTTGGCGTTGCGCTGCTCGGCAGGCTTCATCCAGCCACCCAGCAGATTGCTGTCCAGGTGTGGCACCGGATTCACGGCGAGGTCACGCACGGTGATCTGATCGGCCGGGTGCGCCGCTTTCCACTGACTGATAAAGGTCTGGGTCAGTTGACGGGAAACCGAGTCTTGCTGGCGGGCGCTGCTTTCGATGATCAGAACGCGGGACATGGTGTGTAGCCTCCATCCGAGAATGTTGTAGGTCGATGGAGTGAAGGTTAAACAGAGTTGAATCGATGAAAAAGCGCAAATAATTGCTGCAAAGCATCGAATAATTCGTTTAGATGCACCTCATACCCTGTGGGAGCGAGCCTGCTCGCGAAGGCGGTGTGTCAGTCAAGGAATGTGTTTACTGACACACCGCCTTCGCGAGCAGGCTCGCTCCCACAGGTAAATACGGTTTTATTTCGGGGTGCAAGTCAGTTTGATCCGCAGCTTGATGATCTCGCGGGTGAACTTGGCTGTGGCGTTTTTATGTTTGCCGGCCGGTACATCGATCGTGCGGGTGCGCGGTGCTTCCGGGCCATTGCTGAACACCGCTTTGCAGGATGCATCGACATCACCGTAGTTCGCCACCCGAATCGAGCCGATGTCGTTATCGGTGTCGAAGGTCTCGTAATCGATCTTCATGCCGTTGAGATCTTTCTGCACATCGATCGGGTACGCAAAAGCAGTCAGCGGCAGCAGCGCCAGCACCACACAACAGAATTTTTTCATTCGGCAGTCTCCATGAGGGACGGCCAGCTTAGGACAAGAGGAGCTATTGATGAAAGCGCCCCGCGTGACCCTGGATCAATGGCGAACATTGCAGGCGGTGGTCGACCACGGCGGATTCGCCCAGGCGGCGGAGGCCCTGCACCGTTCGCAATCGTCGGTCAGTTACACTGTCGCCCGTATGCAGGACCAGCTCGGCGTGCCGTTGCTGCGCATCGACGGGCGTAAAGCGGTGCTCACCGAAGCCGGCGGCGTATTGCTGCGCCGCTCGCGGCAACTGGTGAAACAGGCCAGTCAGCTGGAAGACCTGGCTCATCACATGGAGCAAGGGTGGGAAGCCGAAGTGCGGCTGGTGGTCGATGCGGCCTACCCGAGCGCACGCATCGTCCGCGCACTGACCGCGTTCATGCCGCAGAGTCGCGGCTGTCGCGTGCGTCTGCGGGAGGAAGTGTTGTCGGGTGTCGAGGAAGTGCTGCTTGAAGGCGTGGCCGATCTGGCCATCACTGGCCTGAGCATTCCCGGTTACCTCGGTGCGGAATTGAGCGATGTCGAGTTCGTCGCCGTCGCCCATCCCGATCACCCGCTGCATCGGCTCAATCGCGAGCTGAGCTTTCAGGATCTGGAAACCCAGATGCAGGTGGTGATTCGCGACTCCGGCCGCCAGCAACCCCGGGACGTCGGCTGGCTCGGCGCCGAGCAGCGCTGGACGGTTGGCAGCCTTGCCACGGCGGCTACGTTCGTCAGCAGCGGACTCGGTTTTGCCTGGCTGCCCCGGCATATGATCGAGCGCGAACTGAAAGATGGCTCGCTCAAGCTGCTACCGTTGGACAGGGGCGGCAACCGCAACTCCAGCTTCTATCTTTATTCGAACAAGGACAAACCCCTGGGCCCGGCCACGCAAATCCTGATCGAACTGCTGCGTACCTTCGACACCTTGCCGCTGGACGCACCGTTCGCCGCCCCTGAACAAGCCTGACACGGAGTTCACCGATGGCATATTTCGAGCACGAAGGTTGCAACCTGCACTACGAGGAATATGGCCACGGCACGCCGTTGCTACTGGTTCACGGGCTCGGTTCGAGCACTCTGGACTGGGAAATGCAGATCCCGGCACTGGCCGCGCATTACCGGGTGATCGTCCCGGACATTCGCGGCCACGGCCGTTCGGACAAACCCCGCGAGCGCTACAGCATCGCCGGGTTCAGCGCCGATCTGCTGGCGTTGATCGAACACCTGAAGCTTGGCCCGGTGCACTACGTCGGGCTGTCGATGGGCGGCATGATCGGCTTCCAGTTTGGCGTCGATCATCCTGACCAGCTCAAGAGCCTGACCATCGTCAACAGCGCGCCCGAGGTTAAAATACGCAGCCGCGACGACTACTGGCAGTGGTTCAAACGCTGGAGCCTGATGCGCGTGCTCAGCCTCGCGACCATCGGCAAAGCCCTTGGCGGCAAACTTTTTCCCAAGCCGGAACAGGCCGATCTGCGGCAGAAAATGGCCGAACGCTGGGCAAAAAACGACAAACGTGCTTATCTCGCCAGCTTCGATGCGATTGTTGGCTGGGGGGTTCAGGAACGACTTTCCCGAGTGTCCTGTCCAACGCTCGTCATCAGCGCCGACCGTGACTACACACCGGTGGCACTGAAAGAAACCTATGTAAAACTGCTGCCGAATGCGCGGCTGGTGGTGATCGCCGACTCGCGCCACGCCACCCCGCTGGATCAACCCGAACGCTTCAACCAAACGCTGCTGGAGTTCCTCGCCGCAGCCGATATTCAATCTCAGGATCACTGACCCATGTTGAAAAAACTCGCCCTCGCCGCTGGTACTGTGCTGTTCGCCGCCAACCTGATGGCTGCCACGCCGGCCAAGGCACCGCACGTGCTGCTGGACACCACCAACGGCCAGATCGAAATCGAACTGGATCCGGTCAAGGCGCCGATCAGTACCAAGAACTTTCTCGATTACGTCAACAGCGGTTTCTATACCAACACCATTTTCCACCGTGTAATCCCGGGATTCATGGCTCAGGGCGGTGGGTTCACTCAGCAGATGCAACAGAAAGACACCAAGGCGCCAATCAAGAACGAAGCCAGCAATGGTCTGCACAACGTTCGTGGCACCCTGTCGATGGCGCGCACCTCCAACCCTGACTCGGCCACCAGCCAGTTCTTCATCAACGTGGCTGACAACGCGTTCCTCGATCCGGGCCGTGACGCCGGTTATGCGGTGTTCGCCAAAGTGGTCAAGGGTATGGACGTGGTCGACATTATCGTCAACTCGCAAACCACCACTAAAAGCGGCATGCAAAACGTGCCTGTCGACCCTGTGATCATCAAGTCGGCCAAAGTCATCGACTAAGCTGTACAGGGCGTATCGAGCGGCGCTGGCCTGATCCCGCGCCGCTCACACCGATAAAAGGAGAGCCCGTACTCCGGGCGGTTATCTGATGCTCTATCGCCGTTTCGAACAACTGATCGACATATTCCGTGAAGCCCCGACGGCGTCTCCGCCGGACCGCGTTCTCCCCTTCTATACCTATTACCTCAAGCAGGTCTGGCCAAGTTTTGCCGCCCTGCTCGTCGTTGGCCTGTTCGCCGCGCTGATCGAAGTGGCGCTGTTCAGTTACCTGAGCCGCATCATCGACCTGGCACAAGGCACACCAAACCCGAATTTCTTCAGCGACCACGCCCTCGAACTGACGTGGATGCTGGTGGTTGCCCTGGTGCTGCGACCGATCTTCTTCGGCCTGCATGATCTGCTGGTGCATCAGACGTTAAGCCCCGGCATGACCAGCATGATCCGCTGGCAGAACCACAGTTACGTGCTCAAGCAGAGCCTGAATTTCTTCCAGAACGACTTCGCCGGCCGTATCGCGCAACGCATCATGCAGACCGGCAACTCGCTGCGTGACTCAGCGGTGCAAGCGGTGGATGCGCTATGGCATGTGGTGATCTATGCGATCAGCTCGCTGGTGTTGTTCGCCGAGGCCGACTGGCGCCTGATGATTCCGCTGCTGACGTGGATCGTCGCTTATATTGGCGCGCTGTATTACTTCGTTCCGCGCGTGAAAGATCGCTCGGTGGAAGCTTCCGACGCACGCTCGAAACTGATGGGCCGCATCGTCGACGGCTACACCAACATCGCCACGCTGAAGCTGTTTGCCCACACCAATTTCGAACAGCACTACGCCAAGGAAGCCATCGAAGAACAGACCGTCAAAGCGCGAATGGCCGGTCGCGTCGTCACCAGCATGGACGTGGTCATTACCGCCATGAACGGCTTGCTGATCGTCGGCACCACGGCGTTGGCCCTGTGGTTGTGGACGCAGTCACTGATCACCGTCGGCGCGATCGCGCTGGCCACGGGTCTGGTGATTCGCATCGTCAACATGTCCGGCTGGATCATGTGGGTGGTCACCGGCATTTTCGAAAACATCGGCATGGTCCAGGACGGTCTGCGCACCATCTCGCAACCGGTCAGCGTCACCGATCACGAGCAGGCCAAACCGCTGGACGTGGCCCGTGGCGAAGTGCGTTTCGAGCATGTGGATTTTCACTACGGCAAGAAGCGCGGGATCATTGGCGACCTCAACCTGAACATCAAACCGGGCGAGAAAATCGGTTTGATCGGGCCGTCCGGCGCGGGCAAATCGACGTTGGTCAACCTGCTCCTGCGCCTCTACGACGTTGAGGGCGGACGGATTCTGATCGACGGGCAGAACATTGCCGAGGTCGGCCAGGAAAGCCTGCGTGCCCGGATCGGCATGATCACCCAGGACACCTCGCTGCTGCACCGTTCGATCCGCGACAACTTGTTGTATGGCAAGCCTGACGCCACTGATGCAGAGTTGTGGGACGCGGTGCACAAGGCGCGCGCCGATGAGTTCATTCCGCTGCTGTCGGACGCTGAAGGCCGTACCGGGTTTGACGCGCATGTCGGTGAGCGCGGGGTGAAACTGTCCGGCGGCCAGCGCCAGCGCATTGCGATTGCGCGGGTGTTGCTCAAGGACGCGCCGATCCTGATCATGGACGAAGCGACTTCGGCGCTGGACTCGGAGGTCGAAGCGGCGATTCAGGAAAGCCTGGAAACCCTGATGCAGGGCAAAACCGTGATCGCGATTGCCCACCGCCTCTCGACCATTGCGCGGATGGATCGCTTGGTGGTGCTGGAGAACGGCAAGATTGCCGAGAGCGGCACCCATGCTGAATTGCTCGCTCACCGTGGGTTGTATGCACGATTGTGGGCACATCAGACCGGGGGGTTTGTCGGCATCGACTGACAGTTCTGCCCAACGCGAAACCTGTGGGAGCGAGCCTGCTCGCGAAAGCGGTCTGTCAGTCCCATTGATGTTGACGGATACACCGCTTTCGCGAGCAGGCTCGCTCCCACAGGGGATGTGCGCAGTCCCGACTGGATAAAACCGCCACAGCCCTTTAACCACGGGCGCTGGCGGTTTTTTTGTGCTTGGTGGAAATCCACCAAAAGCCTGCTGTACTCAGCCAAGGTTCCGGCACGGAACCTGTCGTAAGTCTGCAAGGACGCACAACTCGATGCAGTCTCGATAGCAGGGCTATCAAGGACGCCTCTCATGTCTCTGTTCAAACGTTCAGTCACTGAGTTGTTGGGTACGTTCTGGTTGGTATTGGGTGGTTGCGGCAGCGCGGTGATCGCCGCGTCTTCACCGTTGGGAATCGGGGTGCTGGGGGTGGCCCTGGCGTTTGGTCTGACGGTGCTGACCATGGCGTTCGCCATTGGCCACATCAGCGGATGTCATCTCAACCCGGCCGTATCGGTCGGCCTGTTCGTCGGCGGTCGGTTTCCGGCCAAAGAGTTACCCGCTTACATCATTGCCCAAGTGCTCGGCGCGATTCTCGCGGCGGCGCTGATCGCCCACATCGCCAGCGGCAAGGAAGGCTTCGACATCGCCGCAGGCCTTGCTTCCAATGGTTATGGCGAGCATTCGCCGGGCAAGTATTCGATGGCTGCGGGTTTTGTCTGTGAAGTGGTGATGACCGGAATGTTTGTGATCATCATCCTCGGTGCCACCGATAAGCGCGCGCCTCCCGGGCTGGCCCCGATCGCCATCGGCCTGGGCCTGACGCTGATTCACCTGATCTCGATTCCGGTGACCAACACCTCGGTGAACCCGGCCCGTAGCACGGGACCGGCACTGATGGTCGGCGGCTGGGCGATCGCGCAGTTGTGGATGTTCTGGGTCGCGCCGTTGATTGGCGCGGTGGTCGGTGGCGGGATCTATCGCTGGTTGGGCAAAGAGGAAATCTGAGGGGTGCCTGAGATTCCCTTGTAGGAGCTGCCGAAGGCTGCGATCGTTTGATCTTGATGTTCAAAAAACAAGATCAAAAGATCGTCCGATCGCGGCCCGAGCCTTCGGCAGCTCCTACAGGGGATTCAGGTTTGGCGGTAGGGCAAGGCGGTTTTCGCTTCTTCGGCATAGGCGAGGATGCCGGCGCGTTCCTGTTGCAGGAAATCTTTTACCGCTGCCTTCAGGCCCGGGTGGCGCAGGTAATGCCATGAATGGGTGATCACCGGTTCAAAGCCGCGAATCAACTTGTGCTCGCCCTGAGCACCGGCGTCGAAACGCTGAAATCCGTTGGCAATCGCGTAATCCATCCCCTGATAAAAACAGGTTTCAAAGTGCAGGCGATCGAACTCGGCCAGGCATCCCCAATAGCGCCCGTAGAAACTTTCGCCCCCCACCAGGCTGAAGGCCATCGCCACCGGCCGTGAGCCTTGTTTGGCCAGTACCACACGGATCGCTTCGGGCATGCGCTCGGCCAGCAGACTGAAAAACTCGCGCGTCAGGTATGGCGCCTGACGCCGCACCGCATAGGTATTGGCGTAACAGGCGTAGACAAAATCCCACTGCGCCTCGTCCAGCTCCCGCCCTTCCAGCCACTCAAATTCAAAGCCCTGCCCCGCCACTTGCTCGCGCTCCTTGCGCATCTGCTTGCGCTTGCGCGAGCTGAGCACGTCGAGGAAGTCCTGAAAGTCGCGGTAGCCGCGATTCTGCCAGTGATACTGACAGCCGATGCGTTGCAGCCAGCCCGGTTGTTCGGCCATCGCGGCGTCAGTAAAAGCGTCGGTGAAATTGATGTGCGCGCTGGAAAGCCCTTCGATCTCCAGGTAACCCGGCAGGCTCTTGAGCAGTTCGAAACCGTCTTCGACATTGGCCGCCAACAAACGCGGACCGCTTACTGGACTGAACGGCACAGCCGTCAAAAGCTTGGGGTAGTAATCGATGCCGGCGCGGGCGCAGGCGTCGGCCCAGCCGTGATCGAACACGTACTCGCCGTAGGAATGCCACTTGCGATAACTGGGTAACGCGGCGATCAGGCGATCATCTTCGATGTGCAGCAAATGCTCCGGCTGCCAGCCGCTGTGGGGGCCCACGCTGCCGCTGTCTTCCAATGCACTGAGAAAGGCATGGCGCAAAAACGGCTGGCTCTCAGGCACCAGCGCATCCCAGGTGGCCGGCGCGATTTGCGACAGGTTTTGCAGGCATTGCAACGGCATCAACAAGCTCTCCACAACAGGACTTCAGCGCCCGGCGAGTATCGCCGATTGCGCGGCATTGCACACCCGCAATCGGCCGACAGCGCTCTAGATCAATAGTTCAGGACCAATCGATATCGTCATCAACCTGCCATCACTGTGCCACTGCTCTGTCATAAACCATCGCGATACTGGCGCCTGTTTTTAGAGCGCCGGGTTCTACCCGGACACTGTTTTCCGACGTTCAAATCGTCGGTTGTGCCCGGGATGGTTCAGCCATCCCTCTCATCTTCGGAGATTGCTATGCGTCTTGCTTCCACGAAAACTGCGGCGGCCCTGTGCGGTGGCTTGTTGCTGGCCATGAGTGTTCCGGCCAGTGCTGCAGTCGACGCCAAACTGCTCGACATGCTCAAGGCTAACGGTTCCATTTCCCAGGCGCAGTACATCGAGCTGCAAACTGAACTGGCCAAGGATCAGAAGGCTCAGCAAATCGCGCAGCAGGCGCAGCAAGAGACCAACGAACAAGTCGCCGCCGTTGCGAAGAAAACCAACGAACAAAGCGTCTTCGACCAGAAACTGGCCTGGGCCGCGAAGACCCAGTTCAAGGGCGATGTGCGTATCCGTCAGGAAACCATCAAGATCGACGGCGAGCCGAACAACGGTGGCCGCGACAAGGATCGTCAGCGTATCCGTGCCCGCCTGGGTGCCTACACCGAGATCAACCCGCAGGTCGACACCGGCATCCGTATCGCCACCGGCGGCGGCGACGATGCCCGTTCGACCAACCAGGACCAGGACAACTACTTCGACAAGAAGCAGATCTGGCTCGACCTGGGTTACATCGATTACCACCCGGATCAGATCAAGAACCTGCATATCATCGGCGGCAAGATGCTCCAGCCGTGGGTCAGCATGGGCGACGTGATCTGGGACAGCGACATCAACCCGGAAGGTCTGGCCGTTACCTACAAATACCCGTTGGGCAGCAGCGCCGAACTGTTCGGCAGCCTGGGTAACTACAACCTCAAGGACAACGTCGATGGCGATGGCGTGCAATTCCGTCACGACCTGCGTCTGACCGCCGGCCAGTTGGGCAGCCGCTTCAACATCACCGACAACCTGAAAGTGACTCTGGGCGGTAGCGTCTACGCCTATCAGAACGACGAAGACAGCCGCTGCACCGGCACTTCTACACCGTGCGCGCTGGCCGTCAACGGCAACTCGGCGAACAACGAATTCCGTCTGTATGAGGGGTTCAGCCAGGTCGACATCGGCGGTCTGCCAATGCCCCTGTCGTTCTACGGTCAGTACGTGAAGAACAACGATGCGGTGACCGATCAGGACACCGCGTGGCTGTTGGGTGCCAAGTCGAAAGTCTTCGGCCTGAACCTCGATTACAACTATCGTGACGTGCAGCGCAACGCCGTGGTCGGCGCGTTCACCGACTCCGACTTCGCCAACGGCACCACCGGTTCCCGTGGCCACAAGTTCAAGGTCGGTTACGACATCGACAAGAACTTCGCCATTGGCGCTACGTACTTCCTGACCAAGGCCGACTTCGCCAGCCGCACCCAGCGTGACGCTGACGCCAACACCTTGCAGCTGGATGCGGAAGCCAAGTTCTAAAAACAGCAGTTGCAAGCCTCGAGCTTCAAGCTGCAAGTCAAAGCATTACTTGCAGCTTGAGACTTGGCGCTTGCAGCTGATTCTCTTATAGCCTGGTGCGGGCGGTACGATCCCCATCATCCGTTCGTTTCGCTCGCGCCGGGCTATTTCTGCAGGATGCAAAAAACCCCTGTAGGAGCTGCCGAAGGCTGCGATCTTTTGATCTTGTTTTTAAAGATCAAGATCAAAAGATCGCAGCCTTCGGCAGCTCCTACATTGAGCTATCTTTTCGGCGTTGCTCGGCCAGACGTTCGGCCAGCGCATCAACATCTTCTACAGGCTCCTCCGGCATCGCCTTCAAGGTCGCTTGCATCAAACGCATCTGACGAATGAAACGCCGACAGTTCGGGCAAAACATCAGGTGATGGCGCACCATCAGGTTTTCGCGAAAACTCAGTTCGCCATCGAGATAATCGCTGGAACGCGCCACTTGCTCCTTGCAGGTCAACATTCTCCTGTCTCCTCAAAATGCTCCACGGTCGCAAAGACCTTCAAACGTGCCCGATGCAGCAGCACGCGGACATTGGAGAGCGAGATCTCCAGAAGATTACAGATTTCTTCCAGCTCCAGACCCTGACGTTCGCGCAGCAGCAGCACACTGCTTTGCAGTTCCGACAGGCTCAACAGCGTGTGCTCCAGACATTCGCGCAGTTCGCCTTCGGTCAGCAGCGCTTCGGGGGTGTCCTGGTGCCAGGCAAATGGTGCGACCAGCCAATGGCCGTCGCCGGGCGAGAAACGGTCGTCATCAATGGTGCCGTGGGGCGACGGCAGATCATCCATCAACACTTCGCGGCGATTGAGTTTGTAACGGCTTTTGGCTGAGTTGGCGGTGATGGTCAGCAACCATGTCTTGAGACTGGAGCGGCCTTCGAAGCTGCCGAGATGGCGCACCACTGACAGCCAGGCGTCCTGGACTACTTCTTCGACGTGACGCTGGCCGACAATCGCATACGCGACGGCGCGCATCGCGCTCTGATACGTCGTGACCAGTTCCTTGAAAGCCTTTTGCTCGCCTGCCAGCAAACGTGCGAGCAGTTGGGTGTCGTCAGCCGCCATCCATCAATCTCCTTGTTCCGACATCGAAAATGACTGCGGCAGGATTCGCCGAAAGCGTCTCCTGCCGCGATTTCCGAAACTACAGCGTTGCAGCCGATTCGGATGTAGGAAAGATCAGCGCGATTAAGCGGAAATTAAACCGCTTTTCAACGTTTACGCAGAATCACGCTGCCGATCGAGTAGCCGGCACCAAACGAACTCAACACGGCCAGCGAACCGGCGGCCAGATCGTCCTGATATTTGTGGAACGCGATGACCGAACCTGCGGAACTGGTGTTGGCGTAGGTGTCGAGAATCACCGGCGCTTCTTCTTCGGTGGCTTCACGGCCCAGCAGCTTGCGCACGATCAGGTGGTTCATGCTCAGGTTGGCCTGGTGCAGCCAGAAGCGCTTCACGTCGCCGACGTTCAGCTGGTTCTCTTGCAGATGCTCGCCGATCAGTTCGGCAACCATCGGGCAGACATCCTTGAACACCTTGCGGCCTTCCTGCACGAACAGCTTGTCGCGGGTACCGATACCCTCTTCCGCTGCGCGGTTGAGGAAGCCGAAGTTGTTGCGGATGTTGTTGGAGAACTTGGTCAGCAGCTTGGTGCTGACCACGTCGAACTGGTGTTTGGAGGTCGCGGTGTCGGCGCGTTCGATGATCACCGCAGTCGCGGCGTCGCCGAAGATGAAGTGGCTGTCGCGGTCGCGGAAGTTCAGGTGCCCGGTGCAGACTTCCGGGTTGACCATCAGAATTGCCCGGGCCTGACCCAGTTGCACGGTGTTGGCGGCTTGCTGGATACCGAAGGTGGCCGACGAGCAGGCGACGTTCATGTCGAAACCGAAGCCTTGAATGCCCAGGGCTTCCTGGACTTCGATGGCGATGGCCGGGTAAGCGCGTTGCAGGTTGGAACAGGCAACGATCACACCGTCGATGTCAGCGGCGGTTTTGCCGGCGCGTTGCAGGGCCTGTTCGGCAGCGCCAATGGCCATCTGGCAGAGCACCGACCATTCGTCGTTGGAACGCTCCGGCAGGCGTGGGGCCATGCGTTGTGGATCGAGGATACCGTCCTTGTCCATGACAAAGCGGCTCTTGATGCCCGAGGCTTTTTCGATGAACGCGGCGCTGGATTCGGTCAGGGCCTGGACTTCGCCGCTGGCAATGGCCTCGGCGTTGTCGGCGTTGAACTGGGCGACGTAGGCATTGAAAGACTGCACCAGCTCTTCGTTGGAGATGCTGTTGGCCGGGGTGTACAGGCCGGTGCCGCTGATGACGACGTTATGCATGGTCGTTTCTCTAATCTGTTCAGGCAGAAAGTGCTGGAACCGTCGTACCAACACACAAAGGGTCTATTCCCATCCGGGGGACGCAAACCTGGCATCGCTTTATTCCGTCTCGCACCACGGCCGAAGGCTCTGGGTCGCGAAACCGGCGTTTATGGTCGCGAAGTTTGCCATAAACGCAGGCTTTTGGCGCCTTTCTCAAGCACAACCCAAATCCCAATGTGGGAGCGAGCCTGCTCGCGATTGCGTCGTATCAGTCGCTATTGCGTTAACTGACACTCTGCTTTCGCGAGCAGGCTCGCTCCCACAGGGTATTGCGCATGCCTCTAGATCACGGTTCGACCTGAGTCCACTGTTTGTTCAGACGTTTGTCGGAAATCGGCACTTTGGTCCCCAACTGTTGGGCAAACAGCGACACCCGGTATTCCTCCAGCCACCAGCGATACAGCTCAAGCTGCGGGTCGCGTTTGCCTTCCTGCGCATGTTTGGCGGCACGGGTCTGGTATTGCGCCCAGAGCCCGGCGAGTTCGCCGCTCCAGACGCGATCCTTCTGCACCTGCGCGCCGAGTTTTTCAAAACGCTGCTCGACCGCTTTCAGATAACGCGGCAACTCTTTGAGCCACTGCATCGGCATCTCGCGGACAAAGCCCGGATACACCAGATTATTGATCTGCTGCTTGATGTCATTCAGCGCCACGGCTTGTGCCAGGTCGATCTTGCCCTTGAAGCGTTTTTGCAGACCGTGCCAGAGCTTGAGAATCTCCAGCGTCAACCGGGCCACGCGCTCGGCGTGCTCGGTCCAACTGCCGCGTTTGCGTTCGGCCAGTGCCGCCAATCCGGCACCATCACGGGGCAACGGGTCTTCGCCTTCAAGAATGCAGCTGTCGAGGCTGGCCAGCAGGATGTCTTCAACCAGCGCATCAACGCGGCCCAGCTCGCGATAGAGCAAGCCCAGTTCGGTCTGCCCCGGCAACTTGCCGCGCAGGAACTTGGCCGGCTCCGCCAGTTGCTGCATCAACAACCGCTGCAACGCGCGGCGATGCTGGAACTCGGCCTCGGCCGGGGTCGAGAAGCGCCCTTCCTTGACCGTACCGCCCTCTTCGACCAGCGCCGGATACACCGTCATCGACAGCCCGGCGATCTTCTGCTGAGTCTTTTCCGCCACCGGCGCGAAGACTTTCGCCTCCACCGGTTGCTGGCTTTTCGCGCTCTGCGGCACGGCCAATGCAGCCTGACTGGCTTCGGCAAACCGCGCAGTCAGCTCGGCCAGATCGCGACCTTCTCCGAGGAATTTGCCCTGGCCATCGACGATTTCCAGGTTCATCCGCAGATGCCCTTCGACGCCTTGCTCAGCTTCTGCCCACGCCTCATCGCTGACCCGCGCGCCGGTCATGCGCAGCAATTCGCGGCCCAGTGCTTGCGGCAACGAACCTTCAGCAAAGGTCATGCGCTGCAAGGCAGCCTTGATGAAGTCCGGCACCGGCACGAAGTTCTTGCGCAAAGCTTTGGGCAGGTTGCGCACGAGGGCGATGCACTTGGCTTCGATCATCCCCGGCACCAGCCATTCCAGGCGCTCCGGCGGCAGCATCGGCAACAGCGGTGCCGGTACGCGCAGGGTCACGCCGTCGCGCGGGTGATTGGGTTCGAAGTGATAGGTCAGTGCCAGTTCCAGATCGCCGATGTGCAGCGTATCCGGGTAATCGCGCGCGGTGACTTCACTGGCCTCGCGGGCCAGCACGTCTTCTTCGCGCATGATCAACAGCTGCGGGTTCTTCTGGCTGTTGATGCGGTACCAACTGTCGAAGGTCGCGGTCTGGTGAATCTCCGCCGGCAGCCGCGCATCGTAGAACGCGTACAAGGTTTCTTCGTCGGCGAGAATGTCGCGGCGACGGGCCTTGGCTTCCAGTTCATCGAGCTGTTCCAGCAGTTGCTGGTTGGCCGTCAGGCACTTGGCTTTCGATTGAATTTCGCCACGCACCAGGCCTTCGCGGATAAACAGCTCCCGCGAAACCAGCGGATCCACCGGACCGTAATGCACCGGACGGCGGCCGACCACAATCAGCCCGAACAGGGTGATCTGCTCGAACGCCACGACCTGACCGCGCTTCTTCTCCCAGTGCGGTTCGAAATGGTTTTTCTTGATCAGATGCCCGGCCAGCGGCTCGATCCAGTCGGCGTCGATCTTGGCGACCATGCGCGCGTAGAGCTTGGTGGTTTCCACCAGTTCGGCAGTCATCAGCCATTGCGGGCGCTTTTTGCCGATGCCCGACGATGGGTGAATCCAGAAACGTCGCTGACGCGCGCCGAGGTAATCGCCGTCCTCGGTTTTCTGGCCGATCTGGCTGAGCAACCCGACCAACACCGCTTTGTGCAGTTTCGGATAATCCGCCGGCTCTTTGTTCAGGCTCAACTGCATGTCGCGGCAGATCAGGCTCAACTGGCGGTGAGAGTCACGCCACTCGCGCAGACGCAGGTAGTTGAGGAAGTTCTTGCGGCACCAGTTGCGCAGCGGGCTGGCCGTCAGCGCCTGGCGTTGCTCTTCAAAACCACGCCACAGATTCACCAGACCGGCGAAGTCGGAATCGGTGTCTTTCCATTGCGCGTGGGCCTGGTCGGCGGCTTGCTGGCGCTCTGGCGGACGCTCGCGCGGATCCTGAATCGACATGGCACTGGCGACGATCAGCACTTCCTGCAGGCTGCCGAGTTTCGCCGCTTCAAGCAGCATGCGGCCCATGCGCGGGTCCACCGGCAAGCGCGCCAACTGGCGACCGAGCGGCGTCAACTGACTGTTGCGATCGACTGCCGAGAGTTCTTGCAGCAGGTTGAAACCGTCGCTGATCGCCTTGCCATCCGGCGGCTCGATAAACGGGAACGCGGTGATCTCGCCGAGACGCAGATGGAGCATCTGCAAAATAACCGCCGCGAGGTTGGTGCGCAGAATTTCCGGATCGGTGAATTCCGGGCGACCGAGGAAATCTTCTTCGCTGTACAAACGAATGCAGATCCCCGGCTCAACCCGGCCGCAGCGACCTTTACGCTGATTGGCGCTGGCCTGGGAAATCGCCTCGATCGGCAAGCGCTGCACCTTGGCGCGATAGCTGTAGCGGCTGATGCGCGCAGTGCCGCTGTCGATCACGTAACGGATGCCCGGCACGGTTAGCGAAGTTTCGGCGACGTTGGTCGCGAGCACCACACGACGGCCCGGGTGCGACTGGAAAATCCGCTGCTGCTCCGCCGGCGACAGGCGTGCGTACAGCGGCAGGATTTCCGTGTGTTTGATTTGGGCCTTGCGCAGCATGTCGGCAGCGTCGCGAATCTCACGCTCGCCGGGCAGAAACACCAACACATCGCCGGGACTGCGGCGTTCGCTGCGCTCGTAAGCGGCGATTTCGTCGAGGGTGGCGAGGATCGCCTGATCGACGGTCAAGTCATCCTCGACGCGGTTGCCCTCCTCATCCTGCTCCAGTGTCAGCGGGCGATACCAGGTGTCCACCGGGAAGGTACGGCCGGAGACTTCAACAATCGGCGCGTCGTCGAAATGCTTGGAAAAGCGCTCCAGATCGATGGTTGCCGAGGTGATGATCACTTTCAGATCCGGGCGACGCGGCAGCAGGGTTTTCAGGTAACCGAGCAGGAAGTCGATGTTGAGGCTTCGTTCGTGGGCTTCGTCGACGATGATCGTGTCATAGCGTTCGAGGTAGCGGTCGTTCTGGGTTTCCGCCAGCAAAATACCGTCGGTCATCAACTTGATCAGGGTGCTGGCATCGCTCTGATCTTCGAAACGCACCTGATAGCCGACCAGCGAACCGAGCGGCGTGCCAAGCTCTTCGGCGACCCGGCTGGCGACGCTGCGTGCAGCGATTCGGCGCGGCTGGGTGTGACCGATCAGACCGTGCTGGCCGCGACCGATTTCCAGACAGATTTTCGGCAACTGGGTGGTTTTACCCGAACCGGTTTCACCGGCGATGATCAGCACCTGGTGTTTTTCCAGCGCCTTTTTGATCTCGTCGCGCTTGGCCGCGATCGGCAAACTGTCGTCGTAACGAATCACCGGCAGGCTGGCCTTGCGCGCCAGCACCTGATCACAGGACGCCTGCATGCGCGTCACCCACTGAGCCAGTTTGGCCTCATCGGGTTTCTTGCGCAGCTCAAGCAACTGCCGCCGCAGCCGGTGACGGTCGGCGAGCATGGCGTGGTCGAGGTTTTTCAGCAGTTTGTCGATGGAGGGCGATTCGTCGGTCATCGGGTAGGCAATTCGGTCGTCTATTTATGCAGGGGGCGGATTGTCGCAGATTTGGCGGATTTGTGGCGTGTCAGGGGGATTGCCGCCCTCTCCCGGAGGGAGAGGGGACCGATTGGGGGACGCATCAAAGGTACATCGACCTGAAATTACTTTACCGAATCCACAATCGCCAAAATCTTTCAGGTCAATGTTTGGCGCAAGACACCTCGGTCGGCCCCCTCTCCCTCTGGGAGAGGGCTGGGGTGAGGGGCTTTTAAAAGAGCTACTCGTTGTCGAGGCCCTTACGCCGATATGGAAACACATCAATGACCTTCCCCGCCCGAATCGCCTCCTGCAACCCCTTCCAGTAATCAGCGTTGTACAACTCCCCATGCAACTGATCGAACAACTTGCGCTGCCCCGAATCGGC
The DNA here is from genome assembly GCF_029543085.1 of Pseudomonas sp. A34-9. Classification (NCBI taxonomy): domain Bacteria; kingdom Pseudomonadati; phylum Pseudomonadota; class Gammaproteobacteria; order Pseudomonadales; family Pseudomonadaceae; genus Pseudomonas; species Pseudomonas sp. A34-9. The sequence goes on along the minus strand of NZ_CP119967.1, from coordinate 1,730,571 downwards.
AAACAAAAACGGTGGAAATTCCTCGGGAAACACGTCCAGCGGCCCGATTGAATACCACGGCTCGGAGGCCATCTCATCTTCGGGCGTGCGCGGCGCAGGAATGTGGCGGAAGTTGGCCTCCGTCAGAAAGCAGATCTCGTCATAGTCATAAAACACCACCCGCCCATGCCGGGTGACGCCGAAGTTTTTCAGCAGCATGTCGCCGGGAAAGATATTCGCCGCCGCCAGTTGCTTGATCGCCAGGCCGTAATCCTCCAGCGCCTCACGCACTTGCGCCTCGTTGGCGTTTTCCAGATACAGATTGAGCGGGGTCATCCGCCGCTCGGTCCAGCAGTGACGAATCAGCACCGTTTCGCCCTCGACCGAGACCGTCGAAGGCGCCACTTCCAGCAACTCTTCAAGGCACGCCGGATCGAATTTGCTCAGTGGAAAACGGAAGTCGGCGAATTCCTGGGTGTCGGCCATGCGCCCTACCCGGTCGACGCTTTTCACCAACCGATACTTCTCGATCACAGTCGCACGGTCGACGTTTTTCGACGGCGAGAAACGGTCCTTGATGATTTTGAATACGGTGTTGAAACCCGGCAGGGTGAACACGCTCATGACCATTCCGCGCACGCCGGGAGCCATGATGAATTGATCATCGGTATTGGCCAGATGATTGATCAGCGCGCGGTAAAACTCGGATTTGCCGTGCTTGTAGAAGCCGATGGAGGTGTACAGCTCGGCAATGTGCTTACCCGGCAAAATGCGCCGCAGAAAGCCGATGAATTCCGCCGGCACCGGCACGTCGACCATGAAGTACGAACGGGTGAACGAGAAGATGATCGACACATCGGCTTCGTCGGTGATCAACGCATCGATCTGGATCCCGCGCCCTTCACGGTGCAGCAGCGGAATCACCAGCGGCCACTGCTCGTCGCGGGTGAAGAGGCGTCCGACCAGATACGCGCCCTTGTTGCGATAGAGCACCGAGGAAAACAGCTCGACGCTGAGTTCCGGGTCCTTGCACACCCAGTCCGGCAGATTCTCGCGCAGTTGCGCTTCGAGGCGGCGCAGGTCGCCGGGCAGATCGGCGTAATCCTCGCTGAAACGGTAGTCGGCAAAAATGCTCGCGAGCGTCCCCGACAACTGGCCTTGGGGCTTGTAGGTGCGGGTTTGCGCGGCGCGGGCACGGCGCAGGCTCGGGCGCGTGGTGTGGATGAACATGCAGCCGTCGCTGATCAGGTCGTGGCTGAACAGCCCGCAGAAAATCGAGTTGTACCAGGTCTCGGACAGCTCATCGTCGAAGCGCAGGTCGATGACACTGATATAGGCACTTTTCACCAACGGCCAGCAGCTGACATTCATCAGCGTTTCGTCGTCGAAATATTCGCGCAGGCGGGCGATGGTTTCGCCGACTTTGTCTTCGTAGAGGTTGATCCGTGCTGCCGACGCCGTTTGCGTCTCCTGCCAGCGCGCCTGCTCGAAACGCTCCCGGGCACCGTCGGTGATGCGCCGGAAATGCTCGCGGTAATCGTCAAAGCCATCGAGGATCATGCGGGCGATATCGGTGGCTGGCCATTGCTGCGGCATAGATAAGACCTCGGCGTGCGTGGGGAAATCTGTGCCTGAGCTTAGCCACGGAAACGGGCGCAGGTGAAGTGCAATTTCTGCCAAATCCGCGTCAGGCTTGTACAGCGACACAGTTTTTTGCAAAGTTTTTTAATCGACCGTTCGGTCAGTTAATCACCTTGAAGGTCCTCCTGACCGCCCTGCGCCAGCCCGCGAATTCTCTAGGCTTCGGATCCAATACAGCACAGACGCGTCTAGCCCGTGGCTTTGCTGCAACTGCGCGGGTCGTCAGCGACGACGCCAGATTGGTCTTACCAAAATAGTGGCACTTTGATATACAGCCAGCCATTACCCGCCTCATAACAAGATCCTCGCTGACGAGGACGACCTCTCCCTCAAAGATCAAGGAGCACACTGATGTCTATCCGGAATCTGCGCATAGGTTTGCGCGCCAGTTTGAGCTTTGCCGTTTTGGCCAGTCTGCTGGTGGTGGTCGGCCTGTTCGGGCTGGGCCAGATGAAAAACCTGCGTGAAAGTGCAGCGGTGATCGAAGAGTCATGGATGCCCAGCATCGAGAGCATTCATGACGCAGCGGCGAATATCGCCAGCATCCGTCTCGAATCCCTGCGGCTGATCACCAACAGCCAACCCGCCGTGCGCGACAGAAGCAAAGGCATCCTCAAGGCGCAGCGTGAGGAGTTGCTCAAGCGCCTCAACGATCACAAAACCTTGATTGCCAGTGATCAGGAACAGGCAATGCTCGACGGCCTGAACGTGGCCACGGGCAAGTACCTCAGCATTCTCGATCAGATCATCAGCCAGATTGAAGCCGGTCAGAACGAGCAGGCCGCCGCCCGTTTAAGCAATGAGCTGGCACCGCAGGGAACTGTGCTCGACAAGACGCTGGAGCAGATGATCAGCCTCAACCAACAAGGTGCCGACGCCGCCGCCAAGGCTGCGGCGGCGATGTACCAACGGGCATTGTGGATTGTCGCGACGATCATCGTGGTTGCCCTGATTGCCACGCTGCTGCTGGCCTGGCAATTGACGCGCAGCATCACCACCCCGATCAATCAGGCCCTGAAGGTGGCGCGGCGCATTGCTGCCGGTGATCTCAGCGGCCAGATTGTCAGCACCGGTAAAGATGAGGCTGCGCAGCTGCTCGACGCCTTGGCCGAGATGCAGGGCAATTTGCGCTCGACCATTCGAGGAATCAGCGAATCGGCACAGCAATTGGCTTCCGCTGCCGAGGAAATGAGTTCGGTGATGGAGCAAAGCACTCGCGGCCTGCAGCAGCAGAACGATCAGATCGAACAGGCGGCCACAGCGGTCACCGAGATGAGCACTGCGGTGGATGAAGTCGCGGCCAACGCCGTGTCCAGCGCCGAAGCGTCTGCCGCCTCCAATGAAGACAGCAAGCACGGCCATGTACAGGTCAGCGAAACCATCAGTTCGATTCAGCAACTGGTCGACGCGGTACTCGGCGCTTCCGCGCAAGCCGAGGGCCTGGCCACCCAGGCCCAGGACATCAGCAAAGTGTTGGAGGTGATTCGTGGGATCGCCGGGCAAACCAACCTGTTGGCGCTCAATGCGGCGATCGAAGCGGCGCGCGCCGGTGAGGCCGGGCGCGGCTTTGCTGTGGTGGCCGATGAGGTGCGTTCACTGGCCCGACGCACGCAGAATTCCACCGAAGAAATCGAGTTGATGATCAGCAGTATTCAGCAAGGCACGGGGTCGACCGTGGGCGCGTTGCAGAGCAGTGCCGAACAGGCCGGTCAGACATTGCGCCGAGCCAACAGCGCGGGTCAGGCACTGGAAAAAATCACCGCGTCGATCTCGCAGATCAACCAACGCAACCTGGTGATCGCCAGCGCGGCCGAGCAGCAGGCCTTGGTCGCGCGTGAAGTCGATCAGAATCTGGTGACCATCCGCGACCTCTCGACCCAGACCGCCGCCGGCGCCACCCAGACCTCGGCCGCAAGCCAGGAACTGTCGCGTCTGGCCGTCGATCTCAACGGCCTGGTGACACGCTTTGTGATCTGAGCGCAAATTTGAATGCCCGAATAGCGGTTGCCTTCGTCAGGGCGCTCGGCAACACTCTCGTCCCGATCAAGGAAGGAGACCCGTCGTGAGCCCTGTCGATATTTTCCGTATGTTGTCGCTGGCGGCCATCTGGGGCGCGAGTTTTCTGTTCATGCGCATTATTGCGCCGGTGATCGGCACGATCCCGACCGGTTTTTTTCGCGTGTCGATTGCGGCCGTTGGCCTGTTGGTGATCCTCGGGCTGATGCGCGTGCGCTGGGATTTCAAAGGCAAACTGAAAACCGTGATGCTGCTGGGCGTCATCAACTCGGGAATACCTGCCACGCTGTATTCGGTTGCCGCGCAGGTACTGCCAGCCGGCTACTCGGCGATTTTCAATGCCACCACGCCGTTGATGGGCGTGCTGATTGGCGGGTTGTTCTTCAGTGAAAAACTCACTGCTGCCAAGTTGGGTGGGGTTTTCCTCGGCCTGTTCGGTGTTGGCGTGCTGACCCGCGCCGGCCCCGTGGCGTTCGACTTGCAGTTGTTGATGGGCGCTGTCGCCTGCCTGCTCGCGACCACTTGCTATGGCTTCGCCGGTTTCCTCGCGCGGCGCTGGCTGGATCAGGCCGGTGGACTGGACAGCCGGCTGTCGGCGCTGGGCAGCATGCTCGGTGCGACCTTGTTCCTGTTGCCGTTGTTCGGGTATAGCGTGATCACCTCACCTCCCGTCAGTTGGGGCGGCTGGAATGTCTGGCTGTCGCTGTTGGGCCTGGGTTTGGGCTGCACGGCGTTTGCCTACATCATTTACTTCCGCCTGCTCAGCTCGATCGGTCCGGTGAAGTCGATGACCGTGACCTTCATGATCCCTCCGTTCGGTGTGCTGTGGGGGGCGTTGTTGCTGGATGAGCCGTTGTCGATGGCGCATATTTACGGTGGCGTGCTGATTGCGCTGGCGTTATGGCTGGTGTTGAAGCCTGCTGCGGTGAAACCTGTTGAGATGAAAGCCCGGTAGGAGTTGCCGCAGGCTGCGATCTTTTGATCTTGTCTTTAAAGATCGCAGCCTGCGGCAGCTCCTACAGGGGTTAGCGTTACTGCGGTTTACGGAATACGAATGCCAGACCGACAATGATCAACAGCATCCCAAGCACGCTCAATGCTGCCAGACGATTGCCGAAAATCAGATAGTCCATCAATGCCGTCACCGCCGGCACCAGGTAAAACAGGCTGGTGACGTTCACCAGATTGCCTCGCGCGATCAGTCGATACAGCAACAGCGTCGCCAGCACCGACACCACAAGCCCCATCCACAACACCGGCACGATAAAGCCTGTGCTGTGTTCAAAGTGGAACGGCTGAAACGGCACGAAGATCCCGCACAACAACAGCCCGGCCAGATATTGCACCGGCAGTGTGCCGAGAGGATTTTCCGTGATGCGTTTCTGCATGATCGAGCCCAGCGTCATGCTCACCAGCGCCAGCAAGCCAAACAACATTCCCGCCCAAGACATCCCGGCCAGACCGATGCCTTGGTAAACCACCATGATCAGCCCCGCCAGCCCCAAGGCCAGACCAAACATCCGGCTCGCCGAGCGCTGCCGCTCCATCAATACTACGGTGAGAATCGGCTGCACGCCCATGATGGTCGCCATCACGCCCGGGGTGACTTTGGTGTTGAGCGCCAGCAGATAAAAAATCTGATACGCCCCCAACAACACCACACCCGTGGCGATCGCAAACAGCATCGGTTTGCCGCCCTTGGGCAGCTTCAGCTTGAGCAGCGGCGCCAGCAACACGAGGCCGCACAAGGCAATCACAAAGCGAATCAGCAGAAAGGCAAACGGTGAGGCATGGGCCAGCCCCCATTTGGAGAAGATCGCGCCGCTGCTCCACAGCAGAACGAACAGGCTCGTGGACGCGGCCGCGAGCGCGGATTTTTTCGACAGGACAAACATGAATACCACCTGTAGTCAGGCCAATAGCCAACTCAGCCGAAGCTGAAATTCAGTAGGTTTTTCTGGCGGGCGCAGGGTTCAGCAGAAACTGCCGATCAGCCCGAAACGCCAACGCCCGGCGGTGATACGACTGCGCACACCGGCGTGCTACTAACAGGTGGGGGGTAATGACTGATCTGCTTGGGCTGCTGATTCCCGCACGGCACGACGCCAGCGTTGACCGCTGAATCGACTACCGCGTTGATGAGGGATGCAGGCATTTGGGCAGATCTTTTTTGAAGGGATGGAGCGTGAGCCGTACGGCTCACGAGCGCCGACTATAACCAGCGCGGGACATGGATTGCAATGATTTGGACAAAGGGCCAGTAGCGACGGATGCATCAGCGCTGAATAGGCTGTTGAGCAACGGCTACTCCTATCGATGGGGAGACAGGAATGCTCGAAATCATATGCCAAGGGAACGGGGTTATCTGCGCTATCAGTTGTATCGGTCGCTGGCCAGGAAGCAGGCAAGCATCGCCACTGCTCCATTGCAGCTACCAGCGGGACAAGACTTGTCGAAAGTACGCTTTGAACCTATCGATGCCACACCGAGGGCGGGAGCATGCGTAAATCCGTAAAAAAATCCCCCAGTAAGAAAAGATCAATCAAAACGGAAGAAAAGCTTATCTCCTCCGAGCTATCAGCCAATCAGCAGCGCTTTCTTCAGCTACTGATTACTGGCATCGAGGACGAACCCAACGTTCTCGCTGGACGGCGCTGATTCGCAGGCAATAAAAACCGCTCACAAGGAGCGGTTTTTTATTGTCTCGTCCAGTCTCAACCAAACAGCCAATACCCCAACAACGTCAACACAACCACCGCCAGCACCGGACGCATCACGCGATAGGCCTTCGGATGACGGCGTTTCCACTGTTTGACTATGCCACTGAACCTGTCGCTGAAGTTCTTGCTCCAGGCGTAAGCCTGGTTGATCCCGCCAACGCGTTCATCATCAAGGTTCTGCGGTGCGGTAGCACGGCCGAGCCAGGCGCTGATCGAGCGGTTGATGCGGGTCATGAGGCGGTTGCTCAGCGGACGTTCAACGTCGCAGAACAGAATCACGCGGGTTTGGTCGGTTTCATTCTTGACCCAGTGCACATAGGTCTCGTCGAACATCACGTCTTCACCGTCACGCCAGGCGTAAACCTGACCATCAACGAAGATCCGGCAATCATCGGAGTTCGGCGTCGACAAGCCGAGGTGATAACGCAGGGAGCCGGCGAACGGGTCACGATGCGGGTTCAGGTGGCTGCCACCCGGCAACAACGCAAACATCGCGCCTTTGACGTTGGGAATAGCACTGACCAGCGCCACGGTTTTCGGGCACAGTGTTTCGGCCGACGGCAGCGGTTTGTCGTACCACTTGAGGTAGAAACGCTTCCAGCCCTTCTTGAAGAACGAACCGAAACCGGCGTCGTTGTTCTTTTCCGCCGCGCGAATATAGCCTTCATCGAACAGATGCATGGCTTCGTCGCGAATGGTTTCCCAATTATCGCGCAGCACGTCCAGCTCCGGAAATTTGCTGCGATCCAGGTACGGCTTGGACGGCACGCCGGAGAACAGGTACATCAGGGCGTTGTACGGGGCGAACAGCGCCGAGTGGTTGACGAACTGGCGCAGTACCGGCAAACGCGCTTTGCCGCGCAAATGCACATAGAGGATGCTGCCCACAAACAGCAGCAGCACCGACACCTTGGCGGCTAACGAAAAGCTCATCAACGACTCCTTGAATAAAGACAACGCTGCGCAATGCCACTTTACCCGGCATGGCAGCCGGCCATGATAAACACTACCGGCGCCGGGCAAAACCCGCCTTACACAAGATTCAGTGTTAAGAATTGCGCAACAAAGCATTTATTAGCATAACGATCCTGAACCCTGGCTGACCTGAATCAACCGGATTACTGTTGAGTCTCCTGCTCAGTGAATAAATCGCTGAACAACATGCTCGACAGATAACGCTCGCCGGAGTCAGGCAGAATCACGACGATGGTCTTGCCCTGCATCTCCGGCGTCTCGGCCAGACGCACCGCCACCGCCATCGCCGCACCGCAGGAGATGCCGCACAAAATCCCTTCTTCCTGCATCAACCGCAGGGCCATGGCCTTGGACTCCTCGTCGGAGACCTGCTCGACCCGGTCGACCATCGACAGATCCAGGTTCTTCGGCACAAAGCCGGCACCGATCCCCTGAATCTTGTGCGGGCTCGGTTTGATCTCTTCACCCGCCAACGCCTGGGTGATCACCGGCGACGACATCGGCTCCACCGCCACCGAAATTATCGGTTTGCCCTGGGTATGCTTGATATACCGCGAAACGCCCGTGATGGTTCCGCCAGTGCCGACGCCTGCCACGAGTACATCGACGGCACCGTCAGTGTCGTTCCAGATTTCCGGACCGGTGGTCTTTTCGTGGATGGCCGGGTTGGCCGGGTTATCGAACTGCGCCGGCATGAAATATTTGTCGGCATCGCTGGCGACGATTTCGGCAGCCTTTTCGATAGCCCCTTTCATGCCCTTGGCCGGCTCGGTCAACACCAGTTCGGCGCCCAAGGCCTTGAGGACCTTACGGCGCTCGATGCTCATCGAGGCCGGCATGGTCAGCATCAATTTGTAACCGCGAGCGGCAGCCACAAAGGCCAGACCGATGCCGGTATTCCCCGAGGTCGGCTCGACAATGGTCATGCCCGGCTTGAGTTTGCCGCTGCTTTCGGCGTCCCAGATCATGTTGGCGCCAATCCGGCACTTGACCGAGTAACCGGGGTTGCGCCCTTCGATCTTGGCCAGAATGGTCACGCCACGCGGCGCGATGCGGTTGATCTGCACCAGCGGCGTGTTGCCGATGGAATGGGCGTTGTCAGCGAAAATACGGCTCATGGCTGGGTCCTTATGCAGCATTGAATTCAGCGCCCAAGGTATGCCTGTTGCCTGGCGCAGTCCAGTCGGGTCGAACGACTGCGCGGCGTAACAGTCAATCGCTTACATCTTCAGGAAATTGCCGTCATGAAGCGTCGCTATAGTTGGCCATTAGGGATTTTCGCCGTTGTCGTTGTGTTGCTGATCGCGCTGCACATCGCCCTGCCCTACATGGTGCGCGACTATCTGAACGGCAAACTGGCGGACATGGGTGACTATCGGGGCCAGATCACTGATGTCGATCTGGCCCTATGGCGCGGCGCCTACAAGATCAATGGGCTAAAGATCGTCAAGGTCGACGGCAAGGTGCCGGTGCCATTCGTCAATGCACCGCTGATCGATCTGGCGGTCAGTTGGCATTCGCTGTGGTATGACCATGCCGTCGTAGCGCAGGTTAACTTCGTCAAACCTGAGGTCAACTTCGTCGACGGCGGGGGCAACAAGCAGAACTCTCAAACCGGTCAAGGCACAGACTGGCGCGCGCAACTGGGCAAGCTACTGCCAATCACCCTCGACGAAGTACAGATTCACGACGGGAAGATCAGTTTCCGCAACTTCAATTCAAAACCGCCAGTGAACATGAACGCGACCAATGTCGACGCGAGCATCTATAACCTGACCAACGTGGTCGACAAAGAGGGAAAACGCGATGCCCGTTTCGAAGGCAAAGCCAAACTGCTCGGCCACGCACCGCTGGAAACAACAGCAACGTTCGACCCGCTGAGCAATTTCGAAGACTTCGAATTCCGCCTGCGCGCCAAAGACATCGAACTCAAGAGCATGAACGACTTCGCCTCGGCCTACGGCAAGTTCGACTTCAACGCCGGCCACGGTGATGTAGTGATCGAAGCCCAAGCCAAAAAAGCCCAGGTCAGCGGCTACATCAAACCGCTGCTGCGCGACGTCGAAGTGTTCAACTGGCAGCAGGACGTGGAAAACAAGAACAAGAGCATCTTCCGCTCAGTCTGGGAGGCCATCGTCGGCGGCTCGGAAACCGTGCTGAAGAACCAGGCCAAAAACCAGTTCGCCACCAAGGTCGAACTCAGTGGCAACGTGCATCAGCAAAATATCAACGCGTTCGAAGCGTTTTTGCAGATTTTGCGCAATGGCTTCATACAGGCATTCAATGCCCGCTATGAGCGGCCGAAGCCGGATGCGGGTTAGTTTTTGCGGTTGACGATATAGCGACCAGACTCCTCTGCGGCCAGTGTTGAGCTTTGTTGCAGTGAATCCCAGCCCAGACAAGCCAGCGCCAGCGAACGTGGCACTGGCTCTCAGCATCAGTTCCACGCCGCCACCGATGAGGTGAACATGAAGCGGAGGGTGATCCTTCGCGCGCAACTGAATGCGGTATCTGTCGCGAAATCGGTATTTAGTCGTCATGCCCGAGAGGCTATCGCCAAATCGGCGATACCTGAAGACTGGCCATCGGCAGAGACCGAGTCAACATGTGACGCCCCATTCAGGGACTGAATAAGCCGTCTGCGTTCACAGTCGACCGGGCTGCGCGTTATAGTCGGGCATCCGATTATTTCGCCCCCGCCCTGCCCGTCAGGTCGGCGTTACCGTTCGAGGATTAGCAGATGAAGTTCGAAGGCACCCAGGCCTACGTCGCCACCGATGACCTGAAGCTGGCGGTCAACGCCGCCATCACCCTGGAGCGGCCGCTGCTGGTCAAGGGCGAGCCGGGCACCGGCAAGACCATGCTCGCCGAGCAACTGGCCGAATCGTTCGGCGCCAAGTTGATCACCTGGCACATCAAGTCCACCACCAAGGCCCATCAGGGTCTGTACGAATACGATGCGGTCAGCCGTCTGCGCGACTCGCAACTGGGCAATGAGAAAGTCCACGATGTGCGCAACTACCTGAAGAAGGGCAAGCTCTGGGAGGCTTTCGAGTCCGAAGAGCGGGTCATCCTGTTGATCGATGAAATCGACAAGGCTGACATCGAATTCCCTAACGACTTGTTGCAAGAACTCGACAAGATGGAGTTCTACGTTTACGAGATCGACGAGACCATCAAAGCGAAGAAGCGCCCGATCATTATCATTACCTCCAACAATGAAAAAGAGCTGCCGGACGCCTTCCTGCGCCGCTGCTTCTTCCACTACATCGCCTTCCCCGACCGCACCACCCTGCAAAAAATCGTCGACGTGCATTACCCGGACATCAAAAAGGATCTGGTCAGCGAAGCGCTGGACGTGTTCTTCGACGTGCGCAAGGTGCCGGGCCTGAAGAAGAAGCCGTCGACGTCCGAATTGGTCGACTGGCTGAAGCTGTTGATGGCCGACAACATCGGCGAAGCGGTGCTGCGCGAACGCGATCCGACCAAAGCCATTCCGCCGCTGGCCGGTGCCTTGGTGAAGAATGAGCAGGACGTGCAACTGCTTGAGCGCCTGGCGTTCATGAGCCGTCGCGGCACCCGCTAAGAGGCTGATGCCATGTTGCTCAACCTGTTCAATGAAATGCGTGCAGCCAAGGTGCCGGTGTCGGTGCGTGAGTTGCTCGACCTGATCAACGCGCTGAAACAGCGCGTGACCTTCGCCGACATGGACGAGTTTTATTACTTGTCGCGGGCGATTCTGGTGAAGGACGAACGCCATTTCGACAAGTTCGACCGCGCGTTCGGGGCCTACTTCAATGGTCTGGAAAAGCTCGACGATCATTTGCAGGCACTGATTCCCGAGGACTGGCTGCGCAAGGAATTCGAACGCTCGCTGAGCGACGAAGAACGCGCACAGATCCAGTCCCTCGGTGGCCTGGACAAGTTGATCGAGGAGTTCAAGAAGCGTCTGGAAGAGCAGAAGGAACGCCATGCCGGCGGCAACAAGTGGATCGGTACCGGCGGCACCAGTCCGTTCGGTTCCGGTGGCTTCAATCCGGAAGGTATCCGCGTCGGCGATGCGGGCAAGCGCCAAGGCAAAGCGGTAAAAGTCTGGGATCAGCGCGAGTACAAGAACCTCGACGATTCCGTCGAACTGGGCACGCGCAACATCAAGGTTGCCTTACGCCGACTGCGCAAATTCGCTCGTCAGGGTGCGGCAGAAGAGCTCGATATCGACGGCACCATCGACCACACCGCCAAAGACGCCGGCCTGCTGAATATCCAGATGCGCCCGGAACGGCGCAACACGGTGAAGCTGTTGTTGCTGTTCGACATTGGCGGCTCGATGGACGCGCACGTGAAGATCTGCGAGGAACTGTTTTCGGCTTGCAAAACCGAGTTCAAGCACCTGGAGTACTTCTACTTCCACAACTTCATTTATGAATCGGTGTGGAAGAACAACATGCGCCGCACGTCCGAGCGCACTTCAACACAGGACCTGCTGCACAAGTACGGCGCCGACTACAAAGTGATTTTCATTGGCGACGCGGCGATGGCACCTTACGAAATTACCCAGGCCGGCGGCAGCGTCGAGCATTGGAACGAAGAGCCGGGTTATGTGTGGATGCAGCGTTTCATGGAGAAGTACAAGAAGCTCATCTGGATCAACCCTTACCCGAAAGACACGTGGGGCTATACCTCATCGACCAACATCGTGCGGGATCTGATCGAGGATCAGATGTATCCGTTGACGTTGCGCGGGCTTGAGGAAGGAATGCGGTTTCTGTCCAAGTAAGATTGCGAAGGTAAATACTGAAAGGCAAACCGTATGAAAGCGGCTGCCTTTCAGACTCGCGGGTTTACCAACCTGTCGCGAGATAAGACCTGCAGAGACGGAACATGAAAGAGGTGTCCAGAATCGCGGGACCGACCGCAGTCGTTTTTTTCCCGCGGCGGTTTTTCTTTCCTTTGGCGACAACGTTCGCCCCGCCATTTTCCAGCTCTACCCTGCGACTTTTTTCAATGTCCGTTTCAGGACTCAGGGTCACTTCACTCTTAATTTCGCCCTCTGGCCTCAGAAAGCGAAACCTTACGCTTTTCACCTCTGCACCCGCGTTGGTCTCCACGGCAATCAACTCCATGGCGTTACCACTCGCCTCTTTGGGGTGACTCCAGTGAAACATACGCATCATGTCGACGGTTGCGGTGGACATGAAGGTCTCGATACGCGCAACAGTGTCCTGATGATCGGCCGGGTCGGCGTCCAGTCGTTGCACATTGTAGAAACGATCGATGCTCGCCCGATAAACCGGCACGCTGTCCACACCCTCATAAAAACCGACAATGTGCCCATCGACACTGTTGGCACATTCGCCCTTTGACTGGGCCATTACTGTCATAAAACGCATCTGTAACTTCCTTGTAAAAGATGAAGACCGATAGTTCCACACACTCTCGACAAGCGATGTAGGGCGACTTACTAAAGCGTCAGGAAAAATCTCGGTCTTCCGTCCGAAGTACGGACAATTACAAGTAGGACTTCAGGTAGTTGATATGGGCTTGCCATGCACGCTCTTGCATGACCGGGGCGAACCGAACCCTGTCGCCCGGCAGACACTGCGCCAGCCTCGCCAGCGCCAACGGCGTCAACGCCCCCAACCGTGGATAACCACCAATGGTCTGGCGATCATTGAGCAGCACGATCGGCTGCCCATCCGGCGGCACCTGCACCGCACCGAGCGGAATGCCTTCGGAAATCATCGGCTGCCCCTGATAGTGCAAGGCGCTGCCCAACAATCGAATGCCCATGCGATCGGCGCGACTGTCCAATGCCCAAGGCGTGTTGAACACATCAAACAGACTCTGTCCGCTGAACTGGCCGATCTGCGCGCCGAGCACGAGATCCAGCGGTGCAGTCGATTTTAAATCCGGCTGTGAGGCCAATGGCACTTCGCGCTGCAACAGCGATTCACCGCGATAACTCAGCGCCGCCCCCTTGGCCAAAGGTAAGCCCATGCCATCCAGACCACCGAGTTCTTCACGTACAACCGTGGCGCTGCTGCCCAACACCTGCGGTGCATCAAAACCGCCGGGCGCTGCCAGATAAGCCCGGGCACCGAGCAACGGCTGAGTGAGTCGCAACGTCTGCCCTTTATCCAATCTGAAACTGCGCCACGGCGCCAGCGGCTGACCGTCGATCTGCGCGCCAAGATCCGCACCGGCCAAGGCCAGCCAACACGCCTCCTCAGCCACCACGGCAAAGCCGCCGAGGGTGATTTCGATCACCGTTGCATCCAGCTGATTGCCGAGCAACCAGTTGGCCCAGCTCATCGAACACCAATCCGCCGCACCACCCTGAGTCACGCCCAGATGCCGCACGCCGAAACGCCCTGCGTCCTGCAACAGGCACAACGGCGTACTCGCCTCAATCATCAGTCGGCTCATGCCAATGCCTCCAGTGGCGTGTCATCACCGCCCAGATTGATGAACTCGGCATGACTGACCGCTTCGAATCGCACGGTGTCGCCCGGTTGCATCAGGCTGTAGCCGTCGCGATTGCGATCGAACAACTTGGCCGGAGTACGGCCGATCAGGTTCCAGCCACCGGGGGATACCACGGGATAGGCAGCGGTTTGCCGCTCGGCAATACCGACACTGCCGGCCGCGACTTTCTTGCGTGGCGTGTTCAAACGCGGCGCCGCCAGAATCTCTTCGACCAGGCCCATGAAGGCAAACCCCGGAGCAAAACCAAGGGCGAACACCTGATATTCACGTCCGCTGTGGCGACGGATCACTTCATCCACCGCCAGACCGCTGCGCTCGGCCAGCAAGCTCAACTCAGGGCCCACACTCAAGTCATACCAGACCGGCAACACATGGCACTGGCCGCTGGCTCGCGCATTCGGTGACAGGTCGATCAACGCCTCAGCAATCAATTCCCGCGCCTGATTCGGGTTCAAAACCGTCAGATCGTAATGCACCATCAACGTCGTATACGAGGGCACCAGATCGACCAGCTGCGCGCCGAAAATCACCCGCAAACGCTCACTGGCAGCCAGCATCCACGGCATGTTGGCTTCGGCGATTTCATCGAACAGACGCAGCATCAGGCAATCCAGTGCCACCACTTCAATCCTTGGGTTCATAAGGCACTCTGCTGATTCAGGGCCTCGCGAATGCGCTGCACGGCAGCCACCGAGCTGGCGTTGTCGCCGTGTACGCAGAGGGTGTTGGCGTGCAAGCGCAAGGCGCTGCCATCGCTGGCGACGAGAGTGTCGCCACGGGCGATGGTCAGGGCTTGTTCGATGATGGTTTCGGCATCGTGATGCACCGCGCCCGGCAATTGTCGTGAAAGCAGTTTGCCGGCGCTGTCGTAGGCGCGATCGGCGAAGGCTTCAAACCAAAGGGTGACGCCATATTCATCGCCGATCTGCTGCGCCGCCGAGTCGTCACGAGTGGCCATCAGCATCAACGGCAGGCTACCGTCGTAGGCGGCCACCGCCTGGATCACCGCACGCAGTTGCGCCGGATTGGCCATCATGTCGTTGTACATCGCGCCGTGGGGTTTGACGTAACTGACCCGCCCGCCCTGGGCTTTGCAAATGCCGTCGAGCGCGCCGATCTGGTAATGCAGGATGTCTTGCAGCTCTTGCGCCGAATACGCCATGGAACGACGGCCGAAACCGACCAGATCCTGATAGGCCGGGTGCGCACCGATCTGCACGCCGTGGCTCAGTGCCAGGCTGACGGTCTTGCGCATGATGCTCGGGTCGCCGGCGTGGAAACCACAGGCCACGTTGGCGCAATCGATGAAGGGCATGACCTGCGCATCCAGACCCATGGTCCAGCTGCCGAAACTCTCGCCAATGTCGCAATTCAATAGCAGGCGGCTCACGGTGAACACTCCTGTAGGTTCTTGTCTTTCTATCCGTAGGACAAATGCCCGTTGGGCATTGCCCCCGCAGGTTACCAGTTACTGCGCATCGAGTTGCTTGCCACGGGTTTCCGGCAGGCTCAACGCCGCAATAATCACCACGCCGTAAGACACCGCCGCAAACGCGCCAATGCCGACGCTCAACGGCACTTTCTGGCTGAGCAGACCGATCAGCAGCGGAAACAAAGCCGCCAGCGCCCGACCGATGTTGTAGCAAAAGCCCTGCCCCGAACCGCGAATTCGCGTCGGAAACAACTCCGTCAGAAACGCGCCCATGCCGCTGAAAATCCCCGAGGCAAAGAAGCCCAGCGGGAAGCCCAGCCACAGCATCACGCCGTTGCTGACCGGCAGTTGCGTGTAAAGCAGAACGATGGTGAACGAGCCGACGGCGAAGAGGATGAAGTTCTTCTTGCGCCCGAGCAGGTCAGTCAAATAAGCGCTGATCACGTAACCGACATAAGAGCCGACAATCACCATCGCCAGATAACCGCCGGTGCCGAGTACGCTCAAACCGCGTTCGTTTTTCAGAAAGGTCGGCAGCCAGGAAGTGATCGCGTAGTAACCACCGAGGGCGCCAGTGGTCAGCAGTGAAGCGCGGAACGTGGTGAAGAGCATGCCCGGCGCAAAGATCTCGTAGAACTTCGATTGATTCTCCGGCGTTTGTCGGGCTTTAGCCTCGCGATAGATCTCCGGATCTTTCACCAGTCGACGGACGAAAATCACGAAAATCGCCGGCACGATGCCAAGGATGAACAGCGCACGCCAGGCGTCTTCCGGCGGTAACAGCGAGAACAGCAGCGCATACAGAATCGCCGTCAGCCCCCAGCCCAGCGCCCAACCGGATTGCACCATGCCCACCGCTTTGCCACGGTCTTTGGCGCGGATCACTTCGCCGATCAGTACCGCGCCAGCCGTCCATTCGCCGCCGAAACCAAAGCCCATCAAAGTGCGAGCGATCAACAGTTGTTCATAGTTTTGCGCGAAGCCGCAGAGGAAGGTGAAGAAGGCGAACCACAACACGGTGAGTTGCAAGGTGCGCACACGACCGATGCGGTCAGAGAGAATTCCGGCAACCCAGCCGCCAATCGCCGAGGCGATCAAGGTGCTGGTGTGAATCAGCCCCGCCTCGCCAGTGGTAATGCCCCACATCGCAATCAGCGTCGGCACGACAAAGCTGAGCATCTGCGTGTCCATGCCGTCCAGACCGTAGCCGATCTTGCAGCTCCAGAACGTGCGACGCTCCTGCTGGTTGATGTTGCGATACCAGTCGAACGGCCCGGGACGCGCCGTTGTCGTGGATGCTTGCAGGGTCTCGGGAGCACTCATGGCTTATCTCCGCAGGTTTTTTATTGGTCTTGTTCGTAGCCCCGACGACGCCTATCGTGAGGACCGGATGCGTCGATTTTTCGTCGCGCGGCCCTGCTGCGTCCAACGAATAAAACCCCGCCTTAGCCATAAGAAAAATTTGTCACTCGAGCCTTGCCCATGAACCTGAAGTTTCTCGAGACCTTTGTCTGGGTCGCCCGACTGAAGAGTTTTCGCCTGACCGCCGACAAGCTGTTCACCACTCAGGCATCGATTTCCAGTCGCATTGCGGTGCTGGAAGGCGAACTTGGCGTGAAGCTGTTTTTGCGCGATTCACGCGGCGTCAGCCTGACGCCCGAAGGGTTGAAAGTGCTGGAATATGCCGAGCAGATGCTCGACACCATGTCAGCGCTCAAGCAATCGATCGAGACTCGCTCAAGCAAGGTCGGCCGCGTGCGCATTGGCGTGATGGACACGGTGATTCACACCTGGCTTAGCCCGTTGGTGGCGCAGATGACCGATCTGTATCCACGGGTGGAAATCGAGCTGGTGGCGGATACCTCGTTGAACCTCTGCGATCAGCTGCAAAAAGGCTTCCTCGACATCGTTCTGCAAACCGATCTGATCCGCCATGAAAGCGTGCGCAGTCTGGAGCTGGCCAGCCATCCGCTGGGCTGGATCGTCGCGAGCAATTCGATCTACAACCGCGACTACGCCGACCTCGCCGAACTGGCGCAGGAACGGATCATCACCTACTCGAAAAACTCCCGACCGCATCAGGACCTGCTGACGTTGATGCAGGCCAACGGCGTACCCGCGCCACGCTTGAATTGCGTGAATTCGGTGTCGGCAATTACCCGCTTGTTACGCGATGGATTTGGTATTGGCGTACTGCCGCCGGTGTTGGTGGCTGAGGAATTGGCGCGGGGGGAATTGACGTTGTTGGCCATTGATCAACGGCCGCCGAACTTGCAGGTGGTGGTGTCGTGGCGGGTGGGCGTCGAGTGGGTCGAGGAGATCGTGACGTTGTGTCAGCAGGTGCTGGCGGGGTATGCGCACAAGGTGGGCACTGACTACATCGCCCTCACACCGTGATCGTTCCCACGCTCCGCGTGGGAATGCAGCCCGGGACGCTCCGCGTCCCTCGAAAGCCGAACGCGGAGCGTCCGTTGAGGCATTCCCACGCAGAGCGTGGGAATGATCCTTACTGCGCTGATCTCAGAGGCCGCGCACGTCGCGGTCTTCGATCGGCCGGCTCTGGCGCAGACGCCGGCCACCGAGTACGACCCAGTCGATCAAGCGGAACAGGCATTCAATGCCGAACGACAGCAGCAACGCGCCGCTCATGCCCCAGATCATTGCTTCCGGGGTCAGCAGGATCTGGTAGCTGTAACCGTTCCAGGTTTCCTTGCGAATATCCGGATCAGCCGCCAGCACCACTTGCAGGAAGCGGATGTACCACGGGCCTTGCATCGCCTGGAACTGCTTGTCCAGCGCGAGCTGGCGGTTGAGCAAGGTGCTCAGGCTGTCGGCATCGCTGCGAAATACCGGGTCTTCACTGGCGCGATAATGCGCGACCAACGCCTGCATATCACCCTTGAAAAACTGCTCGGCCGTGCCCTGAAAACCGCGCAGACCGGTCTGCGCTTCAATCAGGTGCGCCTCGACACGTTTCGCGTAATCGTTGATGAAGCCAGGCACCTGGACACCTATCAACAGGCCCGCCGCAAACAACACCAGCCGTACATAACTGAGCAACATGGGGTGCAATCCTTATTCGGTCTTGCCCTGACTGACGCATTCGCCGCGTCGCCACAGGCTCCATTGGCCCGGTTCGTAGCGGGTCCAGGTTTCGTTTTCGGTCAACGGCTCGGTGGCGATCACCGTGACCACGTCGTTGGGCGTGGTCTCTGCCTGAAAATCGACGATGACATCGACATCCTTCAGGCGCGCCGGGCCGAACGGGGCGCGACGGGTAATCTGTGCGAGTTTGGTCGAGCAATAGCAGAACAGCCAGTCGCCGTCGCTGAGCAGACAGTTGAACACGCCTTTGCTGCGGTATTCGGCGCACGCGGCGACCAGATCCGGCAACAGTTCCTCTATATCGACCGGCTCCGGGAATGCTGCACGCACGCGGTTGAGCAAATCGCAGAACGCGGCTTCGCTGTCAGTATCGCCGACCGGGCGGTAGAAGCTTTTGATCGGGGTGAAATCGGCCAACTGGCCATTGTGCGCGAAGCACCAGTTGCGCCCCCACAGTTCGCGGACGAACGGGTGGGTGTTGGACAGACAGACCTTGCCGACGTTGGCCTGGCGGATGTGGCCGATGACCACTTCGCTCTTGATTGGATAGCGCTGCACCAGATTGGCGACTTCCGACTCGCAACTCGCCGCCGGGTCCTGAAACAGACGCAAGCCACGGCCCTCATAGAAGGCTATGCCCCAGCCGTCGCGGTGCGGGCCGGTGCGGCCGCCGCGCTGCATCAGGCCGGTGAAGCTGAACACGATATCGGTCGGCACGTTGGCACTCATGCCCAGTAATTCACACATGTGCGGACTCTCGGGTTACAGGCGCGGCTCGACCCGCATGCGCTGCGGGTTATTCGGCAGGGGTGGACGGCCATAGCGGTCATCACCGGCGCCGCCAAACGGTTGATCGTCATCGCGGTCATCGGCACGAGCGGCGGCCTTTGCAGCTTCCGCCTGTTCCCGGCGAGCCTTCGAAGCCCGTTCGATCGGGAAGCGGATCAGCACGAAAATCAGATAGATGCCAAACGCGATCATGCCGTACATGAACAGATCGGAGATCGCCCGCCAGGCGTTGTTGCCGACCTTGAAGGCCAGGTCCAGCGCGGTGATGGCAATGGACGGCGCAACCTTGGCTTTCACCGGGTCAATGATGGTCGGGCTGAACAGCAACACCGCCATCAGCACGCGCAGCGGTTCGCGCAACCAGCGCCACATCCAGGTGGTCAGGCGCATCCATACCAACAGGCAGCCCACAGCTGCAAAGGCGTAGAGGCCCCAGGCGATCAGATAGTCGTTCTCGGTCATGGTGTCCATGGCAAGGCAGGCAAAGAGGCGCTTATAGTAACGACTTTTCGCCCGTCCGGCTTGTCCCAATAGACATGCGACCTGTGGGAGCGAGCCTGCTCGCGAATACGGACTGTCAGTTGAAACTTTGTTGTCTGACCCACCGCATTCGCGAGCAGGCTCGCTCCCACAGGGGAATGCGACAGTTTCACGAACTGCGAAAACCTTTATTCCGAACATTGTCCGAGAGCCTTCCATGCCCCAATCCGCCAACGTCAGCAGTGCTCCGATCGCCCACAAGGCCGCCGGCGCCGACCCGTATGCCTGGCTGCAGGAGCGCGACACCGACGCGGTGCTCGATTACCTCAAGGCCGAAAACGCCTACCAAGAGGCGCAAACCGCCGATCAGGCCGAGTTGCGCGAAACGCTATTCGAAGAGATCAAGGGTCGAATCCTCGAAACCGACTTGTCGCTGCCTTCGCCGTGGGGGCCCTACCTGTATTACACGCGCACCACCGCCGGTGACGAATACGCCCGGCACTACCGTTGCCCGCGTCCGGCGGACGACAGCCTGACACTCGACGAAAGCCGCGAACAGCTGCTGCTCGATCCGAATGTGCTGGCCAACGGCGGGTTCTTCTCGCTTGGCGCGTTCAGCATCAGCCCGGATCACCAGCGTCTGGCCTACAGCGTCGACGCCTCGGGCGATGAAATCTACACGTTGTTTGTCAAGGAACTGGCCAACGACAAAGTCAGCGAACTGGAATTCGAAGACTGCGACGGCAGCATGACCTGGGCCAACGACAGCCTGACCCTGTTTTTCGGCGTGCTCGACGACACCCACCGACCGCACAAATTGTTTCGTTATCGCCTCGATGGCACAGCTGCCGAAGAGGTGTTCCATGAGCCGGACGGGCGTTTCTTCCTGCATTGCTACCGTGCAAGCTCCGAGCAGCAATTGCTGCTGTCGCTGGGCAGCAAGACCACCAGCGAAGTCTGGGCACTGGACGCCAACCAACCGCATCTACCGTTCACCTGCCTGGCGCCGCGCGTCGAAGATCACGAATATGACGTCGATCACGGCCTGCTCGATGGTGTGTGGACGTGGTTTATCCGCACCAACCGTGACGGCATCAACTACGCCTTGTATCAGGCGCCGGACACCGGCACCGTGCCGACCGAAGCCGACTGGCAGAACCTGATCCCGCACAACGACACGGTGATGCTCGATGGCGTCAGCCTCAACAGCGAGGCGATGACCCTGAGCTTGCGCGAAGGCGGACTGCCGATTATCGAAGTTCACCCACACGGTCTGGCGCCGTATCGCGTGCAATTGCCGGACGCGGCCTACAGCCTCTATGTGCAAAACAGCCTGGAATTTGAAAGCGACCGCATTCGCCTGCGCTACGAGGCGTTGAACCGTCCGGCGCAAGTTCGCCAGTTGATCCTCGCCAGCGGCGAACAAACGGTGTTGAAAGAAACCCCGGTGCTCGGCCCGTTCGACGCCGATGCCTACGTCAGCCAACGGCTGTGGGCGACGGCGCCGGACGGTACGCAAGTGCCGATCAGTCTGGTGATGAAACGCGAAATGGTCGGCAAAGCGGTGCCGCTGTATCTCTACGGTTATGGCGCTTACGGTTCGAGCCTTGATCCGTGGTTCTCCCACGCGCGCCTGAGCCTTTTGGATCGTGGCATGGCCTTCGCCATCGCCCATGTGCGTGGCGGCGGCGAGTTGGGCGAGGCCTGGTATCGCGCCGGCAAGCAGGAACACAAACACAACACCTTCAGCGACTTCATTGCCTGCGCCGAGTTTCTGATCCGTAACGGCATTACCACTGCGGACACATTGGCAATCAGTGGTGGCAGCGCCGGTGGCCTGCTGATCGGTGCGGTGCTTAACCAGCGTCCTGACCTGTTCGCCGTGGCGATTGCTGAAGTGCCCTTCGTCGACGTGCTCAACACCATGCTCGACCCGGAACTGCCGCTGACCGTCACCGAATACGACGAGTGGGGCAACCCCGAGGAGCCGGAGGTTTACGAGCGGATCAAGGCTTACGCGCCGTACGAAAACGTCAGTGCGCAGCATTATCCGGCGACGCTGGTGATCGCCGGCTATAACGACAGCCGTGTGCAATATTGGGAAGCGGCCAAGTGGGTGGCGAAACTGCGCGCGACCAAGACCGACGACAATGTGCTGTTGCTCAAGACTGAACTGGGCGCCGGGCACGGCGGGATGAGCGGGCGTTATCAGGGATTACGTGACGTAGCGCTCGAATATGCATTTGTTTTCAAGGTTTTGGGCCTGGCCTGAGGAACTCCGTCGGTCACTTGGGTCTTAATTCCAGACCCAAGAGGCCGATACTCCACAGATCCCCGGTAGGCGCTGCCGAAGGCTGCGATCTTTTGATCTTGCCTTTCAGAAAATCAAAATCAAAAGATCGCAGCCTTCCGCAGCTCCTACAAGGGAGGGTGTGAAGCCTGAAACAGTGAAAACACAAAGACCGTGACGACATGTCAGAACCGACCTTCCTGAACAACGAAATCCGCGACTGGCTGATGGACTGTGGCCTGTTCGATCAATTGCAACTGGCCGACTTCGCGGCCGCTTCCGGCTATTTCAGCATCAGCACCGTGGCTGAGGGCGAAGCGATTTTCCGCGAGGGCGACGCCGGCAGTTTCATGTGCATCATTCACACCGGCCAGGTGGCCGTGCAGAAAACCGGCGCTGATGGTCAAGTCATCACCATGGCCACCCTGCGCAGCGGTCGCGCCTTCGGTGAAATGGCTGTGCTCGATGGTGAGCGCCGTTCGGCCACCTGCATTGCCGCGAGCAACTGCCAACTGCTGAACCTCGGCAAGGACTCGCTGGAAAAAATGCTCAACGATGCGCCGAAAATCGCCGCAAAGATCATCCGCGCCCTCGCCGTCTCGCTGTCGAAACGCCTGCGCATGGCCGACGGCCAACTGGCGGCGCAACAGGTTTAACCGCCGGGGGATTTCGCTTTGGTGCCGGTCGGTTCAATGCCGGGCACTGGTTGATCCTTGCTCGGTGGGCTGGGCATTTCGATCGGCACCAGCGGCGGGCTGCCACTGCCGGCGCCCGACTTGGGGATGTTGATCGGCGTGATCTGCGGATACGGCGTCGGTGTCGCGGTGCCGGGCGAGCCGGGTTGCGGCGCCGGGCTGACCGGAATGGTCTGTTGCGCCTGCACTGCAGTAATCGAGAGCACGGCCAGGGCAATGACCGTTAGAATGGTGCGCTTCATCAAGGGCTCCGTTTGGCCTCTAGTCTGCGCTCAGGCTACTCCCAACGGGCCTGCTTGCCTTCCCCCTTGTAGAGATTTCCATGAAACGTTTCGTTCTGCTCGACACCACCCCGATCCCTGAAAGCGGCGGTGCCCTGTGCCTGTTCGAGTATGGCGAGGATTTCGTCATCAAGATCCAGGGCGGCGACGGCGGGCAATTGATGAACACGCGCATGCACGGCTCCGAAGATGCCCTGGCCGAGATTCCTTGCCGCAAAGTCGCCGGGCGGCCGGACTCGCGGGTGCTGATCGGTGGATTGGGCATGGGTTTCACGCTCGCCTCCGCGCTCAAGCATCTGGGTAAAACTGCCGAAGTGGTCGTGGCGGAACTGGTTCCCGGTGTGGTCGAGTGGAACCGTGGCCCGCTCGGCGAAAAGTCCGGTCGTCCGCTGCTTGATCCGCGAACGGTGATCCGTCAGGAAGACGTAGCCAAGGTGCTGCAAAGCGAGCCGAATGGTTTCGACGCGATCATGCTCGACGTCGACAACGGCCCCGAAGGCCTGACGCAGAAGGCCAACAGTTGGCTGTACTCCGCCGCGGGTCTGAATGCCTGCGCCAAAGCCTTGCGCCCCAAAGGCGTGCTCGCCGTGTGGTCAGCCAGCGCCGACCGGCAGTTTTCCGACAAATTGAAGAAGGCCGGTTTCAAGGCAGAAGAAGTCCAGGTCTTCGCCCACGGCAACAAGGGCACCCGCCACACGATCTGGATTGCCGAGAAGCTCAAGGGCTGAGCTAAACTCTGCCCATAACCGTCATTAGTCTTTTACAAAGGTGAACCCATGAGTTCGTCCACCCCAACCAATACGTCGAAGCTGGATCGCATCCTCGCCGACAACCAGCGCGACAAGGAAATGGGCTACCGCGATAAGGCCCTGAAGATGTACCCGCACGTCTGTGGTCGCTGCACCCGTGAATTTTCCGGCAAGCGCCTGAGCGAACTGACCGTGCATCACCGCGACCACAACCACGACAACAACCCGCAGGACGGTTCGAACTGGGAGCTGTTGTGCGTGTATCTGCGAGAAAAATGGTATGCCAAAGCTCTAAGTTAAGCGTTTGCTCGTCACATACCGGCGATTGGCCGTATTTGGCACGATAACGCGAATCACGTACATTAATCGCCCTCCGTCGTCGGAGCCTTTTCTCTAAAACGTGAAGACAAAATGAACCAGACCAAGGACACGTCGAAACTCGACCGCATTCTCGCTGACGCTAAACGCGACAAGGAAATGGGCTATCGCGATAAGGCCCTAAAAATGTACCCGCATGTGTGTGGCAGATGTGCTCGAGAGTTTTCGGGAAAACGCCTAAGCGAGCTAACGGTTCACCATCGCGACCATAACCATGACAATAACCCTCAGGATGGATCAAACTGGGAACTACTTTGCCTTTTCTGCCATGACAATGAGCACTCTCGCTACACAGACCAACAATATTTTTCTGATTCCTCTACTAGTTCCCCGAAAATCTCCACCGCAACGCACAATCCATTCGCCGCACTTGCAGAGCTGATCAAAAACAAGAACTAACACATACTCATTGATGATCGAAGCCCTAATACTGTATGCGCACCCAATCATTACGGTTAAATTTATTTATGACAGCATGAGCAATTACTGCCTCCCCACACCAAACCCAAAAGCTAAAACAACAACTTACAGAAGATATAGCAAAACGACTACCTCACCCTGACAAGAGAACTCCAGGCCACGATTAGCCTGCAGCAGAATGACTAAGTACTCCCGTTAGCGCTGGGCCAGGGGGAGGTTTGCTCCCTTACCTTCCACTAAGTCTGACAATATATTGGTTACTGATTTACCCGTCACATTGGACGTCGGGATCTACTAAACTCACTACATCTGGCAACATCTTAGTGGGTTTCCGCAGGCCAGCTCAGTTGAGTCCCATGACGAAGCGAGCCCAGATAGCGATTCTATGTAAGTTCATCTTAAACTTATGAGCAGTTGATTTTCCTAGGCTATTTGAGTAATCAATCAATTGCTCAATCTTGGCCGCAGCAAGCTAAATGGGCTTCGCCAAAAAAAGCCGGATGCTGCAGGCTTGGTGGTAGCTACCGACATTGAGCACGCCCATCAAATTGCTAAGGCCCTGGATACCAAAGGGGAGGATTGCCGCATCGTGACAAACAGAACTCCGGACGCTCAGCTCGTGATCAACGCATTTAGGCAGAGCAATTGCCGCTGGATTGTTGCTGTCGGGATGATAAGTGAGGGAACCGACATTCCACGCCTGCAAGTGTGCTGCTACCTCAGCCGTATTCGAACCGAGTTGCATTACCGGCAAGTGCTGGGACGAGTACTTCGGCGAACGGGTGAATCTGATGATCAAGCGTGGCTGTTTATGCTAGCGGAATCGACGTTGCAAGGCTTTGCGGAGCGGATTGCAGAAGATCTACCCGATGACCTAGCGGTGTTGGATGAAGTGCAATCTTCAGCTTCTACTTATGGCTCAAGACTAGGTATAAATGGTATTGCATGCAATGATGACGGTCGAAATGACGGTATTAAAAGGGACGATAGGCAGCTTATTGGAGCTGACTCCGCGAACATCATTTCTCTAGGAGGGGACGCAACCGTAGCAAACTATCATCTAAGCTTTTCCCAACATTATAGACAGCAAGTGCTCGCTTGTTTTTAACGCACGAAGATTAGAAATTAACGCGATTTAGACCAATAAAACGTGTATCAAACTAACTGTCGGCAAGCTTAAAAAATCAACCTCACAAATAATAGATAAGGTTAATCACGAGGTGTATTCAGAATACTGACCGACATTAGGCGCGTAAGGCATTAGTGAGTCAGAAATCATCAGGAGCCTTTTTTGCAAAAATATATAATGGGCAGAACTGCATTGGAACTGAGCGATGCTCATTCTAGTGGCATGTCCGACCAGTATTGCCTTGAGTCCGTATCCCCGAAAATCATGGTACTTCAAGCAACAAAATCCTTCTAGCAAACCCTCTCAGATCCTTATGCACCTATCAAAGTCAGTTTCACTTTGTTCGGCCAAGGGTGCGGTGGGCGGCAAAACCCCGGTATTGTTGAACGCCGCATCAATCTTGCCGAAACGCTTTACGTCGGACATCACCAAGGCTTCGACGGAAGCGGCTTTGGAGACGTCGGTTTCAATGAACATAGCGCCCCCTCCTTGTTCTTCAATCAATTTGACAAGTGTCAATGGCGCGTTAATCGACATCGCCTACGACCACGTTGGCGCCGTTGCTCGCAAAGGCAAGCGCAGTGGCTCGACCGATACCGGTCGCGGCACCGGTGATCAACACAGTTTTGCCTGCATATTCGAAAGGATTTGTACTCATATCTGCTCCTCGCTTTAAATGTAAGAACGCCAGAAAAACCCACCAGGGATATTCCAGCACTTCGGATATCCAAGATAGTGTCCACTAAAAAATGGTGTCGACTATCTTGGCTAATTTGGAGGGCTGTCAGGAGAGGGTACTGGCCGGGCGGTTACTGAATATCAACTCAGCGTTCCCGCATGGCCTCCTGGGCTTTGTTGAACGGTTTGACCAGATAGTCCAGCACGGTCTTGGAGCCGGTCTTGATGTCCACCGTTGCGATCATCCCCGGCACAATGGCAAAGCGCTGACCGGCTTTGTTGGTGAGCACGTTGGAGTCTGTTTGGATGAACACTCGGTAGTAGTAGTTCTCCGGCTTGACCTTATCCTGGATGGTGTCTGGAGAAATCGTCACCACCTTGCCGTCCAGCCCGCCATAG
This sequence comes from Pseudomonas sp. A34-9, assembly GCF_029543085.1. Classification (NCBI taxonomy): domain Bacteria; kingdom Pseudomonadati; phylum Pseudomonadota; class Gammaproteobacteria; order Pseudomonadales; family Pseudomonadaceae; genus Pseudomonas; species Pseudomonas sp. A34-9. Next base: position 1,703,929 of record NZ_CP119967.1, on the reverse strand, counting down.
ATCGAATAGTCATACGCGGTGAGTTTCACCTTGGCCGTCTGGTCTGGATGGATGAAGGCGATATCCCTGGGTGAAATGCGCGTCTCCATGAGCAGTTGATCATCCAGCGGCACAATCTGCATCAACTTGCCGTTAGGCGAAATGACACCGCCGATGGTCGTCACCTCGATGCCCTTGACGATGCCTCGAACAGGCGACAGTACGGTCAGGCGCGTCAATGAATCTTCCCGCCCACGAATCACCGAACTCAACGAGCTGACCTCGGAACGCGCCTTGGCCAGCTCTTCTCCCGCCTGCACCTGATAGGAAGAGCGCAGTTCGGTAGTCTTGAGTTGCAGCTCGCTACGCTGACGCTGCAGGCGGATCACTTCGACGTTGCTGGCAGCGCCGGTCTTGGCCAGTGATTGGGTGATTGTCAGCTCTCGGTCGACCAACCTGAGCGAATCGTTCACCCCGGCCAGGGATTCCTTGAGCCGGCTGATACGCTCCTGATACAGCCTGGTTTCGCGCTTGATCAGCTCGGGGTAGCCCTGCAATTCGTCAGGAAAGCTCAGTGGTTTACCGTCCACCTCCGCCTGCAACCGTGTGGCACTGGCCAGGACAGCCCGATAGCGCGCAGCGCTCTCCTCGACATTCGATTCGGACTTCGTCGGGTCAAGCTGGGCTAACACTTGCCCCTGCTCCACCAGGTCGCCTTCAGCAACTTTGAGCGCCGCCAGGATGCCGCCTTCCAGCGATTGAATGACTTGCTCATGAGAGCTGGGGATCACCTTCCCGTCACCCTTGGACACTTCGTCGAGCCGGCCCAGCCACGCCCAGGTGCCCAGGATCAGCACGATCAACACCAGGCTGCCGATGGTCCGCGTCGAATGATGCAGCGCCGCGTCATCGGCCGGGTCCATGGCCTCCAGCGTTTTTTTATTGCGTATATAGGCACGCAACCGCGCCAGTTTTTCGTGAACATCAGCCATGCTGAGATGCTCCATTAGAATGAGTGGCGCTGAGTCGGCGGATCGCTTCCTCCTTGGGTTCATCCAGCACGATTTTGCCGTCATCGACGACGATGATTCGCTCGACCAGCTCTAACAACGCAGGGCGATGGGTGGCAATCAGCAAGGTCTTGCCCTGCGCCCATTGGTCGAGATTTTCCAGAAACAGGCGCTCTGCCCCTTCATCCAGTGAAGAGGTCGGCTCGTCCAGCAACAGCACGTTGGGTTGGCGCAACAACAGGCGAGCCAGCAACAGCGATTGTTTCTGGCCACCGGAGAGCCCAAGCCCCCCTTCCAGAATCAAATGATCCAGGCCCGTCGGCAGCTTTTTGATAAACGCAGCGGCGCCGGTCAGGGCCAGTGCCGAGAGCACTTCCTGATCAGCGGCCAACGGCGCGCCCAGTTTCAGGTTCTCGCGGATGGTGCCGTGGAACAGGTGCGAGTCCTGGGTCAACAAGGCTACATCCCGGCGCACGTCTGCCGGGTCCAGGTGTTGCAACGCCACGCCATCCAGGCTGACCAGGCCAGAGCGTGAGTCCACGCCCCCGACCAGCGCCTGCAGTAGCGTGGACTTGCCTGCGCCGTTGCGGCCCAACACGGCAATTCGTTCGCCGGCACGGATTTTCAGTTGGCTGACTTGCAGCACCGGGCTGTCGCCGCCATAGGCGAACACCGCCTGGTCCAGCACATAGTCGCCGTACAGGTGAGAGCGGTGGACTTTGTGGCTGTGTTCGGGATGGTCGGTGGGCAACCGCATCAGTTTGTCCAAGCCTTCCAGGGCGGTCTTGGCCTGCTGCCAGCGAATGATCACCTGAGTCAACTGGGCCATCGGCGCCATCATGCGCGAGCCGAGGATCGAGGCCGCCACCAGCGAACCGGTGGTCAGGTCGCCCGCCATCACCATCGGCGCGCCAAAGAAAATCACCACGGCAAACACCAGGGTCTGCATCGATTGCGACCAATACTGCAAACGATGGGTCAATGCCTTGAGCCGCAGGTTTGCCGATGCGGTGGTAGCGTTGTAATGGTTCCAGCTCAGCTGGAATTTCTGCTCGGCTTGCAGCGCCTTGACATCCTCCATGCCCTGGATGGTTTCCACCAGCAAGGCGTTGCGCAGGCTCGACTCACGCAACGCTTCGTTGGCCAGGCGCCCCAGCTTGGCCTGGCACAACAGGCCCGGTGTAACCATCAACACCAGCGCGCACAGCGGCACCAGTACCAGCGGGCCGACCAGCAGCCAGAATACGCCGAGGAACAGCAGGAAGAACGGCAGGTCCGCCAACGCAGTAATAGTGCTGGAGGTGATCAGTTCGCGAATCTGTTCCAGCTCGCGAATCTGGGAAATGAAGGTACCGGTGGAACGCGGACGGGCCGAGTTGCGCAACCGGATGGCATGGCCAAAGACCTTGTCCGACAGACGCGTGTCCGCACGCTTGCCCAGCAAGTCGGTGACATGGGAACGGGCATTGCGGATAGTGAAATCAATACCGGCCGCCAGCAGGACCCCGATAAACAGGACATACAGGGTCGGCATGGAGCCGGCAGGAATCACTCGGTCATAGGTCTGCATGGAAAACAGCACGCCGGCCAACCCCATCAGGTTGGCAACCAATGAGGCGAACAGTACATAGCGATAGGACTTCAAGTCCTGCAGGACGATGCCCTTGAACCAGTTTTTGTCATACGGTTTGATGTAGTCGTCCACTCGGACGTCGGCGCGATTACCCACCGGGCGCAGCAGAATGACACGGCGGCATTGCTCCAGTAGCTCCTGGCGCGACAACACCGTGGCCAGGCCATGGTCGCCGCTGAGCCGGACTTGCAGCAGATCCTCGGCACGCAAGCCTTCGATCAGCGCCAACTGGCCGTCGGCCAATTGCACCAACAAGGGCAAACGCCATTGAGTCAGGTCTTCGGCCTGTAACTCATCATCAATCTTGACCGACAGTCCCAAATGTTTGGCAATGGCATACAGTTGGTCATCGGAATGTACACTGTCCTGCCAGGCGGCTGCCAGCCGAGCATCCTCAGGCGAGAAGCTCAGGTTGTAATGGCCAGCAACAAGCAACAACATTTCCAGCCAGGGCGGGGAAACAGCTGACGGGTTGGCTTGCAGTGGCTCTTGGACACGGCGGCTCATGGCAAACGCTCACGGTAGGTGGCGTCGTTGGCAGCACCAAACGACTGACTGAGATGGCCTGCGCTATACAGGCAATTGATCTGTAACCGGCGCAGGCTATTGAGCGTGGTCTGCTGCTCGACCCGCGACAAATAAGCCTCTTGCTCAGCATTGAGCAAGTCCAGCAAGGGCCGGGTGCCCAACTCAAGGTATTGCTGGCGGTAGAGCACGCGAGTTTCATTGATCGTGCTTTCGCGCACGGTTTGGGCACCCAGGCTGGCATGCAACTTCAGCACCTGGCTTTGCGACTGCTGCATTTCCTGACGCGCGCGCAAACGGGCGGTATCGAGGCCGGCCTGGGAGGATGCCAGGGCTCGCTCGCTGGCCGCTTTGCCGGCCTGGATCGCGTTACCTTGATAGATCGGCATGCTTGCGTTGAGAAACACGCTGTAGCGGTTGCGGTCCTGGCCTGTGCCAGTGCTGCCATCCAACTGATGGCTGAATGTCGGCTCCAGGGACAGCGTCGGCAGTGCGGCCGCCTTGGCCGAGGCCACTTCGGCCTGGGCGCGAACCACCCGCGCCTGGGTGGCCTGTACCTCGGGGTTGTCCTGCATGTTGGCGTCGACCGGCTGGCACGACTGCTCCAGCTCTCGCGGAAAATGGTCTGAAACGCCCTCGACCGAGGGTTGCGCGGTCAGGTTCGACAACGTGGCAAATGCCCGCGCCAGGTTGGCTTGATGCTGGAACCCGGTGACCTTGGCGGCTTCGATACGCGACACGGCTTGCACATAGTCCGAGCGGGTACTGGCGCCCATGTCGAGACGCTGGCGCGCCAGGTCGGAGACTTTTTCCAGGCTGTCGATCTGGTCCTGGGTAATCGCGATCAACCGCTGGTAATACTGACCATCAAGAAAGGCCAGTGCGGTATTCATGGCAACCTGCTCGACACTCAGGCGCACGTCTGCCTCACGCTCGGTAACACCAGCCTGGCTGGCCTCGACGGCGCTGGACACCTTGCCGAAGTCATACAGCATCTGCGAGGCACTGACGTCAAAGACCTGGGCGCTGTGACTGCCAGGCACACCACTTTGGTAGCCGGTGCGCACGCCGCCGCTGATCCTGGGGTAATAGCCGGCCTGCGCCACTTCTACCCGCTGCACTTGTTCATTGACCCCTTCCCGGGCCCGCAGGATATCCGGGTACGAGGTTAAGGCCTGGCGCACGGCCGCATGCATATCCAGCGCCGCGGTGCCCGCAGTGGCTAAGTTACTCACGCTCAGTTGGGGAGCGGAAGGTGGAAGAAACTGCCCGGCTTCAATCAATGAAACCAAAGATGGCGCGGGGAGCGTTTCTTGCACTTGACTGTTCTTGATCGGTTGCACGGTAGGCGCAACCTGAACTTGGGGTTGGCCATGCACAGAGGGTGCATTGACCTGCCCGACCACACCGCCCGAACCAAACGATAAGGCTATCGTCAGGCAGGCAATATCACGCCGGGGATGGAATATCCGGAACATAATTGACACTCAGGAAAAATAACCCTGGGCCATACAGCCCAGGGCTCTGTCATTGCGACTTAAACGACGGAAACACCGCTCTCAACCCAGAGGTCTTTCTTCGAGGTTCCATCGATGTAATGCACATACTCATGGCCATCCAACGACGCCTTGACGCCATCGGGCTTCCACGAATCCGGCAAGTCCAAGGTTGAGGCAGACGTCGACTTCGAGTTCGACAACGTGCCATCGGCTTGCAAGATATCGTTCAAGGTCACCGTCAACGCGGGCTTGGCCGGATCGTCCTTGGCTTGCAGGCTGACCACCTTGTTGACGTCCAAGTTTGGCCCTTGGCCCAAGTTGAACGACGGCAGTGCAGTGTCGCTGTCGACGTCTCTATCAACCTGGCTTTCCGGCTGCGCGAGTTGCCCCGCTAGATCAGCCGCGGGGGCCACACTGGTCGGCACCTCGTTGAGCTCGGCGACGAGCTTGGAGTCGGCAATCTTCACCGCAAGGGTGGAGGTCACTGTCTCGCCGTTCGTGTGCCGTACCTGATACGAGAAGGTCTCGATTTCATTCAGCCCCGTCAGGCTGAGCTTTGGCGTGTAGGTGTACTCACCGTTTGCCGCGATTTTGAGATCACCGTATTTGCCGACAATGGTTTCCTGATTGATCGAAGACACCGATTTGCCATCGACGCTGACGATGCTGGCCTCTTCACTGCTGACCAGATCACCCGAAACGGAATAAGCCTTGATATCAATGTGGAAGCTTGACTTGAGGATGGCTCCCCCAGCAGTCCTGGCTTCGTACGTGAACGTCTCGGTCTGGTCCGAAGGGGTGGAATTGCTGTTCTGCCTGTAGGTCGCTTGACCATCGGCGCTGATGGTCAGGTCACCAAACTGGCCTTTGACCACCGTGCGCACTTCACTGGCCAGCGTCGTGCCGTTGACCTTTAACAACGTTGCGCCTGCAGGCAGAATCAGGTCACTCTTTATCGCACTGTTGGCAAAACCACCAACGAACGAGGTATGAACAACTTCGGTGGTAACGGTTTGAGCCCCGACCCCCACACCGGCGAGGTTATTGGCCGTTACCCTGTACTCACCCGGCATTTCATAGGTCAGGGAAATACCCGACTTGTCCGCAATGATCGGCAAGACCGACACGTTGAGCAGCCCGCCTCCGGTACTGCTGCTCACGTTAACCCATTTGCCATCGATGAGTTTCTCCAGCGTCATGCTGTTGTAGTTAACCAGATCAATGTTGAACGGTGCCGAGATAAAGATATTAATCTGGACCTTTTCATTGTCACTGACAACGAACTGTAAACTGTTCGATGTCGGCATAATCTGAAAGCCGAACAGGCCATTACTAACGAAATTGGCACCCCAGTTAAGGAACGAGGTGCCCACTGTGACGAAAGTAGCGGATTTGCTCTGCTCCAGGTTGGCGATGTTTGGATCAATAAACTGGCTGACGGTGACTTCATTGTGTTCCGCCACCAATTGATAAGGCGCCGTTACCGACACTGAACCTGTAGAGGTGGACTGGTTATCCAGGGACGCTGAAGTCACCTGCAACACTGCCCCGCCCATCTGTGCTTTTATAGGCACTGCATAGTTGCCATCGGCATCGACGGGTTGTTCGCCCAGGGTCTCGCCCGCGGCATTTTTCACCACCACCTTGGTATTGGGTGTGGCCTTGCCGGAAACGAGTTTGCCATCGGCACTGATCATCGCGCTCAGCGGGGCCGGAATTGGCTCGCCTGGCACCTGAGGTGCAATCAGTTCGGTTGGCAGCGACTCTTTGCCCCCCAGCTCAGCTACCACCGTTATCTTGCTGCCCGCAGGCTGCTTGGCAATGGTTGCGGCGAAAGTACCGTCCTCGCTAGCCACTATTGGCCCGGCCAGCAATTGGCCACTGGCGTCCTTGACCGATATGCTCGCACCCGGCAGGGTCTTGCCGCTGATCTGGGTGCCGGCTGTATCCAGGTGAGCTTCCGGTTGTGGCGGTCGCTCGACCTCGGTGGCTGGAGTTTTCACATAGGCCGGTGCGGACTCCACGCCCTGCCCTTGTGCCGTCACTGCCAGAGTGCTATCGCTCGGCTGTTTCGGGATATTGACCACAAAGGTGCCATCCACCTGGACAACTCCAGAACCGATCACTTTGCCCTGGGCATCCTTGACGCGGATGGTCTCGCCCGTGACGCCCTTGCCTGTCACATGGGTGCCGGCTTCGTCGATCAGCACCTCGGTTGGCGTATTGGAGGCAATATACGGCGTTATGACCGATTCAGACTCAGACACCTTGCCATTGGCCTGCAACGCGACATTCAACAGTTGCCCGCCCGGCTGCACGGGGATAGTGACCTCGAAGTTGCCGTCCGGCCCGACCAAGCCCTTGGCAATCACGGTGGTATCGTCCGTCGCCTTGATCAGCACGATGGTATTGGGCGTGCCCTTGCCCTTCACCTTGGTGCCGGTGACGTCCACACTGACATCGAACGGCTTGGCAATCGTGTCCTCCGGGCTCAGGGGTACCAGCAACTGCGCTGGCGCCGAGACCTTGTCACCCTTGACCGCACTGATGGCTAGCTTTGCACCGCCCGTCTGCGCCGGAATATTGGCCGAAAACAAACCATCGGGCCCGGGTGTGAACGTGCCCAGTTCCTGTTGGGTATCCACATTGACGATCTTGACCGTTTCATCTGGCTTGACCTTGCCCAACACGCGAGTGCCGCTGGGGTTGATACTCAGGTCGGTAGGTGGCAATGGCAGGTCCGCATCGATAAACGGTGCAACGACAGAAACGGTTGGTGATGCCTTCTCCGCGTTGTAGGCCGTCACGCCCAAGATGGCGCCGGTCTTCTGAGGGGTGCTCAAGGCAATCTCGACAGAACCGGCCTTGCTGACCACGCCACTGCCCAATTCCTTGCCATTGGCATCCGTGACCTTGATGATTTCGCCCGGCTTGCCCTCGACCGTTACCGCGCTGCCGGTGTTATTGATCACCGCGTTACGCGGCGCCAGCACAGGCACCTGCAGGGTGACGGGCGCCGACTCCAGGCTGCCCAGACTGACCGTCGCCTTGAGGTTTTCACCGCTCGTGCCGGAAGGCAATACCACACTGCCCTTGCCATCTGCATCCAAAGGTACACGAACGATTGTGCCATCCGGGTTGTTGATTTGCACAATACCGTTGGGCTTACCTTCTACGCTCACCTGCCCGGTGACCGCATCGACCACGCCGAACACCGGCACAAACAGCGGCACTTGAACGTTGGTGGTCGGAGACTGCTTGTCGCCGTCCGTGATCACAACACCGACCTTCTCGCCGCTGGTGTTGCCCGGCACCGTCAAGGTGCCCTGTCCGTTCGGGTCAAGGCGCACTGGCTCGCCAATTGGGTTTCCGTCCTTGTCTACCACCTGCGCGGTCGCACCTGCCTTGCCGGTGACCACCACATTGCCGGTGACTGGATCCACAGGACCCAACTGCGGAGCCAACAGCGGCACTTGAACGTTGGTGGTCGGAGACTTCTCGCCCTCTACCGTGACCACAACACCGACCTGCTGGCCGCTGGTGTTGCCCGGCACCGTCAAAGTGCCCTGGCCGTTCGGGTCAAGGCGCACTGGCTCGCCAATTGGGTTTCCGTCGCGGTCGACCACCTGAGCGGTCCCACCCGGTGGGCCGGTGACCACCAACTCGCCGGTGGCTGGATCCACAACGCCCACCTGCGGAACCAACAGCGGCACCTTAACGTTGGCGGGCGGAGACTTCTCGCCCTCTACCGTGACCACAACACCGACCTGCTGGCCGCTGGTGTTGCCCGGCACCGTCAAGGTGCCCTGGCCGTTCGGGTCAAGACGCACTGGCTCGCCAATTGGGTTTCCGTCGCGGTCGACCACCTGCGCGGTCCCACCCGGTGGGCCGGTAACCACCAACTCGCCGGTGACTGGATCCACAACGCCCACCTGCGGAACCAACACAGGCACCTTAACGTTGGCGGGCGGAGACTTCTCGCCCTCTACCGTGACCACAACACCGACCTGCTGGCCGCTGGTGTTGCCCGGCACCGTCAAGGTGCCCTGGCCGTTCGGGTCAAGGCGCACTGGCTCGCCAATTGGGTTTCCGTCGCGGTCTACCACCTGCGCGGTCCCCCCCGGTACGCCGGTGACCAGTAATTCCCCAGTCTCGGGATCTACCGTGCCCAGCGTCGGCTTCATCAGCGGCAGGGTGAGTGCTACGGAAGGATCAGACTGAAGGCCATTCGCCGTCTGAGTCGTAGTGATAGTTTGATGACTGGCACTCGCAGATAGCTCGACCTGCGCAAGTCCGTCATTATCCAGCGTGCCCGAGGCAAGTACCTGACCACCCTCCCCCTTGACCTCAAAGACAGCGCCAGGTCGCCCCTGGACGATAAGCTTGTTGGTCTGGGCATTAAAACTGACCACCGGCGCAGCCGGTTTGCTAGCACTGGCGGTACCGTTTCCACCGTTGCCGTTGCCGCTACCGTTTCCACCGGCACCGTGACCGCCACCGCCACCGCCACCGCCACTTGCCAGCGCCACTACGCCGCCAAGCCCAAGAGCACCAAGGAGCCACATGAAGGTGTTGTCCCCGTCCTCCACGAGCAGCTCATCTACATTAGAGATTTCTTTTAAAGTGAGTGATGCTTGGCTTGGTTCATAAGTCGCGTGCCAGAACTTCCCTTCGTTTTCCAGCACCAACTCATTGTGCAGACCGTCAGCCGCCACAATAAAAAAGCCTTTGAGCACGACCTGCTCACCGGACTTCAATACGATGACCAAATCGTTGCCAGCCCGGGAAGCAGACTTCAGCGTTTCAGGATTCAACGAAATCTTTACGATACTGGGGCTGCCAACGGTGGTGGAACTGCCCGTTGCCTGCTCTACCAATTTTCCAGATTTGATATCTATCAAACTAACCTGCGCCATACCTGCTTTCGCTCCAAATATGAGAAACCCGGCTGAGCGGCCTTCAAAAAGCTTCGAAGGCCGAGCAGCCAAACCAATAACGTCCGGTCACACATGTCGTGTTCGAACATTTACCGTGCATATATTCGTGAGAAATTCCTGACCAATATGTAGGATATTTCCTAGGAGCATCAGGGCTGACTCGAGCAGGCGTTTCAGAAAAAAGGAGAGAAAAACCATGACGATCGATGACGAGCCAGCCAACGCTGGCCCGTTTTTTTGACGTGACTATCGAGCGGAACTGATCAGCTGAGAAGCCTTCCAACCTCCGCCCCCCCAGAAAGCAAAGCGCTGCAAACGGCATTTATTTCGTTACCCGGCAGTCACCGCACAGCTTTACCCCCCAAATACTTACCGAAGCCACCTGTAGGAAATTTCCTATTGTTTTCCGTGGCGCGAAGTTTGATGTTCATATTCGGGCAAGCCCGCGGAGTTGTCAGTCCTGTTAAGGGACCGAATACGCCCATCCGCTCTTAGCTTTCTGATTGTTGACACATACCTGTTGCGTCGCGGGCGCTCGGCCCCTTAGCACTACAAATGCACATGATTTCAGGAGAGAAAACATGGCTATATTTGACTACAAGAAAATCACCGGCGAAGCGTCCAAAGCGCTATATACCGATGCGATTGCCTTGATTCAATACATCAATTCACCCACCGGAAAACCTTTGGCAACAAGTGGCTGGGCTACGCTCAACGCGCAACAGTTGGATTATCAAGGGCCGATAGATGCGCAAGGAATTTTTACTGGCAGCAAATTTCCTTACACAGCAGACGCTGTGGTGCTGGGAAAGTATGAGGGGGGGCAAGCTAGTCTCAATCGGCATTTCGTTTCGGGGGACAGGCGTTGGCGGAACGCTCACGGATCACGTTGGCGATCACCTCAGTAATGTTGCCACAGCCTTTCTAAAGGATTATCCCAAAAACTACGTAAAAGATGGATTCGATGATCTACTCCACAAAGTTGCACTCTACGCCCAATCTAAAGGCTTGAGTGGCAGCGATGTAACGGTTACCGGGCATAGCCAAGGAGGCACGGGGGTCAATAGTTTGGCAGCATTGAGCGCTGATCACTGGGATGGATTCTACAAAAACTCCAACTACGTAGCGCTAGCCTCTCCGACTCAAAGCCTAGGAAATCAGGTAGTTAATATCGGTTATGAAAATGATCCCGTGTTCAGAGCATTGGATGGCAGCTCATATAGCAAGAACCTCACGCTGGGTGTTCACGATAAGCCGCAGGTAATGGCTACAAACAATATCGTGAACTTTAATGACCATTACTCCTTAGCACCCGAAAAAATATCAGCTAGCTCTTCCCAACATTAGAACGTTACGGATTAGCTGTATCTTGGTTTAATGAATTTCATGCCAATCCAGTGACATCTGCTATCTCTCCCTACTTGGCCTCACAAAGTATTTTAAACGCTGGCTCTTTGACTGCTCACGCCTTCGAACGCCTATGCCGACGGATTGAATCGCGTAGCAGGTTCAGAGTTCTACAACCTTACCAATCAAAACTCAACGATGATCGTATCCAACTTGTCGAGCGATATACGGGCTAAAACCTGGGTCGAAGACCTTAATCGATTCGCTGAAAAACATGTTGGCATGTACCTTCATAATTGGCACAGACAGCAATGACCTGATTAAAGGCGGGGGTGACAATGATTACCTGGAGGGTAGAGCCGGAGACGACACCTTCAAAGACGACGGTGGCTACAACGTAATATTGGGGGGGGGGAAGTGGAAATAATACGTTTCAATAGAAAGGCAGCCTGGCCAACTACAGTTTTGCCAACGATGGTAACGGCACTCTTTATATCCGTGATCAATATAACGGAATCAGTATGACTCGTGATATTGGTTCAATCGTTAGTGAAGAGCCGACCTCCAAGTGGCTGAGCGTGTCGTGGGCTAACAGCCCCCTTACTCACAAGGTTACAGCCTATGGACTGGAGAGCAGTGTAGGTCTGACCCAGTATGCATCGTCCATTAAAGGCGATGCGAGTAACAATGTGCTTAAGGCCAGCCCATTCGGCGACTGGTTGTTCGGCCAAGATGGCAACGACCATTTAATTGGCGGTAAAGGAGACGATGTATTTGTCGGAGGCGCCGGCGATGACGTGATGGTCTCCGGTGGTGGCAGCGATACCTTCCTGTTTTACGGCGCGTTTGGAAATGACAGGATCGAGGGCTATTCAGCAAAAAGCAAACTGGTTTTTCAGGGCGTCACAGGCGTTGGGAAGGACTACGATTATCTGGCACATGCCTCGGTATCGGGCAACGACACGTTGCTGTCTTTTGGCAATAACTCGGTAACGCTGGTAGGGGTAGGGCTAAATGATATTTCCAGTGACAACATCACCATTGCCTAACTCCATACGCGCACTTGTTTACTTACCTCCCCACTGTTGAAGCCAACTTTTTTGACACCTTCACACTCGCAGAGCGTGAAGGTTCAAAATGAACGCATATTGGCCTCACCAGTTTAAAAACATGGGAAATATTATGCTAACACGCTATCTTCTGATTTTAACATCCGCACTAGCAATCGGGTGCACCTCTTCGAATAGGGGCATGGAAACTTATACTTCCGCTACTCAGATCAACACCCAGCAGCCAGCCAAAACAAACTTAGATTATTATACATCCAAGAAACTTGAATCATTGCTTAACGACCACTCAAACAATATGCACCTTGACACGGGTCAGACGATCGACTTCATCTCAGCAAAGTTTTTAGGAACACCGTACCAAGCAAATATGTTGATTGGCGCAGAAAACACACCTGAGAAGTTAGTAATCGACTTTAGAGGACTGGATTGTTTTACTTATTTGGATTATATAGAAGCCTTACGAAAATCAACGTCGCAACCTGAGTTTGTGAAACATTTGATTCAGACTCGCTATGTTGACGGCAATATAAGCTTTTTGAGTCGTAAACATCTCTTCACTGATTGGGCTGACAGCAAATCGCAGAGCTTGGCGGATGACATTACCGCTCAGATAAGCACCGACGCGGTAAGCGTCGAAAAAAACCTAAACAGAAAGGCCGATGACGGAGCCTATCTTCCTGGGCTACCAACGGTCAAACGCAACATCACTTACATCCCAAGCAACCTGGTCAACGAGAAAATTGTAAGTCGCTTACGAACTGGCGATTCAATTGGCATCTACACCCAACTTTCCGGGCTAGATGTGCCCCATGTAGGCTTCTTTATAATGACCGACAAAGGCCCTGTTTTTCGGAATGCCTCCTCACAAATTGCAAACAAAAAAGTTGTAGATGCGCCTTTCATTGAATACATCGCAAAAACCCCAGGCATTATTATTTTCAGAACAAAATAAAAACAATCCAACCTAAAGTTTACATAGGTAACCCTATATAAAGGTCGGCTGCACTGTTCAGTGTAAACGTAGGTATATCAAAATCCGGCAATCGATAGACCTCAATCAACCAATATTAAAGTGTTTGGCAATCTTGGTAGCCTCCCTCCTTGATGTGTAGGTTGTGGACTTTCGCTTTGTACACGGGGGCTTTCGACCACATCTAGCCCCCCTTTGGTGCTGACCCCGTCGCCCAGAAACCGAATGAGGGCTAAGCGCGTCCACCTGAGACCGTCTTCATTAGGACCGCGCGTAAAGAGTTGAAGCTCAAAGGGGTGGAGATGGGTCGGCTGCTTGACCTGGCTTCCCGGCCCTCAGCGAAGCTAGGACAACACTCAAGGCAAAGATCTGTAGAACATGACCCCTAGGGAGTCATATTTAGCCCTCGCGCATCGAACACCACAACACTCCACACAACGGTAGGAAAATTCCTACATAAATCTTCACCCTCAGACCATAAAAATACCAGCGTATTCAACCCCTTAGGGACCTAGTTCAGCCCCTTGAATTTCTACCGAGGCAATAAAATGAAATATAGAGTTTTTTGTGCATCGCTACTATGTGCTTTCAGTTATGGAGCTAATGCCGAGTCCCCTCTAGACTCCGTAATGCTTTTCTTAACCCAGAAAAGTATGGGAGCAGTGTGGACTAGCGAGAAAACAGCTCACATTAAATCGTTTGATGCGTTACTATTCAATGGTGGCAAAAAAGAAATTGATCTGGGCAGCGTCTGCTATAAGGCATATGACGCAAAAGGCAACAGCTATAGACTCGACGCCACTGACGAAAATATGACTAAAGGGCTTTTAAAGCCTGGAAAGAGCGTCAAGGGCTTCTATGAGTTCTTATCTGAAGATGAAGGCATTTATAGCGCATCTGTAGTAAAGGTTCTACTTGACTGCAAGTGATACGCCGCCCTACCTCCGATTAAATCAAGGGAGCGAGATTTAAACCTTTCACTTTCTTGATCACCACTTAATGAGAGAGGCGAAGGTAATTCCGATGCGGAGAATCTTGTCTGCGGTGAGTAATGCGATATCACAATGGCCCAGGTGAATTGTTGCGCCTACGCCTATGGAGAAGTGGCGCCTTGCCAAGCTTAGGAAGCGCTGAAGGCTTAGACTTGGACAGGCGTGATCAGCCGAAGCCCTGGCCTAAAAACCGAGGTCGAGGACGTATAAGGATGCTGTTCTGGCGTCCGTTTAAGTCCGTACTTAAAGGGAATCTACCCATGCTCAAGAAAACTTTCATTATCGTTGCTTTGTTTATCACTGTATCTGGCTGTGCACAAATAATTAAGAAACTTCCCCCTCCATTCGATTACGCAACAGGTGAGTACGTCAGTATTGATCAAATGTCTACATTCACTGACAAAATAACCACAAAAGACGACGTTATTGGCGTTATTGGGCAACCAAGTAAAAAATCTGAGGTTGCGGGCACTGAAATCTGGAGCTACGAGTTTAAATTCTTCCCTGGATTTCAATCCACCAAAAAGGAATATATCGAAACTACCTTTTTCGAGTTCGACAACCGTGGAGTACTCACCAAGCATTACAAAAATGTGGTCAATACGCAAAACGGCCGAGCTATAACGGAAAAGTAGTCTCCTAAGAAAGACTCTTGCCGCGCCAATTTTTTTGTCTTACTGGTAGCGCATCCCCGTAGGTGCCGCTTGAGTTGACACGCTCCAACATTGCACCGTCGAGCGCCAAGAGACTGGAGCCCATGCGACGCTGCCGTGGAAGACTGGGCTACCAATAACAAACAAAAAGAAACCCCCGCCTTGCCATGATCGACAGTGACACCCTCAAACCTGCAAGTGATGCCGATCAAGCTGCGCGCAGAACTTGGAATTACGCCATTACGGCGCAGACCAAGACCAACACCGTCGAAATAACACACTTGGCCTTGCAGCAATTGCACGACGCCGTGCAACAGGCTTATGAGGCTATGTTTGCAGCCGGGGGACGAGTTGGCCGAGGACGTGGCGGCCGCGGTCAACCGGACCGAGCGCACCGTGCAAAACTGACCCGCCGCATTAACAGTACGGAGGCCTACCCCCAAGCAGGGGCAGCCTCCTTTGAGCCTCCATGCGCCCCACATCTCTAGAGCCAGGGGCGACGAAAGGCAATCTTACTCGACCAAGAAAGTCCTCATTACTGCGAAGCAGCATTGTAAATGCGTTCATTGCCCATTTATGCTGTGAGAGGTGAATCTTTGAATATTTTATTAATGCTACTTCGATTTCAACAAATGTAAAACCATCTGCAGTGGGCCGGTGTTTATGTTGCATATACCTAGGTAATTGTAGCGTCAAGCTCGAAGCCAAACACTTAACTCTCTTCGTCAATTTCAAACAGTGAGATGCTATACAACTTAAAAATCATATCACTGGCTTGTGATTTTACTTTACCCACTACCTTCTCCCGAACATTATTAGGATTTTTAGTAACATGAAAGCGGTCGCTATTTTTAGTTTTTCAAGAACCACCTCTCCGTTAGACCTAGCCTCCATTAGAACACACCAATAAACATGTGCTACGCCCCTCCCCCACAGAATTTAGAACAATGAAGTCCGGAACCCTAGTCATGTAGTTAGTCGATTGGTTATCCGCACTAGCGGGCGATCATGTAATCTAGCCTTCAGTGACAATACTTAACCGAGTGGGTTGCGCATAAAAAATTCAACTTCACAACGTGTGAGTTTCCTGAGCGATTTCAGCTTTGCGATCTTTTAGCGACCTACGATATTAATTGCCGTGAATGCAGTTCCTTCAAAGGTGCGGATTTTGAAGCGCGAGGCTCGTTTAAAGCTATCCTTTCTATTTTTTTAGAGCCCTGCTAATCGTCTTGGTGCTGGAGGTTTTCTCCGTTTCCTGCAGCAAGCGTGCATGGATGACTTTAATATGGCGAGGTGTCTCCGCCGCCAGCACTTTCAGTAACACTAAGTCTTTCTCATTGTAGATAGTAGGCCGACCGCTATGAGGCCTGTCGGAGAGGCCGCTCAATCCGCCCACTCTCCAGACGTTAAACCAGATTGATACCGTCTTTTGGTTGACCGTAAGAATGGCGCTGATCTGCTTGATCGCGTACCCACTGTCGCTGAGCAGGATGGCATGAACACGACGGCGCAATGACGGCTTATCACTCCGCGTGTAGACATCGTTCAAGATCTGACGGTCGGTGTCGGAAAGCGGTGACACAAATTTCATAGGGAGGATCCTGATACACCTGAAGCAAGGTTTTGAAAACCGAGTTAGAAATTTAATTTGGGCACTTGTTGCTAAGCGCTTTAATTCATACAGACGATAAAAGCATTAATGTTGTAGGCTCGACCAGTGCGCTAATAGTTAGCGTGCTCGGCCAGGGTCGCTTGTTTATTAATCCAGCATCCGCAAGCTTGATTTTTCGAGTATCCATGAATATAGGTTTGTCGACAGCATCGGAATGAGAATAGAGCGGGTGGATAATTAATAACAATCAGTGCGCGGACACCGCTAGGCACTGCGCTGATCGACCTATATATATATATATGCAGATGAATGGTTTTACTTTGCTTGCGGCCGATGTCACTTTTGGCATTGTTTCCCTTTCATCTCGGACCGAATGATTGAGACATACTCCGGTGCAACCATGGCTAGCGAAACGCTGTTGTGATTTTCATTGGGGCGTTCTTATAGATTGCTGGTTAGTTCAAAAATTTATTATCCCCACAGACTGAGAGTGATTAGAGTAGGAAATTTCCTTTTTTTTACTCAGGAAAAATCTGGGGGGGGGGGGCTGGAACTCGCAGCCATCGAGCCTTGTTTCGCTCGCTCAGTGCCCGGGAGAACAACAAAATACGCAGATGCGCCTGCGGTAGAACCAGCGTAGCGTTGAGCAACATGGGCCTTCTGACAGATGTGGTCTAGTGGCAGGCCGCGACCGCTTTAACAAACCCGGATCTGTACTTGCTGGAATCGATGGCGGCCTGTCTTCAGCCAATGCGCAGACGCGGGTGAAGGCTGAGCATCCATTCCGAGTGATCAAGCGCCAGCTTGATAATGTGAAAGTACTCTTTCGTGGGTTGATGAAAAACAGCGCCCAGTTGAGCACGCTGGCCGCCCTGTCAAACCTGTGGAAAAGGCTCGAAAAACAGCCGATGGGTATGGATGATTTGTGCGAGTAACACGGGAGGCTGGTCGAAAACGCCCTCATGACACGATGCACCCATAACTTTTTGGCAAATAGCAGCGCTTGTGGGAAAGTCTCGACGTGCCGCCGCCATGCGGCCAGTTGATCGACGCATCCTTAGCAGCAATGTGGATTGGCAACGCGCTTTTTAAAGGTGCACACAGCCAGGAGCAAAGTCACCGTTTTTATGTTGGTCTGTGGGAATTTTCGTACAAAACAGCAGGAATATTCTTCATATGATTCACTCTGTTCACAGGCAAAGTCATGTCTATCAGTAATGGGTGGGTGAAGCATATGTTGGAGGAGTGTGTTCTCGTTGTAGAAAGTCATGCTTTACAGCGCAATGTGTTGGTCAATGCGCTGTCGCGTCTACAGTTCACATGCGTTTTGTCGGCTGGCAATGCGATGCAGGCAGTGGATCATATTCGCCGCCAGGACGTGATCGACATCATCTTTTTTGACCTGAGTGACGGCTCAATCAATAACATCGAGTTTCTTGGTGTTGCCAGTAAGCTGGGTAATGTAAGGACGCTGGTGGTATATGGAGAAATGCCGTTGGCGTTACGGCGCTCGGTCGAAAAGATGAGCACGTTTTCTTCTATCCGTTTACTCGGTGTGCTGGATAAACCTGTGCAGCTGCAAGCTTTGAAAAAAATATTGGCTACTTTCAAAACGTACGAAAGCTCTAAATTGAGAGAGCCTGCGGCTAGCTTCAAGTTGATCCCTTATACCGAGGTACTACGAGGCTTGAAGGCAGGAGAGTTTCAAGCTTGGTATCAGCCAAAATTTAATCTACATGATGGTCGGCTGTTTGGTGCAGAGGTGTTGGTCCGCTGGGAGCATCCCCAGCGTGGGCTTCTGATGCCCCAGGACTTGCTGGCGACGGTAGTGGCTTATGACCTGATCGACGACATGTTCAAGCAATTACTGGAACAAGGGCTTGAGCTGATGAGTCTGCTACGCAAGCAAGGTATTCATTTAGGGCTCGCTTTCAACCTCACGCACTCACAATTGGTACGCGACGATCTGATAGGACACATTATCCAGCGCCTGCATCAATCTGAAATGCCGGGCTCAGCTCTCACGTTTGAGGTCACCGAAAACGGTATGCTGGATTTGCCAGCCTCTGCTGTGGAGAATTTGTTGCGTCTGGATCGAGCCGGTTGTGGTTTATCGATCGATGACTTCGGCATTGGCTTTTCCTCTTTGAAGCAGTTGACACATTTGCCTTTCAACCAACTCAAGCTCGATGGTGCATTTGTCCGAGACGTGGATGACCTAGGTAATAGAGCCGTCATCTCAAGCAGCGTAGCGCTAGCCAAGGCATTGAAGATGGACCTTATTGCCGAGGGCATTGAAAGCTCCCATGCGCTTGACACCCTCATCAACCTGGGCTGTTCCTTTGGCCAGGGCTTTCATCTTGCGCGCCCCATGACCGCTGCAGACCTTTCTGCGTGGCTAATATTTCATGCACCAGCGGCGTGAAAAAGGCACCAAAACCTCGGCAGGCCAAATTTAAGCTATTTTGTATAAAATCAACGATAGTATCGTTTGGCTTGCGAATCTTAAGTCATTTGCCCAAAGAGAATCACAATGCTAAAAGCGCTAGTAGTCGATGACCATTCGTTTATTCGTGCATCTGTCAAAATGCTGCTCAAGGCTGAAATGTTCGAAGTAATCGGCGAAGCATCGAACGGTGTAGACGCTGTGCAACTGGCGCGTCAACATGTGCCTGATTTGATCCTGCTCGATATCGCCATGCCGTTGCTTGATGGCTTGGAGGTCATCAGTCGCATCTCGGCGCTTGGATTACCCTCTAAAATCCTGGTACTGACGTCCCTTGAGGCTTCTTTTTATGCCATGCGTTGCATGAAAGCCGGGGCCTCGGGCTATGTCTCCAAGGCGGGGAGTCTTGAGGAGTTGACTCGAGCGGTCAAGATGATCAGGGAGGGGTACAGCTATTTTCCATTGCTCTCTAACACCTCGGTGCGCGCCTCTGATAACCAGGCCAGCGAGCGTGAAATGATTGAAAAACTGTCCGACCGTGAACTGACGATTTTGCAACAGTTGGCTCGGGGCTTCAGCAACAAGGAGATTGGCGATTCCATGCTACTCAGTAACAAAACCATCAGTACCTATAAAACCCGGCTAATTGAAAAGCTCAACGTCAAGTCAGTGGTTTACCTCGCCGAATTTGCCAAACGCAACAACCTCCTTTGAACATGAAGCTGCCAATCGGATTGCTGATTTTTTTACTGTGCATCAACCCCTTTGTTCAGGCAGATCATTTTCAAGACGATATCGAGCCGTTGAGGTTGTCGGGACGTTCCCAACTCACCGGATTCAGCCTGAAATTATCTGACGCTGACAGCCGTTTTCTGCGCGATAAAAAGATCGTGCGGGTCGGGGTTGCCCTCACCGACTCTGCGCCTTTTGGGTTGAGTGCAAGTAGCCACGATTACGAAGGGTTGACGGCCGACTACGTGGCACTGATTGCGGATCTGTTGAATATCGACATCCAGATTCAACGCTATCCAGACCGTGCGAAGGCGATAGAGGCGCTTAAAAGAGGCGAATTTGACCTGCTCGGGGTCGCCACGGATGCCGACAAAGCCGATTCCGACCTGATGCTTTCAAGGTCTTACTTCGAGGACCAACCGGTGCTAGTCAACCGTCGGGACGCCTCGGCGTTATCCAAGGATCTTGGAGGGCTGCGCTTAGCCATGTCTGCGAATGGCCTTTCTCCTTCTGAGGTCAAGGTATATTACCCGCTAGCAAAGCTGCAGATTTACCCAACTGACCTCGATGCCCTCTACGCTGTGGTTTTCAACCAGGCTGACGTATACCTCGGAGGGGCGACGACCTCCAATTACCAGATCAACCGAAACGTCCTGAGCGAAGTTCAACTGGTTGAGTTTGCGAGCCTTGAAGTGAGCAGCATTAGTTTTGCATTACGGATGGAAGACCGTCAGCTTTTTGAGCTCATCAATCGGGCGCTGATGGCCATCCCAGCGGAAGAAAGCATGGCGATTATGCGGCGTTGGGGGGGAGATACCATCACTATGAGCGACCGTGGCAAAGATGACCTGAGTCCGAAGGAGAGAGGCTGGCTCGCGAATCATCCGCAACTGAGGGTCGGGGTACTAGAGAACAATCCGCCGCTAGCCTTTTTCGATCAGCAGGGGACTTTTCGCGGTATCAGCGCTGATCTGCTCGCGATAATTCGTCGCCGTACTGGCATTACCTTCGAATTGGTAAGGGCTGATTCGCTGGAGGGCCTTGTGGCGTTAATCAAGGATGGCAAGGCGGATTTCATTACTGCATTCCACCAGAACGCTGACAACAGCGAACTGCGTTTTACCCGGTCCTATTTGACCAACCCTTATGTGTTGAGCATTCGTAACGGGGGGGAGCCATTTATCCGCTTGGAGGAACTGACTGGTAAGCGCCTGGCAATCAGGAACGACAGCGGCATCAAGGGTTACATCGAACGGCATTACCCAAAAATTATTCTAGTTGAAGCAAGAGAGACCAACGGAGCGTTATCGATGGTCGCAGAGGGTAAAGCGGATGCCGCTGTCACGACCCTGGTCAATGCTCGTTATCTGATTTCTACTCGGCATGAATCCCGTTTGCATGTGAGTGGTGTTGTGGGTACTCAACCCGCGCAAATAGCCCTTGCCACTGATCGAAGCGCCCTGGAGCTTTACTCGATCCTGGATAAGGAAATGCGCAGTATTTCCCCGCACGATTTGGACGAACTGACCAGTCGCTGGCGGGGCGAGATCGCGGTGGACAATAAACGCACGCACGCCAACCAACTGGAAATCATCCGCGGCTCGGCTATCGCAGTGATTTTATTATTGGTGGCATTCGGCTGGATTCTCTATTTGCGACGCCTGATTCAGAAACGCGATGTGGCCGAACAGGCATTGAAAGAACAAATGGAGTTCATGCGCGTCCTGATCGATGGGCTACCCCACCCTATCTATGTACGGGACCGCCAAACCAGGATGCTCCTATGCAATCGCCGTTATTTGGAGGCAATTGGCAGTACTCGCGAGAAGGTCATTGGTACGCGACCCTCTGAATTCGTTGATAGCGAACCCGGCCGTGGGAACTGGTTTGAACAGCAGTATTTGGAAGTCATGGACAGTGGTAAAGAGCTGCTGGCTGACCGCCAAATGATGCTGTACCGCGGCGAGATCATTACGGCCTATCACTGGATCCTTCCGTTCCGTAATAACGCGGGTGAGGTCAAGGGCATCATTGCTGGCTGGATCGATATCAGTGATCGCGAGCGTCTACTTGGGGAACTCAAGGACGCCAAACAGGATGCCGAGAAGGCCAATCGGGCGAAAACAACTTTTCTAGCCACCATGAGCCATGAAATCCGCACCCCAATGAACGCAGTGGTCGGAATGCTGGAGCTGGCCATGAAAAAAGCAGACCAAGGCATTCTTGACCGTTTTGCCATCGAAGTGGCGTCGGACGCTGCGCGTGGGCTTCTGGAACTGATTGGCGACATTCTGGATGTGGTGCGCATCGAGTCCGAGCGCCTGACATTGGCGCCACAACGTGCGGCATTCAAAGGCCTTGTAGTGTCGGTTGTACGAGTATTCGAAGGGTTGTCCCGGCAGAAGCAACTGAACCTTGTGTTGTCGTTCGATGACGAAGCCGACCAAGATGTCTTGATCGACCCGTTACGGTTCAAGCAGGTACTGTCCAACCTGCTCGGTAACGCCATCAAGTTCACAGACGTCGGGCAGGTGCAGGTCTGTGTTGAGGTAACGCGTCCGATCGCCAGCGAAAGCATGGGTATTCGTGTGCTGGTGCGCGATACCGGTATTGGCATTTCCCAGGACGATCAGCAGCGGCTGTTCGTACCGTTCAGCCAGGCCAGCCATTCGAGTATAGGAGGTTCAGGCCTAGGGCTGGCGATCAGCCGCAAGCTGTGTTCGATGATGCAGGGTGAGTTGAACTTGAGTAGCATGCTGGGGCGAGGCACGGAGGCCGAAGTGTTATTGGAGCTGAAGGTTCTTGCTCCATTGCCGCAAACCCCACCAGAGCCGGAATTACCCGAAGCCGGCCAACCGCTGAAAGTGCTGGTGGTCGATGATTATCCGGCCAACCGTTTGCTATTGTCGCAGCAGCTGAGTTACCTGGGACATACGGTTGCTGACGAGTCGGATGGAGCCCATGGCTTGCGTGCCTGGCGCAATGGTCATTTCGATGTGGTGATTACCGACTGTAATATGCCGGTGATGACAGGCTACGAACTGGCCAGGGCGATCCGCGCCGAGGAGGCTGATTCGGGCGCTGCGCCTTGCTTGATCCTGGGTTTCACCGCCAATGCGCAGCCGGAGGAAAAAGATCGCTGCCTGGAAGCTGGCATGGATGATTGCCTATTCAAGCCCATCAGCATGAAGGACCTGACTGCGCGCTTATCTGGTGTGGAGTCGGTGTTCGATGATGCATGGGAGGCTGATGGATCATTATCACTCTCCGACAGCATTGACCTGACCAGTCTCGAACAATTGGCTCATGGTGATCGAACATTGGTTAATAACTTGTTGCACGATCTCGCCAGTAGCAATGAAGAGGATTTGTTACGGCTGCTCAAACTCTTCAGTGAGCACGACTTGACCGGGCTGTCCGACCTGGGCCACCGGGTTAAGGGGGGAGCACGCATCATAAAGGCGCATTGGCTTATCCAGTGCTGCGAGCAATTGCAAACTGAGTGTAACGGCCATGACGCGGTGCGACTGACCCAGGCGGTAGATGCTTTGCACGAGGCGATGGAGGCATTGGCGCAGCGTCTGGAGGAGTTGATTGACTAAGCAGGGGTTCAGGAGAGTCTGGTGCATTTACGCATGGCGGGGAACACTTCGGAAATGGCCAACGACCCCGTTACCTCAGGGTCGTTGGCGTGGTTGACCGTCAATCGCTTATTGAGCAGGGCTAATGCTCACTGATAAACGATGTTCAGCGTTGCCGTTGCCCTGATCTCACCGCTGGTTAGTTGAGTAGGGTTGTAAGGGAAGTAGTAGGCGCCCATGCCAACCGAGAAATTGCTATTGACCGCAGTACCTGCTGCGGCGCTGAAAATAGACGTAGCACTTCCTCGACTTAAGGTGGAGGTGGAAAAGACAACCGGTGCGTTGGGATTGTCACGCTTGACGACTTTTATGCCGACACCTTGTGCCGCCGTAGGTGTTCTATCCATCAATACGCTGTTATCGCTTGGGAGCAAATTATTGCTGGATAAAAACATGTCAATTGCACGGTCAGTACTGCCATTATTTTGTAAGCCTTCACAACTGAAATTCAGCGTAAAGGGTGTATAGCCCGGCTGAGGATTTTTTGTGAGTTGGGCGAAACCCATTTTTGGTAAATCAACCATCAAACCAGCGTTATTAAAACTACAGGTGGTTTTTTTAGGAGCGTATATAAGTGTAATATTTTGGCGGTACATATCTCTTTCATCATAAGTCCAGTACCAACCAAAGGTGCTCAGCCAGAGGCCCATCCTGAAAGTCCAGTACAAAGGCGATATGCCAGTTTGATCTGTGACTATAACAGCTTCATTATAATTAAAAGTATTTCCTTCTGTCAGCCCCTCTTTGGTTCCCGCACTTGAATCTAGAGTAAATGTTAGAGTTACCGGCGCATTTAAAACTGTCGCGGGATGAGTTCCGCCATCCAAACCAACAAGATCGGGGATTGGTGAGATCTTTACGTCAACCCATTGCGCCCCATTGTTAAAACCCACTTTCCTACTTGCAACCGTATATGCAAAGGTGTTCCCATAAGATGTACATTTTAATTCAGGCAGCGCGGGGATGCGTAGAAAGGTCTGGTAAGTAAATGTTTTGTTTCGCTCATTTAACTTATCTGACAAGTCGATCACGATATTTGTAGCATCAACCATAGGTGGACCATAACATGTTGCATACGCCGTACCGCAAAAAAAGGTAGAGGCGACAAGTAAAAGAATAAATCTGTTCATGATATTTATTGCCTCGTTCTAATAGCAGGTATTTTGTGTGGTAGTTGTGGTCAGGTCAGGTTTCCGAAGAATACAACTGCCGCTCTTAAGTCGAACCTCTAGATACTCTGGTTTTACTTCGGATTTAATATATAGGACACTGGCTTGACCAATAAAGCCGATAGATTGACCTGTTTTATCCAATACTTCTGCGCCAAATGGCAGAGGGCCTCCATCTGCCTTGCGCGCCTGCACGATGTAAGATTGACGTTGGTCTGTCTCAAACTTCACATGATTAACTGTGCCGGCGAACGGTACAGCGTTAGCAATGTTTCCGATAATCTCTGCACCGGAGCTGTTGCCGCTGTCGGACAACGTCACTGAGTTCAAACGATAAGGTGTCGCGTACGGAACCAGCGCCAAGCCATCTTTGTTGGTGACGATACTTTGATCACCATTGACCATCAGGCCTTCGGCCTTAGGTGCCTCGACGACCATCATGGTGCTACCGACCTCATTGGAGGCCAGTACATGCCCAGGAATCATCACGATACTGCCTCGAGCACCTAAGCCGGTTTGTCGATAATCGGACGACTCAGCGTAAGAGGCGCCCACGGTGGAGACATTGCTACGGTAGGAGGTATTAACACTGGCGGTGTTATTCCCACCGTTTTGATTACTGCCCGCTACGGTGTAACTCAGGCGGTTTGACTCCAGTGCATTGCCACTCACGCTAACGTTACTTTGCTGATAGCGCGAGTCCACCAATGACGCACCACTGTTGAGATACGCCCTGCTACCAGCGATATCAAAGGGCATTGTCATTGAGAGATAAAACCGTGTTTCTTCGTCACGGTTCGAATTTCTGACGCGGTTGGCAGAGAGGCTGTAATTAACCTCCCCCACAGCGTTTGTGTAGCCAAATTGGTACTCACGACTTTTGGTATTATTTGTCCAGTAGTCACGTTGCGTACCGGAAAAAAACACGCTGCCCCAGTTGTCGTTCAAACGCTGGTTCAAACTTAAATTGAAGGTGTTGCGTGGGCGTGCGTTTCGCAAGGCATCCCAAGTATTCAAATCGAGAATCGGAGCTTCATCTTCATCAAGTCTGCTTCGATAGTCGTTGATTTGTCTTTCGAGCTGACGGTATCCCTCCTGGGAATAAATGGCATCGCTGAAGCTGTAGTAGCCTTCGGTAGAGTAACGATATGCCGCCAGGGTAAAGTTGGTTGCCGTTACATCCAGGAATTTACTGTATGACACGCGCACGCTTTGCCCGCTTTTGCTTTGATTCTTTAACTGAGTATTCGATTGGGTCACGTCAACAGAAACTGCACCGATCGGTAGGTTCAAGCCGCTACCGACAAGATAAGCACGGTAATCATTGCTGAGGGTAGTGCCTGCATATCCGGTCAGCAAATTGTTGAACCCATACTGCAACGTGCCCTGCATAAAACCAGGGTTATAGTCGGTATTGGTCTGGTTTACTTTACCGGCCACTAGGCTGTACTTACTGATCCCTTCCTTGAGCATATTAGGGACGGCAGAAAACGGTACAGTGAACGACTGCTCGCGACCATCGGCCTCGCGCACCACCACCGTCAGGTCGCCAGCGGACCCGGTGGGCTGGATATTGTCGAAGGTAAAGGCGCCAGGCGGTACGCTCTCCTGATAAACCACGTTGCCGTTCTGTATGACTTTTACCAAGGCATTGGTTTGTGCGACGCCACGCACAATAGGCGAAAACCCTTGTTTGGAGTTGGGCAGCATATTGATGTCGGAGGTCAACGACACACCGCGAACTCTGATCGAGTCAAAGAGATCACCTGCCGAGTAGAAATCACCGAGCTTGAAGTTGGAGGTGATAGAAGCAATATTCTTCTGAAGATAGCGTGTGTTATTTTGATACTTGAAGTTTTCCGAGGATCTTTTTCTTAGCGAACTACTTTCCCGGAACTGCCAACCAGCAAAGTTAATGCCGAAATCCAAGCCAGAATACAAATCGTCGCTGGATGAGCCGCCATTTTTCGATTGTGCGCTGTAATGCATGGCGTTGTAGCCAAATAAAAATGCCGGGACGCCCTGATCCCAGAATTTCGGGTCGACATAACCGGCCTCCGAGCGATTGACATAAGACTGGGGCACGGTCAGTTTCAGGCTCAGGGTGCTGATATCCAAAAGAAACGAGCCGCCTTGAACCAATTCGCTGATTTGTAGATTGTCCGCGGCTGATCGCGCAACGGGCAAACCATTCATGTTGATCCCAAGAAGCTCGCTGTCCTCGTAGCTAATCTTGATATCGTCTTTTACTTCGCCAAATACTAATGAATAGCGACCTTTCCAGATGCTATTGACATAAATATCAATATCCTGCTTACCGGCAGGTATCTCGGAGCTTGAATAAAAACGTGAGAGATCGGATTCTCGAGACTTACCAGCCATCAGCGAGGTGTCAAAGGTTTCCGCATAAGCCTTATCCAGTAGAAACAGCGAAGACACCGTGAGGACTTTAATAAAGGTTTTGTGCGGTTTCATTCTGGGGCCTCACCTCAATGCGATACGACAGCTTTGGTTTTGTAAGCACCCAGATCATCGATATACATCATGATGTAGGGTGTATTTTTCTTGACGGGCTCTTTGCTCTCGACGAATGCCGAGGAAAAAGGAGCGACCATGACGGAATCAGCGAGCAGGTGTTTTTTGTCGTGCTGGTCAATATTGGCGAGTGTGAAGAAGTACGCGCCTTTATTGATCACGTTAAAACCTTTCTCGACCGCTTGCAGTTCTACTTTTTCGACGCTTTTGCTGACCGTTTCCTTTAGTCCACTCGGGCGATAGAACATTTTTATGCGAGACTTGATCGCCAGCTGCAGTCTGTTTGCGCCCTGTAAGTTTTCTGGGGTTGGAGGGATGTCCAGCACGTTTAGAAAGAAAACAGATTCCCGATCCGCAACCAGTGGGGCGCCGATTTTTGTAATCCTGAGTTGTTGACCGCTATCGCCAGAAACTTTGACAACAGGCGGAGACAGGAGGAACGGAACGTTGGCTGTTTCCGGTGTGGAGTTGATGTCGCCATCATCTACCCATGCTTGCACCAAGGACGAATCACTGCCGTTATTGACGAGTTGTACTATCACGTCTTTGTTTGCTTCTGGATAAATAACACGAGTGCCGTTGATGACAATATTGGCCTGTGCAGACACAGCGCTGAGTAGTAATCCGGCTAACAATACTTGCTTGATCATGATCTGTTCCAGAACCAGGCCCATAGAACGAGCCTGGTACACAGGTTGTATTACAAGTAGGAAATGGTGTAAGTCAGGTTGGAGCTAACAGCACCAACTTTGGCCGCAGCGGTATTGGTTTTGTAGTAGTACGCATCGAGTACGAGTGTTTCAGGTGCTGCAGCAGCCCCGCTGACGCCGGTATCAAGCGGCACGTTCAATTGGATTGGTGCGCTGGAGCCTGGCTTCGCCAACGAGAAACCGACGTTTTTTGCAACAGCAGCATCACTTTCGTTGACGGTGTTGTTCAGCAAAAACTTACCGTCGGTGGAAATATTGTCTGCGGACGAGAAATACATTTTCAACGGAGTACCAGCTGTTCCAGCGGCCGAGGTGCAACCCGAGAAGGTCAACGAGAACGATTTTTTGTTTTTGGTCAACGGGCCAACAGTGGTGCCGGCGTCAACAACAGAAATAGGCGACAGGGCAACGGTGAAGTCTGCACTTTTACCGCCATTGATGGTGCAAGTAGTGTCGGTAATTGCGCCACTGAAGGAAATAACACCACCGGCAGCATTATCAGCAGCCATTACGTTTGCAGAGGTCAGTGCGGCGGCCAGTGCTACCAGGGAGAACGCGTGCTTAATCATTATAACTCCGTTACTTCGTTAAGGTTAATGGGTGTTACTGTCGCCAATAACTCATAGGCGATGTTTATTTTGTACAGGTACGTTTTTTGGCGTGTGACATACTATGTGGCTAGCTTTCAACTACGGCGCCCAGAGGCGGCATACAATGCAGCCCTGCCCTGCAACATCACTAATGCGACAATTTCGATTTCAACCTATACAGTAAAAGAGCGTCTCTTTTCTCTGTAGGTGGAAATAACAGCTCGAGATTGAACACGGCAATTTTGTGTAAGTGTAAGGAAATGGACTGTAGGATCCATCCCACCAAGACGTAGGAAAATTCCTATGAGCCGTATCACATCAAAGCGCAGCGCCTCCCGCGATCCGGTAGGAAATTTCCTACGTATCGGTGGGATTTTTCGAGGTTTTAAAAAGTTGAACAATGTTGAATATACGAAAACTCAAACAAATTGAATTAACTCAATTTTGTAGTTTTGTGAGACTTGAGGAAATAGCGCCTCTGATCTTAATACCCGTGCGTTCAAGTACATCATGTTTAGGACAAGAAAAATGCTTCGTACCAGTACTATGGAAGGTTGCTTAAACCACTTAAATTGCACTGCTTCCGGAGAGTTTTCATGCTGTTTTTGCCCTTGCGCGTTCTTGTCCTGAACGACAATTTTTTTCAGCGGACGGCCATTGTCAATATGGTCCGACGGCTTGGTTGTGACGCGGTATTCGACGCGGCATCTGCTAATCATGCATGGCATGTTCTGTGCCAAGTCGGGCCGGTCGATATTGTTGTGTGTGACTTGCATAAAGACGGGATGGAAAATCTCGATTTTTTGCGGCGTTCGGCGCTTAGCGGATTAGTACGATCGGTCATTATCAACAATTCGCTTGCTGAAGATGTGCAGCGAACGGCGAGACAATTGATGCCCTTGCTGGGGTTGAAAATGTTGGGAGAGGTGGGTAGTCCTTTTAACATTAATGCGTTGAGCGACCTTCTAATGAGCTACAAGAATGAACCTACACCTCCGGCGGTATCCCGCTGTATGAATATAGTAGTTAGTGACGAGGAGGTCCGCGTGGCAATAGTGGAGGGTCAAATGGAGACCTACTTTCAGCCCAAGGTCAATCTGATCAACCTCCAAGTATCAGGCGTCGAAGCCTTGACGCGCTGGAACCACCCTAGAGGAGGGATTGTTTCGCCTGTAGTGTTTATGTCAACCATCGAACGCTGTGAATTATTAAATCAGTTATTTTTTGCCCAGCTCGAACATGGATTGCATTTACAGCGCCAGTATCTGATGCATGGTCAACCTCTAAACGTTGCATTCAACCTGCAACCTTCGCAGTTGTCAGATGTGGGATTGGTCTCCCGAATTAAAGAAACCTTGGCGAGTTTCAAGCTACCAGCGGCCGGGGTGACCTTCGAGTTGACCGAAACCGGGTTGGTGGATGCGTCGGCGGAGTGCATAGAGAATCTATTGCGTTTGCGCCTGATGGGTTGCCGATTATCAATTGATGATTTTGGTTCCGGGTTTTCGTCGCTACGACGTTTGTGTCAGTTGCCTTTCAACGAGATCAAGCTGGACGGTGAGTTCATTCAGGCGCTAGACGATGGGCCGCGTTCTCGGGCAGTCATCAGCAGCACCATCGCTTTGGGTGAGTCCCTAGGGATGACTGTGGTGGCTGAGGGCATCGAAACTCAAGACCAGCACCGTGAATTAGTGAAACTGGGCTGCGTGCTGGGTCAGGGCTACTTCTTAGGCAAACCTATGAAAAAGCAAGAACTCGTTAACTGGCTTCAGTCACGGGCCCCACTCAGAGGTAGCGGCAGGTAGGGTTTGACCACCTCCCCATAACGTTTATGGCATCAGTTTGTAGGTCCGCATCGTCATCTGCAGTTGCCGTTTACTCACCCACTATATAAGGATCAAAAATGCCAACCCCCTCTTTACGTATCTTGGTTGTTGACGATCAACCTGCGCAGCGATTGAGTATTGAGAAAATGCTGAATCAGCAGGGTTATCACCGAATCGCTCCCGTGGAGACAATTGCAGAATTGTTGGCGATGATCGAATACGCTATCGAGCCGTTTGATCTTTTGATAATTAACAGTGCTTTGGGTACAGATATAACTTTTGATCTTGATGATTTTCTTCTAAACTGCCCGGCTATTCGACATGCGCTGGTTTATGATGGTCTGCTACTTGGCGAGCACGTTTCCATTTCGACACTGCAGTCAAGGGTAATTAAAAAGCTCTTACGAGCACCTGATGAACGGACGATAATTAGCTTTATGCAGGCTATCGATCCGCCAAAGGGTCATCCCAAGCGTCATACTCTTTTGCGCAGCGAGCCTTGAATCTTGGGCCGTTTGAGATAGAGCCCAGCGGCGTACTGTCTGTCGTCAAGTGCCGCTCATTTTTAAGCGTAAGATTGGGTTGTTTACGGGATGCCTACAGAATCCGGAAAAATCGTGCGCTAAGGTTTTCGACCTGTCGCAGGCCTACCGAGTGGATGTGTTCCTGGCCCAACCCAACCGACAATCGCGACGGTTTTCACCATGCTGCCTACCCGGTGTCCAGAACTGAAAACCTATCCCTAAGACGTCTGTCTCACACATGGCTTCTCTTCTTAGGTCCAGCCACGTCCATTGATTTACACGGCCCGCCCAAGGTCTAAGACTGGACTGCGACAATCTGTTCGTCTTGCGGCCCCTATATACGCAACAAGGCTCCCCTGACCGACAGCATCAGGTTGGCCATCGGCGAGTCAACGCTGGTGAATACCTCGACCTTCTTCGAAAACTCAATACGTAGGCTTCGCTTGGTCAGCATTTGCACTAGGCACCGCCAAAGAGAAGCCACGATCACTTGATGACCGCGAAATCATCCGATCAGCTTTGCGGTTCTTGATCAAGGAACGCATCAATGAATGCCGTCAAAGCAGATGATCTGTTCTCAGGATGCCAGGCCAACGCGAGCTCCAATAAAGGCGACTCTTCACCCAGAGGTACTGCCACCACACCCTTGGGAAAGATGAGTGCCGAATGCTCTGGCAACAAACACACTCCACCGACCGAAGTAATCAATGACAGCGCCATCATCAGGGTTTCCGAATGGTAAACGGGCTGCAACGCCACGCCATATCGATCCGCATATTCCTGGATGGCGTCATATAGTACGGGCGCCTGTTCGCGCGGCACTCCGATCATGGGTTCTGCGGCGAGTTGTGTGAGACGAATCGTAGTTTGCTTCGCTAAGGCGTGATCAGCCGGCACCGCGGCAATCAGTTTCTCGCTGCGCAGCGTCCGCACATTCAGACCCTGCGTATGACTCGAAGGCCGGATGAACGCGACATCAATTTGGCGCTCCAGCAGCTCCGTTATCAGCATCGGTGAAGATTGGGTGTGCAGTATGAGCTGCATATGCCGAAGCTCTCCATGCAAAGTGCTCATCACCCGCATGAGTTGCTCGGCCTCGACACCGAATACAAAACCCAGAGTCAGACGCCCAGAATGATCGAGTGCCGCTTGCCGCGCCCGTTCCACTGAACGACCAGCCTGAGCGAGCGTCAGGCGAGCCTCATCCAAAAAAACGTGACCCGTTTGCCGCATTGGCCGGCCTCATGAAAAAAGAAGACTGAGCAAGTCATGATCGTTCCCACGCTCTGCGTGGGAATGCCTCTTCGGACGCTCCGCGTTCGGCTTTGAAGGGGACGCGGAGCGTCCCGGGCTGCATTCCCACGCGGAGCGTGGGAACGATCAAGATCGCAGCCTTCGGCAGCTCCTACATGTGGAATGCGTTTTCCCTGTAGGAGCTGCCGAAGGCTGCGATCTTTTGATCTTATCCCCGTATAATCGCGCTCTTTTTCCCGAAGGCACCCCGCTCGTGGCAGACAAACGGTACAGCTGCATTGGTTTGTATAACCCTAAATCACCGGAGAACGTCGGTTCGGTGATGCGCGCCGCAGGCTGCTATGGCGTGGCGTCGGTGTTCTACACCGGCAAGCGTTATGAACGCGCCGCCGACTTCGTCACCGACACCAAACGCGTGCACTACGACATCCCGCTGATCGGCATCGACGATCTGAAAAAGATCCTCCCGCTCAACTGCGTGCCCGTCGCCGTGGAACTGGTCGAGGGCGCCCGCCCGCTGCCGGAATACACTCACCCGGATCGCGCCCTGTACATCTTCGGCCCCGAAGACGGCTCGCTGGATAAAGAGATTCGCGACTGGTGCGAAGACGTCGTGTACATCCCGACCACCGGCTGCATGAACCTCGCCGCGACGGTCAACGTCGTGCTCTATGACCGCATGGCCAAGGGCTTGAACACCCGCTCCGGGCCAAAATTCCGCTGAAACGTCGCACATTGGATGGAACGAGCTGACCGTCTGCACAGTCAGCTTGTTTATCCATTACTCATTGCCTGGAGAAAGATCATGACCGAGCTCAAACGCGTCGAACGTATCGAATCCACCCCGTTCCAGAGCCGTTCCGAGCAGAACGTTGAAGGCTGGGAGCGCATCGGCTCATTGGCCGGTGGCGTGATCATGGTCGGCAAGGGCCTGCGCCGTGGCGGTGTGTTCGGCCTGATTCAGGTGGCGATTGGCGGCGTGGCGATGGCGCGCGGGATTACCGGGCACAGCTCGATGAAAAGCCTGATCGAGAAAAGTCGTCAGGACATGAACAACGTTCGGGCGAAGATCGAGCGGGCCGGAGAAGAACTGAGCAAGCTCAAGGCCAATGCCGAAGCGGCGACCAGCACCGCTACCGTAACAGGCAATGATTCGGTGAAATCGCCTAAAGCCGGGGTTTGATGGTTTAAAAGCAAAAGATCGCAGCCTTCGGCAGCTCCTATAGAGATCGGTGTAGGCGCTGCCGAAGGCTGCGATCTTTTGATCTTTACTGCTGTAACGCGGTATCAAGGACCTTGGAGGTCTCGCCGAGCACGCCCTCGGCCAGTTGCACAAACTCCTTGGTACTCACCGTCCCCAGATGCATCGCCCCACGCAACACATCATCCAGCGAACGCTTGTTGCGCGTCTTCAAGCGAATCTCGCCATCCAGCTCCTGCAATATCACCACCGCCTTCGAAACCTGTGCAGGGCTGATCTGCTCGCCGCGCAAGGTCGTGACTTTCTGGCTGTCCCTGGCCAGTTTCGCCTGCAAACTTTGATAACGCTCATCGCTCATGCCACCGGCGCGGCGCACCAGTTCGATCGCGTAATACTCGGCAAAGCCCTCGCTGATCCAGTCGCTGCGCTGCTCGTCGTTGATCCGCCCGAACACCTGCGCCAGCTCACGCACCAACGCGCTGCTGCCGTTTTCGCTGACCAGCGGCAACCGTGTGTTCACGTAGATGGATTCATGCGCACCGAGGCTGCCGCGCCACATCGGGTCGTTGGCGCCGATAATCAACAGTTTGGCCGGATGGCGTGGATAAACGGCCTGCACCTGCGGCCAGACGAACGTCAGCAACGTCAAAATATCCATCCGGCGCATGCCCTGCCCTTGCGGCGAGGTCACGGTGACTTCGGTTTCGCCAAGCCGAGTGCGGCGGCTGCCGAGATGGCCGGCGAGCATCCAGCCGGTCGGGCGGTCGAACAGGCGTGAAGGGTTGTCGATGCGGAATTTGTTTTTGCCAATGCGCGGCCAAGCGGTTTCGACGCTCTTCCAGCCGTCGGGCAATTCGAATTGCAGGCGCGCGACCAGTTCTGTGCCGTCCTGCTGATCGAGCCTGGCGGGGGGCACCAATTCATCACCGCGCAGCAACGCCCAACTCGGAGTCATGCGCGTGTCGAAGCTGCCAGTCTTGCGGCCATGACTGATGCGTACGCGGTAGGTCAGGCTGGCTTTTTCGCTGGGAGGGCGCCAGACACCGCGAGTCTGTTTGCCGGGGGTCAACAGCCACTGGCCGTCAGCCTTGAAGTCGCTGTAATGGCTGCCGTCGCCGAGGTCGAAATCAAGACTGCGCACCGCCTCGCCCTTGGCCAGGGTCAGGCGCACCTCGGCCTGATCGCTTTGCGGCAACAGGCGCACGTGATAATCCAGATCGACTTTCTTCGCCGCGCAGACCGGCGCACTCAGTGCCAGCAGCGCGATCATCAACACCCGCTGCAATCCGACAGCCATACACACTCCTTGGTAAAGCTTGAATCAGCAGGCAGTTAACCTGCGCGGAAAATCAGGTGATCTTCCCAGTCATCCTCCGGCACGCTGCCTTCGGCGAGCATGCGCCCGGACTGAGAAATCCGCTCATGGTGCACCGCTTCGCGGTCGCCGCACACCAAGTGGTGCCACAGCGGCAGATCCTTGCCTTCGCTGACCAGTCGATAACCACAGGTCGGCGGCAGCCATTTGAATTCTTCAGCCTGGCCCGGGGTGAGCTGGATGCAATCCGGGACAAACTTCAGGCGATTGGGATAATCGCTGCACTGGCAGGTGTTCAGGTCCAGCAGTTTGCAGGCGATGCGCGTGTAGTAAACGCTGTTGTCTTCCTCATCCTCGAGCTTTTGCAGGCAGCACAGACCGCAGCCGTCGCACAGCGATTCCCATTCATCGTGATCCAGTTGATCGAGGGTTTTGCGTATCCAGAACGGTTCGACTTTGGCGGCCATGGCTCAAGCATCAACATCAGGTGGTGAAAAGGCCGCCAGTCTAGTGCTCAAGGCCTTGCGGGCCAAGCGTTGGCGACTGCCGGTTGTGCAGGACTTGTCAGTTTTTGTGGCGGCGCGTAGCTTTGCCAGTCGCAAGGAGCCTTGCCCACAAGCCATTAACGCTCGACCGCGTTGCATTGTGGTGAACCCTCAGGCTCGGAAAACCCCATCGTTCAGCGCAACTGATCCCGCCGGGTTTTCATTCGAATTTCCGACTCAAACATAGCAAGGAATCTCTCGATGAGTGCCAACCCTCGCGTTGCCGACTACGCCATTCACCCGCAATTCACCGACCGCTGGTCGCCGCGCGCCTTCACCGGCGAAGCGATCCCGGAGGAAACCCTGCTGAGCTTCTTCGAAGCGGCACGTTGGGCGCCCTCGGCGTACAACTCGCAACCTTGGCGCTTTCTGTATGCACGGCGCGATACGCCGAACTGGGAGCGTTATCTGGGCCTGCTCAACGAGTTCAACCGCAGCTGGGCGCAACATGCCTCAGCGCTGGTCATTGTGATTTCGAAAACCACGTTCACCGCACCAGGTGCGACCGAAGAAACCCCGACGTTGTGGCACACCTTCGATACCGGTTCGGCGTGGGGTCATCTGGCGCTGCAAGCGAGCCTCAGCGGCTGGCACACCCACGGCATGGCCGGTTTCGATCAGGAGCTGACGCGCAAGGAGCTGAATATTCCTGAGGGTTACGCGCTGCACGCGGCCGTGGCGGTCGGCAAACTCGGTGACAAGGCAACGCTGGCGGAATACCTGCAAGCCCGTGAGGAGCCGAGCCCGCGCCGCCCGCTGAACGAACTGGCGGCGGAAGGCGACTTCACCCTCTAAGCCAGCACAAAAACAAATGTGGGAGCGAGCCTGCTCGCGAAAGCGGTGTGTCAGACAACGATGATGTTGGCTGACACTCCCCCTTCGCGAGCAGGCTCGCTCCCACATGTTATTCGGCGAACACTCAATAGCCGCGATTGAAATCCACTTCCCCGCGCAACGCTTCGCTCGCCTGATACGCCTTCAGGTTCTCGACAAACAGCTGCACCATCAACGCCGGTGACGTCGGCGCCGAACTGTGCCCGGTCAGCAGCAAGCCCCACGCGGTCCAGAACGGGTGGCGCTGCGGCAGTGGCTCCTGACGGCAAACGTCGATCACCGCGCCCGCCAGATGCCCTTCCTTCAGCGCCTCCACCAGATCGGCGTCAACCACCGCAACCCCGCGCCCGGCGTTGATGAACAACCCGGTCGGTTTGAATTGCTTGAACAGCGCCGCATCGTAGATATCGTGGGTGTGCTCGGTGTTCGGCAACAGATTGACCACGTAATCGACCTCGCCCACCAGCCGTGGCAGATCGGCCATCGAACCGACTTCGACAAACGGCGCCTGCTCGCGGGCACTGCTGGCGATGCCGTACAACTCAATGCCAAATGGCAGCAGGAACTGCGCCACGCTCTGACCGATGTCGCCGGTGCCGACGATCAGCACTTTACGTCCGACCAGACTCTGGCCGCTGCGGTTGTCCCACTTGCGTTCGACCTGGCTGACCAGTCGCGCCAGCACTTCGCGCTCGTGGCCGAGGATATACGTCAGCACGTATTCAGCCATCACCTGACCGAAAATCCCGACCGCCCGGGTCAAACGGTAATCGCGGCGCAAGCCGTCCGCGAGCAACGGTGTGATGCCGGCCCAGGTCGATTGTAGCCATTGTGGCTGGTGGCCCTGGCGCAGCAGGGTCGCGAGCAGGTCCGGCTGGCCCAGCCACACCGGGCAATCGGCGGCCTGCCGGGCCAGTTCGGCGGAGTCGCCGCTGGTCAGTACTTCAAGCTCGGGCACTGCCTGACGCAGCAGCCGGGCGTATATCGCATGGTCGTGTTCAGCAATCAGAACGCGCATCTTCAAACCTTTCGCAAACCGTGCAGACGGCCGCCGGATTCGGGCGACCATCGCGGTAAAAACAGTTCCAGGGTAAACCGAGACTCAGAGCAGAGCCTCGCAGATCAGACCGGGTCGTTGCGGCGCAGCAACTCTTCGGGCAAGTGCTCGATGTACTCGTCCTCGGCCGGCGGCATTTGCAGGTGGTAGCCCTGCTTGTCGAGGTTCTCCAGCACGACGACGATGTCTTCGCTGGCCAGTTTGCGCTCGGGCGACAGCACCAGGTCAAACGAATGCTTTGCTTTGCCGAAGGCCAGCATCAGCGCTTCCGGCACACGCTCGAGCGCGTCACTCTTGAGCACGTAAAGGTACATGCCGCTGCGCTTGGAGCTTTGGTAGATGGAACAAATACGTTTCAAGGCTGTTCTCCGGCGGTGGCCAGGCTGTCGAGCAGCTTCTGACCCATGAGTTCGCGGCGCCAGCCACGCAACGACTCAGGCAATTGGTAAGGACCCTCGGGATAACCGCTTTTGACCAGGGCTTCGAGGGTTTTCTTGCGCAGCATCAGTTCCGGGGCAATGCCCAGACGCTCGGCCTCAGCCTGGCCCAATGCGCGCAGTTGTTTGATCAACGCAGCGGCTTCGATCGGCAATGGCTCCGGTACGGCCGGCGGCCATTGATCAGGCCCCACACTGCCAGAGCGCTTGATCAGATCAAGCAGAAATTGGCCGTCCTGACGCACGGTACGCGGGTGCATGTCTTCGATCTTGCCCAGTGCCGCGAGGTTGTCCGGTTGCGTGCGGGCCAGCGGCCACAGCGAATGCTCGCGGACGATACGGTTGCGTGGCAGATCGCGGGCGCGGGCTTCGGTTTCCCGCCAGGCGCACAGTTCACGCAGTACGGCCAGTTGCGCACGCGAGAGTTTCCACGCCAGTTTGGCTTCGCGGTAGACCTCGTAAGGATCAGTTTCACGGCGCAGGTTGGCGACCAGTTCGGCACCGTCCTCCAGCACCCAGGCGAATTTGTCGTCAGACAGTTTCGGCCGCAGTTGTACAAAAACTTCCGCCAGATGCACCGCGTCTTCGGCGGCGTAGCTGATTTGCGTGTCGGACAACGGGCGCTGCAACCAGTCGGAACGGGTTTCGCCCTTCGGCAGGTCGATGCCGAGCACGTCCTGCACCAGTCGCGAATAGCCCATCGAGAAACCGAGGTTCAGGTAGGCGGCGGCCAGTTGTGTGTCGAACATCGGCGCCGGCAGGCTACCGGTAAGACGCAACAGCACTTCGAGGTCTTCGCTGCACGCGTGCAGGACTTTGAGCACCGCCGGGTTTTCCAGCAATGCGGCCAGCGGTTGCCAGGCGTTGATGGTCAGCGGATCGATCAGGTAGGCGCGTTTGCCGTCGCCGACCTGCAACAGACCGGCAATCGGGTAGAAGGTGTCGACCCGCATGAATTCGGTGTCGAGGGCAACGAACGGCAGCTGCTGCCACTCGGCGCAAAACTGCGCGAGGCTTTCGTTGTCGCGAATCCAGTGAATATCGATGGCCACACGGCTCTCCCTTGAAGAATGGCGCGCAGTATATATCGCCACCGGCGATTTACGCGCCTGTGAAGGGCAAGAGCTGTAACGAAATGTCCTGCCAAAGAGCAAGAATAGTCTGACAGAGGAAGGCGAAAGGCCTGTTAGGTGCAGAAGCTGCCGAAGGCTGCGCTCTTTTGATCCCGAAAAGCAAAATCAACAGATCGCAGCCTTCGGCAGTTCCTGCAAGGGACGGGGTCAGTCTTTGGCCAGGACACCGTCGATCACCGCCCCCCGGCAACCGGCAAACATGTCCAGATCAGGCTGATAGACCTTGCTCTTGACCTCCAGCAGACCCAGCATCGAGTGGAACAGATTGTCCTGGCTCAGCGGTTTGTCACGACTCATCTGCAGGCAATGGGTGTCGACCGAATAAGCCTTCTGATAGTTATCGGAAAACCACGCCAGCATCGCTACATGCTTTTGTTGCTCCGGCGCCAACATGTAAGGCGTACCGTGCAGGAACAAGTTGTACTCGCCCAGCGACTCACCGTGGTCCGACAGGTACAACATGGCGGTATCGACTTTGTCCTGATTGCTGCGCAATACATCGATCAGGCTCGACAGCACATGGTCGGTATACACCAGCGTGTTGTCGTAACCGTTGACGATACTTTCGCGGCTGCAGTTATTCAGCGCGTTACTTTCACATACCGGGGTGAAGTGCTCGTATTCCTTTGGATAACGCTTGAAGTATTCCGGGCCATGGCTGCCCATTTGATGCAGAACCAGAACGGTGTCCTTGTCGAGATGATCGATAAAACCCTGCAGGCCTTGCAGGAGGATTTCGTCGCGGCACTCGCTGTTGGCGCACAGCGCCGGGTCTTTCAGGTTGCTGACATCTTGCAGGGTGACTCGATCACAGGTGCCTTTGCAGCCAGACTGGTTGTCACGCCAGATCACGTCGATACCGGCACGCTTGAGCACATCGAGTAAACCTTCTTCATTCTTCGCCTTGCTGGCGTCGTAATCCTTGCGCCCCATGTTGGAGAACATGCACGGCACCGAAACAGCCGTTTCCGTGCCGCAGGAATGTACATCGGTAAAGGCGATCAACCCGGCTTCCTTGTCGAGTTGCGGCGTCGTATCGCGGTTGTAGCCAAGGATGCCGAAGTTCTCCGCACGAGCGCTCTCACCCACTACCAGTACGGTCAGGGATTTGCGTGGCTGGAGTTTCAGAGCGGGATTGCGCTGGGCGTCTTCGCCGATCCTGGCGAACGGTTGCTGCGCCGAGACCACCTGTTCACGCAGGTAACCGGCCGACGCTCCAATGTAATTGCTGGGCACCAGCATCAGGCGAATTTCGTGGTGATTGCGAAACAGTGAAGACAAGCCCTGATAGTTGGCCAGGGCTACACCGCCAATGACGGCTGCCGAGGCGACACCGACAATAACTTTACTGAACAACTCACGGTGCCAGCGACGATAATTAATCGGTAACTTCCACACCAACCAGGAGGGCAAAACACCGAGTAACAGAATATAAGCAAACAACTTCAACGAGAGCAGATCACGCACTTCCGTTGCATTGGTTTCGGCAAAGTTGCGAAACATGCCGGCATCGATCATGACGCCATACTGACTCATGAAGTAAGCCACGCCAGCGCTGACCAGGAAGATCAGCGTCAACAGCGGTTTGAGCAACGGACGAAAGGCCAGAAAGGTCAGCACAATGTTGAATGCCGCGAGGATCATTACCCCGAACGCCACGCGCATGGCGATGCCCTTGCCATCGGCGGCAGTGATCTCGAAGAGGTGCTGCCAGAGGACAAAATTGAAACCGATCAAAAGAAAGGCACTGGCGACCAACGTCACCCATTCCGGGCGCACGGCTTTTAACTTCAACATAAAAAGGGGCATTTCCTGAAAAGAAGAGCCTCGGCCAACGATAAAACCATCAATTGTGAAATTTTCATTAACTAAGGCATGACAAACTTTAAGCAGACAACCATCAATTTTTTGTGAAAAAGACGCCAACGATTAGTTGGCGTTGGGTCATACGCTGAAACTTGCGAAGTATTTGAGAATGGTTCAGCTTTTATTCAGCAGACAATGCGCCCCCTGTAGGTGCTGCCGCAGGCTGCGATCTTTTGATCTTGATCTTTAAAAGATCGCAGCCTCGTTACACTCGACAGCTCCTACAGGGATCGGTATTTGATTTTTAAGAAGGGCTGCGCAATTTCTGGTTTGCCCGGACTAGACGGCTCTGCGCCTAATCATCTACCCCGCCCAAAGGTCTGATGATGGAAAACGTCCGCGCCACTGCCCGTCCCGCTGCCTGGCTGATGCTTGCCATTATTCTGGTCGCGCTCAATTTACGTCCGTCGATGGCAGCAGTCGGCCCCTTGTTGTCGGCCATTCGCGTTGACATCCCGCTGAGCTTCAGTGTCGCGTCACTGCTGACCATGCTGCCGGTGATGGCCATGGGGCTGGCGATGTTTTTCAGTCTTGGCATCAGTCAACGGCTGGGCGAACAGCGGATGGTGCTGTTGTCGTTGCTGGTGATTGCCCTGGCAACGTTGTCGCGGTTGTTTATCGACACCGCAGTTCAGTTGATCTTCAGCGCCGTGTTGGCGGGCATCGGTATTGCGCTGATTCAAGCGTTGATGCCTGTGCTGATCAAATCGCGCTTCGCCGACAACGTCGCGCTGTGCATGGGTTTGTACGTCACGTCGATCATGGGCGGCGCCGCCATTGCAGCCACGCTGGCACCGCTAGTGATGGTGCAAACCGGGAACTGGCGCAGCGGTTTGGCCATCTGGGCGATTCTGGCATTGCTCGCGCTGGTGTTCTGGTGGTCGCAACGTCGCCAGTTGAGCACCTCGCTGGCGACCGCCAGCAGGAAAGATTCGTTCTTCGCCAATTCCCGCGCCTGGTTACTGGCCATCTTCTTTGGCCTGGGGACGGCGTCCTACACCTGCGTACTGGCCTGGCTCGCGCCGTACTACGTGGAAAAAGGCTGGAGCGAACAAAACGCCGGGCTGTTGTTAGGTTTTCTGACGGCCATGGAGGTGATTTCCGGCCTGGTGGTGCCCGCGATCGCCAATCGCAGCCGGGATCGGCGTGTGATTCTGATGGCGTTACTGCTGCTGATCATCACCGGGTTTTGCGGCCTGATCCTCAGCCCACAACAGCTCAGCCTGCTGTGGCCCTGCCTGTTGGGGCTGGGCATTGGCGGTTTGTTTCCGATGAGCCTGATCGTCTCGCTCGATCACCTCGACAACCCGCAACGCGCCGGTGGGCTGACCGCATTCGTGCAGGGCATCGGTTACTTGATCGCCGGCCTTTCGCCGCTGCTGGCCGGAATGATCCGCGATGGGCTCGGGAGTTTCGAGTGGGCCTGGTGGTCACTGACCGCTGTGATGGGCGTGATGCTGTTGATGGTGTGGCGCTTCGATCCCAGGCATTACGCCCGACACTTTCCCTCGTCGAACTAAAGGCTTCTGGCCATCTTTCAGCGGTTTAATTCGTGACGTCGTGTTACTAAAACTTTCTGTCCCACAACTGACCGTGAAACGTCCTACAGAGCTTTGTCCTGGCACCATCGTTCCGTTAGGATCATTCGCACACGTTTGCGCGGATTCAGCGCAAGGAGCACAGCGAGACAGAACGGATGCTGAACAGTAACTTGCTACGAAAGCTCGACATGCAGGATCTCATGGTGTTTATCGCTGTTTATGAGCAAAGCAGCGTTACCGATGTGTCAGAAACCCTGTTCGTCAGCCAGTCCACCGTCAGTTACTGTTTGAAAAAACTGCGCACCAGTTTCGAAGACGAACTGTTCATCAACACCCGCACCGGCATGCGCCCTACCTACAAGGCCAGCACCATGTATGGCCATGTGCAGAAGATCCTCGAAAGCATCAACCTGTGCCACGCTGGCGCCCCCACGTTCGACCCGACCCGGCAAGCCGTCACCTTCAACATCTGCGCGCCGGAATACTTCGAGCAACTGATTCTGCCGCGCCTGTTGAAACGTTTCGATTTCGATGACCTGCCGGTGATGGTCAACATGCACAAGTTCGAGACCGACGTCCCGGCGGATGAACTGCGCGACGGCAGCCTCGATCTGGTGATCAGCTTCGGCCCCAACT
This sequence comes from Pseudomonas sp. A34-9, assembly GCF_029543085.1. Classification (NCBI taxonomy): domain Bacteria; kingdom Pseudomonadati; phylum Pseudomonadota; class Gammaproteobacteria; order Pseudomonadales; family Pseudomonadaceae; genus Pseudomonas; species Pseudomonas sp. A34-9. The sequence continues at coordinate 1,661,710 of NZ_CP119967.1, read as the reverse complement.
TCCACCGCCACCACACTGACCTGAAGTCACGGATGCTGCTGGAGGATGATCTGGTCTGCGTCTTCGACAAACGCGCCACGCCACTGGAACCGCGCCTGAGTCTGCAGGCCTTTACCGAACGTCGGCACGTGTTTCCAACGCCATGGACATCGACCACCAACATGGTCGACGGCTGGCTCGCGCGGCAGGCGCAAAAACGCCAGATCGTCGCGCGCTCAAACAGCTACAGCGCGGCATTGAAAATGATCACCGGCACCGACTTCATCCTCACCCTGCCCCGCCGTATCCAGCGTTTGCTGACCAACGAGGCGGTGTTCAATCACTGTGAGGCGCCGAACGGCTTGCCGGGCTTCACCCTCGACATGCAGTGGAGCCAGAGCGTTGATCAGGACAGCGCCAACCTGTGGTTGCGCGAGCAGGTGGTCAAGGTGTGCAGCGAACTCGAAGCGGCCTGAGTCCTACACACCCATCGCAGTTTTGCTGTAAGACTCGCGATCCATGTCGACCAGTTCGACACATAGCTGCACTTCGACGCCGGCCGGCCATTCGCACAGGTCCTGCAAGACCGCCAGCAGGCTTTGCGACAACTGCTTCTTGATCTGCGGCGAACGCCCGCTGAGCAGCGCCAGCTTCACATAAATGAAGGCGCGCTCGGCCATGGCGGTGCCGACCTTGAAAGTCTCGACCTTAATTGCACGACTTTTGATATCGAACTCCGCCGCGAACTGACCGGAGCCCACCAGGGTGTTGTTGAGCCGCATCAACGCGACGTCGGCGTTCAACTGCGGCAGGTTGGCGGTGTATTCCATGTGCAGGTGTGGCATTGCAGCTCCCCGGTGAGTTGGCAGAAAGGTCGTACATATAGCACACGCGGCTCATCACTAATCCCCTGTAGGAGTTGTCGAGTGAAACGAGGCTGCGATCTTTTGAACTCGAGACTTGAAGATCAAAAGATCGCAGCGTGCCGCAGCTCCTACAAGGTGTTGTGGCTCAGGATGCGCTCAACGGCCGTTCGCTCATGAACTGCTCCAGCCTGGAACGCAGCCAGCGCTCGGCCGGATCGCTGTCCACATGGCTGAGCCAGACCATCGACAGATCCAGCGTCGGCGTCTTGAACGGAAAGGGTTCCTTGAACAACAGCCCTGAAGTGGCCATGGCCGCTGCGGTGTAATCCGGCAGGCTGGCAATCAGGTCGGTGCCGGCCAGCAGCGCCGGCAACGCACTGTATTGCGGCACTGACAGCACCACCTGACGAGTGCGCCCGAGCTCGGCGAGCCACTCATCGGCAAAACCACTGACGTTGGCCGTGTGCGAAACCAGCACGTGTGGACGCGCGCAATATTCATCCAGAGTCAGCGGTGTATCGCTGGCGTCGGCGCGCAGGATGCTCGGCTGGATATGCCGCAGTAGTTTGCGTTTGGCATTGGCCGGCAGACCGCGGGTCTGGCTGATGCCGACCGTGATATCCCCCGCCGCGAGCAGGTCGGGGATGCGCCAGTAATCAACGTGCTGCACCACAAACACCACGTTCGGCGCTTCCTGGCGCAACGCCCGCAACAGCGGCGGCAGCAGGCCGAACTCGACGTCATCGGAAAGACCAATGCGAAAGGTCATGGTGCTGACGGCCGGGTCGAAATCGCGGGTCAGGCTCAGCGCGACCGAGAGTGAATCCAGCGCCGGCTTGAGATGGCGGAAAATATCTTCGGCACGGGCCGTCGGCTCCATGCGATGGCCGACGCGGATAAACAGCGGATCGTTGAGCATCGTCCGCAAGCGGTTGAGCGCCGAGCTGATAGTGGGCTGGCCGAGAAACAGTTTCTCCGCCGCCCGGGTCACATTGCGTTCGAGCATCAAGGTCTCGAACACCACCATCAGGTTGATGTCGGCCTTGCGAAGTTCATTGCGGTTCATCCATTGCCCCCTGCCCCCCGGAATACCGGCAGTGTAGAAAGGCCGAGGCCCCGGCGTCCATCGCCACGCTGCGTCAGTTCACCGTCAAGCGCTTCAAGCCCAGTCCCATGACCCGGGAATCGTCATTGATGCCCAATTGTTCAGGACTGATGGCGTCGGGCAATTGCAGCTCGATCGTCAGGCGATCATGGTCTGCCAGATGCTGACGGATCGCAGGACTGATCGGGATCTCCAGATGATTATCCTCATGTTGCACCAGCCGCGTGCTCAGCACCTGCTCGCCATTCACACTGACAATCACCCGCTGTGCCGGATGTTGCGGCAAAACGAATGCCATGACCTCCAGCGCAATCGAGCGCGCCTCGGGCGAAACCCGCAAGTCGATCTGCGCTTGCTGCCCCGCCGACCATGTTCCCCAGTTTTCCGAGGCCGACCAACCGCTGGCCAACTGCCGGGCGGCGTAGTTGAAGACCAGTGTCTGACCCGGACGCATCAATGCCAGCAATGCCATGCGCCGCCCTTCATCCGGCACGCTCAGGCATTGAGAACAATGCTTCCAGCCCGGCGCCAGCACTACCAGACCATCCACCCGGGTCAGCAGATCCGTTTCACTGTTGACGCTTTTGGCGGCATCGGCCAGCACGGAATCGTCGAGGATGTACAACGAGTCGGCATCGTATTGACCCGACTCAAGCATGCGCTGCGATTTCTGCCGGGCCTGATCCAGCGCGGTGGAACTCATGCGTCCCAGATAGACGGCGTCGGTTTTCAGGCCGTGAGTCGCGGCGAAATAGGCAATCATTTGCCAGCGTTCGGACTGATTCTGCGGCATCAGACTGCGCACCTTCGAGTAATGCGCCGCTGCACTCGCCCAGAACGGATCACGCATCGGCGTTACCCATTCTGCGGACGGCGTCATCAACTTGCCGTTGCGCAACCCCATCCAGCCGTTGCGCGTGTCGACGACCTGCAACGTCAAGGCCAGCGCCAGCAGCGCGATGACGATGCGTGGCCGGTAACCGCGCACCAGCAGGAACATCACCATCAGAATGAGCGCGTATAACACCGGCCAGAACATCCGCCCCGAGGCGCGAAAAACATTCGCCAGTTTGATGGCGATTTTCGGTAGCGGGTAGCTGAACGTGTGTGCGCCGACACCGATCTGGTTCGATAGCGCGAACAACGATAAACCGATCAGCGCCAGCAATAACCAAGGCCGAACGCGAAGCTCATCCTTCAGCGGCTGGCGGTTTCTCAGCCAGGCAATCAGTGCCAACGGCACCAGCAACAACACGCCAAGGCCCGGATAGTTGAAGCCTTCGTAATCGCCACTGGCTTTCGGCAAATTCGGCAAAATCAATGACCAGCCTGCCGGGTCCAATGGCGACAGCAGGTTCATCCGGTACAAACCGAAACCGCCGGATTGCGCGCCGTCAGCAATAGCGAAGTAACCGGCCTGCCAGCAACTCACACTCACCCCGGCAAACAGCAACACGCCTTCGAGCAGCCCCTGACGTCGAGTCAATTGTTGGCTGAAGGTCTTGCCGAGCAGATCCGCCACCCAGATCAGCGCCACCATCGCCAGCAGGTACGCATGCACCATCGCGGTGACCGCCAACAGCGCGCCCCAGGCGAGTCCGCGTCGATACAGGTTCGGTAATAGCGCCAGGTACAGCGCCGCCAGAATCAGGAAATGCCCGGACAGGGAAAGGTGTCCGCCCATGCGCAGGAACATCGGCGGCGAAAACACCAGCAAACCTGTGCCCAGCAAGCGAATCAGCGGATTACCCGTCATCAGCCCGAGCAGTTTCCAGGCAAACCAGGCTTGCAGAACGAAACACGCCAGCAGCCACAGGCCGAAGTACTGGAAGGTCGCCGGTAACCACGCGTTGAATGGCTTGAACAGCAACGCCAGCAGCGGATTGGAGTCGGAGAAAATAATCGAATTGCCCAACTCCAGACCATAGAAAGGGTTAAGCCCCAGCGGAAAGGTCCAGGGTGAATGGCGGAAATATTCCCAGCCCAGATAATGCGTCGCCGGATCGCCCTGCTCCAGCCAGGCAATGTTTTGCGGATCCAGCGCTTGCGGCCCGATCACACAGAAAAATGCCAGAAGGCCGAGCAGCAAAGGCAACAGGCCCAGCGCCGGGTGGTTTCGTGAAACCTTCATCGATATGTCCAGAAATTGTGCAAGACAAAGGTGAACGCTGGAATCGTCAGTGCCACCGCAACGATGCCCAGCAGATAGTGCAGCCCGGCAACCTGCGCGGCCCAGGCAACGAACATGGCGAGGAAGAAGCCGCCCACGGACACCAGCAAAAAACGCAGCAGCGTTCGTCCGTGCAAGCGGGCAGAAAAACTCCAGGTGGTGTTGATCACGTAGGAAACCACCGTCGCTACGGCAAACGCCACGCCGTTGGCCAGCGGCGGTTGCGCCGCAATGAAGTTGATGAACAGCACCGCCACCAACCCATGCAGCGCGGTGACGAACAGCCCGGTCACGGCAAAGCGCAAACCACGCTGGATCAATATGTCTTTTTTCGTCGAGGTCACGGTTTGCGCGCCAGCACGAACACACTCAACCCGGCCAGGCGGTTCACGCCCAGCAACGGCAGTTCAAGGCTGCACAAGGTTTTGAGGACAGCGTTCACCAGCGGATGATGACGCTTGAGTTGCGAACGCGGCGGCCGGGCTTGCGCACCTTGCGGCAACAAGCGTAGTGCCGCCGCAAGCGGAAACACCGCGCCGAAATAATAGGCACCGCGCTGCACCGTCAAACCAGCATCCCGCGCCAGCGTTTCGAACTGAGCCAGGGTGTAGCGGCGCTTGTGCTCGAGAAAGTCATCGTGCCCGCTCCACAAGAACTGGAACGCCGGCACAGTCATCAGGAATCGACTGCCCGACGGCACTTTATCGGCGTACATCTTGAGCAAACCGAGGTCGTCATCGACATGCTCCAGTACGTCCATCAACAACACCAGATCGGCATCGATGGTTTCGATCCCGCGACGGTAGTGCACCGGTTTGCCGGCGGTGGTCGCGCTGGAGTCGGCGGGATAGCTGATATCCACGCACCACGCTTCGCGTGCATCGGTGTGCGTCAGCAAATGGTGGGAGAAAAATCCCGAGCCGGCGCCGACATCGAGGATTCGCTTGATCGGTGCTTCACCGAGCATCCGTGTGGTGGCTGCGGCTTTCGAGCAGTAATACCAATGCTCGCCGATGCTGTCGCCGAGGATGTCGGTTTCCTTGAGATCCATGTATCAGTCCTTGGGGTCGTAGACGCGACGCACCAGAAAAACCGGCCGGCGTTTGGATTCGATATACGTGCGGCCCAGGTACTCACCGAGCACGCCGATGCCGATCAATTGCAGCCCACCGAGAAAGGTCACAGCCACCATCAGCGAGGCATAACCGGGCATGTCGATGCCGTGAATCAATGTGCGCACGACAATGAAAATGGCGAAGGCAAAGGACACCAGTGACACCAGCGCGCCGACATACGTCCAGACCCGCAATGGCTCGGTGCTGAAACTGGTGATGCCCTCCAGGGCGAAATTCCACAAGCGCCAACCATTAAACTTGCTCTGCCCCGCCACGCGCTCCGGACGTTCGTAATCGACATGTGTGGTGCGAAAGCCGACCCAGGCAAACAGGCCTTTCATGAAGCGCCGGGATTCGGGCAGCGTCAGCAAGGCATCGACCACGCAGCGATCCATCAGACGAAAATCGCCGACGTTTTCGGGTAAAGGTTGTTCGGCAATCTTGTTGTGCAGGCGATAGAACCAGTGAGCGGAAGTCTGTTTCGCCCAGGTGTCGCTGCGACGGCTGATGCGGTGACCGAGCACCACTTCAAAGCCTTCTCGCCAACGCTCGATCATCTGCAAAATGACCTCCGGCGGGTCCTGCAAATCAGCATCGATGGGGACCACGATCTGTCCGGTCGCGATCTGCAAACCGGCGGACAGCGCCGCTTCTTTGCCGAAGTTGCGGCTCAGGTCGACGATACGCAGGCGCATATCCTGACGCTGATATTCGAGCAGGCGTTCGAGCGTGGCATCGGTGCTGCCGTCATTGACGAACACCAGTTCAAGATCGATTGACGCCTGCGTCTGAAAGACTTCATTGATGCGCCGCAAAAAGGTGTCGAGGCTGTCCTCCTCGTTAAAAACGGGGACCACCAGCGATAACGTCACCTGCCCGGCCTGCTGCGTTCCGTGCTCAGTCAAAGGAGTGCTCTTTTTATAGTGATTGTCGGTCGCCGCACGATGTTCGACGCCATGAGCCGTCCCGTATTAAGCAGGAGCGCCGACGGCGTTGCAAGGAGCAGACGGCGTCATATCGGCCAATCCAGAGGCCGATTCCCGCGCTCTAGCCCGCGCCCTTCAGAAACATCCGCCAACGATTGGAAACAAATGTCCGATAGCCAAAAAAACCCTCTGCGCTAGGCTTGCGACCATGCGCCACACAGGCTGTCGCACAATGAATCGCATGGAGCGAACTGAATGTATTTCGAGATTTACAGGCAATCCAAAGGCACCCCGAGCACCGGCAAAGGGCAATGGCGCTGGAGGCTGAGGGCGGGTAACCACGAGACCATCGCCAGTGGCGAATCTTATGTGAACAAGGCAGATTGCTTGCATGTGATCGGGTTGATCAAGGGGGCAACGGGGGAGACGCCGGTCAAGGAGATTTAGCCGCTCTGCACTCCCCTGCGGAAATGGAAAAGCCCCACAGTTTAAAGACTGTGAGGCTTTTTTCGGGCTGGTATCGAACAAGCTTGAGCGCTTTGCGCGACTGTGGGAAAGACCTGAAAGAGACCCGCGCGCAATGCAGGCCTCTTGTTCAGTCCGCCAGCCAGGCGTTTCGCCACGCCAACAGATGTTCGTCCTTGAGCATCCAGTGATCGAGTACAACGCTGCGCAGGGCCTCCCCAGCCCTGGCGCTGGCATCGGGTTCGGCAAGATGTTCGCGAATAGCGGCAATCCAGTCTTGCGAACGATTCCTGACCCTCGTCACCGGGAAATCACCCCGATAACAAACGATGTCCGAGCAGATCACGGGGAAACCACAGGCGCCATATTCCAACAAGCGCAAATTGCTTTTGCAGGCGTTGAAAAAGTTGTCTTTCAGCGGTGCCAAAGCCAGATCCAGGTTCAGACCGGCCAGTCTTTGCGGGTATTTTTCGATACTCACCCCCCTATGGAACTCATGGACATAGGGACGCAGTGCTGGGGGACACATCCCCATGAACACCCATTCAACTTCGCCTTCCAGCGCACGAACCACTTCGGCGATGACCTGCAGATCGGCGCTGTGACTCGAGCCGCCGGCCCAGCCAACCCGAGGCTTGCGGCCTTGTTGGCGATGGCTGGTCAGGTCGCTCCACCAGTGGCTCGGCAGACGGTTTTCCATCACCCGGATGTCGGTATTGAAGCCCTTCAGCGCATTGGCCAGCGGTTCGGTCGACACCACCAACCGATCGCACAGCCCTACGGCTTTCTTCAAGCGTTGGGTAATGTCTTTGGGAAGCAATTCGTGGTTCAAATTGCCAGCGGGCACGTCAAGAATATAGTCGTCCAGCTCGTACACCTTGAACGCCCTGAAGAATGCCTTGGTGTCTTGCATGTACTCCAGATGAGGCGTTGTGTGCTGCCCCTGGAAAATGATCGTGTCCGGCGCAATACGCTCCAGTTCTGTCGGTTGCAGCCCCTCGTCGCTCACCGTTCCGCCGATCAGCTGCGCCGCTTTCAGGGCAGCGAAAGGCTGACGCACGCGGTAGTGTCCGCTGCCGAAAGAGTCGAGGGGGTGACACAGCACGTGAGGCAACTCACGACTGGCGAACGGGTGCCAGTCAGTATCGGTGCGGTATTTGGAGGAAAAACCACTGCCCTCCAGAGTCAGGTTGCGGTTGTAGGCCGGATCATTGGCGATTTGCGCAAGCCAACGCTGGTACATCACCGACTGTTCGCTCTTGAACCGTTTGCGCTTGGCTTCCTCCTTGGTCGTGTCGACGTTGTTCTGGCTCACACTGGCTTCGTGAACGAGCAGCGCATAAGGCGTCCAAACAATCAGCCGTCCGGCCTGGCCGACTTTCAGGCACAGATCCACATCGTTAAAGGAAACGGCCAGGCCGACCTCGTCCATGCCACCCACTTGCTGGTACAGCTCGGTGCTGATCATCAGGCAGGCAGCGGTGACCGCGCTGTAGTTCTGATCAAGATGCAAGCGGTGAAGGTAGCCGTTGGACTGCATTGAATCGCCGATAAACGGGTGGTCTGCAACGCCACGCAACCCGAGTACCACGCCTGCATGCTGGACAGTCCCGTCGAGGAATAACAGCTTGGCGCCCACTATCCCCACTTCTGGCCGCTGGGCGTGATGGAGCAGCGCTCCAAGCCAGTCGCCATCAATGATCGCCGTATCGTTGTTGAGCAGCACCAGGTAATCGCCGTGGGCATGGCTGGCGGCAAAATTATTGATCGCCGAATAGTTGAACGGGTGTGGATAACGCAGGATGCGCACTTTCGGATTGTTCAACAGTTCCATACCGTTGAACCAGTCCCGGGCTTCGTCGGTTTCGCTGTTGTTGTCGATGATGATCAGTTCGTAATTCGTATAGCTGGTTTTCTCCATGATGCTTTCGATGCAGCGCAGTAGCATCGGCAGGCAGTCCTTGGTGGGAATAAGGATCGAGACCAGCGGCTGCTCCGCATGTCGGTAGACCACACGGTTAGCCATCGGCAACGGTCCGGCCTGCAGCTCATGAGCCACGCCCAAGCGCTGCAAGTGCGCCCCGACGATGAGTGCCGAGTTCGCGATGACTTGGGGCTCACTGAGCCACTGGGGGAAATTGATGGCCTGATGCACCAGCACATCCGCGAGGTGCCCGACAGTCCCCAGACCGTGAGTTTCAATCAGCCGAAAAAGCAAATCATGGGGCGCCAGTTCGCTGAAGGCGGGATCAAAGCCGTCAGCAGCCAGTGCGGCTTCGCGACTGAAGGACAGTGCGCGGCCGACATACGGATAACTGCGCAACATATCCAGATTCAAATCCGGCTTGAATACCGGGCTCTGGCAGCCTTCAGCGGTCAGTGAGTCTTCATCGCTGTAGCACGCGCTGACACCGGGATTCAGCGCGATGCCTTCGGCGAGCAAAAGCAGCGCGTGAGGATCAAGTTCGTCTCCTCCCCGTAGCAGGTACCACCAGTCGACGTCGATCTCCTGCAACAACTCATTGAGCTGGCTCGGCCAGGATTCGGCCAGCGGTAGCCAGACCAGATTGGCCGCTGGTGTCACACCAACAGGTTCGGCGTTGGAGAGCACCACGATGGCCGCCGCCTGATAAAGCTGACGATCGATGCTTGCCAGGCTGGAACGCAACAGTTCGATGTCACCCGCAGTGTCGGTCAACACCAACAACACGTCCGGTTGCCGCGGCCAGCTCGCCAGTCGCGCGGGTAAACCTTCAACCTCGACGGCAGCCAGTTGTCGACTCGCCAGCCAGCGCTGATAAAGGTCGATATTGCGCTGCTGGCGACCAACATTCGCCAGAACGCCGAAAAAACGCTCCAAAGTGTGTGCGAGCGTGCCGTCGAGCTGGCCGCTTTCAGCTTCGAAATCGTTGCTCGTGAGTTGCATCCGCTCCAGAGGGGCAAACACTTCCGTGCGCGCAAAGAACATGGTGCCGGCGAAATAATCCGCTTCGTTGATGCCTTGCGGATCAATGCCGCCACGCTCGGCCAAGGTGACAAGCAAGGCGCGATTGCTTTCGCTGAGGAATCGGGTGACTGGCAGCAGGTATCGCTGGGGCCCCAGCATTGGAACGTGCACCGGGTCGGCAAGGTGTTCCAGCGCTCGACTGAATCGTACCGGGCCCAGCAGGTCATCGAATAGTTCAACGCCCCAGTCGTTCTCTGCGCCCAAGTGCAGCGAACGCTTGGTGTGCAGCTTGACCAGCGTGCGAATATTATCGGCACGCAAGAACGGCAGCACCCGCAGAAACGGCAAAACGTCCCTGCCGTGGTTCGGCACCCGGTATAGCGAAAAACTTAAAGTGCTGGCCGTCAGTTGAGCACAGATCTCATCGTCACGACCGGCTACGCAGGTTACGTAGAGATGCAGGCGTTCAGGCAGTTTAATCAAACGGCGCAGAATATCTTGCAGCACTTCGGGGTAATACGCATGGATAACCACGCCGACTGGCGGCTCGCCATCCTCGAATACTGGCGGCTGCGCAACCAGTACTTCGCACTCGTCGACGCGGGGTGCGGCGCTGCTGCCTGACTTGACGGACTGACGTTCAGAAACGCGGTGAGCACCTTGGGCTGATGGTGGAATCATCATATTCAAACCAATTCAAATAGGGGGCGAGGCTGGAACTCGCTGGATGCGCCTTTCACGGCCGAGGCGAGCAAGTATCCACTTTAGTGAAAGCGCTGGCCTCATGGCTGGACAGAGGATAAACGACGACAGGTGTGATCTGGCGGCTGATCGCTGGCCAATAATGACGGCCCCCTACTCTGCGAACGCGGCTTTAAATGGGTCGGCGAGTCCTGTGAGCGTCGTATCCCTAATGTCGGCAGAGGCTGTGTTTACTTAAATGGCCTCTCTGCCGATGACCTCACCGTGCAACACGCGCTTCAGCGCCTTCGCTATCGCCACGAATACTGGATTCGCAGAAACGAAAAAGCCCCGTAGATTTTCATCTACGGGGCTTTTTCTATGTAATGGCGGAGAGATAGGGAGGCTCCACATAACGGTAAGAAACTCAACGACCATTGATTTTACGGGCTTTCACAGCCGTTTTACGTACAATAAATACGTACAAACGATCACTGGTACATCAAAATGGCAAACAACTTAGAACTCCAAGGGGGCACCTACCACGTCAGGCTAGCCGTCCCCGTAGACGTACAAAAAGCATTCGGCGGACGCCGTGTACTTTCTCAAACACTTATGACAGGTACACACCAAGAAGCACTGGATCGCAGACTTCCCATTCTTGCCGCCTGGAAAGCTCAAATCAAAATTGCACGCGAAGGAAAACCACTGCCTGAAGGCTGGCAGGACAATCTAGTTTCAGGACTGCTTGAACTGGAATCCCTGAAGCGGAACCGAAAACTCCACATCATCGGTGAACCTACAGCCCCATTGGCCGTCAGCGAATCAGAAGTCGAAGCGTTCAAGGCAAAAAATCCAGGGTTTGTCGCACTACTTGAAAGAGTCATCGACCACGAATGGGACAACGGTGTAGAAGGCGAGTTACGCATCCAAGAAGGCTTGCATCGAGCATTCAAAAAAACGATTCAAAACGAATTCGCCTCGATGCATCATCTGTCCTCGGACGAGCACAAAGAATTGGCAGGGCTGATCAATAACCCGAAGTCATACACACCCAAATCCCCCATTACCAAAGCAAGGCTGGCAACGTTCCGAACCTTTCGAGAAAACCGAAACATCGCCGCCAAAACGATTGATCAGCAAGAGTCCAAATTAGAAAAGCTGTCGGCATACCTCGCGCAAACAGGTAAACCGCTGGACTTCGATGCGATTTCGTCGTGGTTGGATTCAATCAATTTGGCGAGTAAGACCCTGACGCAATACCTGCTGGCGGGGAATGTCTTCTGGAAATGGGCAATGAAGCATGACGCTCGTTGGCGGATCGACTACAAGGACAGAGCCAACCCATTTGAAGAACACGATCTGCCGAAAGTGAGAGGCAGGGACAAGGTAGACGCGCAACGCAAAGACTTCACCTTGGATGACCTTACAAAGCTACACGCGGCAGCGGTTTCAGAAGGACTACAGGCCCTAGCGGACCTGATCCTACTTGGAACCTTCACAGGGGCCCGTATCGAAGAACTGTGCCAACTGAAGAAAGACAACGTGATCACCGTGGATAACGTTCTTAGCTTCGATATTACTGACAGCAAGACCAAAGCTGGAATCCGGGTCGTCCCAATCCACCCTGGCATCATCGATCTTGTGAAACGACTGATCAACGATTCGACTGATGAATACCTTATCGTTACCAAAAGTCGTAGCAAATATGGCATCCGATCAGACCCGATGGTGAAGGCTTTTGGCAGGTTGAAGACAGCCCAAGGATTTGGTTCGGATCGTGTTTTTCACTCCATCCGAAAGACCGTCATTACCCAGCTTGTGAGGGCGAACGTGCAAGGCACTTTGATTGCTGAACTTGTAGGTCATGAAACCGGGCTGGTTACATTTGACGTGTACAGCCAAGGGGCGACAACCGCGCAAAAATTCGATGCCATATCGAAGCTTCCACAGTTGAGCAAGCTTGAATCTGCTGGTATAGGTACGTAACTGCCACAGCTAACCACATACCGGGCCCCATGGGCCTTTAGGGAGAATATAGGGTGGTATCAAAACACCCTCGCCCCCCCCTCCCGGCTTCACCCCAAAAGCCCACTTGTGCAACCCCTGGATACAGGTCCGACCACGAGGGCCGCATGAAAACGTAAGCCTTGATTAAAATCAGCGGATTTAATTCGCTAAAAGCGAATTATTTTTTTGACTATTTTGAATTTGTCTGCGAATATCTAGCTGCGGTCGATGATTCATCTCGATTGTTGTTGGTGCATAGCACCGTGGAGGCTTTAGCCTCTAACCCTTGGGCGGCACAGTCGGCGTACGTCGTGATCTACGCGTATCACCGGTGCGTACCGACCTAGTCAGGCTTCGTCGAGACTCGAAGCCAGGTGATTCCAGCGAGGGGGAAAAGCACAGTTCAATCATCGTTTATTTGGCTTGTAAAGGTTGCTTCGAGAGGCTGATCCGTTGGATTGGCGCAAACCCTTACAGGAGCATCAAAAATGCAACCAAATGATGAAAAAACCGCAGGACTGTGCCTGGTTAAACGGAACAAACGGAAGCGTCTGAAGCTGCTCAAAGCTTTTCTATATGCGATAAAGATTTTGGTACCACTTTTCGCATTGATTGATAAGCATTGGACAAGACTAGTAGCGCTCTTCGAATGAGTCTGCATAACCTACCCCGCTGTCGTCACATCTTTGCTGTAGGTGTATTATGCTAAACAAAGCACTTAAACTCATCCGATCATACTATGACATCTCACAGACCGAACTGTCATCGCAACTCGGAATATCAAACTCACACCTGTCCGAAATCGAGTCAGGTAAAAAACAACCTTCCATAGAGCTACTGCGAAAATACAGTAGCAACTTTGATATCCCTCTTTCATCAATACTGTTTTTTTCTGAACAGTTAGATTCTCAAAAGCCAACCGATCAAATACGGGTCGGAATTGCAAAGACCATTGTTTCATTACTTGAATGGAATGAGAATCGAAATGCAGCCAAAGAAGAAAGAAAAAGCAAAACGAAAGCCTGACAACCAAATTCCAGTCAATCAATGCCGCTTATACAAAGTCACTTCACCGAAGCGATTGGCTGAAGCTTTGAACTTGAGCGTGTCGGGTTTGAATGAGTTACTAATATGCACCAAAAACTATCGCTTCTTTGATATTCCGTTATCAGTCAATCCATTCACAGGAAAGACTCGAAAAAAACGCTCAGTGCAAGAACCAACGCAAAAACTACGACGCGTACATAATCGAATCTTGTCTTTGTTGCGGCGGATGAGTTACCCGGACTATGTTCAAGGTGCGGTAAAGCACCGATCATATCAAACAAATGCGGAAGCTCATAAAGGTTCACGCGAAGCCGCAACATTTGACATAAGCAGCTTTTATGGTTCAACCAAATATCATCTGGTCCATGACTTCTTTGTACGCGTCATGTGCTGCCCCAGCGACATTGCGGGAAAGCTCGCCAATTTAACTACTTGTAATGGGGCCATGTCTACCGGTAGCCCGTTGAGTCCATTACTGTCGTTTTGGGTCGCAAAAAAAATGTTTGATGAGTGCCATGCGCTTGCTGGCTCATACAACCTAAAGTTCACATGTTACATAGATGACCTGACCTTTTCTGGCGAGAAAATTCCACGCATACTCAAATCAAAAATAAAAATCATTGTAAGTCGGTATGGATACAAGCTCGCAGAGCATAAAACCCGTAACTTCAAGTTCGGACAGCCTGCACATATTACTGGCATCATCTCACTTAACAAAAAGCTGCATGTTCCTTTTTCAAGATTAATGGCAGTTCGTAAGGTTACAAACGCAATCGAAGGCAATGGTGAGTCTTTTGGCTTCACTAAAGAAGAACTGAAAAAGAAGCTTGCTGGTATGGTAGGCGAAGCAGCGACGATTGATAGTCGATTTGATAAGTGGGCTATGTACACTCGGAATGAAATTGTAGACCCTCCAACCTCTTAGCAGCCGCGACCAAACCATGCTGGGTTTCAGTTCCACTGTAACCGTACTTCGTTATTGTCCTTACGAGCTTCACTACCACCTTATTAACGATTCATAGTGCATTTATACTCTTCACTCTCCAACAACGTGGTACGTGCTTCCCCCCCGTAGTGGCAGTGACATTCCAATGACGCTTTACCGTAGCAATGCCAATACCGAGTTCACTGGCAACTCGTGTCTGAATAAATCCTTGCTGTTTCAGTCGTTGTACGTCGTTCGTCGTCTTGATCGCAACAGGACGACCAAGCTGCTTTCCCTCAGCCTTGGCGCGCATCAACCCTTGCTGCGTACGCTCTATCAGCAGGTCACGTTCAAACTCTGCTACTGCGCTCAAAACCTGCATTGTCATCTTGCCTGCCGGACTGGTCAGGTCTACGCCGCCTAATGCGAGGCAATGCACGCGAATTCCAATTCCAGCTAGATGTTCAACGGTCTGGCGCACATCCATTGCGTTTCGGCCCAATCGGTCCAGTTTGGTCACGATCAGTACGTCACCTGTTTTCATTCGATCCAAGAGCTTTTGAAACCCTTGCCGCTCACAGGCAGCGATGCTGCCCGATATGACTTCTTCTATTACCCGGCTTGCCTGTACGTCGAATCCCGCTGCTTTCACTTCTTGCACTTGGTTTGCTGTGAACTGAGTGGATGTTGAAACACGGCAGTATAGAAATGTTCGGGACATGGGATGCGCTCACGTATCATTAAACGTGGTATCACTGTAGATTGGTATCACTATATTTGCAATGCTATTTTGTTGATACGTTTAAGACCGTCATTTTCGAGAATCATCAAACGGTCGTTTGATGATGCGTTACGTATCAAAGAATGGGGTTCCTTGATTCGGGACTGAAATTGGCTACACTCAACTGCCCCATCTGCTGGATCCGACTGTCAAACGCACTACGTCAGTTCATCAGCTCAATCGTCAAATTGGCTTCGTTAACCTCGTATGTTGAGACCTGAGCATCACTTTTGGGCAGCGTGGGTTCTATTTCCAGACGCGCAGTGAAGGTCTTGCCCTGGGCAAGCTGGCCGCTTGAAATGGCAGCAAAGCTCTCACCGGGTCGAAGCAAGGCCGAATCCCCCGCGTCTCCATTGATTACCCCATCAGACGTGGCGCGGGCTATCAATACACTTCTGCCGTCTATTTGAGCGTCAAATAACCGAACTATCATGCTGCCGCGATTGCCATAACGAAAATCTTCTCTAGCACTGCGTTCCCCGCGTAACATTAGACGCATGCTCTGGGTGTAGGGACAAGCCACATTAAGCGTCAGCGTTCGCTTGCCGAATGTGACGTTGTTTTGGCCTATTTGTGCATCCTGCAGTTGCCAGCGTGACAGGGTGCCGTAATCAACGACCCCCCCCCCTACGGTCAAACTACAGCGGCTATCAATCGGTAGGGTAGTAGGGATGCTAGGTAATTCGCCGATCAACTGCGAGTTCGCCTCTGCGTACTGACCAAAGACAAATCCCAGTACCAACGGAACTAAGAGCATTTTCATCGGGTTCTCCTATCAGCGACATTGCGCGCTGGCGGTTTCGTACAGTTCATTCCCATTCGCCGTGTACGGCAGTGAGAGGAAGAATGTGCAAAGGGTATTACCGGAGCTCTGCACTTCCAGCGTCCCTCCATTGCCGGCATCAGAAATGAATACGATGCCTTTCTCACCCACAACAGTCACGAAACCGCCGGTTTCATTAAATACACTGGCTCCGCGTGGTAGTGGTTTACCTTGATCATCTTTGACATCCACCAGAACCCGGCGCGTACGCACCACATCAAAATTGACGTAGTTAACTGAACCGCGAGCGGCCTCTGTTTCCTGGTAAGCGTTGGCTATGTCGACATTCTTCGCCAAGCTACGGGTGTCTACCTGAATGGAAGAGCGCTTGAAACCATTGAGTGAGGGCAAAACCGCGTTCCCGTCTGAATCAGTCCAGGTTGGGCCGGACGGGGTATCGAGCTTTACCCCACCTTCTTCACCAACCTTGGCGATGCCAAAGGTATCTTCAACGCGGTAGGGTGAAAGCGTAAACCCCTTCTCGTGTGCTACCACTGCACCTGTAGCGCGGGCCGACCAAGAGCTGTAGTTATCGGAGTCGCGACTGAGGCTGCCACTGAGCTGGCTGACCGGCGTGACCATATCCACGGTGCCGCTGGTTGAGGTGCGCTGATTAAGAAAGTCCTGCTCACTCGACAGGCTCCAGCCCCGATCACGGCTGGAACGGTCACTGTAACGTACCCCCGCGCGGCGGCTATTATTCGAACTTCTGACCCAACTGCTGACACTACGGCTGCCGAAGGGGATATTGACTGTCAGGTAAAAACGGGTGTCGGAATCCATGGTCGAAGTGCCGGTGTCTTGCTCCAGACTGGCAGCGACGTAGACTTGGCCAAACTGTTTGCTCCAACCACCGCGCATATAGTCCGTGCTTTCACCGTTGAAGTCCGTGCTGCGCGCCATCGAGAGTGACAGGCTACCGAGCGACTGTGTTGACCACCCCAAACCTACACCGACTTGTTTAAAGCTGCGCCCCAGAGTGCTCTCGAGGTCATCGTCCTGCAGGGCATCATTGAGCTCGCGATAACTGTCGGTTTGCTGGCTGGCGTTGACACTGACGCTGACGCGCTCGCTCAGGTTGTGGGTCAATGAAGCCGTGAGCGACGCTCCCCTAAAATCATGGGCGGCATCCTCAGAAAATGTGCCTTGCAGGGACAGCAACGTAGAGTCCCAAGGCTGGGTATCAAGGCCGACGGCGCTCGCGCGATAGGGGGCCGACCCAAGCAGGCCGGCATTGAGCGTGACGTGCGGATTTAGCACCCAGCCATTGGCAATAGTCGCAAGCAGGGGCGATTCGCTACTGCCTTCTTGATCAAGCTTACCGACACCAATGGAGAGACCTGGCGCTACCGTATTACCGTTGAGCAGCAAGGCGGAAGCCGGCACGGTAAATTGACGCCTTTCACCATTGCTTCCCGTCATAGTGACTTCCAGATCTGATCGGGTGTTAAGCAATGAGAAGCCCTGTAACCGGAAGGGGCCTGCCGGAACTGTGGTGCTGTGCACCAGTACGCCGGACTGGCGAATTTCAACCACCGATTGGCTATCGGCAATACCCTCTACTAACCCAGGGCCTCCACGAGAACCCTGGAGTGCGGCCTCGGGAAACATTTGAAAGCCCATCACCTGACCGGTACCGAACATGGAGTTGGAAAGACTGACCTGCCCCGCTTGAAGAACCTGTTTAGAATCAGTAAAGGTGCGTTGCGTGTAGGCTGCTTGGTGCTGCATCGTGTCCACACCGTTAAAGCGTGAAAATGTCTGGCGACTTCGGATGATCCAGTCGTTGACATTGAGTCCAGCTTCGCTTGCCAGTTGCATGAAGGTTACGCCGGCCGTGGAGCCAGCAGAGTCCAGGTACTGGCCATCATAATTGAGCATCCCGGCAACGCCACCGTGATGCCAATTGCCACTTTCGGTTCCAGGATTGGCGACGGCCTGTAGTGGAAGCACCAGATCAACCCGACCCGCTCCCGGGTCTAGATTGAGCTCAGTTTGCGGCCAAGCGGTTTTCAGATCGAAGCAGGCGATCTCTTTGCTAAAGCTAGGAGGGGATAATAATCCAGCTTGCTTCTGAAAGCTTTTGTCAGCACACAGTTGTCCGTTGTTATCAAAACGCGCCGTGATTTTTCCACGCGCACTGCCGTTCACCGTTAATGTCACCGAGTTCTCGCCAGGAAGAAAGCGTGGCGCATGACGAAACAACTCAGCGAGCGAGGGGTCAACGCCCCGTGAGTTGATTGCCTGAGTGTCAAACTCAGTTTCGAATGCCTGCTGAGGGTTTTCTGTTGCGTAGGCTTTGGGTGCCACGACAATCGCCGCTAACACAGCGAGCGAAAGTACAGAGTTCTGAAGACACTTCGTGAAGTCGTTCTGATACGGCTGTTGCACTGAATAACCCTTTACTGGCTCAGAGTCGCGTCGTATGTGTCGACGGTGTAACCCCAAGTGGTAGCGGGTGATATACGGATCTGTTGGGCCGCTCCCGCTGTTTTGCCGTTCTCGGGCTTAACAGTCAGTGTTTGTCCTGGCAGCACATAGGCGTTTGGCAGGATCCAGGAGGTGTGATCCGGCAGGGTCTGCACGCCTTGTCCCAGACGCACAACGTAAGGCGATGGGTTGTTGACGATCAGTCTGTTGTCCTTCAACTTCCAGGTCAGATGTTTCCAAGGGGCAAGGTCTCTCTCCAACCCTGCAGGGCGGACAATGACCGGTAAGTTCTGACGCACGGTGGTGCGCACTTCACTTTTGCCCTTTTGCTGGGGAGGCACACCGTCAAACGTGACACGTTTCAGGCGCTCGGTTTTGAGGGGGGCTTTAGTGGAAATGATAAAGCGAACACGCTGAGTCTTACCCGGTTCAACGCGAGCTGCAGGCGGTGTAATGATCAGCAAACTCTCAGGATCTTCAGGTATGTCGATCAATGTGGTCAGCAACAATACCGGGAAGGCATCGGTGTTCTGGACATTGATGGCACCCTCACCATCATCTTGTTCAACAATCACCACGGAAGTTTCGGGAACCACGCCCGTGGCATGCGCACCTGTAGATGCCAGCCACAGGGCAGCGGCCCCAGCCTTAAAAATCGGGGAAAATTTCATTGGATAATTACCGTCTAATTTAAATACGGTTAATTTAAGTGCGAATTGAAAAACCATTAAAACAAGAGGATAGCCGGCTCTATTGAGCCGACCAAATTAAGCGGAGTTACAAGTAAACTAGTTCAAGAGTGGTCAAACCATCTAGATTTACTGGCTTCGACAGGTCTAGTTCAGTGCTCTTGTTTAGGTAGGCTTGCACTTGAAGCTGACCAGTAAGAGTTGTAAATGCTACTGGATCCAAAGAACCGGTAGCAGCCCAAGACAAATATCGATTAGTGTTGGTACCATAAATAGCCCCGGCGACACTAGCGGAAAATTCGCCCCCCAAAGAAGTCTTTTGGATGGTTGTTACGGGAACACCATCAGCGAGCATAGTTGATGCTTGAAAGGCTACGGAATAACCTCCTATTTTGCTGTTGCCATCTAGACCAAGACCTGCAGCGGCCATATTTGTAAAGCCTAAGAGATTTACAGGTGAAAACCCAACTCCGGTAGCGCCCTCAGTTGATCCTGCCAATGTCCCGACGCGTCCGTTTTTGGCGACAACTGCAACTTTCGCAGGTGCGTCACACGTGATATTCATTGCAGTGCTCATCACTGGCAGAACGGTATAGTCGGTAGGAGACAGCGAGCTAGGGGGAATGCTGCCATAGTCAATCGTGCCGCCCCCCCCTAATACTGGCGTGCACGCGGAGGGTGTAACAGCGCCGATAACACGTAGATCTATAGCTGATGCAGACGTGGACGTTGCCGCCAATGTCGCGATGCTAAGGACCAGGGCAATTTGTTTTGTCGTTTGCTTCATAAGATAAACACACCAGAGGTAAATGGACCTATAGGTTATTTAAAGGGGGATTTATCCGAATATAAGAATTAGCTCAAAAGCTTCAAAACAATATCGAATCGCGCCGATTTCGTACACCTTCCGCCTGTACGGACCGGACACATGGTTGACGGGTGTGCGGGGACATGGTGGGCTCTGTGCTGCTGCTGATGGCTTTGATTTTATTCTTGGCCGGGATTCCCGCGACCTTGCACCGTCTGCGTCTCCAGGCCAATTCAAGCAACTGACATTCAAGGACGAATCGCATGACCCTTTTTCGACGGGCCTGGCTGTTGATGACATTAGCAACCGCATCAAGCGCTGTATCAGCCGCCCAAACTGGTAAGGGCATATCTGATGATCTGCTATGGGCATTCCTTCTAGCCGCTCCACCAGTGGCTTACGCAGTAAACAAGTGGTGGCGCTGGGGCATTGGCTTCAGGTTCGGTGCTGCAAGCGGTGCGGGTTTTCTGTCCGCACTGAAGTGGTCATTGATAGCAATCATCTGGGTAGCAATCGTGATGGGGTTAGTATGGTTGACGTACAAGAACTGATACTTGTGATCCAGATTAGTAACCATAACAAAACGCCTGCTCAATAACACAAAGCGTTGGATACTTATACCCATCAGCAGGGACTTCACATGGAACGCTTCCTGCTAATGGTGTTATCTGGCTTGTCAATAATTAGAATAATGGGAGCATTATGCGAAAAATCATTTCAGCCTTGATGTTTTTGCCCGCGATTGCACTTGGGCAAAATTATAGTGAAACAAATTTGAAAGCCCTGGAAGACGCTAATAACGTGACCTATTGGGGCGAGCTGTCAAGGGCGTTTGCAAGCAATCAAAACCAAGAATTGAACTGGTTCAAAAACAAAGCATTTGAACTGGATAAAGAGTTCGCAATAACTGCGTGCGATGATGGCCTTTGCTACGTATGGGAAAGCAGTGGCCGATTAAGGGTTGCAGTCAAACAACAAGAAGGCGACTTCAACGGGCGAAAACTCCAAGGGCAGTTTGTTCGCGTGGTAGGTACAGATGTGTACGGAACGCCAGTTATTGAACGGTTAACTACTAATAAGAAAATTGTAAAACAGCTAGTCAAACAGCCGACTACTGCACCTACGTCCGTACCCACACATGTATCCATCAAACAAGAATATCCTGATCTGGCTGCTCACTTTGACGAGCTTATTAAGTCCCGAGCTTCTGAGGGCTGGTCACGCCCGCCATCTGCAAGGCAGGAAATGATCGTTGAACTGCAAATCAGTATCAGTCCAGATGGAACTGTCACTTCGGTTGACGTAGCGAAAACCAGTGGTGACCTGGCATTTGATAAGTCAGCAGTAGCCGCAGTCAAGAATATTGGAAGGCTCACTGAAATGCAGGAAATGAAACCAACGGAAATCAGTCAATTCAAATCTTTCAAGATGAAGTTTACACCAGAGGATTTGACCCTATGAATCCATAACCAACAACAAAATTACAAACAATCATTAATCAACCAAAACAACAATTAAATGTATTATATCAGCCCTACGGGCATCGCCTATGGCGATCCAGTATGTTTTTGCTTTGATATTAAAAACCATCCTGAAGAAAGTTCCGGACGGATTTTCCCTGTCCAGGAAAATCCTTCCAAGGGAGTCTGAAGAACGTCCCCGGCACGGCCCATACTAGACTTCCATACAACAAGTATTATCTTGATGTTTAGCTCGCGCGGGTAACCCTATGCACGATTAATGTCTGTTTTTTGCTTCGCAGCAGCTACGGTATCCGATTGAGTCCAGTATGACGAAGTTCAATCGAATCGATGGTTGCATCTTTTTCTGCAGAGCCATCATCCTGTCATGGTCCATAATTCATTGTTCTAGTTTGGCGATAGAGGTTGCAAATTCTTCCGATTGTGACTTCCCGGAAAAACCCGCTTACGCAACATTATCGCACGGCCATCTACACCCAACGTTCTTGACGTCTCTTAGAAATTGATACCGTTCGAATTTATGGTCGATTATGGTTTCGACCTGTGCACCTATTCTACTTCCCGCCCCATGCCGGATTAAACATTGGCGGAAGATATAGTTTAGGACCACACATGTATTTATGTCGGTCAAATGCCAAAATCGAAGGAAAATAGAAAATATTTTCAACTTTAGATACGCTGATGCCAAGTCGAACCAGTAGCCCCCAATAAGCCCGCCTAAGGCACGCAGGAAAGACCTGCCACCACCCTAGCAAACACCTTCCGATCACCGCTCAAATCGCACGCTGGCGCCTTGCACAGAAAGAACTAGGACGGCTGCTCAATCAACCAATTTTCATGCTTAATCGGCGCCGTATTAATCGTGCAGTTAAACCATGCTGCACGTGGCAAACACGGACTGTTAGAACAACCCACATGATATATAAAGAATGCTGAACAATCAGTAGAACAAATCGTTCTGATCCGTCTACACATAGGGCCTTCGAAGCACCATACCCCTACTTAAAGGGCATGCCGCCGGGTGCGAAATTTTGGTACAACGGGAGGGGAATCTGCGGTTTTATTTACGTACAAACTCTACGTACAACCAAAAAACAAAAAGCCCCTGAAACCATTGATTTCAGGGGCTTTCATTTGTATGGCGGAGAGATAGGGATTCGAACCCTAGGTACCGGTGAAGGTACAACGGATTTCGAATCCGTCCCATTCGGCCACTCTGGCATCTCTCCAACGGCGCGCATCATAACAACACTTTTACCGAAAGCAAACCCTCTTTCGAAAATTTCTTCGTGCTATCAGATGCTTGCGTCGATTAAAGCGGTACGCCCAGACGATTGGCGACTTCTTCGTAGGCTTCGATGACGTCACCGAGGCCTTGGCGGAAGCGGTCTTTGTCCATCTTCTTCTTGGTGTCCTTGTCCCACAGACGGCAGCCGTCCGGGCTGAACTCGTCGCCGAGGACGATGGAGCCGTCGCTGAACACGCCGAATTCAAGCTTGAAGTCGACCAGCAGCAGGCCAGCGTCGTCGAACAGCTTGGTCAGGACTTCGTTGACCTTGAGCGACAGTTCTTTCATGCGAACCAGTTGCTCGGCGGTGCCCCAACCGAATGCCACGACGTGGGATTCATTGATGAACGGGTCGCCCTTGGCGTCGTCCTTCAGGAACAGCTCGAAGGTGTACGGGTTGAGCTTCATGCCCTCTTCGACGCCCAGGCGTTTTACCAGACTGCCGGCAGCATAGTTACGCACGACGCACTCGACCGGAATCATGTCGAGCTTCTTCACCAGGACTTCGTTGTCGGCCAGCAGTTTGTCGAATTGGGTCGGAATACCGGCCGCTTCGAGTTTCTGCATGATGAAGGCGTTGAACTTGTTGTTGACCATGCCTTTGCGGTCGAGCTGCTCGATGCGCTTGCCGTCGAACGCCGAGGTGTCGTTGCGAAACAGCAGGATCAAGCGGTCAGCGTCGTCGGTCTTGTAAACCGATTTGGCTTTGCCGCGGTAGAGTTCTTCACGTTTTTCCATGATGGGCTCCGCTTGCTAAGTAGGTGGGCTAGGCGATGTGGCGCCAGTCGAGCCCTGAATCTTGATCGGCCAGTTGCAGCCAGTCCGGGTCGCACCCGAGGGTGTCGACAAAACATTGCCGGGCCAGCTGCGGCAGGTTGTTCTTGCTGCTCAGGTGGGCCAGGACCAGATGTTGCAAGCCCTGCCAGCCCAACTCGGACACCAGGAATGCCGCCTGATGGTTGTTCAAATGTCCCTGCTCGCCGCCCACCCGTTGCTTGAGAAAGTACGGGTAATGACCACGGGCCAGCATGTCACGACAATGGTTGGACTCGATCATCAACGCATCGAGGTCCCGATAACCGTCCAGCACCCGCTCGCAGTAGGAACCCAGGTCGGTCAGCAGGCCGAAACGCCGCTGCTCGTGATCACTGAAGACATACTGGGTCGGTTCCTGCGCATCATGGGCCACGGCAATGACCCCGATGTTCAGTGCGCCGATCTGCAGTTGCTCGCCGCCGGCCAGAAAGCCCGCGGGTTCGATCGGTTTGCGCATCCCGCGCAGTGTGCCGCGACTGAGGTAGACCGGTAGATTGTAGCGCCGAGACAGTAAACCCACGCCATGCACGTGGTCGGCATGTTCGTGGGTTACGAGTATCGCGCTCAGTTGCGCCGGGTTCACACCCAGGCGCAACAGGCGTTTTTCGGTTTCCCGCAGGGAAAAACCACAATCCACCAGCACGTACGTATCAGCACTGGCGATCAGCGTGCCGTTCCCTTGGCTACCGCTGCCGAGAACGGCAAAACGCATGGTTGATCAGCCCAGGTTGTCCTGAATCACGCTCAACACTTTGCGTGCCACTTCAGCCGGCGCGACGGTGTTGATGTTTTTCTCGACGGTCACCTGAATGTTCTCGCCAACCTTGCTCAGGCGAACCTGATAACGCTCGGCACGGGCTTCAACTTCTTCCTTGCTCGGCGCGCTGCCGAACAGGCTGCTGAAGAAACCAGGCTTGTCGTCTTTCTTCTCGGCTTTTTCGGCCAGGTTGATGTAGTACAGGCCGAGGCTGCGGTTGATGTCTTCAACGCGCCATTCGCCCTGTTCCAGCGCACGGCCCACACTCGACCAGGCACGGTCCAGATCGGTACCGACGTTCAACACCGGGTTACCGCTGCCGTCTTCGCTGAGGCTGACACGGCTCGGCGTATCGAAATCACGCGAGGCCAGCATCGACACCGAACCGCCCTTCTCGGAGATCCGGCTCATGCTTGCGAGCATGTCGTCGACCAGCGCTGCGTCCAGGCCAGTGTTGACGGAGCGATTGGTGAAGGCCACATCGGCAGTGCTACCGGCAGGACGCTCGGCGCTGACCACGTAGATTTCACTGGTGTTGCGCTGCACGCCCGGCTCGATACGCACACGCACGCGGGTTTCGCTGTCGCTGGCAATACCGGCTGCGCTCAGGCGCTTGGCCATGGACGCGGACAATTCATCGGAATGCTGCCAGGTCGTGGTGAATTCGCCGGTTTGCGGGCGCTGTTCATCCAGACGGAAACCGTTGTCCTGGAAGAATTGCACCGCCACTGGCCAGACTTCGGCCGGTGGGTGCTGGGCCACGACCCAACGCGAATCACCGCTCTTCTGCAGCGAGTAATCGCTGGCATCGGCAACGGCCGACAGCGGCTGAGGACGCGGCACAATATATTCGCCCTTGGCGGTGTCATCAGCCACGTTACGCGGGATCGGCAACAATGGATCCAGACGCTTGGAAGTGCTGACTTCCGGCGGCAGTTGCATCGGTGCAGTCTGTTGCGCTTGCAGGTAATCGCTACCACGGTCGCGGAAATAACCTTCCGGCCCCCAGACCCATCCGCAGCCGCTGGTGCTGGAGATAATCAAGGCAAGTGCGGAAAGTCCGGCCATTCGCTTCATGCGTTGTACTTCCTCAATTAAACCAGGACGCTGCACTGGCGCAGGGCCGAGCGAAGCGTTTCGTGACAAGGTGTGCTCAGCCAGGTCAGTGGCAGGCGGATGCCTTCGTGCATCAGGCCCATTTCAACCAGAGCCCACTTCACCGGAATCGGGTTGGCTTCGATGAACAGGTCTTTGTGCAGCGGCATCAGTTTTTCGTTGATCGCCCGTGCAGTGTCGGCGTCGCCTTTCAGCGCGGCCTCGCACAGATCAGCCATTTCGCGCGGAGCGACGTTGGCGGTCACCGAGATGTTGCCTTTGCCGCCCAGCAGGATCAGTTCAACGGCGGTCGGATCATCGCCGGACAGCACGATGAAGTCCTTGCTCACGCCATCGATGATCGCTTTGGCGCGTTTCAGGTCGCCGGTGGCTTCTTTGATACCGATGATGTTCGGCACGGTGGACAGGCGAATCACGGTCTCGGCCTGCATATCGCACGACGTACGGCCAGGAACGTTGTAGAGAATCTGTGGAATGTCGACCGCTTCAGCGATGTGCTTGAAGTGCTGGTACAGACCTTCCTGAGTCGGCTTGTTGTAGTACGGAACGACCAGCAGGCAGGCATCGGCGCCGGCTTCCTTGGCGTTGCGGGTCAGCTCGACGGCTTCGCGGGTCGAGTTGGCGCCGGTGCCGGCGATGACCGGGATGCGCCCGGCAACCTGTTTGACCACGGCTTTGATGACGGCGATGTGTTCTTCTACATCAAGGGTTGCCGACTCGCCGGTAGTACCGACCGCGACAATGGCATGGGTGCCGTTCTTGAGATGGAAGTCCACGAGTTTGCTGAGGCTGTCCCAGTCAAGACGCCCTTGTGCATCCATGGGAGTGACCAGTGCCACCATACTGCCCGCAATCATGAAACCGCTCCTGCCGGAAAAAGAGAGCGGTAATGGTACTGGCGCCAAGATGCTTGCACAAGCGAAGTACTGCGCTGCCGCCATTCCCCTTGGCGCCGCTTTTCGCTACCCTTCAGACTTTGATCGGTACTGATCAGCTTGTACGCCGGGTTCCAGCCTCCCTTTTCGGCCTCCCAGACCCCGTTCCTGCGTCGCATCGACGCGCTCCCGCTATAGTGGAGCGAGCCGCGAGCGCTTGCCGGGTCCTTTAGTTCGGATGGCCAGAACAGGCGCTTCCCGGCAGCCAACGCCCGTAAACCTACCGACCGCTCATCGCTTTAGGAATGCTGCATGTCCACCCCCACAGTTCGCGAACAATTCCTTGTCATCAGTGCCCTTGGCGCCAACCCCATGGAGCTGACTAACGTCCTGTGCCGCGCCAGCCATGAAAATCGCTGCGCCGTGGTTACTTCGCGCCTGACTCGCCACGGCGAATGCAGTGCGCTGATCCTTGAGGTCTCCGGCAGCTGGGACGCCCTCGCTCGCCTGGAAGGCAGCCTGTCGGGCCTGTCCAAGAAACATGCTTTCACCGTCAACGTGGTGCGCAGCGCGCCGCTGGAAAATCGTCCGCAGGCGCTGCCGTACGTGGCTTATGTGAGTTCGGCGTATCGCCCGGACATCATCAATGAGCTGTGCCAGTTCTTCATGGATCACAACGTCGAGCTGGAAAACCTCACCTGCGACACGTATCAGGCGCCACAGACCGGCGGCACCATGCTCAACGCCACGTTCACCGTAACCCTGCCGGCCGGCACCCAGATCAGCTGGCTGCGCGACCAGTTCCTCGACTTCTCCGATGCGATGAACCTGGATGCACTGATCGAGCCTTGGCGCCCACAAAACCCAATGTAAGGAAGCTTTCATGGCCGTTGTCATCGACCAACCGGTTGCGGATTTCGAAGCACCTGCCACCAGCGGGCAGACCGTCAGCCTGTCTGCCCTGAAGGGCAAGCAAGTGGTGATCTACTTTTACCCCAAGGACAGCACGCCGGGCTGCACCACTGAAGGTCAGGGCTTTCGTGATCAGTACGCCGCGTTCCAGGCAGCCAATACCGAGATTTTCGGTATCTCCCGCGACAGCCTGAAGTCCCACGAGAACTTCAAATGCAAGCAGGAGTTTCCGTTCGAACTGATCAGTGACAAGGACGAGGCCGTCTGCCAATTGTTCGATGTGATCAAGTTGAAGAAGCTGTACGGCAAGGAATACCTGGGCGTTGATCGCAGCACGTTCCTGATTGATAAGGACGGCGTGCTGCGTCAGGAATGGCGCGGTGTGAAAGTGCCGGGGCATGTGGATGCCGTTCTGGCCGCTGCTCAGGATTTGAATAAAGCCTGATGGTTTTGCGTCATTTTTACTGACGCCTTCGCGAGCAGGCTCGCTCCCACATTAAACCGTGCTCGCATGGGCGAATCGATCAAATGTGGGAGCGAGCCTGCTCGCGAATAGCCTTCCTGCAAAATCTGGATCAATCGCTACAGCAGTGGCGCCACCACCGGCTCCTTGCGCGGCCACGCATCCAGTACAGCCTTGAACAGCGTTGCCAACGGAATCGCAAAGAATACGCCCCAGAATCCCCACAACCCGCCAAACAACAGCACCGCGCAGATAATTGCCACCGGGTGCAGGTTGACCGCCTCCGAGAACAGCAACGGCACCAGCACGTTGCCATCCAGTGTCTGAATGATGCCGTACACCGCCATCAGATAGATGAACTGATCGCTCCAGCCCCACTGGAACAATGCAATCAGCAGCACCGGCACGGTCACCACCACGGCACCGACATACGGCACCACCACCGACACACCGACCAGCAACGCCAGCAGCGCCGCATAGTTGAGCCCCAGGGCGACAAAAGCGATGTAGGTCACACCGCCACAAATCACGATCTCGATGACCTTGCCGCGAATGTAATTGGCGATCTGCCGGTTCATCTCCTGCGCAACCCGGGTGATCAGCGCGCGCTCGCGCGGCAGATAACCACGCACCCACTCACCGATCATGACCCGGTCTTTCAGGAAGAAGAACACCAGGATCGGCACCAGCACCAGATAGATCATGATGTTTACCAGCAGCGGCAGACTCGACAGCGAGAATGTCAGCGCCCACTGGCCGAACTTGCCGATTTCGCCGCGCGCGGCTTCGATTGCTTGCAAAACCTGCTCGTCGGACACCAGGTGCGGATAGCGCTCCGGCAACAGCAACAGCAGCGACTGCCATTTGGCGAGCATCCCGGGCAGCTCGTTGAACAGCGTGATCAACTGATGCCAGAGCAACGGCAGCACCACGACGATAAACAGCATCAGCACGCCCATGAACAACGCAAACACCAACCCTACCGCGACGCCGCCCGGCACACGCAGACGTTCCAGCGTGACCACCAGGCCCTGCATCAGATACGCCAGCACCATCCCCGCCAACACCGGCGCAAGCATGCCGCCAAGCGTGAGCACCGCGGTAAAGGCGAGAAACAGCAGCACAGCCAGCACCACGGCTTCTTCGTCGGAGAAGTAGCGCTGAATCCAGTCGCGTAACACTTTGAACATCAATAATCCTTAGATTTAACGCTGTCGGTTTCAGGCCTTTTTCAACCAGTAACGGTAGACACCGGCGTCGTCTTCTTCGCGCAGCAGCGTATGACCGGCCAACTTGGCAAAGGTGCGAAAGTCGCGCTGTGAGCCTGCGTCGGTCGCGATGACCTTGAGGACAGCGCCACTGTGGAGCTTGTTGAGTTCCATTTTTGCCTTGAGCAACGGCAACGGACAATTCAGGCCACTGGCGTCCAGTTCCACGTCATGGGCTACAGCGTCAGTCATTGCGTCACTCCGGTTCAGGTCGTCGAGCTGCCTAGAATATCTGGTCGCAGCTCCGGTGTCCGGCTACAGTAAGGTCTTTGTCTTCTAAGGCTTTGTGCATGACTTTTCTGCGCCCTACCCTGCTGACGCTCGCTTGCCTGCTCGCCTCACCAGGCTTTGCCGACGATCTGCCGTCACTCGGCGACGCCAGTTCTGCCATTGTCTCACCGCAACAGGAATACCAGCTCGGCCGCGCCTGGCTGGCCATGTTGCGCAGCCAGGTTTCCCAGCTCAACGATCCGCAGCTCAAAGACTACGTCGAATCCAGCGTGTACAAGTTGGTCGAGACCAGCCAGGTCACTGACCGGCGCCTTGAATTCATTCTGATCAACAGCCCGCAGCTCAACGCTTTTGCAGCGCCGGGCGGTGTGGTCGGGGTCAACGGCGGCTTGTTCCTCAATGCGCAGACCGAGGGGGAATACGCCTCGGTACTCGCGCACGAATTGGCGCACTTGTCGCAACGCCACTTCGCTCGTGGTGTTGAGGCTTCGCAGCGGATGCAGGTGCCGATGATGGCCGCGCTGCTGGCCGGGATCGTCATCGCCGCAGCCGGCGGCGGTGACGCCGGTATCGCCACCATCGCCGGCACTCAGGCGGCGGCGATTCAATCGCAACGGACCTTCTCCCGGCAGAACGAACAGGAAGCCGACCGTATCGGCATTCTCAACCTGGAAAAGGCCGGGTATGACCCGCGCTCGATGCCGACCATGTTCGAACGCCTGATGCGTCAATATCGTTTCGACGCCAAGCCACCGGAATTCCTGCTGACTCACCCGGTCACCGAATCGCGTATCGCCGACACCCGCAACCGCGCTGAACAGGCAAAACCGGGCGGCATTGAAGACTCCAAGCGCTATCAGTTGATCCGCGCGCGCGTGCAGTTGATCTACGAAGAAACCCCGGGCCTGGGCGCCAAGCGTTTCCGTGCGCAGCTGGATGAGAATCCGAAAAACGATGTGGCGCGCTACGGTCTGGCAATTGCGCAGATCAAGGGTGGCCAGTTGAATGAGGCTCGCGAGAATCTCAAGCAATTGCTGGCCACGTCGCCAAACGAAATCATCTACAACCTCGCGCAGGTCGATCTGGACATTACCAATAATCGTTTGCCGGATGCGCAATCGCGGGTTGACCGCATGCTCACGCAATATCCGGGCAACTATCCCCTGAATCAGGTTCGTGTGGATCTGCTGCTGAAACAGAATCGCGCGCCTGATGCCGAGAAGGCACTGGAAGCGTTACTCAAGTCACGCCCGGATGATCCGGACGTCTGGTATCAGGTCGCCGAGACTCGTGGCTTGTCGGGCAATATCATCGGCCTGCATCAGGCGCGCGCTGAATACTTCGCACTGGTCGGCGACTACCGCCAGGCCATTCAGCAACTGGACTTCGCCAAGCGCAAGGCGGGCAGCAACTTCCCGCTGTCCTCGCGGATTGATGCCCGTCAGCGTGAACTGATGGAGCAGGAGCGGATGATCAAGGACATGATGGGCTGACCGTTACCCGCCAGGACAAAAGCTTCAGGCATAAAAAAACCGCCTCTTTCGAGGCGGTTTCTTTTTTACCTTACCGCTGGGTTATTCAGCCAGCTTGAAGGTGATGAAGCTGGCGCGACCTTGACGCAGAACGCGCATCGACACCGAACGATTCTTCGGCAGCGCTTTGGCGATCTCGCCGAACTCCTTGGTGGAGCCTATGGCTTGATTGTTCAAGTGTGTGATCACGTCACCTGGCTGCAGACCGATCAGGGCCGCAGGACCGTCCTGCACTTCCTTGATCACCACACCACCTTTGAGGTCGTAGGTTTTCTTCTGCTCGGCGGTCAACTCGCCCACCGAAACACCGAGGCGGTTGCTGGTGCTTTCAGTGCCGGACTTCGGCAGCGCATCCAGCTCTTTGTCTTCGTCCGGGATCGCGCCAACCGTCAGTTCGACATTCTTGCGCTTGCCTTCACGAATCACTTCCAGGTTGGCTTTGGCGCCAGCTTTCAGTGCGCCGACCAGATGTGGCAGGTCAGCCGACATAACGATCGGCTGGCCGTTCATGCTCAGGATCACGTCGCCGACTTGCAGGCCACCCTTCGCTGCCGGGCCGTCATCCTGAATCTGGGCAACCAGCGCGCCGGCTGGTTTATCCAGACCGAACGACTCGGCCAGATCCTTGTTCACTTCCTGGATAACCACGCCGAGCCAGCCACGGCTGACTTTGCCACCGCTCTTCAACTGGTTGGACACATCCATGGCCACGTCGATAGGAATCGCGAACGATACGCCCATGAAGCCACCGGAACGGGTGTAGATCTGCGAGTTGATACCGACCACTTCACCATTCAGGTTGAACAGCGGACCACCGGAGTTGCCCGGGTTGATCGGCACGTCAGTCTGAATGAACGGCACGTAATTTTCGTTCGGCAGACTACGACCGACGGCGCTGACGATGCCTTGGGTCACGGTGTGGTCGAAGCCGAACGGTGAACCGATAGCGACGACCCACTGGCCGGCTTTCAGGTCCTGGGATTTGCCAAGCTTCAATACCGGCAGATCCTTGCCTTCGATTTTCAGCAGCGCCACGTCGGAACGTGGGTCGGTGCCGATCAGCTTGGCTTTCATTTCACTGCGATCAGCGAGACGGACGAGGATTTCGTCGGCATCGGCGATCACGTGGTTGTTGGTCAGAATGTAGCCATCCGGAGAGATGATGAAGCCCGAGCCCAACGATTGCGCTTCACGCTGACGATCACCACGCGGCGAGCGCTGTTGAGGCGGCATGCCACGCTCGAAGAACTCGCGCAGCATCGGCGGCAGGCCTTCCAGATCAGGCATCTGCTGGTTCACTTTGCGATCCGGCAGTTTCTGCGTGGTACTGATGTTCACCACGGCTGGCGAAGCTTGTTCGACCAATTGGGTGAAGTCAGGCAGATCGGCTGCTTGCGCAGCAGGTACAGCCTGACCGAGCAACAGCACGGTGGCGAAAATGGAGAGATAAGATTTCAAACTTGGTATCGACATACAGCTCCCGTTACGACGAGCAGGGTTAAGCGATATGGAGCAAGGAACACCGGAAACCACCGACCGGCATTTTTGTTCCGGCAACAACAAACAAGGCCAGAGCCGTGAGGCTCTGACCTATAAAAAATTTCCAGGGTATTTGCAAATGAAAATGCTCAGCAAACATTTCATCTACGTCTCGACAAAGAAGTGGTAACGACTGAAATCAGCTCACTGCTTGCTGGTTGCAGTGCCATCGGTATTACGCATCGACAGAGCAATTCGTTCGGCAGTACCAATCGGGATCTCGCCGACCACGGTGACCATCATTTCGCCCTCAGGCGTGGTCAAGCGGCGGGAGACAGCAACGGTCGGGCCAAGTTGAGTCCGGGTATCGGTAACCGTTGCGCCATTCAACGGCTCAAGGAACACCGAGAATCGCGCCAGACCGTCGTCATATAGCAAGCTATTGACCTGGGTCTTGGTTTCCGGATCTTTGTGCGAGGTGCTGCTGGTCAGTTCAAAACCCGGCGGCAGCCATTCAGAGTGCCATACCTGAGCGGTCTTGACCGCCGAAGCCTTGTCGCTATCCAAAGTAATCGCCTTGCAGTCAGCGTCAGCCTGCAAATCTTTGTCCGACGGAACTTCATCAGTATCAAGACTGGTGAACTGGAAGCGTTCGAGCAACTGCCCCTTGTCGTTTAGCAGTAACGACTTCAGCGGCAAGCCCGTTTTCTTGTCCAGATGCAACTCAAAACCGTAACGATGCTGATCGCGAGGCGTCAGCGATACAATCACTGCGTCCCGCCCAGCCACGCGCGACTTGCCGATGACGGCGAGGTCATACCAGTTTTTCAGCTTTTGCGGATCGAGAGGACGAGCACCTGAGTTGGGTGAATCCCCCAACCCGGCAATCAGGGTGCCGCTGACGCATTGAGTATGTCCATCAATGCGCACGACTTCCTGCGCCGAACCGTCGAGCTGAAGTAAACGCTCACGGACCTGGCCATTCTGGACGCGATGCCAGATGTTATGGGTAGAAAAACTACCGTTACGCTCGTAAACGAATGTGCCGTGAAAGCTTTGCTGCTGCTCGGCCTGGCCCAGACGGCTTAACCAGTCCTGGGCCTCATCAGCATGGGCTGGAACAATGAACCAGCCACTGAGCAGAAGCGAAAGTAGAGGTATGGCGCGCATGATCCTCCTTAACGGTTTTCCAGGCTTGCAGCACGTGCGTATGGCAACGCGCTTTCAGTACCTTTCAGCGCAGCCTGCTGAGCGTGCTGACGCAGGTAGCCCGGCAGACGCTGATCGTGCCAGCCTGGCTGCCCTTGCAATACGCCGTTGGCCATCGGGCCAGTGGCTTCCGAACTCTCACTATAGCCTGCCAGAACAGCCGGGCCGTTGACCTGCGGGGTCGCCAGAGTTGGCTGATTGGATTGCTGAGCCAGTTCGACGCCAGCGATTTCGTCCTGGTTGTACAGGCGAACACCGGCCAACACGGCAACAGTCACCGAGGCAGCAACAGCCAGCCGGCCGAGGTTGCGCCATGGGCTGCGCGATACTTTGGCCGGAGCCGTTTCGTCTTCCAGTGCAGCAGATACTGCCGCAGCGATGTCCAGACGTGGCAGCAGCAGATCCTTGTGCATGGCTGCCCGAGCGATCTGGTAACGAGCCCAGGTCTCACGGGTATCAACATCATCCAGTGCATTGAGCACTCGACGCAATTCCAGTTCGTCCGTTTCGTTATCCATCACTGCGGACAGCGATTCCTGCAGGGCTTCACGACTCATGGCGTTCCTCTCTTGGCTGTCGCCGCTGTCTCAGTTTTCCTGCAACAACGGCTGCAGGGCTTTATCGATGGCCTCCCGGGCGCGGAAAATCCGGGAGCGCACGGTACCCACCGGACATTGCATGACGCTCGCAATGTCCTCGTAACTCAGACCATCGAATTCACGTAAAGTTAACGCCGTACGCAAATCCTCTGGCAGTTGCTGAATGGTTCGATGGACAGTGCCTTCGATCTCATCCCGCAGCAGTGCACGTTCTGGAGATTCGAGATCCTTGAGGCCGTGATCGCCATCGTAGAACTCTGCATCCTCGGAACTTACATCGCTATCCGGCGGCCGACGGCCGCGTGAAACCAGGTAGTTCTTCGCCGTGTTAATGGCAATACGGTACAGCCACGTATAAAACGCACTGTCGCCGCGAAAGTTTCCAAGTGCTCGATACGCCTTGATAAAGGCTTCCTGAGCCACGTCCTGGGCTTCATGGGTGTCGTGCACGAAACGCACGATCAACCCGAGAATCTTGTGCTGATACTTCAGCACCAACAGATCGAAAGCTCGCTTGTCGCCACGTTGAACGCGCTCGACCAGCTGCTGATCCTCTTCCTGGGTTAGCATGAACACTCCTCGATAAGCCCGGAGGAGACTTGCATAACTAAACGACCAGACTTGCAAACATAGACTCGGGCTTTTCGCAAAAGTTCTCCCCCTCAAGGCAAGTTTCCTGCGGGCTCTGATTTGGCACGCACGAAAAACGCAGCGCGGGATAAACCGGCTGCGCGAATAATCTTGTTATCGGTTTCGCCGGGCAGGAATCCAACCGCAGATTCTGCACTGAAGCCGACACGTCCCTTGTTTCTGGCACCGACTATTGATCTTGGGCCTTTGGCAAAAGTTCCAATTATTTATAGCCGTGCCCACCCGACATTGGGCAACTCTGGACAGAAAATTCCTGTTTCAGCAGCGATACAGTCGCCTTTTCCCCAATCGGGTGAAAAAAACTTCCGACGAAGCACCCGGATTTTCCCGTCACAGTAGTTTCACAATGCCATATCGGCCCGGCTATTGTGCCGCCCCACCCCTCTATATACTAGTGGGCTGTGTGGCTGTCTTGACTCGCCGATCCAGCTGTCTTGCGCCACCCCCGACCCGGGTCGCTTTGAGCGGAATCCTGTAATGAGCCAACAATTCCAACATGATGTTCTGGTCATAGGCAGCGGTGCTGCCGGTTTGAGTCTCGCGCTGACCCTGCCGGGTCATTTGCGCATTGCTGTATTGAGTAAGGGCGATCTGGCCAACGGTTCGACGTTCTGGGCTCAGGGTGGCGTCGCCGCCGTACTCGACGACACCGACACTGTCGAATCCCATGTTGATGACACCCTGAACGCCGGCGGTGGTCTGTGCCATGAAGACGCCGTGCGTTTCACCGTCGAGCACAGCCGCGAAGCCATCCAGTGGCTGATCGACCAAGGCGTGCCCTTCACCCGCGACGATCAGTCCGGCACGGAGGATGGCGGATTCGAGTTCCATCTGACCCGTGAAGGCGGACACAGCCACCGACGCATCATCCATGCGGCCGATGCTACGGGTGCGGCAATCTTCAAAACCTTGCTGGCTCAAGCCAAAGAGCGTTCGAACATCGAACTGCTGGAACAGCGGGTTGCCATTGATCTGATCACCGAACGACGTTTGGGCATGGACGGCGAGCGCTGCCTCGGCGCTTACGTACTCAACCGTAAAACCGGCGAAGTCGACACCTACGGCGCACGCTTCGTGATTCTGGCCTCGGGCGGCGCCGCCAAGGTCTACCTTTATACGAGCAACCCCGACGGCGCCTGCGGTGATGGCATTGCCATGGCCTGGCGATCGGGCTGCCGGGTGGCGAACCTGGAATTCAACCAGTTTCACCCGACCTGCCTGTATCACCCACAGGCCAAGAGTTTTCTGATCACCGAAGCCCTGCGCGGCGAAGGCGCACATCTGAAGTTGCCCAATGGCGAGCGCTTCATGTATCGCTTCGACAAGCGCGCCGAACTGGCCCCGCGCGACATCGTCGCCCGCGCCATCGACCATGAAATGAAGCGCCTGGGCGTTGACTGCGTCTACCTCGACATCAGCCACAAGCCCGAAGATTTCATCAAAACGCACTTCCCCACTGTTTATGAGCGCTGCCTCGGTTTCGGCATCGACATCACCCGGCAACCGATCCCGGTCGTACCGGCCGCGCATTACACCTGTGGCGGCGTGATGGTTGATCAGAACGGTCGCACCGATGTGCCGGGGCTGTATGCCATCGGCGAAACCAGCTTCACCGGCCTGCACGGCGCCAACCGCATGGCCAGCAACTCGCTGCTGGAATGCTTCGTCTATGCGCGCTCGGCAGCGGCGGACATCCTCGCGCAACTGGACGATGTCGCCGCGCCAAGCGCCCTGCCCGTCTGGGATGCCAGTCAGGTGACCGACTCGGACGAGGATGTGATCATCGCGCACAACTGGGATGAGCTGCGGCGGTTCATGTGGGACTACGTCGGTATCGTGCGCACCAACAAGCGCCTGCAACGAGCGCAGCACCGTGTGCGCTTGCTGCTGGACGAGATCGACGAGTTTTACAGCAACTATAAAGTCAGCCGTGACCTGATCGAGTTGCGCAACCTGGCGCAAGTGGCCGAACTGATGATCTGCTCAGCCATGGAACGCAAGGAAAGTCGCGGCCTGCACTACACGCTCGACTACCCCGACATGCTGCCCGAGGCGCTCGACACTATTCTGGTGCCGCCCACCTACGTCGGCTGAACTTGAGCCGTACTCGCAGGCGCCGATGTAAATCGGCTGTCTGCGAGTCGCGCGGTACACAGATCGACCTGACCCACCGCTCCCCTCGCAACCTGAACCTCAGCACCACAATCAGCGGTAACGCGAGACTGTCCGGGCGCAGTTGCACCGATTGCCAGCCATCAGCCTGATTCCACAACTGCCAACCATCGGCGTCCCGGCGTAATCCACTAAAGGCCTTGGGATGACTCAGCAGAACCTGTCGAGGCAACACCCATAATCCGTGAAGCAGACAGCCAAAAGCCCCGAGCAGACTGGCCCAGAGTGGAATAGAAAGCAGAAACAACGAAGCCAGTGCGAACGCCTGGGCCAACAGATACGCCGCCAGCAACTGCCGTGAGGCATGCCAGCGGCATTCGAAGGTGTTACTTGGGCTGGACACGATCCAGGATCATGCGAACCATGCGCTGCAGTTCCGGGTCTTCAGATTCGCTGCGCTCCATGAACCAGCCGAACATGTCCTGATCCTCGCACGTCAGCAGACGCACATACAGATCGCGATCCACCTGGTTCAACGTCGCGTAAACCTCCTGCACGAATGGCACCAGCAACACGTCAAGCTCAAGCATGCCGCGACGGCTGTGCCAAAAGAGGCGATTCAGTTCAACTTGTTCGACCATGGAGCCCTCCTCAAATTTGGCGGCAAGTATACAGCCCCGAGACAGGTCGCACAGTCGGCTTTGGTCGGGGACCACCGATCCTTTATCAACTACCCATTTCAACAACGCGCCCTTATGATGTGCCCCAGTCTATTTACCCTGCGATGACCCATGGCCGATTCTGCTTTTTTCTGCACCCTGTCTCATGAAGGCGTTCTCGCGGTACGCGGCGCGGATGCCGGAAAATTCCTGCAAGGCCAGTTGACCTGCAACCTCAATTACCTGAGCGACAGCCGCGCCAGCCTGGGCGCCCGCTGCACGCAGAAAGGCCGGATGCAATCGAGCTTCCGCATTCTGCTCGAAGGTGACGGCGTGGTCCTGGCAATGGCCAGCGAGTTGCTGGAGCCGCAACTGGCGGACCTGAAAAAGTACGCGGTGTTCTCCAAATCGAAACTGACCGATGAAAGCGCCGCCTGGGTGCGCTTCGGCCTGGCCCATGGCGACAACGCC
Organism: Pseudomonas sp. A34-9; assembly: GCF_029543085.1. NCBI lineage: Bacteria > Pseudomonadati > Pseudomonadota > Gammaproteobacteria > Pseudomonadales > Pseudomonadaceae > Pseudomonas > Pseudomonas sp. A34-9. The sequence continues at coordinate 1,624,024 of NZ_CP119967.1, read as the reverse complement.
TTGACCAGCCTGGGCCTCGATTTGCCAACGGAAACCGATAGCGTCGTGCGTAACGAAGGCCTGATCGCGATTCGCGTCTCGCCCGATCGCGCCGAACTCTGGGCACCCGCCGATCAGGCTGACGCGATAAAAGCCAAATTGTCCGCAACCCTGCCTGAAGCCGAGCTGAATCAATGGCTACTGGGCCAGATCCGTGCCGGTATCGGTCAGGTCATGCCAAGCACCCGCGAGCTGTTCATCCCGCAGATGCTCAACCTGCAAGCCGTTGGCGGCGTGAGTTTCAAGAAAGGCTGCTACACCGGCCAGGAAATCGTCGCGCGCATGCAGTACCTGGGCAAACTCAAGCGTCGTCTGTACCGCCTGAGCCTGGACGCTGCCGAGTTGCCGGCGCCGGGCACGCCGTTGTTCGCACCTAGCCACAACAGCTCTGTCGGCGAAGTGGTACTGGCCGCCCATGCCGGGCAAAACATTGAACTCCTGGCGGTGTTACAGGCCGAAGCTGCCGAAGCGGGCGATTTGCACGTGGGTGCCCTCGAAGGCCCGGCGCTGCACTTGCTCGACCTGCCTTACGAACTGGATCGCGACCGCGAAATCCAGCGCTGATCGCAGCATTTGTTGCAACACCCTAGAGAGTTTAAATGAGCGAACTGGCGGAAAAGGTCCAACAGGATTTGGTTGAGGCCATCGATAACGATGACCTGGTTCTGCCCACGTTGCCGGAAGTGGCCCTGCAGATTCGCAAGGCCGCTGAAGACCCGGAAATCAGCGTCAGCGACCTGAGCAAAGTGATCGGCCGGGACACAGCGCTGTCGGCGCGCCTGATCAAAGTGGTCAACAGCCCGCTGCTGCGCGCCGCACAGGAAGTCACCGACCTGCACACAGCCATCACCCGGCTGGGCATCAACTACAGCAGCAACCTGGCGATCGGCCTGGTGATGGAGCAGATCTTCCACGCCCGCTCCGAAGTGGTCGAGCAGAAGATGCGCGAAGTCTGGCGCAAGAGCCTGGAAATTGCCGGGGTCAGTTATGCGCTGTGCCGCCGCTACACACAACTCAAGCCCGATCAGGCGGCGCTCGGCGGACTGGTGCATCAGATCGGGGTGCTGCCGATTCTGACCTACGCCGAAGACCACTACGAACTGCTGTCGGACCCGGTCAGCCTCAACCATGTGATCGATCGCATTCATCCGTTGCTGGGCGACAAGCTCCTGCGGGTCTGGGAGTTTCCGGAACGTCTGGTGGAGTTGCCGGGGCGCTATCAGGATTTCAAGCGCGATTCGACGGCCATTGATTACGTCGATCTGGTGCAAGTGGCCAGTCTGTATTGCCACAAGAACACTGATCACCCGTTTGCGCGGATCGATCCGCTGACTGTGCCGGCGTTCAGAAAGCTCGGGATTGATCCGGAGAACAAAGCGCTGTGTGAAGATCTGGAAGAATCGCGGACGATGTTTTACTGATCCGAGACTGCGGCGCGCGCTTCGCGAGCAAGCTCGCTCCCACAGGAGAATACATTCCAAAGTGGGAGCGAGCTTGCTCGCGAAGGGGCCAGCAAAGCCACCACAATCATCCGGCAATAAAACTGACCCGCACCTTCAACCCCGCCTGCTCACCGTCATGCAAACTGATCTGGGCCAGATGCGCCCGGCAGATCTCGCCAACAATCGCCAAGCCCAGCCCAGAACCCGCCACCTGCTGATTGCGCCGATAGAAGCGCTCGAACACCCGATCACGTTCCTCCAGCGGGATGCCCGGGCCGTCATCTTCCACCTCAAGTATTGCCGGTGCGGTGACGCGCAAAATGACGTTGCCGCCCGGTGGCGTGTGCGCCAGTGCGTTGTCCACCAGATTGCTCAGCAACTCATTCAGCAACGTCGGCTCACCGCGCAACCACACCGGCTCGTCCGCCTCCAGCGCCAGTGCGACCCCGCGTTTGTGTGCCAGTGGCGCCATGGCCATCCCCAGCTCCCGGGCCAACTGACTCAGATCGAGCAACTGTGCGCCGCCCTCGGCAATCGCCCGGGCACCGTTTTCGACGCGCGCCAGCGACAGCAACTGATTGGCCAGATGGGTCAAGCGATCAGTGCTTTGCGCTGAGGATTCCAATGTCGTGCGCCAGGTCTCGGGTTCGTTCGAGCGCAGGCCCAATTCAAGCCGCGCCTTCAGCGCCGCCAAGGGTGTACGCAGTTCATGGGCCGCATCGGCGATGAACTGCGCCTGCCGTTCAAACTGACCACGCAAGCGCTCGGTGAAATGATTGAGCCCGCGCACCAACGGCCACAGTTCATGCTGCACTTCAACCAACGGCAGCGGCCGCAAGTCATCGGGCTGACGTTCTTCCACCGCTGTGCGCAAACGCTCCAATGGGCGCAATGCCGCGCTGACCGCAAACCAGACCAGCAACAACGCGCCAATTGCCAGCATGCCCAATCGCAGCAAGGTATCGGCCGCCAGACTGCGCGCCATGCTCACCCGTGCTTCATCGGTTTCGGCCACGCGGATTTCCGCCATGCCGTTCATGTTTGGCTCGGTCACCGCCTTGAGCAGGCTGACCACGCGCACGTTTTGCCCTTTGTAGGTGGCGTTGTAGAAGCGCGCCAACGCGGGATAACTGTCAGTGCGCGGCGTTCCCGGTGGCGGGCCGGGGAGGTTTTCGTAGCCGGAAATCAGCTTTTGATGGATGTCGTTGACCTGATAGTAAATCCGCCCGGCGCTGTCATAAGCGAAAGTATCGAGTGCCACGTAAGGCACATCGGCGCTCAGTGTGCCGTCACGTTGCGACAGACCCGCCGCGATGGTCCGCGCCGAGGCCAGCAACGTGCGATCGTATGCCGTGTCGGCGGCTTCGCGACCGTTCCAGTAAGCGCTCAAGCCACTGGCGAGCATCAACACCACCAGCAACAGCGCGAGGTTCCACAGCAACCGCCAGCGCAGGCTGCTGGGCTTATGCATCGCGGCTTTCCAGAAGATATCCAAGGCCACGGAACGTCACGATCGCCACCGGTTGCCCGTCGAGTTTCTTGCGCAAGCGATGCACGTAAATTTCGATGGCGTCGGGGCTGGCTTCTTCATCGAGGCCGAACACCTGAGCGGCCAGTTGCTCCTTGCTCATCACCCGCCCCGGCCGGGCGATCAGTGCTTCCAGCACGGCTTGTTCGCGAGAGGTCAACGTCAGCAATTCTTCACCGAGGGTGAAGCGCCGGGTGTCGAGGTCATAGGCGAGTACGCCGCAGCGCTGCTGACGCTCGCCGCCCAGCACGCTGCGGCGCAGCAATGCTTTGACCCGCGCTTCCAGTTCAGTCAGTTCGAACGGTTTGGCGAGGTAATCATCAGCACCCAGATTGAGGCCATGGACGCGATCCTTCACATCACTGCGCGCCGTCAGCATCAGCACCGGCAGATTCTTGCCGCGTGCACGCAAACGCGCCAACACCTCGAAACCGTCCATGCGCGGCAGGCCGACATCGAGGATCGCCACGGCGTATTCCTCACTGCCCAGCGCCAGGTCGGCGGCCACGCCATCGTGCAACACATCCACGGTCAGACCGGTGCTCTTGAGCGCCTGAGCGACACTTTCGGCCAGTTGCAGATGGTCTTCGACGAGCAGGACACGCATGGATTTTTACCTCGTTCAGGGATGGCCGACGCCACGCTTTGCCGCGGAGTTTACAGCCGCAACCGCCGCTGTGAAGCCCGAAAACCTTGAAAGTCTGCTGAAAGGTTAGCGAAAGGTTAGCTGGTTAGAGTCGGCCCACGGACAGTTCCGACTGCCGTCGCTGATGCCACACAGCGCAACGAAAAACGCCTCGAAGCGTTTTCGACCAATAAGAACAATAAACGGAGTACACCCGCATGCCGTCCATGCAGCTTCAGGCGTCCACGCCTGCTCGCCCTTGCCGTTTCAGCCACACCGCCCTTGCCAGTGCCGCCGCCCTTGCCGGTTTTTCGCCGTTGAGCTTTGCCGACTTCATTGAAGACAGCAGCGCCACGTTCGAAACCCGCAACATGTACTTCAACCGTGACTTTCGCGATGGCACCAGCGCCCAGCAATCCAAGCGTGACGAATGGGCCCAGGGTTTCATGCTCAATCTGCAATCGGGTTACACCGATGGCACCGTGGGGTTCGGTGTCGATGCGTTGGGCATGCTTGGAGTAAAACTTGATTCGAGTCCGGACCGCACCGGCACCGGCCTGCTACCGACCCACGATGACGGGCGCGCCGCCGATGAATACTCGAAAGTCGGCCTGACCGGCAAAGTGAAAATCTCCGCCACGGAACTGAAAATCGGCAGCCTGATTCCCGAACTGCCGATCCTCAAACCCAACGACGGGCGCATCCTGCCGCAGACCTTTGAAGGCGGTCTGCTGACCTCCAAAGAGATCAAGAACCTGACCTTCACCGGCGGCCGTCTGGAAAAAGCCAAGGACCGCGACAGCACCGATTTCGAGGACATCGCCCTCAACAACAAGAACAGCCGTTTTGCCGGCACCGCTGCCGGCAAGCACTTCGATTTTGGCGGCGTGGATTACAAGTTCACCGACAAGATCACCGGCAGTTACCACTTCGCGCAACTCGACGAAGTCTACAACCAGCACTTCTTCGGCCTCGTTGCCTCGCGGCCGATGGGCCCAGGCACGTTCGCCACTGACCTGCGTTTTGCCGTCAGTGATGATCAGGGTGCGGCCCGTGGTGGTGAGATCGACAACCGCTCGCTCAACGGCCTGGTCAGCTATGCGCTGAGCGGCCACAAATTCAGTGCCGGTTATCAACACATGTCCGGCGACAGCGCTTTCCCTTACGTCGATGGCAGCGACCCGTACCTGGTCAACTTCGTACAGATCAACGACTTCGCCGGCGCTGGAGAACGCTCCTGGCAGGCTCGTTACGATTTTGACTTCGCCAGGCTCGGCATTCCTGGCCTGAGCTTCATGAGCCGCTACTTGAGCGGTGACAACATCAAGCTCAAGAACGGTGAAGAAGGCAAAGAGTGGGAACGCAACACCGAGATCAAATATGTAGTACAAAGCGGCGCCTTGAAGGATGTCGCCGTGCGTTTGAGGAATGCCACTTACCGTTCCAATTACTCGGCTCGCGATGCGGATGAAGTGCGGTTGCTGGTGAGCTATAGCGTTGCCCTTTGGTAATTGATTGAAATGCCTTGGTGTTGTGGTCGGGAGATCAAAAGATCAAAAGATCAAAAGATCGCAGCCTACGGCAGCTCCTACACAAAAAAGCCCCTACAACAAGAAACTGTGGAGAGACCAATGAATTTTTCACTGCGTAAAGTTGCTTTAGCGGCCGGCATGATGCTGGTGGCCGGCCAATTGATGGCCGAACCGAAACGTCCGGAATGCATTGCACCGGCATCGCCGGGTGGTGGTTTCGACCTGACCTGCAAACTGGTGCAGAGCGCGCTGGTCAATCAGAAACTGCTGAGCAAACCGATGCGTGTGACCTACATGCCCGGCGGTGTCGGCGCGGTGGCGTATAACGCTGTGGTCGCGCAACGTCCGGCCGATGCCGGCACGCTGGTCGCGTGGTCGAGCGGTTCACTGTTGAACCTGGCCCAGGGCAAGTTCGGTCGCTTCGATGAGACCAATGTGCGCTGGCTGGCAGCCGTCGGCACCAGCTACGGCGCCATCGCGGTGAAAAGCGATTCGCCCTACAAGACCCTCGACGATCTCGTGCAGGCGCTGAAGAAAGATCCAAGCTCGGTGGTCATTGGTTCCGGCGGCACCGTCGGCAGCCAGGACTGGATGCAAACCGCACTGATCGCCAAGGCTGCCGGGATCAACCCGCGCGACCTGCGTTATGTCGCCCTCGAAGGTGGCGGCGAGATCGCCACGGCCCTGCTCGGTGGTCACATCCAGGTCGGCAGTACCGACATCTCCGACTCCATGCCACACATCCAGAGTGGCGACATGCGCCTGCTCGCGGTGTTTGCCGACAAGCGTCTCGACGAGCCGGAAATGAAAGACATCCCGACGGCTCGCGAGCAAGGCTACGACATCGTCTGGCCTGTGGTGCGCGGCTTCTACCTGGGGCCAAAAGTCAGCGATGAAGATTACGCCTGGTGGAAAGACTCGTTCGACAAACTGCTGGCCTCCGACGAATTCGCCAAGCTGCGCGATCAGCGTGAATTGTTCCCGTTCGCCATGACCGGCCCGGAACTGGACACCTACGTGAAGAAGCAAGTCGCGGACTACAAAGTGCTGGCCAAAGAGTTCGGCCTGATCCAGTGATCGCCTCTGTCTAGCGGCTGCGTTCCCGGTTGCGGGGACGCGGCACAGGAGCTCCCATGCTTATTCAACGCATTTTCGCCTCGGTGTTGTTGCTGGTCTGTGTCGGCCTGGCACTGATGGCGTGGCCGTACCAAGCGGCCTTTTCCTACGAACCGGTGGGCCCGCGCGCCTTCCCGTTGCTGATGCTCGGCCTGATGAGCGCGGCGCTGCTGTACATGGTGTTTCGCCCGGCGCCGATCAAACACAGTGAGGACGAGCCGCCACTGGACCGCGAAACCCTGACCAAGATTGCCATCTGCGTGGCGCTGTTGCTGGTATTCGCCGGTCTGTTCGAACCGCTGGGTTTCATCCTCAGCAGCATCCTCATCGGCATTCCGATGGCGCGCCTGTATGGCGGTCGCTGGTTACCGAGCGTGGTGGTGACCACGCTGATGGCCATCGGTCTGTACCTGCTGTTCGACCGTGTGATGGACGTTCCGCTGCCCCTTGGCCTGCTCGACGTGCTGGAGAACTGATATGGATACCCTCGGTTATTTGGGTCAAGGCTTCGGCGTCGCGCTGAGCCCGTACAACCTGGTCACGGCCCTGACCGGCACACTGATCGGGACTGTCGTCGGCTTGCTGCCGGGCCTCGGCCCGATCAACGGCGTGGCCTTGCTGATCCCGATTGCGTTTGCCCTTGGCTTGCCGCCGGAGTCGGCACTGATTCTGCTGGCAGCGGTGTATCTGGGCTGTGAATACGGCGGGCGGATCAGCTCGATTCTGCTGAACATCCCGGGCGAAGCGTCGACCGTGATGACCACCCTCGACGGTTACCCGATGGCCCGAAAAGGCCTCGCCGGTGTGGCGCTGTCGCTGTCGGCGTGGAGTTCGTTTATCGGTGCGTTTATCGCCACCTGCGGCATGGTGCTGTTCGCCCCGCTGCTGGCGAAATGGGCGATTGCTTTTGGCCCGGCGGAATACTTCGTGTTGATGGTGTTCGCGATTGTCTGCCTCGGCGGCATGGCCGGTGATCGACCATTGAAGACGTTTATCGCCGCGTTGATCGGCCTGTTCCTGTCGAGCGTCGGCATCGATGCCAACAGCGGCGTGTACCGTTTTACCGGCGACAACATTCATCTGACCGACGGCATCCAGTTTGTCGTGCTGGTGCTGGGCCTGTTCTCGGTCAGCGAGATTCTGTTGCTGCTGGAGAAAACCCATCGCGGCCAGGAAGCGGTGAAAGCCACCGGCCGGATGATGTTCAACTTCAAGGAAGCCTCGTCGGTGTTCGTGGTGAACATTCGTTGCGGCCTGCTCGGTTTCATCATGGGCGTGTTGCCGGGTGCCGGCGCAACGCTGGCCAGCGCCGTGGCTTACATGACCGAAAAACGCCTCGCCGGTGCCAGCGGCAAATTCGGTGAAGGTGACGCCCGTGGCCTTGCCGCGCCGGAAACTGCCATCGGTGCTTCGGCCTGTGGCGCACTGGTACCGATGCTGACACTCGGCGTGCCAGGTTCGGGCACCACGGCGGTGATGATCGGCGCCCTGTCGCTGTACAACATCACCCCGGGCCCGCTGCTGTTCCAGCAACAACCGGACATCGTCTGGGGCCTGATCGCCTCGTTGTTCATCGCCAACATCATGCTGGTGATCCTCAACATCCCGATGATCCGCATCTTCACGCGCATCCTCGCCGTGCCGAACTGGGCACTGGTGCCGGTGATTGCGATCATTACCGGGATCGGCGTCTACGCGGTGCACGCCACCACGTTCGATCTGTTCCTGATGGTCGGCATTGGCATCTTCGGTTACATCCTGCGCAAGCTCGATTTCCCGTTGTCGCCAGTGCTGCTGGGCTTCATCCTCGGTGGTTTGATGGAGCAGAACCTGCGTCGTGCGCTGTCGATTTCCAACGGTGCGCTGGAGATCCTCTGGTCGAGCCCGATCACCTTCGGTGTCTGGGTGCTGACTGCGATCATGCTGCTGATGCCGCTGCTGCGCATCTGGCGCAAACGTTCGGTTGCGCGTCGCGCCATCGCTGATGTTTGATCGCGCCTCACTGAAATCCTGGTGGGGAACCCCGCTGGTCGGTCTGCTTGGCGGTTACCTCGCCAGCCAGATCGGCTGGCCACTGCCGTGGATGGTCGGCTCGTTGCTGGCGATCATCCTCGTGCGCTGCCTGACCCCATGGCAACTCACGGAAATCCCTGGCGGCCGCAAGTGCGGCCAGTGGATCGTCGGCATCGGCATTGGCCTGCACTTCACCCCGGTGGTGATGGAGCAGGTGCTCAGTCATTTCGGGTTGATCTTCTTCGGCGCGCTGGTCACCAGCGTTTCGGCGGTAGTCGGCGTGTGGTTGATGCGCCGCACTGGTGAGGATCGCGCCACGGCGTTTTTCTCGAGCATGCCCGGCGGTTCCGGGGAGATGGTCAACCTCGGCGCGCGTAACGGCGCGATGCTCAGCCACGTTGCAGCGGGGCAAAGTCTGCGAGTGCTGGTGGTGGTGCTGTGTGTGCCGGCGGCGTTCAAGTATTTGCTCGGCGATGGCACCCCGATTGCTCATGCGGGCAGTGTCGATTGGCGCTGGCTGGCGATTCTGTTTCCGGCGGGCGGATTGCTCGCGTGGCTCTGGCAGCGTTTGCGTCAACCCAATCCGTGGTTGTTCGGGCCGTTGCTGGTGAGTGCGGCGGTGAGTATTGGCTGGGATCTGCACATTGGTTTGCCCAATGGCGGCAGTCAGATTGGCCAGTGGTTGATTGGCAGTGGTTTGGGTTGTCACTTCAACCGGCAGTTTTTCCGCCGTGCGCCTTCATTCATGGGACGGACGTTGATCGGCACGGCGCTGACCATGTTGATCGCGACACTGGCGGCATTGGGCTTGAGTGCTTTGACCCATCTGGATCTGCGTTCGCTGACGCTGGGCATGATGCCTGGCGGGATTGCCGAGATGAGTCTGACGGCGGAAACCCTGCAATTATCGGTGCCGCTGGTGACGGCGATGCAGGTGATGCGGCTGTTGTTTGTGCTGTTTCTGGCGGAGCCGTTGTTCAAGTACTGGAACCGTCATCCCGAGTAAGTCTGGAAGCTGATCGTTCCCACGCTCTGCGTGGGAATGCGCCCGTTTTAGAGCCGAACGCGGAGCGTCCGTTGAGGCATTCCCACGCAGAGCGTGGGAACGAGATTAGGCGATGGGCGGCAGACGCCACTCGATCGGCGTTTCGCCATTCTGCTCAAGAAACTTGTTGGTGCGGCTGAAATGCCCGCAACCCAAAAAACCGCGATAAGCCGACAACGGCGACGGATGCACCGACGTCAGCACCAGATGCTTGGTCGCGTCGATCAGCTTCTGCTTGCTCTGCGCATGCGCGCCCCAGAGCATGAACACCAGATGCGGCTGGCGCTCGCTGACCAGTTCAATGATCCGATCAGTAAAAAACTGCCAGCCCTTGTCCTTGTGCGCATTGGCGTTGGCGCGCTCGACGGTCATGGTCGTGTTGATCATCAACACACCCTGATCGGCCCAACTCTGCAAGTAGCCGTGATTGGGAATGTCGATGTTGAGATCGCGCTTCAACTCTTTATAGATGTTGACCAGCGACGGCGGTGCCGGCACGCCCGGTTGCACCGAGAAGCACAAGCCGTGGGCCTGGCCCGGGCCGTGATACGGGTCCTGACCGAGGATAACCACCTTCACTTTATCCAGCGGCGTCGAGTTCAAGGCATTGAAAATCATCGGCCCCGGCGGATAGATTTCCTTGCCGGCCGCCCGCTCCTGCTGCAGAAACTGGCGCAACTCTGCCATGTAAGGCTGGTCGAACTCAGCACGCAGTGCCTCCTTCCAGCTCGGTTCGAGTTTGATACGGTCGTCAGCAGTCATGGTCATACCCGGCAAAAACAATGGGGCGAACCCTAGGAAAGCCGACCACGCTTGTCAATTGATCTGACGCAGATCCGGCACTTTCCCACACAACGATCATACTGATCGTTCAAATTCCCGATCGAGGTCACGATGAATCTGCACTTCGAAGAACTCACCGGCACCGACGGCGCCCGCATCGGTATCGCCAGCCTGGATGCTGAAAAATCGCTGAACGCGCTGTCCCTGCCGATGATCAACGCCCTTGGCGACAAATTGAACGCCTGGGCCAAGGATCCGCAAATCGTCTGCGTGCTGCTGCGCGGCAACGGCGCCAAGGCCTTCTGCGCCGGTGGCGAGGTGCGCAGTCTGGTCGAGGCCTGTCGCGCCCACCCCGGCGAAGTACCGCCGCTGGCCGCGCAGTTTTTCAGCGCGGAATATCGCCTGGATTACAGCCTGCACACCTATCCGAAACCGTTGATCTGCTGGGGCCATGGTTATGTACTCGGCGGCGGCATGGGTTTGCTGCAAGGCGCGAGCACGCGGATCGTCACACCGAGCAGCCGCCTGGCGATGCCGGAAATCACCATTGGGCTGTATCCGGACGTCGGCGCCAGTTGGTTTCTTGCGCGGCTGCCGGGCAAGCTCGGATTATTCCTCGGCCTGACCGGTGCGCACATGAACGGCCGTGATGCAATCGATCTGGATCTGGCTGACCGCTTCCTGCTCGACGAACAACAGCCGCAACTGATCGAAGGCTTGCTGCAGCTCAATTGGCAGGAACAGACCGCCATGCAACTCAACAGTCTGCTCAAGGCCCTGCAGCAGGAAGCCGTGGCGCAGCTGCCCGAGGCGCAGTGGCTGCCGCGTCGACAGCAGATCGATGAACTGCTCGACGTCAGCGACGTGGCCTGCGCCTGGAAAGCCATCAGCCTGCAACGCGACAGCAGCGATCCGCTGATCGCCCGCGCGGCGAAAACCATGAGCGAAGGCTCACCGCTGACCGCGCATCTGGTTTGGGAACAGATCATCCGCGCGCGCCATATGTCGTTGGCGGAAGTCTTCCAGATGGAATACACCCTGAGCCTCAATTGCTGCCGGCATCCGGAGTTCAGCGAAGGGGTTCGGGCACGGTTGATCGATAAAGATCAGAAGCCGCACTGGCATTGGCCGGACGTCAGTAGCGTGCCGGAAGCGGTGGTCGAGGCGCATTTTCACAAGGTCTGGGAGGGGCGCCATCCATTGGCGGATCTGACGCAGTATTAAGTGTCTCGGACAAAATCCGGGTATAAAAAAAGCGGCGCTTTAAGCGCCGCTTTTCATTTGCGGGTGATTACCAACGATTGCCACGTCCGTTGTGGTCGCCGCGTCCACTGTGTCGGTCGTAGTTGCCACGACCGCGGTGATCGTTATCCCAACCGCCGCGACGGTGGCCATCCCAGCGTCCGCGATCATTGTCGTGCCAGCGACGGCTTTCGTAATAACGCGGGGCCGGTTGATAGTAACGTGGCGCCGGTTGGTAATAGCGCGGTTGCTGGTAGTACCGCGGGGCTGGCTGGTAGTAGCGTGGCTGCGCGTAATAGGTGCTGCCACCGTTGTAATACGTGCCGCCCGTGTTGTAGTAGGCCGGTGCGGGTGACGTATAGACCTCTGAGCTGTAATACGAGTCCGCGTAAGAGTAAGGGACGCAACCGGCAACGGAGAACATCAACGCAGCAAGCAGAAGAATTCGTCTATACATGGCGGCCTCCTGGACCGCGGGCTGGCCACACCAGCGACGCTGGCAGGCATCAGTCATTTAATCGGTGACTGACGAAAAATCAGACAGCGTTTTCGGCATCTGGTGCGATCCTGCAACAAGTTGAAACAAGTGATTTATGAAACCTTGTTCATCCGCGAAACGCTGTCATTCAGCCGCTGATTAATGGTGGCCACCGTGATATCCGCCGCCGTGATAACCCCGTCCGTAACCGCCCCGATAGCCGTAGCCACCGTAGTAGTAACGTGCACCACCGTAATAACGCGGACCGTAGTAACCGCCGTAGTAATAGGGCGAGTAATAACCGGGAGCGTAGTAGGTGGCGGGATACGCATCGTAGGCACCGCCGTAGTAGTAACAACCGGACAGACCGAAACCGAGCACCGCTCCCAGCAGCACTCTTCGCAACTTTTATGAATAAGCATGGCGGCCTCCTGAAAGACCTGCGACAGCAGTCGGCACAGACCGGCTGACATCTGTTTTGACTGGCAAAGCCATCCCGAGTGCCGACACCGCAAAACCATCAGATCAGCGGCAATCACGCTGCATGACGGTGCAGGCGCGCACCAACACAACGCGCCGAACCAGACTTGTAATCCTCCCGCGCCTACCCGCAACCCCGTGCCAGAGCGCCTGACGCAACTTGGCACGCCTCTCGCTTTAGCAAACCCGTGCAGGAGTCATCACAGGTTCGCGGCACCACAATTTGCAATGGCTGACTAGGGTTCCGGCTCGCAATCGCGAGTGGCTGGTCCGAGAGTTGGCGACCTCCAGTTGAGGTTACACGGCGGGACAAAAGCCCGGGAGACAAGCCACCGTTCGCGGTGCCGCGTTGCCTTCCTGTCCGCCCTTGATCAACTGGAGAATCCACCATGACCCGACTACGTTTGCCCGCCCTGCTCGCCGCGGCGTTCGCCGCACTCATCAGCACGCAATCCCCCGCCGCCGAGAAAGACCACTTCAGCGTCTGCTGGACGATTTACGCTGGCTGGATGCCATGGGAATACGCCGGCAGCCAGGGCATTGTCGATAAATGGGCGAAGAAGTACGGGATCAAGATCGACGTCGTACAGCTCAACGACTACGTCGAATCGATCAACCAGTACACCGCCGGCCAGTTCGACGGCTGCACCATGACCAACATGGATGCACTGACCATTCCGGCCGCCGGCGGCGTCGACAGCACCGCGCTGATCGTCAGCGATTTTTCCAACGGCAACGACGGCATCGTCCTCAAGGGCGACAGCAAGAAAGTCGCCGACCTCAAGGGCATGGACGTCAATCTGGTCGAACTGTCGGTCTCGCACTACCTGCTGGCCCGCGCGCTGGACTCGGTCGACCTCACCGAGAAAGACCTGAAAGTGGTCAACACTTCCGACGCCGACATCTCCGCTGCCTTCAACACCGCGCAAGTCAACGCCGTGACCACCTGGAACCCGATGCTCTCGGACATCAAGGCCAAACCGGGGGTGACCGAAGTGTTCAACTCCAGCCAGATTCCCGGCGAGATCATGGACATGATGGTGGTCAACAGCGCCACCCTCAAAGACAACCCGGCGCTGGGCAAAGCACTGACCGGTGCGTGGTTCGAAGTGGTCGAGCTGATGAACGCCAAAAACGCCGCGAGCAAGGCTGCGCTGGAGCACATGGCCAAGGCCTCGGGTACCGATCTGGCTGGATTCCAGGCGCAACTCAACACCACCAGACTGTTCGCCACGCCGCGCGAAGCGCTGAATTTCGCCACCAGCAAGCAACTGCCGGAAACCATGCGCAAGGTCGCCGAGTTCTCGTTCCAGCACGGCTTGCTCGGCGAAGGCGCGAAAGACACCAGCGCGGTCGGCATGGCCTTTGCCAACGGCGTGACCAGCGGCGACACCGGCAATCTCAAGCTGCGTTTCGATCCGACCTACGTGCAGATGGCCGCCGACGCCAAGCTGTAAGCCACGGAGGATTTGGCCATGCGCCTGATCAATCGCCACCCCGACCGCCCGAGTCGCCTGTTGCTGGTGATCCTGCCATTCGCCCTGCTGCTGTTCGCCTACTTCATGGGCTCGGCCGAGCGCCTGGCGGACAACCCCAACGACAAACTGCTGCCCAGCGCCGTACAGATGACCGACGCGGTGAAACGCCTGGCCTTCAATGCCGACAGCCGTACCGGCGAATACCTGTTGTGGCAGGACACCGCGTCGAGCCTGCGGCGTCTGGCCATCGGTCTCGGCATCGCCGCGCTGGCCGGGCTGTGCCTGGGCATCGCCGCCGGGACACTGCCGCTGTTCGGCGCACCGCTGTCGCCGCTGCTGACCGTGCTGTCGATGGTGCCGCCGCTGGCAATCCTGCCGATTCTGTTCATCGTTTTCGGTCTGGGCGAATTGTCGAAGGTCATGCTGATCGTGATCGGCATCACCCCGGCGCTCGCTCGCGATCTGGAACAACGCGCCCGGGAAATACCGGTCGAACTACTGATCAAGGCGCAGACCCTCGGCGCCTCGACATGGACATTGATGTTGCGCGTGGTGTTGCCGCAACTGCTGCCACGCTTGCTGATCTCGTTGCGGCTGATGCTCGGCTCGGCGTGGCTGTTCCTGATTGCCGCCGAAGCCATTGCCTCCACCGACGGCCTCGGCTACCGGATTTTTCTGGTACGGCGTTATCTGGCGATGGACGTGATTCTGCCGTACGTGGTGTGGATCACCCTCCTCGCCTGGCTGATGGATTGGGGCCTGAAATACCTGACCCATCGCGCCTTCCCTTGGTATGCGGGGGCGGCCAAATGAGCTTCATCACCGTGAAAAACGTCTGGCAGCAGTACGCCGATCAGGTGGTACTGGAAGGCTTGAACCTGAGCGTCAACGAGGGCGAATTCTGCACCCTGGTCGGCGCGTCCGGTTGCGGCAAATCGACCTTCCTGCGCCTGCTGCTCGGTCAGGAAACCGCGAGTCGCGGCGAGATCCTGCTCGACGGTCAAGCGCTGGCCGGCGAACCGGATGCCAGCCGTGGCGTGGTGTTTCAGCGCTACTCGGTGTTCCCGCATTTGAGCGTGCTCGACAACGTCGCGCTCGGTCTGGAACTGCCGCGCGCACCGCTGCTGGGTCGCTTGTTCGGCAACGCCAAACGTGAGGCGCGTGAACAAGCGGCGGCCTTGCTGGACAAAGTCGGCCTCGGCCATGCCCTCGACAAATACCCGGCGCAGCTGTCCGGCGGTATGCAGCAACGGTTGGCGATTGCACAGGCACTGATCATGAAACCGCGCGTGTTGCTGCTCGACGAACCGTTTGGCGCGCTCGATCCGGGCATCCGCAAAGACATGCACGCCTTGCTGTTGGAGCTGTGGCGCGAGACCCGGTTGACAGTGTTCATGGTCACCCACGACTTGTCCGAAGGCTTCAGCCTCGGCACCCGTCTGCTGGTGTTCGACAAGGTTCGTCTCGACCCGCACGCCCCCGGCGCCTATGGCGCGCGCATCACCTACGACATCCCTTTGAACAGCGACCGCCGCGCCCTGCGCGCTGCCGTCGACGACCTGCCGTTGCAATTGGCAGGCGCCCTTCGCACCGCTTGAGAGGACTGCAGCAATGACTGATTCAACCCAACTGTTCCCACCGTTTGCCGAAGAAATGCTCCCCGGCGGCGGCCATCGCTCTTTCGTGTTGAAGCGCGGCCAATTGCTGCGCCTGACCGATCTGCGCGGCGGCGCCAATGTCAGCCTGACCCTGCTCAACGCCAATGAAAAAACCGAGCGGCTGAACCTGCCCGACAGCCTCAAGTGCCAACACACCGCCAAGCTCACCAGCGGCCACTGCCTGTATTCGGACATGGGCCGCGTACTCGCCGCGATCACCGCTGATACCTGCGGCTGGAGCGACAGCCTCGGCGGCGTACTCTGCGCCGAAGAAGTCGCGCAAAAGTACGGTCAGGGCCGCTATCAGGAACTGCGCAACGGTTTCTTCCGCAACGGCACCGACAACCTGTTGGTGGAACTCGGCAAGTGGGGCCTGGGCCTGTCCGATCTGTTGATGACCCTCAACCTGTTCAGCCGCGTCAACGTCGATGAGGCCGGGCGCTGCCACTTCGTCGAGGGCAATTCCAAGGCTGGCGACTACATCGAGTTGTACGCGCCGATGGACACGCTGGTGGTGCTCACCGCGCTGCAACACCCGATGGATCCGGCGCCGGAATACGCGCCCAAACCACTGAAGCTGAGCTGGATGAACGCCGACGCCAGCGTCGCCGAACACTGCCGCACCTCGCGCCCGGAAAACGAGCGCGGCTTCATCAACACTGACCGTTTGTTCGCTTGAGGATCGCTGCCATGTCAGTTGCTATCGCCACTTCGCAAAAACAACCCGACGCAGCGGTGTACCGCGCCACAATCCCGGCCGGTGAACCGTGGCTGATGGAGGTCAAGGCTGGCCAGACGTTGCGCATCCTCGATCTTGAGGGCAATCAGGCCGTCGATACGTTGTTCTACAGCCTCGCCAATCCCAAGGAACGCTACGACGTGCAGCGCACGCTGCGCCGACAAAACAGTGTCTACCTGAGCACCGGCAGCGTTTTGTATTCCAACCTCGGCCAGCCGATGCTGACCATCGTCGCCGACACCTGCGGACGCCACGACACCCTCGGCGGCGCCTGCGCGCAAGAAAGCAACACCGTGCGCTACGCCCTGGAAAAACGCTACATGCACAGCTGCCGCGACAATTACCTGCGCGCCTGCGCCCATGACGGGCGACTGGGCAAAGGTGACATCGGGCCGAACATCAATTTCTTCATGAATGTGCCGGTGACGGCGGATGGCGGGCTGACTTTCGAGGACGGGATTTCGGCGCCGGGCAAGTACGTCGATTTGCGTGCGGAGATGGATGTGATCGTGCTGATTTCCAACTGCCCGCAGTTGAACAACCCGTGCAACGCCTACAACCCGACACCTGCGGAGCTGCTGGTATGGAACTGAACATCAGCCGGTTGCGCCGTTGGTTGTTTGCCCTGTGCCAGGCGCGTTCCGGGCAGTGCATCAAATAACCGCTCCCCTGTAGGAGCTGCCGCAGGCTGCGATCTCTTGATTTTGCTTTTTGAAAATTCAAGATCAAAAGATCGCAGCCTGCGGCAGCTCCTACAGGTGCAGCGTGGATTTAAGTCATCCGGGACGGCCCGGATGTCTGTCGAAAAACGGCGGGACGGCCCGCTTCCCCTTCAGGGGTTATGCCATGTTCGAAAAAGTCCTCATCGCCAACCGTGGCGCCATCGCCTGCCGCATCCTGCGCACCCTCGCCTCACTGCAGGTCAAAGGCGTGGCCGTGTATTCCGAAGCCGACGTCGCCAGCCTGCACATCCTGCACGCCGATGAAGCCCACAGCCTCGGTGAAGGCGCTGCCGCCGGCACCTATCTGGCGGTCGACAAGATCCTCGCCATCGCCCGACAAAGCGGCGCCACGGCGATCCATCCCGGCTACGGGTTTCTCTCGGAGAACGCCGCGTTCGCCGAAGCCTGCGAAGCGCAAAACATCGCCTTCATCGGCCCGACGCCGGAGCAACTGCAGGTATTCGGCCTCAAGCACACCGCCCGCGCGCTGGCCAAACAGCACGGCGTGCCCATGCTCGAAGGCAGCGAACTGCTCGACAGCCTCGACGCCGCGCTGATCGCCGGCGAACAGGTCGGCTACCCGGTGATGCTGAAAAGCACCGCTGGCGGTGGCGGTATCGGCATGCGCGTGTGCCGTAGCGCCGGCGAATTGAGTGAATCGTTCGACGCGGTGAAACGCCTCGGTCAGAACAATTTCAGCGACGCCGGGGTGTTCATCGAAAAGTACATCCAGCGCGCCCGACATCTGGAAGTGCAGGTGTTCGGCGACGGTCGTGGTGAGGTCATCGCCCTCGGCGTGCGCGACTGCTCAGTGCAGCGGCGCAATCAGAAAGTTCTCGAAGAAACGCCGGCGCCAAACCTGCCGGACGGCATGGCCGAAGCGCTGTGTGCGGCGGCGATCAAACTGGCGAAAGCGGTGAACTATCGCAGTGCCGGCACCGTGGAATTCGTCTTCGACAGCGAGGCGCAGCGTTTCTATTTTCTTGAAGTGAATACGCGTTTGCAGGTGGAGCATGGCGTCACCGAACAGGTCTGGGGCGTGGATCTGGTGCGCTGGATGGTTGAGTTGGCGGCGGGGGATTTGCCGCCGCTGAGCGAGTTGTATCGCCAGTTGAAACCTGAAGGCCATGCGATTCAGGCGCGCCTGTACGCGGAAGATCCGGGCCGCGATTTTCAGCCGAGCCCGGGCTTGCTGACGGCGGTGGAGTTTCCCCCGGCCAACGGCGTTCAACTGCGCATCGATACCTGGGTCGAGGCTGGCTGCGAGATTCCGCCGTACTTCGATCCGATGATTGCCAAAGTCATCACCTGGGCGCCGACCCGCGAACAGGCGCGTGCCGAGTTGCATCAAGCGTTAGGCGCCAGTCTGTTGTACGGCGTCGAAACCAACCGCGATTACCTGCGGCAGATTCTCCTCGATGCTCCGTTCGCCAGCGGTGAGCCATGGACCCGTTGCCTGGAAGGTCTGGTCTATCGCGCCAACACTTTCGAAGTGCTCAGCGCCGGCACGCAAACCAGCGTGCAGGATTATCCCGGCCGCCTCGGTTATTGGGCCGTTGGTGTGCCGCCGTCGGGGCCGATGGACAGTCGTGCGCTGCGACTGGGCAATCGTCTGCTCGGCAATGCCGAAGGCGCGGCGGCGCTGGAAATCACCATGAGCGGGCCGTTGCTGCGCTTCAATTGCGCAGCAGTGGTCGCGGTGACAGGTGCACCGATTGCCTTGACACTTGAGGGTGAACGCGTGCCGATGAATACCGCACTGCTGATCCCCGCAGGCGCGACGCTTCATCTAGGCAGCATCAGCGGCGCCGGGGCACGCAGTTATCTGTGTCTGCGCGGCGGTTTGCAGGTGCCGGATTATCTGGGCAGCAAAAGCACCTTCACCCTTGGCCAGTTTGGTGGGCATGGTGGTCGTGCGTTGCGGGCCGGTGATGTGTTGCATATCCCGGCGCTGACTGACCGTAGTGCTGGTCAGCAATTGGCCGGACAGCACATCACCGCGTTGCCGGCGGTGCGGCAGATTCGGGTGATTTACGGCCCCCACGGTGCGCCGGAATACTTCACGGAACACTACATCGGCACTTTTTTTCAAACCCAGTGGGAAGTGCATTTCAACTCCAGCCGCACCGGTGTCCGGCTGATCGGGCCGAAACCGCAATGGGTGCGGGCCGACGGTGGTGAGGCCGGGTTGCATCCCTCGAACATTCACGACAATCCGTATGCCATCGGTGCGGTGGATTTCACCGGTGATATGCCGGTGATCCTCGGCCCGGATGGCCCGAGCCTTGGCGGGTTTGTCTGCCCGGTGACGGTGATCGAAGCGGATCTGTGGCAACTGGGGCAGCTCAAGGCGGGCGATAAAATCCAGTTCATCCCCGTCACTCTCACTGACGCCCGCGATCTCGCCCTGCAATGGGATCTCCCCAGTGGGAGTGAGCTTGCTCGCGAAGAGGCCGTGTCAGTCAACATTGATGTGTCTGACACACCGCATTCGCGAGCAAGCTCGCTCCCACAGGGTTTGGTGTCGCCTGTGGTGTTGGCGTTGGGTCAGGGGGATCGGCGGCTTGTTGCGCGGGTCTCCGGGGATACTCATCTGTTGCTGGAAATAGGCGCTCCCGAGCTGGATCTGGTCCTGCGCTTCCGCGCCCACGCCCTCATGCAAGCGCTGGAACAAAAATCCCTGCACGGCGTGATCGACCTCACCCCCGGCATCCGCTCACTGCAGATCCACTACCAGCCCGAGCAACTGCCGCTGGCTGATCTGCTCGGCATCATCGCCGGCGAGTGGGACGCGGTGTGCGCCGCCAACGACCTGCAAGTGCCATCGCGCATCGTGCATTTGCCGTTGTCGTGGGACGACCCGGCCTGCCAGTTGGCCATCGAGAAGTACATGACCACCGTGCGCAAGGACGCGCCGTGGTGCCCGAGCAATCTGGAGTTCATCCGTCGCATCAACGACCTGCCCAACCTCGACGAAGTGCAGCGCACGGTGTTCGATGCCAGCTATCTGGTGATGGGCCTCGGCGACGTTTACCTCGGTGCGCCGGTGGCCACGCCGCTCGATCCGCGTCATCGCCTGGTCACGACCAAATACAACCCGGCGCGCACCTGGACCGCCGAGAATTCGGTAGGCATCGGCGGCGCCTATATGTGCGTGTACGGCATGGAGGGCCCCGGCGGTTATCAGTTTGTCGGGCGCACGTTGCAGATGTGGAATCGCTATCGTGAAGTCGCTGCGTTCGACGGTAAACCGTGGCTGCTGCGCTTCTTCGACCAGATCCGTTTTTACCCGGTCAGTGCCGAAGAACTGCTGCGCATCCGCCGCGATTTTCCACTCGGACGCTTCGATCTGAACATCGAACACAGCCAGCTCAACCTCGCCGATTATCAGGCGTTTCTCAGTCGTGAAGCCGAAGGCATCAGTGCCTTTCGCGCCCGGCAACAGGGCGCGTTCAACGCCGAGCGCGAACGCTGGATCGCCAGCGGTCAGGCGCATTTCGACAGCGAAGAAGCCGTGGCGCCATCCACCGAAGACGCCACCTTGGCCTGCGGTGAACACAGCGTCGACAGCCATATTGCCGGCAATCTCTGGCAGGTGCAGGTCGAGGCCGGCAGCCGCGTCGAAGCGGGCGATGTGCTGGTGATTCTCGAGTCAATGAAGATGGAAATCCCGGTACTCGCGCCGATGGCCGGGGTGGTGCGCGAGATTCGTGTGCAGCCCGGTTCGGCGGTGCGCGCCGGACAACGGGTCGTGGTGCTGGCACTCGATTAAAGCCAATTGGATAAGGATCTACTCATGAATCTGCAACTCGATGTTCTGCGCCAGGCCTATCGCAATGGCGACACCACACCGCGTCAACTGCTGCTGAAACTACGGGAAAAAGCCGCCGCGCTGAACCCGGATTATCACCTGTTCATTCATCTTCTCAGCGTCGCCGAGCTGGAGCCCTACCTTGCCGACCTTGACGGTCGCGACCTCGACAACCTGCCGCTGTACGGCGTGCCGTTTGCGATCAAGGACAACATTGATCTGGCGGGCATTGTGACCACCGCCGCCTGCCCGGATTTTGCTTATGTGCCGCAACGCTCGGCGACCATTGTCGAGCAGTTGATTGCATTGGGGGCGATTCCGCTGGGCAAGACCAATCTCGATCAATTCGCCACCGGCCTCAACGGCAGTCGCTCGCCGTACGGCGCCTGCCCGAACAGCGTGTTGCCGGAGTATCCGTCCGGCGGTTCCAGCGCCGGCTCGTCGCTGGCGGTGGCGCTGGGCGTGGCAAGTTTTGCCTTGGGCACCGACACCGCAGGCTCCGGTCGGGTGCCAGCGGCGCTGAACAATCTGGTCGGATTAAAGGCGAGCAAAGGCCTGATTTCCACCGCGGGTGTGCTGCCCGCTTGCCGCACGCTGGATTGCGTGACCACGTTCACCGCGACGGCGCGTGAGGCCAGCCAGTTGCTGGCGCTGACCGCCAAACTTGATCCGCGCGACGAATACAGTCGCCGCAATCCTTGCTGGAATGATGGCTCGGCATTTGGTGCGCCACGCCCCTTTCGTTTCGGTGTGCCGCGCGCGCAGGATCTTGAGTTTTTCGGTTGCGACGAAGGGCCGCTGTTGTTTGCCGATGCCATCGACCGGCTCAAGGCCTTGGGTGGCGAAGCGGTTGAACTGGATCTGTCGCCATTTTTTGAGGCCGCCCGCCTGCTCTACGAAGGGCCGTGGGTCGCCGAGCGGTATAGCGTCGCGGGTGAGTTGATGGAGAAAAATCCCGAGGCAGTTTTACCGGTGATCCGTGCCGTGCTGGCCAAGGCACCGGCGGTGACCGGCGTGCAGACTTTCCGCGCGCGGTATCGGCTGCAAACCCTGAAAGCCCTGTGCGATCAAGCCCTCGATGACCTCGACTGCGTGCTCACCCCGACCATCGGCCGCCCGGTGACGCTGGCCGAACTGCACGCCGAGCCGGTGCTGCGCAACTCCGAACTGGGTTACTACACCAACTTCATGAACCTGCTCGACTACGCCGCCGTCGCCGTGCCGAGCGCGTTCATGGCCAACGGTTTGCCGTGGGGCGTGACGCTGTTTGGCCGGGCGTTCACCGATCAATATCTGCTGAGCGTGGCCGATGCACTGCAGCGTCAGCAAGACGATACGCGGCCAACGCCCGCGAACGTTGCACGCAGTGATCGCGCCCGCATCGTGGTGTGTGGCGCGCATTTGCAAGGGTTGGCGTTGAACTGGCAACTGACGCAGCGGGGTGGGCGTTTGCTGGAGACGACGCTCAGTTCACCGGACTATCAACTGCACGCGTTGGCCGGCGGCCCACCGCTGCGTCCGGGGATGGTACGGGTCAAGGACGGCGGCGTGGCGATTGCGGTGGAAGTCTGGGAGTTGCCGAGCAGTGAGTTGGGCTCGTTTCTCACCGGGATTCCGGCACCGCTTGGATTGGGCAAGGTGCAATTGGCGGACGGACGTTGGGAGAGTGGGTTTATCTGTGAGCCGTATGGTCTGGAGGGTGCGCTGGATATCAGCCATTTGGGCGGGTGGCGGGCTTACCTTGAAACTCGGAGCTGATCCAGAAACCAACCCTCACCCTAGCCCTCTCCCAGAGGGAGAGGGAACTGACGAGGTGCCTGTAAGAGGGCTGCCATTCAGTGATAACCCGTCGTACTCAGGTTTTGAAATCATCACAATTTAGCTCCCTCGCCCTCCGGGAGAGGGCTGGGGTGAGGGGGCGATCCTCCAGACACACCGTCAACGTCATATCCCCCGCCATTTCAGGCATAAATCCCGCAGTCTTTTCCCGGCCATCCCACTAGAATGCATGCCATCGGGCCACTGCCAACGGATCTGCCATGCCGCTTCGTTCCCCCCTGTACTCGCAACGCTCACTGGTACTGACGCTGATCGCCCTGCTCGGCGCCGGTTTCCTCGCCACATCGTTGCTGAGCTACTACGCCTCCCGCGCGTCGATCCGCGACAACATCGTCAACACCGAACTGCCGCTGACCTCCGACACGGTCTACTCGGAAATCCAGAAAGACCTCGTCCGGCCGATCCTGATTTCCTCGATGATGTCCCGCGACACCTTCATGCGCGACTGGGTGGTCAACGGCGAGCAGAATCCCGAGCAGATGACCCGCTACCTCGACGAAGTCATGACCCATTACGGCGCCTACACGGCGTTCTTCGTCTCCAACAGCACGCACACCTACTACCACGCCAAAGGCGTACTCAAGCAGGTCAAGGTCGATGAGCCGCGCGATGCCTGGTACTTCCGCGTGCGCGACATGAAGGATCCGTACGAGATCAACGTTGACCCGGATCTGGCCAACAAGGACAACCTGACCTTCTTCATCAACTACAAGGTTTACGATTACCACAACCGCTTCATCGGCGCGGCGGGCGTCGGTCTGACCGTGGATGCGGTGATCAAGCTGATCGACAAGTATCAACAGCGCTATCAACGCAGCGTGTATTTCGTCGACACCTTCGGCCGACTGGTATTGACCGGCGCCGACGGCGGACCTGAAAGCGCACACATCGGCCAAAGTCTGGGCGAACTCGAAAGCATGAAGAGTCTGGTCAGCCAATTGCCCAAACCGCACAGTGGCAGTTACGAGTATTCCGCCCATGGGCAAGGGCATTTCCTCAACGTACGGTTTATTCCGGAGCTGAATTGGTACCTGTTTGTTGATAAGCGCGAAGACGGCGCGCTAAGTGAGATTCGTCAGTCGCTGTACCTGAATCTGCTGATCTGCCTGCTGGTGACGCTGATTGTGCTGGCGCTGCTCAACCGCGTGATCAAACGCTATCAAAGCAAAATCCAGGCGCAGGCCATTCTCGACAGCCTCACCGAACTGCCCAACCGCCGTGGCTTCGACATGCTCGCCGCGCAGGCCCTGCACGAAGCCCAACGCGAAACCAAACCGCTGACCGCGTTGCTGCTCGACCTTGATCACTTCAAGGCGTTGAACGACACCTACGGGCACATGGCCGGCGATCAGGTGTTGATCGGTTTTGCCCGCGACCTGCAAAGTTGCCTGCGCCACGCCGACATTGTCTGCCGCTGGGGCGGTGAGGAATTTATCGTGTTACTGAAGGACACCGACGGCGACACCGGTCAGAAAATTGCCGAGAAGATCCGCCAACACGTCGAACAGCACGAATATGCCTACAACGGCCACCGCCTCAATCTGACGGTGAGCATCGGCGCCACCACCCTGCAGCGCGATGACACCTTGCACAGCCTGCTGTCGCGGGCCGATCATGCGATGTACCGGGCCAAACAAACCGGCCGCAACCGCACCTGCGTGGAAATGCCTCACTCGACTTATGCCTGATTCCGACGTTAAACCCGACCACTGCCCGGCCTGCGGCGCCCGCAACGACTGCAGCCTCGCCGACCCGCGCACCGCCGACCGCGAATGCTGGTGCTATGGCGTCAGCATCGACCCGGCCGTGCTTGAAGCGCTGCCGCCAGAACTGCGCAACCAATCCTGCCTGTGCCCGCGTTGCGCCCAGGTCGAGGCGCAACTGCAAGCGGCCAAGCGACCGATCCCGTAAGATGCGCGCCCCTTCATTCATCGAACTCTGAACATGCGTGTCGACCGTTTCCTCAGCAACCTGCCCCGCTACAACCGTCAGCAGGTTCGCCTGTTACTGGTGGAAAAGCGCGTGCGGATTGACGGAAAAGTCGTCAGCGATCCGCACAGCGAAGTGCTGGAATTCAGCCGTGTCGAAGTCGATGACCAAGTGCTGCAAAGCGGCAAACCGGCGCGCTACTTCATGCTGCACAAGCCGCCGGGCTGCGTCAGCGCCACTCGCGATCCGCAACATCCGACCGTGCTCGACCTGATCGATGAACCGGACAAGGATGAGCTGCACATCGCCGGACGCCTGGACTTCAACACCACCGGCCTGATGCTGATCACCAACGACGGCGCTTGGTCACGACGCCTGACTCAGCCGCAGACCAAACTGCCGAAGGTCTATTACGTCGAGACCGAGCAGGAAATTGGCGCGCAATATGCGCTCACCTTTGCCGAGGGGATCTACTTCGCCTTCGAGGACCTAACCACGCAGCCGGCACAGTTGGAGCTGCTTGGTCCACGCTCGGCGCGGTTGAGCATCGTCGAGGGTCGCTATCATCAGGTGAAGCGCATGTTTGGTTTCTTCAACAACAAGGTCCTGCGCCTGCACCGCGAATCGATGGGCCCGCTGCGGCTCGATAACGCGCTAAAACCGGGCGAGTACCGCGCTTTGCGCACCGAAGAGATCCATTTGTTCTAAGCCGGCGACCGCTCAGCAGAAGTTGTCGAACAATTTACCAATGGCACTTGCGCGATCCCGGCTCCCCTGCTTGAATCAGGACGTCGGCCAGATTGTGACCGATGAGTCACAACATACCTCTAAGAAACTTTTTGCCGGTCGTCAGCCCTCTGGGTTGCGCCTCAGCCGGCAGACTGCCCGCCAATAACAACACCCGTCGACCGCAGTCATGGATCGACATGGGCCAAGCAAATTCCAGGCGTATGCCTACCTGTCACAAAGCTCGTGCAATCTCTATTTGCGCGCATACCCGCTTGCTTGCCAGGAGTCTTATGACATGAGGCCAGAAATCGCTGTGCTGGATATACAGGGTCAGTATCGGGTTTACACGGAGTTCTATCGCGCAGACGCCGCAGAAAAGACCATCATCCTGGTCAACGGCTCGATGGCCACGACTGCGTCGTTTGCACAGACTGTGAAAAACCTGCACCCGCAATTCAACGTGGTCTGCTACGACCAGCCCTACGCGGGCCGGTCAAAAGCCCACAACCGCCACGAGAAACATCTGACGAAGGACGTCGAAGGGCAGATTCTGCTCGAGCTGATCGACCACTTCGCCGCCGAACACGTGCTGTCGTTCTCCTGGGGCGGCGCCGCGACCCTGGTCGCCCTCGCCCACCAGCCACGGCGCATCGAACGGGCGGTGATCAGCTCGTTCTCGCCGGTGATCAACGCGCACATGCTCGATTACCTCGAACGCGGCGTCGACTACCTCGGCCAGCGCGACGGCGACCGCGTCGGCCATCTGGTCAACAACACCATCGGCAAACACCTGCCGTCACTGTTCAAGCGCTTCAACTATCGCCACGTCAGCAGCCTGGCCGAGCACGAATACGGGCAGATGCACTTCCACATCAGCGACGTGCTACACAGCGATCGCCAGTGCTATTTGAATGCGGCGAAAAAAATCAACGTGCCGGTGTTGTTCTTAAACGGCGAATGGGACGAATACACCGCTGCCGAAGACGCACGCCTGTTCGGCAACCACGTGGCGCAAAGCACGTTCACCACGCTGCAAGCCACCGGGCACTTCCTCGACATGGAACACAAGGCCGCATGCCGCGATAGCCAGAATGCCCTGCTCGGCTTTCTGAAACCGGCACAGCAAACCAGCCGAACGCGTTACTCGTTTGTTCAGGATCAACATGCATTGGCTATTTGAAAGAGCGTCGTCGCGAGCGAGGCTGTGGGGTCGAGATTTTACTTTTCTCACCACAGTGCTCGCCCGCGATTGACCGTTTTCAGTGATTTAAAGCGTTCATGAGTAAAAGAAAAACTTCAAATCCGTGGCCGAGTCTGGTACAAAGTCAGCCGCTCTGAGCGGGTATAGTTTAATGGTAGAACAGTAGCTTCCCAAGCTTCCGACGAGGGTTCGATTCCCTCTACCCGCTCCACTCAATTTTGTCTCACGTTGTGTTTTTTGACGGGGGATGCAGGGATAGAAAAAACCGGTCTATAGGGCCGGTTTTTTTGTGGCTGAAAAAAGAACCGAGCTGCATTTCGAAACAATGCAAAACCTGCAACACATTCTGAATTCCTGCGCTGCCTCCCTATCTAGACTGATTCACACCGCTGAGTCGAATGACGGACGATAACCTCTTGGTGGTTATAGTGTTGATCACAAACATCACTTTACCGGGGCATTTGCTTAATCGCATTGACGAATATGTGCTGCATCACCCGGAAGAAAAAAGCCGCTCGGGCTTTCTGGCGTCGGCGGCTTTGAAAGTTTTGCAGCAGGGTTGAACCTTGTCGCGTCAACCTGTACTGGCCTTATCCTACCCATTGGACCTAATTACATTTTCCTGTGAGTTAAACAATATTTTTAGGCTTAATCCACAGTATATTGCGTACTGCAAACCAAGCCTGAATTTCAGTTGATCAAATTCCGAGTCTCATAGCACTTACGCCGACGGTACACACGACATGCTGGATTTAAGCCTCACTACCGCGAGCGATATCGTCAAACGGATTTGCCAACGCCTGCGCACAGAACGATTGGCTTTGGAGATGACACAAGCAGACGTGGCCGCTCGCGCGGGCATTGCGACGAATACGGTGTCAAACCTTGAAGCCGGTCGTAATGTGAGTTTCGACAACATGGTGCGAGTGGCGATGGTTCTCGGGCGCGAAAAGGAGCTCGAAGGGTTGTTTCTGCCAAGGCTCGAAACTCTTGACGATATCATTCGCTACGAAAAGACGGCCAAGCGTCATCGCATCAAAAGGAAAGCCGACAATGCTTGAACAAGTTGACGTCTACTACGAGGGCTGGGGTGAACGTTGGCGGTGGGGCACACTTGCTTCGACGAAAGCCCTGACCGGTCGCCCGCAGGTCATGTTTGAGTACAGCGATGAGGCAAAAAACAGAGGGCTGGAACTCTCCTCCTTGAAGCTTCCATTACAGGGAGCCAGGTTAAACCGGGATTTCCCGTCACATCAGTTGGGACTGCCTGGGCCGGTTTATGACTCATTGCCGGATGGCTGGGGCATGTTGCTGATGGACCGATTGTTCAAACGTCGAGGCCTCAACCCCGCGCGCATAGGGCCCTTGGAGCGGCTAGCCTACATTGGCAACAATGCCATGGGGGCCATGTCGTTTGAACCTGTTGCACCCGAGGCGCTGGAACCGCAAATGCATGTTCCCATCGAGCTGCTCGCGTCTGAAGTGCAGGAGGTACTCAAAGGTAAAGGTGGAGAGCTTCTCCAGAAGCTGCTACTGGTCGGTGGCTCTCCACAGGGCGCCCGACCCAAAGCGCTGGTGTATCGCGATCCGCACACTGACGCCTTTACTACGGCTGCCACTCCCGGTTTCGAAGCCTGGTTGGTGAAGTTTCCGGCTCAGCAAGAACATCCTGAGGTGTGCGCCATCGAAATGGTCTATGCCGAATGCTTACGCTTGTGCGGTATCCAAACTCCTGAGACTCGTTATTTCAGCCTGTCTGAGGGAATGGCCGCGTTTGCCACCAAACGCTTTGACCGACAAAACGACTTGCGGGTGCCCATGCAGAGTCTTGCAGCCTTTACCGGTGCGGATTTCAGATCCCCCGGGGCGCTGGACTACGTCAACTTCTTGCGTGCGACTCATAAATGCAGCAATGACGTACGAGAGAAAGCCGTAGCGTTTGAGCGGGTCGTCTTCAATGTCGCATTCAACAACCGAGACGACCATCCGAAGAACTTTTCGTACATCATGTCGCCTGGCGGAGACTGGAAATTAGCGCCGGCCTATGACGTCACTTTCTGCGAGGGGCCGGGAGGCTATCACCAAATGGACGTGATGGGTGAAGCCTTGGAAATTGGAAGAGAACACCTGCTCAACCTTGCGGTGGAGGCTGAAGTAAACGCCGCTACGGCCGCCGACATCATTGACAGATTTTGCGAGGTGGCTATCCGATTCTCAGCCATGGCTGAAAGTTTGTATCCGGGCGTGATCACCCAAGAAACCTTGCACACCATTCAACAACGCATCGACCAAAACATCGGGCTACTTGCCTGAATTCGTGCTGCCAGTCAGCTGTCTCGAGAAACCGGCGCTCATTGGCCGGTTTCTTTGGCTTCTTAAAGCGATAGGGTTAACCCGCTGGCACAACCTTATCCAGGGCCTGGTTCACCGCCAATTCCGCCAACATGACGACCTGTGCAATACCGAGCGCAGTCTTGCGGTGCGAGGTGTCGAGTAGCGTGGCGAAGTTGTTGAGCATGGTGGAGGCCGAGCCGAGGGTTTCGCTGGCGTTGGCCAGCAAGGATTCGGTGTCGTAGGCAGGGTTGGCGAGGTACATCGGTTCGGGTTCGCGGGTGGAACCCATGATCTGCGCGGTCGGACTGAGGTAGTGGTCGAGGGCGCGCTCGGCGGCTTCGTGGAATGTCTTTGAATTAGGTGATTCGTAGGGGGAGGCCGGATCGGTTTCCGGCGGATTTGGCGTTACTTTGTACATGGGCTTGGTACCTATCAATAGGGGCCGCAACCAATCTCGCTACTAAACGGATGGGAGGCAGCTGTGCGCAAGTTAGTAGACCGGACCCCAAACCCTAAATCCGGCGCACCCGAGGGCGCCATGCGCACAGCCACCATCGAGTACAGGCATTCGCCTGGTTGAATGGTACTTGTGCAGCCATTTAGGGGGGATTCCGGGCTACTAAACCCGATCACTGGAAATCAGTGACGCGAACCAAGTTACCGACCGCCCCTAAAGCGCACAAGCCGGCGGATTCTGGCGTAGCGGTAGGCAACGGCGCAAGGATTTGTAGGCTTCAGGACGTAACACCGAACGCTTATAAACACTGACCACCGAATGCGTTTACGCAGCAAAAAAACCTGCAGAACTTTCAGTCATTACAGATCCACAACACTCCACCGGTTTTCACCTCCCGCTCGACCGACTAGCATTTCCCCATCAGCCACCACCCTCCCCCTGCGCGGCCATCGACGAATACGCGCCATCACTTTCGAGGGATTCCAATCGCGGCCACTTTGCCGCTGACGATCGAACTCAAAAGAGCCTTCACCATGACGCAAAACATTTACGACGATCCCGAATTCTTCCAGGGCTACAGCCAGATGAACCGCTCGATCGGCGGCCTCGACGCGGCGCCGGAGTGGCCGGCGCTCAAGGCGCTGTTGCCAGCCATGCACGGCTTGAACGTGGTGGATCTGGGTTGCGGTTATGGCTGGTTCAGCCGTTGGGCCAGCGAGAATGGCGCGGCGAGCGTGTTGGGGCTGGATGTCTCGGAGAGGATGCTGGAGCGCGCGCGAGCAACCACGACGGCGGCGAACATTCATTATGAGCGCGCCGATCTGGAACAGCTCGACTTGCCCGCCTGCAGTTTTGATCTGGCTTACAGCTCTCTGGCGCTGCATTACATCAAGGATTTGCCGGGGCTGTTTGCGCAGCTGTTCGCGGCGCTGAAACCGGGTTCGCACTTTGTGTTTTCCATCGAGCACCCGATCTTTATGGCGCCGCGAAATCCGGGTTGGCTGATTGACGCTGAAGGCAACAAGCGTTGGCCGCTGGACAGCTATCAGCTGGAGGGTGAACGGGTGACAAACTGGTTGGCTGAAGGCGTGATCAAACAGCATCGTACGGTTGGGACATTGCTCAATTCGCTGATCGATGCGGGCTTCACGATTCGTCATGTCAATGAATGGGGGCCGAGCGATGCGGAAGTGGCGGCGCAACCGGCGCTGGCGGAAGAGCGGGAGCGGCCGATGATGATGTTGGTGGCGGTGCAGCGCTGAGCGGGTTTACACCTTGAAGAGCCCCTCACCCTAACCCTCTCCCAAAGGGAGAGGGGACTGACCGCAGTGCCAGTACGATCTACGCCGACGTGCGAAATCGAGCCGAACTCAGGTTTTGCAAGCAACACCAATCGGCTCCCTCTCCCTCGGGAGAGGGCTGGGGTGAGGGGGCCAATTTATTTCAGCGAGTCGCGACGATAAACAACCGTGGAAACGGCAATAACACCGAGCCATCCGCCAACGCCGGATAAGCCTTCCCAACCTCCGCCAGATACTGCTCCAGGTACTGCGCCTTTTCCGCCTCGGTCAGCGGATTCAAAAACGGAATCAACCCGCTCCCCTTGAACCACTCCACCACCCCCGCCGCCCCGCCAGCTAGCTGATGGTGATAGGTGGTGCGCCACACATCGACCCGCGCGCAGTGTGGCCGCAGCATCGAGAAATAATCGCTGGCGCTCGCCATGTCGGTACGCTGCCCCGCAGCGCCTGAAAGCTTGCTCGCCCACGGGCCATTCGCAGCGACCTCACGCATCAAGCGGTGGGACGGTTCATTGAGGTTGTCCGGCATCTGGATCGCCAGGCTGCCACCCGCCGACAACTTGCTGACCAACGCCGGCAATAACGACGCGTGATCCGGCACCCACTGCAAAACGGCATTGGCGAAGATCACATCGAAGGGCCCTGCATCGGCCCATTTATCAATCTCGGCCACCTCGAACTGCAACTGCGGCAAGCGCTTGCGTGCTGCGTCGATCATGTCCGCCGAGCTGTCCAGCCCGCTGACCTTCGCCCCGGGGAAACGCTGCACCAGCAACTCCGTCGAGTTACCGGGACCGCAACCGATATCGACCACTGTTCGCGCTTCAGGCACAGGAATCGCCGCCAGCAGATCACGGGCCGGGCGGGTGCGTTCATCTTCGAAAGCGACGTATTGCTTGGCGGACCAACTCATTGCGTTCTCCTGTCGGGGCATTCCAGCGGTTCGTCACGATACAGGCAGCGCCGCGAGCAGTTCCAGAGGGACACGTTGCAAAGAGTGTCGTCATCTTCCAAAAAAAACCGGCCTACAAGGCCGGTTCCGCTATCAGTCGTAATAACCGACCGTTTTTTTCAAATGATCCGAATACTCGTAGATATCATCCACAGAGCTGATCGGATGACGGGTCTCATTTTTTTCCTCATCAAAGATACCGATGTACTTCTGTGACCGATTGAAATGCAGTCGGCAGATTGGTTTTCGATTGTTGTCATCCAGAAGAATCCCGAAGTAACTCTGCGTATCACGTTGAACGATTCGCTTGGCATCGACCACCGACCGAACCAGCGCACGAACGATGTGATAGCCCTCCAGCTCCTCCAGAGTTGTCAGAACCTTATCATCCGACTCATCCCGCGGATCTACCGGGTCAGTGCCGGTAGAGGCGGACGGCAACGACGCCAACGCGGGCTGAATAGCGCCACTCATTGCCGATTTGAGGCGATCATTGATCTGGTCATTCAAGAACTGCACAACGGCTTTTCTCGTCAACTCATGAAACTGTTCGCGTACTTTTTGAGTAATTACGCCGTCGTAAACACGGGAGGCAAAAACCTTCACAAAGTCATCATCCGGTTTGCTGACCTGAGCCGCGATAACCTTTTTGATTTGACTGACATATTTCAGTTCGCCAGCGGCGTTGATGATCGAGTCCACATCAAAAGCCGACTTCGTCAGTTTGATCAGCTCTGGAACCGAATACTCATCGATATCGAGAAGGTCCAGCTCCAGAAATGGCTTTTCATCCATCTTGTTCGGCGCATCCAGGTCGGTAAAAAATTTGTAGACCTGACCGTTGGTAAGGATGGAAATTCGAGCGCTGGTGACGTGAAAGTACCGGAACAACTGGGATGCGTGATTGATATGTAGAGGCTCACCAATCTTTTTGCACTCAATCAAAATCTGTACTTCGCCGTCCTTCATGATGGCGTAGTCAATTTTCTCGCCTTTCTTCGTACCAATGTCACAGACAAACTCTGGCGTCACCTCAGTCGGGTCAAAGACGTCGTAGCCCAGAACCGTGCTAATAAATGGCATGACGAACGCATTTTTCGTTGCCTCTTCCGTCTGGATCGCCGCGCTCTGCAACCGAACTTTGGCGGCTAGGCTGGCTAACTTTTCGAAGAATTCCATGAGTGGCCTCTTGCGTGATGTCTGTCCGTGTAATGAGCTACTGGCAATCTGATCGCCACTTGATACTAGCCACAAACTCACACAATGAAAGTTTCGCCATCAGGCGGAGCTTGCGTTAAGTGTTTTTATCGAAAGGTCACGGATGTAAGTAGAATTTTCATAACGCCGCCAATGTCTGAATTTCAAGCACTCCCCCAATAAGGAACACCGCTATGAAATTCGCAAAAATCTCCCAGAAGCTCGCGATGGTGGCCGGTAGCCCCAAGACCTTCATGGGTGCATTGATCCTGATCGGGTTGTGGGGCTTGAGCGGGCCGATTTTCCATTACAACGACACCTGGCAACTGATCATCAACACCTCGACCACGATCATCACGTTCCTGATGGTGTTCCTGATCCAGAACACACAGAACCGCGACACCGATATTCTCCATTTGAAGATCGATGAGTTGCTGTTAGTGACCAAAGAGGCGCAGAACGCAATGCTTGGGCTGGAGGCGCTGGATCTGAAGCAACTGGAAGCGCTGCGCAGGCACTACCGTTCGTTGGGTGAAGGCGAAGTGTTCAATCTTGAGGGGCTGGGCGAGAAGAGCAAGTCGAAGCAGGATTTGAATGAGTGCTGAAGGTTGAATACAAAGCAAAAGATCGCAGCCTGCGGCAGCTCGTACAGAATTGTGCAGGAGCTGCCGCAGGCTGCGATCTTTTGTTCTTGATTAGCGACTGGCCTGTAACTGTCGGGCCATTTCCAGATGGCTTTGCAGTTTCGGCAGTGTTTCGTCGGCGAAAGCCTTGATCTCCGGCACGTCGGTGCTCTGCGCTTCCTGCTGAATCTGCTCGATGGCCTCTTCAGTGGCTTTGACCTGACTGGCGGCGTAGGCCTGATCGAAGGAGGCGCCGTCGGTCACTTGCGGCATCAATTCCTTGGCCTTGTCGGCCAGCTCTTCACGAGGCGCGACGGGCAGGTCAAGCTTCTTGGCGATTTTTGCCAGATGCTGATTGGCCGTGGTGCGGTCGTTGATGACGACGATGGTGTAGTCCTTGACCTCTTTCGATTCAGCCTTGCTATGGGCCAGACGACTGGCCTCGATGTCAGCCATGCCTTTGGCCGAGGCATCGTTGATGAAATCGGCGGGCGACTGGGCAAAGGCACTGCTGGCACACAGGCCCAACAGCGATGCAAAACTCATGGTGCGTATACGGGTGGCCATCCGGCTCATGGTCGCGCCCTCCTTACTTGCGAAATTCAAGCGGGAGCTTACGCCCCCGCCTCTCAATCAAAACTACCTTCACCGACTACTTCGATTTCTGAGCGGGCTTGCGGCCCATATCTGGTTTTGGCTCTTTGTCGACTGTCGTTGTGGTGGTTTTCCCACCTTTGCGACCTGCTTCAGAGGCCTTCGTTCGATCGTTGGCGAAGTTTCCCGAGTTCGAGTTTCTTGAGTTAGGCATGATTCTCTACCTCTTGGTAATGATCGTGGCGAGCAGGTGCCCGCCTACATTGAGAATTTTCTGGCGGGCAAAGGTTTAGAAAAGTTGCAGTCGCTGCGACGAACGGCGCCGATTTGTCAGCTGTTGAGCGCGTGATGATTCAGGCGCTTGGCGGCGTACATCGCCTGGTCGGCATGGCGGAACAGTTGCTGTTCTTCACTGCCGTGCTCTGGATAGCGGGCAACGCCGATGCTCGGTTCGATGTGCAGGTTGTGGCCATCGAGGCGCATCGGTTGCACCAGTACCTGTCGGATTTTTTCCGCGACACCGTCAGCGTCTTCCGAGACTTGAACGCTGTGCAGCAGCACGACAAATTCATCCCCGCCAATTCTGGCCACGGTATCGGTTTCCCGCACGCAGCCCTTGAGCCGATTGGCCACGGTTTGCAGAAGCATGTCGCCAACCGCGTGACCGAAGGTATCGTTGACCTGTTTGAAGCGATCCAGGTCGACATACAACAAAGCCATATGCCCCGATTGCTCACGAGCGCCGGCCAAAGCGGCCTTCAAGCGCTCGCGCAGCAATTCGCGATTGGGCAGTTGCGTCAGTTGATCGTACTGCGCCATGCGCCGCAGCCGCGCGTGCAATTGCTGGCGCTCGATGGCCGTGGCGACCTGGGCGCAGACGTATTGCAGCAACTCCTTGTCCTGCTCGGTGTAGCGCTCGCCGCCGGGCAGGCTTTTGACGATCAAGGCACCGATGGTGCCGTTTTTCGAGTTCAACGGCACGCCGAGCCAGCAAGGCGCATTCTGCCCCGCCACCAGTTCGGCGAAATCCGCCGGGGAATCTGCACTGTCAGGCGTCAGAAGAATCGGCTGGCTGCTACGGATAACTTCCGTGCACAGACGCCCGGTGACGGTGCCTGGCTGCTCGGGCTGCAATTCGTGATCATCGACGTGATACGGGAAATTCAATTGTGCGCAGTGCTCGTCGTACAGCGCCACAGAGAAATTCATCGCCGGCAGCCATTCGCCGATGATCAGGTGAATACGTTTGAACAGCGCCAACAGGTCTTCCGCCGCATGGGCCGCTTCGGATATCGCATACAATGCCGCCTGCCGCGATTCAGCCTGTTTGCGTTCAGTGATGTCGCGCGCCACCGCAATGCGCAGTTGATCGACTTCCGACCAGCGTGCCGACCAGAGGATATGCACGACGCTGCCATCCTTGCGCAGGTAACGGTTTTCGAAGTTGAGCTTGGGTTCGCCGCCCATGATTTCCTTCGCGGCCGCGAGGGTGCGTTGCCGATCCGCCGGGTGCACCAGCTCGATCATTTGCCGGCCGATCAACTCGTCAGGCGAATAACCGAAAACACGCTCGCAGGCGGCACTGACAAAAACGAAGCGCCCCTGCTTGTCGACCGCGCAAACGGCGTCCAGCAACAGGTCGATAAAACTCGCCAACGGCGCGGAATTTCGGCTTTCCATGGTTCAGCGTAAGTGTCCGGGCAATGCAGCACTGATCAACCGTCCCTGACCTCTTGATTGCGCCTCCCTGCACTCACCTTCAAGCCTTGTTCGGCATCAGCCCCGGCAGCGCATGCACCAGCGCGTTGATGGCAAAACCGATAAACATCACGCCGCACAGCCGGGTGATCAACAGTTCGTGGCGCTGATAGAGCGTGCGTACCCGCTGCGCGCCGACCACGCCAATCAGAATAGCGTAGGCCAGCAGGCCACCGAGGAAACTCAGGGCGATCAGCATCGGCAGCATCGACCAATTGAGCAGTTCGGCGCGGCTCGACAGCAGCGCGGTAAACGTGGCGACAGCCACCGGATAGGCCTTGGGATTGGTCAGCCCGAACAGAATGCCGTGCCAGAAGGGTTTGCGCGCCGCGCCCTGTGGTTCGTCGCCGTTGCGGCGCTGGGCCCGCACCGCGCGCCAGCCGAGCCAGAACAGGTACAAACCGCTGAGCACACCCAGCACATCAAACGCGGTGCTGCCGATTTCCCGGGCGCCAACAATGGCGATCAGCGCCGTGCTGCACCAGACCACATCGCCGAGCAGATGCCCACAAAGAAACCCCGCCCCGGCCCGCCGCCCATGGGCTGCACCGATGCCGAACACCGCCAGTACACCCGGCCCGGGCGTAATGCCGTAAATGAAACCCGAGGCCAGCACGGCCATTAGCAACGATGGAGTCATGGAAAACCTGCAAGCGCCAGAACACGTGGCCGCCAGTCTATATCAGCCGATTGCACGTGTTCACTGCGCGTCGTAAAAACGCATGCCGGCGTACGGTTTTTGCCGACACGCTGCCAGTCGTGAAGCGAGATCGCCAACATGAACTTCGAGCTTGTGGCCATCGGGATCGAGAAAATAGAACGACGCACCTTCGCTGCGGTTATCGCGCCATTCCTGCACGTTCGCCGCTTTTAGCTTCTGCACGAAACCTGAGAAATCGGCTGCATCGAGGCTGAACGCGTAATGGGTGTAATCGGCGGACGGTCCGCTCGAGCGTAACGAATCAAGCGACAGGCACAACCACAGCCCTGGCAGCGCCAGGTAGGCACCGGCATCCCACGTGGCCTCGACGCGCAGCTGCAACACATCGCGATAGAACGCCAGGCTGCGATTCAGATCGCTGACCGCGAGGGTCAGGTGGTTGAGGCCGGTGAGCATCGGGTCAGTAACCTCTGAGGTCTTCGGGGACGACGTATTGTTGGCCGTCGTAGGTCAGGGTGATCTGTGTTTGCTTCAGGCGGGTGGTTTTGGACAGGCACTCTTTACCCGACTGCGTGTTTTTCATTTTGCTGCCGTTGGTGGTAACGATCAAATCGGCCAGACCCTGATGACTCGAAGGGCTGATTTCGACGGTTCGGCGAATTGTCTTCGTATAGCCTTCGCAATCATTGCTGAACTCGCCGTTGTTCTTGGCGACCACCAGGCCCTCCAGCACCGGGCGCAGTTCATTGCCCTCGCGAACATACAGCGCCAGATCGGTTTTCTCGTAGGGAATCGCGTGGGAGCTGTGCGCGAACATTGAACGCAGACCGAAAGCCCGAACGTCCGGCGCCAGTCGATAACGGGCCGTGTCGATACGCAGATCGTCGAAGCGCACGGCATCGGAGTTGTAAGCACCCGGTTTACGGTAAGTGGCGATGGGGTTGTAAGTGCTGGCGTTGACGATCGAAAGATCCAGGTCGAACACCCCGGCATCATCGCCGCCAGAATCGGCAAGATAAGTGGACTTGACCGAAATCGCCTGGTTCTGCACGGCGGGCCAGACTTTGCAGCGCGACAGGGATTTGCCGTCGAAGTCCTTGGTTTGGCAAGCGGCCTGGGCTTGCGCGGTTATCGTTAAAAGGCCCATTGCGATGAAAGAGCCCAGCCATGTATTAAGCGAAATCATTGTTCTTCCTTGAGTAAAAATCTGTCTTAGTGGCCTTTGAAATCTTCAGGCATGACATAGTTTTTGCCGTCATAGCGAAGTGTGGTCAAGACCGGTTTTTGCGTGACGGTATCGGATACGCACGCCTCGCCCTCACCCTTGCCAACGGTCGAGCTATGGATCGTTTTGATGATCAGGTCGGCATAACCATGGGTGCTGGTCTTGGCCAACGCCACGGTTCGCGTAGTCTCGTAGCGCTCGCCCGCACAATTGCCATCCCACTCCCCGCCATATTCATAAACCACCAGCCGATCCATGACCGGACGCAATGCGCTGCCCTCTTTCACATAGAGCGACAACCAGGTTTCATCCAGAGGATTCACCCGCGAAGAGCCTCTGAACTGCACTCGAACACCAAACGCCTGCAATTGCGGCGCA
This sequence comes from Pseudomonas sp. A34-9, assembly GCF_029543085.1. Taxonomy (NCBI): domain Bacteria; kingdom Pseudomonadati; phylum Pseudomonadota; class Gammaproteobacteria; order Pseudomonadales; family Pseudomonadaceae; genus Pseudomonas; species Pseudomonas sp. A34-9. Next base: position 1,586,115 of record NZ_CP119967.1, on the reverse strand, counting down.
AGCTTATAGCGGGCGGTATCGAATTTCAGTTCATCAAGCGCGATGGCATCAACGGAGAATGCGGAAGGCTGATAAAAGCTCGCTAACGGCTGCGAGTCTGCGCTCGTCACCAAGGCCAAACGCAGGTCGTAAAGCCCCACAGTGCCTGACGCGCCATACACCGGATCGGGCGAGAAATGGGCGGCGGCGGTGAGCGTCAGCCCTGGAAACGCCGGCCAGTCTTTGCAGAGGGAAAAATCCATCTCCTGCGCCGTGGGCGCTGGCGTGCAATCGGCCAATGCCTGCCCCGCCAGCAACCAACCGCACAATGCCGCACACCCGATCCAGCCAGACTTCACTGTCACTTCCTGCTCCTTGAGAATTTTTTCAGCCGCGCACTATCCGCTGCTGTATCGGCCCTTTCAACCGAATCATCAGCAAATCAAAACGTATTTCTGCCACCCTGAAGACGAACGGAACTGGCTTCTCCCTGTATTACTCCGTAGTTTCCCGTGTTACACATCACTACACCGAGTTCTCCATGTCCGTCATGTCCCTGCGTATCCCAGACGAAATTGCCGACACGCTCGCCAACCTCGCCAAAGCAACCGGTCGCACCAAATCTTACTTGGCAGTGGATGCATTACGTGAATACCTCGCACGCGAAGCTGGCAGATTGAAGAAATACAGAAAGCACTGAAAGAAGCCGACGCGGGTGATTTCGCTTCTGCTGAGGAAGTCAGGGCCATCGCGGAAAAATGGAATGCCAATGCGAGTTGAGTGGCTAAAAACTGCGTTAAAAAATCATCGATGATGAAGCTGCCTACATCGCTCTCGATAATCCGAAGGCTGCTTCAGAATTTGTCCAGGCAGTGTCTGGAAGTCAATCTTCGCGAGCAAGCTCGCTCCCACAGGGGAATGCATTTCAAATGTGGGAGCGAGCTTGCTCGCGAAGGTGTCAGAGCTGATATCAATATTTGTCGAGCGTGCGCAATTTCTGCGGCAACCCCCACAACAGCAGCGCCGCCGCAATCAGCGCCGCCACGCCGATCACGTAAAGCGCCGGGGTGGTGCTGCCGGTCAGGTCCTTGATCCGCCCGACCATCACCGGGCTGACAATCCCGCCAAACTGCCCCAGCGTATTGATCACCGCAATCCCGCCCGCCGCGCCAGCGCCCGCCCCGGCCAACAACTTCGGTGGCAGGGTCCAGAAGCTCGGAATTGACGCGATGATCCCGGCGCCAAGCAAGCCGAGGGCGACGATCAGGAACGTGGTGTGGCTGGCAAAGATCCCTGCACTAAAGAACCCGATCGCACCGACGATCACCAACCCGGCAACAAACTTGCGCCGCTCACCGGTCGCGTCCGACAAACGCCCGATCACCACCATGCTGATCGCCCCGCAAATGTACGGAATGGCCGTCAGCAGACCGATCATCACCGGACTCTCGGTGCCGGCGCTGCGGATCAGTTGCGGCGCCCAGAAATTCAGACCGTAGGACGCCACCTGAATCAGAAAGTAGATCAGACCCAAGGTCAGAAACCCCGGAATCTTCAACGCCGCGAGCAACGAACCACCGCTCTTGTGCGGTTCATGCTGGGCGATGCGGCTGGACAACAGTTTCTTCTCGTCAGCCGTCAGCCAGTGCGCATCCTCGATGCGATCCTTGAGCAGCGTCAGCACCAGAAAACCGAGGCCGATGCACGGCACGCCGCCGAGCAGAAACAACCAATGCCAGCCGCGCATTTGCAGCACGCCGTCGAGGTGCTCCAGCACCAGCCCGGAGAACGGCGCGCCCACCAGGCCGGCAAACGCCGAGGCGAGAAACAGCATTGAGGTGATGCGGCCACGGAAGTGCTGCGGGAACCACAGCGTCAGGTAATACAACACGCCCGGGGCAAATCCGGCTTCCATCGCGCCGATCACAAAACGCAGCGCGTAGAACTGCCATTCGCTGTTGACGAACACCATCGCCGCCGTCGCCACGCCCCAGGACATCATGATCCGGGCGATCCAGCGCCGTGCGCCGACCTTGTACAGCATCATGTTGCTCGGCACTTCGAACAGCACGTAACCGACCACGAACAGCCCGGCACCGAGGCCGTAGGCGGTGTCGCTCAGGCTCAAATCGGTCTGCAACTGGAACTTGGCGAAGCTGATGTTGATGCGGTCGAAAAAGGCGAACAGGTAGCAGACCATGATCAGCGGCATGAGCCGCCAGGCGACTTTGCTGACCAGCGCTTTTTCGGCGTCGTGATCGACGGACGGACGCGCGCCCGCCTCCATTACATTGAGGCTCATAGCTTTTCTCCAGGCGGACTGCCGGTGGGCGTCCGTTTGTTTTTGTTGTCTGGTTCGCGTTTTTAACTGTAGGAGCGAGCCTGCTCGCGATGGCGATGGGTCAGTCGACATCCGTGCTGGATGACAGACCGCTATCGCGAGCAGGCGAAGGCCTACAAGGGGATTGGTGTTGTCAGGTGGGGATCGGGTGCAGGTCGCAGTTGCGTCCGGCCTTGACCAGTTGGCCGGGGACTTCGTGGCCCAGCAGATCCGGCAAGCCACGCGAGAGTTTCAGCAGCAGCGGCAAGTCGATGCCGGTGTGAATACCGATCTCATCGCACAGGTTCACCAGATCCTCGGTGCAGATATTGCCCGAAGCGCCCGGCGCAAACGGGCAGCCACCAAGGCCACCGAGCGCGGCATCGAAACGCCGCGCCCCGGCCTCGTAAGCCGCCAGCACATTGCACAAACCAAGGCCGCGAGTATTGTGGAAATGCAAGGTCAGATCCGCCGGCGAAACCCGCTGCAGCACCCGCCGCACCAGGCGATCCACCTGTCGCGGATTGGCCATGCCGGTCGTATCGGCCAAGGTGATGCCCTGTATGCCGAGTTCCTGATAAGCATCGACGATCTGCAGCACACGCGCCTCATCGATCTTGCCTTCGAACGGGCAACCGAACGTCGTGGCAATGCTGCCGTTGAGGCTTACACCGGAACCGCTGGCAAACGCCACAATCTCGCCAAACGCCGCCAGCGAAGCCTCGCAATGCATGCGCATATTGGCCATGTTGTGCGTCTGGCTGGCAGACATCACCAGATTCAGTTCATCAGCACCCGCCGCCAGCGCACGCTGCGCACCTTTGAGGTTGGGAATCAGCGCGACATAAATAACGCCCGGCTGTCGCTGAATACCGTTGAAGACTTGCTCACCATCGCGCAGCGCCGGAATGGCTTTCGGGGAGACGAACGAGCCAGCCTCGATACGGCTGAAACCGGCCCGCGACAGTTGATTGATCAGCGCGATCTTGTCGGCGGTTTCCACCCACGTCGGTTCGATCTGCAAGCCGTCGCGCGGCGCGACTTCCTGGACAATCAGGGTTTGCGAATAGTCGGTGATCATTGCACCACCCCTTGGCTTTTCAGGCGTTCGATATCGAGTTCAGTCAGGCCGAGGCCGGCGAGAATGCCGTCGGTGTGCTGGCCGAGTTTCGGCCCCGACCAGTTCACGCCGCCGGGGGTTTCCGAGAGTTTGGGGACGATGCCGGGCATCTTCACCGTCGCGCCGCCGGGCAGTTCGGCATTGAGCAACATGCCCCGCGCCTGATAGTGCGGATCGGCCACAATGTCGGCCACCGAATAGATCCGGCCCGCCGGCACTTCAGCCGCTTCCAGCGCGGCAAGCACGTCGTCGATCGGCAGACTGCTGGTCCAGTGGGTGATGGCGGCGTCGAGCAAACCGCTCTTGGCGGCGCGTCCGTCGTTGTGGGCGAATTCCTCGGCGTCAGCCAGATCACCGCGACCAATGGTGTGCATCAGCCGCTTGTAGATCGGGTCACTGTTGCCGGCGATCACCACATAAGCGCCATCGGCCGTGAGGTAGGTATTGGACGGCGCGATGCCGGGCAAGGCGCCGCCACTGCGCTCGCGGACATGGCCGAGCATGTCGTATTCCGGCACCAGACTTTCCATGACGTTGAACACGCTTTCGGCCAGCGATACGTCGACCACTTGCCCGCCGCCCTGCCCGGTCTTGACCCGCAGCAGCGACATCAGCGCGCCGATGACCGCGTGCAGCGAAGCCAGCGAATCGCCGAGGCTGACACCGACCCGCGCCGGTGGCGAACCGGGAGTGCCAGTGGTGTAGCGAATGCCGCCCATCGCTTCGCCGATCGCGCCGAAACCTGGGCGATCGCGGTACGGGCCGGTCTGGCCGTAGCCGGAAATACGCACGAGGGTGAGATTGGGATTCAGCGCGTGGAGGACGTCCCAGCCGAGGCCAAGTTTCTCCAGCGCCCCGGGGCGCAGGTTTTCGATGATCACGTCGGCATCGCTGGCCAGTTGCTTGACCAGTTCAATGCCTTCGGCGGATTTCAGGTTGAGCGCCAAGGATTTCTTGTTGCGTGATTGCAGGTACCACCACAGCGACGTGCCTTCGTGCAGTTTGCGCCATTTGCGCAGCGGGTCGCCCTGACCCAAGGCTTCGATCTTGATCACCTCGGCGCCGAATTCGGCAAGCATGCGCGCGGCAAACGGCGCGGCGATCAGGGTGCCGATCTCGATCACTTTGATCGCACTCAAGGGGGCAGTCATCGCGGGGTACCTCTTGTTCTTGGAATATGCGCCAAGGCTAGAGGAACGATGATCGGGCAATCCAGCCGTCTCTCGGCAATGGGCGTTCGCGAAATGCGAACGCTTGGGAATGATGGGGTGGATTCGATGCCGCTTTCGCGAGCAAGCTCGCTCCCACAGGGGGTCGTGGCGGCTGCAGATTCTGTGTTCAACACATGTAGGAGTGAGTCTGCTCGCGATGAGGCCAGTTCGATCAACCGCGATCTATACGCCCTGCCCCCGCAAATGCGCAAACAACAACCGACTCACCGGCGACAACCCCGCCTCATCACGCACCACCACGATCAACGCGCGATCCGACCAGTCATCGGTCAACGGCACCGCGTGCAACCCCAGCGCCTGTCCAAACAATTCATAAGCACGCTGCGGCAAAATGCCGATGCCCATATTGGCCTGGACCATCCGGCACACCGCATCAAACCCCGGCACATGAATGCGGATGCGCAGAACCTTGCCAGCCTGACGCGCCGCCGCATGAGTGCGCATGTTGATCGAACTGGCCGCGTGCAAACCGACGTAATCACTGGCCAGGGTTTCGGCGAACGCTACCGATTCACGCGCGGCCAACGGATGCTCCGGCAGCATCACCACCACCAGTTTGTCCTGACGGTACAACACGCTGTGCAGGCCTTTGGTATCGCTGTCGTTGGAGCAAATACCGAGATCCGCCACGCCATCGAGCACGCCTTGAATCACCCCGGCACTGGGCCGTTCTTCAAGATCGGTCTTGACCTGCGGATGCTGCGCGGAGAAGTCGCGCAAGTCTTCGGGCAGGAATTGAATGATCGCCGACAGGTTCGCCAGCATGCGCACATAGCCGCGTACACCATGGCTGTGCTCGCCCAGTTCCAGGCCCATTTTCTCGACGTTGAAGAGCATTTGCCGCGCATGGTGCAGCAAGGTTTCCCCGGCCGGGGTCAGCGTCATGCCCTTGGCCTGACGCACGAACAGGCTGATCCCGAGCGCCTCTTCCAGCTCCATCAACCGCTTGCTCGCCGCCGACACCGCGATGGTTTCGCGCGAGGCCGCGCGGGTCAGCGTGCCCTCTTCGTGCACGGCGACAAACAGTTGCAGGGTGATCAGGTCGAGGCGGCGGATCAGGCTTTTTTGCAGCATGGAGGGCTCGCTGACTGGGGTTCGTCCGAGTCGGCAGGATAGCCCGGATTTCAATCACGTCGACACTGTTAATACCCCGCCGTCAGCCCGCCGCTGTCAACAATCGCACCAGTTGAGCCGCTTCATTGCTCTGCCCCAGCACCAGCACCGATGAACCCTGCAGACAGGCATCCTGCGCAATCCATTCGATAGCGGCCGCGCCTTCGACATCAAATGCCGGATCCACGGCGCCATCGACCAAAAAGCCCCCTGTCAGCAACTGTCGTTGCCCCGCCGAGGTCTGCCCGAGCATGACGATGCGCGGGCCGGGAAAGTCATCCAGCGCAAACCCGGCGCTCCAGCCTTTCAGATCCAGTGACTGCGTTGCGGCAGTGATGACTGGCGCGCCGCCGTTGAACGCTGGATCAAAGCCACCGACGCGGGTGATCCCGCTGACAAAGCCGTGCTGACGTTTCTCCCCGGCAGACGACTCGACGGCGGATCCGATCAACAACAAGCGTTGCGCCGATTGCACAACGATGCGATTCACCGAACTTTCGAGCGGTGCGCCGGCATGGCGCAAATTCAGCAGCAAAGCACCGCCCTGGCCGAACGACGTGGCCACCTCTCCGGCGCTGTCGAAAGCCATGACCAATCCTTGGTTGGTCACTTCGGTCTTGCCATGCACCAGAATTTCGCCGTCGTACAACAGCGTGACCCCATGCAATGTAATCGCCACATCAGGCTGCGTCAGGTGAATCCAGCCTTTGCCAGCAAACTCGACATCGTCCTTGCCATCAAGCAAGAACCGCGTCAGTAACCCGCTCCCCCCTTTGGATGTGACGAAAAGCAATCGATCTGGCGTTACCACCTGAGGTGCGGATTTTGCCAATACCAGGCTGCCGTCAAATGCATTGGTCAGCGCGGGAATACGCATGGGCACGACCTTAAAACCTGTCTGTTCATCACCGAACTCGGGATCGAGCGAACCGTCAGGCTTGAATCGAGCGATGACCTGTTGGTAACCCGTGGGAGTTCTGTTGATCAGGCCGCACATCAAGATCCGGCCGTTCGTATCGACGATCAATCGGCCGCCCTGTGAAAACACGCCATTGCCGAATTGCTCCCAACGGTAGCCGGCACTTCCAAACGTCGGGTCTGGATTCCCATCGGCATCGAGCCGTGCCAATCCGTAATACGAATGGCCCGACGCAACGATAACGGTCGCGCTGACCATGATGTGTCCCGACGGCGTCGTCGCCACACCTTCGCCAATGGTCTTGCTTGCTCCGGGAAATTTCAGCGTTCGCAGACCAAAGGAACTGTCCAGTTCTCCCGCTGACTGCGCTTCAGGTGCTCTGGATTTCGGCATAGTCCTGTACTCCTCAAGCGGGCGGGGTCGCCCCTCGTTGTCAGAACATTCGATCCGAAGCAGATACACCAGACAACTGACAGAAATGACAGTTTTTTAGAACAAAGAGCAATTACCCGCCAATCAATCAGGTCTAAAAGACTGGTAGTTCTTACAGGTTCGAAATACACAAACCCATGCCAGTCTTCGCTTCAAATCAGGAGGCGGACATGAACGTGATCAAACAGAGTAAGACACAACAGGCAGCGCAAGCGCCCCTTGAGCCGTGGCCTGCACCGTACGTGACCTATCCCGAAGCGGGAGAAACTTGCAAACCCTCGACACTTCTGCTCGGCAGCGGTATCCCCGGGGCCGATGTCGAGGTCTGGAGTAGCGACGAAACCCAGCTGCACGGCAAAGGCAAAATCAACAAAAACGGGCGCTGGGCGTTCAGTGTCAGTGGTGATATGGAGCACGGAACACAGGTCATCAAGGCCCGCCAGACCTATAGGGAAACGGTGTCAATCTGGAGTAACGATCGTTCGTTCGACGTGGATCTGGAATCGGGGCTCGACGTGCCGGCGATTGCTGAACCGCGAGAAAGCAAGGTGCTGGATGAGCCGGTGATTATCAAAGGCGACGTACAACACCCCGAAGGTATGGTCGACATCATCGACCTGGACAAGGACCTCTGGATTGCTTACGCATTGGTCAACCAGCAAGGCAAATGGGCCACAGAAAAACCCATAAGGTTTTCTGTCGGCGAGCATCGAATTTCGGCCATTCACCGTGCAGATGGCAAAAAGTCAGACTGGGCGCGCGTTCGAACATTTACAGTGATCGGGGCACGCAAGACGGGCAAACAGACCGGTTAAGGCTGTTCGCCCATCCTCATGTTTTCAAAACGCGTTGCGAAAGATCTCCTCGATCTGGCGCTGATCCGCCGCTCGTGGATTGGTCAACCCGCAGGCGTCTTTCAGAGCGTTGGTGGCGAGGATCGGAATGTCGCTGAGCTTGGCGCCGAGTTCACGCAAACCACCGGGAATCTCGACATCTTTGGCCAGGCAACGGATCGCATTGATCGCTGCCTGCGCGCCCTCTTCCGCGCTGAAGCCGCGAATGTCGGCGCCCATCGCGTGGGCAACATCGGTCAGCCGTTCGGCACAGACCAGCGCATTGAACGTCTGCACGTGGGGCAGCAGCACGGCGTTGCACACGCCATGGGGCAAGTCGTAGAAACCGCCCAATTGATGCGCCATCGCATGCACGTAACCAAGCGAGGCATTGTTGAAGGCCATGCCGGCGAGGAACTGCGCGTACGCCATGTTCTCCCGCGCGGCGAGGTCGCTGCCGTCGCGTACCGCCAGGCGCAGGTTGCTGCTGATCAGGGTCATGGCTTGCAACGCGCAGGCATCGGTGATCGGGTTGGCAGCGGTCGAGACGTAGGCTTCGATGGCGTGGGTCAGTGCGTCCATGCCGGTGGCGGCGGTCAGGCCCTTGGGCATGGCAACCATCAGCTCCGGGTCGTTGACCGACAGCAGCGGTGTGACGTTACGATCGACGATGGCCATTTTTACGTGGCGCGATTCGTCGGTGATGATGCAGAACCGAGTCATCTCGCTGGCGGTACCGGCGGTGGTGTTGATGGCGATCAGCGGCAGTTGCGGCTTGCTCGATTGATCGACGCCTTCGTAATCAGCGATCTGTCCGCCGTTGGTCGCACACAGGGCGATGCCCTTGGCGCAATCGTGAGGCGAACCGCCGCCCAGCGAGATGACGAAATCGCAGCGACTTTCCTTTAGCAACTCCAGACCCGACTCGACATTGGCGATGCTCGGGTTCGGTCTGGCGCCGTCGAAGATCACCGAATCGATGTCCTGCATCGCCAGCTTCTCGGCGATCAGGGTGGCCACGCCAGCCTTGGCCAGCCCGGTGTCGGTGACGATCAGCGCCTTGCGAAAACCATAGTTGCGGATCGCGATCATGGCTTCGTCGAGGCAGCCACTGCCCATGATGTTGACTGCCGGAATGAAAAAGGTGCTGCTCATCGTGCGTCTCCTGACTGGGGCCGAATCGACTGCTGCGATCCGGCGGATAGACACAGGATCGACCGATCGGTCACGGCGGATGTTGATCTGGCTCAATGCCCGCTCGTGATAAAGTCGCCGCCCATCAGCCCCTTTGTTTTGAGACCGCCTACGCAATGACCGATTTTCTGGATGTCGATGCCACCCTCGAAGACTGGAACGCCTTGCGCGCCGCGACCGATTTCAACGGGTTGCTGGTAGGCAATGGTGCCAGCCGTGCAGTGTGGGACGATTTCGGCTACGACTCGCTGTTCGAGAACGCCCGCACCGTGGAAGAAAAACCGCTGAGTGCGTCGGAACTGGCGGTGTTCGACGCGATGCAGACGCGCAGTTTCGAGCAGGTGCTCGGCGCACTGAAAACCACCAGCCGGGTCAACAAGGCGTTGGCTGTCAGCTCGGCGGCGCCGCGCAATCGCTACTACGCGATCAAGGAAGCGCTGATCAACACCGTGCACGCGGTGCACATTCCATGGCGACTGGTGAAGCCTTCGACGCTGGCGACGTTGAACGAAGAACTGGCGCGCTATCGCACCGTGTTCACTACCAATTACGATTTGCTCAATTACTGGGCGCTGCAACATCAAAGCGACGCCATCGACGATCTGTTCAACGGTCCGAATGCCAGTTTCGACCTGAGCGAAAGCACCACCGATAAATCGCGTTTGCTGTACCTGCACGGCGGTCTGCATCTGGTGCGCAATCAGGACGGCACCGCGCGAAAACTGACGTCAACCGAAGGCACGCTTCTCGGCAGCTTCGCCATCAACAATACGCTCAAGACGCTGGATGACGTGCCGTTGTTCGTCACCGAAGGGCCGAGCGCGGACAAGCTCAAGACCATTCGCAGTTCGGATTATCTGTCGTTCTGTTATGAGCAGTTGTTGGGGCATGGCGGCAGTCTGTGCATCTTTGGTCACGCCTTGGGTGAGCAGGATGCGCACATCGTGCGGGCGCTGCGCCTGGCGAAACCTGCGACGCTGGCGATCTCGATTTATCCGCGCAGTGCGGCGTTCGTTCAGCATCAGAAGCGCCATTACGCGCAGGTGTTTGAAGGGACCGGGGTTGCGTTGCGGTTTTTTGATGCGAAGACGCATGCGCTTGGCAGCCCGAAATTGTCGGTGCCTGTCGAGGTTTGATGTAGACCGCGCCAACGCCTTCGCGAGCAAGCTCGCTCCCACATTGGAACGCGTTCCCCTGCAGGAGCTGCCGAAGGCTGCGATCTTTTGACTCTAAGGTTCATTCTTCGGCGCTGTGCACCACCACCAGCAACTGCGCCTGCACCTCACCGACCGATCTGATCCGGTGTGGTTTCTGCGCATTGAAATGCAGCGCGTCGCCGCGCTCCAGCAGCACCTTCTCGTTCATGAAATCCACTTCAACCTGCCCTTCGTGGACGAACAGAAACTCCTCGCCCACGTGTTCCTTGAAGGTTTTGTCGGTGAACTCGCGCGGCGGGTAGATGATGAACGGCAGCAGGTTGCGCTCGCTGACCTGATGCGCGAGCACGGCATATCCCGGACTCTGGTCATTGGCCGCCAATGACTGGCGCTCATGGCTGCGCACCAGGCTGTAGCTGTCGAGACTGACGTTGTCTTCGGAGAACAACTCCTCGACTTTGACGTTCAGCGCTTTCGCCAGTTTCAACGCCGCGGCAATCGACGGCGTGTTCAACCCGCGCTCGACTTTGGACAGATAACTCTTGGTCATGCCGGATTTTTCAGCCAGCGCCTCAAGGGTTACGCCAAGTTTTTTTCTCAACAATTTCAAACGGATAGACATGCGCAGCGGTTATTCCATGGAGGAAGCGACGATTTGTGCTTGCCAATGACACTTTGTGTCATATAGCCTCTTTAGTGTCATTTGCAATCACCCAAAGGACACAGACATGGCCAAGACATTAGCACTACCCAAAGACCAACTGGTCAAGCAAGCGCTGACCCAGATGCAAAAAAGCCTGGCGGATAATACGTGGACGGACCGGCAAAAGCTGGCCCTGACTTGCCGGATTCTGTTTCAAAACGGTCACGACTCCGGTCTTGCCGGACAAATTACCGCCCGAGGCCCGCAACCCGGCACCTATTACACTCAACAATTAGGCCTGGGCTTCGACGAAATCACGGCGAGCAATCTGCTGCTGGTCAACGAAGATCTGGAAGTCCTCGAAGGTCACGGCATGGCCAACCCGGCCAACCGTTTCCACAGCTGGGTGTACCGCGCTCGCCCTGATGTGAATTGCATCATCCACACGCACCCGACCCACGTTGCCGCGCTATCGATGCTGGAAGTGCCGCTGCAGATTTCCCACATGGACCTGTGCCCGCTGTACGACGACTGCGCGTTTCTCGAGGGCTGGCCGGGTGTGCCGGTGGGCAACGAAGAAGGCGAACTGATTGCCGGTGCGCTGGGCGATAAACGCGCGATCCTGCTTTCGCACCACGGTCAGTTGTCGACCGGTACGACGATTGAAGAAGCGTGTGTCATCGCTCAATTGATTGAACGTGCGGCCAAACTGCAACTGCTGGCGATGGCCGCCGGCACGATCAAACCGATCATCCCTGAGCTGGGCCGTGAAGCACACGACTGGATTGCGAAGCCGAAGCGCCACGCCGCGGCGTTCAACTACTACGCCCGGCAGAACCTGCGTCAACACGCCGATTGCCTGAACTGAACCTTTTTACGGAGAGACTCCCATGTCCACTATTCACGGCATCATCGGCTACACCATCACCCCGTTCGGCGCCAACGGCGAAGGTCTGGATCTGCCCGCCCTGGGCCAATCGATCGATCGCCTGATCGACAGCGGCGTCCACGCCATCGCCCCACTGGGCAGCACCGGCGAAGGCGCCTACCTGAGCGATGCGGAGTGGGATCAGGTTGCAGAGTTCAGCATCAAACACGTGGCCAAACGCGTGCCGACCATTGTCAGCGTGTCTGACCTGACCACCGCCAAAGCCGTGCGTCGCGCACGTTTTGCTGAAGCCCACGGCGCCGATGTAGTCATGGTGCTGCCGGCCTCGTACTGGAAACTCAGCGAAGCGGAAATCCTCGCCCACTATCGCGCCATCGGCGAGAGCATCGGCGTGCCGATCATGCTCTACAACAACCCGGCCACCAGCGGCACCGACATGTCCGTGGATTTGATTCTGCGCATCGTCAATGCCGTTGAAAACGTGACCATGGTCAAGGAGAGCACCGGCGATATCCAGCGCATGCACAAGCTGCAATTGCTCGGCGAAGGTCAGGTGCCGTTCTACAACGGCTGCAATCCGCTGGCGCTGGAAGCGTTTGCCGCCGGGGCGAAAGGCTGGTGCACGGCGGCGCCGAACTTGATTCCGCAGTTGAACCTGGACTTGTATGCGGCGTCGTTGGCGGGGGATCTGAACCGCGCGCGGGAACTGTTTTATCGCCAGTTGCCGCTGCTGGATTTCATTCTCAAGGGTGGCTTGCCGGCGACGATCAAGGCCGGGTTGCGTCAGACCGGGCTGGAAGTGGGTGACCCACGCTTGCCGGTCTTCCCGCTGAGTGAGGCGGGCCAGACCCAACTGCAGACGATCCTGAAAACCCTGCGCTGATCTTCCGGCAATATACAAAAACCTGTGGGAGCGAGCTTGCTCGCGAAGGCGTCAGTTCAGTCAACATTGATGTTGAATAAATGACCGCTTTCGCGAGCAAGCTCGCTCCCACAGGGGATTTGGGTGGACTTGAAAGTGAGGTCAGAGGACAGGCAAGGTCTTGTCCTTGATCACTTTGCTCGGCCCGTTCACCTTGACGCTGGCAATGCCTTTATCGCACGCCGCTTCTGAAGAATACGATTCACTGCTGCCAATGATCTGGTGGTTGGCCGCTTTCAGATTGAAGTACGGATGGCCGTCCTTCGTCGACTTCTTCTCGTAGCGCTCATCCAGCGGGCTGTTGGTTTGCACCGCCACGATGCCGCCGTCAGCCGCAGCGCGAGTGGTGTAGAGCTCGCTGGTCAGAATCGTTTCGGCATTCGCCGCTTTCAGCACGAACCTGAACTGGCCATTGCTGCTTTTACTGATTTCGTACCATCCGGACATGCTCGTTTCTCCTTGGCGATTGAGAGATTTCGCGCAAATGAGTAAAGACCAGTCCTGATTATCTGTCGCCTGTTCCGGCCCCTTCGCGAGCAGGCTCGCTCCCACATTTGAGCGCATTCCAGTTGGAGAACGCGGTCGAAAGTGGGAGCGAGCCTGCTCGCGAATGAGGCAACTCGGTGCTGGTTATCTCACCACCGCCCGCACCACCGACAACTCCGGCGCACTCACCCGCCGCTGACTCAGATAGCGCGTGCAACTCACCCGCAGGAACGAGGCAAAATTCACCACTTCGCCGCGATAATCCATCACCTCTTCATACAGCTTGGCGATCAGTTGGTTGGTGGTCATGCCGTCGACCTCGGCGATTTCGCTAAGGATGTCCCAGAACTGATTCTCCAGGCGCAGCGTCGTCACCACACCGCAGATGCGCAGCGAGCGCGAGCGTGACTCGTAGAGAATCGGGTCGGCCTTGACGTAGAGCTCGCACATGGGCGAATCCTCGTTACAGAGTGATTTTGGTGCCGAGCAAACCGAGGAACCCGGCCAGCCAGTTCGGGTGCGCCGGCCATGCCGGCGCGGTGGCCAGATTGCCTTGAACGTGGCCGTCCGTCACCGGGATATCGATGTACGTACCGCCCGCCAGTCGCACTTCCGGCGCGCAGGCCGGATAGGCGCTGCATTCGCGGCCTTCAAGCACACCCGCCGCCGCCAGCAGTTGCGCGCCGTGGCAGACCGCGGCAATCGGTTTGCCGGCCTTGTCGAAGGCACGCACCAGATCGAGGACTTTTTCGTTGAGACGCAGGTATTCCGGCGCACGACCGCCGGGGATCAGCAGCGCGTCGTAATCGGCTTCGCTGACCTTGGCGAAGTCGAAGTTGAGGGCGAACAGGTGACCGGGCTTTTCGCTGTAGGTCTGGTCGCCTTCGAAGTCATGGATCGCCGTGCGCACGGTTTTACCGGCAACCTTGTCCGGGCACACCGCGTGGACGGTGTGACCGACCATTTGCAGGGCCTGGAACGGCACCATCACTTCGTAGTCTTCGACGTAATCGCCGACCAGCATCAGAATCTTTTTCGCGGCCATGGGGAGGACTCCTCTGGAAATTACCTGGGAGTGTTCAAGGTAGACCTATTCGACAGTGACGGGTAACAACGGGCTACTACTGTAGGAGCTGCCGAAGGCTGCGATCTTTTGATCTTGCCGTTAAAAACAAAATCAAAAGATCGTCCGATCGCGGCCCGAGCCTTCGGCAGCTCCTACGTTGCGGGGATTACCCGCAACTGTACGCCTAAGTCTGTGCCTAGCTGTAACAGCCCGAACCGCCCGGTTTATGGCTTTATGAAGGTCATTCCCTGTCACCTTCAATTCTGGTCCCCCATCATGTCCTCGCGCGAAAACACCGGCATGGCCCTCGGCCTGCTCGGCGTGGTGATCTTCAGCCTCACCCTGCCCTTCACCCGCATCGTGGTGCAGGAACTGCATCCGCTGCTCAACGGTCTGGGCCGCGCACTGTTCGCGGCAATTCCGGCGGCGGTGCTTCTGTTATGGCGCCGCGAGAAGTGGCCGACCTGGCAGCAAGTCAAAGGCCTGAGCCTGGTGATCGCCGGGGTGATTCTGGGTTTCCCGGTATTGTCGGCGTGGGCCATGCAAACCTTGCCAGCGTCCCACGGTGCGCTGGTCAACGGCCTGCAACCGTTGTGCGTGGCGCTGTATGCCGCGTGGTTATCCCATGAGCGCCCGTCAAAAGCCTTCTGGGCCTGCGCCGCGCTGGGCAGTGCGTTGGTGCTCGGTTATGCCTTGTACACCGGAGCCGGCAGTATTCAGGCGGGAGACTTGCTGATGCTCGGCGCGATTGCGGTGGGTGGCTTGGGCTATGCCGAAGGCGGCCGGTTGGCCAAGGAGATGGGCGGCTGGCAGGTGATCTGCTGGGCACTGGTGCTGTCGACGCCGCTGTTGATCGGGCCGGTGCTGTACCTGGCGCTGCAACATCAGGGCGCGGTGTCGGCCAAGACCTGGTGGGCGTTTGGTTATGTGGCGTTGTTCTCGCAGTTTCTCGGCTTCTTCGCCTGGTACGCCGGGCTGGCCATGGGTGGCATCGCCCGGGTCAGTCAGATTCAGTTGCTGCAGATCTTCTTCACCATCGCGTTTTCGGCACTGTTCTTTGGTGAACATGTCGAGCCGATTACCTGGGTGTTTGCCTGCGGCGTGATTGCCACCGTCATGCTCGGCCGCAAGACTGCCGTACGCCCCGCCCAACCAGCCACCGCCTGAATACATGATTCTGTAGGAGCTGCCGAAGGCTGCGATCTTTTAATCTTGAAAAACAGGATCAAAAGATCGCAGCGTGCCGCAGCTCCTACAGGATTGTGTTTCGTCAGGCGAGGTAGCCGTCGGCGCGCAGCAGGGTTTCCAGGCAGTGTTCGCTGATGTGGTAGAACGCTTTCAACTCTTCGATCTTCACCAACAACTGTGTCGAATCCACCGGCTCGGCGCGTTTCACCGCCAGAATCATTTTGTTCTTGTTGGTGTGATCCAGCGAGATGAACTCAAACACCTTGGTCTCGTAACCGCAGGCCTCAAGGAACAATGCGCGCAGACTGTCGGTGACCATTTCCGCCTGCTGGCCGAGGTGCAAACCGTATTGCAGCATCGGTTTGAGCAACGCCGGGCTCTGAATCTGCAGGCGGATCTGTTTGTGGCAGCACGGCGAGCACATGATGATCGAAGCGCCTGAGCGGATGCCGGTGTGAATCGCGTAGTCAGTGGCGATGTCGCAGGCATGCAGGGCGATCATCACATCCAGCTCGCTCGGCGCCACGCTGCGCACGTCACCGCACTTGAACAGCAGCCCCGGATGATCGAGTTTCGCCGCAGCGGCGTTGCACAGGTTGACCATCTCTTCGCGCAGCTCGACGCCGGTGACTTCGCCTTCAGCCTTGAGCGTGTTGCGCAGATAATCGTGAATCGCAAAGGTCAGGTAACCCTTGCCCGAACCGAAATCCGCCACGCGCACCGGTTTGTCCAGCGCCAGCGGCGAAGAGGTCAGGGCATGGCTGAACACTTCGATGAACTTGTTGATCTGCTTCCATTTGCGCGACATCGCCGGAATCAGCTCGTTCTGGGCATTGGTCACGCCCAAGTCCTTGAGGAACGGCCGGCTCAATTCGAGGAAACGATTTTTCTCGCGGTTGTGCTCAGCGGACGGTGCTTCGCGTAGTTGCTGAGGCTTGCTCTTGAACAACGAACTCTTGCCCTTTTTGCTGTATTCGAGCTGAGCTTCGTCAGTTACCGCGAGTAAATGCGCATTTTTGAACGAGGTCGGCAACAGCTCGGCAATCGCCGCCACAGCGTCGACCAAGGGCATGTTTTTGGTGATGTCGCGGGTTTTGTAGCGATAGACGAACGACAGATTCGGCTGCGCCTTGACCGTCACCGGTTTGATGATGACCCGCTGCAGATCCGCTTCCTCACCGACGTACTTGGCCAGCACCAGTTTGATGAAGCCGTTCTGTTCGAGGCTGGCTTGCAGCAGCTCGATGAACTGGGCGTGGTGATCGGGCGCGGGTTTGATGGACGGGGCAGTAACGGACATGGAAAAGCGGCCTCGGACGGGCGAAATCGGGAATGGCGGGTATTTTAGGGGGGATGGGGGTTGGGGACACGCTCTTATTTACCGAACGGTTCCTGGAAGCACCCTCACCCCAGCCCTCTCCCGGAGGGAGAGGGGGCCGATCGCGTTGTTTTCCAGAGTTACGCCGACCTGAAGTACCGAGTTGAACTCAGGTATTAGAAGCATCAAATCAAGCGATCAGCTGTTAATCCATAATCGACTCGGTGTTTCAGGTCGATGTCGAGCGCAAGACGCCTCGGTCGGCTCCCTCTCCCTCGGGAGAGGGCTGGGGTGAGGGGCTAGTTCTAAGAGTCGACGAATAATCCAGGTCTCACCCCAGTACAATCAACCGATTCGGCAACTCATTCCTCACCTGCGTCACCGGCACATGCACTTTCAGCAATTCCCCACACGCCTCGATACAGGTGACAAACCCCTCAAGCGTGCGCCCCTGCCGTACCTGCTCGGTAAACGCCGCGACAATCGCATCCCAACTCTTGTTATCCAGCCGTTTGGAGATCCCTTCATCCACCAGAATCTCCACATAGCGCTCCGCCTCGCAGACAAAAATCAGCATGCCGGTACTGCCCACCGTGTGATGCAGGTTCTGTTCGAGAAATTGCCGCCGCGCCAAGTTCGAGGCGCGCCAGTGCCGCACATGGCGCGGGATCAGGAGGGAGGTGACTTTGGGCAATCGAAACAGCAGGCACAGCACGACAAAACTGATCCACTGCACCAACAGCAGGCTGTGCATGGTCAGCCACCCGGTCAGGTAGTGCACGACGCCGGGCACCACCAAAGCCAAGAGGCTCGCCCATAGCAGCGGGATGTACGCATAGTCATCGGCGCGCGCAGCGAGCACCGTCACCAGTTCGGCGTCGGTGTCGCGCTCGACCCGGGCAATCGCCTCGGCGACTTTGCGTTGTTCGTGTTCGCTCAGTAGTGCCATGTTGAAAAGTGCCTGCTCATTATTCTTCTGATATCACCAGCCGCCGGACGAACCACCGCCGCCGAAACTGCCCCCGCCGCCGCTGAAGCCTCCGCCTCCACCGCCGCCACCAAAACCGCCACCCCCGCCGAAGCCGCCCCCGCCTCCGGAGCCACCCCGGCCGGCAGGCAGGATACCGAGCATCTGGCAGACAAACACCGTCAGGATGAACAACATCACTAAAAACACGAACAATGCCGGATGCCGCGAGATGAAATCATCGGACGGATCACCGCTCGATTCATACACCGTCGACGGCTCATCCAGCGGATTGCCGCCCAGCACCACCAGCATGGCCGCGACGCCGTCGCTGATGCCTTTGCTGAAATTACCGGCCTTGAAGGCGGGCGTAATGACTTGATGGATGATCACTGAAGTCTGCGCGTCGGTCAGCCGGTCTTCGAGGCCATAACCGACTTCGATACGCAGTTTGCGCTCGTCACGGGCAACGATCAGCAGCGCACCGTTGTTCTTGTCCTTTTGCCCGATAGCCCAATGTCGACCGAGCTGAACGCCGAAGTCCTCAATGGTTGTGCCTTGCAAATCCGGCACGGTAACCACGACCAATTGCTCGCCGGTGGCCTGCTCGTGGGCCTGCAACTGCTGGCTCAGTTGCGCGCGCACCGACGGCTCGAGCATCTGCGCTTCGTCCACCACCCGCCCGCTCAGCGCCGGGAACGTCAACTCGGCCCGGGCGCTGAGGGCGAACAGCCACAGCATCAGCACCAGGCCCATTTTCAACGCACGCATGGATATCCCCCCCTGTAGGAGCTGCCGCAGGCTGCGATCGTTTGATCTTGCTTTTAAGACCAACGTCAAAAGATCGCAGCCTGCGGCAGCTCCTACAGGTGTGTTTTCAGAATTTAACCTGGGGTGCCTTATCGGCATCCGGAGTGGTGGCTTCGAAGGTTTCGCGGATCGGCAGATCGCTGTACATCACGCTGTGCCAGAGACGGCCGGGGAAGGTGCGGATCTCGGTGTTGTACTTCTGCACCGCCAGAATGAAATCGCGGCGTGCCACGGCGATGCGGTTTTCCGTGCCTTCAAGCTGCGATTGCAGGGCGAGGAAGTTCTGGTTGGCTTTCAGATCCGGATAACGCTCGGACACCACCATCAAACGGCTCAATGCGCCGGTCAGTTGATCCTGCGCCTGCTGGAACTGTTTGAGTTTTTCGGGATTGTCGAGGGTACTGGCATCGACCTGAATCGACGTCGCTTTCGCCCGGGCCTCAATCACTGCCGTCAGGGTTTCCTCTTCGTGCTTGGCGTATCCCTTGACCGTTTCCACCAGATTGGGGATCAGGTCGGCGCGGCGCTGGTACTGGTTCTGCACCTGGCCCCACGCGGCTTTGGCCTGTTCGTCGAGGGTCGGGATATTGTTGATGCCGCACGCGGTCAGCAGCGTGGCCAGCACCAGCAATGTGGCGACCTGCAGACGTGAGCGATAGGTTGGACTTGCATTCATCGCAGTGATGCTCCTTGGCACATATCATTATAAAAACCGAGCGCGAAACATTCTCAGCGGGCTCTTGGGGCATAATCGGCCGCGTCGCTGGATTACGACGGGGCAATGGGCTAAAAAGTGCCCTGCGTGATCATGCTGCCAAGTGTCGGCTGCCGTTTTTGGCTCTGTTTCTTTGAGCCTGTACCCGAACAACAATAGTCGCTCCCTAAATTTTGGCTGGCCGGCGTTGCATTGCCGCTTGGGCCCTTGAGAAAAATATTCATGAAGAAGCTGTGTTTGCTGGGTCTGTTCGTCAGTCTGGCCAGTCATCAAGTATTGGCCGCCACGACCCCGGTACCCCTGGAAAACAAGGATGCGTTCATCAGCAACCTGATGAACCAGATGACCCTCGATGAAAAGATCGGCCAGTTGCGCCTGATCAGCATCGGCCCGGAAATGCCCCGCGAGCTGATCCGCAAAGAGATCGCTGCCGGCAATATCGGCGGTACGTTCAACTCGATCACCCGCCCGGAAAACCGGCCAATGCAGGACGCTGCCATGCGCAGCCGCCTGAAGATTCCGATGTTTTTCGCGTACGACGTGATCCACGGTCACCGTACGATTTTCCCCATCCCGCTGGCCCTCGCTTCAAGCTGGGACATGGACGCCATCGGCCAGTCCGGGCGTGTTGCTGCCAAAGAAGCCGCCGCCGACAGCCTCGACATCACCTTCGCGCCGATGGTCGACATCTCCCGCGATCCGCGCTGGGGCCGCAGCTCCGAGGGTTTCGGTGAAGACACCTACCTGACCTCGCGCATCGCCGGCGTCATGGTGCGCGCCTATCAGGGCGCCACCCCGAGCGCCGCCGACAGCATCATGGCCAGCGTCAAGCACTTCGCCCTGTATGGCGCGGTCGAGGGCGGTCGCGACTACAACACCGTCGACATGAGTCCGGTGAAGATGTACCAGGATTACCTGCCACCGTACCGCGCCGCGATTGATGCCGGCGCCGGCGGCGTGATGGTCGCGTTGAACTCGATCAACGGTATTCCGGCCACCGCCAACACCTGGCTGATGAACGATCTGCTGCGCAAGGACTGGGGCTTCAAAGGCCTGGCGGTCAGCGACCACGGCGCGATCGTCGAACTGATCAAGCACGGCGTCGCCCGCGATGGTCGTGAAGCGGCGAAGCTGGCGATCAAGGCCGGCATCGACATGAGCATGAACGACACCCTCTACGGCAAAGAGCTGCCGGGGCTGCTGAAGTCCGGCGAGATCGACCAGAAAGACATCGACAACGCCGTGCGTGAAGTGCTCGCGGCCAAGTACGATATGGGCCTGTTCAAGGACCCGTACCTGCGCATCGGCAAGGCTGAGGACGATCCCGCCGACACCTACGCCGAAAGCCGCCTGCACCGCGCCGAGGCCCGTGAGGTCGCACGCCGCAGTCTGGTGTTGCTGAAGAACCAGAACGAAACCCTGCCGTTGAAGAAAGACGCGAAAGTCGCACTGGTCGGCCCATTGGCCAAAGCACCGATCGACATGATGGGCAGTTGGGCCGCAGCGGGTAAGCCGGCGCAATCGGTGACCCTGTTCGACGGCATGAGCGCGGTGATCGGCGACAAGGCGAACCTGATCTACGCCCGTGGCGCCAACATCACCAGCGACAAGAAGGTGCTCGACTACCTGAACTTCCTCAACTTCGATGCGCCGGAAGTGGTCGATGACCCGCGCCCGGCCAACGTGCTGATCGACGAAGCCGTCAAAGCCGCCAAGGACGCTGACGTGATCGTCGCGGCTGTGGGCGAATCCCGTGGCATGTCCCACGAATCCTCCAGCCGCACCGACCTGAACATCCCGCAAACCCAGCGTGAGCTGATCCGCGCGCTGAAAGCTACCGGCAAACCGTTGGTGCTGGTACTGATGAACGGCCGCCCACTGACCATTCTCGAAGAGAACCAGTCGGCTGACGCGATTCTGGAAACCTGGTTCAGCGGCACCGAGGGCGGCAACGCCATTGCCGACGTGCTGTTCGGCGACTACAACCCGTCGGGCAAACTGCCGGTGACCTTCCCGCGCTCCGTCGGCCAGATCCCGACCTACTACAACCATCTGAGCATTGGCCGGCCGTTCACGCCAGGCAAACCGGGTAACTACACCTCGCAGTATTTCGATGACACGACTGGCCCGCTGTTCCCGTTCGGTTATGGCCTGAGCTACACCCAATTCGCCCTGAGCGACATGGCGCTGTCATCGACCACGCTGAACGCCACCGGCAAGCTCGACGCCAGTGTCATGGTGAAAAACACCGGCAAGCGTGACGGCGAAACCGTGGTGCAGTTGTACATTCAGGACGTCACCGGCTCGATGATCCGCCCGGTGAAGGAACTGAAAAACTTCCAGAAAATCCTGCTCAAGGCCGGCGAACAGAAAGTCGTGCACTTCACCATCAGCGAGGATGACCTGAAGTTCTACAACGCCCAGCTCAAATACGCGGCCGAGCCAGGCAAGTTCAACGTGCAGATCGGCCTGGATTCGCAGGACGTGACGCAGCAGAGCTTCGAGTTGCTGTAACCCCTTCGTGGCCCTGATCGTTCCCACGCTCCGCGTGGGAACGATCATCTCCAGAACGGTTAACCGCGGCGGTCGAGAATGTTGACCACCACCCGATCCACCCACCCCCAAATCCGCTGTTTGACCCGCCGCCACAACGGCCGGCGTTGCCATTCTTCCAGACTCACTTGCTGACTCAGCCCGAAGTCCTTCACAAAACTCGCCTCTACCGCTGCCGTCAACGACGGGTCCAGCGCCTCCAGATTCGCCTCCAGATTGAAGCGCAGGTTCCAGTGGTCAAAGTTGCACGAACCGATGCTCACCCAATCGTCCACCAGCACCATTTTCAGGTGCAGAAAACACGGCTGATATTCAAAAATCTGCACCCCGGCCTTGAGCAGTCGCGGATAGTAACGGTGCCCGGCGTAACGCACTGACGGGTGATCGGTGCGCGGCCCGGTCAGCAGCAAGCGTACGTCGACACCGCGCGCGGCAGCCTTGCGCAGGGAGCGGCGGATTTTCCAGGTCGGCAGAAAATACGGCGTGGCCATCCAGATGCGTTGTTGCCCGCTGTTCAGCGCACGGAACAGCGACTGCAGAATGTCGCGGTGCTGGCGCGCATCGGCGTAAGCCACGCGGCCCATGCCCTCGCCCTTGTCCGGCATGCGCGGTAAGCGCGGCAGACCGAAATGCGCGGCCGGGCGCCAGGCCCGGCGGTAGCGGTTGGCGATCCACTGACGATCAAAGAGCAATTGCCAGTCGATCACCAACGGGCCGCTGATCTCGACCATCACTTCGTGCCATTCGCTGGTGTCATGGCCCGGCGTCCAGAACTCGTCAGTGACGCCAGTGCCGCCCACCACCGCCAGACGCTGATCGACCAAGAGCAATTTACGGTGATCACGATAGAAATTGCCGACCCAGCGCCGCCAGTTCAGCCGATTGTAGAAACGCAGTTCGACCCCGGCGTGAGTCAGACGCTGGCGCAGATTGAGGGTGAAAGCGAGGCTGCCGTAATCATCGAACAGGCAACGCACGCGCACGCCACGTTCGGCGGCCAGCACCAGCGCTTGCACGATGGTTTCGGCACAAGCGCCCGCCTCGACCAGATACAACTCCAGTTCGATTTGCTCCTGAGCGCCGGCAATCTGCTCAAGCATGCGCGGAAAGAATTGCGGGCCGTCGATCAACAACTCGAACCGGTTGCCGTCCCGCCACGGGAACACTGCGCCGCGCATGTCAGCGCGCCGTGAAGATCAGCACCGCACCCACCGGCACCGACAGACTGATCGCCGACAGGTCGGCGAGTTTGCGCAGGCTCTCCAGCCCCGGCACGAGGTCGAAATCCTCGGCATTGATCACCAGCGGCTCAAGGGTGACCACTTGAAAGCGCCGGTCATCGAGACGCGTCGCCAGCAGCTCGGCGGGATATTCGTGCTGCTTGCCGTGCAGATTGACGGTCAGCGGCAAGCGCAATTCCAGTTGCGCACCGGGAGCCAGATCGTTGATCGGGCGCAGGTCGATCTGGGTGGTGATGGTCGCTTCGGGGAATTGCTCGATCTGGAACAGCTCCTTGCGCATGCGCTCATCGCGCAGCGGGATGCCGCTGTTGATTGAGTCCATTTCGACTTCGACTTCGGCGCGCCCATTGGGGTCGACCTTGCCATGCAGCACCAGAAAGCGCTGCACTTCGGAAATGTGGGCGTTTTTCGTGCTGACGAACGACAGCCGCGACGACTCGCCATCCAGGTACCAATTGGCCTGTGCCGGCAGCGCGACGGCGGCGAGCAGCAGGCTGGACAGGGTTGCACAGAGGGAGCGGTTGAACATTGAACACTCGTGGGGCCGATAAACCTGCACGAACCTTAACCGCCCCCAAAGTTATTGCAACATCAAGATCAAAAGATCGCAGCCTTCGGCAGCTCCTACAGGGTGGACCCGATCCTGTAGGAGTTGCCGAAGGCTGCGATCTTTTAAGGCTGTAAACGACAGCCTTGGCGTTCGCTTTGCCACTGGGCGCGATTGCTGCGGCCCATGCCGCTGACGGCGATGGTTTTGCTGGCGCTGTCATCGGTGAACTGGCTGGTAGGCAGCCACTGCTTCACGTAGCCACGGCAATATTCCGCGTCGTTGTTCATCACATAGCGGCACGAACAATATTCCTTGGCAGTGTAGGCGCTGATGATGTCCGGGAAGGCCCACAGATTTTCGCGCTCGTAGCCGACCCAGCCGAGCAGCACGACCAGCAGTAACAACAAGAAGCGCTTCATGGCTGCACCGCCTTCAGCACATGCTTGAGCAGTTCGTTATGGCGATAGCTGCCGTCGCGGTCATCGGCGTAGCGCACGATCACCAACTTCTCGCTGGGAATCACATACAAGGCCTGCCCCCAATGACCGAGCGCGGCGAAAGTATCGGGCGGTGCGTCGGGCCACGGCGCAGCAGCGCCAGCGGCCGGGCGGTTGAGCCACCAGTGGCCACCGGGCACGGCTTCGTCCTGATGGGCTTTGTAGCCAGCGAAGGGTTTGAGGTTGAACGCGATCCAGTCCTTGGGCAGCACTTGCCGCGCCTCCCAGCGACCGTCGCGGGCCATCAGCAGACCGACCCGCGCCAGATCCCGCGCCGTCAGGTAAGCGTAAGACGACGCGACGAAGGTGCCAGTGCCATCGGTTTCCCACACGGCGTGGCGGATGCCCAACGGTTCGAACAACGCCGTCCACGGGTAATCCGCATAACGCTGCGGACCGACAATGGTTTTCAACGCCGCCGCAAGCAGGTTGCTGTCACCGCTGGAATAGCGGAACGCCTGCCCCGGTGCGGCGTAGGCGTCGTGATCGGCCGTGAACGCCGCCATGTCCTTGTGACCGCGGGTATAGAGCATTGCCACCACCGAAGATTTCAACGGCGCGTATTCGTAGTCTTCCTGCCAATCGATGCCGGAGGCCCAGTGCAGCAGATCGGCGATTTTGATGGCCGGGTGCTTTTCCAGCGGCGGGTAAAACCGCACGGCAGGGTCTTCGAGTTTGAACAGACCTTCGCCGTATGCCACGCCGAGGACGGTGGCCATCAGGCTTTTGCTGATCGACCACGTCAGGTGCGGGGTGTGTTCGGTGGTTGGGCCGGCGTAGCGTTCGTAGATGATCTGGCCGTCGCGGATGATCAGCAGCGCGTCGGTGCGGATGCCCTGGCGGGTATTGTCATCGCGTGGTGGGAAGACGTAATTATCCAGCGCTCGTGTATCGGTGATCGTCGTGCCGATTGGCCATTGTTCGCCGGGCCATGGTTCGGCCTGAACGGTGAAGCAGATCAGCAGCAGAAACAGCGACAGGCCTTTGCGCATGGTGAGGGCTCTGGGAATGAACCTGCTGAGACTAGTCTGGGTTAATGACAAGTATGCGGTGTTATTTAGATTGCTATCGCGAGCAGGCTCACTCCTACAGTTGATCGAGTTTCGTCAGTTGAAATGCGATCCCCTGTAGGAGTGAGCCTGCTCGCGATGAGGCCCTCATGCCACAGCCAAAGCCTTGGCTAACCGCTTGGCCCGAGCGCCGGAGGCCAACTGCATCACCCCCTGATCGCGCTGCCACATCGCTGCCCACTCAGGATTCCCTTCACGCAACGCCTGACTCACCTCCCCCTCCAACGCCTCAAACTGCGCAAACAACCCACCCAGCAACACATGTCCGGCCGGATTGTTCGGCGGTTGTCGGCTGGCCTCCGCGCACCCGGCCAACAACGCCAGTAACCGAAGTTGCAGCGCCTGCGGCCAATCGCTGTCCTGCCCGACGCCATACAGCCACGCGGTCATCGCGCTCAGCACGTAGACATCTTCCAAGGTGCGAAACGGTTTGACGTAAGCATCCCAACCATCGCCGGCCAACAACTCGCACAACGCGTTATCAAGCTGCAGCCGACCATGACTGATGTCCGGCATCAACGGCAGCGCCGGCAGCTTCTCCACGATCACGCCGGGTTCGCCGGGATACACCACCGCCAGACTCAAACGCGGCGTTTCACCGGCTTCTTCACTGCGCGCAGCGATCAGCAGCCAGTCCGCCGCATCGCCGGCCGTGACGAAATCCTTGCGTCCGCTCAGGCGCAAATCGCTCAGCCGTGTCTGCATGTCCGCCGGGCGCAAACTGCGCTGTTCGGTCGCACACAACGCACCGAGGCTCAGCGGTGCACTCGGCCACAACATGCGCAATGCCGCCTGGTAACCGACCAGAAACGCCAGCCCCGGCGTCGCCATTCGCCGCCCGCCCGCGACCGCCAATTCGAACGGTGTGACGCTGCCCAACTGCTGCAACAACGTCGCAAAACCCTCGGCCAGGTCAGCAACGGCGGGCAATCGTTCACGGCTGTGCAGCAGATCTGGCCAGGGCATAAGAGGCTCCTTGTGGGCTGTCATACAAGCATCACCAAACGTTCATGGCGATGACACCGGGGCTACATAGCCTGACTTTGCACAACACGGCTGCATAAAGAAAGTCGATCGGCTGCAACCCACGACGGGTTAAAGGCCCGTACGGAGATTCACATGACTCAGATCGCCCGCATCAGCGACACCGGCAATGAACGCCGCCTGCAAGCCGAACGCCTGATCGGCGCCGAGGCCTTGCAGCAAGCCCAGGCCTTGCGCTTCAGCGTCTTCAGTGGCGAGTTCAACGCCAAACTGAAAGGCGCTGAACTGGGTCTGGACATGGATGATTATGATGTTCACTGCAGCCACATCGGCGTGCGTGACTTGAACACCGGGCGTCTGGTGGCGACCACCCGTTTGCTCGATCACACCGCTGCCAGCAGCCTCGGCAAGTTCTACAGCGAAGAAGAATTCAGCCTGCACGGCCTCGCTCATCTGCAAGGCCCGATCCTCGAAATCGGCCGCACCTGCGTCGACCCGGCGTACCGCAACGGCGGCACCATCGCGGTGTTGTGGGGCGAGTTGGCCGAAGTGCTGAATCAGGGCGGCTACAGCTATCTGATGGGTTGCGCGAGCATCCCGATGCAGGACGGCGGCATTCAGGCCCACGCGATCATGCAGCGTCTGCGCGAACGTTATCTGTGCACCGAACACCTGCGCGCCGAGCCGAAAAATCCGCTGCCGACGCTGGATATTCCATCGAACGTGATCGCGGAAATGCCGCCGTTGCTCAAGGCGTATATGCGTCTGGGCGCGAAGATCTGCGGCGAGCCGTGCTGGGACGAGGACTTCCAGGTCGCCGACGTGTTTATCCTGCTCAAGCGCGACGAACTCTGCCCGCGCTACGCCAAGCACTTCAAGGCGGCCGTATGATGCGCCGGCTGCGGGTGTACGCGCGGATCGCGCGGGTGCTGCTGGTGGTCTCGCTGGGTTTGACCATGGCCAGCGTGTTCGGCGTATTCGAACGAATTGGTTTGGCACATTCGATGGAGCGGCGCCAGCGCTGGTCGCGTTTCTTTATGGCACGCCTGAGCAATGCCCTGCCCTTTCGCGTGACCGTGCACGGTGAGTTGCCGAAACAGCCGATGCTGTGGGTCAGCAATCATGTGTCGTGGACCGATATTCCGCTGCTGGGGATGCTCACGCCGCTGTCGTTTCTGTCCAAGGCTGAAGTGCGCACCTGGCCGGTGGCCGGTTGGCTGGCGGCGAAGGCTGGCAGCCTGTTCATCCGTCGCGGTTCGGGCGACAGCCAGTTGATCCGCAAGCAGATGACCCGTCACTTGCAGACCGATCATGCGTTGCTGATGTTTCCGGAAGGCACCACCACCGATGGCCGTTCGCTGCGCACCTTTCATGGTCGCTTGCTGGCGGCGGCGATTGATTCGGAGGTGATGCTACAACCGGTCGCGATTCGTTATCTGCGTGACGGCGAAATCGACTCGCTGGCGCCGTTCATTGGTGACGACGATTTGCTCTCGCACCTGATGCGCCTGTTCAGCAATGATTGCGGCGATGTCGAAGTGCACCTGCTCAAGCCGATTGCCTGTCAGGGTCGTGAGCGTGCGGCACTGGCGTTCGAGGCGCAGCAGGCGGTGCAGAAGGCGTTGTTTGGTGAAGTGGCGAAACCGGTCGAACCGCGTCGTGCCGGCGAACTGATCGCCGCTTGAAAAGCCAAAGATCGCAGCCTTCGGCAGCTCCTACACCGATCCCTGTAGGAGCTGCCGAAGGCTGCGATCTTTTGATCTTGCTCACCCAGACAACGCCGCGAAGTCCTGCAACTGCGGATAAAACAATCTGAAGTCTTCGCTAAGCGGCTCATACAACCGCCGCAATTCCTGCATGGCCCCCGCCAGTTCCTCCGGCCGACTCAGTCGCCGCGAAATCCCGCGCAACACCTGCTCCAGCACTTCAAACTCCTGATACGAACCCAACCAGTCATTGGCGACCATGTGCGGGGCGATCTTCGCCAGTCGCTCGGGCAATTGCCGTTCATGAGTCAGCACCCGGTACACATCAGCCGTGAAAACCTCTAGCGGCTGATCGGCATACAGCGTCCAGTCCCGCGCCAGGCAATGATCGAAAAACACATCGAGCACGATCCCGGCATAACGCCGCCGTGTCTCGGTAAACCGCCCCAAGGCGATGTCCACCAGCGGATGGCGATCAGTGAACACGTCAATCCGCCGATGCAGCTGAATGGCCGCCTCAACCTCCGGGGCAAACTGCCCTTGCAGCCGACCTTTGACGAAATCGCCATACAGACTGCCGAGCAGTTGGCCGGAGCGCTGGCCACCGAGGTGTAAATGTGCGAGATAGTTCATGGGCGCAGCTTAGCACTGCGCCCCATAAGCCATACACCCACGTATCGTTATAACGCGATATACCAATTTATGCTGACGTCAGATCAAAATCATATTGGTATATCGCGATCCAACGATTTAAAGTTCGCCTCATCGCGATATAGCGTTGTACACATTGTGAGCATCTGCCATGAACCTCGACCTCGACGAAATAATAAAAGCCCTGGCGCACCCAGTACGGCGAGACATCCTCAACTGGCTGAAAGACCCGAAAGGCGAATTTCCGGAACAGTTGCACAACCACGAGTACGGCATTTGCGCCGGGCAGATCGATCAGCGCTGCGGTTTGTCGCAGTCGACCGTTTCTGCACACCTCGCGACGCTGCAACGCGCCGGGCTGATCAGCAGCCAGAAGGCCGGTCAATGGCACTTTTTCAAACGTAACGAGGACGTGATCCAGGCGTTTCTCAGCACCCTCAGTAAAGAGCTCTGACCCTTAACGTCAGCCAGCCGACAAGGAAACAAGCATGCCCCTTTCGCTTCTCATCCTCGCCTTGAGCGCCTTTGCCATCGGCACCACCGAATTCGTCATCATGGGCCTGCTGCCCGATGTGGCGGCCGACCTCGGTGTGTCGATCCCCGGCGCCGGCTGGCTGGTGACCGGTTACGCCCTGGGCGTGGCCATCGGTGCGCCGTTCATGGCCATGGCCACGGCCAAACTGCCGCGCAAGGCAGCACTGGTGGCGTTGATGGGCATCTTTATTGTCGGCAACCTGCTCTGCGCCATTGCCAGTGACTACAACGTGCTGATGTTTGCCCGGGTGATCACTGCGCTGTGCCATGGTGCGTTCTTCGGTATCGGTTCGGTAGTGGCGGCCAATCTGGTGCCAGCCAACAAACGCGCTTCGGCGGTGGCATTGATGTTCACCGGCCTGACTCTGGCCAACGTCCTCGGCGTACCGCTGGGCACTGCGCTGGGTCAGCAATACGGCTGGCGCTCGACCTTCTGGGCGGTGACCGTCATCGGTGTGATAGCGCTGATCGGCCTGATTCGCTTCCTGCCGGCCAAGCGTGACGAAGAGAAGCTCGACATGCGCGCCGAACTCGCCGCCCTCAAAGGTGCGGGGATCTGGCTGTCGCTGAGCATGACCGCATTGTTCGCCGCTTCCGTATTCACCCTGTTCACCTACGTCGCCCCGCTGCTCGGCGAAGTCACCGGTGTGTCGCCGCGTGGCGTGACCTGGACGCTGATGCTGATCGGCCTGGGCCTGACTGTCGGCAACATCATCGGCGGCAAACTCGCCGACAAAGGCATGGCCGCCACGCTGATCGGCGTGTTCATCGCCATGGCCGTGGTCTCCACTGTGCTGACCTGGACCAGCGTCGCGCTGATCCCGACCGAAATCACCCTGTTCCTCTGGGCCACCGCGTGTTTCGCCGCCGTACCGGCGCTGCAAGTCAACGTGGTGACCTTCGGCAAAGCCGCACCGAACCTGGTGTCGACCCTGAACATCGGCGCCTTCAACGTCGGCAACGCCCTTGGCGCCTGGGTTGGCGGCAGCGTCATTGCCCACGGCTACGGCCTGACCAGCGTACCGCTGGCAGCCGCCGCGCTGGCAGTGCTCGCCCTGCTGGTGACCCTGATTACTTTCCGTCAGAGCGGCAATGCCGATCTGGCCCCGGCAACCAACTGATTACTTTCCACTTACGAGGGTTGTAGACATGGCAACTATTTTTGATCCGATCAAACTGGGCGACATCGAGCTGGCCAACCGCATCATCATGGCGCCGCTGACCCGCTGCCGCGCCGACGAAGGCCGCGTACCGAACGCGCTGATGGCCGAATACTACGTGCAACGCGCCTCCGCTGGCCTGATCCTCAGCGAAGCCACGTCGGTGACGCCGATGGGCGTTGGCTACCCGGACACCCCGGGCATCTGGTCCAACGATCAAGTGCGCGGCTGGGCCAACGTGACCAAAGCCATTCACGCTGCCGGCGGCAAGATCTTCCTGCAACTGTGGCACGTCGGCCGGGTTTCCCACCCGTCGTACCTCAACGGCGAAGCGCCGGTGGCACCAAGCGCGATCCAGCCAAAAGGCCACGTCAGCCTGGTGCGCCCATTGGCCGACTACCCAACCCCGCGTGCACTGGAAACCGCTGAAATCGCCGACATCGTCGACGCCTACCGCACCGGTGCCGAGAACGCCAAAGCCGCCGGTTTCGACGGCGTGGAAATCCACGGCGCCAACGGTTACCTGCTCGACCAGTTCCTGCAAAGCAGCACCAACCAGCGCACCGACAACTACGGCGGCTCCCTGGAAAACCGTGCGCGCCTGCTGCTGGAAGTGACTGATGCGGCAATCGAAGTCTGGGGCGCGGGTCGCGTTGGTGTGCACCTGGCACCGCGCGCTGACTCCCATGACATGGGCGACGATAACCTGGCGGAAACCTTCACCTACGTCGCACGTGAACTGGGTAAGCGCGGCATCGCGTTCATCTGCTCCCGTGAGAAAGAAGGTGCCGATAGCCTCGGCCCGCAATTGAAAGAAGCTTTCGGCGGCCCGTATATCGCCAACGAACGTTTCACCAAGGACAGCGCCAACGCGTGGCTGGCCAGCGGCAAGGCTGATGCCGTGGCGTTTGGCGTGCCGTTCATTGCCAACCCGGATCTGCCGGCGCGCCTGAAGGCGGATGCGCCGTTGAATGAAGCGCGCCCGGAGTTGTTCTACGCCAAGGGCCCGGTCGGCTACATTGACTACCCGACGCTGTAAGGCATCACGCAGAAATGCAAAAGCCCCCGACTTGTGAGAGTCGGGGGCTTTTTGTTGGCTGAGTGCCAAGCAGGCGGCTCACACTCATTCACACAGACGACACAAATTCCCTACAAAATGCGTAGCTCGCTACGTATAAACTCCCCGCCGCGAACGTATATAAAAGCAGGCCAATTGACATAAGCTCTGCTAATTACACATTGTTCATTTGCGCAGGCTGGGGCTCAGGCGCAGCATATCCAACCCGGTATCGACCCAGCGCTCGGCTTCGGCATGCAGCTCAAAGCTGTCCGGCGCCAGAAGCCATCCATACAGAAGGCCATCGATGTAAGCGTGAATGCTGATGGCCGCGCGGGCAGTGTCGAGATCTTCTGGCAACTGGCCGCGATTCACTGCATTACGCAGGGTCAGCCCGATGCGCTCATTGCAATCGAGGCTGGCCACCCGGCGCTGCTGGCGCAAATCGCACATTTCATCGGTGAACTCGCACTTATGAAACAGAATTTCGTTGATACGCCGGGTTTTCGGGTCCAGCGCAACTTGATGAAACAAATGAATCAGCAATTTGCGCATGCAGCCCAGTGGATCGAGTTCGTCTTCGCTCTCGCTGGCCTTGGCCAACTCATCCAGCGGCTCATGCAGGCTGTCAAGCATGGCCTGGACCAGATCCGCCTTATTACTGAAATGCCAGTAGATGGCGCCGCGCGTGACCCCGGCCATTGTCGCGATGTCGGCCAGCGTCGTGCGGGCGACGCCCCTTTCATAAAAGGCTTTCTCCGCCGCTTCCAGAATCTGGCTACGGGTTTCTTGAGCTTCCTCTTTGGTACGACGGACCATGACAGTAAAACCTCAAACAGGATGTTTCAGGGATGGCTGAATATCCGCTGAATAAAGAGGGGGCGATCTCTCGCGGATCGACTCCCCCGGCCTACAATTTCAAACCTTGCGACGCCTTTTGGGCTTGGGTACGAGGCAAAGGTATTTACAAACAACCATGAACGTAAGTATATTACTTAGCAAGCTACTTATCCACCCGGTAACCTTTTTTTACCCTTCCACACTTCTTGTGCGCTTTTCGCGCGCCTGACCCGAGGATTTTCATGCAATTCAAGCCAGCTGTTACCGCTCTGGTCACTGCCGTCGCCCTGGCATCGCTGCTCAGCGGATGTAAAAAGGAAGAGGCGGCACCGGCCGCTCCACCGCCTCAGGTCGGCGTCGTTACCCTGCAACCACAAGCGTTTACCCTCACGTCCGAACTGCCGGGCCGCACCAGTGCGTTCCGCATCGCTGAAGTTCGACCGCAGGTCAACGGCATCATTCTCAAGCGTCTGTTCAAGGAAGGCGGCGATGTCAAAGCCGGCCAGCAGCTGTATCAGATTGATCCGGCGGTCTATGAAGCGACCCTGAAAAGCGCCGAAGCCAACCTGCGTTCGACCAAGTCGATCTCCGACCGCTACAAGCAGCTCGTAGATGAGCAGGCCGTGAGCCGTCAGGAATACGACACAGCGCTGTCGAACCGCCTGCAATCGGAAGCGTCGTTGCAGTCTGCACAGATCAACGTGCGCTACACCAAGGTCTACGCGCCGATCTCCGGGCGTATCGGCCGCTCCTCGGTGACCGAAGGTGCGCTGGTCAGCAATGGCCAGACCGATGCCATGGCCGTGATCCAGCAGCTGGATCCGATCTACGTCGACGTGACCCAGTCTTCGGTTGAATTGCTGGAGCTGCGCCGCGAGCTGGAAAGCGGTCGTCTGCAAAAGGCCGGCGACAACGCCGCCGCAGTCAAGCTGACCCTTGAAGACGGCAGCCAGTACAAGCTCGACGGTAAGCTGGAATTCTCCGAAGTGTCGGTCGATCAGACCACCGGTTCGGTCACCCTGCGCGCCGTGTTCCCAAACCCGGATCACACCCTGTTGCCAGGCATGTTCGTCCACGCACAGTTGCAGGCCGGTGTGAACAGCGCCGCGATCCTCGCGCCACAGCAAGGCGTGACCCGTGACCTCAAAGGCACGCCGACCGCGCTGGTCGTGGGTGCGGACAACAAGGTTGAACTGCGTCAGCTCAAGGCCAGCCGCACCGTGGGCAGCCAGTGGCTGATCGAAGATGGCCTGAAGGCTGGCGATCGCCTGATCACCGAAGGTCTGCAGTACGTCAAACCGGGTGTTGAAGTCAAAGCTACTGAAGCGACGAACGTTCACGCAAAGAACCCGGCCCCCGCACAGGCAGCTGACAAAGCCGCCGGCGGCAAAGGGGAGTAACCCATGTCAAAATTCTTCATCGACCGTCCGATTTTCGCCTGGGTAATCGCCCTGGTGATCATGCTGGTCGGGGCACTTTCGATCCTGAAATTGCCGATCAACCAGTACCCGAGCATTGCGCCACCGGCCATTGCAATCTCCGTGACCTACCCGGGTGCTTCGGCGCAAACCGTGCAGGACACCGTGGTCCAGGTGATCGAGCAGCAACTCAACGGTATCGACAACCTGCGTTATGTGTCCTCGGAAAGTAACTCCGACGGCAGCATGACCATCACCGCGACCTTCGAGCAAGGCACCAACTCCGACACCGCGCAGGTACAGGTTCAGAACAAGCTGAACCTGGCCACCCCGCTGTTGCCGCAGGAAGTGCAGCAACAAGGTATCCGTGTGACCAAGGCAGTGAAAAACTTCCTGCTGGTGATCGGCGTGGTCTCGCGTGACGGCAGCATGAGCAAGGACGACCTGTCCAACTACATCGTGTCGAACATGCAAGACCCGATCTCGCGCACCGCCGGTGTCGGTGACTTCCAGGTCTTCGGTGCCCAGTACGCGATGCGCATCTGGCTCGACCCGGCCAAGTTGAACAACTTCAACCTGACGCCGGTTGACGTGAAAACCGCCATCGCCGCGCAGAACGTTCAGGTCTCGTCCGGTCAGCTCGGTGGCTTGCCTGCCGTGCAGGGCCAGCAACTCAACGCGACCATCATCGGCAAGACCCGTCTGCAGACTGCCGAGCAGTTCAAAGAGATTCTGCTCAAGGTTAACAAGGACGGCTCGCAGGTCCGCCTCAAGGACGTCGCCGACGTTGGCCTGGGTGGCGAGAACTACGCGATCAGCGCCCAGTTCAACGGCAGCCCGGCTTCCGGTCTGGCGGTGAAACTGGCCAACGGCGCCAACGCCCTCGACACCGCCAAGGCCCTGCGCAAGACGATTGATGACCTCAAGCCGTTCTTCCCGCAAGGCATGGAAGTGGTGTTCCCGTACGACACCACCCCCGTGGTGACCGAGTCGATCAAAGGTGTGGTTCACACCCTGGTCGAAGCGATCGCGCTGGTGTTCCTGGTGATGTTCCTGTTCCTGCAAAACTTCCGCGCCACCGTCATCACCACGATGACCGTGCCGGTTGTACTGCTCGGTACGTTCGGCATCCTCGCCGCCGCCGGGTTCAGCATCAACACATTGACCATGTTCGGCATGGTGCTGGCCATCGGTTTGCTGGTGGACGACGCCATCGTCGTGGTGGAAAACGTCGAGCGGGTGATGAGCGAAGAAGGCTTGTCACCGAAAGAGGCGACCAAGAAGTCCATGGGCCAGATCCAGGGTGCACTGGTCGGTATCGCCCTCGTGCTCTCGGCGGTATTGCTGCCAATGGCCTTCTTCAGCGGCTCCACCGGGGTGATCTACAAGCAGTTCTCGATCACCATCGTCTCGGCGATGGCCCTGTCGGTACTGGTTGCCCTGATCTTCACCCCGGCGCTGTGCGCCACCATGCTCAAGCCGATTCCTAAAGGCGAGCATGGCACGCCGAAAAAAGGCTTCTTCGGCTGGTTCAACCGCAACTTCGACCGCGGCGTGCAGAGCTACGAGCGCGGTGTCGGCAACATGCTGTCGCGCAAAGCGCCGTACCTGCTGGCCTACCTGCTGATCGTCGTCGGCATGATCTGGCTGTTCACCCGCATTCCGACCGCGTTCCTGCCGGAAGAGGACCAGGGCGTTCTGTTCGCTCAGGTACAGACTCCGGCCGGCTCGAGTGCCCAGCGTACTCAGGTGGTCGTGGATGAAATGCGTGAATACCTGTTACGTCCGAACAAGGACGGCGGCGAGGCAGACGCGGTGGCTTCGGTATTCACCATCACCGGCTTCAACTTCGCCGGTCGTGGTCAGAGTTCGGGTATGGCGTTCATCATGCTCAAGCCGTGGGGTGAACGTAACGCCGACAACAGCGTGTTCAGCCTCGCTGCCCGTGCCCAGCAGCACTTCTTCAGCTTCCGCGATGCGATGGTGTTTGCCTTTGCCCCGCCAGCGGTACTGGAGCTGGGTAACGCCACTGGTTTCGACGTATTCCTGCAGGACCGTGCCGGTATCGGCCACGAAAAACTGATGGAAGCGCGCAACCAGTTCCTCGGCATGGCGGCGCAGAGCAAAGTCCTGACGCAAGTGCGTCCGAACGGCCTGAACGACGAGCCGCAGTTCCAGCTGGAAATCGATGACGAGAAGGCCAGTGCCCTGGGCATTACCATCAGTGACATCAACAACACCCTGTCGATTGCCTTGGGCAGTAGCTACGTCAACGACTTCATCGACCGTGGTCGCGTGAAGAAAGTGTACGTGCAAGGCCAGCCGGATTCGCGCATGAGTCCGGAAGACCTGAAGAAGTGGTACGTACGGAACGCCGCCGGCACCATGGTTCCATTCTCGGCATTCGCCAAGGGCGAGTGGGTCTACGGTTCGCCGAAACTGGCGCGTTACAACGGCGTGGAAGCGGTCGAAGTGCTGGGTGCTCCTGCGCCGGGTTACTCCACCGGTGAAGCGATGGCCGAAGTCGAAGCGATTGCCAAGAAGCTGCCGGCCGGTGTCGGTATCTCCTGGACCGGTCTGTCCTACGAGGAACGTCTGTCGGGCTCGCAAGCGCCTGCGCTGTACGCCCTGTCGCTGCTGATGGTGTTCCTGTGTCTGGCGGCGTTGTACGAGAGCTGGTCGATTCCGATCGCGGTTATGCTCGTGGTGCCACTGGGGATCATCGGTGCGCTGCTGGCCACCAGCCTGCGCGGTCTGTCCAACGACGTGTACTTCCAGGTGGGGCTGTTGACGACCATCGGTCTGGCGGCTAAAAACGCCATTCTGATCGTCGAGTTCGCCAAGGAACTGCATGAACAGGGACGCAGCCTGCGTGACGCGGCGATTGAAGCCTGCCGCATGCGTCTGCGACCGATCATCATGACCTCGCTGGCCTTCGTCCTCGGTGTTGTACCGTTGGCGATCTCCACCGGCGCCGGTTCAGGCAGTCAGCATGCGATCGGTACGGGCGTGATTGGCGGTATGCTCACGGCCACGATCCTGGCGATCTTCTGGGTCCCACTGTTCTTCGTTACGGTTTCGTCCCTGGGCCAGCGTAAAATCGCTGACGAGAATGAAACGACTGAAACTCCTAAAGAGGCTGGCCAATGAGCAAGTCGCTACTCTCCATCGCAGTCGCCGCCTTCGTGCTGAGCGGTTGCTCGCTGATACCCGACTATCAGCAGCCTGAGGCTCCGGTCGCAGGCCAATACCCGCAAGGGCCGGCGTACTCGCCGGCCCGGGCTCCGGCGCAGGCGGCTGCCGAGCAGGGCTGGAAGCAGTTTTTCCATGACCCGGCCCTGCAGCAACTGATCCAGGTCTCGCTGGAAAATAACCGCGACCTGCGTGTCGCGGCGCTGAACATCGACGCTTACGCGGCTCAATACCGCATCCAGCGTGCCGATCTGTTCCCAGCGGTTTCGGCCAATGCCAGCGGCAGCCGTCAGCGGGTTCCGGCCCGTGCCTCGCAGACCGGTGAAGCGGGCATCACCAGCTCCTACTCCGCCACTGTCGGCATCAGTGCCTACGAACTCGACCTGTTCGGTCGAGTGCGCAGCCTGAGCGAACAAGCGCTGCAACAGTACTTCGCGACTGAAGAAGCACGTCGCAGCACGCAGATCAGTCTGGTTGCCAGCGTTGCCAACGCCTACCTCACCTGGCAGGCGGACAAGGAACTGCTCAAGCTGACCCAGGACACCCTCGGTGCCTTCGAAGAAAGCTACAAGCTGACCAGCCGCAGCAACGAAGTCGGTGTCGCTTCGGCACTGGACCTGGCGCAGTCGCGTACCTCGGTGGAAAACGCCCGTGCACAACTGGCCAAGTACACCCGCCAGGTGGCGCAGGACGAAAACAGCCTGACCCTGCTGCTCGGCACCGGTATCCCGGCCAATCTGCAAGCGGCCAAACCGCTGTCGGATGATCTGCTCAGCGACGTGCCGGCCGGTCTGCCTTCGGACCTGCTGCAACGTCGTCCGGACATCCTTCAGGCCGAGTACAACCTGAAAGCGGCCAACGCCAACATTGGCGCGGCCCGTGCCGCGTTCTTCCCGAGCATCAGCCTGACCGCCAACGCGGGCAGCCTGAGCCCGGACCTGTCCGGCCTGTTCAAGGGTGGTTCGGGGACGTGGCTGTTCCAGCCGCAGATCAACCTGCCGATCTTCAACGCCGGCAGCCTGCGCGCCAGCCTCGACTACGCCAAGATCCAGAAGGACATTGGCGTGGCGAACTACGAGAAGTCCATCCAGACGGCTTTCCAGGAAGTCGCCGACGGCTTGGCGGCGCGCCAGACCTACACCGAGCAGTTGCAGGCGCAGCGTGACTTCGTTCAGGCGAACCAGGATTACTACCGCCTGGCCGAGCGTCGCTACCGCATCGGTGTCGACAGCAACCTGACCTTCCTCGATGCCCAGCGTCAGCTGTTCAGCGCGCAACAAGCGCTGATCACCGACCGCCTCGCGCAGCTGAACAGTGCGGTCAACCTGTACAAGGCCTTGGGCGGTGGCTGGAATGCGCAAACCGCGCAGAACGAACCGCTGAAAGAAGAAGCACCGAAGATGAAGTTGTTCTGATCATCCGGTGAACACAAAGAGCCCACCGATTGGTGGGCTTTTTGTTGTCTGAGAATCAAAAGATCGCAGCCTTCGGCAGCTCCTAACTTTTGAAATGCGTTCCCCTGTAGGAGCTGCCGAAGGCTGCGATCTTTTGATCTTCAATGCTGTTCGATAATCGCCCAAAACCCGCTTTTACCAATTGAATCAAAACATCCGCCCCCCGCACCATTCGATCCACAAAACCAATAACAACAGGTTCGATACCATGCTCCCGCGCCCTGTCCCGTCCGGCTGATCGCTGTCGTTTCACCCCTGAACACTTTTCACGTCTGCACCCCGAAAACCGGTGGCAGCGCCCCCGTTCGCCTTAAAAAAACAAGAGAGACCCGAGCCCATGACAACCTCCCCTGCGCCCTACGCATTTCCCGGTCTGATCGCCCTGGCCCTGGCCGGCGCAGCCCTGCCCGCTGTGGCTGAAGAGGCCGGTTTTATCGAAGGGGCCAAGGTCAACCTGAACCTGCGCAACTTCTACATCAACCGCAACTTCACCAACCCGACCAAGGCTCAGGGCAAGGCTGAAGAGTGGACGCAGAACTTCATCCTCGACGCCAAATCCGGCTTCACCCAGGGCACCGTCGGTTTCGGCCTGGACGTGCTCGGCCTGTATTCGGTGAAGCTCGATGGCGGCAAAGGCACGGGGGGCACGCAGTTGTTGCCGCTGGATCACGACGGTCGCCCGGCCGACAACTTCGGCCGGACCAACGTCGCCTTCAAAGCCAAACTTTCGCAGACCGAAGTGAAAGTCGGCGAGTGGATGCCTGTGCTGCCGATCCTGCGTTCGGACGACGGCCGCTCACTGCCGCAAACCTTCCGCGGCGGCCAGATCACCTCGAAGGAAATCGACGGTCTGACCCTCTACGGCGGCCAGTTCCGCGCCAACAGCCCGCGCGACGACAGCAGCATGAGCGACATGTCGATGACCGGCAAAGCGGCGTTCACCTCTGATCGCTTCAACTTCCAGGGCGGTGAATACGTTTTCAACGAAAAACGCACACAGATTGCCCTGTGGAACGCCGAACTCAAGGACATCTACAGCCAGCAATACGTCAATCTGATCCACAGCCAGCCGCTCGGCGACTGGACGCTGGGCGCCAACCTCGGCTTTTTCTACGGCAAGGACGACGGCAGCGCTCGCGCGGGCGACCTCGACAACAAGACCTGGTCGGGCATGTTCTCGGCGAAATACGGCGGCAACACCTTCTACGTCGGCCTGCAGAAACTCACCGGCGACAGCGCCTGGATGCGCGTCAACGGCACCAGCGGCGGCACCCTGGCCAACGACAGTTACAACGCCAGTTACGACAATGCGCAGGAACGCTCCTGGCAACTGCGCCACGACTACAACTTCGCTGCCATGGGCGTGCCCGGCCTGACGTTGATGAACCGCTACATCAGCGGCGACAACGTGCACACCGGCACCATCACCGACGGCAAGGAATGGGGCCGCGAATCGGAACTGGGCTACACCGTGCAGAGCGGCGCGCTGAAGGATCTGAACGTCAGATGGCGCAACTCGACCATGCGCCGGGATTTCAGCAATAACGAGTTCGATGAGAACCGCTTGATCGTCAGCTACCCGATCAGCCTCCTCTAAACACCGACCGAACCCTGTAGGAGCTGCCGCAGGCTGCGATCTCTTGATCTTGTTTTTAAGATCAACAGATCGCAGCCTGCGGCAGCTCCTACATTGGAATTCTCGCCATCCGTCAGGACAAGTGGCACTTTGCCGGCCGGCAGGTAAAGTAACCAAACCTGAAGGACTCAGGTGCTACACCTTTCCGCTTCCGTCGTCGTAGTCGGTCCTCAAGCTGGGAGCCAGGTTGTCATCGGAAGACACCAACGATCACCAGAGGACCACCTCAATGATCCCTCGTCTCGCAACACCCGACTGGGACGCCAAGGCGTACCAGCAGTTCTTTCGTCTCAGGCAACGACCGGTCAATGAACTGCTCGACCGCGTCGAACTGCAAAACCCGCAACGCATTTACGACCTCGGCTGCGGCACCGGCATTGCCACGCAGTTGTTGGCCAAACGCTGGCCGCGCGCGCAGTTGCAGGGCGTCGACAGCTCCGCGAAAATGCTCACTGAAGCGCGCTGCCTGCCGTTCAGGGCCTCGTGGAAACACTGCGATCTACTCGATTGGCAACCGGAGCAGCCGGCGGACCTGCTGCTCGCGGCCGCCGTGCTGCACTTTATCGAAGGCCATGAAACGTTGCTGCCGCAGCTGCTGGGCTATCTCAATCCCGGTGGTTGTCTGGCGGCGCACATGCCGGACTGGCGGGATGCGCTGTGGTATCGGCTGATGCTCGACACCCTCGAAGACGGCGGCCCCGGCGGCACGCCAATGGGCACACCTGAACTGCGCCAGCGCATGGCAGCGCGGCCGTTGTTGTCACTGGAGGATTACTACCGGTTGCTCGCGCCGATGACCTCGGCGCTGGATATCTGGGAGACCGAGCAGTTGCAGGTGGTTGACGGCAAGTCGCCAGTGTATGACTGGGTGAAGGTCTCGGCGCTGCGGCCGGTGATGCAGGCACTGAGTTCAGAGGAACAGACGCGGTTTATCTATCACTACCTGATGCGGGTGCATGAGCATTATCCGCAAGAGGGGGATGGGCATACGTTGTTTGCGTTCAAGCGGATATTTATTGTCGCCACGGTGTGATTGGTACGGCCGCTACCGCTATCGCGAGCAGGCTCACTCCTACAGGGGAACGCATTCCAAATGTAGGAGTGAGCCTGCTCGCGATGGCGTCAGCCCGGCCAACGACTATTCTCGGGATTCAACCCCAAGCTCATCCCACACCGATTCGGCCAGATGAAACGTAGCATTCGCCGCCGGGATCCCGCAATAAATCGCGCTCTGCATGATCACTTCCTTGATCTCGCCCCGGCTCACGCCGTTATTGGCCGCCGCGCGCAGGTGCAGTTTCAGCTCACCCTCACGGTTCATGCCAATCAGCATGGCGATGGTGATCAAACTGCGCGTGTGCCGAGGCAAGCCCGGACGCGTCCAGATATCGCCCCAGGCATGCCGGGTGATCATCTCCTGAAACTCCGAGTTGAACTCGGTCAGCGTGGTCAGGCTGCGATCGACATGCGCATCACCGAGCACCGCGCGGCGCACTTGCATGCCGTCGTCGTAACGTTGTTTCTCGTCCACGAAAATCCCCTTATCAGGCGTTCAGAAACGCCAGAACACGATCACTGAAATCCGCGCCAGCCTGCACATTGGACAGGTGCGCCGCATAGAACTCGGCGTACTGGGCACCGCGCACGTGTTCCTGTATGAAATGCCCACCGGACGGCGGCGTCACCGCATCTTCAGTGCCGGCGATCACCAGCAACGGCACATTGATCGACGCCAGTTGCTCACGGAAATCGGCATCACGCACCGCCGCGCAGTTGGCCGCGTAACCTTCAGGCGACGTGGCCGCGAGCATGTCAGTAATCTGCTTGGCCGCCGCCGGGTGTGCTGCCGAGAAGTCCGGGGTAAACCAGCGGGCAATCGATGCATCACGCAGGGCAACCATCGCCGCCGCGCCGTCACGCAACACGGTTTCGATACGTGGATTCCACACCGACGGATCGCCGATTTTTGCCGCGGTGTTGCACACGATCAGCTTGTCCAGACGATGACCTGCATTGATGCCCAGCCACTGACCGATCAAGCCCCCCATCGACAACCCGCAGAAATGCGCGCGCTCAATGTGCAATGCATCCAGCAAACCAAGCACGTCATAACCCAGTTGCTCGATGCTGTAAGGCCCCGGCGTTACCAGCGATTGGCCATGGCCACGGGTGTCGAAACGCAGCACGCGAAAGTGCTCGGTAAACGCCGGCATCTGTGCGTCCCACATGTGCAGGTCAGTGCCCAGCGAGTTGGACAGTACCAGCACCGGCGCATCGACCGGGCCCTCTATTTCATAGTGCAGTTCGCCATCGGCGAGTTGAACGAAAGCCACAGCCCTCTCCTTTCAGACAGACAATGCGTTGTGTTCGGCCACCGCGCGCTCGACCCAGACTTGCGCCTGACCGAGGTAATGGGCGGGGTTCAAAAGATGATCGAGTTCAGCGCTGCTCAACTCGGCGGTGACCTTGGGTTCGTCACCGAGCACGGCGCGCAAATGGCGCTGCTCGGCCACCGCGCGTTTGCAGCATTGCTCAAGCAGATGATGCGCGCTGTCACGGCCAACCCGTTGCGCAAGAACGATGCTCACCGCTTCGGCCAGCACCAGCCCTTGGGTCAGTTCGAGGTTGCGCGCCATGCGCTCGGCATCGACTTGCAAGCCGTCGGCCAGTAAGCGTGCCTGTTGCAACGAACCGGAAACCAGGCAGCAAATCTCCGGCAAGGTTTCCCATTCGGCATGCCACAAACCGAGGCTGCGTTCATGCTCTTGCGGCATCGCGCTGAACAGTGTCGAGACCAGCCCCGGCACCCGCGTCGCCGCGCCAATCAATACCGCCGCGCCAACCGGATTGCGCTTGTGCGGCATGGTCGACGAACCGCCCTTGCCCGGCGCCGACGGCTCGAACACCTCGGCCGCTTCGGTCTGCATCAACAGGCTGATGTCGCGGCCGAATTTGCCGAGGCTGCCGGCGATCAGACCGAGCACCGCGCCGAACTCGACCACGCGATCACGCTGGGTGTGCCACGGCTGTTCGGGCAAGGTCAGTTGCAGCTCTTCGGCGAGGGCTTCGGCGATCGGCAAGGCTTGTTCGCCCAAGGCTGCGAGCGTCCCGGACGCACCGCCAAATTGCAGCACCAGCAGACGCGGCTTGAGTTCGCGCAAGCGTTGACGGCTGCGCGTCACAGCGCCCAGCCATCCGGCGATTTTCATGCCGAGGGTGACCGGCGTCGCGTGTTGCAGCCAGGTGCGTCCGGCCAGCGGCGTCGCTGCATGACGTTGCGCCTGGATGGAGAGGGAATCGGCCAGGTGTGCCAGATCGCTTTCAATCAGTTCCAGCGCCTGACGCAATTGCAGCACCAGCCCGGAATCCATCACGTCCTGACTGGTCGCCCCCAAATGCACATAACGCTCGGCTTCGGCATCGTTGGCAGCAATCTGCTTGCCCAACGCCTTGACCAGCGGAATCGCCGAATTGCCGGCCGTGGCAATCGCCTCGCCCAGCGCCGCGAAGTCATACAGTCCGGCATCGCACGCCGCCGCAATCGGTGCCACGGCAGACGCCGGAATCAATCCAACCCGCGCCTCGGCCCGGGCCAGCGCCGCTTCGAAGTCGAGCATGGCCTGCACGCGGCCCTGATCACAGAACACTTCGCGCATATCGCCGGCAGTGAAATAGGCATCGAACAATTGATTGCCCGGTCGCTGAGTCATAAACAGTCCTTGCCGGCGCGGGCCATCAAGGCCCGCGCGCTTGGGGTTAGAGATCGTGGTGCAAATACGCCGCCTGTTTCGGCAGGCGCAGGCTGAACAGGAACGCGATCGCCATCATCACCGTCACGTACCAGTAGAAGGCGTTTTCCATACCGATGTTCTTCAGGCTCAGGGCGACGAATTCCGCCGAACCGCCGAAGATCGCATTCGCCACCGCGTAAGCCAGGCCGACGCCGAGGGCGCGAACTTCCGGCGGGAACATTTCGGCTTTTACCAGGCCACTGATCGAGGTGTAAAAACTGACGATCGCCAGTGCCACGGTGATCAGCACAAACGCGAGGAACGGGCTGCTGACGCTTTTCAGGCTCAACAGAATTGGCACGGTGAACAGCGTACCGAGCGCGCCGAACCAGAGCATTGAATTACGGCGGCCAATCTTGTCGGCGAGCATGCCGAACAGCGGCTGCATGCACATATAAAGGAACAGCGCGCCGGTCATGATGTAGCTGGCGGTCTTGGCGTGCATGCCGGCGGTGTTCACCAGATACTTCTGCATGTAGGTGGTGAAGGTGTAGAAAATCAGCGAACCACCGGCGGTGTACCCGAGCACGGTGATGAACGCGGCTTTGTGGTCGCGGAACAGCGCGGCGATGCTGCCGGCGTCTTTGTGCGCGCGGGTTTCCTCGTTGGTGGTTTCTTTCAGCGAACGACGCAGGAACAGCGAAATCAACGCCGCCACCGCACCGACCACAAACGGAATCCGCCAGCCGTAGGCGCGCAGATCGTCTTCAGTGAGAAATTGCTGCAGCACGACCACCAGCGACACGGCCAGCAGTTGGCCGCCAATCAACGTCACGTACTGGAACGAGGCGAAAAATCCGCGCTGGCCCTTGAGGGCGACTTCGCTCATGTAGGTCGCGGTGGTGCCGTACTCGCCACCGACCGACAGGCCTTGCAGCAAGCGTGCGAACAACAGCAGGATCGGTGCCCAGACGCCGATGTCCTTATAGGTTGGCAAGCAGGCGATCAGCAACGAGCCGAAGCACATCATCAGAATCGAGATGAGCATCGAGTTCTTGCGCCCGTGCTTGTCGGCGACCCGGCCAAAAATCCAGCCACCAATCGGGCGCATCAGGAAACCGGCAGCGAACACGCCAGCGGTGTTGACCAGTTGCACCGTCGGGTTGTCGGAAGGAAAAAACGCCGGGGCAAAATAGATCGCGCAAAAGGCGTAGACGTAGAAGTCGAACCATTCGACGAGGTTGCCGGACGAGGCGCCGACAATGGCAAAGATGCGCTTGCTGCGCTCTTCACCGGTGTAATGGGAGGTGGTGGTTGTCATTGTTTTTCACTCGATAGGGACAGTGAGAGTCTAGACATACT
The DNA here is from genome assembly GCF_029543085.1 of Pseudomonas sp. A34-9. Classification (NCBI taxonomy): domain Bacteria; kingdom Pseudomonadati; phylum Pseudomonadota; class Gammaproteobacteria; order Pseudomonadales; family Pseudomonadaceae; genus Pseudomonas; species Pseudomonas sp. A34-9. The sequence continues at coordinate 1,541,176 of NZ_CP119967.1, read as the reverse complement.
TTGCAACAGTCCCGTTCCACAGTTCCATCTGCAACACAGTTCTCCCCTGTGGGAGCGAGCCTGCTCGCGAATGCGGTGGGTCAGCCAACATAAATGTCGTCTGACACTCCCTCTTCGCGAGCAGGCTCGCTCCCACAGGGGATTGGTGGTGCTCTTTAATAATCGAAGAACACGGTCTCGGCATCAGTGCCCTGCAGAATCACATTCCACTGGTAAACACCGGAGGCGTCCTGCTTGGCCAGCAACGTGCTGCGACGCTCTGCCGGCACACACTCCAGCAACGGATCATCAACATTCGCCGGCTCGCCTTCAAAGTAAATCCGCGTCAGCAAGTGCTTGACCAAGCCACGGGCAAACACCAACACCACCAGATGCGGCGCCTGGGTCGAGCCTTTCAGGCCCTCAACCGTACCCGGTTTGATCGTGGTAAACCGAAACCGCCCTTCAGCATCCACCGGCACGCGGCCGAAGCCTTCAAAGTTCGGGTCGAGCGGTTTGGCCTGCTCGTCTTCCGGGTGGTCGTATTTGCCGGCGGCGTTGGCCTGCCAGACTTCGAGCATGGCGTCGTTGACGACATCGCCGTTGCCATCCACCACCTGCCCGGTGATCGCCACGCGCTCGCCAAGGGTTTGCTCATTGGCGAGGTCTTCGCGGTTCAGCCAGGTCAGGCCGATGTGGTAATACGGCCCGACGGTGTGGGACGTGGTCGCAGTCAGCGTCATCTTATTTCTCCATCGGCGTGGCTTCACGCCCGCGCAGCACGATGTCCCAGCGGTAACCGAGGGCGTAGGACGGAATGGTTTTTTCCAGATCGAAACGGGCGATCAGGCGTTCCTTGGCCGAGGTGTCCGGCACGCAGTTGTAGATCGGGTCATACGCCAGCAGCGGATCGCCCGGGAAATACATTTGCGTGACCAAACGGGTAAGGATGCTCGGCCCGAACAGCGAAAAATGGATGTGCGCCGGGCGCCAGGCATTGTGGTGGTTGCCCCACGGATACGCGCCGGGTTTGATGGTCTGGAACTGATACCAGCCGTCGGCGTCGGTCACGGTGCGGCCGGTGCCGGAGAAGTTCGGGTCCAGCGGCGCGTCGTGCAGGTCGCGCTTGTGGTTGTAGCGGCCGGCGGCGTTGGCCTGCCAGATCTCCACCAGAATGCCCGGCACCGGCAGACCGTTTTCGTCGAGCACACGGCCGTGAATGATGATGCGCTCGCCGTGCGGCTCGCCTTCGTGCTGGGCGGTCAGATCGTTATCGGTGTCGCCCACGCGTTCAGCGCCAATGGTCGGTCCGGTAATTTCCGACAGCGAGTGCGGCAGAAACACCAATGGCTTCGACGGCGAGCGCAGGTTGGTGGATTGATACGTCGGGTGCAGGTACTCAGGCTGAGTGCCTTCCTGCGGACGACGGTAACCAGGCTTGTCAGACATTTCGCTTTCCTCTGTTCTTTTTCGTCACGGCTTGCGTCAGACGCGTTCGATGGCCAAGGCCAGACCTTGGCCGACACCGACGCACATGGTCGCCAGACCTTTCTTGCCGCCAGTCTTTTCCAACTGATGCAGCGCGGTCAGCACCAGACGTGCACCGCTCATGCCCAACGGGTGGCCCAAGGCAATGGCGCCGCCGTTCGGGTTGACCTGCGCGGCGTCATCGGCCAGACCCAGTTCACGCAGCACCGCCAAACCTTGGCTGGCAAATGCTTCGTTGAGTTCGATCACATCAAAATCGCTGACCGCAACGCCCAGGCGCTCGATCAATTTACGCACCGCCGGCACCGGGCCGATGCCCATCACTCGCGGCGCCACACCGGCGCTGGCCATGCCGAGCACTTTGGCGCGGGCGGTCAGGCCATGTTTTTTCACCGCTTCGGCGGACGCGAGAATCAGTGCGGCGGCACCGTCGTTGACGCCGGAGGCATTGCCGGCGGTGACGGTTTTGTCTGGGCCGTTGACCGGTTTCAGCTTGGTCAGCGCTTCGAGGGTGGTGTCGGCGCGCGGGTGTTCATCCTGGCTGACCACGGTTTCGCCCTTCTTGTGGGCAATCCGCACTTCGACGATTTCTTCAGCGAAGTAGCCGGCAGCCTGCGCGGCGGCGGTACGTTGCTGACTGCGCAGGGCGAAAGCGTCTTGATCGGCGCGCGACACTTTATAGTCGTCGGCGACGTTGTCGGCGGTCTGCGGCATCGCGTCGACGCCATACTGCGCCTTCATCAACGGGTTGATGAAACGCCAGCCGATGGTGGTGTCTTCCAGTTTCATGTTGCGCGAAAACGCTGCGTCAGCCTTGCCCATCACGAACGGCGCACGGGACATCGACTCGACGCCACCGGCAATCGCCAGCTCCATCTCGCCGCTGGCAATCGCGCGGAATGCCGTGCCGATCGCGTCCATGCCCGAAGCGCAAAGACGATTGAGGGTCACACCCGGCACGCTGTCCGGCAGGCCGGCCAGCAGCAGCGCCATGCGCGCGACGTTACGGTTGTCTTCACCGGCCTGATTGGCGCAGCCGAGAAATACTTCGTCGATGGCGCTCCAGTCCACCGATGGATTGCGCTCCATCAGGGCCTTGATCGGCACCGCGGCCAAGTCGTCGGCGCGAACGGCAGACAAACCGCCGCCGAAACGGCCGATCGGGGTGCGAATCGCGTCGCAGATATAAACATCGCGCATCATGCTTCTCCCGGTGCCTGACCGTGGGCGGCGGCGGTACGCGCTTCGAGATCGCGCAGCGCCGTCAGTTCGACGTCGGTCGGTTCAGCGGTGGTGTCGACGTTGTCAGCAAAACGAATCGCCCAACCGGTCGCCGCGACCACTTGCTCGCGGGTCACGCCCGGATGCAATGCGGTGACCACGAACTCGTGGGTGCCCTCCTCCGGCTCCATGATGCACAGGTCGGTGATGATGCCGACCGGCCCGGCGCCCGGCAGGCCCAGACGTTTACGCGAATCGCCGCCCTCGCCGTGACCGACCGAGGTGATGAAATCGAGCTTGTCGACAAACGAGCGTGCCGACTGTTTAAGGATGATCAACACACTTTTTGCCGAACCGGCAATTTCCGGCGCGCCACCGGCACCCGGCAGGCGCACTTTCGGCGAGAAGTAATCTCCGACCACGGTAGTGTTGATGTTGCCGAAACGGTCGACCTGCGCGGCTCCAAGAAAACCGACGTCGATGCGCCCACCCTGCAACCAGTAGCGAAAAATCTCACCGGTCGGTACGACGGTGTCGGCGGTTTCCGCCAACTCGCCATCACCGATCGACAGCGGCAATACGCTTGGTTTGGCGCCAATCGGACCGGACTCGTAGATCAGTACCACATCGGGCGACGAGGTCAGGCGTGCCAGGTTGGCGGCTTTCGACGGCAGGCCGATGCCGACGAAGCACACCGAGCCGTTCTTCAGGCGACGGGCTGCGGCGACGGTCATCATTTCATTGGTGGTGTAAGTCATTACTTGGCCTCCGAAGCTGCGGCCAACTTGGCCTGGAACGCGCTGAAGTCAGCGCAGCCATGGATGTATTCGTTGATCCACGCGGTAAACGTCTCACGGTCACGGGCGATCGGATCCCACGCCTGATAGAAACGATTGTCGCGCTCGTTGTAACCGTGGGCGTAGGAAGGATGTGCGCCGCCGGGAACATGGCAGACCGCGCTCAAGGCCCAGGTGGGCAATACGCAAGAATTCATCGGCGCGTTGAGGTCATCGACGATTTCTTCAACAGTGACGATGCAGCGCTTGGCGGCCAGTGCGGCCTCTTTCTGCACACCAAGAATGCCCCACAGCAGCACGTTGCCCTGGCGATCGGCTTTCTGGGCGTGGATCACGGTCACGTCCGGACGCACCGACGGCACCGCCGCCAGCACTTCACCGGTGAACGGGCAGGTCACGGTTTTGATCAGCGGGTTGACCTTCGGCAGGTCGGAACCGGCGTAGGCTCGCAGCACTGCGAACGGTAGGCCAGAAGCGCCGGCAACGTAGGCATTGGCCAGGTCGGCGTGGCTGTGCTCTTCGATTTCCAGCGGCTGTGGCCATTGCTTCTCGACCGCATCACGCAGACGGTGCAGCGAACCCACGCCAGGGTTGCCGCCCCAAGAGAAAATCAGTTTGCGTGCGCAACCGGCGCCGATCAGTTGATCGTAGATCAGGTCAGGCGTCATCCGCACCAGCGTCAGATCTTTCTTGCCCTGACGAATGATTTCATGACCCGCAGCCGTAGGGATCAGGTGAGTGAAGCCTTCAAGTGCGACGGTGTCGCCGTCGTTGACGAATTGCTTCACCGCGTCGTGCAGCGAAAGGATCTCAGCCATGGAGCGGGCTCCTGTTTTTGTAATGAATCGCCAGTAATAAAAAGGCGCGAGGTTCAGCGCCGGAGTCACTGAAGATTAAGCCTGGGAAAATCACCAAACAATCCGATAATCGACTGAGTGTTCGTTTATCGAACAGATTGTTATCAACCTATCGTTTCGTATTTTGATCGTTCCCACGCTCCGCGTGGGAATGCAGCCCGGGACGCTCCGCGTCCAAAAGCAGACGCAGAGCGTCTATTGAGGCATTCCCACGCAGAGCGTGGGAACGATCAGGCGCTGAAATTCAGGTCGCATCCGCATGACTGACCATGCCTTTGATCACCACCGCCGTAGTGGCCAACGCCGCCGGAATCACCAACGCCGTCAACACCTGTTCGAAATTCCAGCCCAGCCCCAGTAACGTCGCGCCCATCCACGCCCCGAGAATCGCGCCAAAGCGGCCAATCCCCAGCATCCACGACACCCCGGTCGCCCGCCCTTGGGTCGGATAAAACCGCGCCGCCAGTGACGGCATCGCCGATTGCGCACCGTTCACACACATCCCGGCCACCAATACCAGGGTCGCCAGCAAGGTGATGTTGCCCAGGCTCTGCCCCACCGCGTAGGCAAACACCCCGGCCAGCAGATAGAACGTGCCGATGACCTTGTGCGGATTGAAGCGGTCCATCGCCCATCCCACAGCGACCGCGCTCAATACACCGCCAAACTGGAACAACGCACCGATGAACGCGGCCTGTTCCATGCTCGCGCCGCTGTCTCGCATCAGCGTCGGCAGCCAACTGGTCAGCAGGTAAACGATCACCAGGCCCATGAAGTAGGTCAGCCACAGCAGCAAGGTGCCGGTGCTGTAAGTGCCGGAGAAGATCACCGCGAACACATTGCGCGCCTTGACGGTTTTTTGTTCCGGCACGCTGAAGATGGAAGCCTGAGCCACAGTGACCGGATCAATCGGCGCCAGAGTCTTGCGGATTTTGTCGGTGCCACGGTTACGGACTACAAGGTAACGCGCCGATTCCGGCAGCCAGAACAGCAGCACCACAGCGAGGATCAGGGGCAAGATCCCGCCGATCAGCAGCAGGCTGTGCCAGCCGAATGCCGGAATCAGCTTGGCGGAAATAAAGCCGCCACCGGCCATACCGAGGTTGAAACCGCAGAACATGCTGGTCACCAGCAGCGATTTCTTGCGCTCCGGGGTGTATTCCGAGAGCAACGTGGTGGCGTTCGGCATCCCGGCGCCAAGACCCAGGCCCGTCAGGAAACGCAGCACCAGCAATTGCTCAACGTTGCTGCTGTACGCCGACGCCAGGCTGAAGGCACCGAACAGAACCACAGCGCCCACCAGTACGACTTTTCGCCCGAAGCGGTCAGCCAACGGGCCGGAACCGAGTGCACCGAAGACCATGCCGATCAACGCCGCGCTCATCACCGGGCCAAGGCTGGCGCGGTCGATGCCCCAGTCCTGCGACAACGCCGGGGCAATAAAACCCATCGCGGCGGTGTCGAGGCCATCGAGGAAGACAATCAGGAAACACAGAATCACCACGCGCCACTGATAGCGCGAGATCGGTTGGGCATTGATGAAGGTCTGCACGTCGAGGCAGTTACCCACAGCGGACTGAGGCTGGTTCATTATTTTTATTCCACGCAAAAAACGCAGTCGAACGGCGGCCGGCCAGAGAGCGGCTCGGTCACAAGAATAGAAGGTCTGGATCAGGCGTTGCGGTGAACCCGGCAACAGGGTATTGGGCGGAGACAGTCGGGGAGCATGCGCATGGTGAGTTGCCTCTTGTCTTTATTATGGGAGTCGGCAGTCCGGCGGGCTCATTCACATCAGCGCCGGATGACGCTGCCGCGACATTAATGATCCGGGGGTTTTAGCGTCAATTCGATAAACGCAACACTGTGCGTTTATCGAACAGCTTCATCAGGCGAACAATTGCGCACTGAGGTCGCGGCTGGCGCTGAGCAGCCCCGGCAGGAAGCGTTGCTCAAGCTCGGTACGGCTGACGCGACCGGCGTGGGTGCTGACGTTGAGCGCCGCGACAACCTGGCCGGAAGCGTCGTAGACCGGCACGGCAATCGAACGCAGGCCCTGTTCCAATTCCTGATCGACAATGCACCAGCCCTGCTGCCGCACTTCCTGCAGGCATTCGAGCAACGCATCAGGTGTATGGATCGTGCGGCTGGTCTTGGCGACCAGTTCGGCGTGGTCGAGGTATTCACGCAATGACGTATCGTCGAGTGCTGCCAGCAGAATCCGGCCCATCGATGTGCAGTACGCCGGCAACCGACCGCCCACCGACAAGTCCACCGATATCAGCCGCTGGGTGGTCGCCGAGCGCGCGATGTAGAGAATGTCATCGCCTTCGAGCGTGGCCATGTTGCAGGCTTCGTGCAGCTGCTCGCTCATGCGGTCGAGGTAGGGCTGGGCGGACACCGCCAACGGCGTCGACGACAGATACGCGTGACCGAGGGTCAGCACTTTGGGCAGCAACGAATAGGTGCGCCCGTCGGTGGTGGCGTAGCCGAGTTTGATCAAGGTATGCAGACAACGGCGCACGGCGGCGCGAGGAATTTCCGTACGGTGGCTGATCTGCGCGATGGTCAGATGACGCTTGCGCTCCTGAAACGCCTGCACCACCGCCAGACCACGGGCCAGCGAGGTCATGAAGTCCGGATCACCGGTCAGCGCCTGGATGCGTTTGGCCGGCGAGGCGACGATCGGCGGCGCCACGGAGGTGAAAGAGTTGCGCATTTGATCGTTCATTTCTTGTCCTTTTATCCGGCACGGATCAATGGGCTATACAAGCGGCTCGCCGACAAATGCACAAGCGTCGGACCTGCAAGATTGGGCGATTATCGAACCGCCGACCGATAATCGCAACCAACTGTTGCTCTCGTCTCAAGCCCTTTACTGGGTTTACTCAACTTCTCTGGTTATCCGAATCACCGCCTTAGTTGTTCGACTAAATGGCGCCAGAAACCGATCGCTCGGCCAATAACGGCCACCACGCACTTCAACTAGCGACAAAAGTTGCGAGTCATAAAACAATCACACATCCAGAACCGTTTTTAACTTGGCAAAGATAGTCATTCCTGAATCGACCGCTATAATGCACCTCAGTGGCACCTCGTTTTTGCACGTCGAGGTCGTCACCCGCTGCGGCGATGTCCATCGCCAACAGCCCGGCCAGCGCCTGACGCGCATCACTCATGCAATGCCTGCGCTCGCCGAAACAGGAAACTGATGCTGCGTCAGTTTTTATCTGGTGCCGTAGCCGCCTGTAACACGGAAGTCTTGATCGCCCCACCGATTACACCAATGCCTGTCCGGGTGCTGGATGCTCGGTGGCTTCGTTCAATCGATTCGTTGCAGTGCGTTTCACCAGACACTTAACTCAACTCATACAGGTAGCACTGTGACGAAAGACGAACTGCGCGCGGAACTTGAGCGCCAGGAACAACGTTACAAGGAAGTTTACGGCGGGGAAGTCACCACCTACGCCGCTCAGCCCGAACCGGAACGCAAAGCGTGGCGTAAACGCCCGACCGTTCAGGATCAGGTCTTCAAGCAAGAAATCGAAAAGATCGAAAAGGAACTCAAAGCCGAAGAGCCTTGAGCCACGGTTTTTGGATCGTTGAAGGTTTTACGTCCACACCGGTTACAAGCGCGGTGGAACGACGATGCCTTGCGCGCCCGCTACCCGCGGGCAGCGGCCATCATCCGGTCTGGCAGACTGAGGACGGGCGTCCTACAGGTTTCACAGATATTTCAGACAAGCGTTCGAGCCCTCTCCGCGACGATGAAATCGCCTGCGAAATGAACCTTTTACCAAGTAAATCAATGACTTGAAAAACCCTGCGCTGCGCTGGGTTTTCATGCGCTGCAACAAATTAATTCGAAGAAGTGTGTAACCGATGAGCAGGTAGGGGATCGATTTCCAGTCTTTTCTGGCATAATCGCGCCCCCTTACGACCGGGTCAGAAAACCTTCATGATCGATTTATTCAGCGGACTGGATGCTTGGGTGCTTGTGAGCCTCTTGCTCGCCCTGACGTTTGTCCTCGCCTTCGAGTTCATCAATGGATTTCATGACACCGCTAACGCGGTAGCCACTGTTATCTACACCAAAGCCATGCCGCCCCACCTGGCGGTGTTCTTTTCCGGTGTGTTCAATTTCCTCGGCGTGCTGCTGGGCGGCGTTGGCGTGGCGTATGCCATTGTCCATTTGCTCCCGGTTGAACTGCTGATCAATGTGAACACCGGCCATGGCCTGGCGATGGTGTTCTCGTTGCTCGCCGCGGCAATCGCCTGGAACCTGGGCACCTGGTACTTCGGTATCCCGGCTTCCAGCTCGCACACCCTGATCGGCTCGATCCTCGGTGTCGGCCTGGCCAACGCTCTGATCAACGACATTCCGTTGGCCGACGGCGTGAACTGGCAGAAAGCGATCGACATCGGCGCCTCGCTGGTGTTCTCGCCAATGGCCGGCTTCCTGATCGCCGCGCTGATCCTGATCGGCCTGAAATGGTGGCGTCCGCTGTCGAAGATGCACAAGACACCGGAGCAGCGCCGCAAGATCGACGACAAGAAGCATCCACCGTTCTGGAACCGTCTGGTCCTGGTGATCTCGGCCATGGCCGTGAGCTTCGTGCACGGCTCCAACGATGGCCAGAAAGGCATCGGCCTGATCATGCTGGTGTTGATCGGTATCGTGCCTGCGCAGTTCGTTCTCGACCTGAACAGCACCACTTATCAGATCGAACGCACCCGCGACGCGACCCTGCACCTGAGCCAGTTCTACCAGCGCAACGCCGATTCGCTGGGTGAATTCCTGGCCCTGGGCAAGAGCGTGGAAGGCGACCTGCCGGAAAAATTCCGCTGCAACCCGCAGCAGACCGAACCGACCATCAGCGCCCTGTTGCACACGCTTAAAGGCGTAGCGGACTACCACTCGCTGTCGTCCGATAGCCGCATCGAAGTGCGTCGTTACCTGCTCTGCCTGGACGACACCGCGAAGAAGGTTGGCAAACTGCCTGGCCTGGAAGCCCGTGAAAAGGCTGACCTCGACAAGCTGCGCAAAGACCTGACCACCACCACCGAATACGCCCCGTTCTGGGTGATTCTGGCGGTTGCACTGGCCTTGGGCCTGGGCACCATGGTTGGCTGGAAACGCGTTGTATTGACCATTGGCGAGAAGATCGGCAAGCAAGGCATGACCTATTCCCAGGGCATGTCCGCGCAGATCACCACCGCCAGTTTGATCGGCATGGCCAACATTTTCAGCCTGCCGGTGTCGACCACTCACGTTTTGTCTTCGGGTGTGGCTGGTACGATGGTGGCCAACAAGAGCGGACTGCAGGGTGGCACGGTTCGGACCATTCTGTTGGCTTGGGTATTGACCTTGCCGGCGACGGTTGCGCTGTCGGCTGGTTTGTTCTGGCTGGCGTCGAAGGCGCTGGGTAGCTGATAGATAGCGGTACATGAGAAAGGCGCGATTCGAGAGGATCGCGCCTTTTTTTGTGTTTGGGGATTGGGGGCATATCCGTTGCTGCGGGTGTTGCCGCAGGCGGTTTCGCTCTTACAGCGAGTCACCTTTTCCAAACGCCGAAAAGGTAACCCAAAAGGCTTTGCCCCGGCGTACGGCACTTCGCTGAGGCTCAGTGTTCCCTCGCTACGGTGTCCATCCGGGGGCATCGCCTACGGTTTGCTTCGCTGCACCTCCTCTCGATGAATGCGGCTACGCCGCACGGCGCTGCGCGCCTAACCCCGGATGAACACCTCCGCTCGGCCTGCCGAAGGGGCAAAAAATCAATAGCCAAAGCAAGATCAAAAGCCAGATCAAGAGCCCCTCACCCTAGCCCTCTCCCGGAGGGAGAGGGGACTTGACCGAGGTGTTTGGGGAAGGTACGCCGACGTGCAATACCGCGTTGAACTCAGATCTTGAAAAGCCCACAAATCGGCTCCCTCTCCCTCGGGAGAGGGCTGGGCGGGCGGCGTTCCGATGAGGGGCGAATCCAACACAAATCCAAAGCCGACCACGCCCCGCTCTTCACCACTCAACAGGATGAGCGTTAGCTCGGCTGCAGCTTTTGATCTGTAGGGCGACGTCGGAAGGCTGAGTGGAGGGATTGATCCGGGCGTGGGAGCGCAGCGACCGTTTGGCGCAGCCAAACACAGCGAGAGGAGGTGCAGCGAAGCAAACCGTAGGCGCTGCGCCCGGATCGATCCCGCAGCGAAGGAACCCCGAGCCCCAGCGAGCGGGCCGCACGTAGGAGCAAGCCTTTTGGGTTACCTTTTCGGCGTTTGGAAAAGGTGACCCGCCGTAAGGGCGGAACCCTAAGCCGCCGTTACCGCAGCAACGGATATTCACAAAGCACACCCAAAGCATGGTCGGCCCAAAGGCCGCCAAGACACAAAAAAAAAGGGGCAACCGAAGTCGCCCCAAAATGCCTTGCGTGCCCATCAATCCAGAAGAATCACTTCTTGCGCTTATTCGCATCCTTCCAGATAAAAAATCCAAACCCTGCAAAAAACAGAACCATCAGCCCCACAGTCAGGACCCCGGCAAACACCACGTTATCGAAAAACATGACTGGCCTCCTGGCCCCTGCTCTGCTGCGATGGAACTAAGTTACCAAACACACAGGCGCACAAATTGACCGGGATCAATACCAGCAACGAAGGGAGACAAAGGAGGGAAATTAAATGACCTGCATCAAAAGATGCAGGGGGAAGATCAACGCTTTTTCGGCTTGTTTTTCGACTTTTTCTTGGTCTTTCCCAACGGCATGGCCTGCTCGAACGCCTGGCGCACTTCGTTCAGCCGCTTCTCGTTGAGGTCATGCACGCGCTTGGCGCGTTCAGTGCCGAGGTCAATCAGTTTGTCATCTTGGCTCATGGCGTCAGTACATCACTTGAAAGAATCACAACTGCCACATCACCGGCAGGACTGCGCCAATAATGCCGCCTGACGCTGGCACTGACCAGTCATTGCCAGCGACGACAGGCAACAATTGATGTACCGAACAACAGTTTTGCCCGCAGAATCTGCGCTTTGCGCCAAACCCGAGGATGTTTGCCGTGCCCTTGCACCAGGATCTGCCACCGTTAATGGCCTTGCGCGTCTTTGAAGCCGTGGCCCGCCACTTGAGTTTCATCAAGGCTGCCGATGAGTTGTCGGTGACGCAAAGTGCGATCAGCCATCAGGTGCAAAAGCTCGAAGCGTTTCTGGAGCAGCGGTTGTTTGTCCGGCGCACCCGAGCGATCGACCTGACGCCCGCCGGCGAGGCCTACTATCGCCAGATCGAACCGGCACTGGCCGCCATCGCCGCCGCCAGCCGCGAGTTGCGCGGCAATCAACGCACGACCTTGCGAATCGGCCTGCTGGCGTCGTTTGCCACCTTGTGGCTGGCATCACGACTCAGCGATTTCCGCGCACAACACCCCGACATCCATGTCGAACTGATCCCCGCCGTGCAGTTGGCCGACGTCAAGGGTGGCGAAGTCGATCTGGCCATTCGTTACGGCAAGGGCCATTGGCCGGACGTGCAGGCCCGACGCTTCATGACCGAAACGCTGACACCGGTGTGCAGCCCGGACTTCAAGCGAATGGGTGTGCAAAACGGTCCCCTGTTGATGGCCAAATCGCTGCAACCGTTCGAATGGACTGACTGGAGCCAACACAGCGGCATCGACCTGACTCACGTACCGAGCGTCATGCTGCATGACTACAACATCGTGGTCGAATCAGCCGTCGCCGGTCAGGGCATCGCCATGGGCCGGCAATGCCTGATCGCTCGCCGCCTCGAGGAAGGCTCTTTGGTGCCGGCCTTTGATACCGCGCCTTTACGGGGTGAAATCGGCTATTGGCTGGTGACGCCGGATCGTCTCTTGTCCGCGCCGGCCGCGTGTTTCAGCCAATGGCTGGATGAAGCCGCCGACGCATGAGCCATTTCGATTCATCGGATTAAATCTATCCGTTTGTCGCCCTCCCCGCGTTTCAACATGCTGAGGCCCTTCATTCAGGAGGTCTCAACATGAGCGAATCTCTGCGCGAGCGGATCGAACAACTTGGCCTGCGCCTGCCAACACCGAGCCAGCCCATCGCCAACTACATCAACCACGTTGTCAGTCAGAATCAGTTGTTCATCTCAGGACAGATTCCGTTGCTCGATGGCAAACCTGCATTCATCGGGCGGCTCGGTGAAGCCATCAGCGAAGCAGAGGGGATCAACGCTGCAGAACTCGCCGCACTGGGTTTGCTTGCGCAACTGAGCGATGCCCTGGGCGATGACCTGGCGAAACTGGTAAGAATTATCCGCCTCGGAGTCTTCATCGCTGCCACTCCCCAATTCCAGCGCCAGGGTGCGGTCGCCAATGGCGCTTCCAACCTGCTGGTCAACGCGTTGGGCGACAAGGGCCGTCATGTCCGCACCGCCGTCGGCGTCGCCAGCCTGCCCAGTGGCGTCGCGGTAGAACTCGACGCGATTTTCGAGCTCAAGCCGTGAACAGCGAGGACGTCGAACGCCAACGGGCCGCCACACCCGGCTGCGCGCGGATCATTCACTTCAACCACGCGGGCTCTTCACTGCCCAGTCAGGCCACCCTCGATGCGATAATCGAGCAGTTGCAACGCGAAGCACTGGGCGGGCCGATGGAGGCCGCCGATCTGCAGATTCAGCAACGGGCGCGCAACGCAGCCGCGCAAATGCTCAATGCCGAACCCGAGAGCATCGCCTTCGCCAGCAGCGGCTCGGCAGCATGGAGTCAGGCATTCAATGCGCTGGGGCCGTGGCAAGCGGGTGAGCGGATTCTGGTCGGGCGCCATGAGTGGGCCGGCAATCTGGCGTGCATCGCTGAAGCGGTGAAGGCCGGGGCACGTCTGGACGTCATTCCCTGTGATGCCCACGGTGCGGTCGATCCGCAGGCACTGGCGCAGATGATTGACCGTAACGTGCGGCTGATCGCGTTGACCTGGTTGCCCGCCAACGGCGGCCTGATCAATCCCGCCGCGCAGATTGGTCAGGTCGCGCAACGACACGGCATCCCCTACTTCGTCGATGCCGGTCAGGCCTTGGGGCAGTTGCCTTGCGATGTCCAGACCTTGCATTGCGATGTGCTCAAAGGCGCGGGACGCAAATACCTTCGAGGCCCGCGCGGCACCGCTTTGCTCTATGTGCGGCCGGGCTTCATGCAGCGTTTGCTGCCATTGCAGCGCGACGTGCTTTCGGCGCCGTGGGACGGCCAGCGGTTTACCTTGCGCGAGGATGCCCGGCGCTTCGAAACCAGTGAAGTGTCATTGGCGCTACTGGCCGGACTGGCCAATGCGCTGGAAGAGCACAACCGCATCGGTGCGCAGGCCATGCACCGGCGAATCGAGCAGATGAGCCGCGCGCTGCGCCAACGCTTGCAGGATATTCGCGGATTGTCATTGCAGGATCTCGGCCGCGAGCATCAGCAATCCGGACTGATCGCCTTTACGCTTGAGGGCTGGGACTGCGTGGCGTTGAAACAGGCGCTGGCCATGCGAGGGATCAACATTGGCGCCAATGGTGTGGCCTACACCCCGCTGGACATGCAGGCGCGAGGGCTTGAGAACATTGCGCGGATATCTCTGAGCTACCTGAACACTGCGGCAGAAATCGACGTATTACTGGCAGCGCTGAGCGAACTGGCCGCCCAGCCTCAGATCTCGATATCGACCCACAAACCCTGACGCGGCTGATCTTCCATCAGCGGCACCACCGGCACGGTGTTGTCGGCGTTCAGCTCGGTGCCGGGCACGGCCAGGTGTTCTTCCGGGTCTTCGTCAGCCTCGCGGCGGCGGCGATCACGCTCCTGCTGGCGGCGCTGTTCTTCGCGCGCCAGCAGGCGATCCTCTTCCGGATCACGCTTTTGCAGATCGATCGTGCTTTCGTTGGAGCTTTCCTGCACCGGCACCACCGGAGGAATGTCCGGCCGCTGGCGGATCGGATCCTGCTGGGAAGTGATCGGCACAGCGCTCAGGGGGAGCATCGGTGGCAACATATAAAGGGTCTCCTGTCAGCAGGCTATCGGCTGCGGCAAAGGCGCCTTGAGCCATCCGTCGCAAATCTGTGACGCACTTGGCACCTGTAGGAGCTGCCGCAGGCTGCGATCTTTTAATGGGACAACACGGATTCCAAGTGTTTCCCAAGATCAAAAGATCGCCGCCTTCGGCAGCTCCTACCCCAGTAATCCTTTGGCCTGAGGGTCGCATTCCGTTAAGATAGCCCGCTTTTTCAAGGTGGGAGTCAGGCAGCATGGCGCAGCAGTATCAACCGGGGCAACGCTGGATCAGTGACAGCGAAGCAGAGCTTGGTTTAGGCACCGTTCTGGCACAGGACGGCCGCTTGTTGACCGTGCTTTACCCGGCCACTGGCGAAACCCGCCAGTACGCGCTACGGAATGCGCCCCTCACTCGCGTGCGATTCTCGCCGGGTGACAGCATCACCCACTTCGAGGGCTGGAAGATGACCGTGCAGCAAGTCGACGACGTCGACGGACTGATGGTCTATCACGGTCTCAATGGGCAGAACGAAGCCGTTACCCTGCCGGAAACCCAGCTGTCGAACTTCATCCAGTTCCGTCTGGCCAGCGACCGTCTGTTCGCCGGCCAGATCGACCCGCTGGCGTGGTTCTCGCTGCGCTACAACACCCTCGAACACACCAGCCGCCAGTTGCAATCGTCGCTCTGGGGCCTGGGCGGCGTTCGCGCGCAGCCCATCGCGCACCAATTGCACATTGCCCGTGAAGTCGCCGACCGCATCGCGCCGCGCGTTCTGCTGGCGGACGAAGTGGGTCTGGGTAAAACCATCGAAGCCGGTCTGGTGATTCATCGCCAACTGCTCTCGGGCCGCGCCAACCGCGTGCTGATCCTCGTCCCGGAAAACCTCCAGCACCAGTGGCTGGTGGAGATGCGCCGCCGCTTCAACCTGCAGGTCGCGCTGTTCGACGAAGAACGCTTCATCGAAAGCGATGCCACCAACCCGTTCGAAGACACCCAGCTTGCCCTGGTAGCCTTGGAATGGCTGGTCGACGACGAGAAGGCGCAGGACGCGCTGTTTGCTGCCGGTTGGGATCTGCTGGTGGTCGACGAAGCGCACCACTTGGTTTGGCACGAAGAAAAAGCCAGCGCGGAATACTCGCTGGTCGAACAACTCGCCGAAGTCATTCCGGGCGTGCTGCTGCTCACCGCCACCCCGGAACAACTGGGTCAGGACAGCCACTTCGCCCGTCTGCGCCTGCTCGACCCGAACCGTTTCCATGACCTGGCCGCCTTCCGCGCCGAGAGCGACAACTATCGTCCGGTGGCCGAAGCCGTTCAGGAACTGCTCGACAAGGGCCGTCTCTCGGCCGAAGCGCACAAAACCATTCACGGCTTCCTCGGCAACGAAGGCGAAGCGCTGCTGACCGCGGTCAACGATGGCGACACTGAAGCCAGCGCCCGCCTCGTGCGCGAACTGCTCGATCGCCACGGCACAGGCCGCGTGCTGTTCCGTAACACCCGCGCCGCCGTACAGGGTTTCCCGGAGCGCAAACTGCACCCGTACCCGCTGCCATGCCCGGACGAATATCTGGAACTGCCGCTGGGCGAGCACGCCGAGCTGTATCCGGAAGTCAGCTTCCAGGCGCAACCGGACGCCAGCGAAGAAGAGCGCTGGTGGAAATTCGACCCGCGTGTCGAGTGGCTGATCGATCAGCTGAAAATGCTCAAGCGCACCAAAGTGCTGGTGATCTGCGCCCACGCCGAAACCGCGATGGACCTGGAAGACGCCCTGCGCGTGCGCTCCGGCATCCCGGCCACGGTGTTCCATGAAGGCATGAACATCCTTGAGCGTGACCGCGCCGCCGCTTACTTCGCCGATGAAGAGTTCGGCGCGCAAGTGCTGATCTGCTCGGAAATCGGCAGTGAAGGTCGCAACTTCCAGTTCGCTCACCACCTGGTGTTGTTCGATCTGCCGTCGCACCCGGACCTGCTCGAGCAGCGGATCGGTCGTCTCGACCGGATCGGCCAGAAACACATCATCGAGCTGCACGTGCCGTACCTGGAAACCAGCCCGCAAGAGCGCCTGTTCCAGTGGTACCACGAAGCGCTGAATGCGTTCCTCAACACTTGCCCGACCGGCAACGCCTTGCAGCATCAGTTCGGTCCGCGCCTGCTGCCGCTGCTCGAAGAAGCCGACGACAGCGAGTGGCAAGCGCTGATCGACGAAGCGCGCACCGAGCGCGAGCGCCTGGAAGCCGAGCTGCACACCGGTCGCGACCGTCTGCTGGAACTCAACTCCGGCGGTGCTGGCGAAGGTGAAGCGCTGGTCGAAGACATCCTTGAGCAAGACGATCAGTTCGCCCTGCCGATCTACATGGAAACCCTGTTCGACGCGTTCGGCATCGACAGCGAAGACCATTCGGAAAACGCCCTGATCCTCAAGCCGAGCGAGAAAATGCTCGACGCCAGCTTCCCGTTGGGCGACGACGAAGGTGTGACCATCACCTACGACCGCAACCAGGCACTGTCGCGCGAAGACATGCAGTTCATCACCTGGGAACACCCGATGGTGCAGGGCGGCATGGATCTGGTGCTGTCCGGTTCGATGGGCAACACTGCCGTCGCGCTGATCAAGAACAAAGCGTTGAAGCCTGGCACCGTGCTGCTCGAACTGCTCTACGTCAGCGAAGTGGTTGCCCCGCGTTCGCTGCAACTGGGCCGTTACCTGCCGCCGGCCGCCCTGCGCTGCCTGCTTGATGCCAACGGCAACGACCTGTCGGCTCGCGTCTCGTTCGAAACCCTGAACGATCAGCTGGAAAGCGTGCCACGTGCCAGCGCCAACAAGTTCATCCAGGCCCAGCGCGATCAACTGACGCCACGGATCAACGCCGGTGAAGACAAGATCGCCCCGCGTCACGCCGAGCGCGTGGCCGAGGCCCGTCGCCGTCTGGCGGCCGACACCGACGAAGAACTGGCGCGCCTGACCGCGTTGCAAGCGGTCAACCCGACCGTGCGTGACAGCGAACTGGTGGCACTGCGTGAACAGCGTGAGCAGGGTCTGGCGATGCTGGATAAAGCAGCGTTGCGACTGGAAGCGATTCGGGTATTGGTAGCGGGCTAAACCGCCCTGCTCCACCACTGAAAACAAGAAGGCCCGCAGCGATGCGGGCCGATCGTTCCGACGCTCCGCGTGGGAATGCCTCAAGGGACGCTCCGCGTTCCAGTTCCGAAAAGGGACGCGGAGCGTCCCGGGCTGCATTCCCACGCAGAGCGTGGGAACGATCAAGCAAAGATCGCAGCCTTCGGCAGCTCCTCAGGGAACCGCATTCCCATGTAGGAGCTGCCGAAGGCTGCGATCTTTTGATCTTAAGCAGTCGCTACTGCAACCTCTGGTTCAACCACCGCCACCAACCCCTCCTTCATCCGCTGCGCATCCCGCACAAAACACCGCGCCGCGAGAAACAGAAACACCATCGTCAGGAACAACGCCACCGGAATCAGGTACATCGCGTCATGCAACCCGACCGCCTTGAACGCCTCGGTCATCTGCTCAGCGCCCGCCGACAACATCGCGGTATGGGCGAAATGATCCGACAGCCCACCTACCACCACCGGCCCCAACCCACCGCCGAGCAAATACAACCCGGCAAAAAACAACGCCATCGCCGTCGCCCGTAAGCGCGGTTCGACCACGTCCTGAATCGCCGTGTAAACGCAAGTGTAGAAGTTGTAGGCAAACAGCCAACCGACACTGAACAGCGCGACAAACACACCAATCTCGATACGCCCGGCATGCAGCGCCCACGCTGTGCACAACGTTGAAATAATCAGACTGAACGCGGCAAACAGCAGCCGCCCATTGGCCACTCGCTGGTGAATCTTGTCGGCAATCCAGCCGCCCAGGGTCAAACCGACCAGCCCGGTCACGCCGACAATCATCCCGGTCGCCACCGCCGCTTCCTGCAACGGCATCAGGAAATAGCGCTGCAGCATCGGCACCAGAAACGAGTTACAGGCATACGTCGCGAAGTTGAAGCACAACCCGGCCATCACCAGCCAGAGAAAGGTCGGCACCGCCAGAATCCGGCGGATCGGTCTGTCGACTTTCTCTTGAGACACTTGCACGGTTTCCGCCGCGCCGCGCTTTGGCTCCTTGATGAAGAACATGAAGATCGCCAGGATCAGCCCCGGCACGGCGGCGATAAAGAATGGCGCGCGCCAGCTATCGAACGCCTTGACCATCGCGCCGATGGTGAAGAACGCCAGCAACAGCCCCAGCGGCAAGCCCAGCATGAAAATACCCATGGCCCGCGCCCGACGATGGGCCGGAAACAGATCGCCAATCAGCGAATTGGCCGCCGGTGCATAACTCGCCTCGCCGATGCCGATGCCCATGCGCACGATCAGGAAACTCCAGAAACTGCCGACCAGGCCGTTGACCGCCGTCAGCGCACTCCACGTCGCCAGGCCCCAGCCCATCAGTTTGCTGCGCGAACCGGTGTCGGCCATCCGCCCCAGGGGCAGGCCGGCAATGGCGTAAACAATGGTGAATGCGGTACCGACGATCCCCAACTGGAAGTCGCTGAGGTGCCATTCCATGCGGATCGGCTCGATGATGATCGCCGGGATGGTGCGGTCGAAGAAGTTGAACAGGTTGGCGAGGAACAGCAGGAACAGAATGCGCCAGGCATTCGCCGCTTGGGTCGAGTTCTGCATGGGTCCGTCTCTTTATTGTTATAGGGCTTCACTGCCGACGCATCCGAGCCCGGAACCTGCAATCTAGTGAGCCGCGCCAAGGCTGTCTGTGATCATTCGTCTGCCTGATATCGGGCCATGGCACTGTAACGAAACGTAAGCCTTTGATAAGTCTGCAATCCCCCGGGAACCGGGGCTTTTGCGGCAAAACCTTGCCACAAAAAAATAGTTTCGCGCCCCCCTTCCCAAGTCTGCGGCAAAGCC
The DNA here is from genome assembly GCF_029543085.1 of Pseudomonas sp. A34-9. Taxonomy (NCBI): domain Bacteria; kingdom Pseudomonadati; phylum Pseudomonadota; class Gammaproteobacteria; order Pseudomonadales; family Pseudomonadaceae; genus Pseudomonas; species Pseudomonas sp. A34-9. Next base: position 1,521,905 of record NZ_CP119967.1, on the reverse strand, counting down.
TAGAATGGCCGCCGGATCCGCCCGGATCTCCCGATCAATCCCTTTGATACCCTCGCCCATGTCCGAAGTCAGTCCGTGTCTGAATTGCGGTGCCTGCTGTTCCCATTTTCGCGTGTCTTTCTTTTGGGGTGAGTGCGCTTCCTCCGGTGGCACGGTGCCCGATGAACTGGTTACACAGATCAGTCCGAGCCGGGTGGCGATGAACGGCACCGACTGCAAATCCCCGCGTTGCACGGCGTTGGTCGGCGAAGTCGGCAGCGAGGTGAAGTGCTCGATTTATGAATTGCGCTCCAGCCCGTGCCGCGAATTCGAGTCGTCATGGGAAAACGGCGAACAGAATGTCGATTGTGACAAGGCCCGTGCGCGTTTCGGCTTGCCGCCCCTGCAACCGGACTGGGCGCAGATCCCTTTCGAACAGATCGCGTAAGCGTTTAGCGCCAATCGCTATGACGCTAATGCCGAAATCATTAGCGCCAATGTGCCACTACCCCTTCCACAGCAAAAACCGCCTCTATACTCCAGTCATTCGCCTGCGTTGACCGCGCAGTTAGGACGACTTCAGAAATGGGGCATGCTATGGAGTGGCTTGGTTTGCAGTTTGTTACCGAGCTGCCGGAGAGCGGGCAGGTCATTTTAGATTGCACACATAATCCCTTGCTGGTGCTGGTGGCCTATCTGGTTGCCTGCGCTGCCAGTTTTGCCACCCTCGATATGGCCGAGCGGGTTGGCCACGCCGAAGACCCGCGCTCGCAAAGGCTTTGGCGCTGGATCGGTGCGACGTGCCTGGCCGGCGGCATCTGGGCCATGCACTTCATCGGCATGCTGGCGTTCCAGGCACCGATTGAAATCCAGTACAACCTGCCCGTCACCCTGTTTTCCCTGCTGATCGCCCTGCTCGCCTCGTGGCTGGCCATGCACACGCTGAGTGAAGCGCAGCCCAGTTTTGTGCAATACCTGAAAACCGCCATCGTCATCGGTCTGGGCATTGCCGGCATGCATTACGTCGGCATGGCGGCGATGGAATCGAGCGCTACCGCTTATTACCAACCGACGCTGTTCGTCCTGTCGATCGCCATCGCCATCGGTGCCAGTTTCGCCGCGTTGTGGGTGGCCGGCTATTTGCGTGAAGGCAGTGGCCTGTTTCATCAGATGCTCAAATACAGCGCCGCACTGATTCTCGGCGCCGGTATTTTCAGTATGCATTTCACCGGCATGGCGGCGCTGAATCTGGTCTTGCCGGCAAACAGCTTGCCGTCGATAGCAGCCGAAACCAGCCATCTGCAATTGGGGCTCACGGTCGCGCTGATCACTTTGCTGATCCTTGGCAGCGCGATCAGCGCCGCGCTGGCTGACAAGAAACTGCAGAACAAGGAACACGATTTGCGGCGGGTCAACGCGCTGCTCAGCCAACTCGATCAAGCCCGGATGTCACTGCAGCAAGTGGCCAACTATGACGCGCTGACCAACCTGATCAACCGTCGCGGTTTCAACCAGATATTCGCCGAGAAGCTCAGTCAGAAAACCAGCGAAGGCGGCAAGCTGGCGGTGATGTTTCTCGACATTGATCACTTCAAACGAATCAACGACAGCCTTGGCCATGACGCCGGTGACGAGTTGCTCAAGGTCATCGCCAATCACATCAAAGGATCGGTGCGCAGCCATGAAGACGTGGTCGCGCGTTTCGGCGGCGACGAGTTCTGCATCCTCATCAGCCTGCGTGACCGCGAAGAGGCCCGCAATATGGCCCAGCGCATCATGCTCAAAATGAAGGAGCCGATCGAGCTGGCCGGACGCCGCATGGTGATGACCACCAGCATCGGCATCAGTCTGTTTCCGGAGGATGGCACCACTTGCGAGGAACTGCTCAAGCACGCCGATCTGGCGTTGTATCAATCCAAGGGCGCAGGACGCAATGGCCTGCATTTCTTCAGTTCCAACCTCAAGACCCGCGCCAGCTTCGAACTGCAACTGGAAGAAGAACTGCGCCATGCCCTGCGCGAAGAAAACGGTTTGATGCTGTATTACCAACCGATCTTCGAACTGAAAACCGGCCGCGTCACCAAGCTTGAAGCGCTGATTCGCTGGCAGCATCCGCTGCATGGCTTGCTGACCCCGGATCGTTTTATCTCGATTGCCGAAAACAACGGCTTGATCGCCGAACTGGACAACTGGGTGCTGCGCCGCGCGTGCAAGGATCTGGGTGAACTGTCGCGCCATGGCTGCGAAGAACTGAAAATCGCCTGGAACTGCTCACCGCTCAACCTCGCCCGGGAAGAACTGGCCACTGAAATCGAAAATGCGTTGCGCAGCGCAGGTGTCGCGCCGGAACGGCTGGAACTGGAGGTCACCGAAAACGCATTGATGGGCAATATCGCCAACACCCTGGTGCTGCTGCGGCAGATCCGTGCGCTCGGTGTGTCGCTGTCGATCGACGACTTCGGCACCGGCTATTCGTCGCTCGCGTACCTCAAACGTCTGCCGCTCAACACGTTGAAAATCGACCGCTCGTTCATCCTCGACATCCCCAAGGCCACGGCGGACATGGAGATCGTCCAGGCGATCATCGTCATGGCGCACACCCTGCATCTTCAGGTGGTCACCGAAGGCGTCGAAAGCCTGGAGCAGTACGAATTCCTTGAACGCTCGGGCTGCGACTTTATTCAGGGCTATCTGCTCAGCCGCCCGGTGCCACTGGATGAGTTGCGTCCGGTGCTGGAAGAAATCAACCAGCGCAAGCATTCACACGCGGTCAATCCGCTGATTCTGGCGCGCGGTACATTTGCACCAGTGTCGCTGGATCCTGCGCCAAATAACCTTGCGCCCCATGCAGGCGCATCAGTTGTGCGGCCAATCCGCTGATCGGCGTCGCCGAGCCCTGTTCGCGGGAGAATTTGACGGCGGTGTCGAGATCCTTGAGCAGTGTGCGCACATGCCATTTGATCGGTTCGAAACGGCTTTCGGCCATTTGCGGGGCGAGGATCTGCAACGGTTTCGAATCGGCAAAACCACCGGCCAGTGCCTCGGCAATCAGGCTCGCATCGACACCCGCCTGCTCGGCCAGCGCCACCACTTCGGCAATCACCAGTGCATTGCAGGCAACGATCATCTGGTTGCAGGCCTTGGTCACCTGCCCGGCACCGACGCCGCCCATGTGCGTGACGCGCTGACCGAGGTTGAGCAGCACCGGGCGCACGCGTTGAAGATCCGCCGCTTCGCCACCGACCATGATCGCCAGGCTGCCTGCCTCGGCGCCGACCACACCGCCGGACACCGGCGAGTCGAGCCAGGACATGCCGGTTTTCGCCGCCAATTCGGCGGCCATTTCGCGGGTGGCGGTCGGTTCAAGGCTGGAAAAATCCACCAGCAACTGGCCTTTTTGCGCGCCTTCGGAGACGCCGGCCGCGCCAAACACGACTTCGCGCACCACCGCCGTATCGGCCAGACACAACATCACCACGTCGGCGTGTTCGCACAGTTCAGCAGGGCTTGCGACTTGCCGGGCACCGGCCTCGACCAGTGGCGCGCACTTGGCCGGGTTGCGATTCCACACGGTCAGCGGATAACCGGCGGCCAACAGACGCCGGCACATGGGCAAGCCCATCAGACCGATTCCGGCGAACCCCAACGAAGGTAGCGTTGACATCATTTTGCCTCTTTTCGATTAAAGATCGCCGAATAATGGCCGATTCAACAACGATCAGGAAAGGATTCCCCCCAGCGACAGTCAGGCCAAGTCCCTGACGCTCGGGCTCAATTCGCGCACATAAAAGACGCGAGATCTTATTCCGTGAGGTTCGCCGGCAACTGGCCGGCGAGCCAACCCAGTCCAGGTATATGGCGCACAATGACTTCTAAAAACAATCCCGCCACTGCGGTATCCGATCTGACGTTAAGCCCCGCTGCCAACAGCCCTTCATCGTCGAAGCCATTGGTCCCGTCGCGCCCGCTGTCGACTCAGCAATACCTGTACTTCACCGAAACCAATACCGACCGCATCCTCGACAACCTCGACGGCCTGCGTGATCTGGTGTTCCCGCGCCCGCCGCACCTGGAAGGCGACAACGAACAGCACAACGACCAGGAATTCCCCTCGGTGTGCCTGATCGGCCTCGGTCGCTGCGGCTCCAACATCGCCCTCGATGTCGCGGAGCTGGTGTACAACGCGCGCAAGTTCTACCTCAACGAATTCAACAACGAAGACCGCGCGGCGGATCGTCGTCTGGCGGACAAGGGTTACAGCCCGGCCCAGTGGATCAAGCAAAACCTGCGGATCGGCCCGAACAAATCGACCAAACCGGTGTTTCTGGTCGAACCGCTGGTGATGCTCGGCGACCTCGACAAAGACATCGCCGGACGCATCCGTTTCTCGCGCAAGGGTGAGAAAAGCGGCTTCCTGCGCGACTACAGCAAAATGAAGATCATGGACTTATCCGAAGTCCACGCCGGTGGCGCCGGTAACGCGCCGATCCTTGGCCAATACCTGGCGAAGATCATCCTTAACAAGGACACCCAGCGCTTCTCCAGCCCTGACTGGAAAATGATCCACTCGTACCTGATCGACAGCTGCGGCATCAAGGCCAACCAGTCGCGCCTGTACTTCTCGATCTTCAGTGCCGGCGGCGGTACCGGTTCCGGCATGGCCTCGGAATTCGGTCTGGCCCAGCAGCACTCGTACATGAACAAGACGTTCGACACCAAGCCAATGGACGAGCATGACGGCAAGAGCGGTCATTCGTTCGTGTTCGAGCCGATCTTCACCAGCGGCATTTGCGTGCTGCCGAACATTTCCGACCACCGCAGCGAAATGTCCGAGGCGCTGCACATCAACGCCGGACGCCTGCTGTGCAAGTATCTGTCGGAGGAGTGGGACTTCTCCTACAACTTCGCCAACGAAGACAGCAGCGAAGCCAGCGTCATGGGGCGTATCCGCCCCTGGAACGCGATGATGCTGATCTCCAACGACATCATGCGTTACGCCGAAGAGAGCGATGACGGCAACATCCAGAACATTGATGTCAATGCGATGGAGAAGCACGCCAACCAGTACATCTCGCAGCAGATCTTCAACATTCTGACGGCGCAGGCAGTCACCACTGACTACGACCAGAACTACTTCCGGCGCGCCGGCATCGACATCGGCGAGACCATTCGCCTCGACGCCAACGACCTGTTCATGAGTCTGGCCGGCCCGGTGGCAATCGCCTACGCCGAATCGGTGGTGCCGGAAACGCCGCCGCCGAGCAGCGACAAATTCAAGGTGTTCGACAAAGAGCCGCAGCGCCTGAACATCGACGACCTGTTCTTCCGCTCGATCGACCTGCCGCACTTCAACAAAGTCACCCAGGCGATCGAAGGCATCAGCCTGTTGCCGATCGAGTCCAAGCGTTATCGCGCCTCGCTTGAGCAATACAAGAATTCCGGCTACGACGCCGCCGCGTTGCACGACCTGCACTTCTTCAAGAACTGCTCGTCGGTGGTCTCGATTGTCTCGTTGCCGAAAGACTACAAGCTGTCGTACATGGACCTGAACCGGTTGAAGACTCACCTCAACAGCCTGTTCCCCAATACCACGCTCAAACGTTACGCGCTGGTCATCGGCGCCTCGGCCAACCTCTCGCTGACCACACTGATCGCCAAGAGTCCGTGCCTGTCGGATGACTTCCTGACCCTGATCGTGGCGTTTATCAAGCGCTGCTTCGCGAAGAACCCGTACCGTTTCGACGAGACCCTGGACAACTCGATCCTCGACTTCATCATCAATGAAGAATTCGACGAAGACCGCATCGACGACCTGCTCAACGAGTTCGAGAACCCGGCGAAGATCCTCGACACCAACTGGTACGCGATCAAGCCGATGTACGAGAAGAAGTACCGCGAACTGATCAACGACAAAGAGAAATTTGTCTCGATCAATGACATTCGCCTGTCGCGTGATTGTGTGAAGAAGTCGATCAAATACCTGCGCGAGATTTACCGTCACCGGATTGGCAAGACCAAGGTTATTTCGCTGAATAACCATACAGGCAAGACCTTCTCAGTCTGATCCGGGACCGCATCGCCCCATTCGCGAGCAGGCTCGCTCCCACAGGGAAATGCATTCCAAATGTGGGAGCGAGCCTGCTCGCAAAGGGGCCGGCACAGTCACTGAAGATTTCAGCCGTTCCAACATCCACAAACAATTAAGCAGCCGTTAGGCTGCTTACTAAACTGTTCCCGTTACGTTTACGTCACCGTGAGGCCACCCGCGCTTGTGGTGTTTCTCTACGGCAACGTGCCATCACGCTACTCGGCTACACACTTTTCGCTGATGACCGGTCGCACCATCACGGTGCGACGTCAGCAGCGACTGCCCTTTCCTGGATCAGAATCCACGGCGAAACCACCACCGCCCACAGCTGCGGATCGCGTTCGAAAAGATCCAGCGCCCGCGTTTCAGACAGCTTGGCGACTTTGTCTTCGGCCAGCCAGGCAGCCACTTTCTCGCCCTCATCCGACGCCACGGCCTCAGCGGTAGCGATCAAATCCAGCGCAGGGTCGACCCACAATAGGGCACCCTTGGCGAAGAACGGCTCCAACTCTTTCCAGGTAATAGATGCGGTTTCACCAAGCAGCTTGGCATAGAGGGTGCTAGGTTCTTGATTCATGGGTGCTGTCCGGAAAAGAAATCGACGCGAATGATAACGTCGGTGGTCCGCCAGAAAAACCCGGTTGTAAATGGCTGCACCGAACGAAAAGAGCAGGAACGCGAGGGAATGCTGCTGATTGGGATATATGCCCACGAACGCCCCGCCGCAATTCTGTCTTTTTCATTCAAAAATGCGACACCCCCAAGTTTTGCCCCTCGGCGCCCGCTTCCCAGGCTGACAACCGGCGCTCTACACTGTACCGGTACAGTTGCCGGGGGCATTTCCGGAGGGTATCGCAAAGATATCTGACCCGGTTCTGCTGCTACGGCGCCAGAACTCAAAAAAATTACAACAGTAAGAGTGGAGCACTATGACTAAGGCTACTAAGCAGATTTCCAAACTGTTTGCCGCTATGGTTCTGGCCGGGGTTGCCAGCCATTCGTTCGCAGCTGACACCATCAAAATCGGTATCGCCGGCCCTAAAACCGGTCCAGTAGCCCAGTACGGCGACATGCAGTTCAGCGGCGCGAAAATGGCCATTGAGCAAATCAACGCCAAGGGCGGCGTCGACGGCAAAAAACTCGAAGCCGTTGAATACGACGATGCCTGCGATCCGAAACAAGCGGTAGCGGTCGCGAACAAGGTCGTCAATGACGGCGTCAAGTTCGTCGTCGGTCACCTGTGCTCCAGCTCCACTCAACCGGCTTCGGACATCTACGAAGACGAAGGCGTGATCATGATCACCCCGGCTGCCACCAGCCCGGACATCACCGCTCGTGGTTACAAAATGGTCTTCCGTACCATCGGTCTGGACAGCGCCCAGGGCCCTGCCGCCGGTAACTACATTGCCGATCACGTGAAACCGAAAATCGTCGCTGTCCTGCACGACAAGCAACAATACGGTGAAGGCATCGCCACCGCCGTCAAAGCCACCCTCGAGAAGAAAGGCACCAAGGTTGCCGTGTTCGAAGGCGTCAACGCCGGCGACAAGGACTTCTCCTCGATCATCGCCAAACTCAAGCAAGCCAACGTCGACTTCGTTTACTACGGCGGCTACCACCCGGAGCTGGGCCTGATCCTGCGTCAGGCGGCTGAAAAAGGCCTGAAAGCCAAGTTCATGGGGCCGGAAGGCGTGGGTAACGACTCCATTTCGCAGATCGCCAAAGACGCTTCCGAAGGTCTGCTGGTAACCCTGCCGAAATCCTTCGACCAGGATCCGGCCAACATCGCGTTGGCAGATGCATTCAAGGCGAAGAAAGAAGACCCGAGCGGCCCGTTCGTGTTCCCTTCCTACTCGGCGGTTGAAGTGATTGCCGGCGGTATCACCGCAGCCAAATCCGAAGACCCAGCCAAAGTGGCCGAAGCCATTCACGCCGGCACCTTCAAAACCCCGACTGGCGACCTGAGCTTCGACGCCAAGGGTGACCTGAAGGACTTCAAATTTGTGGTTTACGAGTGGCACTTCGGCAAACCAAAAACTGAAGTTTCGCCTCAGTAAGGCGCGCCCTGACTGACTGCCAATAAAGCCCACGGCGTGCCGTGGGCTTTGTTTTACGAATGTATGGGCCGCGCTGGCGTGATCCGCCAGTCTCCCCACCTGAAAATCTCAAAACCGTCATCAGCGGTTCGCTGGCAAAACCCGGATTCGAAGTGGATATAGATCCACGGGGCCGGGCGGGAAAATGACTCCACCAGTGAAATGCGTATCAGGTTTTTAGGAGCGTTGTAATGCCTGACCTCTATCACTTCTTCCAGCAGCTGGTTAATGGTCTGACCATTGGCAGCACGTATGCCTTGATTGCCATCGGCTATACGATGGTTTACGGCATCATTGGAATGATCAACTTCGCCCACGGCGAGGTGTACATGATCGGTTCCTACGTGGCGTTCATCGCCATCGCCGGGCTGGCCATGATGGGAATCGACAACGTCCCGCTGTTGATGACCGCCGCCTTCATTGCGAGCATCGTTGTCACCAGTTCCTACGGTTACAGCATCGAACGGATCGCCTACCGCCCTCTGCGCGGCAGCAACCGTCTGATCCCGCTGATTTCCGCCATCGGTATGTCGATCTTCCTGCAGAACACGGTTCTGCTGGCGCAAGACTCCAAGGACAAATCCATCCCCAACCTGATCCCCGGCAATATCTCTTTCGGGCCAGGTGGTGCACATGAAGTGCTGATTTCCTACATGCAAATCGTGGTGTTCGTGGTGACCCTGGTCGCCATGCTCGGCCTGACGCTGTTCATCTCCCGCTCTCGCCTGGGTCGCGCCTGCCGCGCCTGCGCCGAAGACATCAAGATGGCCAACCTGCTCGGCATCAACACCAACAACATCATCGCCCTGACCTTCGTCATTGGTGCTGCGCTGGCGGCCATCGCGGCCGTACTGCTGAGCATGCAATATGGCGTAATCAACCCGAACGCCGGTTTCCTCGTCGGCCTCAAAGCCTTTACCGCAGCCGTACTCGGCGGCATTGGCAGCATCCCCGGCGCCATGCTCGGCGGGTTGGTGCTTGGGGTGGCGGAAGCGTTTGGCGCCGATATCTTCGGCGACCAGTACAAGGACGTCGTGGCTTTCGGCTTGTTGGTTCTGGTGCTGTTGTTCCGTCCGACCGGCATTCTGGGCCGTCCGGAGGTTGAGAAAGTATGACTAGGAATCTTAAACAGGCGCTGTTCAGCGCTTTGCTGGTGTGGGCCGTGGCCTACCCGGTACTCGGTCTGAAACTGACCATCGTCGGCATCAACCTCGAAGTGCACAACACCAGCCCGATGATCCTGGCGACCATCGCCATCTGCTCGGTGCTGATGTTCCTGCGGGTGCTGTTCAACCAGCAGATCAGCAAGGCGTGGAATTCCTCGCCGGGGCTGCCGTTGATCCCGGCCAAGGCCAGCAACTTCCTGACCCTGCCGACCACCCAACGCTACTTCATCATTGCGCTGATCATCGGTGCGCTGGTGTGGCCGTTCTTTGGCTCGCGTGGCGCGGTGGACATCGCGACGCTGATCCTGATCTACGTGATGCTCGGCCTGGGCCTGAACATCGTCGTCGGTCTGGCCGGTCTGCTCGACCTCGGTTACGTCGGCTTCTACGCCGTCGGCGCCTACAGCTACGCGCTGCTGTCGCACTACTACGGCCTGAGCTTCTGGATCTGCCTGCCGATTGCCGGCCTGATGGCGGCGACGTTCGGCTTCCTGCTGGGCTTCCCGGTGTTGCGCCTGCGCGGTGACTATCTGGCGATCGTGACGCTCGGTTTCGGCGAGATCATCCGTCTGTTCCTGCGTAACCTGACCGACATCACTGGCGGTCCGAACGGCATCAGCAACATCGAGAAACCGACGTTCTTCGGCCTGACCTTCGAGCGTAAAGCGGCGGAAGGCCTGCAGACCTTCCACGAATACTTCGGCCTCGAATACAACTCGATCAACAAGGTGATTTTCCTCTACCTGGTCGCGTTGTTGCTGGCGCTGGCAGCGCTGTTCATCATCAACCGTCTGCTGCGCATGCCGATCGGCCGTGCGTGGGAAGCGCTGCGTGAAGATGAAATCGCCTGCCGGGCATTGGGTCTGAATCCGACGATCATCAAACTCTCGGCGTTCACCCTCGGTGCGAGCTTCGCCGGTTTCGCCGGTAGCTTCTTCGCTGCCCGTCAGGGTCTGGTGACCCCGGAGTCGTTCACTTTCATCGAGTCGGCGATCATCCTCGCCATTGTGGTGCTGGGTGGCATGGGCTCGCAGTTGGGTGTGATCCTGGCTGCCGTGGTGATGATCCTGTTGCCGGAAATGATGCGTGAGTTCAGCGAGTACCGCATGTTGATGTTCGGTGCGCTGATGGTGTTGATGATGATCTGGCGTCCACAAGGTCTGCTGCCGATGCAACGCCCACACATGGAGTTGCGAAAATGAGCCGCGAGATCCTTAAAGTCGAAAACCTGAGCATGCGCTTCGGCGGCTTGCTGGCGGTCAACGGCGTGGCCCTGACCGTCAAAGAGAAACAAGTGGTGGCACTGATCGGGCCGAACGGCGCGGGCAAGACGACCGTGTTCAACTGCCTGACCGGTTTCTATCAGCCAACGGGCGGCAGCATCCTGCTCGACGGCGAACCGATTCAAGGCCTGCCCGGCCACAAGATCGCGCTCAAGGGCGTGGTGCGCACCTTCCAGAACGTGCGCCTGTTCAAGGATATGACGGCGGTCGAGAACCTGTTGATCGCCCAGCACCGTCACCTGAACACGAACTTCCTGGCCGGTCTGTTCAAGACCCCGGCGTTCCGCAAAAGCGAGCGCGAGGCCATGGAATTTGCCGAGTACTGGCTGGAAAAGGTCAACCTCAAAGAGTTCGCCAACCGTACTGCCGGCACCCTGGCCTACGGTCAGCAACGACGTCTGGAAATCGCTCGCTGCATGATGACCCGTCCACGGATCCTCATGCTCGACGAACCGGCTGCCGGGCTGAACCCGAAGGAAACCGAAGACCTCAAGGCGCTGATCAGCGTGCTGCGTGAAGAGCACAACGTCACCGTACTGCTGATCGAACACGACATGAAACTGGTCATGAGCATTTCCGACCACATCGTCGTGATCAATCAGGGCACGCCCCTGGCCGACGGCACGCCGGAACAGATCCGCGACAATCCTGAAGTGATCAAAGCCTACCTGGGGGAAGCGTAAATGCTGCAGTTCGAAAACGTTTCCACCTTCTACGGCAAGATCCAGGCCCTGCACAGCGTCAACGTCGAAGTCCGTCAGGGCGAGATCGTGACCCTGATCGGCGCCAACGGTGCCGGCAAGTCGACGCTGCTGATGACGCTCTGCGGTTCACCGCAGGCGCACAGCGGCAGCATCCGCTACATGGGTGAGGAACTGGTCGGCCAGGACTCGTCGCAGATCATGCGCAAAAGCATCGCGGTGGTGCCGGAAGGTCGTCGGGTGTTTGCCCGTCTGACCGTTGAAGAAAACCTGTCCATGGGCGGATTCTTCACCGACAAGGGCGACTATCAGGAGCAAATGGACAAGGTGCTCGGCCTGTTCCCGCGCCTGAAAGAACGCTTCAACCAGCGCGGCGGCACCATGTCCGGCGGCGAACAGCAAATGCTCGCCATCGGCCGTGCGCTGATGAGCAAGCCGAAACTGCTGCTGCTCGACGAGCCTTCGCTGGGCCTGGCACCGATCATCATCCAGCAGATTTTCGACATCATCGAAATGCTGCGCAAGGACGGTGTAACGGTGTTCCTGGTCGAGCAGAACGCCAACCAGGCGCTGAAAATCGCCGACCGCGCCTACGTTCTGGAGAACGGCCGCGTGGTCATGCAAGGCACCGGTGAAGCGCTGCTGACCGACCCGAAAGTACGCGAGGCGTACCTCGGCGGTTGATGTATTTCACCCAACAAAAAAAACGGCCTTCGGGCCGTTTTTTTTTATGCGCACCAAAAACCTCGAACCCACCGAAAATCCCTTGTAGGAGTGAGCCTGCTCGCGATCGCGTCGAGTCAGGCACCACTGATGTTGAATGACACAACACCATCGCGAGCAGACTCGCTCCTACAGTGGAGGGTCAGTACGGATTGCAGTGCTGCGCTACCGCCGTGGCCTGATCGACGTAAGGCCGTGCCGGTTCAAGGTTCCACTCAGGCTTGTTGCGCACCGGTTTGCCGTCGTAGGTGGCCGCCAGGTGACAAACCATCTGCCGCCGCAGTGACCCGCCATTGACGCTGTACTGCCGCCACTGCTGATCGTCTTTGTGCTTGTTGTACAACTCGGCGAACATCCGGTCGGTCTGATCGTCCTTGATTGCACGACCGCAAACAGTCGGCACCACGGAGAGCGACCAGGTGTTCGGCCCCAGTTTCGGATCAGGCCGTTGTACCCAGGTGCTCGACTCGATGTACTTCTCGCAGAACTGTGGCGCCGCTGGCGTCGAGGTCTGGATGCATGAGAAAGAGGCCTTGGCGACCGGGGTTTTCGGGAAGTCGATCTTGATGATGTTGCGTTCCTTGCCGGTCTTGGCCTTGTAGTCGCGCTGGTTGGCCATCGCATCGTTCAAGCCACGCTGATCACTGTAGAAAAACGCCAGAATCGGCAACTCGTCAGTTTTCGGGTTGCCCAGACGCAGTTCTGTCTGAGTCTGAAACTCGCGGCTGTTGATGACTTTGCGCGCGCCCATGAAGTTGCGGAAGGCGTCGACGCGCTCATTGCTACTCATCGGATTGCGCATGTTGAAGCCGCATTGCAACTGGTCCTGTTGCCGATTGTTGTTGTACTGGGTGAAGTGCGCGACCCAGGCATTCGGACTCAGGATCGGTGGTTTCATGGCCTGGCAGACCGCTTCTGCCGGGGCGGTGTTTTTGTTGTCGCCACAGCCTCGGTCATTGCGAAAGTCAGTCCAGGCATCGTTGGGGAACGCGCAATAGACATGCACCGGGGTCTCGGGGTCGCGAACCAGATCTCTGGGGGTAATCAGATAGCCGTTTTGCGTGCTCATGCCGGGGTCTTCATAACTGATGCCGTCGGCCCGCATGTACGAAGCGGCAAAAGTCCCCAGCTCCAGCGCTTTCGGGCTGGGATTCCAGACGTCCCATTTTTGCCCCTTGGCCGGGTCGGCGCGGTGCGTGCCCCGAACCAATAGCCCTGAACAGTCCGAGGCGGGATCCTGACCGCAGCTGTCGACGGTTTTGTTGTACAACGATTCGACCTTCCTCAGCGTCTCGTCGCATGACTCGGCATTGGCCCATGTCGCCTGCACCAGCAGCGGGAACATGAGCAATGGAGCGATCCTGTTCAAACGTTTTTTCATGGCTTGCATCTCCTTGATTAGCCAACACACACCCTCAACGCGGGACCGGGTTGCAACCCGCGGCCCGCGTCTCGTTGTCCGATAACGCCGGCCGGAAAGGTTCAAGATTCCACGGCGTTTTGTTGCGGTAATTGAGCAGGACGCAATTCAATTGCTGGCGCATGCTGCCGGCGGATTTTTCGTTGTCCCGCCAGTTGCTGTCCGCGCCTTTGAGCGCCAGCAGTTGGTCGTACAACGCCGCCACCTGCTCGCCGGGCAAGGCACGCCCCGCCGCTGTGGGCACCACGCTAAGGCTCCATTCATCCTTGCCGGTGCCGGGGTCGAAACGTTTGATCCAGTCGGCTGAGGCAATATATTGCGGTGCCTGAACCGGCAGTGGATTGCAGCCCGCCTTGGCCGATTCCTGCGCACTGACATTGGGGCGGAACGGTTCCAGATTCCATTCGGTCTTGCCCGGATAGTTCTGGATCAGGCAGCTCAATTGCCCGCGCATGCTGCCCGCCGATTTCTCGTTGTCACGCCACTGGCTATCGGCGCCACGCAGGGCGAACAGTTCTTTGTACAAGGCCTCCTGATCACTGGCCTGAATCGCTTTGCCTTGGGCAGTGGGCGTGATCTTGAGTGACCATTCGTTCCTCTTGCTGCCGGGATCGTAACGTTCGATCCAGACTGCCTCGGCGATGTATTTCTGCGCCGGTGGCGCCGGTGTCGGCTGCGCGCCGCCAGCCGCCGTCAGGTCTATCGCCTGGTCAGCGGCGACATAGCTGAAACGTTGTTCGGCAGGCTTGGTGAAGTCCAGCCGCAGGATCGGCACGCTGTAGCCCTGCGCCTGGAGTTTCTTCTGGAAGTTGCGTGCGCTGTTCAGGCCGTTTTCCGGTTTCGGCGGAGCCTGATCGCCACGGGTGGCGAAGTTCTGGGTGCTGTTGACGTTGTAGATGAAGGCATCGATGTACTTCATGTTTTCGCTGCCGTCGTTAGTCGCGGTAGCGTTCTTCAACATGAACTCGTTGACTTGGGCACTGTAAGCGAACGGGTCTTTGTTGGTGGTGGTTGGCCGGGACTCGTGAACCCGGATCATTGCGTGCCAGTCGCTGGGTATTTCCGCGTTAAAGGAACACTGGCCGTACTGGATCGGCCCCTTCATCAGCCCGGTGTATTTTTGCGTCCATTGCTCTGCTGTGGTAACTCCGGCTTCCGCACAAGTGCCGTAGGCCAGCGCGGCATTGCGGTTGTTCATCACGCCCTGAGCGGCACGCGGTGGCTCGCGACTGTCGAAGAATCCGCAGCCGTACCACTTGCGTTCCGGCCCGGTACCGCCATCGAACGCGTAGATGCAGGTAAACCCCTGCTCCTTGACTGGCAGGTTCAACGCCGCCGCATCGGTGGGGGTTCGCAGGATCAAACCGGCCGGGTGAATGAGAATCTTCGTACTCAGATCCTTGCGAATCCACGAGTAGGAAGTTGCGCCGATCTTGACCGCGTAGGGGCTGTAGTCCCAGGGATTGAAGGGGCCGTCATTGACCATGCGCAAGGTCACACCACTGCAATAGTAGAGACCACGCGGGGCGCCGGTATCCGGCTCCTGACACTCTTGCTTGAGGGTGTTGTAGTTGTGATTGATCCGCTTGAGCGTGTCCTGTGGATCAAGCAGTGGCTGCGCGGCGAGCGTACTGCACAGCAACGGCAGCGCGCACGCCAAAGCGAAAGATGAAGTCACGCGCGACAGCACGCGTGAGTCTGAGCGCTCCATTTTCATGAGATACCGTCCTGGTAAATCGGCCTGTCGATGTGGCCGTTGAAATGACTATAGAACACTCAGGGTTTTGCATTTTTTTCTAAAAAAATTCGGCTGCGCTGTAACGCATCGCCATGTCGTTTCTCTAGAGGGACAAGCAAGCGCAAACCGCTTGTAAAACCCAAGCTCAATTCGGAGAAACATCATGACTGCTACCACCCGCACCCTGTCCGCCACTGCACTGGTTCTGGCCCTCGGTTCCGCTCTGAGTATGGCCGCCGTATCGACCGTCCACGCCGCTGACGCCGACATGGAAAAATGCTTCGGCGTGGCAATGAAAGGCCATAACGATTGCGCCGCAGGTGCAGGCACCACTTGTGCCGGCACCGCGAAAATGGACTACCAGGCAAACGCCTGGAAACTCGTTCCGAAAGGCACTTGCACGACCACTGAAAGCAAAACCTCGCCGACCGGCTTCGGTCAGATGGAAGCGTTTAAAGCCAAGTCCTGACCTGCGGCCTGCCTGAGTGACGATCATGTTCACAATCAACAAACCTGCCCTCTCCGACACTCAGGCAGCCCTCACCGGGCTCCCTGCCCGCGCCGGGCTGGGGCTCAAGACCGGGCACTTCAGGGAAGTGCTCGGGTCCCGACCGGACCTCGGTTTTTTCGAAGTCCACGCCGAAAACCACATGGTGGCCGGCGGGCCGTTTCATCATTTTCTCGGATTGATTCGCGAGCAGTACCCGCTGTCGCTGCACGGTGTCGGGCTGTCCATCGGCGCTGAAGGGCCGCTGGATGTGCAACATCTCAAGCGTCTCGGTGCACTGATCGAACGCTATCAACCGCACGCCTTTTCCGAACACCTGGCCTGGTCCAGCCATGGCCCGGTGTTCCTCAATGACTTGCTGCCACTGGCCTATGACACACCGACGCTGCACCGCGTCTGCGAGCATATCGATCAGGTGCAGAACACCCTCGGGCGCCGCATGCTGCTGGAAAATCCGGCGACCTATCTGGCCTTTCAACGCTCGACCCTCGACGAAGCTGACTTCATTGCCGAAGTCATCCGCCGCAGCGGCTGCGGCTTGTTGCTCGACGTCAATAACGTCTACGTGTCGTGCATCAATCATCAGCGCGATCCATTGGCTTATCTCGAAGCCTTGCCATTGCACGCGGTGGGCGAGATTCATCTGGCCGGTTTTGCAGAAGATAGCGACAGTCTCGGCGACCGTTTGCTGATCGACGATCATGGTGCGCCGATTGATCAGGCGGTGTGGAATCTGTACCGCCAAGTGCTGGAGCGCACAGGCCCGGTGGCAACGCTGATCGAACGCGACAATCAGGTGCCGGTTTTCAGCGTCTTGCTCGCCGAAGCGCGGCAGGCTGATGACTTGCTGATGCAAGTCGGGGGTCGATCATGAGCACGCAAGCGGCCTTCACGGCGGCACTGCTCGATGTGCAATCGCCCTGCCCCGAAGGCCTGTGCAGCGCCAACGGTGCTGATCCCGAGAGCCGTTTCGCGGTGTATCGCAACAACGTGCAGAGTTCGCTGATCAACGCTCTGGGCGACAGTTATCCGGTGGTTGCGCAATTGGTTGGCGAGGAATTCTTCCGCGCCATGGCGGCCGTGTTCATACAGGCTCGGCCACCGCACAGTCCGTTGATGAGCTTCTATGGCGAAGATTTTGCGGATTTCATCGAAAGGTTTGAACCGGCATTCAGCGTGCCCTATCTGGCCGATGTCGCACGTCTCGAGCACCTGCGTACCGTCGCCTACCACGCCGCCGATGCCAGCCCGATACACCCGGAAAAAATCACCGCCGCACTGTCTGCGCCCGACTCTTTGAGCGAACTGTGCTTAGGACTTCACCCGTCGTTGCGCCTGCTCGACTCAAGCCATGCCGTTGTCGCGATCTGGGCTGCGCATCAACACGACGCAACGCTTGAAGCCATCAACATTCACCAAACGCAGTACGCCCTGGTCTTGCGTAACCATCTGGACGTCGAGGTGTTTGCCCTCGAACACGGCGCCAGCGTGTTTATCCGTCTATTGCTCGATGGCCAGTCACTGCTGGCAGCGGCGCAAAACAGCCCGGCGTTCGACCTCAGTCAAACCCTGGCCCTATTGATCGCACACAACGCCATCACTCATCTGAACGACAAGGAATCGCCATGAACACGCTCATCCTCCGCGCCATCGCGCTGCTGGAGAAAATCCCCCACAGTCTGATTGCTTTCATCGCGCGCTTTTCGATTGCGGCGGTGTTCTGGAAATCCGGGCAGACCAAGGTCGAAGGCCTGGCCATCGATCTGATTGACGGGACTTTTCAACTCGGCTGGCCGCGTCTGGCGGACTCAACGATTCCACTGTTCAAAAGTGAATACCACGTGCCGCTGCTATCGCCGGAAATCGCCGCGCACATGGCCGCGTTTGCCGAGCACTTTTTCCCGATGCTGATTCTGCTCGGCTTCGCCACACGCTTTTCTGCCCTGGCGCTGCTGGGGATGACGCTGACCATCCAGCTGTTTGTGTATCCGGACGCGTATCCGACTCATGGCACGTGGGCGGCGGTGTTGCTGTTTCTGATGGCTCGTGGCCCTGGCAGGCTGTCGATAGATCACTTGATCGCACGCCGCTTCGCAAAATAAACAAATCCCCTGTGGGAGCGACGTCAGCGCTGGAGGCGATCCAGCGCCTCGCCGCTGCGCTTGAACCAACCAATCAGATAGTCCGCCAATACCTGCGTGCGTTTCGGCAAGCCGCCCTGATAAGGGTGTACCAGGTACATCGGCATGCGCCGGGTCTGGTAATCGCGCAGGAGCCAGCGCAATCGACCATCGGCCAATTCCGCTTGCAGCAGGTACGACGGCAATCTCGCGATACCGGCCCCGGTCAACGCGGCTTTCTTGAGCAGGTTGTAATGGTTGCTGGCGAACGGCCCCGATACCCGCACGCGCAGTAGCTCATGTTGCTGGTGATACAGCCACTCCTCGCGACCACTGTAATGGCTGTTGAGCAGACAACGGTGCTCGGCCAGCGCTTGCGGCGTCGTCGGCTCGCCGAAATGCTCGAGATACGCCGGGCTGGCGCAGGTCATTTCCTGCCAGGCCAGCAGCGGTTTGGCCACCAATCGTTCGTCATTGGCCACTTCACTGCGGATTGCCAGATCGAAGCCGTCCCGGGACAGATCGCGGTAACTATTGTTCAGCTCCAACTCGATCTGCACCTCGGGATATTTCTGCGAAAACTCCAACAGCAGCCCATCGAAGAAGGTTTCCCCCAGCGACACCGGCACCGTCATACGCACCGGTCCGGCCATGTCGTCCTTCAGCCGGGCCAATGCCTGACGTGCCTTTTCTACCTGAACGACCAGTGCCTGGGCTTGCGGCAACAAAGCCGCGCCGGCCGCGGTCAGGCTTAAACGCCGGGTCGTGCGTTGCAGCAGCACCACGGAAAAGCTCGCTTCCAACTGACTGATGCGCTTGGACAACTGTCCCTTGCTGCAACCCAGTTGCTGCGCCGCCAAAGTGAAACTGCCGGCCTCGATCAGAACGGCGAACGCCGCGAGGTCATCCATCTCGCTCATGGATTGTTTCCATTTGAAAACCAAAGGTTGCCCATTAGTGCGCTTATCTACAAAAAAAACCACTCTAGACTGAAACCTCGTTCAATCACTCGAGGCACAGCACGATGAAAATTCTGTTGATAGGCGCTGGCGGCACCATCGGTTCGGCCGTGGACAAAGAACTGTCGCAACGTCATGAAGTCATTCGTATCGGCCGCAACAGCGGTGATTTCAACGTCGACATCAGCGACAGCGCGTCCATCCGCAAGCTGTTCGAACAGACCGGCAAGTTCGATGCACTGGTCTGCGCGGCCGGTAACGTGACCTTCGCCCCGCTGGGTGAGATGACTGAAGACAGCTTCGCCATGGGCCTCAAAGACAAGCTGATGGGCCAGGTCAACCTGCTGCTGATCGGCCGCGAATTCGCCAATGACGGTGCTTCGTTCACCTTCACCACCGGCGTCCTCAGTCATGACCCGATCCGCAGTGGCGCGTCGGCGGCGCTGGTCAATGGCGCACTGGACAGCTTCGTGCGCGCGGCCGCCATCGAACTGCCGCGTGGACTGCGCGTGAACTCGATCAGCCCGACCGTCCTGCTGGAAGCGATGGGCAGCTATGCGCCGTATTTCCGTGGTTACAAGCCGGTTCCGGCGGCGGATGTGGCTTTGGCCTACGCGAAAAGTGTTGAAGGCTTGCAAACCGGTCAGACATTTCACGTGGGCTAAACCCTTGTGATGAACGGTCAGGCTGCGTAACGTGGCGGCACTTGTCTGGAGAGCCGAAGATGCGTGTTGCCCGTTCGTTAGTCCTTGTTGCCTTGCTGCCGTTGTTTGCCGCCTGCCAATTGTTCGATGGCCAGCGTGAAAGTGCCTCGCATGTCGGGCAGACGCGAATGCAGGGGCAACTGACGGCGGTCGACGGCAAACTGGTGTTCCAGCCGTGTCAGGATCAACGCCAATACGTGATCAACGACATCGGCGGCACCAGCATCCTGCAAGAGGCTGCAACCCTCGCCGATGAGCAGGGCAAACTGTTCGCCGACGTACGCGGCAAAGTCGCCGGCGACCGCCTCGACCTCACCCAGTTGTATCGCGTCGAGCGCTCCGGCACCGCGTGCGATGACGCCAATTTCAAACTGCTGATCCTGCGCGCCGCCGGTCATGGCCCGGAGTGGAACGTCAAAGTCAGCGGCAAAGGCATGGTCATCGACCGTGAGGGCCAGCCGCCGCTTGCCGTGCCGTATGTTGAAGAACAACTGGGCGACGGCCGTTTCAATCTGAGCAGCGAAGCCAACAACCAGCGCATCGAGTTGTGGGTCGCGCCGCAGCGCTGCGTCGACAGCAGCACCGGTAGCGTGCAACACATGAGCGCCGAGTTGCGCATCGACGGTCAGGTGCAGCGCGGTTGCGGGTATTTCGGCGGATCGCGCAACGACTGAGCGTTTTAGCCTCACCGGATCCGGCCTTTGCGGCTTATAATCGCGGCCTTCAAACGCCCTGGCGCAGTTGTGCGCCCCGCGAACCCGGATCCTCGCCATGTTACGAATCACTGAACTCAAGCTGCCAATCGACCATCCCGAAGAAGACCTGCGCGTTGCCATCGTGCAACGTCTGGGTATCGCCAGCGATGATCTGCTCGATTTCACCTTGTTCAAGCGCAGCTACGACGCGCGCAAAAAGTCCTCCGAACTGTGCTTCATCTACACCATCGACCTCCAAGTGCGCGACGAGGCCAAAGTGTTGGGCAAGTTCGCCGACGACCGTAACGTCAACGTGGCGCCGGATGTCAGCTACAAGTTCGTCGGTCAGGCGCCAAGCGACCTGAGCCAGCGCCCGATCGTCGTCGGTTTCGGCCCGTGCGGAATCTTCGCCGGCCTGTTGCTGGCCCAAATGGGCTTCAAGCCGATCGTCCTCGAGCGTGGCACCGAAGTGCGTCAGCGCACCAAGGACACCTGGGGCCTGTGGCGTAAAAGCGTACTCAACCCCGAGTCGAACGTGCAGTTCGGTGAAGGCGGCGCGGGCACATTCTCTGACGGCAAGCTGTACAGCCAGATCAAGGACCCAAAATTCCTCGGTCGCAAAGTCCTGCACGAATTCGTCAAGGCCGGCGCGCCGGAAGAAATCCTCTACGTCAGCAAGCCGCACATCGGTACGTTCCGTCTGACCGGCATGGTTGAAAACATGCGCGAGCAGATCCGTGAACTGGGCGGCGAAGTGCGCTTCCAGGAGCGCGTCACCGACGTGCTGATCGAAGACGGTCAATTGGTCGGCGTGGAACTTGCCAGCGGCGAAACCCTGCATTCGAAACACGTGGTTCTGGCCCTCGGCCACAGCGCCCGCGACACCTTCCGCATGCTGCACAGCCGTGGCGTGTTCATGGAAGCCAAGCCGTTTTCGGTGGGCTTCCGCATCGAGCACCCGCAGTCGCTGATCGACCGTGCGCGATTGGGCAAGTACGCCGGCCACCCGAAACTCGGGGCTGCCGACTACAAACTGGTGCACCACGCCAAGAACGGCCGTTCGGTCTACAGCTTCTGCATGTGCCCGGGCGGCACCGTGGTCGCGGCGACCTCCGAGCCGAACCGCGTGGTCACCAACGGCATGAGCCAGTACTCGCGTAACGAGCGCAATGCCAACTCCGGCATCGTTGTCGGCATCACCCCGGAAGTCGATTACCCGGGCGGCCCGCTCGCCGGCATCGAGTTGCAGGAACGTCTGGAATCCCACGCCTTCATTCTTGGCGGCAGCGATTACAAGGCGCCGGCACAACTGGTTGGCGACTTCATCAACGACATTCCTTCGACCGAGTTGGGCGAAGTCGAGCCGTCGTACAAACCGGGCGTGGCGCTGGGTGATCTGGCCTTGGCACTGCCGGATTTTGCCATTGAAGCGATCCGTGAAGCCTTGCCAGCGTTCGAGAAGCAGATTCGCGGGTATTCGCTGCATGATGCGGTGTTGACTGGTATCGAGACGCGCACCTCTTCGCCATTGCGGATTACCCGTAACGAAACGCTGCAGAGCATGAACGTGAAAGGCTTGTTCCCGGCCGGTGAAGGCGCGGGTTATGCGGGCGGGATTCTGTCGGCGGGTGTTGACGGGATTCGCATTGCTGAAGCTGTGGCGCGGGACATCCTGGGCCTGGAAGCCTGATCAACTCTAGTGGGTGAAGCACAAAACCCTGTGGGAGCGAGCCTGCTCGCGAAAGCGGTATTTCAGTCAACGATGATGTTGAATGAGATGGCGCCTTCGCGAGCAGGCTCGCTCCCACATTGGTTTCTGCGTTCGCCTTTAGATATTGGCGCGCAAGACTGAATCAGGCAGCGGCTCACCGCGCTCGGCACTCGCCGCCACCGCTTCGATCAACCCACTCAACTTATACCCCTGCGCCTTCAGCCAAGCCTGATCGTAATACGTGTCGGCATAACGCTCGCCGCCATCGCACAGAATCGCCACGATCGACCCCGACTCCCCCGCCGCTTTCATCTGCTGCGCTGCCATCAAGGCGCCGATCAGATTAGTCCCGCTCGAACCGCCGACATGCCGTCCCAGACGCTGCGCCAGATAATGCATGGCCGCCAGCGACAAGGCGTCGGGCACCTTGACCATCGCATCGATCACCTTGGGCAGGAACGACGCCTCAACGCGTGGCCGGCCAATGCCTTCAATACGCGAACCGCAATCGAGGCGCAAATCGGCGTCGCCGGTCTGGTAGTAATCAAAGAACACCGAGCGCTCGGCATCGGCGCACAACACGCGGGTGCAGTGCTGGCGGTAGCGCACGTAACGACCAAGGGTTGCCGTGGTGCCGCCGGTGCCGGGGCTGGAAATCAGCCAGCTCGGTTCCGGATGTTTCTCATAGCGCATCTGCTGGAAGATCGATTCGGCGATGTTGTTGTTAGCCCGCCAGTCGGTCGCGCGCTCGGCGTAGGTGAACTGGTCGATGAAATGGCCGCCATGCTCACGGGCCAAACGTTCGGATTCGGCATAGATCTGCGTAGGATCTTTCACCAGGTGGCTTTGGCCACCGTAGAAAGCGATCTGCGCGATCTTCTCTTTGGAGGTGGTCGCCGGCATCACCGCAATAAACGGCAAACCAAGCATCCGCGCGAAATAAGCTTCGGAAATCGCCGTTGAACCGCTGGACGCCTCGATCACCGGCGCCCCCGGTTTCAGCCAGCCGTTACATAACGCATAGAGAAACAGCGAACGCGCCAGCCGATGTTTGAGGCTGCCGGTCGGGTGGCTTGATTCATCTTTGAAATATAACTCGATGCCCGCAAAACCTGGCAGCGGCAAGGGGATCAGGTGGGTGTCGGCGCTTCGCTGAAAATCCGCCTCGATGATGCGGATGGCTTCGCGGGCCCACTGTCGGTTGTCGCTCATGGTGATGGTTCTCGTTGAATCGGGCAGAAGATGAATGTGTACAAAAGGCTCACTCATCAGCTTAGGAAAAATCCTATAGCGCGCACAGATACAGCTGAGTCTCAATATGTCAGACAACTGCTAGGCTCACCGTGGCTTGGGCCAGACACCTTGTAACGACATATAACAAAAAAGAATATAACTTTTGTTTTAACAACTAACAGTACGGGTTAGGGTGTCCCACCTTTTTGACGATTCGATGGAGAGCGACCTTGCCTCTGCGTAGCACTTTCACGCGTTTCTTTCAGCTGGAAGCTGCCAGCGGTCTGTTATTGATCGCCGCAGCCATCCTGGCCCTGATTATCAACAACTCGCCACTGTCGTGGCTGTACACCGGCTTGCTCGACACCCCGGTGGTGGCGCAGATCGGCGCGTTGAAAATCGCTAAACCGCTGCTGCTGTGGATCAACGACGGTCTGATGGCGATGTTCTTCCTGCTTATAGGCCTGGAAGTGAAGCGCGAAGTCCTCGACGGCCAGTTGTCCAAGCCGTCGCAAATCGTCCTGCCCGGCGCGGCTGCTATCGGCGGCATGCTGGTGCCGGCGCTGATTTACTGGTTCCTCAACCGTGACAATCCGGCAGCCCTCGACGGCTGGGCGATCCCGACCGCCACCGACATCGCCTTCGCCCTCGGCGTGCTGGCCCTGCTCGGCAAGCGCGTGCCTGTGTCGCTGAAGTTGTTCCTGATGACCCTGGCGATCATCGATGACCTCGGCGCCATCGTGATCATTGCAATCTTCTACTCGGGCGAACTGTCGACCCTGTCGCTGGGTCTGGCGGCAGCGTGCATCGCGGCGCTGGTGGCGATGAACCGGCTCGGAGTGGTCAAGCTTGGGCCGTACATGATCATCGGACTGATCCTGTGGGTTTGCGTCCTCAAGAGCGGTGTCCACGCGACGCTGGCCGGCGTGACCCTGGCCTTCTGCATCCCGCTGCGCACGAAAAACGCTGAGCCTTCGCCACTGCTGACGCTGGAACACGCGCTGCATCCCTGGGTCGCGTACGGCATTCTGCCGCTGTTCGCCTTCGCCAACGCTGGCCTGTCGCTGACCGGTGTCACGGTGGAAAGCTTCACCCACCATGTGCCGATGGGCATTGCGGTAGGCCTGCTGCTGGGCAAGACCGTCGGCGTGTTCGGCCTGACTTGGCTCGCCGTTAAAACCGGCATCGCCGCCCTGCCCCAAGGCGCTAACTGGGGTCAGGTGCTGGGCGTGGCGATCCTGTGCGGCATCGGCTTCACCATGAGCCTGTTCGTCGGTTCGCTGGCCTTTGAGCCGGGCGTTAGCGATTACGCCGGGATGGACCGGATGGGGATTTTGACCGGGTCGATTTTGGCGGCGTTGATTGGTTATGCGGTGACGGCGGCGGCGAGTCGCCGGAATACAGCATTGCCCAACGCATAGAAAACCTGCGGCGAGGGGACTTTCCCCTCGCCCTTCTGATACCACAGCGACAAATCCCCACGTCTTTAGAGACGCGTCCTACAGCCATCATTTTCCTGCTTCGTTAACGTTGCGCAGCCCTTTGCGAAGGGCTGTCGATGGATGAGCTAAAGGACGATCAGTGGCTGGCAACAAGGACATTCCCCGGGTTCAAAACCCACCGCAAGGCGACGGGCATCACGTCACCTACCGCTACATGACGGCCACTGAACTGGCCGAACGCGACGCCAGACAAAACGCTTACGACGCCATGCTGGCGCGGCAGGAGGCTTTCGAGCGCAGCCGTGAGGTGGCGGTCAAAAAAGCCGATCCCGTGCGCGCTGGCTGCGTATTCGCCAAGTCCTGCAAATTGCCGGATGCGATTATCGATTACTCCAATCCTTCGGGGATGGTGCCGACTGACAGCCTGAAGGATTACGGCGACCTGATCCTGCTGGGCGCGCGTGAGGCCGATGAAAGCGGCGCAGTGCCTCTAAAGAAAATCGGTGCAACGGCCATCCCGGCAGGCTTCGGCAGTTTTGCGTTGGCGGGCTCAGCTTTCAAAGCACTGCCCACAGTCATATCCACCGCAGTGATCACGCCATTGGTGACTCTGGTGGCGCTGGTCATGCCATCGAACCTTGGTGACAGCGCGCTTTATACAGACGAGCAACTGCGTGGACTTGAACAGGCGCGAACGCGTGTTCGGTTGAGAATCGAACAACAGGCTGATGGAAGCTTGAAGGGCTACGGCTTCTACACCGGCAAGAATCGCGATTGGGAAATGGTTGATGTCGTGCAGTTCAAGTTGCGTGGCAGCCAGTTCATTGCTGACTTGGGCGAAGGTGTAGAACTGATCTGGACGCCTGCTGTGGATGGCTCGGACATCCTTGGTATCCCCGCGCTGGAGGCAGCACCGCAGACACCGCACATCTGGGTGTACCCGCCGACAAAAGCGGCGGATGGAATTCTGGTCAATCCGGTTTATCCGCCGGAGTACCGGGATTTTATTCTGGTTTTTCCACCTGGCTCGTTGGTTCAGCCGGTATATATCGTAATCAATTCCCGAGCAGGGGATCACGAGTACCATCCGCCGCCTGATTTCCTGCCAGCCTTCCCTGATGCGAAAGTTGTGGGACGCAAAACAGCTGTTCAAGGGGGCGGCGCGAAACGCAAAAGATGGAAAACCGCTAAAGGACTTATTCTTGAATGGGACTCGATGCATGGCGCTATAGAAAAGTATGACGCCAGAGGCAAACACATTGGCGAGTTCGATCCAGACACTGGCGAGCCAACGTCTACAAAAAAGAACAAAAAATCGAAAAAAGGCAAGAAAAGGAGTATTGAGCCTTGAGATTCTTAGTAGAAGCTTTTGACAAGAAAACTGACTTCCAAACATCGGTAATTGAACTACCCGAGAATTGTACCGAGCAACTCAAATCGATCATGGGTTGGAAAACAGAGCAGCAAGGTTGGGAAGGCTACGACCTGAATCAGCAACAGATCAAAGCCATTGAGGCACTGATTCAAAAGTCCATCGAAGATCCGCGCTATTACTTTCAACTGACGTGTAATGGACGTTGAAACACGACAAAGAAAAACCCCGACCAGTCAGCAACAATCTGCATAATTATGATCAAATCGAGAAAAGATTCGGATCCCTCCTATTTAGGGCCAATAGCCATCATTCAGGAGTTCTTCCCAACTCGGTATCCTTCGTCCCCGCACCAATGACACGGAAGACAGGGAACAATCAGTAACGCTTTTGGGATTTGTCCTACAGCCATTGCTTGAACTTCCCGCTAATGTCGATGCTGCCCAGCTAACGGCTGGAATTCCCCAAGGACGAAAGGAAGCTGCATGTCTGGCTATGTACCCAACTCGCCGAAGGGCTACCGCTACAGCGGTGTTGAGCCTGTCGATATCCATGCCCAGCGTTGGGCGGAATACAAAGACCTATCACCAAAACCAGAAGACAAGCCCGACACAATGGGCTGTGTGTTTGCCAAGAGCTGCAACCTCCCTGATGGTGTGATCGACCACAAGAATCAATCCGGGTTTGTGCCTGTTGAGAAACTGGCCGACTACGGACTGTGGGCTGTGCTTGGAACCGGAGCAGCGATTACCGCCCAAGGCACCCCGCTCCAACTGGTGGGCGGGTCTGCTACTGGCAGTGCAATTGCTACACGTCTTGGCGGGTCGCTATCACTGGGCCTGCTGAAAGGATCAGGTGTTGTTGCTGCTGGCTTTGTAACAGGTACGGTTGGGATGCTGATCCCGAACACCAGCATTTCACCTGACAGCGCCTTCTACAAGAACGATCAATACGCAACGCTTGAAACTGGCCGCACCCGTGTACGCGTCAACGTGAAGTCTTTGCCGGATGGCTCCGTTAACGCCTACGGCTTCTACACGGGCGGTAAAACGGATTGGGAGAATGTCCCGGTCATCGAAGGCAAGAAAGACGGCGATAAATTTGTCGCTGACATCGGTAACGGCATTGGTCTCACTTGGACGCCAGCGGCAAACTCTGATGGCGTACTGGGCATTCCTGCATTGGAAGGCGCTCCGAAACTACCGTCTGTGTGGGTGTATCCACCGACCGAACAGGCCAATAAAATACTGGTCAATCCGGTGCATCCACCAGACTACCAAGATGCAATCATCACATTTCCTAACACCGATATTCAGCCGATTTACATTTCGCTGAGCGTATCAGGTGACCATAGTTATCACCCTCCACCTAAAGGACTGACAGCCTTTCCTGACGCACAGGTGGCACCTCGTAAAACTCCTATAAAAGGTGGGGGGGGTCTGCGTAAACGGTGGAAAACTAGGGATGGCAGTATTCTCGAGTGGGATAGCCAGCATGGTGCTGTTGAAATGTACAACAAACGCGGCAAGCACCTCGGGGAGTTTGATCCCGAGACTGGACAGCAAACTAAAGACGCAAATAAGACTCGCGAGGTCGAACCGTGAAATACACCGTTGAAGCTTTTGACAAAGAAACCGAATTTTTAGCTTTTGAGATCGACCTTCCGAACGGGTGTGATGTTCAGTTAGCCAAAATCATGAACTGGTCTTCACCTCAACGCGGAGATGAGGGTTATAACCTTAGCGTCGCACAGCTCGCAGCCATTGAGGCTTTAGCAGGCAGGCGAATTTTCGACCCGGGTTGTATCTTCCAGCTCACCTGTAATTTGAGCTGACCTGCGCCGCTCAAGGCTTGCCGGGATTCAAAGACTAACGAATGGATTGTGAGAGAACGTATGGAGCTTCGCCCTGATTTAATGCCCCCGTTGCTGGACGAGTCTTTGGTTGCTCGACTGACGAAACTTTCCGAACAAATTGATTGTGGAGATCCCGAACAAACTCGGAGTCAGGTGGCAGCATTCAACCGGGAAGCAATGACCGCACTTGAGTTCATCGACTTTCAGGGAATCTATGGTGGGCAATCTCACGACACATGGGTTCGCAAGGTCTTAGCAACACCGTATGAGCGGCGCCTGACGGATGTAACCAAGCAAGAGTTGGTTGAGCTGGCTCGAAGGGTCATGGAGGGTGTTGGCGCTGACCATGAAGTCGAGTTCTGGTTGAGCATGTTGGCAATCAACATACCCAATGAACGCGTATCCGATTTGATTTTTTGGCCAGACGAATACTTCAACGATGTGAATTATTCGCAAAGACTATCGCCAGAGCAGGTGATAGAAATCGCGTTGAATGATAGAGATGTTTTGCTGTAGCAACAGCCCGCCCACACCAAAGGACTGTCATCCTGCACGACTGTAAACGGAGGTGTGAGCGAGCTGGCGTCGATTATAACTTGGTATTGCAGCGGATTTACCAGAACGGAAATCCTTCAATCTGATCCGACCTTCTAAGGGAGTAGACATGTCCATCACAGATGCACGGGTAATTGACTTTTGGGGAATCCCCAAGCAGGAGCCCAATGTCGAACTGGTTATCACTGACCACCTCGAATGGGGCGGCAAAGCCCAACAGGGAGAACACCTGCTGTTGCTGCAAGAGAAAATCAATACGTACATCGCTTTCATAGAAAGTGGTGAGATTTACACCGAGATTCCCGGTGCTCTTGGTAAACATCCCATCATTCGTGTTCTTGGCCTGTATGAGCTGCCAGAGCAAGCCGAGTTCTTCATTGACCGCGTTACAGAGACGCTAGAAGAAGTGGGGATCGGATTTGAGTTTGAGCTTAAGGCGGACGAAGACATTCGCAACGTGTGACAACCCTGCTCCAAGCGAGTCACTACAAAGACGCTGTGACCAAGGCCGTTTTCCACATGAAAACCATCCCCGCCCAAAATTTTCAGCCTCGTCTTTTATGAGTTTGGTTTTTCAGATTGGAATATAAGCTGGGGCGCTTCCTCTGAAACTCTGGTGTGAAAGCCAGTGCTACTAAGCAACGAACAGCGGCCTCAGCCAGAAAGGTCCAAGCGGAACCACAAATAAGTTGGGGCACGTAGCCCCGAAGATTGACCAGGAGTGACGCTGTAGCGCCCCGTATCAGGCTGATATTGTTTCCCGCTTGATCCTGTACACCGTCGCAACACCACAGTGAGCAACGCGGGCCACTTCGTCAGCAGACATGGTTGGATACTTGGTCAGGGTTTCCTTGACCTTGGCCCACTTGGCAGCGTTCCGTCCTTTGCCTGCTGGCCTCCATTCAGGGTCAGCAATACGCTTGTTCTCCAGACCTTGCTTGATGCGCTCCACACGCTTCTCTTGATCCAGTCGAGCCATGGTTGCCATCAAATCAATCAGCATGTTGTTGATCACGTCCATGATTTGTCCGGTGATCCCCTTCGCTTCAACCAGCATGTGGCTGGTTGGCAGATCAGCTACAACCAGACGCAGCCCCTTCGCCCTGATAGTGGCCTTGAGCGTGTCCCAGTCAGCTTGCGAGAGGCGACTCAGTCGATCTACAGACTCAACCAATAGCACGTCACCCTCTTTGGCAGTATCGAGCAGTGCAAGCAGCTCAGGACGATTGAGCTTGGTGCCACTGATGTTCTCTGCATACACGCCAACGATGTTCAAACCCTTCTCGACGGCGAACAACTCCAAAGCAGCTTTTGCACGGTTGGCGTCTTGGTCTTTGGTCGATGCTCGGAGGTACAGGTGGGCGTTCATGGCTGACTATCCTTTGGAGTCTTGATCTGATAGAGCAATGATAAACTATCAATAGCCTATTTTAAAGACATTACTGATAGTTTATTTTCGCCACTGCGGAGCGTCCGCCGCACTACCGGATAGGTCTACTTCTTTGATAGTCGGAAATGAGCCCTGACAGGAGAAGCAGCATTCCGGGATCAGGATTGCCGTATTTGATTGATCGCATCAGTAACGGCCTGA
This sequence comes from Pseudomonas sp. A34-9, assembly GCF_029543085.1. Classification (NCBI taxonomy): domain Bacteria; kingdom Pseudomonadati; phylum Pseudomonadota; class Gammaproteobacteria; order Pseudomonadales; family Pseudomonadaceae; genus Pseudomonas; species Pseudomonas sp. A34-9. The sequence goes on along the minus strand of NZ_CP119967.1, from coordinate 1,491,966 downwards.
GCGCTTGAGTCAAGCACCTGCAATGCAGCCAATGCATTGTCAGCGGCAACTGCGCCTCCTTGACTGGCAGCCCACCCAGCGAGTTCTTCAAGCGCCGCAGCGATGCCATGTTGGCTATACAACATCAGCGTCAATGCGTCAGCCATGGCTACGGCTTGGTTATGAGTGGTCATCAGCAATCGTCCTTGAAGGTTAGAGGTGGCAGCCTTAGACACCGCGATGGGGTGTCCCAGATATCTCTTCACAGCTAATGGTTGTGCAGCTCTCGCTCCCTTCGGTGATCGTTGCGAGCAATGACGAGAGCGAGATAAATTCCAAGACAGTATCAGCCAAAGAAAGGTAGCTAGAGTGGATTTCGTAGATCAAGCGACTCGATCAAGAATGATGGCGACCATTCGGAGTGTTAACACCCGACCTGAGATGATCGTCAGGAAGTTCTTACACGCCCATGGCTATCGATTTCGTCTACACCAGAAAAAGCTACCCGGAAAACCCGATATCGTAATGCCAAAATTCCGGACTTGCATATTTGTCCATGGATGCTTTTGGCACAACCATTCAGGATGTCGCTACGCGACGATGCCTAAGACCAGGTTCGAGTTCTGGAATGAAAAGCTTCTACGTAACGTGGCAAGGGACAACGAAAACGTAAAAGCCTTGGAGCTCTTGGGCTGGCGGGTTTTGATCATATGGGAATGCCAGCTAAAGAAAGGGCCGGACATACTCAATCAACTCCTACAACAGCTATGTCAAAAACAGGAAGGATAAGTGTTCACTCAAATTTTTCTTTTTTATGCACCTTGTGATGGCATACGGTGCAAAGGGTGATTAGGTTATCTACGGAGTTCTGCCCTCCTTTTGCGTGATGAACAACATGATGTAGTTCAAGATGCCTCGGGTCAGAAGCGTTCCACATTGAATGGTTCCACGGGCAGTGCCGACAAGTGTAGTGGTCTCTAATCAGTACCTTCCCTCTAACATCATCGGGAATTTTCCGGTCATGAGGAGGCGTCTGGTTCATGTCCTCAAGAACATAAGTACCAATCGGCAAATCTGGACGGCCTGTCGTTCTGGTCGCAATAGACCACCCTTCTTCTGTTCTTAGCTCCCGTACCCTGCGTGCCCATTCCGTTGAGCCATCGGCCACATATCGAAGCTCCTCGCCTGTGACAGCTCGCCCCACATTTACTTGCAGGAACTCCAGCAGCTTATCTTTCACCGCAAGTTTCTTTTTGCGAATCGTGTTCGCGCTATTCCAACGAAATGCGGCATCTCGATCTTGCTTCTCATCAAGCAATACGTAGTCATCAACCATTAATGAATCGACACCCAGCATGGCTAAGTCAAGGTCTCCGGCTTTAACCATTTCCTCAGCCGTCACACCTGTGACAATACTCCAGCCTTGCTCGACGCGAAGCTCACGGACACGCCTCGCCCATTCTCCAATACCTGCAACCACCATCAACTCATCGCCCTTTATGACCTTACGCGGATAAGTGACGAGGTAAAGAATTATGCGATCCCTCGCGGATGCAGCACTAGATTTCGGAATTAGAGAACTGCCCAAATCTCTGAGGGCGTGAAAGGTTGGCACCAATGAGATCACTCTGGCACGTAGGTCTCCATGACTCAATTCATGCCCGAAGTTTTTGATCAGCTCCAACAACCTAAGTCGCAAGCTTTCTGGATCATCTCGCAGTTTCCCCGACCGCCTTACCACCCCATCATCCCCCATGAAAAACGAGCAGCCAAATGCATACTGGACGCATTGAGCACTATTAGAACGTCATCCGATTTCGACAGTGGACAGAAGGAAACCCCAACTGCCAAGCCTCCTACGCGGCCTTGCTTTCCAACTTTACATTCAAAACCTTGTACACGACTTTCGCGATGGCACCAGCGAGAAGTGGTGGGACAGCGTTTCCTATCTGCCGTGCAATTTCGATTTTTGTCCCCTGAAAAGGAAAATCATCCGGAAACCCCATAATCCTTGCCGCTTCGCGGTGAGTTATCGGACGATGCTTTTCTGGATGCAGGTAGCGGCCTTTCTCTGGTTTGAAAAACTCTGTTCTGATGGTCACACTCGGCCTATCCCACCAAAGCCTTCCAAACAGATCAGTTCCACCGGACGTCTTCCGAATCCAACATGCAGGAGTAATCTCAGGTGCATTTCGCTGTAAATCGAAACGGTTGCCGCCAGGTGGTACAGCCTTGTATCGAGCAAGACTTTTTTCTGTTGGAGTACGGCCAAAATGCAAGTTCAAAGGAGGAGCACAATCCCGAATTTGAATGCCTTTGGGCTCTGGCAAATCGGCTATCACATCTTTGACCGTTCTCCATGGGGGTAGAAGTCGGTCATCTGGATTCTTGGAATGTGTCTTAACCGGCAATGTTGGTTTTTCGATTAGGTCTTTTTTCCACCCGATGATGATCAGTCGTTTTCGAGTTTGTGCCACACCGTAATCGGCAGTATTCACGACCTCAAAGATCATCTCAAAGCCCATAGACATTGCCCGAGATTGGATATCAAGGAACTCGCTTGAGCGAAGGAGCTCAGGGACGTTTTCCATCACGAACATTTTGGCGCCACACAGCTCCACTACATCCATGTATGGCTCCCACAATGCTCGACGGCCATCCCCCGTCCTATTCTTGTTAAGGAGGCTAAAACCTTGGCAAGGCGGGCCACCAATGACGATATCCGCAACTGGAATGTCAGGGCTTGTCTGTAGCCAATCTTCAATGTTTCCTACCACCGCTGGAGCCGCATAAGCCTGCTCATGCGTTCTCATTGCTGCCGCATCATTATCGACCGACAGAACACACTCGAATCCACCGCAGAATCTTTCATCGGTGAAGCCGAGCGTCATGCCGCCAGCACCGGAAAAAAGGTCGATTACACGAAATTTGTTAGGTGTCATATTGATATGCATAGCTGATATTTTTTCATCGCCGGAGTATAGGGCAGGCGTCTCGAACAAAACCATCAAGAGCAACCCAATCGGAGCAGAAGGTCACAGAAATCTTCCGTCTTCTTCGTACAGGATTTTCTAGAGCAACATCCATCAACGCCCTGCGGACTGTATGCATAGACAGTACATTTGGCGTCACCAGCTAGTCAACCTGTAATGGGGAACGAAGAGTAAGCGAAACCGCAATGGATAGCCCGCCTCTCCGACCAATGAAATGTCTCGCCAGTTGAATCAGCAATCCTAGTCAACTCGTTCCAGCATCAACCACTGTTTTCCAAATTCTCTCCAAGAGCAATTCCCAAGGGTTCACGCAAGTCTCGCAGCTGTACGATATCCAACCGACGCGTTCCGCTCTGAACGCCGCTCACAACCAGCTTGGGTACGGCGAGACCAGTCAAAGCCCTTCGAGCAACTCCGACAACGACATTCCCAATCCATCAGCAAGCACTTTAGCCGCATCTAGGCTGGGGTTGGCGGTGCCAGTCTCAATTCGGGACATGTAAGTTCGAACGAACCCGCACTTATCAGCGAAAGCCTCCTGACTGAAGCCCTGACTGTTGCGTAGCTCTCGAATGCGTTGGCCGAAGCCCTTTCTCAAATTCTGATTTGGCTGCATCCCTGAATGATGGTCGGATGTACCCCAATCATGAACACACTAGCTGATGACACACCAAGTGATACATTGATATCCTCGTTGCTCACCCAGCTAGCACCTGACAGGGATGCCCATGAACGAAAAACTGTTTGTACTCACCAACCAGAAGAAGACGACAAATCACATCCTGCACGTGATTCTGACGGTGCTGACAGGAGGGCTATGGCTGCTGGTGTGGGGGATAACCATGCGCAGCAATGACGCCCACAACAAGAGAATCGACAAGCAGATTAATCAGATCATGCTTTACAAAACACAGGGGCTGAGTGACACCGATACGTACCAGCAGATCAAGAAAGACGAACTAAACTACGACGTACTTCAAGGCCGAGTGATATTCGTCCTTCTGGTTGTCGTGTTCCTCTACTTCTATCTCCGGTAAGCCAGCACCTTCGAAAGGACACATGACTCGATGAAAAAACTGATTCTTACAGCAGTCCTGCTTGCACTCAGCACCTCCAGCATTGCAGGGGGGCTATCCGAAGAAGAAAACGACATATCGAAATGCGTTGGCTTCGTTGCCTCACAAAAGTACATAAACCCAAAGATGGTGGATAATTCTAGCGATATCGCTGGAGTCAAGATGAAAGCAGTTGCTGCGAAGAACAAGTACCCATCAACCACACTAAGAATAATGACAGACACCTCAAGCAATACCGCCAGCATATTAGTCAACTACTTCACGACAGCCGTTAAGAACAATGACAAAGAGAAGATCAATGAGCTTTATCGGCGAGGAATTGTCACCTGCAAGAAGTCGGGACTAACCATCAACCAAGCAAACGACAAATTCACCGTCACAGTAGACGACATAGATGATGCACTATAACCACACAACACCAAACATAACGTTCTCAGCACAGTAACCAGCTTTACTGATAATGGGATCAGCCAAGCGGAGCTTGAAGGATGACTACCTCCTGGCTTCGCCAGTGTTCTCGCACCGAAAACGCGAGTTTTCAACAATTCATCCAAACATGCGAATCAACCCATGACCTACCGGTCAAGCAACACAACAAAACACTAGAATCAAATCAAGCTCTTGTCTTTGATCTTGACTCTATTTTTTGGTGCAAGATTCTTGTTAATCGTTCTTGTTAATCGTTCTTGCTAGTCGTTCTTGTTAAATATCGTTCTTACTACAAGCTCATCCTGACCTACCCCACGAGGTTCAATGTGACCTACCGCAGGTGTCAGAATGAGCTATGACAGGTATCAGTACGAGCTACGGCAGGTGTCAACCTGAGCTTCGGACTTCCCACTGCGGCTCATCATCCGAACAAGCTTGTACGCTCGGATGGAGGCTCACCGGTTCAGAAGGCACAACCACTGGCTTGGCGTATGTCACCGCCACAGGGAATATGATTGGTGCATATCCTGAACGCTCTTCCTGCATCTCCTGCACCAATGGCAGTGGCGAAGGCGTAGCCTTTACAACAGGCGCCAGCATCAATTCTTGGACAATGGTGTAACTGTTCGAGTGAGCACACCCATGCATCCGACGCTGAGTCTTTTTCATATAACCATGTTTACTCAAGAGACCAATGAATCGCTTCACCGTGCTGACACTGCAACCAGTGAACTTGGCGATTTCATCTTGGTTATCAAACCAGTCCTTGCGTTGGGCGGTGAAGAAGTCGTATCGGTCTTTCATCCAGACCCAAAGAATCTTGTCTTGACCACTGAGAGCCAAGTGCTCACCAGTTGTTAAGCTAACCCATTGCGTGGCAGCCATAAAGGGGCGTGGCATTTTGCAGAATGATTCGGTCATGCGATTGTTCTCCTTGTTCAAGTTCGTTTCAGTAGGCAATTCCCTCGGGTTGTGCCGGTTAGTTTGGTAGATCGTAGACAACACTCTACCGAGCGTCTGGCACTGTATTGGTGCGGGACGTAGTCGGCATGTTTGGCTGAGTTGCGAACTCTACACGAGACGCCACTTCCTGTCAATCCACTAGTTGACATGGTGTGAGTTTGTTGATCTTGATAGTGGCTCTTGCAACATTGGTGCTCAGTCTCATCCTCGAACTTTTCGCTGCGAATCTGTAGAAACTGATTTCCGGTGCGGAACACGCCCTTTGCTTGGTTCTAAGCCCCGTTTAATCCAGTAAACACGGGGGAAAGCTAAAGTGGAAGTTCGGTACGTGACAAAACCCGAGGAGGTTTGACAGTGGTTTTCGGTAGGTTTTCAATGTGTTTCTGACGCCAATTAAACGACGCCAAATTCCCAATCCACTCCAGACTGTTCAGGCACTTCTTCAACAAACTCCGTGCCGTTCCAGCGTAGGTGCTGGGTGATTGGCGTATTGTCAAACTCCACGATTGCAGCAGCCACACGCTTGGAGTTCGGCATATCAAGGTGATGTTCCGTATGGTTGTTCTCAATCACCCTGTACGTCTCTGTGGAGCGGCGTGCACCTTTATACTCATACACTTGGCGTTCACCCTCTGTTTCAAGGTGCGATTCATCTACAGTGATCGTAGTGCCATCGCAAACGATGATATATCCCACGCCTTGCAGGAGTGCGTTCAACCGCATTTGATCGTCATCCAGCAACGTATGTTGTAGGTCTATCATGTCGTCCATGGACACTGGAGCCGGTGCGACTATGAGCAATGCTCTTTCCTGCTCAAGCCGTTGAATCGAAGCTGTCACATGTTCCAGCTTGAAACGAATTGGCGGGAGCATTCCAAACTCTGCAAGAGAATCCGCGAGATTGGCAGACTGACGCTGTAGCTCGGTCAACTCACCCTCAATCTCAATCAATCGCTTCTCACCTGATGTGAGGTTTCGACTTTGAGCTGCACGCTGCATAGCGCCATACATTGTCTGACTACGAACAAAATCAAGTACGTGCATAGGGATCGAACTTCCATTTGTACACCCCTCAGCACCTTGACGATGGCGCCGATAGCACCGCATCACCGCCGGAGAACGCTTCGTATCTACCACGCAGTAATTAGTGCCACACCGTCCGCACCGAACCAACCCGGACAACAGATATTTCGAAGGAGCTGACCGTGGCACATATCCGTCCTCCAAACGCTTCTGCACCCTGTACCAAAGTTCTTTACTGACGACAGGTGGGTAAACACCCTCGATGTCGTTCCAGCGTCCAATTGCGGTGGGGTTTCGCAACCAACGCTTCAATGTGGTTGCATTCGTAGTTTCTACCAACGGGTGCTTGCCCCGAATACGGGAAAGTATGCGACGCTCGCCAAGACCATCTGCGTAGTCCTCAAACACTTGGACGATGATCGGAGCAAGACCTTCGACAAGCTCACCTTCGGAAGTCAACCAAATTGGTGTGTGACGTTTGACGCCATCACCGGCAGCGGCCTTCTCCCTTTTCCGGGTGTACGCATCCTTGACCCTTCGACTCAACGCGTCACTGTACTGATGCGCCTGTTGCACCTTGGCGACCAGAAGAAAAAGGTTGTTCGAATTGTTGGGATCGTTGCTGTATATGATCCCATCGTCCAGCGTGATCAGCTTCACACCCGCGTTCACAATGCCTGTTAGCAGGTGAAGCATTACTGAAGGTTCAAGCCTACCAGCCCTGTCGATGGCTTCAATCAGAACAACATCAGTTGACTTAATAGCGCCATTCTCAATAGCAGCGAGAAGCTTGCCAAAGCCATTTTCAAGATGTTTGCCGGAGTAACCACTAATGCCAAGGTCTTGGAAGCTTGCACCACTCAGAACGTATTCAGGGTGGGCCAGAAGCCATTTGGCGACGTACTCTTGCTGGCGTGTGAGGCTGTCACCATGAGCCTGCTCTGCACTGCTGAAGCGAATGTATGAAAAAGCTACAGGCATAAAAAACCCCGACCGGGTGGACTAAACTGGCAATCATAACATTGCCGATTCTTTCCACCTGATCGGGGTTTTCTTACCCTAAATCCCGCTTAGTGCGAAACGCGGCTGGTCCCGCCAACGGTGGAGATGCGCACGCGCTCGCCAACGCGGAACACTTCATTCTCCTGAACCTGCTGCACATAAGCACGCATGCTGCCGTCGTCTTCACGCACGGTGATTTCCACACCCTGGGTACGGGTCAGACCTTCTTCAGTTGCCGAACCGATCAGACCGCCCGCCACCGCACCGATAACGGCGGCAACGATGCTGCCCTTGCCGCCGCCGATGGCGCTACCGCCGACGCCGCCGACCACTGCGCCTGCAGCGCCGCCAATCGGGGTCTTGGTGCCTTCGATCTTGACCGGGCGCAGGGATTCGATGGTGCCCATGCGAATCGTCTGCACGCGACGCGCTTCGTCACGGGAGTAGGAGTCACCGGTCAGGCTCGATTGGCAGCCGGTAAGCAACATCGCCATCGTGGAAAAGGAAGCAACCAGCAGAACAGACTTACGCATAGCATCAACTCCAAAGGAACATATATTCATTAAACTCCGCTGCTTGACGCCTGTCACGACGCAGCCCGGATAAATTGGCTTTCATTCAGGCACGGTACAGACGCCCGCACGATTTCCCTGACATAGCCCCTACAGTAGCGCCAAATGACCGATTCTGCGCCACCGACACTAAGGATTTTCATGGATTACTTCATCATCGTCGTCACCACGGCCGCCGGTCTGTACTTCCATGGGTGGTTGTACGTGCGGATCAAACGCTGGATGGATCGCGATCTGGCGTTGTCACTGGCGGGCAAGGACGAAGACAAACGCACGTTCATGCTCGAACAGTTGGCGAACGCTCAGGCGCAGAAGATCAAGCGCCGGGATCTGCCGAAGTGGCTTGAGGCCGCTTCAGCAGGCTATCCCGCTCGGTAGACTGCTTAAGGTGCCAGACGTTCAAGAATCCAGGCGGCACCCTGCGCGCGGTAGTTGAGGCGATCGTGCAGGCGGCTCGGACGGCCCTGCCAGAATTCGATGCGCTCGGGCAGCAAACGGTAACCCCCCCAGTGTTGCGGGCAGTCGGGCTGCGTGTCGGAGAAACGCTGCTCGGTGGCCTTGAGCAGATCTTCCAGTTCACCGCGCCCGTTGATCACCCGGCTCTGCGGTGATGCCCAGGCGCCGAGGCGGCTGCCCAGTGGCCGCACCTGATAATACGCATCGGACTCTTCGGGCGTGACCTTGACCACCCGCCCTTCGATGCGCACCTGGCGCTCAAGGGTTGGCCAGAAAAAGGTCATGGCGGCAAACGGATTGGCCGCCAGATGCTCGCCCTTGGCGCTGTCGTAATTGGTGAAAAAGGTGAAGCCCTGCTCGTCCAGGCCTTTTAGCAGCAGAATGCGGCAGTGCGGCCGCCCATCCTTGTCGACCGTGGCCAGGGTCATGGCGTTGGCTTCCACCGGCGCCTGTTCGGTTTTCACCGCGTCGGCAAACCATTGGTGAAACAACGCAAACGGCTCGGCCGGGGCTTGCGCCTCGGTCAGACCATCCCGGGTGTAATCACGACGCATATCTGCCAGAGCCTGGGTCATGGCGCATTCCTTTTCGTTAGCGGATCACTTCTTGGTGGCATCGGTCGCGGCGACTTTCTTGTCAGTCGCGGCGGCTTTGGCTGGCGCAGTCTTTTTAGCGGGGGCCTTGGCCGGGGCCTTTTTGGCCGGAGCCTTGGCGGCCGCTTTTTTCGCCGGCGCTTTTTTGGTCGCAGGCACAGCCGCTTTTTTCGCGGCTGGGGCCGGGGTGACCGGTTTGGCGGCTGGCTTGACGTCTTGCGCGGCGACCATGGTCACTGGCTTCGGCGCGGGCATGTTGTACTTGCTCAACAGTGCGACCATGGTGTTTTGCGGGGTCACCAGCAGTTCGACGCGACGGTTCAGAGCACGGCCTTCAACACTGTCGTTGGCCGCACGCGGGGCTTCGGAACCCATGCCGCGCAACATCAGGCGATCACGCTGCAAACCGCTGAGGCGGAAGATCGCGGCAACGGCCTGGGCACGTTCCTGACTGAGCTTGATGTTGGCCGGGGCGGCACCCGTGGTATCGCTATGGCCGAGTACCAGCACAGCGGTTTTCGGGTCAGCTTCGAGGATTTTCGCCACGCGGGTGAACGGACCCAGGGTGACCGGCAGCAGCATGGCTGGACGGTCCGGGTTGAACGAGCCTTCGACCGGCGCAGTGACCACCAGCACGTTTTCACGGCGTTCGAGTTGCAGGTTGCTGTCCTTGACCGCTTCACGCAGACGCGGCTCGTAATCGTCGAGCCAGGCTTGGGTGACTTTCGGATCCGGCATAGGCACAGCTTGAGTTGTTGGTTGATCCTTGCCACCGAACGGCCACCACCACTTGCTGCCGGTGTCGGCGTCAGCCTTGGCCACGGCGACCGGTTTCTTGGCTTGCGGCGCTACCTCAGCCTTCATGTCGGCCTTGGCGGCTTCGTCATCGGAACCGAACGGCCAGTACCAGGGGCTGCTGCTTTCAGTCTTGGCCACCGGTGCGGTAGCAGCGGGTTTCAAAGGCGCCGGCGCGGGCTCCTTGGCCGCGACTTTGTCGGAGGAGCCGAACGGCCACCAACTGCCGCCGTCCGCATCGTTTTTCGGGGTCTGTGCGCAACCGGTGATCGCTACACACAGGGCCAGGGCGAGGGTCTTTTTAGATGACATTGAAAATCCACAAAATGAAGTAATGAAAAATCAGAGCACTTTCGCCCGGATAAACAGTCGCTTTGAAACGAAAAAACGCTTGAGGTTCCGACCCTGGGACCTCGGATGAAACTTTACAGACAAGTGGCAAGCACCCGCGCGAGCTTCTGCGCGCGCGGATCCATCAAGACGTACGGCCCAAGGGTATTTGTCACAAAACCGAAAGCGACATCATGCTCAGGATCAGCGAAACCGATGGAACCACCCGCACCCGGATGACCGAATGCACGAGGGCCGAGACCGTAAGTGGCGTTGGGCACATCCGGTTGATCAAGCATGCAGCCCAGACCGAAACGGGTCCGGGTCAACAAAGTCTTGTCTTCACCGAGGCTGTGTTCGCGGGTCAGCTCTTCGAGCATGTCGCTTTCGAGGAGGCTGCCGTCGAGCAGACCGGCATAAAAACCGGCCAGGCTGCGCGCATTGCCGTGACCATTGGCCGCCGGTTGCTGCATGCGGCGCCATTCCGGTTTGTTGGTGCTGGTGAGCACCGACGGCGGATTGGTGAAAGCCCGGGTGGTCATCGCGGTCGGTTCGCGCATGGTCACTTGCAGCAGGCGTTGCGCGGCAGCGTCGCCGGCATTGCCTTTGCCGCGGGCAATGTGCGCCACGCGGTGGAATTCTTCGTCAGCCAGACCGACATGGAAATCCAGCCCCAACGGCTTGGCCACCCGAGCAACGATCGATTCGCCCGGCCCACGACCGTCAGCGCGGCGAAGTAACTCGCCGATCAGCCAGCCATAAGTGATCGCGGCATAACCATGACCAGTGCCCGGCGTCCACCATGGCGCTTCGGCCGCAAGGGCATCGACCATGGTTTGCCATTCGTAGAGGGCTTCCGGCGCCAGTAGCTCGCGCAGCGCCGGCAAACCGGCCTGATGACAAAGCAATTGGCGCAGGGTCACGGATTCTTTGCCGGCAGCGGCGAATTCCGGCCAGTAGCGGGCGACCGGAACATCCAGTTGCAACTTGCCTTCGGCAACCAGTTGCAGGGCGGTGACGGCGGTAAAGGTTTTGGTGCAGGAGAACAGGTTGGCGATGGTGTCGCTGTGCCAGGCTTCGGCGCCATCCTTGTCGGCGGTGCCGGACCAAAGGTCGACAACGGTTTCTCCGCCGACCTTGATGCACAGGGCTGCGCCGCGTTCCTGGGGATCGTCGAACAGTGCGGCAAAGGCTTCGCGCACCGCTTCGAATTGAAGCTCGTAATGTCCCTGAATCTGCACCCGCAACTCCCCGCAAAAACGCTCTACAAAGTGGCCCGCATTGTTCCAGCCCTAGAGGGATTTGGGAACAGCTGCAGGCCGGACGGTTAAAAGCCAAGTCAAAAGATCGCAGCCTGCGGCAGCTCCTACATGAGATCGCGTTCCTCTGTAGGAGCTGCCGCAGGCTGCGATCTTTTAGCGCATCACAGATTAATGACCATTCCCCGAGTGTCCACCGGCATGCCCTGCCCCAGGCCCTTTGCCGGCCTCGCCCTTGCGCCCGCCTTCAGCCTCGTGCCCCGCCGCAGCGGCTGCTTTCTCAGCCTCTTTGCCGAGCTGATCAATCGCCTGCAAATTGCTCTTGCGCACCGACTCGACAAAGCCCTGATACGGCAGATCCGTCACCCCGACCAGACCGAAATGGCCATTTTCACCATCAAGCAAGCGCCCGGTCACTGGTTGATCGAGATACTGGAACCAATGCACGCCGACAATCGACGGCTCGCTCAAGGCCTGCTTGAGGAAGTTGGCGTAAGCCGGGCCGCGATCTTCTTCCTTGGCCACTTGCGTGACGCCGCCCCAGAACGGGCCGCGATCCGCTGAACCAAAGTTGAATTCGGTAATCAATACCGGTTTGTCCAAAGCGCCCAACGCGGCAAAGTCGTAACCATCTTGCGGTTTGAGCGTGTACATGTTGAAGCTCAGCACGTCGCAGTACTGCGCGCAGGAGGCCACAGCTTCCGGGGTGCTGATGGCGAAACGGCCGCCGAGCAGCAACTGGTTGGGCGCGTGCCATTTCAGCGAGTCGGAAATGGTTTTGAAGTAAGTGTCGGCGAAGACTTTCTGGAAATATTTGAAGTCCGCTTCGATTTCCGGGTGCTCAGGACTCGGCAGCGGCGGCACGAAACCCGGGTCTTCCATCAATTCCCACGCCGGCAGATCGATGCCCCATGCCTTCGACAGCCCCGCCTGATTGCGGTACTTGTCGCGCAGCTGCTTGAGGAATGCACGTTTGGCCGGCACGTCGGTGGTCATTTTCAACGTGCCATAGGCCAGCGCGTAACGGGATTTCGCATCGTCACCGGGACCGGCCCACGCCAGTTCATTGTCGGCGTAGTAGCCGATCAGCCACGGATCGTCGCGGTGATCGCGGGCAGCGATGGCCACGGCGCGCTCGGTGGCCATGGCGAAACGCGGATCGAACGGATCCGGCATGCCACCCCACCAGTCGCTGCCGGTGCTGATGCTGGTGTAGTCACCGACGATCGACAGCGGCAAGGTATAGGGCACACGTTCGGCATCACTTAGCGAATCGGCACTCCAGTTGCCAACCGTGTTGAAGCCCCAGGCTTGCAGGCGATCGAGCGTGTGGCCGGCCCACTGCTGCTCATCGACAGTGGCCTTGCACGGCTCGGCAGCTTTTTCTGTCGTTGTTTGTACAGTTTCAGTCTTGGCGGCTTCGGCAACGCCGGACTTCGGCTGCGCAGGCACGGCAACAGGCTCTGCGGCTTGCACCGCGGCAGTTTCAGCGGCTGCGGACTTGGCCGCTTCTGCTACCCCGGACTTGCTGTCACTGTCCGCCTTGCACGGTTCACCGTACAGGCGTTGCAGGTTGGCAGCGTAAAAGTCATACCAGCGCCCGTTGCCGTAACCCCGGCCCTGATCAACTCCGTTGCCACCACGGTTGTCGCCTTCGCCAAAGTGTCTGGCCAAGGGTTCACCAGGCTTAGGCAGGGATTCAAACATGTACTCGCGACCGGCCACGTAGGTCTGGTTGACCTGCGGGCTGACGGTGTTCACGCCCAGCGAGTAAAACGGATGCCCCTCAGGCGTGACCAGATACCAGCGGCCATCACGTTTTTCGGTGCGGAAGAACCCGCTGGCCTTGAACGCCGGGCCTTTGTTCCAGCCACCGAACTTGTCCAGCGAGGACTTCTCTCGCTCGGCCAGCCAGGTTTTCAGCTGTTGCTGTTCCTTGGCGGCGGCGGATTTCAGTTGTTCGTCATTGCTGATTTTTTCCGGCCATTTGCTGCGGGTCGACTGCCCGTACGCGTCGACCAGATTGCCGTAAACGGCCTGGGTGACCGAGTCGCCGTCCTGCACGCCGAAGCGCTCGAGCAGCAAGCTCTGGGCGACTTTCGGCTGATCCATCGACAGGCTCACCGAGACCACTTGGCTGCGATCAATCTCGCCGCTACTGCTGGCCAGCAAAATTCGCTGACCATCGACCGTCATCGGCATCGGCGGCCCGGCTTTCATGCCCTGACTCAGCGGCGTCGACGCGACCAGCGGTACCAACAGGGTTTGCGCAGGCCCGGCCGGCAAGTCGACGCGGCTGACCAGGGTACGCCCGTCGTTGCTCTGAATCTGCACGTAGACCGTCACCGCCCAGTCCATTGCGCTCTGCAACCGCAGGCTCATCATGCCTGATTGCGACCAGTCCCACGCGCCGGTCTGCGGCGTCAGGCGCAAGGTCGGGCGGGCCACCGGATTGAACGTCACCCGGCGCAGCACTTCGCCCTCTGGCGTTTGCTCGGCATTGGCTTGCGGCAGATCCGCGTTTTCAGTGGCGATTTTCACCACGTCGGCAGGACGAACAAAGTTGAACAGGGTCTGCTGACCCGCAGGCGCCGCGAACAGCGGCGTGGCGAAGATCAAGGCGAATACGGCAGGCAACGAACGGCGGATCATAAGAACGGAGTTCTCCCTAACGACCAACAAAGGCCAATGGAAAAGCGATGACAGAGAGATAGACAACACAGTGGGCAAAACTGCCCACCGTTGTCTCAGGATATTTCACGACGGAAAGGTGGCAACGCATTGAGGATCGCCTTGCCGTAGCGCTGGGTGACCAGCCGCCGATCGAGCAAAGTGATGGTGCCGCGGTCTTCTTCGGTGCGCAGCAAGCGTCCGCAGGCCTGTACCAGTTTCAGCGAAGCATCGGGTACGGAGATTTCCATGAACGGATTACCGCCACGGGCTTCGATCCACTCCGACAACGCCGCTTCAACCGGATCATCCGGTACCGAGAACGGGATCTTGGCAATGACCACGTGCTCGCAGTAGGCCCCCGGCAAGTCCACCCCTTCGGCAAAACTGGCGAGACCGAACAGCACGCTGGAATCGCCGCCATCGACCCGCGCCTTGTGTTTATTCAAGGTTTCCTGCTTCGACAGATTGCCTTGAATGAACACCTGCTTGCGCCAGTCGCGGTCGAGGCCGTCGAACACGTCCTGCATCTGTTTGCGCGAGGAAAACAGCACCAGGGTGCCGCGCGAACCTTCGACCAGATCCGGCAACTCACGGATGATCGCTGCCGTGTGTGCCGCGGCATCGCGCGGATCGGCCTTCAGATCCGGCACGCGCAACACACCGGCGTCGGCGTGATGGAACGGGCTCGGCACTACGGCGGTGACGGCTTTTTTCGGCAAACCGGCGCGCATGCGGAAACGGTCGAAAGTGCCCAACGCTGTGAGGGTTGCCGAGGTTACCAGACAGCCGTAGGCCACGTTCCACAGGCTGCGGCGCAAGGTTTCCGCCGCCAGAATCGGGCTGGCGTTAACCTCGATGTCAAACAGCGAGCCGCTTTCGGCGAGGGTCAGCCAGCGCGCCATCGGCGGGCTATCTTCCGGGTCTTCGGCGGTGAACGCGGTCCACAGTTCCCAGTTGCCCGAAGCACGGGACAACAGGCTGCCGAACAATGGATACCATTCTTCGGCCTGATTGCTGGCGATGCCGATATTGACCTCGCCGTCCATGCCTTCCTTGAGCAGGTCGGTCAGGCGCGTGAACAGATCGTTCAAACGCGAGAAGCCTTTTTTCAGCTCGATGCCCATTTCGCGCATGTGCTCGGGAATGACCCCGGCGACGAAACGATGGCGCGGCCGCTCACGGCCCTCGACGTCTTCGCCGGGTTTGAAATCGGCGACCTGCTCGCAGGCGCTGAACATGAACTGCTGCTGTGCCTTGATTTCGCGCGCCAGCTCCGGCACTTGTTCGATCAACTTGCCAAGATCGCCCGGCAGCGGATGCTGGGCCAGCAATTTGGTCAGGTTCTTCGCGGTGGTTTCCAGCCAGTCGGCGGTGGAGCGCAGGCGCGTGTAGTGGGCGAAGTGGCCGATGGCCTTGTCCGGCAGGTGGTGGCCTTCGTCGAACACGTAAATGGTGTCGCGCGGATCGGGTAACACCGCACCGCCGCCCAAAGCCAGGTCAGCCAGGACCATGTCGTGGTTGGTGACGATCACGTCAACCTTGCCCATGCCTTCGCGGGCCTTGTAGAAGGCGCACTGGCCGAAGTTCGGGCAATGACGGTTGGTGCACTGGCTGTGATCGGTGGTCAGGCGCGCCCAGTCGGCGTCTTCCAGCGCATTCGGCCAGCTGTCGCGGTCGCCGTCCCATTTATTGCCGGCAAGTTTCTCGATCATGCTGGTAAACAGCTTCTGACTGGCCTCATCGACCTCGATCTTGAAACCTTCTTCTTCGAACAGCTGGGCAGTGGCGGTTTGCGCGTGGCCTTCCTGCAAAAGCATGTCGAGCTTGGACAGGCACATGTAGCGGCCACGGCCCTTGGCCAGGGCAAAGCTGAAGTTCAGCCCGCTGTTGCGCATCAGGTCGGGCAAATCCTTGTAGACGATCTGCTCCTGCAGGGCCACGGTCGCGGTGGCGATCACCAGGCGTTTGCCGGCGAGTTTCGCGGTCGGGATCGCGGCCAGGCTGTAGGCCACTGTCTTGCCGGTACCGGTGCCGGCTTCCACCGCGACAATCGCGGGGTCGCCACTGCGCCGGCCTTCGTCGTCGGTGTCGATATCCCCGAGGACTTTGGCGATTTCAGCGATCATCAGGCGCTGACCGTAACGCGGCTTGAGGCTCTTGGCCTCTAGAAAACGCGAGTAGGCGCCCTGGATCGTGGTTTTGAGTTCAGTGCTGATCATTGAGTGTCGGGCGTAAAAACGCTGGATAAATTTTCAGTGGTTTCGAATGGCGGCTATCATACCCCGCTAATTAATCCCGCGCAGAACGGAGTGCCCCAATGACACCTTTTAGCCTCGTTTACCCCCTGCATGTGCTGTCCGCTTTAGTCTGGGTTGGCGGCATGTTTTTCGCCTGGATGGTCCTGCGCCCGGCGGCTGTGAAGGCCCTCGACGGCCCGGCCCGACTGACCTTGTGGGTGGAAGTGTTTCAAGGTTTTTTTCGCTGGGTCTGGGTCGCGGTGATCCTGTTGCCGATCAGCGGCGTGGGAATGCTGCATTTGCAGCAGGTCGGTTTTGAGACCGCGCCCAAATATGTGCAGGTGATGATGGGGCTGTACGTGGTGATGACGGCGCTGTTTATCCGGATTCAGGGCTTGATGCTGCCGGAATTGCGTACGGCAGTGGACGCGAAGGACTGGCCGGCGGGTGCGGCGGTGCTGGGGCGGATTCGGCGGGTGGTGGGGCTTAATCTGATTGTCGGACTGGTGCTGGTGGCGATTGCGGCGGCAAGACCGTGATCGTTCCCACGCTCTGCGTGGGAATGCCGCAAGGGACGCTCTGCGTCCAGTGACGCGGAGCGTCACGGGCTGTGTTCCCACGCGGAGCGTGGGAACAATCAGTGATCTTACAAGCGCTGCACAGTCACAGCACCCGCCGCCCCCACCGGCCCAGGCTGACCATCCGCCCCTGCCTTGCCGTTCTTGCCACCATCGGCGCGATACACCAGGCAGCCCTTGGACTTGCCGCCCTTCCCTGCTTTACCGCCAACACCCGCCGGGCCACCGTTGCCGCCAGCCACATTGACCTTGATCAGCTCCGTGGGAAACTCGCGCGGCACTTCAAGACGTACCAGCGCCCCCGGTGCGCCCGGTTGGCCGTCGCTGCCGTTACTGCCATCAAAACCGTGGCCGGCCGCGCCATAGGTGCAGCCCGGGTCTTCTCCATTCCCGCCATCGAGGCCGACAAAACCCGGCGCACCGGTGCCGCCACGGGCATCGACCAACAGTTGCGGCGCATTCAGTGCCTTGAATTGCAGATTAAGATTGCGCCCTGCACGGGCGGCTTTCTCATAAGTCCCCGGCGCCCCGCGCGCGGTGATCTGGCTGCCTTCGCTGAGTTCGGCGCGGGCCACTTTCAGTTCCAGCGCCTGTTCAGCCGGAACAATCGCAATGCGCGCTTCATGGCCAAGACGCAATTCGCCCACCGTCAGTTCGGTCACGTTGGCGGGAATCAGCAAGGTGCCGTAATCGGCCACATCAAGACGTTCGAGTTGCAAGGTGCTGGTGGTATTGGGCAAACGCATCAGGGAATTGGTTTCGACGCTGACAACCTGGGCACAGGCCAATGGGCTGATGAATGCAGCGAGCAAGCAAAGTTTACGCATGGGAAGAAGCCTCCGGAGCGGCCGGGGCCGGGATGGTTTGCAGGTGGAATATGCCGAACAGCAGGATGCGGCCACGGTCACGCCAAGGATGCGGACGGCCTTTGAGGCTGCGATTGCACAGCAGCACTTCGAGGACATGGATCAGCAACAACAGACCGCCGGCCAGATTGACCAGCAAATGCAGCGGATGAACGAACGGCACCAACTGATTGGCCAGCACCACGCAGCAGAACAGCAGGGTCAATAAACGCCCCAGCCCCCAGAACACTTTCATACGCTCCCCCGTGTTGCGAATTATTCTTTGGGCGCACAGTAACGGCTTCTGCGGGGGATAAGCCAGAGGGGTAAATGAAAAAACTTCCTTCGCCCGCCAAATGGCTGCCGAAACGACGCCAATCGTCGCCCGGCAGCTCTAGCCCGCGGACTACAGACACGTCTTAACGATTAATGTGTAACTCCACACGACGGTTCTGCGCACGCCCTTCGTCGGTCGCGTTATCCGCCACGGGTTCACTCTCGCCACGCCCTTCACTGGTGAGTTTGTTTGGCGCCAGGCCCTGGCTCAGCAGATACGCCGCGACACTGCTCGCACGTCGTTCCGACAAGGCCTGGTTGTAGGCATCCGAGCCTTTGCTGTCGGTGTGGCCAATGACCTTGATGCTCACCACGTCGGCATTGCGCAGTTTATCCATCAGCGTATCGAGCTGGGCTTTCGCCGCCGGGGTCAGATCGGACTTGTCGAAATCGAACAGCACGTTGCCGGCATCGCTCAAGGTGATGACTTCAGTTTGCGGTGCGGGCTCCGGCACTTTTTCCGCGATCGGGTATTGCGGCAACGGGCAACCACGGTGGTCGACCGGGGTATTTGCCGGGGTGTCCGGGCAACGGTCGCGGCGGTCGAATACGCCGTCGCCGTCTTCATCGCCGTCCTGGGCATAACAGATCAGTCCGCCGGTCACGATCCCCAGCGCGGCGCCGCCACCGGCCCAGCCAGCACTTTCAATGGCGCCAAGACCGCCACCGACCAGCCCTCCGAGAAGGCTGCAGATCGGCCACGTACGTTGATTGAGGGGGGCAGTGCCATCGCTGTGAGTGGCGCATCCGGTCAGCAAACTGCCTAGCAGTAGCACCGGCAAGACGGACCTTGAGAATACAGTCATTGTGAAAGCTCCTGTGTCACCGGCCCATACCGGTTACACAGGAGTAAAGACCCGCATCCGCGACTGCACAAGCTGCGGATGCGAGAGGGGCTTAACGCTGGATTTTGATTTCGGTACGACGGTTTTGCGCGCGACCGTCAGCGGTTTTGTTGTCGGCCACTGGCTGGCTTTCACCCAGACCGGACACCGAAACGAAGCTGGCGCGCGGCACACCCTGCTGGATCAGGTATTCCACCACCGAGTGCGCACGACGATCCGACAGTTTTTTGTTGTAGGCATCGCTGCCCACGCTGTCGGTATGACCGGTCACGGTCAGCTGCGCTGTCGAGGATTCCTGTTTCAGGCGGGTGGCGACCTTGTCGAGCACTTGCTTGTCAGGGCCGGTCAATGTGGCTTTGTCGAACTGGAAGTGAACATCACGGATAACAATGGTTTCTTCCTTGACCACTACAGCTTCTTCGACCACGGGTGCAGGCGCGGGTGGAGGGCAACCGTCAGCGTCGACCTGCACGCCTTTAGGCGTGTGCGGGCACTTGTCGCGACTGTCCGGCACACCGTCGCCGTCTTCGTCGCCATCACCGTGAACCCAGCAATAGGCCGCTGCCGTGCCGCCGACCAGCAACGCACCGTAGCCGGCCCACGCCGAACTTTCGGTCGCGCCGAGACCGGCACCGACAACACCACCGACCGCCGCACAGGTCGGCCAGTCGGTTTTCTGTAAACCTGCGCAACCAGTCAACACACTGGTTAGCAGAATCAAAGGTAATGCTGTCCGAACTATGCTCATCTGGTTTTCTCCTGAGGGATCGGCTTAGAACCGATTCAGGGAGTAAAGACCGGAGTTTTAATCTCCGCCAGCAATAGGCCACCGCTGTTTGCGAGCGTGTTCACAGGACTTCGGCACATTTACCGCAAACGGGCGAAACAGGGCTCTTTGCCGCCACCGTCAGGCAGGCTAGTCTTGGCGGTCTGATTGAGGAGCTTTGATGAACGTCGCCATTTCTTCCCGCACGCCGCAACAGGCGTTGGCCGCTTTGCTGGATCGCTATGCCCCGGCGCGTCTGCTGCTGATTGGCGCCAGTGAGTTTCCGGCCTTGAGCGCTTTTAAACAGGCGCATCCAGACACCGCCGTGGCCCATGCCGCGCCGGGCGCATTGCCTGCCGAACTGGCGGCTCAGCGTTTCGATCTGGCGCTGGTGGTCGACTGTCTGGAACATTTGCCCAAACGCGATGGCCTGAACCTGTTGGGCGGGATTCGCAATCTCAACGCCAGCCGCATCGCCGTGCTGGCAGATCTGTCGGCCAGCGGCTGGCAGGAAACCGACTTCTATTCGCTGGCACTGCAGGCCAGTGAACGCTTTCAACGCGACGATCAAGTGCTGACCCTGTTCACCTACGATCTGCTTGACTATAAACAAGTCCCCGACTGGCTCAATTCGCGGTTCTGGGCCAATCCGGAAAACTTCGGGAAATACTGGTGGTAATGCAATGAGTACAGCCATTTGCCCGTGCGGCAGCGGCAATCTGCTGGATGCCTGCTGCGGTCACTATCACGACGGCCATCCAGCGCCATGCGCCGAAGCGCTGATGCGTTCGCGCTACAGCGCCTATGTGCTGGGGTTGATCGATTACCTGGTGGCGACCACCCTGCCCGCTCAGCAAGCGGGACTGGATCGCCTGTCGATCAGTCAATGGAGCGCGCAAAGCACCTGGCTCGGCCTTGAGGTGGAAAGCTCGGAAGTCCTGGGCGGTCAGCCGGAACACGCCTTTGTCACCTTTACTGCGCGCTGGCACGACGATCAGGGCGAACACAGCCACCGCGAGCGCTCCTCGTTCGTGCAGAACGCCGGACGCTGGTACTTCATTGATCCGACGGTGCAATTGAGTCTGGGGCGCAATGACAGTTGCCCCTGCGCCAGCGGGCAGAAATTCAAGAAATGCTGTGCGGGGTATTTCGGCGCTTGAAGCCAGGTTCAAAAGATCGCAGCCTTCGGCAGCTCCTACACCTGGAATGTGGTTCCCCTGTAGGAGCTGCAGAAGGCTGCGATCTTTTAGGGCTAGACTGAGCAACAAAAGGAGCTGCTTCATGTTTGCTCAACGACGCGCACTGCAATCGCTCACCCTTTTCCTGTTTCTCGGGCTCAGCGGCTGCGCCTCATGGTTCAGCGATGACAGCGTCGACCCGGCCGTGCATCTGGTGAAAGTCGAAGTGGTGCGCGCCAAGCTGCTCGAGCAGAAATTCATCCTGCACTTTCGCATCGACAACCCCAACGACAGCGACCTGACCGTGCGCGGCCTCGAATACCGCATTCATCTGGCCGACATGCTGCTGGCCGATGGCGAATATGAACGCTGGATCACGGTAGGGCCAAAACGCAGCGGGATTTACAAAGTGCCGATCCGCACCAACCTGTGGCCGCAGGTCAAAGAGGTGGTGAAAATGCTGAAAAGTCCCAACCAGCAGATTCCTTATCGACTGCAGGGCGAAATGGAAACCGGTTTATTCATCGCCCACTACGTGCACCTTGAGCGCAATGGCGTGATAATCCCCGCCGATTTAATTCCGGAGCAACACCGATGACCCAGCAACCTCATGTCCATGGCCCTGACTGCAACCACGATCACGACCATCATCACGAGCATGACCACGGCCACGTTCACGGCCCGAACTGCGGCCACGCCCACCAGGAACCGGTGCGCAACGCCCTGAAAGACGTCGGCCGCAACGACCCTTGCCCATGCGGCAACGGCAAGAAATTCAAGAAGTGCCACGGCGCTTGATGTCCGGGGCGAAGACCCTCTTCGCCTGACCTGCCGCCTTCGCGAGCAAGCTCGTTCCCACATTTGAAAGCGTCTTTCCAGATGGAATGCGATCTACTGTAGGAGTGAGCCTGCTCGCGATGAGGCCTGCACATACGGTGAAGTTTTTCAGCCTGCCACTAGAATCTGTGCGGAACTGACCACCGTCGCATACTCCCCGTGCAAATTGCCCAGCGACATCCCGTGCACCTCTTCAGCCGAACGCAACGTGCCGAAATAGTCGGCCTTGTCGAAGGTGAAGCACGCATCCTCCGCCACCCACGCCTCAAACCCCAGATTCCCCGCCGTGCGCGCCGTCGACTCCACCGAGTTGTTGGTCGCCACACCGACGATGATCAATTGCCCGATCCCCGCCTCACTCAATCGCGCCTCTAACCCGGTGGCACAAAACGCATCCGGCACCTGTTTCTGAATCAGCCATTCACCGTCCTGCGGCAAAAACCTTTGCTGAAATTCCACCCCTTCCTGCCCGGGCCAGAACACCGAATCCGGCTCACGCGACAGGTGCTGTACATGAATCACCGGCCTTGCACTGCGTCGCCAAAGACGCAGCAGATCGAGGATTCGCGCTTCCGCCTGAGGATTATTCCTTCGGCCCAAACGCGGCTGCAGGATGCCTTTTTGCTGGTCGATGATGATCAGTGCAGCGTTGGCCTGAAGCTCCATGGCGATTTTTCTCACGCGGGGTCATTGAATTCTGCGCAGTTCAGCATCACCTCTTCCCACTAAGCAAGCTATCGAACGCACACGGGACGACCTGACGCCGGCGTTTGCTGTCCGCAAACACGTCCATTTCTGCTTTGGAGTTTTCCATGATCGACCTGTATTACTGGACCACCCCCAACGGCCACAAGATCTCCCTGTTCCTTGAAGAAGCCGGCCTGCCGTACAACGTCCATCCGATCAACATCAGCCAGGGCGAGCAGTTTCAGCCGCACTTTCTGAAAATCGCGCCGAATAACCGCATCCCGGCCATCGTCGACCATGAACCGGCCGATGGCGGCGAGCCTCTGTCGCTGTTCGAATCCGGGGCGATTCTTTTGTATCTGGCGGAGAAAACCGGGAAGTTTCTGCCCAAAGACCTGCGTGGTCGGCAAACGGCGCTGCAATGGTTGTTCTGGCAGATGGGCGGATTGGGTCCGATGGCCGGGCAGAATCATCATTTCAGCCAGTTCGCACCGGAGAAGATTCCTTACGCGATCAAGCGCTACATTGATGAGACCGCACGTTTGTATGGCGTGTTGAACAAGCAACTGGCCGATAACGAATTCGTCGCCGGCAGCGAATACAGCATTGCCGACATGGCGATTTATCCGTGGATCGTCTCGCACAAGTGGCAGAGCCAGAATCTCGAAGACTTCCCGCATGTACTGCGCTGGTTCAACCACATCAAGGATCGCCCGGCGACGGTGAAGGCCTACGCGCTGGTGCAGAAAATCAATCCACCGAAGGCCTGACCTGCACCTGATCGTTCCCACGCTCTGCGTGGGAATGCAGCCCGGGACGCTCTGCGTCTCTTCAAAGTCCAACGCAGAGCGTCCGTTGTGGCATTCCTTTGCTGCGCATGGGAACGATCGTCGAGAACTGAAGAAATAACTCTGTCGCCCGCTTGCGCGGCACCCTCCTGCTCACTAACGTAGCGCCTTTACTGACGCTACCCCCCGCAGGAGCTTTGCCATGGCCTCGCCAGCCCTCACACATTTTCTTCCCCGGTTCGGCGTTGCCGCAGCAGTGGCCGGTGTTTTGGGCCTGTCCGGTTGCCAGACCTGGAACGCTCAGGACACCCTCCCGCCGACCTCCGGCGTGCAACCGCTCAAGGGCCTGGCGCAGAACGTGTCTGTGCGACGCAATGCCATGGGCATGCCGTTGATCGAAAGCAACACCTTCCACGACGCGCTGTTCAGCCTCGGCTACGTCCACGCCAGCGATCGCATCAACCAGATGGTCACCTTGCGTCTTTTAGCGCAGGGCCGTCTGGCGGAAATGTCCGGCGCGTCGATGCTCGACGCCGACCGCTACATGCGTGCGGTCAATCTGAAGAAAAGCGCCGCTGAGCTGTACAAGGCCTCGTCGCCACGCCTCAAGCGCTTCTTCGAAGTTTATGCGCGGGGCGTCAACGCCTACTTGTTCCGTTACGCCGACAAACTGCCGGGCGACCTCGCCTCCAGCGGCTATAAGCCCGAATACTGGAACCCGGAAGACTCGGCGCTGATTTTCGCCCTGTTGAATTTCAGCCAGTCGGCCAACCTGCCGGAAGAAATTCAATCCTTGGTGCTCGCGCAAACCGTGACCACCGACAAACTGGCGTGGCTGACGCCGTCGGCGCCTGACGAAAACCTGCCACTGGCCGAAGCCGACAAGCTGCAAGGCCTCAAGCTCAACGGGCAGATTCCCGGTCTGAGCGAACTGAGCAACGCCAGTCAGCAACTCTCGGCACTCAACCTGCTGGGCACGACCTCTTCGAACAACTGGGCAATCGCCCCGCAACGCAGCCGCAGCGGCAAGAGCCTGCTGGCCAGCGACGCCCACGGGCCGCTGGCCGCGCCGTCGCTGTGGAGTTTCGTGCAGATCCGCGCGCCGAAATATCAGGCGGCGGGCGTCACCGTCGCCGGTTTGCCGTTGGTCCTCGGCGGCTTCAACGGCAAAGTGGCCTGGAGCACGACCAGCGTGCTCGGCGATAACCAGGATCTGTTTCTGGAAAAAATCCGTCGCCAGGGCAGCAGTTTGACCTATGAGGTCAACGGCAAATGGCAGCCGCTGGGCGTGCGCAACGAAACCTATTTCGTCAAAGGCCAGCGGCCGATTCGCGAAGCGGTGTACGAAACCCGTCACGGCGCGTTGCTCAACAGCGCTCAGGCCGCGGCGCAAGGCAGCGGTTTCGGCCTGGCCTTGCAGACCCCGAGCTTCACCGACGATAAATCGCTGGATGCATTTTTTGACCTGACCCGCGCACAAACCATCGAGCGCGCCTCGGACGCTAGCCGTGAAATCCGCGCCATCGCGCTGAATCTGGTGTTCGCCGATGCGAGCAACATCGGCTGGCAAGTCACCGGGCGTTTCCCCAATCGTCGTGAAGGCGAAGGCCTGCTGCCGTCGCCGGGCTGGGAAGGTCGCTACGACTGGGATGGCTATGCCGACCCGATGCTGCACCCCTACGATCAGGACCCGGCGCAAGGCTGGCTCGGCACCGCCAACCAACGCGTGATTCCTCACGGTTACGGCATGCAGTTGTCGAACTCCTGGGCGGCGCCGGAGCGTGGCGAACGTCTGGCGGAACTGGCTGGCAGCGGCAAGCACGACAGCCGCAGCGTGATCGCCATGCAATACGACCAGACCACCACCTTCGCCGCCAAACTGAAGAAAGTCTTCGAAGCGCCGGGCATGAAGCAACCGCTGAAACAGGCGATCGATGCCCTGCCGGAAGCGGATCGCAGCAAGGCGCGCGAAGCGTTCACGCGGTTGATGGCATTCGACGGCAAGCTCAGTCCGACCTCGGCGGACGCGGCGATCTATGAGCTGTTCCTGCAGGAAAGCATGAAGCAGATCTTCCTCGACGAGCTCGGCCCGGAATCGAGCCAGGCGTGGAAAGCGTTTATCGCCAATGGTGATTTGTCTTACGCGGCGCAGGCTGACCATCTGTTGGGACGTGAGGACAGTCCGTTCTGGGATGACATCCGCACGCCGCAGAAAGAGAACAAAGCAGTGATTCTCGCGCGCAGCCTCGCTGCGGCGATCAGCGCAGGCGACAGCCAGTTGGGTGGGGATCACCGGGCCTGGCAGTGGGGCAAGCTGCACAGCTATGCCTGGAAGAACAGCATTGGCCAGACCGTGCGCGGCCCACTGGCAGCGGGCGGTGATCACACGACGTTGAACACTTCAGCGTTCGCCTGGGGCCAGGATTTCACCACCACGCGTGCGCCGTCGATGCGCTTCATCGTTGACTTCGGCCAGGCCGAACCGTTGATGGGGCAGAACGGTACGGGGCAATCGGGGAATCCGGTGAGTCCGAATTACCTCAATGGCATCGATGCGTGGTTGAAGGGGCAGTACATCGGCTTGCCGATGCAGCCGCAGAACTTTGACCGGGTGTACGGCAAAACCCGCTTGACCCTTACTCCCGGCAAATAAGGCCACATCAAAAGCCCCTCACCCTAACCCTCTCCCTGTATGTACCGGAGACATGGTGGACACTTTTTAATAGACACATTGCTCATCACCAAGGAGATGACCTGTGTCCTGGGAAGAGGTGTCCACCGTGCAGCTTCGTTCAGAGTTCGTGCATTTGGCTCGGCAAGAAGGAGCCAATGTCCGGCAGCTTTGCCGCCGATTCAATATCAGCCCAAGCACTGCCTACAAATGGCTCAACAGGTTTGAAACTTCAGGTGCAGAGGGCTTGATCGATCAGTCTCGACGACCGAAGACGTCACCCAAACGCTGCGCTGACGAGGTTGAGCAGCAGATTCTGACCGTGAGTGAGGAATACGCGGCTTGGGGCGCTCGCAAGCTCAAACGTGTGCTGGAAGACAGCGGCGTAGTAATGCCTTCGGTCAGTACCGTGCATGCGGTTTTACAGCGTCATTCACGCGTTGATTCAAAGGCCGCTGAGATTAAACCGTTTATCCGCTTCGAGCATGAAGCGCCCAACGATCTTTGGCAGATGGACTTCAAGGGCCATATCAGCCTGGCTCAGGGACGCTGCCATCCGTTGACGATACTGGACGATCATTCGCGGTTTTCGCTGTGTATCGCGGCCTGCCTCGATGAGCGACGTGAAACCGTTCAGGAGCATCTAATCCGGGTCTTTCGGCGTCATGGTCTGCCTTTGCGCATGACGATGGACAACGGTTCACCCTGGGGTGACCAGACTGGCGTTTATACCGCGCTGGAGGTCTGGCTGATGAGTCAGGGCATCAAGGTCGGGCACTCTCGACCTTATCATCCGCAAACCCAAGGAAAGCTGGAACGCTTCCACCGCAGCCTGAAAAATGAAGTCCTGCGAGACCGACATTTTATTGATCTCAACGGTGCACAACGGGCGTTTGATATCTGGCGTGATATCTACAACCAGAAGCGTCCACATCAAGCGTTGGACATGCAGGTGCCTGCTACTCGCTACAGCAGCAGCCCACGGGAATATCAGGAGCAACCCGCGGCGCCGGAGTACGACGATGGGGATGTGGTCAGGAAGGTTCAGGTGAAGGGCGAGATCTACTGGCGGAACCGTGAATACACAGTCGGAAAAGCTTTTTACGGGAGGTCAGTAGCTATCCGGGAAACGACGGAAGATGGCATCCACGATGTCTACTGGAGTAGACATCGTATTGCCCGAATCGACTTGAACTTGCAGATCGTTACGGCAGGTAAGAAGATCTAAAACCGTCCACCATGTCTCCGAACATGTGTCCACCATGTCTCCGGTACATACACTCCCAAAGGGAGAGGGGACTGATTGGGGGTTGCTGCAGACTTACGCCGACCTGAAGGTGCTGTGCCGAATCCTGAGTCAAGTCCGTTCGTGCACTGCCGAATCCTGAGTCAAGTCGGTTCGTGCACTCCCGAATCCATAATCGACCCGGTCTTTCAGCTCGATGTAGCTGGCCAGACACCTCGGTCGGCCCCCTCTCCCTCCGGGCGGTCCGACGTTTCGGGAGGGCTGGGGTGAGGGTCGCTCTTCAAAGTCGATAGAACTTCCGCACACGCGCCAGCCTCATAGCTAACAAGCCCCCCATTTCTGGTAACGACATGGACCTTGTTATCGCCCGTCCCGAAGGCCTTTATTGCCCTGCGGGTGATTTTTATATCGACCCCTGGCGCCCCGTCGAGCGCTCGGTCATTACCCATGCCCACGGCGATCACGCGCGCACCGGTAACCAGCATTATCTCGCCAGTAGCGCCAGCGAAGGGATTCTGCGTGCGCGGCTGGGTCAGGACATCAACCTGCAAACCCTCGCCTATGGCCAGCGCCTGACGCACCACGGTGTCACCTTGAGTTTCCATCCGGCCGGCCACGTCCTCGGCTCGGCACAGGTACGCCTGGAATACGGCGGAGAAGTCTGGGTCGCGTCGGGCGATTACAAGATCGAACCGGACGGCACCTGCGCCCCGTTCGAACCGGTGCGCTGCCACACCTTCATTACCGAATCGACCTTCGGCCTGCCGATTTATCGCTGGCAGCCACAGGCGCAGGTGTTCAGCGAGATCAACCAGTGGTGGGCAGCCAACATCGCGGCCGGCAAGGCCAGCGTGTTGTTCTGTTACTCGTTCGGCAAGGCCCAGCGGATTCTCCACGGCATCGACGCAAGCCTCGGTCCGATCCTCAGCCACGGCGCGGTCGAGCCGCTGAACCGGGTCTATCGGGAAGCCGGCGTGTATTTGCCGCCGACGATCTACGCCGGTGACGTGAAGAAAAGCGACCCGATCATGCGTCAGGCTCTGGTCATCGCCCCGCCCTCGGCGGGAGGCAGCAGCTGGATGCGCCGCTTCGGCGAGTTCAGCGACGCGTTCGCCAGCGGCTGGATGCGTTTGCGCGGCACCCGCCGGCGGCGTGGCGTCGATCGCGGTTTCGTCCTCTCCGATCACGCCGACTGGCCCGGCCTGCTGTGGGCCATCGAGCAGACCGGCGCGGAACGCGTGATGGTCACCCACGGTTCGATCGGCGTGCTGGTGCGGCATCTGCGCGAACAGGGTCTGGATGCCCAAGGCTTCAACACTGAATACGGCGACGACGAAGAAGAAAACATTGCCACCGAACCGACTATCGCCGAGATGCCCGTATGAAAGCATTCGCCGAGTTGTACGCTGAACTCGACGCGACCACGTCAAGCAACGCCAAACTGGCGGCCATGCAGACCTACTTCGCCCAGGCTGAACCGCATGACGCCGCGTGGGCGGTGTACTTTCTGTCCGGTGGCCGGCCCCGGCAGTTGGTGCCGGTGAGAATCCTGCGTGAACTCGCCGTCGAGGTCTCCGGCCTGGAACCGTGGCTGTTCGAGGAAAGTTATCAAGCGGTCGGCGACCTCGCGGAAACCATTTCTCTGGTGCTCGCGGAAAACCCGCACAGCTCCGACGCCGGCCTCGCCGAATGGATCGAAGACAAACTGCTGCCGCTGCGCGGTGAATCCCCTGAGTACCTGTCGCGGCGCCTGCCGGAACTGTGGGCGCAACTGGATCGATCGAGCCTGATGCTGTGCATCAAATTGATCACCGGCAGTTTCCGCGTCGGCGTGTCGAAATTGCTGGTGACCCGCGCCTTGGCGTCGATGGCCGGGCTGGACAGCAAGCGCGTGGCGCAGCGTCTGGTCGGCTACACCGATTTATCTAATCGTCCGAGCGCCGCCAGCTACCTGAAACTGATCGCCCCTGAATCCAGCGATGAGCATGCCCAGCGCGGTGGCCAGCCCTACCCGTTTTTCCTCGCCCATGCCTTGTCGCAACCGGTTGAAGAGTTCGAAGCGCTGATCGGCCCCGCGAGCGATTGGCAGATTGAATGGAAATGGGATGGCATCCGCGCGCAAGTGGTCAAGCGTGAAGGTCGTTTGTGGGTCTGGTCGCGCGGCGAAGAACTGGTCACCGAGCGCTTCCCCGAACTGGATGTGCTGGTGCACGGTTTGCCGGATGGCACCGTGATCGACGGCGAAATCGTCGTGTGGAAAAGCACGCACCCGAGCACCGAAGACGCCTTTGATCCGCAATCGACCGAACCACCGGCCGTGCAGCCCTTCGCCCTGCTGCAACAACGCATCGGCCGCAAGACCCTCGACAAGAAAATCCTCGAAGACGTGCCGGTGGTGGTGCTCGCCTACGACTTGCTCGAATGGCAGGGCGAAGACTGGCGCAATCAGCCGCAGGCCAAACGCCGTGCGCAACTGGAAGAGGTCATCGCCCGGTGCAACAGTCCGGTGCTGCTGCCCTCGCCGGTGCTGACCGGCAGCGACTGGTTCGACCTTGCCCGCCAGCGCGAATCCTCTCGGCGCTTGGGTGTTGAAGGCATGATGCTCAAGGCGCGGGATTCGCTGTACGGCGTCGGCCGCACCAAGGACATGGGCGTGTGGTGGAAATGGAAGGTTGATCCGTTCAGTGTCGATGCCGTGTTGATTTACGCCCAGCGCGGTCATGGTCGGCGCGCCAGCCTGTACAGCGATTACACCTTTGCCGTGTGGGACGGCCCGCCCGAGTCCAGCCAACGCGCGCTGGTGCCGTTTGCCAAAGCCTATTCGGGGCTGACCGATGAAGAAATGCGTCAGGTCGACAGCATTGTGCGCAAGACCACCGTGGAAAAGTTCGGCCCGGTGAGCAGTGTGAAGCCGAGTCTTGTGTTTGAACTGGGCTTTGAAGGCATTGCCCTGTCACGCAGACACAAGAGCGGGATCGCCGTGCGTTTTCCGCGGATGCTGCGCTGGCGCCAGGATAAGACCGTGGATGAGGCGGATAGCCTGGCCACCCTGCAAGACCTGCTGGCCTGACCCCTTTTCCCGGGACAACACACAATCCGATGATCGTTCCCACGCGCAGCAAAGGAATGCAGCCCGGGACGCTCCGCGTCCCAAAGCGGACGTAGAGCGTCCATTGCGGCATTCCCACGCAGAGCGTGGGAACGATCAGTGACCTGCCTTCAATATCGGAGTTTGATCCGAAACAGTGCAGCAAAATCGCAATGCCCATTTCCGAGCATTCAATCGCCCTCATTCCTCCCCGCCCAACCTTTTAAAACACTTGTTCGGGACTCTGGTTCGGAAATTGCTACTTTCTATAGGTCGTACGCGTTCCAGTAACAATAATTCTGCGCCACAAGCGCTCATATTGGTTCTTAGGGATTGAATAATGAAAAAAGCATTGCTGACCCTTTCTGCACTGGCGTTGTGCATGGCCGCTGGCTCCGCGCTGGCCAAGGAATACAAAGAGCTGCGCTTTGGCGTTGACCCTTCGTACGCACCGTTCGAGTCGAAAGCGGCCGACGGCAGCCTGGTGGGTTTCGACATCGATCTGGGTAACGCGATCTGCGCCGAACTGAAGGTCAAGTGCAAGTGGGTCGAAAGTGATTTCGACGGCATGATTCCGGGCCTCAAGGCCAATAAATTCGACGGTGTGATCTCGTCGATGACCGTGACCCCGGCCCGCGAGAAAGTCATCGACTTCTCCAGCGAGCTGTTCTCTGGCCCGACTGCCTATGTGTCGAAAAAAGGCTCCGGCATTACCGCCGATGTCGCTTCGCTGAAGGGCAAAACCGTCGGCTATGAGCAAGGCACCATTCAGGAAGCCTACGCCAAAGCCGTGCTGGACAAGGCCGGCGTCAAAACCCAGGCCTATCAGAACCAGGATCAGGTGTACTCCGACCTGACCTCTGGCCGTCTCGACGCGGGTATCCAGGACATGCTGCAAGCCGAACTGGGCTTTTTGAAGTCGCCACAGGGCGCCGACTATGACGTCAGCAAGCCGGTCGACAACGAATTGCTGCCAGCCAAAACCGCTGTCGGTATTAAGAAAGGTAACACTGAGCTCAAAGCGCTTTTAGATAAAGGTATCAAAGCGTTACACGATGACGGCAAATACGCCGAGATTCAAAAGAAACACTTTGGCGATCTGAATCTGTACAGCGGCAAATAATGCCCCGGCGCCCATCCTCGATGGGCGCCTTTTCCATCCGCTCAGGTTGCTGATTTATGTTCGAAAACCTCTTACAAAATCTGGGGCTCACAGCCTTCAGCCTCAAGGGTTTTGGCCCTTTGCTGTTGGAAGGCACCTGGATGACCATCAAATTATCGGCGTTGTCGCTGCTGGTGGCCGTGTTACTCGGTCTGCTCGGCGCCAGTGCCAAACTGTCAAAAATCAAACTGGTGCGCCTGCCCGCCCAGCTCTACACCACGCTGATTCGCGGGGTGCCGGACCTGGTGTTGATGTTGCTGATCTTCTACAGCCTGCAAACCTGGTTGACGACGCTGACCGATTACATGGAATGGGAATACATCGAAATCGACCCGTTCAGTGCCGGGGTGCTGACCCTGGGCTTCATTTATGGCGCGTATTTCACCGAAACCTTCCGTGGTGCGATCCTCGCCGTGCCGCGCGGTCAGGTCGAAGCCGCCACGGCCTATGGCCTTAAACGCGGCCAGCGCTTTCGTTTCGTGGTGTTTCCACAAATGATGCGCTTCGCCCTGCCGGGCATTGGCAACAACTGGATGGTGATGCTCAAAGCCACCGCGCTGGTGTCGATCATCGGCCTCGCCGACCTGGTCAAAGCGGCGCAGGACGCCGGTAAAAGCACTTATCAACTGTTCTACTTCCTGGTCCTCGCTGCCTTGATCTATCTGCTGATTACCAGTGCTTCCAACTTCATTCTGCGTTGGCTTGAACGTCGCTACGCTGCTGGTTCGCGGGAGGCCGTACGATGATCGAACTCTTGCAGGAATACTGGCGCGCCTTCCTTTATACCGACGGCCAGAACATTACCGGGCTGGCGATGACGATGTGGTTGCTCAGCGCCTCGATCTTCATCGGGTTCCTGGTGTCGATTCCGCTGTCGATTGCGCGCGTCTCGCCGCACTTCTACATTCGCTGGCCGGTGCAGTTTTACACCTATCTGTTCCGTGGCACGCCGTTGTATATCCAGTTGCTGATCTGCTACACCGGGATCTACAGCCTGGCCGCCGTGCGTGCGCAGCCGTTGCTCGACAGTTTCTTTCGCGATGCGATGAACTGCACGATCCTCGCCTTCGCCCTCAACACTTGCGCCTATACCACGGAGATTTTCGCCGGGGCGATCCGTAGCATGAACCACGGCGAAGTCGAAGCGGCCAAGGCCTACGGGCTGACCGGCTGGAAGCTGTATGCCTACGTGATCATGCCGTCGGCGCTGCGCCGTTCGTTGCCGTATTACAGCAACGAAGTGATCCTGATGCTGCACTCGACCACCGTGGCCTTCACCGCGACCATCCCCGACATCCTGAAAGTCGCCCGGGACGCCAACTCGGCGACCTTCCTGACTTTTCAGTCGTTCGGCATCGCCGCGCTGATCTACCTGACCATTACCTTTGCGCTGGTCGGCTTGTTCCGCCTTGCTGAACGCCGATGGCTGGCCTTCCTCGGGCCGACTCACTAGGACACCTTTGCAATGCGCCACCAGATACATGACCTGCTGGCCCCGCTGCCGGGGACCGCACGACAGATCCACAGCTTCCACTTCGGCCCGGAACAGGCCAAGGGCAAGGTTTACATTCAGTCCTCGCTGCACGCCGATGAACTGCCCGGCATGCTCGTGGCCTGGCACCTCAAGCAGCGTCTGGCCGAGCTGGAAGCCGCCGGCCGCCTGCGCAGCGAAATCGTGCTGGTGCCGGTGGCCAACCCGGTCGGCCTCGAACAAGTGCTGATGGACGTGCCGCTGGGCCGGTACGAACTGGAGAGCGGCCAAAACTTCAACCGCTGGTTTGTCGACCTCAGCGAAGAAATCGGCAATGCCATCGAGGGCAAGCTGAATGACGATCCGCAGCACAACCTCGAACTGATCCGCCGCCATCTGCGCGACGCCCTCGCCCGCCAGACCGCCAGCACCCAACTGCAATCCCAGCGCCTGACCCTGCAACGGCTGGCCTGTGATGCCGATATGGTGCTGGACTTGCACTGCGACTTCGAATCGGTGGTTCACCTCTACACCACGCCCGAAGCGTGGCCGCAGGTCGAACCGCTGGCGCGCTACATCGAAGCTCAGGCGAGCCTGTTGGCCACCGATTCCGGCGGTCAGTCATTCGACGAATGCTTCACCCTGCTGTGGTGGCAATTGAAGGAACGCTTCGCTGAACACTTCGAGATTCCGCTCGGCAGTTTCTCGGTAACCGTCGAATTGCGCGGCCAGGGTGACGTCAATCACCCGATGGCCAGCCGTGATTGCCAGGCGCTGATCGACTATCTGATCCAGTCCGACGCGATTGTCGGCGAGACCAAACCGCAGCCGCCGTTGCCGTTCCCGGCCACGCCTCTGGCGGGCGTCGAACCGGTGACCACGCCGGTCGGCGGCTTGCTGGTCTACACCGCCACACCGGGGCAAGTCCTGGAAGCGGGACAGCAGATCGCCGAAATCATCGACCCGATCAACGACCGGA
The DNA here is from genome assembly GCF_029543085.1 of Pseudomonas sp. A34-9. NCBI lineage: Bacteria > Pseudomonadati > Pseudomonadota > Gammaproteobacteria > Pseudomonadales > Pseudomonadaceae > Pseudomonas > Pseudomonas sp. A34-9. The sequence goes on along the minus strand of NZ_CP119967.1, from coordinate 1,458,109 downwards.
TCACCCCCATTCATTGCACCAGCGCCGGCCTGATGTACGCCCGCTCGCTGCGACGCATGGCCACTGCCGGCATGGTCATTGCCCACGTCGCGGGCGCCGAAGCGTACCGCAGCGGCTACCTACTTTCGCCTTGAGGATGTCTGTCCCATGTACAAACTGACCGTTGAAGGCCTGCATAAAAGCTATGGCGACCATCAGGTGCTCAAAGGCGTTTCGCTCAAGGCCAGGACCGGCGACGTGATCAGCCTGATCGGCGCCAGTGGCTCGGGCAAAAGTACCTTTTTGCGCTGCATCAACTTTCTCGAACAACCCAACGACGGCGCCATGAGCCTCGATGGCCAGGCGATCCGCATGGTCACCGACCGCCACGGCATGCACGTCGCCGACGCCGATGAACTGCAACGATTGCGCACGCGTCTGGCGATGGTGTTCCAGCATTTCAACCTGTGGAGCCACATGACCGTGCTGGAAAACATCACCATGGCCCCGCGCCGGGTGCTGGGTTGCAGCAAACAGGAGGCTGACGATCGCGCCCGGCGTTATCTGGACAAGGTCGGGCTGCCGGCGCGGGTGGCGGATCAGTACCCGGCGTTTTTGTCGGGCGGTCAGCAACAGCGCGTGGCGATTGCCCGGGCGTTGGCGATGGAGCCGGAAGTGATGCTGTTCGATGAACCGACCTCGGCGCTCGACCCGGAGCTGGTGGGGGAAGTGTTGAAGGTCATTCAAGGGCTGGCCGAGGAAGGCCGGACCATGATCATGGTGACCCACGAGATGAGCTTCGCGCGAAAAGTCTCCAGCCAGGTGTTGTTCCTGCATCAGGGTCTGGTGGAAGAAGAAGGGGCGCCCGAGGATGTGCTCGGCAACCCGAAAAGCGAACGCCTGAAGCAGTTCCTCAGCGGCAACCTGAAATGACCCACGTATTGCCCTGCGATCCATACGGCCTGTCAACGCCGCCTATGTAGGAGCTGCCGAAGGCTGCGATCTTTTGATTGTGATTTTAAAAAACAAGATCAAAAGATCGCAGCCTGCGGCAGCTCCTACAGGTGATGTGCGGTGTTTTTAAACCTTTTCTGTGTTGGCGCGGTCACTGGAAGAACACCTCCAGAGCGCGCGCAGCCGCATGGCGAAATCTCCCGACCTGGCAAAAATCTGGTTCAGCGCCCGCGACTGGAAGCCGTTCGCCTTTCAGAAACAGGTGTGGGCGGCGGTGAAAAACGGCGAATCCGGCTTGCTCCACGCCAGCACCGGCGCCGGTAAAACCTATGCGGTATGGTTCGCCGCACTCAATCGCTTCGCGCGCTTGTTGCCTCCCCCCGAAACACCGCGCAAACGCAAACAACCCGCCGCACCGCTGACCGTCCTGTGGATCACCCCCATGCGCGCACTCGCCGCCGATACAGCGCGCGCGTTGCAAACACCGATGGATGACCTGCAGATCCCGTGGAGCATCGGCCTGCGCACCGGCGACACCAGCAGCAGCGAACGCGCCCGGCAGAGCCGGCGCCTGCCGACCACCCTGATCACCACGCCGGAAAGCCTGACACTGCTGCTCGCCCGCGCCGATGCACACGTAGCGCTGTCGAGTCTGCGCATGATCGTCGTCGATGAATGGCACGAGCTGCTGGGCAACAAGCGCGGCGTGCAACTGCAATTGGCCCTGGCCCGTCTACGCCACTGGCAACCCGATCTGATCGTGTGGGGCGTGTCCGCCACCCTCGGTAATCAATCCCACGCCGAACAGGTGCTGATCCCACAGGGTGGCGGCGTCAGCATTCAGGGGCAAAGCGAAAAAGCGCTGAAGGTGGACACCCTCCTCCCTCCTGCCATCGAGCGTTTCCCCTGGGCAGGGCACATCGGTCTGAAGATGTTGCCGCAGGTTGTTGCTGAACTGGATGCTTGCGCCAGCACTCTGGTGTTCACCAATACCCGGGCGCAGTCGGAAATCTGGTATCAGGCGCTACTGGAGGCGCGGCCGGACTGGGCAGGACTGATCGCTTTGCATCACAGTTCACTGTCTCGCGAAACCCGCGACTGGGTGGAGCAAGCCCTGAAGAATGGGCAACTGAAAGCCGTGGTCTGCACTTCGAGCCTGGATCTGGGCGTGGACTTCCTGCCGGTCGAACGCGTGCTGCAAATCGGCTCGGCCAAAGGTGTCGCGCGCTTGATGCAACGGGCTGGACGCTCCGGCCATGCACCGGGACGCACATCGCGGGTGACACTGGTGCCGACGCACAGCCTTGAGCTGATCGAAGCCGCTGCCGCCCGCGATGCCGTCGAGCAACGGCGCATCGAACCCCGTCTGTCACCGCACAAACCGCTGGACGTGCTCGTGCAGCATTTGGTCAGCATGGCCCTCGGCGGCGGGTTTATTCCTCAAGAGTTGTACGAAGAAGTCCGTGGCGCCTGGGCTTACCGTGAGTTGACTCCCGCCGATTGGGCCTGGGCGCTGGCTTTCGTACGCCATGGTGGGATGTCGCTGACAGCCTATCCGGATTATCGCCGAGTCGAACCGGACGAGCACGGCGTCTGGCGCGTACCGGATGCGCGATTGGCGCGGCGCCATCGCATGAGCATCGGCACCATCGTCAGCGATGCGAGCATCCAGCTGAAATTCTGGAGCAAAGGCGGCGGCGGCAAACAGTTGGGCAGTGTCGAGGAAGGCTTCATCGCGCGGCTTAAACCAGGCGACGGCTTTCTTTTTGCCGGACGGTTGCTGGAACTGGTGCGGGTGGAAAACATGACCGCTTACGTCAAACGCAGCACCGCTAAGAAAGCCGCCGTACCGCGCTGGAATGGCGGGCGCATGCCACTTTCCAACGAATTGGCCGAGGCCGTGGTCAGGCGCTTCAGTGCCGCCGCGCAAGGCGAGTTTGTCGGCCCGGAAATGCAGGCGTTGCGACCGTTGCTGGAAACCCAGATGCGCTGGTCTGGGTTGCCCACGACAGAAAACCTGTTAGCCGAAGTGCTGAAGTCCCGCGAGGGCTGGCACCTTTTCCTCTATCCGTTTGCCGGGCGGCAGGTGCATCTGGGGCTGGCAAGTCTGCTGGCCTGGCGCGTCAGTCAACGGCAACCGGTGACGTTTTCCATCGCGGTAAACGATTACGGTCTCGAATTACTCAGCGCCACGCCGATCGACTGGGCCGAGTATTTGAATGCCGAGCTGTTCAATGCCGATGATTTATTGGAGGACGTTCTGGCCAGTCTGAATGCCGGCGAACTGGCCCTGCGCCGTTTCCGTGAGATTGCCCGGATTGCCGGGCTGGTCTTCTCCGGTTACCCCGGCGCACCGAAAAGCACCCGGCAGGTCCAGGCTTCCAGTGGTTTATTCTTCGAAGTGTTCAAACAATATGACGCCGACAACCTGTTGCTGGCCCAGGCCGGGGAAGAAGTCCTACGAGAAGAACTGGATATTCAGCGCCTGGAGCAGACATTGGAGCGGATCAATCAGATGAAACTGGACGTGCATCAGGTTAAACGTCCTACACCGCTGGGCTTCCCGCTGCTGGTGGAGCGCATGCGTGAAAGCATGAGTTCGGAGAAACTCGCTGATCGCATCAGGCGGATGGTCGATGATCTGGAGAAATCTGCCGACAAGAGCAAATACCGATGAGCGCGCCCTACCCTGTTCGTCTCGCCGGTGAGGACCTCTGGCTGCTGCCGGAAAAAGCGTTGTACTGGCCGGCGCAACAGGCATTGCTGATTGCCGATGTGCATTTCGGCAAGGCCGCCGCTTACCGCAGCCTTGGCCAGCCGGTCCCGCAAGGCACCACGTCGAGCAATATTGCAGTGATTGACCGATTGCTGGCGAAACTGCCTTGTCGGCAACTGATATTTCTTGGCGATTTCCTGCACGGACCCGGCTCACATGCCGTGGGAACGTTGCGTGCACTGGCCGAATGGCGTGCGCGTCATGTTGATCTGCCGATGACGCTGATCCGCGGCAATCACGACAAACGCGCCGGTGATCCGCCTGAATCGCTGAATATCCGGGTGGTGCCGGAACCACTGCTGCTCGGGCCATTCGCCTTGCAACATGAACCGGACCCGCATCCTGAACGACATGTCCTGGCAGGCCATATACATCCGGTCTATCGGTTACATGGCAAGGGTCGGCAGAGCTTGCGCCTGGCATGCTTCAGGCTTGGCGAACGCCTCAGCCTGCTGCCGGCCTTTGGCGCGTTTACCGGCGGCTATCCGGTCGGGAAGGATGACAGCAGCAGGCTCTTCGTCATCGGCGATAACGAAATATGGCCAGTCAGTTGAAGTCTTCGCAGACCGCATCTGACTGGCCATTCATTTTCAATGCAGATCAGGCAACCGGTGCCGGTGGCGGCTCGTCCGGTAGCGTCGGTTCGCCCGGCTCGGTCGGTTGTTCGTTGGGGGTATCGGGATCGGGTTGACCGGGAATTCCACCGGCCATGTTCAGCGGCGGATGCGCCAACAAGGACCAGGCCAATACGCCAATCTGATTGGGCTCGAGCCTTGCCAGTTCGGCAGTGATTTGCGGATCGATCTTCATAGGGCACTCCTCGGCGAAGGCCCGTTTTGCCGAAAACAAAACGGGCAGTACACCCCATAGAGTGTCTGCCCGCCAAAGAATTCCCGCGATCTGTCGGATGGACCGATCAGGTGCGTGGCAAGGTCACGCCACGCTGGCCCTGGTACTTGCCACCGCGATCCTTGTATGAAACTTCGCATTCCTCGTCGGATTCAAGGAAGAGCATCTGCGCCACGCCTTCGTTGGCGTAAATTTTCGCCGGCAGGTTGGTGGTGTTGGAGAATTCCAGGGTGACGTGGCCTTCCCACTCCGGCTCGAGCGGCGTGACGTTAACGATGATGCCGCAGCGCGCGTAGGTGCTTTTACCCAGGCAGATGGTCAATACATTGCGCGGAATGCGGAAGTATTCGACGGTGCTGGCCAGCGCGAAGGAGTTCGGCGGAATGATGCAGACGTCGCTGTGGACGTCGACGAAACTGCCCGGGTCGAAGTTTTTCGGGTCGACGATGGACGAGTTGATGTTGGTGAACACCTTGAAGTGATTGGTGCAACGCACGTCATAGCCGTAGCTCGACACACCGTAGGAGATCACTCGGCTGTCATCGCTGCCGCGCACCTGGCGCTCGACGAACGGCTCGATCATGCCCTGTTCCTGCGCCATGCGGCGAATCCACTTGTCCGATTTGATGCTCATGGCGGGGTGTCCTGAATAGCGAGGTGGAAAAATTCTGTCCGGCATCTTACCGGGCGCGCCGCCGGGTTCAAAGTGCGGGCTGCAATTCTCGCCGATCCCCCATGATTTACTAGGTCTGGCGACGAACCGTCACACCGTCGATCCCGAAAACAGAGAAACCTTCGCAAGAAGCATTGGCACTTCTCTGAAACTGGGTTAAGGTGGCGTCACTGTGTTGCTTGTGTCACTGAGAATCTCTACACGATATGTTGAATTTCGATCCAACCATCTACAAGAATTTTTCCTGCTCTTTGCACTCAGTCTCGGCCAGGGTTCTTCCTGTGTCGCAGTTATCTTTGTTCAAGGAGTTACACCATGTCTAATCGCCAAACCGGTACCGTTAAGTGGTTCAACGATGAAAAAGGCTTCGGCTTCATCACTCCACAATCCGGTGACGACCTGTTCGTTCACTTCAAAGCTATCCAATCCGACGGCTTCAAAAGCCTGAAAGAAGGCCAACAGGTTTCTTTCATCGCTACCCGCGGTCAGAAAGGCATGCAAGCTGAAGAAGTACAAGTTATCTAACTTGTAGCTTCTTTAGAAAAGAGCCCCGCCCTTAAAAGCGGGGCTTTTTTGTGGGCGCTTGTTTTCTGGGCGTAAAAAAAGATCGCAGCCTTCGGCAGCTCCTACAGAGGATTGATGTACATCCTGCAGGAGCTGCCGAAGGCTGCGATCTTTTGCTTGCGCCTTACCAGGCCACGCCAAACCCGGCGGTGTAACGGGTCTTGTTCAAATCCGCATCGTTGGTGCCGCTGATGATGTCGCGCTCGGCCTTGAGGTTGAGCGAAGCCCAGTCGGTGACCTTGTAACGCAACCCCATTTCCGCATCCAGCGCGTAGTTGGCCACATCCGACAGCGGCTTGCCGATTTCACCATTGGTGAAGAACTCGACTTTTTTGCCAATCAGATAGCGGTTGTAATCCCACTTCATGGCGACGGAATAGAAGTTGTCCTTGCTGCCATCGCGATACTCGTAATCGGTGCGGTTGAACAGCGAACCCAGCGAGAACGCGCCCAACTCGTCATCCCAGAACTGGTAGCCGGGACCGGTACCGACCACGCGTTGGCGTGCCAGCTCTTCGATGTGATCGCGTTTGTAATTCAGACGCCCCTGCCAGAACCACTTATCGGTGAGGAAGCGGTCGAGTGAGTATTCGGCGCGCCAGTTGTCGGTGGTGGTTTCGTCGTCCTGCACTTCGCGGTTGTATTCACCTTCGGCGGTGTGGCGCCAGCTCCCATGACGTGCCGAAGTCTTGAAGCCGACATCGTAGTCATCGGTGTCCTTTTCGGCGCGCTGATAGTCCAGCGCCAGGTCGACATTACCCTTCCACACCAGATCCTCGACCACCGGTTTCGGTTTGAGAATCTGCTGAATGCTCGCCAGCTCGACGGTCTTCGGCGCCTCACCGTTGGCCAGGGTGACCTTGCCATCTTCGGCAGCCGTCAGCGACTTGGACACTTCACCGGCGTAGGCATCCTGCTTGACCAGCAGGTGCTGATCGCTGTCCAGCGTCTTGACCTCTTTCCAGTCAATGCTGACCGCACCGGCATATTTGGTCTGGATCAACAGCTTGCCGCCATCGAATACGGTGATGGTGCCGCTCAACTTGTCACCGTTCTTCAACCAGACGGTGTCGGCAAGCAGGGGCGTGGACGCACTGAAAACAGCAAGGCACAGCAAGGATCTGGACAACATAAGCGAATCGAAGGCTCAAGTTTGCGGAAAAAGGTCGGCATTATCCGTAGGAATAAGACCCTGACAAGGACTGACCGGACTATTTCTGATGAGTTCATTTCTCAACTGCGCGATCACGGATTACTCTGAAAGCCATCAAACTGTTTATGTTCAGGAATCGCGTACGTGAAAGACCCGCTCGACAGCGTTGAAAACGATGCGCAAATCCGACGCACGGCGCTCTACTCGACGCTCGCCCAAGTGCCAGAAGGCAAAGTCGTCAGCTATGGTCAGTTAGCTGAACTGGCCGGGTTGGGGCGCGCCGCCCGCTGGGTCGGCCGCACCCTGAGTCAGTTGCCCGGCGATACCAGACTGCCCTGGCACCGCGTACTGGGCGCCGGCGGTCGGATCAGCCTGCCGGTGGGCAGCCCGTCGGGCGATGAACAACGGGCCCGATTGCGCCTGGAAGGCATCACCGTCCTGAACAATCGTGTGGATATTCAGCGCCATGGCTGGCGCCCGGTAGAGCACAGCGGTTAGAGTGCGCGCTTTGTTTTCGCAATCTTGAGGCAGACTTCAGCCCATGCCCCGTAAAACCTGGCGCGCCGCGCTAGCCGCTTATGCCAGTCCTTCGACGCTCGTGCTGTTGTTGCTGGGTTTCGCCGCCGGCCTGCCGTACATGCTGGTGTTTTCAACGCTTTCCGTCTGGCTACGTGAAGCGGGCGTAGCCCGTGAAACCATCGGCTATGCCAGCCTGATCGGCCTTGCCTATGCGTTCAAATGGGTCTGGTCGCCCCTGCTCGACCAATGGCGCCTGCCACTGCTGGGCAAGCTTGGCCGACGCCGTTCGTGGCTGGTGCTTTCGCAGGCACTGGTGATTCTGGGCCTGATCGGCATGGGCTTCTGCGACCCTCAAAAACACCTGTCCTGGTTGATCGCGATAGCCGTGGTCGTCGCCTTCGCCTCCGCCACTCAAGACATTGCGGTAGACGCCTATCGCCTGGAAATCGCCGAAGACAACCGCCAGGCCGCCCTCGCCGCCAGTTATATGTCGGGTTATCGCGTGGCCGCGCTGCTGGCGACTGCCGGTGCGTTGTTCTTCGCCGAGGGCTTCGGCTCCACGGGCTTCAACTATCAGCATTCGGCCTGGGCCGGCACTTACGCACTGTTCGGTGCACTGATGATTCCCGCGCTGCTGACTACGTTGTTCATGCGTGAGCCGCCGGTGCCACTGCGCACGCAGTTGCAGGCCGGACGCTACACCTTCATGCATCAGTTAATGTCGGTGTTTGTGCTGATCGTTCTACTGGTCTCCGTACCGGCGATGTTCACCCAGCTCTACAACACCGATTTCGCCAGCGTGCTGTTCGGCGGCATGAGCCCACTCGATCTGCTGCTCGAAGACCGCGCGTTCCTGCGCGCCATTCTCTATACGCTGCTCACCGGCCTGTGCCTGTCGACCATGGGTCGTCGCGGCCTCGCGCCGGTGCTGACACCGGTCAACGACTTCATTTTGCGTTATCGCTGGCAGGCGTTTCTGTTACTGGGTCTGATCGCCACCTATCGGATGTCGGACACGGTAATGGGCGTCATGGCCAACGTGTTCTATATCGATCAGGGCTTCACCAAGGATCAGATTGCCAGTGTCAGCAAGATTTTTGGCCTGATCATGACGCTGGTTGGCGCCGGCATGGGCGGTCTGTTGATCGTGCGCTTCGGCATTCTGCCGATTCTGTTCATCGGCGGCGCGGCCTCGGCCGCCACCAACCTGCTGTTCGTGATGCTCGCCGACATGGGCCCGAACCTGCAGATGCTGGTGGTGACCATTTCCCTCGACAACTTCAGCTCGGGCCTGGCGACGTCGGCGTTCGTTGCCTATCTGTCGAGTCTGACCAACCTGAAGTTCTCCGCCACGCAATACGCCCTGCTCAGCTCGATCATGTTGCTGCTGCCGCGCCTGATGGGCGGATATTCCGGGGTACTGGTCGAGAAGTTCGGTTACCACAGCTTCTTCCTGATCACCGCCCTGCTCGGTGTGCCGACGCTTGTGTTGATCGCCCTGCACTGGTTCCAGGAAAGCCGCCGCGAAGGCCCGACGCCAACGCCCGAGCCTGTGCCGACACCGGTCGCGGAAGAATCGTAAGACGTTTCGGCAACGGCGGGAGGAATCCCGCCGTCGTGCCTCTCCACTGACCTCACGCCTGTACGTCGGCAAAACTCGCCGGTACACTGCGGAGTCATTTCCAGTCATAGCAACCGACAACGGCCAACCATGCGCACCAGTCAATTTTTGCTCGCCACACAGAAAGAAACGCCTTCCGACGCGGTCGTGATCAGCCATCAGCTGATGCTGCGCGCCGGCATGATCCGCAAGCTCGCCTCCGGCCTGTACACCTGGCTGCCCATGGGCCTGCGGGTTATGCGCAAGGTTGAAGCCATCGTTCGCGAAGAGATGAACGCTGCCGGCTCTCTGGAAGTGTTGATGCCGAGCACCCAACCGGCCGAGCTGTGGCAGGAATCGGGGCGCTGGGAAGAATACGGCCCTGAGCTGCTGCGCATCAAAGACCGCCACGGTCGCGACTTCTGCGCGGGCCCGACCCACGAAGAAGTGATCACCGATCTGATGCGCAACGAGTTGAGCAGCTACAAACAGCTGCCAATCAACCTGTACCAGATCCAGACCAAATTCCGTGACGAAATCCGTCCACGCTTCGGCTTGATGCGCGGCCGCGAATTCATCATGAAGGATGCGTATTCGTTCCACGCTGATCAGGCGTCGCTGCAGGTCACCTATGACCGCATGCACCAGGCGTACTGCAACGTGTTCACCCGTCTGGGCCTGAAGTTCCGCCCGGTTGAAGCCGACAACGGTTCGATCGGTGGTGCCGGTTCGCACGAATTCCACGTACTGGCCGAGTCCGGCGAAGACGACATCGTCTTCAGCAACGGTTCCGACTACGCGGCGAACATCGAGAAGGCCGAAGCGGTGCCACGCGAAACTTCGCGTGCTGCTGCGACCGAAGAACTGCGCCTGGTCGATACACCAGACACCAAGACCATCGCGGCGCTGGTGGAAAAATTCAATCTGCCGATTGAAAAGACCATCAAGACCCTGATCGTGCGCGCCGAAGAAGAAGGCAAGCTGATCGCGCTGGTCATCCGTGGCGACCACGAACTCAACGAAATCAAGGCTGCCCAGCAACCTGGCGTGGCCAGCCCGCTGGTCATGGCCACCGATGCCGAACTGCGTGACGCCATTGGCGCCGGCGCCGGTTCGCTCGGCCCGCTGAACCTGCCGCTGCCAATCATCATCGACCGCTCGGTCGAGCTGATGAGCGACTTCGGCATCGGCGCGAACATCGACGACAAGCACTACTTTGGCGTGAACTGGGAGCGCGATCTGCCGGTTCCGACCGTAGCTGACCTGCGTAACGTCGTCGCCGGTGACCCAAGCCCGGACGGCAAAGGCACGCTGGAAATCAAACGCGGTATCGAAGTCGGGCACATCTTCCAGCTGGGCAACAAGTACAGCAAGGCGATGAAGTGCGAAGTGCTGGGCGAGAACGGCAAGCCGGTGACCCTGGAAATGGGTTGCTACGGCATCGGCGTTTCCCGCGTGGTGGCGGCGGCCATCGAACAGAACAACGATGCCAACGGCATCATCTGGAGCGACACCCTGGCGCCGTTCCAGATCGCTCTGGTACCGCTGCGTTATGAAACCGAGCAGGTGCGCGAAGCCACCGACAAGCTGTACGCCGAACTGACGGCCGCTGGCTTCGAAGTGCTGCTGGACGATCGCGACAAGAAAACCAGCCCGGGCATCAAGTTCGCGGACATGGAGCTGATCGGCATTCCTCACCGGATCGTGGTCAGCGACCGCGGCCTCGCCGAAGGCAACCTGGAATACAAGAGCCGGACCGAAGGCGAAGCGCAAGCATTGCCGGTGGCCGACGTATTGTCCTTCCTGCAGGCCCGTATCCGCCGCTGAAACCAGATAGAGACGTCATGTTCAAGCGAAACACCTTAGGCCTCGGTGGTACCGCCCTGTGCGGTGCCCTGCTGGTCAGCGGCTGTGCCAATCACATGTCACAACGCAGCGAGCACGAAGAGCGGGTCGAGCGCAAGTTGCTCGACCATAGCCTGCAGATTGATGTCGGTGAGCCTAAGGCGCTTGAGCTGCCGCAGCGACGCGTGAAGATCAACGAGCAGAAGACTTTCGAAGTCACCGAGTTCGAAGTCACCCGTCGTTACGATCGCTACACGCCTTACCAGCCTTGGCGGGAGGTCTACGAGATCCCGCTGGGCGTGGTGGCCGTGGTCGGCGGTGTGGGCGCGAACGTGGTCAACGTTTTCGCCCTCGGCAACCTGCCGGACAGCGTCACCAAGGACTGGCTGAGCTACGGTTTTGCCGGGCTCAATCCGTTCATGAACGTGCAGTCCAATGGTCGCGCGCAGCAGAACCTGGCGGGTATCGATGAAGTCCAGCGCGACAAGCGCACGGAGTATTCGAGCCTGCCGTGGAGCGAACGTCCGGTGCAGGTCAAGGCAGGCAAACAGACGTTCGACATGACCACCGATCGCAACGGTGTGCTGCGCCTGAATCTGCTCGACAGTCCGTTTGCCGAAAATGACCTCAATCATGTCGGCAAATTGCAGATCAGCGTCGAAGACAGCAAGGATGACGTGCACTCTGATTCGTCGCTGATGATCAGCAGTCATCTGCGTGGCAAGTTGCTGGAGGCGCACGGGCTGATTTACGACGATCTGGAAGACGACGAAGTGAGCCAGTGGGTACACCGGGTCAAACGTCTGTCGGAACTGGGTCTGGAGGAAGAAGCCAGCGAACTGGAACAAAGCCTGATCGAACTGACGCGTAACGATCCTGAGTTGCAGACTGAGTTTCTCAAGTCGCTGACCAAGGATGCCGGGCGTCTGGTGGCAGATCCAGGACCGAATTAAGGCCCCATAAAAGATCGCAGCCTTCGGCAGCTCCTACAGAGGATCGCGTTTCCCTGTAGGAGCTGCCGCAGGCTGCGATCTTTTGCCTTTTAACGTTCAAACAACTCCATCTGCTCAAACCCGCCACGCAAATCCTCAAGCCTGACCCCCACCCCCAACAACCGCACCGGTTTCCCGCCGCGATTGAACGCCTGCGTCAGCATCAACTGATAACTGCCCAGATCCCGCCCTGCCCCGGCCTGCTCCAAGGTCGTCTGGGTAAAGTCATGAAACTTCACTTTAACGAACGGCTTGCCCGGCCGATAACTGCTGTCGATCCGTGCCATGCGGGTTTTCAGGGTTTCCAGCAGCTCCGGCAGCCTATCCAGGCAACTGCGCAGATCCGGCAGATCAACGTCGTAGGTATTTTCCACACTGATCGACTGACGCCGACTGTCGTTGTGCACCAAGCGATCATCGATCCCACGGGCCAGGCTCCACAAGCGCTCGCCGAAGCTGCCGAATTCGCGCACCAGCGCCAGCTTGTCCCACTCGCGCAGTTGCAAGCAGTCGACGATGCCGAGTTTAGCGAGTTTGTCGGCAGTGACTTTGCCGACGCCGTGCAACTTGTTCACCGGCAAGCCGCTGACAAAGTCTTCGACCTGATCTGGCGTAATCACGAACAAGCCATTGGGCTTTTTCCAGTCGCTGGCGATTTTGGCCAGAAACTTGTTCGGCGCCACACCCGCAGACACGGTGATGTGCAATTGATTGGAGACTCGCCGACGGATGTCTTGGGCAATCCGCGTGGCACTGCCGCCGAAATGCGCGCTATCCGAGACATCCAGATAGGCTTCATCCAGCGACAGCGGTTCGATCAGGTCGGTGTAATCACTGAAGATCGTATGTATTTCTTTCGACGCTTCGCGATAGGCGTCCATGCGCGGCTTGACGATGGTCAGGTCCGGGCACAGCTTCAGTGCATGCCCCGACGCCATTGCCGAACGTACGCCATAGGCACGCGCCTCATAGTTGCAGGTCGCGATCACCCCGCGCCGATCCACCGAACCACCCACCGCCAACGGCTTGCCGGCCAGACGCGGGTCATCGCGCATCTCGATGGCGGCGTAGAAGCAATCACAGTCGATGTGGATGATTTTTCGCTGAGTCATGTCAGAAAAGGAAACGTGGCGAGCCGGATCGGCAGTATCTCACTGACACCTGTATATAGCACCAGTGGTATGAATGTTCTTTTCCGCGTGTAGGAAATCAGCTTTGAATTTATTTTCTCAATCGACGGACGACCTTCAATAGAGCTGAAAGCCTTGCTCCGCCTGCCCTGCAGCCTGAAAAACACCTGTGAAAAAACGCTAACCGATTGAACCTCAACAGATTTTATCCAGATTTAAGGTTGACACCCCGGCGTTCCTCTGTAGAATGCCGACACACAGACGCGGGATGGAGCAGTCTGGTAGCTCGTCGGGCTCATAACCCGAAGGTCGTCGGTTCAAATCCGGCTCCCGCAACCAAACATCAAAAAAGGCTACTCGAAAGAGTGGCCTTTTTTGTGCGCGTCTGCTTTGTGGATTTCCTACTCTTATAGAGAAGCGAGCCCCAAACAGGAATTCTTTGCATTTCCGAAACTTAACGCGACACCTGCGACCGTTTGACGCGAATGCACACTTATTTGACCCTTTATGGGATTAGCGGTTGACACCTCGCCGTTCGCCTGTAGAATGCCGCCACACAGACGCGGGATGGAGCAGTCTGGTAGCTCGTCGGGCTCATAACCCGAAGGTCGTCGGTTCAAATCCGGCTCCCGCAACCAAACATCAAAAAAGGCTACTCGAAAGAGTGGCCTTTTTTGTATCTGTTGAAAAAGTCCTTTCGCAACAATGATCTGTCACTGTGCAGTGAACCGCTTGGGATCTTCAGAAGTGCTCACTTGCGACTATGCTTGAGTCGCAGGCAAGACGTCTGCAATCCAGGAACTGCCCTCGCCGATACCCGGTGAGAGGCGTAGTATTTTGTGATTATTTTTTTCTACAGGGATTGGTAACTTGGCTGGATACCTCCATCCTGTCGCGCACAATCCAAGAGGTGATTGATGCGCGCCAACTCGTCTGATCCACAAGACACCGTCACAGCGGAACATCCGATCAAACCCGAGCGTTTGCGCTTGCTGGATCGGTTAAGCAAATACCGGCAACCGATTGGTCTGGCGGTCACTTTGCTGTTGTTCGCGATTGCGCTGATTGCCTGTCGACATCTGCTCGCCGAACTCGATCTCGATGCCTTGCACGACTCGATTCTCGACGTGCCGAAACCCGCCCTGCTCGGCGCGTTCGCTGCGACCGTGGTCGGCTTCATTATTCTGCTCGGCTATGAATGGTCGGCCAGCCGTTATGCCGGCGTGACATTACCGCCGCGCACGTTGGCGCTGGGCGGTTTCACCGCGTTTGCGATCGGCAATGCGATCGGTCTGTCGCTGCTGTCCGGCGGTTCGGTGCGCTACCGTTTATATGCACGATTGGGTCTGGGGGCGTCGGAAGTCGCGCACATGACCTTGTTCGCCAGTCTGTCGCTGGGCTGCGCCTTGCCGCCCCTGGCCGCACTGGCAACGCTGAGCGACCTGCCCGCTGCCTCGCAGGCGCTGGGTTTATCCGAAGGCCTGCTCGGCACAGTCGCCGCTGTCGTGCTGTTGCTTGGCGCAGTACTGGCTATCGGCATCTACCGTCGGCGCCTGCCGGAACAACCGTTGCGCGACAACCTGCTGGTCAGGGTGGGCCGCCGTACGCTGCGTTTGCCGGGCCGGCGCCTGACGTTCCTGCAACTGATCATTACCGCCCTCGACGTTGCGGCTGCCGCCACTGTCCTTTATCTGCTGCTGCCGGAAGCGCCGCCGTTTGGTGCATTCCTGCTGGTGTACCTGCTGGCATTGGCTGCCGGCGTACTCAGCCATGTACCCGGCGGCGTCGGTGTGTTCGAAGCGATCCTGCTGGCCGCTTTCGCCGACAAGCTGGGTGCCGCCCCACTGGCCGCAGCGTTGCTGCTGTATCGCTTGATCTATGTGGTACTGCCGCTGCTGGTCGCGTGCGTATTCCTGCTGATCAACGAAGGTCAGCGCCTGTTTCAGACTCAGACCATGCGCGCAGCGTCTGGTCTGGCGGCACCAATTCTGGCGGTGCTGGTGTTCTTGTCCGGTGTGGTGCTGCTGTTTTCCGGCGCCACGCCCGAGATCGACACACGTCTGGAGCACATCGGCTTTCTGATCCCGCATCGTCTGGTCGACGCTTCGCACTTCGGCGCCAGCCTGATCGGCGTGCTCTGCCTGATGCTCGCTCAGGGCCTGCGTCGTCGCCTGTCGGCAGCCTGGATGCTTACCACCATTCTGCTGCTGGTTGGCGCCCTGCTCTCGCTGCTTAAAGGCTTCGACTGGGAAGAAGCCACGCTGATGACCCTCACCGCGGCATTGCTCGGTGTATTTCGTCGCTCGTTCTATCGCCCGAGTCGTCTGACCGAACTGCCCTTCTCGCCGCTGTATCTGGTGGCCAGCCTGTGCGTCCTCGGTGCATCGACGTGGCTGCTGCTGTTCGCCTATCAAGACGTGCCGTACAGCCATCAGCTGTGGTGGCAGTTCACCCTTGATGCTGACGCGCCCCGTGGCCTGCGCTCGCTGCTCGGCGCCGCTGTGCTGTTGCTGGTGATCGCGTTGACCTGGCTGCTGCGCACCGCACGCCCGGTCATTCACTTGCCGACGCCTGACGAACTGGATCGCGCGGCGAAGATCCTGATGGCATCGTCGCAACCCGACGGTGGCCTCGCGCTGACCGGTGACAAGGCGTTGCTGTTTCACCAGAACGACGAAGCGTTCCTGATGTACGCGCGTCGGGGCCGCAGCCTTGTTGCGCTGTACGACCCGATCGGCCCTGGCCAGCAACGCGCCGAAATGATCTGGCAGTTCCGCGACCTCTGTGACATTCACCACGCCCGCCCGGTTTTCTATCAGGTGCGCGCGGAGAATCTGCCGTACTACATGGACATCGGCCTGACCGCGATCAAACTTGGCGAAGAGGCCCGGGTCGATCTGCATCGCTTTGACCTGGAAGCCAAGGGCAAAGAAATGAAGGACCTGCGTTACACCTGGAACCGTGGTACCCGCGACGGTCTGTCGCTGGAGATCCATGAGCCGGGTCAGGCGCCGATGGATGAGCTGAAAGTGATTTCCGATGCGTGGCTGACCGGCAAGAACGTGCGTGAGAAAGGCTTCTCCCTCGGCCGCTTCAGCGACGATTACCTGAAGCATTTCCGCATTGCGGTGATTCGCTTCGAAGGCCGCCCGGTGGCGTTCGCCAACCTGCTCGAGACTTACAGCCATGACCTGGCCAGCCTCGACCTGATGCGCGCGCACCCGGACGCCCCCAAGCTGACCATGGAATTCATGATGGTCGGCCTGATTCAACACTATAAGAGTCACGGATACGCGCGCTTCAGCCTGGGCATGGTGCCGTTGTCGGGGTTGCAACCCCGACGTGGTGCACCGCTGACCCAGCGTCTGGGTTCGATGGTTTTCCGCCGTGGTGAGCAGCTGTACAACTTCCAAGGCTTGCGCCGCTTCAAAGACAAGTTCCAGCCTGACTGGGAACCCCGTTATATGGCCGTGCCCGCCGGACTCGATCCGCTGGTGGCGCTGGCCGACACTGCTGCCCTGATCGCGGGCGGCTTGACTGGATTGGTGAAACGCTGATGATTCAACGCTCCCTGAAGTACATCCTGGCTGCACTGATCGTGCTGGCCGTGATTGCCGGCGGCGGTTACTGGTACCTCAAACGTCCGGCACCGGAACCGACCCTGGAACAGCTCACACCGGCCGATGGCCCGGCCATGACCCGTGTGATCCCCGGCACCAAGCCCAAGGCTCAGGTGCTGGTGGCAGTCAATGACGAACAGAAACTCAGCGACAAACAACTGAGCACCCTGAGCCGCAGCGCTTCGGCGCAGATCGTCCAGGTGATTCTGCCCAAGGACTGCCTGCTGCAAAGCCGCGCCCTGCAAACCGGCCTGCGTGAACTGAATGGCCCGGCCACTTTGGTCAGCGGCATTGGCCCGGGCGCTGTGCTGGCCTGGCGCTGGTTGTCCGAGCAGAAAGACGACAAGGCCCAAGCCGTCTCCGTCGACCTCGCCCTGGAAAAAGGTGGCTGCACGCACCTGCTGCCAAAATCTGCCGCCCACGGCCATTGGCTGGTCGCATGGAACGACAACCCGGACGACGCCAGCGCAGGTTTCGTGCGCGATCAACCGAACGCCGAAACCAGCATCAGCGACTACGACATCAACCTGCCGCAAGTGCTGAACAACGAACTGCGCAAGATCCTCGTCGGCGGCGACAAGGCCAACGGCGGTCTGGCGATCCCGGTGGTTGAAGTCCCGGCCGGTCAGGCCAAGGACACCGTGACCCTGTTCCTTTCCGGAGACGGCGGCTGGCGCGACCTCGACCGCGACGTGGCCGGCGAAATGGCCAAGATCGGCTATCCGGTCGTCGGCATCGACACACTGCGCTACTACTGGCAGCACAAAAGCCCCGAGCAGAGCGCGCTGGACTTGACCGAGCTGATGCAGCACTACCGGCAGAAATGGGGCACCAAGCGCTTCATCCTCACCGGCTACTCGTTCGGCGCTGACGTGCTGCCGGCGATCTACAACCGCCTGCCAGACACCGAGCAGCAACGTGTAGACGCAATCATCCTGCTAGCCTTCGCCCGCACCGGCAGCTTCGAAATCGAAGTCGAAGGCTGGCTCGGCAACGCCGGCAAAGAAGCCGCCACCGGCCCGGAAATGGCCAAGCTGCCACCGGCCAAGGTCGTGTGCATCTATGGGGAAGAAGAGACGGATGAAAGTGGCTGCACCGACAAGACGGCAGTCGGCGAGGCGGTGAAACTGCCTGGCGGCCACCACTTCGATGAGAACTACCCGGCGCTTGCCAAGCGGCTGGTGGATTTGATCGAGAAGCGTCAGAGCAAGGACTCGGTCGCCGAAGAGTGATCTGAAGCGCCCCACAAAAAGCCCCCGCAACTTCACGGTTGCGGGGGCTTTTTACATCTCGGACGATGAACCCATTCCCCTGTGGGAGTGAGCCTGCTCGCGATAGCGGAGTGTCAGTCACTGATTTGCAAGCTGACACTCCGCTATCGCGAGCAGGCTCACTCCTACAGGGAATTGCGTGTCCGACGTGTAGTTTTGTTTACTTCCCGTCTCTCAATATCGGATGACGCCCACAGACCTTGTAGGCAAACTCCGAATCTCATATTTGATCGGCTTGCTGCCCTGTTGCGCTGTTTTTTGACGGGATACTCTCCGGACGTCGCTGACTCATTCAGCGATCGGGTGTGGTAACCCGGAGAAACCAACACGACAGCAAGCTCATCGAGTTTTGGCGGCTGTGCGTGGGACGCTTTCGGGCGTGCCGGTTTCCTTGGTTCCCGGTTTACCACCCTGCGTACAGCTGCCTCCCTTTCGCGTGGTAACGAAAGTCGCGGCACTTCGAACCAAGGAGTAACACGATGACCGAAACTGATCAGCACGGACTCGCACACCTTAAAACCATCGGCTTCACCCCTTTCCTCTACAACTCGGATCAAGCGTTCTTCAATGTCCGCGCCGGCATCCCGATCCTCGATGCCTTGTCGCAATCCTCCGACCTGCTATATCTCGCAAAATCCTTCGCAGAAGACGCTGCCTTCATCAGAGACACCGACCGCCATGCCTGGGCCGCGCATTACCTGACGGTGATGGGCAAAGCCTTGATTGATGATGTGATTCAGGCGTTGATGCCGCGACCTGCGCGCACGAAGACCGAGTCTGAAGCAGAGATGCCTGAAAGCCTGTAGAGGTTTGAAGATCAAAAGATCGCAGCCTTCGGCAGCTCCTACATGGAATGCGAAACCTGTAGGAACTGCCGAAGGCTGCGATCTTTTGATCTGGATTTGTGGATAAAGCCAGAAACAAAAAAGCCCCCGCCAGCCACAAGGCTGACGGGGGCTTTTTCTATAACGCGAAGTTACATCTCCACCTGCGTCCCCAACTCAATCACACGGTTCAACGGCAAATTAAAGAAGCGCAAATTGCCATTAGCATTCTTCAACATGAACGCAAACAACGCTTCACGCCAACGCGCCATGCCCTCAAGTTTCGAGGCAATCACCGTTTCGCGGCTGAGGAAGTAGGTAGTGCGCATCGGGCTGAAGTCCAGATCATCCAGATGACACAACTTCAACGCCTGCGGCACGTCTGGCTCGTCGGTGAAGCCGAAGTGCAGGATCACCCGGAAGAAGCCCTCCCCGTGCGCTTCGACCTCAAAGCGTCGCGATGGCGGTACCCGCGGGATGTCTTCGTAGACCACCGTCAGCAACACCACTTGCTCATGCAACACCTGGTTATGCAGCAGGTTATGCAACAACGCGTGCGGCACGGCGTCGGAGCGTGCGGTGAGGAACACGGCGGTACCCTGCACGCGGTGCGGTGGCTGCACGCGGATGCTGCTGATGAAGATCGGCAGCGGCAGCGCGCCTTCGTCGAGGCGTTCGACCAGCAATTGCTTGCCGCGCTTCCACGTAGTCATCAGCACGAACAGTGCAATACCGGCGATCACCGGGAAGGCGCCGCCCTGCACGATCTTCGGCACGTTGGCGGCGAAGTACAGACCGTCCACCAGCAGGAAACCGATCAACACCGGCACCGCAAGGATCGGCGGCCATTTCCACAGCAGCAGCATCACCGCCGACACCAGAATGGTAGTCATCAGCATGGTGCCAGTCACCGCCACACCGTAGGCCGAGGCCAGGGCGCCGGAGGATTCGAAGCCAAGCACCAGCAGCACAACGCCAACCATCAGCGCCCAGTTCACCGCGCCGATGTAGATCTGGCCCTGCTCATCGCTGGAGGTGTGCTGGATGTACATGCGCGGAATGTAGCCGAGCTGAATAGCCTGACGAGTCAAGGAGAACGCGCCGGAAATCACCGCTTGCGAGGCGATCACCGTGGCCAGCGTCGACAGGCCGACCAGTGGAATCAACGCCCAGCTCGGCGCCAGCAGATAGAACGGGTTACGCGCCGCATCCGGGTTGTCCAGCAGCAAGGCGCCCTGACCGAAGTAATTGAGCACCAGCGCCGGCAATACCAAGATGAACCACGCCCGGGCGATCGGCTTGCGGCCGAAGTGGCCCATGTCGGCGTAAAGCGCTTCAGCACCGGTCAGCGCCAGCACCACGGCGCCGAGGATCGCCACGCCCATGCCGGTGTGCACCATGAAGAAACGCACGGCCCAGACCGGGTTCAGCGCATGCAGCACTTCCGGGGTGTGGCTGATGCCATACACGCCAAGGGCACCGAGGACGAGGAACCAGGTGACCATGATCGGCCCGAACAGAATGCCGATTCGCGCCGTGCCGTGGCTCTGGATCAAAAACAGAGCGACCAGCACCACCAACGACAACGGCACAACCCAGTGGTCGATACCCTCAAACGCCAGCCCCAGACCTTCAATCGCCGATAACACGGAAATCGCCGGAGTGATCATGCTGTCGCCATAAAACAGCGCCGCGCCGATCAGTCCGCACACCACCAGCAACGACCGCAGCTTCTTGCGATGCCCCGCCGCCCGCCGCGCCAGCGCAGTGAGCGCCATGATGCCGCCCTCGCCCTGGTTGTCGGCACGCAGGACGAACATCATGTATTTGATCGACACGACCCAGATCAGCGACCAGAAGATCAACGACAGAATGCCTAGCACGCCGTCGTGGTTGACCGGTACGCCGTAACCGCCGGAAAACACTTCTTTGAGGGTGTACAACGGGCTCGTGCCGATGTCGCCGTAAACTACCCCGACTGCCGCGACCAGCATGCTCAGCGGCTTGGTGGCCGAACCCTCGGCGCCTGCCGCATGACTACTTGCCTGACCCATCCAACACTCCTACTTCTCAGAACCGGCTTCTTTGAATGAAGCACTATGCTTTGTGGTGCAGCATGCGCTGTTTTACCTGTTGTTACAGACGTTTTGTTGACTGTAAAAAATTGGTAAAGCTCAACGGCGCGAAGCATAGCGCAGCACTCGTCGTATTTCCCGGCATAAAGCTGGTCAAGTGCGCTCCTCGCCGCTAGAATTGCGCACTTTTTGATCAGAGGCGCGCCCTAAGCGCCCATCCGTCGGCTTTCGCACCCTGAAAGCGATGTCACAAAATACCGAGGTTAGACATGTCCACCACTCCTGCGCCGGCCAATCCAAAGGTTGGCTTTGTATCTCTGGGTTGCCCGAAAGCACTGGTCGACTCCGAGCGCATCCTGACCCAGCTGCGCATGGAAGGCTATGACGTGGTGTCCACCTATCAGGACGCCGACGTTGTAGTCGTCAACACCTGCGGTTTCATCGATTCGGCCAAGGCTGAGTCGCTGGAAGTGATCGGCGAAGCGATCAAGGAAAACGGCAAGGTCATCGTCACCGGTTGCATGGGCGTGGAAGAAGGCAACATCCGCAACGTGCACCCGAGCGTGCTGGCCGTGACCGGTCCGCAGCAGTACGAGCAAGTGGTCAACGCCGTGCACGAAGTGGTGCCACCGCGTCAGGATCACAACCCGCTGATCGACCTGGTGCCGCCACAAGGCATCAAGCTGACCCCGCGCCACTACGCGTACCTGAAGATTTCCGAAGGCTGCAACCACAGCTGCTCCTTCTGCATCATCCCGTCGATGCGCGGCAAACTGGTCAGCCGTCCGGTCGGCGACGTACTTGATGAGGCCCAACGTCTGGTCAAGTCGGGCGTCAAAGAGCTGTTGGTGATCTCGCAAGACACCAGCGCCTACGGCGTTGACGTGAAATACCGCACCGGTTTCTGGAACGGCGCGCCGGTGAAAACCCGCATGACCGAGCTGTGTGAAGCGCTGAGCACCCTCGGCGTCTGGGTCCGTCTGCACTACGTTTACCCGTACCCGCACGTTGACGAGCTGATCCCGTTGATGGCCGCCGGCAAGATCCTGCCGTACCTGGACATCCCGTTCCAGCACGCCAGCCCGAAAGTGTTGAAGTCGATGAAACGCCCGGCGTTCGAAGACAAGACCCTGGCACGCATCAAGAACTGGCGGGAAATCTGCCCGGATCTGATCATCCGTTCGACTTTCATCGTCGGCTTCCCGGGCGAAACCGAAGAAGACTTCCAGTACCTGCTCAACTGGCTGACCGAAGCTCAGCTCGACCGCGTCGGCTGCTTCCAGTACTCGCCGGTTGAAGGCGCTCCAGCCAATGATCTCGACCTGGAAATCGTTCCGGACGACGTCAAGCAGGACCGCTGGGATCGCTTCATGGCGCACCAGCAAGCGATCAGCTCGGCACGCCTGCAAATGCGCATCGGCCGTGAAATCGAAGTGCTGGTGGACGAAGTCGACGAGCAAGGCGCGGTGGGCCGCTGCTTCTTCGACGCCCCGGAAATCGATGGCAACGTGTTTATTGATAATGGCAGCAATCTGAAGCCGGGCGACAAGGTCTGGTGCAAAGTGACTGATGCTGACGAATATGATCTGTGGGCTGAGCAGATCTGATCTGATCTGATCTGATCTGATCTGATCTGATCTGATCTGAACGTCAAAAGCCCCTCACCCTAGCCCTCTCCCAGAGGGAGAGGGGACTGACCGTGGTGTTCTTTCGAATGGCATCGACCTGAAATATCGAGTCGACCTCAGGTTCTGAACAGCACGAAGATCAGCTCCCTTCCCCCTCGCCCCCTCTGGGGGAGAGGGTTGGGGTGAGGGGGAAAGCTCTTCCTGACAACGGAAATAGCTAGCCGAACACCGCAACAAATACAAAAAGCCCCGCTCTTTTTACAAGATGCGGGGCTTTTTTACGGCTATCGTTTGTGGGGGGAAGGACTCCCATTACACCTGACAAAGAGGCTACCGGGCATGCGTCACCATTCGGTCATCCACACGCCGAAACTCAGCGATTACCAGGAATTGACCCGGGTCTGGGAGGCCTCGGTCCGCGCGACCCATGATTTTCTGCCGGACAGCTATATCGAGCTGTTGCGCAATCTGGTGCTCACGCGTTATCTGGATGCAGTGATGTTGATTTGCACCAAGGATCGCGAGCAGCGCATCACCGGGTTTGCCGGGGTTGCGGCGGGCAAGATTGAAATGCTGTTCATCGATCCTGACCATCGCGGACAGGGGCTGGGCAAGAAACTGTTGAATTACGCGCTGCAGCATTTGAATGCCGATGAGCTGGACGTCAACGAACAGAACCCGCAGGCCTTGGGCTTCTACTTCAAGCAGGGTTTTGAAGTGATCGGCCGCTCGGAGGTGGATGGCATGGGCCAGCCGTATCCGCTACTGCACATGCGTTTGCGTCAAAACCAGCAACGCTCCAGCAATGGCTGACATAACACAAAGCCCTGTGTAGGAGCTGCCGAAGGCTGCGATCTTGGCTTTTAAAAATCAAAAGATCGCAGCCTTCGGCAGCGCCTGTAAATGGAACCGGACTTAACCGGCGCCACACAGGTACAATGCCCACCCCTTTTTTGTTACGGCCCTGTCATGACTGACCCGATTCGCCTCTCCAAACGCCTCATCGAACTGGTGGGTTGCTCCCGCCGCGAGGCCGAGCTGTTCATCGAGGGCGGCTGGGTCACCGTGGACGGCGAAGTCATTGACGAGCCGCAATTCAAGGTCGGCGACCAGAAGGTCGAGCTCGACAAGGACGCCAAGGCCACCGCACCGGAGCCGGTGACCATCCTGTTCAACGCGCCGGCCGGCATGGACGTCGAGACTGCCATGCAGTCGCTCAGCGCCGAAACCCTCAGCGAAGAGCACCGTTTCAGCAAGCGTCCGCTGCGTGGGCACTTCCTGCGCCTGACCGCCAGTGCCGACCTGCAAGCCAAGGCCAGCGGCCTGCTGGTGTTCACCCAGGACTGGAAAATCCTGCGCAAGCTCACCGCTGACGCCGCGAAGATCGAGCAGGAATACGTGGTCGAAGTCGAAGGTGACATGGTCGCCCACGGCCTCAACCGTTTGCAGCACGGCCTGACGCACAAGGGCAAAGAGCTGCCGCCGGTCAAGGCCAGCTGGCAGAACGAAAACCGCCTGCGCTTCGCCATGAAAAATCCGCAGCCCGGCATCATCGCCCAGTTCTGCGAAGCGGTCGGCCTCAAGGTCATCGGCATCCGCCGTATCCGTATCGGCGGCGTCTCGATCGGCAAGGTCCCGGTCGGCCAATGGCGCTACCTGTCCGGCAAAGAGAAGTTTTAAGGCTTCTGCTGCCGCCACACATTCCGGCAGTGCGCCTGCGCGCTGCCCACAACGCTTATCAGGATTACTCACATGATTCATAACGACGTATTGCGCAGCGTGCGCTACATGCTCGACATCAGCGACAAAAAGGTTGTCGAGATCATCAAGCTTGGCGGCATGGAAGTCGCACTCGCCGACGTGGTGACCTGGCTCGACAAAAAAGAAGAAGACGAAGAAGGTTTCGTGCGCTGCCCGGACGAAGTCATCGCGCACTTCCTCGACGGCCTGGTGATCTTCAAGCGTGGCAAGGACGAAAGCCGTCCGCCGCAACCAATCGAAGTGCCAGTGACCAACAACATCATTCTGAAAAAGCTGCGCGTGGCCTTCGAACTGAAAGAAGACGACATGCACGCGATCCTCAAGGCTGCCGAGTTCCCGGTGTCCAAGCCTGAGCTGAGCGCACTGTTCCGCAAGGTTGGCCACACCAACTACCGTCCGTGTGGCGACCAGTTGCTGCGCAACTTCCTCAAGGGTCTGACCCTGCGCGTTCGCGCCGCCTGATCCCGTCTGCGGTGGCGCCTGATGGTCGCCACCGCAGCGCATGACCGCTCATTCCCTCCGAAAATAGTGGCTCCGCTTTTCGCGGCTGACGACTAGGGTGTACTGATCCCTAATCCTCAGGACTCGCCATGCACCCGTATTTCTCCCTGCAAGGCCGCACCGCTCTGGTGACCGGCGGCACCCGTGGTATCGGCAAAATGATCGCCAAAGCCTTTGTCGAGGCTGGCGCGCGCGTCTATGTCTGCTCGCGCGATGTCGAGGCCTGCCATCAAACCGCTGCAGAACTCAGTGCCTTGGGCAAGTGCCACGGCGTGGCGGCGAATCTGGCGACAGAAGAAGGCGTACAGGAACTGGCCGCGCGCCTGGGCGAGCAGATCACTCATCTGGACATTCTGGTGAACAATGCCGGCACCACTTGGGGGGCGCCGCTGGAGAGTTATCCGGTGAAGGGCTGGGAGAAAGTCATGCAGCTCAACGTGACGTCGGTGTTCAGTTGCATCCAGCAGTTTCTGCCGCTGTTGCGCAAGGGTGGCTCAGCGGCGAATCCGGCGCGGATTATCAACATTGGTTCGGTGGCGGGGATTTCTTCGTTTGGTGAGCAGGCGTATGCCTACGGGCCGAGCAAGGCCGCCCTGCATCAATTGTCGCGGATTCTTGCGCGGGAACTGGTGAGCCAGCACATCAACGTCAATGTGATCGCGCCGGGACGGTTTCCGAGCAAAATGACCCAGCATATTGGTAATGATCAGCAGGCGTTGGCCGAGGACACGGCATTGATTCCGATGAAGCGCTGGGGGCGGGAGGAGGAAATGGCGGCGTTGGCGATCAGTCTGGCGAGCACGGCTGGGGCTTATATGACCGGGAATATTATTCCTCTTGATGGCGGATTCAGCCTCTAGGTCGGCGGCGCGGCCTTCGCGAGCAAGCTCGCTCCCACAGGGATCTTGTGCACGCCATAGATTTAATGTGGGAGCGAGCTTGCTCGCGAAGAGGCCAGCCCTGCTGACACCAGACTTGAGACGGGACGGGTTATCATGCCCACCCCTGCCCCGCTTCGAATGTAAACCATGACTTACAGCGTCTCCCCCATCGGCTTCGTGCGCTCCTGCTTCAAGGAGAAATTCGCCATCCCCCGCCAGCCACAACTGGCCCCCGCCGCCCGTGGCGTGCTGGAATTGGTGGCGCCGTTCGATCAGGGCGACGCCGTGCAAGGCCTGGAGCAGGTCAGCCATGTCTGGCTGCTGTTTCTGTTTCATCAAGCGCTAGAAGATAAACCACGGCTGAAAGTCCGCCCACCGCGACTGGGCGGCAACAAGTCCATGGGCGTGTTCGCCACGCGCGCGACTCACCGTCCCAACGGCATCGGCCAATCGGTGGTGAAACTGGACAAAGTCGAAGCCAATCGCCTGTTCATCTCCGGCATCGACTTGCTCGACGGCACGCCGATTCTCGACATCAAACCCTACGTGCCTTACGCCGACAACATCCCCGAAGCCGCCAATAGCATCGCCAGCGCCGCGCCGCAGCTGATTGACGTGCAGTGGACGGATTCAGCGCTGAAACAAGCGCACACACACGCTCAGCGCCTTGGCGAGCCGCTGGTGGAGCTGATTGAACAGTGTCTGGCGCAGGATCCGCGCCCGGCGTATCAAACCCCCGCGCCAGAGCGCGAGTACGGTGCGCAATTCTGGGACCTGGATGTGCGCTGGCATTACCCGACGCCCGAGCAGATCCGCGTCCTCGAAGTCATCCCTGCCGACGCCTGAGACCTCGCTCAATGTAGGAGCTGCCGCAGGCTGCGATCTTTTGATCTTGATCTTAAAAAGCAAGATCAAAAGATCGCAGCCTGCGGCAGCTTCTACAGGGAAATGTGTCGGGCATAAAAAAGCCCCCATTGCCAATTCAGGCAATGGGGGCTGATCGTTCCCACGCTCTGCGTGGGAATACATCCGTTGACGCTCTGCGTCACCTCAACAGCTTACTTTTCTACGAACGCACGCTCGATCAGGTAATCACCCGGCTCGCGCATCCGCGCCGAGATCTTCAGGCCGAAGCTGTCGAGCACTTCGCTGGTCTCGTCGAGCATGCTCGGGCTGCCGCAGATCATCGCGCGGTCGTCCTGCGGGTTGATCGGCGGCAGGCCGATGTCGCTGAACAGCTTGCCGCTGCGCATCAGGTCGGTCAGACGACCCTGATTCTCGAAAGGCTCGCGGGTCACGGTCGGGTAGTAGATCAGCTTGTCACGCAGCGCTTCGCCGAAGAACTCGTTCTGCGGCAGGTGCTCGGTGATGAATTCGCGGTAGGCGACTTCGTTGACGTAACGCACACCGTGGACCAGGATCACTTTTTCAAAGCGCTCGTAGGTTTCCGGGTCCTGAATGACGCTCATGAACGGCGCCAGGCCAGTGCCGGTGCTCAGCAGGTACAAATGCTTGCCCGGGTTCAGGTCGTCCAGCACCAGGGTGCCGGTAGGCTTTTTCGAGATGATGATCTCGTCGCCTTCCTTCAAGTGCTGCAGTTGCGAGGTCAGCGGACCGTCCTGCACCTTGATGCTGAAGAACTCCAGATGTTCTTCCCAGTTCGGGCTGGCGATCGAGTAAGCGCGCATAAGCGGGCGGCCGTTGGGCTGTTGCAGGCCGATCATCACGAACTGACCGTTCTCGAAGCGCAGGCCCGGATCGCGGGTGCACTTGAAGCTGAACAGAGTGTCGTTCCAGTGATGAACACTGAGGACACGCTCGTGGTTCATGTTGCTCATGTACGTTTGACTCCTGGAGATTGGGTCTGCGCTGGCTTTTGAAGGCGACGGTGCGCAATTGCATCGCATTCTAATAGCGACGACAATATCTGTTAACTGGATTATTAAGATAAGGGTTATCGGTTATATCGATATGCGATTTACTCTCCGTCAACTGCAAGTCTTCGTCGCCGTCGCCCAGCAGGAAAGCGTATCCCGTGCTGCGGGTCTGCTCAACCTCTCGCAGTCGGCCGCCAGCACATCGATTACTGAACTGGAGCGCCAATCCAGCTGCCAGCTGTTCGACCGCGCCGGTAAACGGCTGAGCCTCAACGCCCTCGGCAAACAGCTGTTGCCACAGGCGGTGGCCCTGCTCGATCAGGCCAAGGAAATCGAAGACCTGCTCAACGGCAAATCCGGTTTCGGCTCCCTGTCGGTCGGCGCGACGCTGACCATCGGCAATTACCTGGCGACCCTGCTGATCGGTAGCTTCATGCAGCGCCACCCGGAAAGCCAGGTGAAACTGCACGTGCAGAACACTGCCAATATCGTGCAGCAAGTCGCCCATTACGAAATTGATCTGGGTCTGATCGAAGGCGATTGCAGCCACCCGGACATCGAAGTGCAGAGTTGGGTCGAGGATGAGCTGGTGGTGTTCTGCGCGCCGCAGCATCCACTGGCCAAACGCGGCACGGCGACCATGGAGGAGCTGACGCACGAGGCATGGATTCTTCGCGAACAGGGTTCCGGCACACGGCTGACCTTCGATCAGGCCATGCGTCACCATCGCAGTGCGCTGAATATCCGTCTGGAGCTGGAACACACCGAAGCGATCAAACGCGCGGTGGAATCGGGGCTGGGGATTGGCTGCATCTCACGCCTGGCGCTGCGTGATGCGTTCCGGCGCGGCAGTCTGGTGCCGGTGGAGACGCCGGACTTGGATCTGGCGCGGCAGTTCTACTTCATCTGGCACAAGCAGAAGTACCAGACCTCCGCCATGCGCGAGTTTCTCGATCTGTGCCGCGCTTTCACCGCCGGGGTGCAGCGCAGCGACGAGATCGTCTTGCCGACAATCGCTTAAAGCAGAATCACCGCCCACACCAGCGCGATCATGCTCAGTGCCACGAATTGCGCGGCGCTGCCCATGTCCTTGGCGTTCTTCGACAGCGGGTGCAGTTCCAGCGAAATGCGGTCGATGGCCGCTTCGACTGCCGAGTTCAACAACTCGACGATCAGCGCCAGCAGGCACACGGCAATCAACAGTGCCTGCTCAACGCGGCTGACATTGAGGAAGAACGTCAGCGGAATCAGCACCACATTGAGCAATACCAATTGGCGGAAAGCTGCTTCACCGGTGAAGGCTGCACGCAAGCCGTCCAGCGAATAACCGGAGGCGTTGAGAATACGTTTCAGGCCGGTCTGGCCCTTGAAAGGTGACATAAAGTAGAAACCAACCAAAAAGGAGTGGGAAAGCTAGAGCAACAAAAGTCAAAAAAGCGTGAAGACGCCAGCCTTTATTGGCTCGGAATTGACTCAAGTTGTTGCAGCAGTAAAGCCGCTTGCGTGCGAGTGCGCACATTCAGCTTGCGAAAGATCGCCGTGACGTGGGCTTTGATCGTCGCTTCCGAGACACTCAGCTCATAGGCAATCTGCTTGTTCAGCAGACCTTCGCAGACCATGGTCAACACACGGAACTGCTGCGGCGTCAGGCTGGCGAGGCCATCGCTGGCGGCTTTGGCTTCGTCGGAAACGGCGACTGCCTCGAATGCCTGCGGCGGCCAGAACACATCGCCATCGAGTACTTTGCGCACGGCCTCCTGAATCACGCTGAGGTCGCTGGACTTGGGAATGAAACCACTGGCACCGAACTCACGGGATTTGACCATCACCGAAGCTTCTTCCTGCGCCGAAACCATCACCACCGGAATCTGCGGGTACTGTCCGCGTAGCATGACCAATCCGGAAAACCCGAAAGCGCCGGGCATGTTCAGGTCCAGCAGGACCAGATCCCAGTCAGCCTTTTCGGTCAGGCGCGTTTCCAGCTCGGCGATGCTCGCCACTTCTACCAGCCGGACATCCGGACCAAGGCCCAGCGTCACCGCTTGATGCAGGGCGCTACGAAACAGAGGGTGATCATCGGCAATCAGGATGTCGTATGTGGCCATTTTTCAAATGATCCTGTTTTTGATGGCAGACCCGGTGCATTCCGGTCTGGCCAAAGCAACTCAAGATGCCGCTTCTGAAGCGATATCCACAGGGGCACGTTCAACGCCAATCAACAGCAAACACGGCGTTTCAAACCTTGGCCGCCCCCCAATCGGCGCCAAGCATGCCCAGCGAAGACGGGGTGGTCAAGCAGCACGGCCGCCGGTGTGTATAGTATGGGCCACTATTGGGCCAACTCCGGCTGCGGCTTTCGTATATAGGGCAACAACTCAGCGTGGGCCGGCGTCGATTCATTCATGTCCAACTGCTGCTTGGCGCCAAGGTAATGCTGGCTGAACACATCGAAATAGGCGTCCAGCGCAGAGGCGGCGTCACTGTCACCGGCCAGTTCCAGGCACAGTGCCGCGACTTCGGCGGTGCACAAGTGCTCACTGCGGGTCGAGCGGCGCAAGCGGTAGCGCGAGAGTTTATCGGGCAACAGGCTCAATATCGGCAAACGATCGAAATACGGACTCTTGCGGAAGATTTTCCGCGCCTCGGTCCAGGTGGCGTCGAGCAGAATGAACAGCGGGCGCTTGCTGCTATCGATCGCAACGGTGTTGGTTACACGCGACCGTTCAACGTATTCGCCGGGAAACACCAGATACGGCTGCCATTGCGGGTCGTTGAGCAGTTCGAGCATCTGCGGATCGGGCTCGGTGCGTGACCAGATGAACGCATGGTTATCGCGCACCACATCGGCGATCAGCCATCCGGTATTGCTCGGTTTGAACACTTCCTTGCCGGTCATGATCAGGCACACGCCCGAACGGGTGTCGACACTCGGCCGCCAGGCGCACAGGCAATGGCTGATGATCACCCGGCAGTCGCGGCAACGTTCGGAGCGAAAGCCACGGGCCTGAATCGGCTTGATGCCTTCATCTTCGCGTTGATCACGCAAACGGGCGACGGCGTTGGGGGCATGATTCATCGCGGGCAGCGCCGGCAGACAGGGAAACTCGACACGAACAACACTCGGCAGGGCAATAAAGGCCGGCAGTTTACCAGAGCGACGGGCACAAGCCTGTACCCTCCCGACCGGCTCCCCTATAATTCGCCGCCACTGAACGCACAGTCACGTGGCTGGTCGAACCACCAGTCACTGAACCAGGAGAGTTTCATGCTGCGCCTTATCGTTCCCACCGCTGCCATTCTGCTGGCGTCGTCCTTCACCGCTCAGGCTGCCTCCCTGAGTGAGCAGAATCTGAACCGAGAGCTGCGCAACGTCGCCGCCCAAAGCAGCGTCGGCACGCCACGCGCCATCAATGAAGACATTCTTGATCAGGGCTACACCGTTGAAGGCACGCAGTTGATCAACCACCTGAGCGTGCAAAAGAGCCACGCCGACAAGATGCGCGCTGACCCTAAAGCCGTGTATTTCCAGTTGGGCGCTTCAGTGTGCAACAACCCGTCGTTTCGCAAGCTGATGGCCAAGGGCGCGATCATGCGTTACGACTTCACGGAAGTGAAAACCAACAAAGCGATCGGCTCCGCCAGTTACCAGGAATCGGATTGCCCGAAAGCCGGCCCGGCGAAGAAGAAGTAATCATCGCGAATTGGCGCGCCGCTGTTCATCCTCGGCGCGCAGTTCGGCCAACAAGGCCTGTAGATAGTGTGAGCGGCGCTCGCCGCCCGCCAACCGCCGGCAGCACTCCTCTTCGAGACTGAGTTGATTGGTCTCGGCTGATGCCTGCAACATTCGATACAGCTGCGTATCGATTTCCAGAATCACTCTGGCCATATGTCCCGCCTCCTTGCTACCCGCAAATCCTTGAATAGCGTGCGCCTGGCGTACGGTCGTTGACGCAAAGCTGTCGTACGGCGCCTGTAAGTTAGTTAATCAGAGGGATTGCCGCCCGCCGCACGTTCGGACGAGCGGTGACGGCATTGGTAAAAAACAATAAACGGTTGCCAGCCAAAACCTTGCGGCGCAATGATCAAGTCAGCGCAAATGCGCGCAAGGGTCTAGATTCAGAGTATTCCCGATCACTTTTCAACGGCAGGAAAGGAACTGCCGATCGTGTGTTTTTTGCAGCGCGGCACTGACGCCGCTCGTCAGGGCCAACCGCTCTGTGCAGAAGGAGACGTTGAATGCCTTACCAACCGAATGACCTCTTGAGCCGTCATTTTCAGGAAAGCGGTCCCGACCTCATCAGCCAGGTCGAAGCACAACTCAACCGTGTTTCCCCCAACAGCCCGAATATTCCCATCTACCGCGACATGATCCTGACCGTGCTGCGCATGGCCCAGGAAGACCACAATCGCTGGAACGCCAAGATCACCCTGCAAGCCCTGCGCGAACTGGAGCAGGCATTCCGCGTGCTGGAGCAGTTCAAGGGCCGACGCAAAGTCACAGTGTTCGGCTCGGCGCGCACGCCGGTCGAGCACCCGCTGTATGCCATGGCCCGTGAACTCGGCGCGGCACTGACGCGTTCGAACATGATGGTCATCACTGGCGCCGGGGGCGGCATCATGGCCGCTGCGCATGAGGGCGCCGGCCGCGATCACAGCCTCGGGTTCAACATTACCCTGCCCTTCGAACAGCATGCCAACCCGACCGTCGACGGCACCGGCAATCTGTTGCCGTTCCACTTCTTCTTCACGCGCAAACTGTTCTTCGTCAAGGAGGCTGACGCACTGGTTTTATGCCCCGGCGGGTTCGGCACGCTGGATGAAGCGCTGGAAGTGCTCACGCTGATCCAGACCGGTAAAAGTCCCTTGGTGCCGGTGGTGTTGCTGGATGCACCGGGCGGCACCTTCTGGCAAGGCGCGATGGACTTTATCCGCCAACAACTGGAGGCTAACCGCTACATCCTGCCGACCGACATGAAGCTGATGCGACTGGTTTACAGCGTTGAAGAAGCGGTGGAGCAGATAAATCAGTTCTACAGCAACTTCCACTCCAGTCGCTGGCTCAAGCGGCAATTTGTGATCCGCATGCATCACCAGCTCAGCGATCAGGCGCTGGAGCACATGCAGGAAGCTTTTGCCGATTTGTGCCTGAGTGACCAGTTTCATCAACACGCCTACGCCGGCGAGGAACACGATGAAGCGCAATTCAGTCATTTGGCCCGACTGGCCTTCGCCTTCAATGCGCGCACTCACGGGCGCCTGAGGGAGTTGATTGACTACATCAACCTGCCGGAAAACTGGGCCGATTCACGGCCGCAAACAGTGGAACGCTCGCGCGAACCGTCAAAGGTAATTTGAAGGCAAAAAAAAACGGCCCGCTATTTTCATAGCGGGCCGTTTTTATTGAATCGGTTTAATCGTCCATCCCTCGACCGCTGAACAAGCGGTTGATCATCTCCATCGAAAAGCCTCGATACGCCAGGAAACGGCCTTGCTTGGCCCGCTCTTTCGCATCAATCGGTAGATGCCCGGAGAACTTGCGTTGCCACGTTTCCTGCAGTTGCTCCTGCCAACTGATACCGCTTTCGCGCAGGGCGAGTTCGATATCGGCACGTTGCAAGCCGCGCTGGCTCAGCTCTTCGCGAATCCGCAGAGGGCCATAGCCGGAACGGGCACGGTAGGAAACAAAGCTTTCAAGGTAGCGGGCTTCGGAAAGCAGCCCCTCTTCCGTCAAACGGTCGAGGGCTGTTTCGATCATCTCCGCTTCAGCGCCGCGCTGACGCAGTTTACGCGTCAGCTCGACTCGACCGTGCTCGCGGCGTGCGAGCAGGTCCATGGCGGTTCGCCGCACCGCGACGAGGGTATCGAGTACGGCGGTGGTCATCGCTGCAATCAGATATCAGCGTCGGCCAGGTCGTCTTCAGTCTCTTTGACTGCAGAGGCCTTGGAGTCGATCACTGCTGGAGTGAGCAACTTGTCACGCAGTTGCTTCTCAAGCTTCGCGGCGATTTCCGGGTTGTCTGCCAGGAACTTGGCCGAGTTGGCCTTGCCCTGACCGATCTTGGTGCCTTCGTAGGCATACCAGGCGCCGGATTTTTCAACGAAACCGTGCAGCACGCCGAGGTCGATCATCTCGCCGTTGAGGTAGATGCCTTTGCCGTAAAGAATCTGGAACTCGGCCTGACGGAACGGCGAAGCGACCTTGTTCTTCACAACCTTGACGCGGGTTTCGCTACCGACCACTTCGTCGCCTTCTTTCACCGCGCCGGTACGGCGGATGTCGAGACGAACCGAGGCGTAGAACTTCAGCGCGTTACCACCGGTGGTGGTTTCCGGGCTACCGAACATCACGCCGATCTTCATACGGATCTGGTTGATGAAGATCACCAGGCAGTTCGCGTTCTTGATGTTACCGGTGATTTTACGCAGCGCCTGGGACATCAGACGGGCTTGCAGGCCCACATGCATGTCACCCATTTCGCCTTCGATTTCAGCTTTCGGTACCAGTGCAGCCACGGAGTCGACGATGATGACGTCAACCGCGTTGGAACGCACCAGCATGTCGGTGATTTCCAGGGCCTGTTCGCCGGTGTCCGGCTGGGACACCAGCAGGTCGTCGACGTTGACGCCCAGCTTGCCGGCGTACTCAGGGTCGAGGGCGTGTTCGGCGTCGACGAATGCGCAGGTCGCGCCGGCTTTTTGAGCCTGGGCGATCACGGACAAGGTCAGTGTGGTTTTACCGGAGGATTCCGGACCGTAGATTTCAACGATACGGCCTTTTGGCAGACCGCCAATGCCGAGTGCGATGTCCAGACCCAGAGAGCCAGTGGAGATAGCCGGGATCGCCTGACGGTCCTGATCGCCCATACGCATCACGGCACCCTTGCCGAATTGACGTTCGATCTGACCCAGGGCCGCAGCCAAGGCTTTCTTCTTGTTGTCGTCCATTAAAGTCCTCACGTAATCAATAAGGCCTGACGGCCAACACCTGTATAAGTAGCCAGTATTATTCCACAGCGCTCGCGGATCGCCTACCCCTGATTTTCGATTTCTCGTGCCGCTAGTCGCAGGAGCCCCTCTAGCGCGGCCTTCACCGTTTGTCGGCGGACGTCATCGCGATTGCCGGGGAAGTGCTGAACCTCGCTGGTCACCACCTCACCGACACCCCAAGCGAGCCAGACGGTGCCCACCGGTTTGTTCGGTGAACCACCGTCCGGCCCTGCGACACCACTGACCGCGACGGCAAACCGTGCCAGGCTTTTGTCCTGCGCGCCACGCACCATGGCTTCTACAACTTCACGACTGACCGCGCCCACCGATTCGAACAACTCGGCCGGGACATTCAATTGCTGGGTTTTCTGTCGATTGGAATACGTGACGTAGCCCGCCTCGAACCACGCCGAACTGCCGGGAATCCGTGTGATAGCTTCGGCTATCCCGCCACCGGTACACGACTCGGCGGTGGTCACATGGGCATTGAGCAGTTGCAGGCGTCGGCCAAGGTCGGCGGCCAGTTGAGTGATCTCTTTCACGGCGTGCTCCGGATCGTGTGGAATGCCTCCACCGTACACGAGCCGGTTGCGCTTTCAATACACAGACTCATTCAAAATGTGCAGGCGCCAGCGCTCTGACATAGGCCTGACATGCCTGCAAGGCAATCAGTCTGCGGTCGCCGGTATCGGTGATGGCGATAATTCGTTGAGCATGCGCCGGGTCAAGTCGGGCGCGTACGGTTGCATGATCCACGCCGCTGGCGCCGGCGGTGGCTGGCACGTTGCAGCCTGTGGCAGCGTCGCTGGCGTCGAGAAGGACTGACAGGCGCACATCAGCAGTGGCAAGACGATCGCGCAGGCGATCCTGATCACGTTGGGCATCGCTCAGCACTCGGTAGTGGGTTTGTTCACTGGTCGCGAGCCGCTGCTCCAGCGCCAGACGTTTATCCTGCTCGGCCTGTTGTGCGGTGGCGGCGGCAGAATTCTGTTGATTGAGGACTTCGGCATTTAACCGGGCCTGCTCGGCCAGTTGCCGACCGTAACGCCACTCCTGAACCTGCCAGGCCGCTGCAAACGCGCCAGCGGCCAGCAACAGGATGCCGATCATTCGCCAGGGGATTGGCATAGCACCGCCCTCGCCCGCGCCCAGATTTCCAGGCGATCCTGCAAGCCGTTCAACCCGCCGTTGATGCGCCGGGTAATGGTGTTGAACTCATCGCGGTCGGCCAGTGCGTTCAAACCTTTCTGCTCCCAGAACCATGCCGCGGACTCGGCGGCCCATTGCGGCTGTTCCAGCAACTCGGGCAAAGACAGCAGTCGCTCATCGCCGAACAGACCAACACTGCACTGGCGGTAATTCGAACGGCCGGTAATCTGGATCAACCCGCGCCCTCGGTATTTTTGCCCGTCGCCGTCGGCCTCAGGCGTGTTGCCCAGACGCAAGGCCAACGTGCCGGTGTCGTACTTGCTCAGGTATTGGTTGTTGCCTAGCTCGCGCACATAACGCAATTGCCCCGACTCGTGTCCGACTTGCGCGAGGAACGCCGCGACGCGTTTGGGCGAGTCGATATGGCGGCGCGCCATGGCACTATTGAGCGGCGAAACAAAAACGCCCGCTTGGGAGCGGGCGTTGGGCATGATGTCGATAAGGTTGTTTTCAGTTATTTGCATAATGCTTGATCCTCCCTGGATATTGCCGCCGATTGAATCATGATTGACGGCCAATGCCCGTCAGCCATTTTTTTGCCAGAGTTTTCAGGGTGCTGTCCGGTGCAAGTTCTTGGGGCACGTCGAATACCCAACCGAGGGTGCCGAAGTTGGCGGTCCAGTCGATTTGCGGTGCCGGAGCGATTTCGGTGATGTCGATCCACAGCAGATCCGGATGAAACATCTCGGCCATATTGCCGTCGGTGGAGAAGAGTTCGACCACAGTGTTCTGGGTGACGCGTGCGTAGATTTTCATCAGGCGTACTCGTAGATGATCACGACACCACGGGCACCCGCGGCGCCGGGTCTGCCCGGTTGATTCATTGCATTGGCGATGCCGCCCGCGCCGGAACCATAACCCGAGCCGGGTGCAGCTATAGCTCCGCCGACACTGGTACCAGCGCCCCCCGCCCCCAAGATTGAAGACGCACCATGTCCAGGAAGAATCGAACCGTTGACGCAAATTCCAGGACTGCCGGCTGCCCCTGCGCTACTGACAATGTTTGCGCCAGTGGCAGCAATGCCAGGCGCGCCACCGACAAACAAGCCAAACTGTGAAACTCCAACTACCCCGACGTTCGTCGCGCCGCCACCGCCAGGCGCAGAGACAAGAGATCCAATTGAACTGGTTCCCCCGGGGCCGGCACTCCCCCCGATAGCACCCGCGAGGCCTGCGGCACCCACTGTCACAATCTGGCTGCTACCAATGCTTGAAGACGGAATCCAGGCTTCGGCATAACTGCCGGAAGCACCACCTCCCGATACTCCGATCTCACTGCCGTTGGTTGCGGCAATTCCCGCACTCCCGCCGCCGCCACCGACGACCTTGACCAGCACATTCTTCATCCCCAGCGTCGGCACATAGGTACCAGACGAGGTGAAGGTCTTTACCCCCAACAACCGACCACTTGAGGCATTGCCCCCACTGGCATAAACCAGCACCCAACTGTCCAGCGCCGCGCTGTACACCACCGAACACACGCTGCTGCCGACAATCTCCGCTGGCCGTAATGCACTCAGCCCAAGGCTCAATAACGGCTTGGGCAGCAAGCCATTCGGTGCGAACGTGCTGGCTCCAGTGTTGGCATTCCCAGCGGTAAAGCGCAGCGTCAAACCGTCCTCCAACGTAGTGATCGCCGGCACATAGTTGGCCATGTACAGATTGGCGGCGCCGATATCAGTCGCATGCTTGTCTTCACCGGCCTGACTGATTTTTTTCAGCGCCTGCAACAGCTGCGTCGCGTCGGTTTCGTTTGGTTCAAGACCTGCAGATTTGACGACATTCAACAATTCATCGGTGACGCTGTTGCCCCAGGTCGCCGGGATCAACGATCCGGGCAATCCTGCGACGACGTCCTCATTGACGAATTTGCCATTCACCAGCCCGACGCTGGGAACGCTTTTTGGGTAATCCATTTCAATCTCTCATAAGATTCAGAGCGCAGCCGCCAACCAGTTCGGCGCCAGTGGCCGATGCTCGCTAAACGGGAAAAAAGAACCCTGCGGCCAGTCGCGCAATTCGCGGCGATAAGTCTGCAATTGGGCATATTGCTCGGTGGTCAACGTCGTGCCGCCGCCGTCTTCCAGCTCATCGCGATCGCGCGCCACCAACCCGTCGGTGACGGCCAGTTGCGCGGTGCGCCAACGGCGCTCGGCGTCGGCTGCCTCATCGGCCGAAAGAGGCGCAGGATCGACCAGAATCGGATAGCCGTTATCCGCACGCACTCCAATCACTTTTGCAGTGACGGCCAGTTGCTGCAGCAGCGAAATCCAATAAGTCTGAGGAATCTCGATGACGTCAGCGGGAATGTCGGTGGAGTTGATACCCGGTACATAAACGCCCCGGGTGCTGGCGCTGAACAAAACGTTATGCAGATTCATTCAATAGCCCTTCGCGAAATAGTTGATGCCCCAGCCCGCAGCAACGCTACCGCCGAAATCACGCACCTTGAGCTTGCAGCCTTGTTGCTTTCCAGAGCCTGCGATCAGGATGACCATTGCCCCGTCGCCGCCCGCGTGAGTGGCCACTAGTGAAGAAAACGCTGTAGGGAAGGAAATTGGAAATGTGATGTCGACTTCGCCCTTGGCATCCGTTGTGCCGACGCCCCATTGGTCGATGTTGCCGCTGGCAAACCGTTGATAGCCGACGTTGCCGTTAATGCCGGAATGCGCGGTGGCGTACCGATCGCTGACCGACCCTCCGTACAGGCGCCATTGGTTGGCCAGTTTGATCAGACACGCGGAATCACCGAGACCGAGCTTCAACGAACCAATCGTACCGTTGCAGGTTTCAATTTGTTCGTTTGCGGCGGGATTGATGGTTAGCACACCGTTGCCCGCATTGATCACGTGAAGTGTGCTGGCATGGGTTATTCCATTAATGGAGGGCAGCGTTGCAGTGATCGGCGTTGCACTGGCAAAACTCGCCACGCCCCCTACATTGGCCATGGTCAGGGCAGTGCTCGTCGCGTAAGAAATGAATCCGGAAAACTGCAACCCCGTGCGGGCCACGAACTCGGTAGTAGCGGCCGTTCTGCTTTTATCAAACTGCGGCGCAGTCACAAACAGATTGTTACTGCGCAGCGCACTGAGCAGCTGATTATTGGAGGCCTCCGTCGGGGTTAGCCCCGCGGCTTGGATGACCGTCAACAACTCTTGGGTAACACCATTACCCCAACTGGCCGGAATCAGCGACCCCGGCTTGCCCGTCAATAAATCTTCATCAACGAACTTGCCATCCACCAACCCGGCGCTGGGAACACTCTTTGGATAATCCATGAGACTCATCTCCTTATTTGAAAATACATGCGAGCGGGCATCAGCCCGCATTGGTTAAAAACCATTGCGGCGCTATCGGGGGGGGACATGGACGAAACCGCCGTTGACCAGGCCCACACCGGGGATCGTTTTTGGATAGTCCACAACACCTCTCCTTGTGCAGTTATCAGTCGGTCACGACAGCACCGGGAACGACCGGCCAGGTGACTTCATCAGGAAAACCGCTCTGCTTTTCAATGCGGTTCAGCTCGACGCTGTAGAGCTTCCATTCGATCAGCAGCAGTTGTTCGTCATGGCTGGCATCGCCAATGTCTTCGGCGTATTGCAGGGGCGCGATGCGCAGGACGGCGTCGCGCAGTAAGGCATCACGTTTAGCAAGAACGATGCGTTTGCAATCCGCCAGTTGCGCAACTTCATCAACCCGCCAGGCGTTATCCAGCCAGACGTGAAAGCCACCCGGCCAGGGCAACCGGGTGAAGCCTTCCGGCAACTTGCCCAGCGCGTTCCAGGTTTCCCGGATGCCTGTGTCAGTTCGATAGACATCGCCGCGGCAATCGATCTGCTGTTGCAGCGAGCCGTTGTCATAGGCCCAGGCAAACCCCTCGGGCGCCGGCGAGAGTTCGATGCTCAGGGTCACCGCATTGCTGGGCAGTTGCAGACCGATTCCCGGCACGAGCGGGAACTCGACAGGGCCGACCAAGGCACCGCTGTCATCTATCAGATAATTGAACATGGGCACCTCAGATCAGTTTGATTCGCGCAGGAAGGGCGATGTTTCGCGGACGGGTTTCGGCGGAAAAGATGCCGATGTTGCCGATGTACGAGTCGGAGTCGAATGCCGGGTTGGGATAGGTCGTCGCCACCGTCGTGTTGGTCGGTGAAAAGTTGACGTCAGTGCCCACGCTCCAGACAGTGTCAGGAATAGCCGGTGCCGGACGGAAGGACGAACCGGTTCCGGTCGGGAGAAAGTGGTTATGGCTTTGCAGCGAATGGTTCTGCAGGGTACCGGGGACTCGCCCGATATCTATGCCTCGGGCTTCATCGAGGACTCGCAGAAACTCACCGCGAACCTCGGGAATTCGAAAGGTCGACGCACCGTCGCCAGTGGTCCAGGCACCTTCTCGGGTAAATCGTGCCGCTTCTGTCGTCAAGATTCCCGAAGCCTGGGCGAAGTCCCACAGCCAAGGCCATTCCGCACGCTTGAAAAAGTTACCGTTGAGCAGGCCATAACCGCCGGGATTGAGCGCCATTGTGGTTTCAAACGACGGCCTGCCCAACGGGGTATTGTCGAAGCGTCCAACCGGCCACCAACTGCCGGCGCCGTCACTGCGCAACTGCCACCAGTCACCACCGCCCATCAGCACCAGAAACGGATAGCCGTTCGCTGACAGATGTGTATGAAACCTAATCCGGTCGCCGCCGGATGCCTGGACTACCAACCGGTTAACCGTGTTATCCACACGGCGAACAATAACGTCGCACACACCAAGACTGGCATCCGCAGCGGGAAGCGTGAGGGTCATCGCGCCCGGGCTGCCATCAACCAGAATCAAGCCCAGCTCCTGCGCCGCAAGTAGTTTGGAAGCCGAAATACGGGTGATTTGCGAGCGCATGGGGCTGGATTTGCCAATAATCGATTGAATGGCTTTGAACAATTGGCTGGTATCCGCCTCGGAAGCCACCAACCCACCACCAGTAATCACACTCAGAATCTCCTGAGTCACACTGTTGCCCCACACCGCTGGAATCAACGATCCCGGCGTACCCGCCACCGGGTTTTCATCGACGAAGCGGCCATCGACCAGGCCGACGCTGGGGACGCTTTTGGGATAATCCATAGATCGTTTGTTCCTCTGAAATAACAAATGAACCGCGTCGGAGCGATCGCTGGTGCGAGCCTGCGGCGGTCTGTTTCTGAAAATAAAAAGCCCACGGTGACGTGGGCTTGGGTGCTACATAAGGGAGACTGCGAATCTTCGACAAAAAAAGCGTCAAAGTGGCCGTAGTGATATCCGCGCCAGCCATTTTGGCGGTTGCGGGCGAGACTCTGTGTCAGCGGTTTCGTTGGCTCCTGGCCAATCACGCAGTGACTGGCGGTAGGCCAACAATCTGGAAAATTGCTTGCTGCTCAGAGAGGTGTCAGATCCAGCATCCAGTTCATCGCGGTGGCGGCTCACCAACCAGTCCGATTCACTCAGTCTCGCAGTCCGCCACAGACGCTCCGAACGGATTGCAGTGTCTTGCGTCACTGGAGGCTCGGCTGGCGCACTGAAGGTGTCGTCCTTGTAGACCCAGCCGGCGGACACCGGCGTGCCAGCCGGTACCACAACGCCGCAATCGACATCACCCGTCACAAGCGCGGTCACCAATCCATTTTCAATCACTGCTTTCATCGTCAAACCTCCCATCGCACTCGTGCGTTCATCAGGCCCGAAGTCGTCAGGTTCTGTGCCCACGCCGCAATAGCCACGCGCCCCGTGTATCGATCAGTAAACCCACCCGCCGGCATGAACTGCGTGCCTACGAAATTGACACCGGTATCCTCACTGATCACGCCGTAATCTGTTTTGACGTTGTCATCAAAGTCAAAAATCCCGGCAATGTAGGCACGAGGCTTGCGAGCCCAGTTCAAGGTCACCGAGTAGTTTCCATTGGCACCCGACCAGACCCCGACAGCCTCAAGCCGCGCCTTGTTTGCCAACAACGTCAGTTTGGGCAGCGTACCCGCACCAGTGGTGAGGATTTTGGCCACCAGCATGTCGATACAGGTGGAGTCAAAACCACCGCCGC
Source organism: Pseudomonas sp. A34-9 (assembly GCF_029543085.1). Classification (NCBI taxonomy): domain Bacteria; kingdom Pseudomonadati; phylum Pseudomonadota; class Gammaproteobacteria; order Pseudomonadales; family Pseudomonadaceae; genus Pseudomonas; species Pseudomonas sp. A34-9. The sequence continues at coordinate 1,416,373 of NZ_CP119967.1, read as the reverse complement.
TGCTCCCGGTACCGCCCTTCATCGCGGCTGGAATAATGTCGGTATCGACGCCTTTTTGCGTATAGCAAAACAGCACTCCATCACGAACCTGCATGCGCAGGAAATACGTGCTGTTGATATCCAGTGCCGACGATGCCCATACCGGTGTGAACAGCGCACGCGGGCGGGCGGTCATGCCAGCAGACACTTCTTCACACAGGCTGACCAGCACACCGCCAGGCACCGACACAGTTCCACCCGTCGCTCCGGTTGCCGCAGTCACCGGTATACGTCCGTCTGCTGTGGCCACCGTCGGGAATGCCAGTGCCGCCAAAGGCAAGGCATCCTGAGACATCACGTTCTTGAGCGCCTTGAGCAACTGATCGGACTGACTCTCAGAGGGCACCAGCCCTGCCGCGCGAATCACATTCAGCAACTCTTCGGTTACGGCATTGCCCCAAGTCGCCGGAATCAGCGATCCCGGCGTGCCAGTCAACGGGTTCTCATCAACAAACTTGCCATTCACCAACCCGGAACTGGGCACACTTTTCGGATAATCCATCCCGTCATTCCCCCCTAGTCATAATTGATGTGCACCTTGGTATGCGCCGGCGCACTGCGGTGGATCAGGCACTCCAACGCCGAGCCCGGATTGACGCCGAAACGCTCGCCCCAGTAGCTCGCGCCGTAACGCCGGCCGAGCAACAGGCGGCCGCCGGTGTTGAGCGTCCACATGAACTGCGCTTCCCAGGTGCCCCAATGCGCCGAGCCGAAACGCGAGCGGCCCATGCGTGGGGCTTCGAGTTCGGTGATGCTGGCGTTGGGGTAGCCCTGGCTTTTGGCGATGTCGAGGTAGTAGCCGACGGCCTGGCTGCCGACCGCGAGCAAACGCCGACGTACGGCGAGGCGGCGGTCGTCGAACAGCGGCGTGGCCCCCAGGCACGGGTCGGGCAGGTTCATCACCCGTTCCCAGTCCGGCACCAGTTCGCTGACGCCGGCCGGATCCATCTCGTTGAGCAGGTCGGCAGCGCGGGCATCGAGGCGTGCCAGTTCGACGGCAACGCCTTGCAGCACTTCTTCCAGTTCCGGCACGCGCTCCGGATCCCAAGCGGGACCCGCGGGCAGCAAGGCACGCAGTTGCGCCTGATATTGCGCGGCGGTTCTTATGCCCCCCATACGCAACCTCCGAAGGTCAACAGTTCGCTGTCGTTGGCCGTGACGTTGGCCACGGGGGCTGTCAGCACGTGGTCGGTTTCACCGGCGGCGCTGCTGATGGCTTCGCGAATATGGCTGATCAGCAGATCCTCGCCGAGGTCGGCTTCGCGGTTGTGCAAGTCGCGCAGTTGGGTTTCGACCGCAGCGCGCACGGCGCTAGTGTCGGGTGTCAACTTCAGGCGATAGGTAACGGGTACCTGAATCGGCGCACGCACATGCACTTCAGCCGTCACCGGCCGCAATGGCTCGATGTAGGCCTGCACTTCGGCTAACTGCTCGTCGTTCGGCACCGGTTGCGGGTCGTCGTCACGCATGATGTACACGCCGACGGTGCCCGGACCGAGCAAGCCGCCACGGCACCACGCGCGGGTCACGCCCGGGACCTCCAGCGCCCACGTCTCGTAGTCGCTGGCCGAGCCGCCATGGGGAATGACGCGGTAGGAACGAATCACCCGCGAGCGCAGTGACTCCAGACTTTCCCGCGCCACGCCGCCGCTGAGCCCCGGCGCCAGCACGACAAAACTGTTGCCGATCACGCCGGCAATCGGCTGCACCAGTGTCAGCGCCAGCCCGGCGTCGGCATTGCCCAGGTTGCCGGCATCAAGCGCCGCAATGGTGGTGCTGTTGCTGCCGTTGACCGTGGTGCGCGCGGCAGTGACTTTGTAGGTGCGACCGTCGCTCGATTGCAGCAACGTGTCGACGTCCAGCACCGCACCGGCGGTCGCGGTAAAACCGACGCTGCCGCTGGCCACTTGCGCGGGTTTGCGCGGTTGATTCAAACGCAGTGCGGCGATGCGCTCCAGGGTCGATTCATCGGCCTTGTCAGGCAGGATCTGCTCGGCAATCCAGTCGAGATAACCGTACAGACCATAAGCGGCGCCACCGAGGGTACGGGCCAGCACTTGCGCATCGGACTGGCGCAGCGAATCGCCGGCCAGGTCGCTTTGGGTGCGCTTGATCAGCACCGGCAGCGAAGGGGTTTCAAACGGCATAGATCACCTGCCAACTGTTATCGGGGTTGATGTCCAGACGTTCGCCGTCGGCCAGGGTCAGGACCGTGCGCAGGTTCAGGCGCTGAGCGTCGAGGCGTTCGCTGATGATGTCGATGGCGCTGCAGTGGCCGTCGTCGATCAGCCACTGCAAGGCTTCGCGGGCATAGAACTCGGCGTCCATCTGCGTTTGTCGGGTCAGCTTGACCCGGCGCAGCAGCCACAGCCGCGAGCCGATGCGGTCGTCGGCGACGGTGGGAAAGCTGTCGCCCCACCAGCCGTAGCGTTCGTCGTCGTCGAGGGCGTCGTCATCGGCGGCGCGGCGCCAGGTGAACAGGCTGATGAGTACGGCGCGGGTCAGCGCGGTATGGAGGTTGGGGCTGATCAGCATCACTGGCCTCCTGCCGGCGCGCCTGTCTGGCCGTTGCCGGCCTGTACGCCGACATGCACGTGTTTGATCTGGCTGATACCGCCGGCGATCTGGTCGCCGGTGGAGACGATTTTTCCGGTCTGGTTAATCACCGGTGTATCGAAGTTCACCGCACTGCTGGCGCGAATGTTCAGCGTGGCGGTTTCAATGTCGATGATCCGCCCGCGCTTGAAGTGAATCCTGTCGCCCTCGTCGGTGTAGATCGCCACTTCACCTGAAGCGAGCGATTGCAGGCGATAGCGGCGGTCGGCAATGACCAGGGCGATGGCGTGGGAACGGTCGCCGCCGATGAACGTGACGACACCTTCGGCGCCGGCCAGCGGGTGGCTGGTGAAACCGTAAGGTTCGAAGTGCTCCATGTCGTCGTTCACTTCGCCGGCGGTGAGGCGCATCTGTAGCGATTGCAGCTTGGATGCCGAATTGGCGAGCACGACAGTGCCGCGCGCCAGCAGGCGTGTCAGTAGGCTCATGCTTGGTTCCTGTAAGAAACGGGCCGACGTCAAAAGATCGCAGCCTTCGGCAGCTCCTACATAAGATCGGCGTACACCTGTAGGAGCTGCCGAAGGCTGCGATCTTTTCAGGGCCTAAGAGGTTTTTTTCGGTGGAGTGGGATCGGGATCGAAAGTGTGCGGCGGCGCCACTTGCAGCGTGGTCACCGAACCTTGCGCCGACAGCGAATACGTCACTTTGGAAATCAGCATGTCGCCATCAAATCCGAGTACCGGATCCGTGACCTTCACCAGCGTGTTGTGGCGCCACAAGTCACCGTTGGACTGGCGCCAGCCCTGCACCTGATAGGTGGTGGTCTGCGCCCGGCCCATGCGGGTCGCGCTTTCCCACTGCGCACGTTGTTGGGCCAACTCAAAGGTCAGCGCCGTGCCCTCGTTGATAATCGTGGTACGCCGACGTTTGAAAGACAGATCGGCGGCCGTTGATTCAACCTCACTGACCGCCGCCCCGCTCTTCTTGTCCGAGCCTTTCTGCTGGCCGATCACCCGATATTCGGAGAACACCTGGCTTTGATCCATCGGTGCGTTGGCCGACAAGATGTTCTTGCCCAGCTCCAGCGCATCGCTCGCGCGGCCACCGCTGCCAGGCTTGGCCAGCACCAGCCGGCCCTGCTCGTCATCGGTGGAAAACACCCGAAACAGCGAGAGCAAGCGGTCGATCGACTGGAACACCGTTTCACCCGGCACGATCGTGTGCTTGGCCAGTCGCGCGGTCTCGGGAATCTGGTTGACCACCATCAGCGAATACTCCATCGCCAATGCCTGAACGATGCTCAGCAACGGTTGTTCCTGCCACTGATTGGGCCGGTTGGTGGCGGCGCAATCGACCAGATCCTGAGTCCTGGAACTGCCCTCGATACTCAGGCTGATCTGCCGGCCGTCGTAACGAATCGGCGCCTTGAACACGTAACCGGTGAGGACCAGATCGTTGCCGATCTTCACTTCGCACGGATCGCCGGGTTTGATTCGCTGATCGACAGTCTGTCCCGGCCACTGCCAGGTGATGTCGAGTTTGAAGGTACGAAACTGACGCTCCAGATCAGCAGTGATTTCCACACTTTTCCAGCCGCCGTATTCCAGGTTGTTGACCGTCAGCGTGACGCGGTTATCCATCTCGCTCATGGTCTACTCCCTGGACACTTTCACGTCGTTGGGTGAAAAGCCCGGATGGTTCATCGCGTTGCTCTGAGTCACTTCAGTCACCCGTGTGGCATCGGCAAATTGCTTGTAAGCCACGACCAGCGCCGGCAGGCTTTCCTGGAACGATTTACTGACCTGTCGCACACCGGATGACGCCACGGCCTTGAGGTGCGCAATCAGCGCTTCCTTCACATCGTTGATTGCCTGGTGGTGCTTGGGGTCGGCCTTGTCCAGCATCGGATCAATTGCCACCCCGACAGCTTTCTGCAGAGCTTTCATCTCATCAGTCACCGGCACTTCCTGACGGGTCACCGGTTGATCCGCCTGATGAGCCACCGAAGGGGTCGACGACAGTTTCACCGCAGGGCTCGCCACCGGCATCGACGCAACCCACTGCGCCACTTTGACCAGCATCGTGTCCTGCACCAGATCGGCCATCGCCTGCGCTGCTGCGTTGGTGTCCTTGCCGGTGGTGATCTTCGGCGCATCAGCCTTGCGGATGGCTTCGAGTTGTTGGGAGACGTCGGCAATCACGCCACGGTAGCCCTCCTTCGCGAATTCCTTGAGCTCCTTGATATCGCCGAGCAAACCCTTGAATTCCGCCGCCACTTCCTTGGGCAACTCCTTGACCGCTTTGACCAGCTCGGTGATCTGCCGGTACTGCTCGATCAACGGTTTGAGCTGTTCCTTGATCACCTCGTAAACCCCGGTGAGGCTGTTGCGCAGATTGGCAATGCCGATCCGCGCAGCCTTGATCAGCGTCATCGCCTGCTCGAAGCGCGCCACCGCCGAACCCAGCAACGTGTCGGCCTTGGCCAGCAAGACTTTCTGGGTGCTGACAGTGGCGGTCGGAAACGGCAACGGCTTATCGGGATAGAACTTCAGCGCAAAGGTCACCAACCCGCCGTCCTGGCGGGTGTGGGTCATGTCGCATTCGCCGACCTTGACTTGCAGGCGTCCGAGCCATGGATGCACCAGTTCACCGCTGCCTGCTTCAAGTGCTTTGAGCAGCTTGTCGCGCTGCTCCAGGCAATCGGCACCGATGATGAATGCCGTGACATCGTGAATCCTGGCCTGTTGGCCGAGGTCTTCGAAGTACGGCAGGTCACGTTGCGGATACTCGTGCAACTGGCCTTTGCGACCGACCGGGGTTTTCGCCTGATCGATCCAGAAGCCGACACCGCGAAAGGATGCCGGCAACAAACGGTCACGCCAGTTCATTGGAACCTCCTGCCGATAGCGAGCGATAGCCGATGCGCGACGACAGCGCCAGCCCTGGTTGATTGCTTTGCGGTTGATCGGTGCGCAGTCCGGCCGGCGCGTTTTCGAAGCGCACCGTCAGGCCGCCTTCGAGTTGTGTCCGGTTGTTGGCGGCGCTTTGCTGGATCAGCGCGCTAGAGGATTGCGGCAAGGAGCCGCCCTGCAACGCCCCGGTGGACGACGTTTGAGGGGTCGCGCCAAAAAACGCAGGCGCCAACTCACCTTTGCCTTCGGCATTGGTCTGGCGCTGCGCTTCGGTCAGGGTTTCGACCTTGCCGGTGACCTTGGCGATCAGTCCGGCGAAACCACCGTCGAACAGTTCCTTGATCGGCGCGATGACGGTTTGCAGTTTTTGCCACAACTCGCCGAACCACTCGGTGATCGGCCCCCAGCTCTCGATGATCTGATCCAGCGGTTTCCATTCGAACAGGGTGTGCAGAAAATCCACGACCGGCGCGGACAACGCCAGCAGTACATCCCACAGCGCCGAAAATACTTCACCGATCGGCTGCCAGTACTGCGCAATCTGCTCCAGCGGCGACCACTCGAACAGGCTGGTGAAAAAGCCTTTGACCTGTTGCACTGACGTTTGCAGTGCCATCCAGATCGGTTCGAAAAATCCAACGACACCGCCCCAGGCGCTGGTGATCATTTCCATCGGGAAAAAATCGAACAACGTCCGCAAAGCCTCTCGGGTGCTTTGCACAGCCGATTGCAGTGCCGCCCACAACGGCTGGAAGTACGCAACGACACTGCCCCAAGCGCTGGTGATCATCTGCATCGGCGAGAAGTCGAACAACGAAACGAAGAACTCTTTAGTCGACTGCGCCACTTTTCGCAGGCCGGCGAACATCGGTTCGAAGTACGTGACAACACCGCCCCACGCACTGCTGATCATCTGCATCGGCGAGAAATCAAACAGGTTTCTGAGAAACGCCATCACCGGCACACTCAAGGCCTTGAGCAATTCCCAGATCGCCGAAAACAGTCCCGTCAGCGGCCCCCAGTTTTCCAGGATCATGCCGTAAGGCGTCCATGAGAAAACCGTTTTGAAAAAGTCGATCACCGGAGCGGTAACCGCTTTGACCTTGTCCCAGATCCCGGAGAAAAATCCCGCGATCGGTGACCACAGGGCCGCCAGTGCATCCAGCGGGCGCCAATCGAGGATCGAGCGCAACGTCGCCATCGCACTCGCCCCCATGTTTTTCACGCCCTCCCACAGCCCCTTGAAGAAAGCGCTGATCGGCGTCCAGTTGGCATAAATCAAACCGGCCGCCACCGCGATGCCCATCGCGATCAGCATGATCGGATTGGTCTTGAGCACCATGCTCATCACGTCCATCACTTGGGTCATGCCGGTGACGGCGGTTTGCATGGCGGAGAAAGCAATTGCCCCCGCCGCCAGGCCTTCGACCAGTTTCGGGTTATCGGCGAGCAGGCTGCCGAACTGGGTCAGCATCGGTTCCAGTCCGACCACGAGTGCGCCGACCGCCGGCACCAGTGCGGCATCGACGGCGGCCGACACCTTTTCCATCGACGCACTGAACACGTTCATGTTTTGCGCGGCGGCGTTCGGTGCAGCGGGCAGGTCGACGGCTTTTGCCGTGTCGCTGACTTCGGTCAATTTGCCCTGAAACGCCGCCGCCGATTTGATCCCTTCCACAAACGGCGTGACCACGCTGCCGCCCTTGAACAGACCGCTGATGTCCAGTTTGCCGAGGCCAGCCTGTTCGAGATTTTTCTTGAAACCCTCGACCCTGGCTTGAAGGGCGCCGAGTTTGGGCGACAGTTCATCGATGCCCGTGATCAGCACCGGCGTTTTCACTTTTTTCTCTTCGTCTGCCATCACTGCACCTGCTGCATCGCATTGATCCGTTGCGCGTGCTCCAGCGATTCGCGGAGCACATCCAGTGGCCTGGCCATCATCTGTTCGGGGTCAACCCTCCAGAACCAGGCCAGGTCATAGGCGACGGCGATCAGGTCGGTGATGGCGCCGACGCCGCACTCATGAAAAAACTCGCAACGGCCCAGCTCAGCGCATTGAGGTCGGCCAGATCCAACTGGTTGACCGACGACGGCGGAATGCCGGCGCACACGGCGATGTATTTGGCCGCCACGTCCATGTCGAGGCTGACTTCTTCGCTCTTGTCGATCTTGTACGGCAGCGCCTTGATCGCTCGCACCTCCTGCACCGTCGGACGGCGCAGGACGAGTTCGGTCAGGGGCTCGCCGTGAGCTTCGATCGCAACTTGAAGCTTCACGGCGCCGCTCATTGCCAGGTCCCCTTGATGCCTTCGAATTTCAGTTCGATGGTGGCGTCATCGCCTTTGGAGACTGGCTCTTCGACCAGGTACGCACCGGCCAGCACGTAGACTTTGCCGTTGCTGAATTCGCAGGTGACGGTGATGTCGGTGCCTTCGATCAGCTTCTTCAGCGGGAAGTCGGCGGTGTGCAGCGCGGTCACTTTGAACGACGGCGCGATGTCGGTTTCCTTGTAGAAACCGGGCACGACGGTTTCGCGTTTGACCGCCATCAGCGGGGCTTCGCAGCCGCCATTGATGGTCAGTTGTGCGCCGTCGACCTTGACGTAGCAGGTGCCTGCAATCAGTTGACCCATGGTGTTACTCCCTTGAATAAAAAAGCCCACGCGAGGTGGGCTGAAAACTTGCCGTCAAACGCGCTGATCAAGCCGCGTCGTCGTACTGCAGACGGAATTGGTTGAGCAGTGCGAACACGCGCAGACCGTTGATGTAATCCGGCGGGAACAGCACGTTCACGCGGCTCGGGTCCTGCACGTCGCGCTCGACGATCAGGTGCTCGGCGAACAGCTCGGCGTTCTCGACGTGCCCTTCCAGTTCGAGCTTGGCGTATTGCGCAATCAGCTCGCCGCGGATGGTCGCTGGCGTCACGATTGGCTGGCCGGCGCCGAAACGGGTGCCGTCGGAGACCAGTTTGTGCCGACCGTACTTGCTGGTGATCACGCTTTGCAGACGGCGCACGATGAACGCCGACTGGTGCATGGTTTCGCTGTCCAGGTAGGAGTTGTCGGCTTGGCCGTAGGCGTTCTTCTGATAGGTGGTGATCGAACGCTGGATGCGCACGTAACCGCCTTCGTAGTACGCGGTGGCGATGCCGTAGTTGAGCAGCGACTGACGCTCGGTCAGGGTGAAACGCTCGCTGGCCGGCGCCGGATCGACACCCGGCAGGCTGCCGCTTTGCGTTGGACGGCTGGCGTCGGCGGAGATGAACACCGCGGTGCGCGCAGCCAGTGCCGCCGCTTGTACCCAGAACGGTTGCGGAACGCCCGGCTCCAGCGCCTGAATGGTCATGTGCTGATCGTTACGCGCCTGGCCTGCAGCGACCAGCGTACCGACCGTGCCGCGTTTGGCGCTGTAGACGTGACCGAACAGTTGCTTGGCCCAGGACCAGCGACCGGTGCTGTCATCCATGACCGCTTGCCAGGTGTTGAGGGTCGAAAGATCGGACCATGGCAATGCGATGAATTCGAACGGCTCGTCACCCAGTGCGGCAATCGCCGCCACTTGGTCCGGCACACCGGCGCCGCCGGTCATGGCGGTGACCGCAGTGGTCAGGCCGGCCGGAGTGTCTTCGCCATTGCTCTTGCCCAGGCGATTGAATTGCAGGCTGATGTCGTTACCGCTGTCGCCCGTCCATTTGGCGTTCAGGGTGACCACACCTTCAGCCGCCGCAGCGCTGACCGGCAGATCGGAAGTGGCGTTGATTTTCTGTGCCAGTGCGGTGGCTGCTTGTGCGGCGGTAGCGCCGTTGACCACGGTGGCTTGCACACGTACGCCGCCGACATACAGATTGAGCACGCCGGCCTGAGTGGCGGTGCCAGTCAAGGTCAGCACGCCTTTGGCGATGGCGCCTTCGGTGTTGTGCAGCGGCAGGCACCAGATCTCGCCGATCGGGTCGGCCTTGCGGAAGGTCTCGTACATCGAGGCAAGCATCGAGCCTTGGCCGCCAATACTTTTGGCCAGCGCTACGCTGGAGACCAACACCAGTTTGCCGACTTCAGTAGGCGCGATGTTGTCGTTGACCTGAGCGACGATCAAACGACGCAGGGTCGAGCTCGCGCTATTGGCCGCCGAGTTGTCCATTTCGGCATAGAACAGCGGTACACGAATGTCCGCGGGGATGTTGCTGAATCCGATCGCCATTATTTGGCTCCCTTTTGTTTGGCTGGTGCGGTTTTGAGGGTGATATCGCCGTCGGCCAGACGTCGGCGCCACCAGGCGCTGTCCAGCACTTCACGGCCTTCCAGCGGCAGCAGATCGCCCGCCTCCGGGTCAGGTACGACGCGGCCGGCGGCCGGCAGTACGGTGATGCGATTGCTCATGGGGTTACGTCTCCAGAGAAAGTCATTTCCACGCGCCCATCGGGGCCCGGGCGTTTCAGGTTGGGGTCGGCCGGGTCGATCGCATCGACCCGCACGGTGGCCCCGGTAAAGGACGACAAACCGTCCAGTTCGCGTTCGTGCCAACTCTCCGCAGGCTGACTCGGCAGATTGCGGCCGAGCTGGAACTCGGCAAAAAAGCGCAGCCGGTAGAAGGCGCGGCTGCTGTTGATCGACACCAGCTCACCACCGTCATAGGCGATGGCGCTGTAGTCGGAATCGGGTTTGAACCCCACCAGTGCGCGCCACAGTTCGGCGCGCAGGTCGTGCAACAGATCCAGCGCTTTTGTGGCGTCGGTGGCGTCAAGCACGAGGACGATTTCGAAGCGGTCGCGGATTGCTTGGGTGGTGAGGTTTTGTGCGGTGCTGTTGCTGGCCAGATCGGCTAGGGGCGTGATGCTGGCGCACGGGGTTTGCAGCGCCGCATCGGCTTGCAATGCAGCGACGTCACTGCCCACGGTGATTCGATTGCCCAGCGTTGGGCACTGAGCACGCAATTGCGTGACCAGAGGGGTCATTTTCATGAGAAGTACCGAGTGGGGGCGGTCGCAGGTCAGCGCCTGTACACAACCCGGATTAACGAGGTGCCCCAGCCCATAGTTATCAGTCTGGGTTTTGCTTAGAACCACCGGCCGATGGCGAAGCAGTCAAAGGAGACTATTAGCTCGTCTCCTTGCACGAACTGACCAAGGCTGAAAGCGCAGATGCTGGCAAAACCGAGCCCTCTGCTGTAGGCGCTGACGCTGCTCACCGGCCTAGTCACACCCAATACTCCAACCAGATTCCCAATGACAAATCCCAGCGTCACGAAGGGCATCGGATAAGACCAGTTGAAGCCCATGTTGGACGGGTTGTTAAACACTACGCCGCCCTTGTTGTAGAGGGTGCAAATCAACATGCCGTCGGCAAACTTGACGTATTCACCGTTGGCATTGGCGCCGCGCTCAATGACGGCTCCGGTTGGAACGCCTTTGTCCTGGCTGACCGTTCCGACCAACGCGGCAACGGCAGCACTGCCTAGTCCGAGGACCGACCGAGCGGTGGCCGGGGAGTTGCCACCCGTGCCACCTCGTGACACCGGTACAACAGCGTCCGTGGCCACAGCACCGAGTCCAAGCGCCTGGCGCGCCGAGGCGGCATCCGTCGCGCCGGTTCCGCCACGTACGATGGGCACAATAGTGTCGGTTGCGACTGCACCCAGGCCAAGGCCCTGGCGAGCAGAAACAAGATCCGCTCCTCCGGTGCCGCCATTTCGCACCGGTAGGACATCGAAACCACTCGCGTCACCCAGTGCTGCCAGCTTCGGGCCGTACTGAACGTTAAGGTTGTTGAATGCATCGGCCAGTGCCTTGGGATAGCCCTGCACGGGCATGATCGAATAGGCCGCAGCGTTGGCCGTCGTTCCCTGGTAAACCGGGGTGATCGACAACATCGCCGGACTGGCGATATTGCTCACTTCATACTGTCGTCCATCAGGTCCGACGAAGGCGTCGCCCACCCGGACGTTAGTCACGAAATCAACGTTGAGGCCAATGACCGCGGGCGAATTGTTGGTGACATTGACCGTACCTGTTCTAAGCCATGGCATGGTGCAGTCCTTTTTTAAGCGAAAAAAAACCGCAATCGGCGGTATGGGGGGTTAATACGATCTCGATCAGGTAGCTGTAAGAAAGCCAGTCAGCCCGGCGGCAAGACCGGGTCAACCACTATCACCGGAACCTCGGGCTGGACAGGCCACTCTGGCGTCACGGGCCAGGCAGCTTGTGTGCTCACTTTGCCCAAGCTGAACTTGTAGGCTTTCCACTGTTTCAGGTTGCCAAGCAGTGCTTGCTGTTCCGCCTCATCTTCAGTCGTCGCCTCCCCCAGATCGATGCCGTAACCGAGGGTGTCGATCCGATCCTGAATGCGAGCGACCTGTGCTGCAGCCCCCTCGTTTTTGCTCTTGAGCAGTGCTTGAGCTTCGGTCAATCGTGCTGCGGCAGCCACCGCATCTTTCATGGCTTTGGTGATCAATTGCGACCAGTCGATGTTCATACTTCAACCTCCTTTTCCGGCAAAGGCTGTGGCAATGCCACGTCACCGTCAGGAATATCGATCAGGTCGGCAGGAAACGCTTGAGCCTGACTGTAATCGGCCGGAATCGGCAGCAACAGGTGAAGGGTCAAATGGCCGTTCTCGTGGAAAACGTCACCCGTGAACCATTCGGAATCGATCGCGGTTCGCGGTAGCGTGTCGCCGTCGGACAACCGCGAAAAATCGAACGTTTCGCCGTTTACCGTGATCAGCGCACCCGACTTGTGCAGCGTCAGAGCATCCTCTCTGCGTTGCGGAGACAGAACAATGTTCATCAATACCACCTGCCTATTGCGATCAAATTGATTTGCGCAGCCGAGGCTGCGTTCGTTGTTGCCATAGCGCGCCAGGCGCCCCAGTTGGCGATCGATGGGGGAATCCAGGCACTGGCCATTACACAGTCGGCGTAGACCTTGCCAATCGCTGCCGATGTCACGGTAGGTATCGACGCGAATGCTGAAGGATAGGCACCCGGCGAATACGCATCACTACCGAACAATGCGCCCACTGCGTAGGTACCCGTCGAGTTGGTAGCAATCACCTTCCAGCAGACAAGCGTGCCATCGGCGAATTTGGTGTACTCACCGTTGGCGTTGGCCCCCCGCTCGATAATGGCTCCGGTAGGTGCACCGGCACCCGAAACGACGCCGATAATGTTGTTCTGTCGGTAAACCATGCGCCATGGGCCGAAAACGCCCGTACCGTACTGATCTCGCTCCCAGGTCCGTAGAGTGCCACCGCCGGCAATGCCGTTGACCTCGTGCCAGGCCTGATGAACCGGCTGACCGACGTATTTGATGGTGTCCATCAAACCGTAGGACGATCCCGTCGGTTTCACGCCCGTGGCGGTGTTAATGACAAAACAGCGCCCCGCCGGAACAGTTGCGGTGTCGTCGATGTTGCCGTTGTAGACCGGGGCGTCACCGCCGATCCCAAATGCTCCGACTTGCATCACGCGGCCTGCCGTGGCGTCGCTGTAAGTGGTTTGAAGGGTGGCTGAAGCGGCACTGCCCAGCTCCAGAGCAGCGCGAGCTGCGGCCGGTGACACGCCGCCAGTCCCGCCTTTCGAGACAGGCAGCACGTCGAAGTTAGCGGTGGCCCCCAATGCCGCAAGCTTGGTACCGTAGGTGTTGACCAAAGCCCGCAACGTATCAGCTGACTCTTTTACGTAGCCTTGCAGCGGCGCCAATGCATAACCGCCTGCTCCGTCAGTCACGCCCTGATAGTTCGGCGAAATCGACATGGCCGTATCGCTGGCAATGTTGGTGACTTCATACCAACTGCCATCAGGGCCTCTGAACGCATCCCCTACACGTCCATTAACGATAAAGGATGTCCCGACGCCGATGACTGAATTGGAATTATTTGTGACGCTTACTGTTCCGGTCTTGCTCCATGGCATACCGATCTCCTCAAGTTAGCTAGTTGTAATATCTAGACGATGGAAACTTACACACCGGGATTCCGAAACAAGTTCCATTTGTGCCTTGGTAATACCAGTATCCGCCGCCCGCCCTTTGTGCAGTAATATTCAGTACAGGAACATTGTTATCCAGCAAGCTCATACCTACAAAACCAAAACCATCAGCAAACCACGTGACACCACGATCAATACTCGAAACACACACGAAATCATCCGCTTCGATGACAAGGTTGCTTTTGTATGTATCTACATAGTCACCTACTACTAGCGACCATGACTTGGCAAATTTGTGATAGCGAACAACTCTGTCTTCGGAAGAAAATACGATGCGGCCTTGGGCGTCAAAGATATTCATGCCATACCGTTGTGGACTGGGCTGATCGGAAAATTTACAGATGACATATTCCATCAAATAGTTCTGTAAATCACTCCCATTACGCACTGCTGATGTCACCAGAAAACCCGTCCAGTTCCCAGGTCCTCCCAACATGGTGATGTAAACACCCAGAGATGTATGGAACCCATTTACATGTCTGAAAAAAACTTGTGGAGCTTCCTGTGTCAGGATCGGTCTCACGAACGTAACAGCGCCGCTGCCTTCGCGATCGGTATACCTGGACTGTATTCTGAAACTGCCGCGCTCGGAAAACACCATCACTTTATAGGTGCTGGAGATAACCACAGCCCCATACGTATTCGTCACTGAAAGTCCGTAATCCGCCATTACAATACCCTCACGACTTCGACTACGCACTCGACTGTATGCTCGGTCCATTCGTCAACGTAGTTATTGTGATAGCCGGTAGGTCGCCGCCTGTTCACGTATGTAAAAATACCGATCTGTGTCCCACCAAGGTCCTTATAGGTAGGTACGTATCCCCACAAATCCGGATAGCCTGGTTGACTATACCCAGCATAAACCCGCGGTGTAATCACAACAAAACAAGTAGCCGGGTTATACCCTGGAACGTCCATCACAATATAATCAGACCTGATGCCATTTCCCATCTTGCGCGCGGCGGGCAAGTTCATCTGCGCCAGTTTTTCAATCGTAAAATCTTCCATACCCAACGTTTGTACACCATTGGCATCAAATACCGTCATCCCGAAGCTCATTCACTCAGATCTCCAAGTTGTACGCGCTTGACATTATTGGCATCAAACACCCGTAGCGACCTGTTAGTCATGATGACTCGTCCCTGCCCGGCTACGCTGCTGTTTATTTCAAAGCCACCGGATTTGGTCAGCCTCCATCCAGATGTCCCCGGATAATAATTATCCGACTGCAAGCTATCGCCAATTTTCAACATATTAATCGAGCCATTTTTGATAAAGGCATCATTAATAAAGGTTTGACCGCCGGTCACGGTAAAAGGCGATACCGGATTTCCGTTGGCCAGATTCAATAACATAAACGTATCGGCGCGCACGACGAATTGTGACGAAACGCCAGAAGGATCGACCTGCAGCCCCAAACCAAACGACGCAGCATATTTTTGGCCACCCGCCGTCGTATCCATCTTCACCGACCAAATCGTCGATAACTTGCCATCGGTATCGGCAATGGCACTTGAGGCTTGCTGAACGGCGGCAGTGTTTTGTCCCACGGACACATTCAACTGTTCAAGCTTCGTCGCCGTGGCCGAGCTATTGGTTGTTACAACTTTCTCGAGCGACTGGATACTTGCCGCGTTATCTACAATGCTTGTTTCCAGTGTAGAAACGCGTTGGGCAGTGGCTTCGTTCTGGGAAGCCCGGACACTGCTTTCCGTAGCGATGGCTGCCGTACTGGTCCACCCTTTGAGGGCATCTGCCAGTTCACCTTCACCACTGTCGTCCCGGGAGGATGCTCGTAACGCCTGGAATGCCGCGGCTTGAGCCGTTACTTCGCCGTCGATCTTGCTTATATCGGCGGTGTTTGTTCCGACCTGTTGAATAAGTCCATTGACGGTCTCGACCGATTGCCCGACATCCACCCAGTAAGTGGCATTCGGTGGCGGCAGGTCGATCGGCACTGGCCCTTTGGCCTGATACAGACGATCGCCAAGACGAACAATTGCGTATTTCGCATAGGTCTTGGCCGAGTCGTAAGCTTCATCCAGCGAATCAATCTGATTCTGCAATCCCGGAATTTTCTCGATCTCGGTAAGCAGGTCTTTGCCCAATTCCGTCTGCGAAACTTTTCCAGCGAGCAGGTCAAGAATCGGCCCGGCTTCGGAACTGGCCTGCCCCAGCACGCCATTACCGGTCGGATACCACGGTCCGATATTGCCCGTGCGGTCAACCAGCCTCGCCCAGAAGAAGAACGACGAACCGGCCAACAGGCTCTGCATCGTGTAATCACTTTGCGGATACGCCAGGTCGGCCAGCTTGGTAGCGGCTTCAAGATTTGCCGTTGGCCCGTACCAGATTTCGGTTCGCTGCGTGTCTTCAGCGCCCGCGGGAAACTCCCACTTCAGGCCGATACCGAACAGCAGGCTGTCAGCCTTGAGGAAAGTCACTGAAGGCGGTGGCGTGGTTTTCCCGGAAAGTTGCGTTTCAATTGAAGTCGCATAGACCGAGCCGATGTCCAGCGCGTTGATCGCCCGAACCTTGGCCACGTAACGGCCAGCATAAATACCACGCACCTCCATCGACGCTCCGCCGGTACGGCCTGCGAACACCCATTCGCTGTCGTTCTTGCGCCAGTACACCTCATAAGCGATAGCGTTGGCCGGACGCGCCCACTCGATGGTCATCACACCGACTGCACTGCCTTGATCGACGAAGTGGTTATTACTGATCGTGACTGAAGTCGGCGGCGTCTGAACGCCTGGCGGTATGACCGTGACAGGGGGGCGCTCGATACGGGAGCCGTTGTCGATCGCGCCGTACTTGCTCGGCACATGTTTGACTGCGCTGATGCTGTACTTGATTTCAGTGTCGGTGAAGTCTTCGGCAATCGACAACACTCGAAATTGCTGTGCGGCTAGGGAAGCGGAATCAATGGCCCACATCGACTGCGCCGGCGGCAACTCGCTCAATGGCTGAGCCAGGATCACTCGCTGAGCCTCGTCGCTGATGCTCACTGACTTGATCACGCGTGAAACGGCTTTGCCGGTCGGCATCACCAGGGTGAGCGTATCGCCTGCTTCGGCGGTCACGTGTGCATCCAGGGTCAGCGTATCGAGTGTTGCACCACGCAGGCGACCACCAATCCGTCGCCCGGCGCGGTCGTTGTCAGCCACGCGGATAATTTGTCCAGGACGCGCGAGCGTCCCGTCCAGACCGACCGAGAAAGTGACACTTTCAGTTTCCAGGCGATTGGTCAGCAGTGCCCATTTACCAATGCGCTGGGCCTGGGCATGAGACGTGCAACCGGTAGCAGTGATCTCCGTCTGCTGTACACCATAGCGGGCGATACCGTCAGCATCATCGACGTACTGAACCTTCTGCCGGTAGAAGTCCGTCGGATCATTCCAACTGACCAGTGCCACGGTAAAACGGGTCTTTTTCGCCGACCCGCCATACACGAACTTGCCGTCAATGACGTTGCCGTTGGAGTAGGTGTACACCGGATCTTCCGGCATGTCGGCCACCGCCATGACCGAGCCCGCCCCCCAATAAGACATGCCACGAAAAGTGGTAGCCAGATCCTGCAAAACCTTCAGTGCATCCGCGCGCACCGACAAATACAGGTTGCAGGTGAAGCGCGGTTCAGTCCCGCCCTTGCCGTCGGAGACAGGCTGGTCGCAATACTGACCGATGCGGTACAGCTCCCATTTATCGACCTGACCGGCATTGAGCAAATGGCCCAGGCCATAACGCGGATGCAGCAGCAGATCGTAGTAAATCCACGCCGGGTTGTCGGTCCAGGCCGATTTGAACGTGCCGTCCCAAATACCGCTGTACGTACGGCTCAGCGGGTCGTAGTTGCTCGGCACTCGAATGATCCGCCCCAGCAATTCGAACGAACGCGACGGAATCGACTGGAACTGCGAGGCATCAAATTGCAAACCGATGATCGCCGAGCCGGGATAGCGCAGCTTGGCGTCGATCACCTCCGTACTCGATTCGACACTGGTGGTGTCGGCAATGGCGCCGCTGGTGGAGTTAGGGGTCAAACGGCGTACTCGCACCGTCCAACCGCTTTTGGCCGAAGGCAGATCGATGCGGTGCGATCGCTCGTACTTGGTGGTGGTTTTGCCACTGAACGCAGACGCCAGTACCTCGACGAAGGCACCGCCATCGGTGGCCAGATCGATCGCGTATTTGACTGTATAACCGTTAGTGTCGCCGTTGCTGGTATTGGTCTGCGCCAGTCGCGCCACCGCCAGACGAATCCGCACAGCTGACAGTTGCAGGTTGGAAAAGGCCTTGGTCCACGGTTGATCACTACGCAACTCGACCGCTGCCACCGTCTCGTTTTCCACTGCGGGAAAACCGGGGATATGTCCCTGATCCTGGCTACCGGTACGAACATCCAGCGTGACGCCGTTGAAGTTCAGGCTACCGTCGTCGTTGGCCAGCGGTGTTTCGTCCAGAAACACCGAGCGGGCATCATTTTTCAGACCGACAATCTCGCCCTCGCTGACGAGATCGAGGATACGAGCGTAAGCAGTGCTTTGCAGGCTGTCTGGCGCCTCCACGGAGGGGCGCGGCTTGGCGCCGCCACCTTTGCTGCCAGCGAGAGTGAGGTCAGTCATGGCTTTCCTTCAGGCGAAATAAAACCCGCACAGGGCGGGTTGGGTGGACGTCAATAAAAGATCGAACGCTAGAGTTGATCCTGCGCGTAAATACCAGCGCTGATCACGGAACTGCCGACGACCAACTGGCCATACAGCAGACCTACCGGATTACCTTGTGCGCTGGTGTTGACCGGGCCGTTGAAGCTGTAACTGGCCCGATTGGCGGGGCTGTCCTGAGCCCCCAGCCCCTTGGCTTGGGGGGACAGCATTTGTAAAACGCCACCGATCACCATTGCGGTTCCCATCTGGTACAGAAATGGCGATGCACCGGCGAACGGCGTAAACGACAGCACGAATGCGGCAGCAATCATCACACTGCCAACAATGGTTTGAAGTGATCCCGCGCGCTTGGATCCTGCGATGACGGGCACAATTCGCAGCACCTCTTTGCCGGTCGGCTTAGCCAGTTCATCTTGCGAAATATTTTCTCGACCATTGAACAGTGCAAACCGAAGCCCTTTGCCAGCGCTTTCGTTCATGTACCTTTCGAAACCCTGGAACTGCTTGAAGTAGCCCATGACATCCCGAAACCCGCCGGAAGTCGTCACGCGATGCTCACGCCCAAACAATCGCGCCAGAGATCCGGATAGCAGGACGGTCTGAATTTTTTGTTGATCTGGTTGCATTGCCATAGATTTCTCCGGCAGTAAAAAATCCGCTCGCTACAGTTGATCCTGCGCGTAGATCCCGGCACTGATCACTGCGCTGCCGACAATGGCCTGGCCGTAAAGCAGACCTACAGGGTTACCTTGAGCACTGGTATTGGCGGGGCCATTGAAACTGTAGCTGGCTCGATTGGCAGGGCCGTCCTGGGCCCCCAGCCCTTTGGCTTGTGGAGAAAGCATTTGCATGACGCCACCAATCACCATGGATATCCCTACAGACCCCACTGCACCCCAGGTACCGCCAGCGGCAATGCCTGCAAAACCACTGGTGAAAAATGTTGCTGCAGCGATCAATACGACTCCGACAACCGTCTGCAATGAGCCCGCTCGCTTGCTGCCAATAACCACTGGCGCAATACGAATATCCATCGTGCCACTTGGCGCTTTGAGCCGGTCATGACCGATGTTGTCGCGCCCCAGGAAAACAGAGTACGTAAGCCCGCGGTCCCTGGACTCCATCAGAAAGCGCTCAAATCCCGGAACGAGAATGCACAAGGCATGAATGGCTTCCGCGGCGTTGTTCACAGCCAGCCGGTGCACGCGACCAAAGCTGGCACCCAAGGTGCCATAAAGGCGAATAGTCCTAAGTTTTTGCTGATGCATTTCACAGCTCCAGGAGAAGACCTCCAGTCAGGTTTCAGTCAGTGAGTCAGGGGGCTGGTGATGAGAAATTTTCGATTGATGCCGCCAACAGCTCACCGTCACTTCTGTCCAGTATCCGCCATAGGTATCGCGCCGGCTGTCTCGGCCATAAAGGTGATGCAAGATTGAACCGGGCGCGGGGAAGCGATCGGGATCAGTCTTGAGTACGCCATCTTCAAGATAAATGGCGGCATGATTGGGCACCGGCGAACGAATCTGCATCAGCACGATGTCGCCCTGCTGCAATTGGCTGACCTGTTCAAAACCAGCGGCGGGCAGGTTCTCCAGATAAAGATTTTCGCCCTTGTCCCACCAGCCGTCCTCGCGGTCATAGTCACCGAGTTCGATACCCATTTCCCTTCGGTAATAGTCAAGAATGATGCTCAGGCAATCATGTACACCGTGGACGAATGCGCGCCCAATCAAGGGCGCCAGATATCCACTGGGTGTGATGGTGACCAGTTCACCCTTGTGAACTTGCCCTTCATCATCCTTGCGTACTTCGAGAATGTGCCACGGTAACCCAGAGGCTTCACAAGAGACCCGGTCTGCCTCACTGGCCGTCGCCGGATAATCCGGATGGCTGTGAACGACGGCGATGATCTCGCCGCACTCCTCGGCCGCGGCGAAGTCTTGTGGTGCCAGACGAAAGTGTTCACTGGGCGTCGTCGCAGTATTGCGGCAGGGCACATAACGTTGTCTGCGCCCCTCGCGAATCAGCAAACCGCAGCATTCGTCGGGATACTGCGCGATGGCATGACGCTCGATGGCCGCCAGCGTGGTCTTGTTCATGATCAGCTCCGAATCAGACCCGCCGCCGGAAACGAGCCGTATGGCAGTGGATTGTTTTCGCCAAAACGCAGCTTGCAGCTGCTCAGGCGTCCACCGCACTTGTCCTTGGCCGCGTCGCTGACGATCACATCATTGGCATCCGCCACAGGGCCGCCGTTGTAGCCGCAGTACGGACCGCGATATCCGCCACAACTGAGCCACCAGCAGACATTGGCAACGATTTGCCGACGCGGCAGTTGTACGCCGTTGAAGTCCAGTGCACTGGCGAGTTCGAACTTCACCACTTCGTTGTCTTCACTGACTTTGCGTTCGATGTACCAGACATCTGGCGGCAGTTCTTCTTCGGGATCGGCTTCAGGCTGACCATCGAGGTACTTGCCCAACGTGCGATGACGGATCAACCGCGCCCCGACCAGATCATCGAAATACAACATCAGAGCAGTGATGAAACCACCGACGTTACCAACCGAAAGCGATGGAGTCGGTTGTGTGCCCTGCCCGGTCATTTCAAAGCCTTCGGCCTGAATGGGCCAGGGTGAATACTCGAGGCCTTGCCAGAAAATCGAGGCTTGCTGTGGATAGCCGTGGAAGCGATATAACTCGGCTCCGAGGCTGGTGGCATCGAGCTCAAACAGCTCGACCCAGGCACCCGGTTCCAGCGCCTGGATATCTGCAGTAATGGACATTTAAATCTCCGGGCAAAGAAAACCCCGCGCAAGGCAGGGTGGTTTTTTGGCGTCAGGCGTATCCCGATTTACGGGTGAAATGCCTGCTCGAAGGTGGCTACCAAGGTATAGAGACCTGCTCCCATCGGAGTCGGTTGATAACCTTTGCAGCGATAGAGGGCCGGCTCGCTCAACGGTGCCGTCCAGTAAAAAGGCGCGGCTCCGGCGTGACGATCAAGAAACTGCACAATGGATTTGATCCGCACCTCGTCACCGACGAAGGTCAGCGGCCAGGATTGTGTTTTGTTGTTGATGCCGTCTTCGGCCACTTGTTGGTAGCCATCGCCAAACTTCGCCGACTTGAGGCGAAACTCGACATTGCCTACAGGCTCTACTTTTGGAAGCCAGCTGAACGTTTCCGTGCTCATGTTTTCTCCGGGCGTGAGTGGTTGCAGCCGCTGATCTTCAGCGGCCGTTGATGGCGGACCAGATCTGCCCACCCGGTTTAAGGTCACGAGCAATCTGTTCGGCGGCACCCAGTTTGGCGGCACCAGCGTAGGCCTTGGCGACGGTTTGCGAGTTCATGTCGCCTGCTACGCTCCCCCCCGTACTGTCACCCACATTGATTGTTTGCTGGATGACTACCTGATGGTTGCTGTGACCGCCCAATGCGCCACCCTGCACCTGCACGCCGAGGGAGCCATCGGAACCTCGACTGAGCGGCATGATTGCTTCTGCTCCGGCTTCGCCGAACATGGCCATCGGCGCCAGGATCGGCCCCGTGGCAACGCCGTTTGTA
The DNA here is from genome assembly GCF_029543085.1 of Pseudomonas sp. A34-9. Lineage (NCBI taxonomy): Bacteria > Pseudomonadati > Pseudomonadota > Gammaproteobacteria > Pseudomonadales > Pseudomonadaceae > Pseudomonas > Pseudomonas sp. A34-9. The sequence continues at coordinate 1,394,648 of NZ_CP119967.1, read as the reverse complement.
AAGGCCCCCCCCTTGGCGAATCCGGTGTATCTGAAATCCGAACCAAGCGATAAAGCCGGGTTGAAGATGGTGGTGTCCGCCCCTACTCTGGCGGTCGTCACCCCAGGTGCGCTACCACCACCAAACAGCGACGTCGCCGCCGTTCCGACCAGACCGAACAACGAACTCAGACCTTTGGACATCGCTGTTTGAGCGGCCAGCTTGGCCATGTCTCCAAGCACCGATTTGGCAAAATCGGAAAACGAAAACTTGCCTGTCAGCGCAAATGTCGACACCGCATCGCCCATGGTGTTGAACGCGTTGGTAAACACTGCCTTGGATTTGGCTGCAACATTGTTGGAGCTGGTCAGGTAATCATCCCAGGCCGAAGTGGCCCCATTGATCCAATTGCCCTGAGCTTCGGTCATCGACTCATAGTTGCTTTGAACCTGAAGAGTCATTGAGTCGTGATCGGACTTCAACGCCGCCAGTCGAGTGCCGTAGTCGGCACTGTCTTGAGGCGCAACACCTCCAGACACAGGAGTATCCAGCGCTTTTCGCGAGACTGCATATTTCTGGTCGATTTCACTCAACGCTTTCGCACGCTCACCTTCCCGTGAGCCCATTCCAACGAGTGCGGCAGCCAATGAGCCATCGCGCCGCAACTTGTCGAAGTCGTTTGAATAGTTGACTTGCTTACTGGCTTGCTCCTGAACATCGACATAAGTAGCGATATTGGCTTGGGCAATCGAGCTGGCTGACGTATGCAACGTCACGCCGATTTTCTTTGCTGCGTCCTCGATCTGCTTTTGCATCTGGCGCAGCTTTTGTTCAGTGATACGTGACGCCTGAGTCCAGGCTTGTTCAAGGCCGTCCAGGTTCGGCGTCAAACCCGCTGAGGAAGTAACTGCCATGTGCATTTCTCCGGGCTATAAAAAAACCCGCCGAAACGGGTCATGTAGTTGTCTGCCTATCGCCATTGCTCAATCGCGCGTTCAAGGGAGAGCCCCCGACGCTGCTCATGGGGCATGAAGTCCAGCAGTTCTGCGAGGCCACCGCCCAGCCGGTGAGTCTGTAGCGCGACCATCGCACTACCCGCCTCCAGCCGCCTACCGGTATGAAGCGAACCATATCGATCGATATAGCGACCCCACGCCAGGGCTTCATGGTAGGTCATGCGCTCCTTGGCTTCGACAATCGTCCGGCCGCCGATTCCGTTAAGCACCAACTCGTGCCAGAACTCATCGGCGGCAGTCAGTTTTTTGCTGCGTGACCACCCGTGCCATTCACCTCATTGACTGCATTTAGCATCAGAAAGCCCAGGGCGGGCTCAAGACTGTAGGCATCGTCGTAGGAGAGCGCTTCCGTGCCCTCGGCCCCCAAAGACACCGAAGCGGCGATGTAGCTCGCATTTCGGCTCTGCTCGTTTTCGCCTTGAGCAAACAGCCGCTCGATGACGCCAAACGACTGTCGGCGAATATGCAAAGTGAAGGTATCCGTTACTTCCTTGCCCGATTTGCTGTCCAGATGCGTCCAGCTCACATCTTTGCGGACGAGCTGAGCATCGACGATGCCGCCCTTGGCTTTAAGTTGTTTGAGGTTCATGACGTCTCTCAGGCTTTCTTGATCCAGGCGGAACCGCCGGTGCGTTGAATCGTGACAGTGGTCGTGACCACAGCATTCAGCGCGAAATTGAATGGGAAGTCCGACACATAACCGTCGAACGAAAACCAGGTACGGGTCGTTGGTAGCTCAAAGTCATTGCCTTGAGTATTCACGGTGGGCACTACACCCTTGCCATCAGACCAACCCACCACCCATTTGATACCGGTGTCGCCATCGGTTTCGGAGAGTTTATGCAGGCGAATGTGACTGGCATTGGTAGGATCGGCGTTGAGGCCCAGACTGGCGGTACCAGGGGTACGCAGACCTTTTTTATAGGTGCGCGCCTCAGCATCGAGACTGGTGTCCTCAATCTGTTCCGCTGGAGCACCACCCGGATCAAAAGACGTGGCGTGTTCAATTTCCAGAACAGTGTGAGGACCGGTACCGGTAGTTGGCGGCACCAAGGCGAAAATTTGCGTACCTTGGGTGAGGATCGACATATAACGTTCTCCAATGAACATAAAAAACCCGCAAAGGCGGGGTGGGTTGTGTTGCTTGGTTTGGGGACGACCTGAAAGACACGAGGTGGATCAGGGCGCAGGCGTACCATCAAGGTAGGGAGGCGCATTCGGATCTGGCTCCCGACTCTTGATCAGATCCACCAGAGCCTGATTGCTCTGCGCCAATAATCGGATAGAAGCATTCAGCGCTGCCTGGCCGTCAGTCTGAACTTGCAGCGCCGCGACCAGCCTGTTGATTGCGGCCAGATCTTCGTCATTCATCGTCAATAGTTCTCTTCGAGAGGATCATTTATCGGTGGGGGAATCGCGCGACGGTACTTCGCAGACACCAATGCGCTTGGCAGCCCAACGTTCATAGAGGCCGATAGCTACGTCAGCACCTGCCATCGCTGTCAGGCAACCGAATGCGCCGGCCGCCCAGATCGAAAGTCCTGCGGCATACAGCAGCATGATTGCCGACACGCCGCAGATCATGCAGGCGCCGGAGCGCAGGGCCAGGCGTCGCAGCAATGACCAGCCGCGTGCGCCCTCCTTGTCGGCGCGCCACATTTCGCCGGACACCCCGCCCACTACGGCGAGGAGGATGACCAGCCAGATCGGCATGTCCGCCAACGCTTGTTGCTCGCTTGTCATGTCACGCCTCCTGGGAGTGCGGATGAATAAAAGAAGTGTGAGAAGCCAACCAACGCAGCTCCCCGGTTTTGGGCGCTACAGGCGTTCAACAATGACGTTATCGATAAAGGCAAAGTTGGCGTTCGGGTTTTGCTCGTTGAGAAACGCGAGCGTTGTCTGCGCTGTGATTGCGGTGAATTCGTAAGTGATCGTGCTCCACTCCACGGCAACACCTTTAGCCGTCGGCGTATTGAACGTCGACGTTTGCCCGGCCACTTTGACCTGGATGACACCGTCACCGGAGCGGCTGGCAAACCGCGAATTGCCTGCGCTGAAGGTAAGTCGGTACTTCGCACCGATGGTCGTGGCGAAGTTCTGTTGAATCCCGCCGCCATTGCCATAAACATAATTGGCCAGATCCACGATCATCACGCCGTCGGCTGCGACGGAGCCACCAATTGCATTTGGCATGTTGAAGTACTCGGCACCGGACAGAAAGGTCGTCCAACCGGTGATTGCATTGGTTTTGGCGGGGGTGTCCAGAATGCAGCCACCACCGCAGGTCGACTGTTCAAAACTGCCGTTGACCAACAGGTTGGCCGCCAGCACATTCGTGCCTGCACCGAGCAACATTGCGCTGGCCAGGAACGGAGCAAGATATTTCTTAAACATATTCGGGTTTCTCTTCCGTGAAAGGATTGATGGGTAATGCCTCAGGGCTTATTGCGAACAAGGCAGGCATTCCAAAAAGCCCGGCGCTTGCACCCCGGGCTTTTCAGTAATGCGCTCCTTCGCCTTCCTTCAAATCCTGTGTTCAAGAAGGAAGCTGACTGTTCGGCGCTACTGGCGCGGTACGAGTCCATTCAAATTGTTTTTCCGACCGCGGTCCCTGCCCGCCGGATAACTGCTTCTGGTGCTTTACGCTGCACACCCGGGTCAGTTGCCAACCCTCTGAACCGTTGAGGCCGGTTCATCGCTGCCTGTTCTTGTGGAACTAAAGAGCTTTCTTGCCAGCCGCTTTGTCGAGCGGCTTGGTGGCAAGAATATGCATGTATGCATATCCAGTCAATGCGTAAATGCATTTATTTATGCGCGAGAAATGCGCGAATGCATGGAAGGCCCGCAGTTCAAGGGTTTGGCGGTTTCATCAAGGCGAAAAAAAACCCGCCAATGGACGGGTTTTTCTGAAGAGGGTCGGATTAGCGGGCGTACATGCCCCACCAGAAGACATGACCGAGGATGACAATCTGTTCTTCCTGGATTTCCTGGAAGCTGTAGTCCTCGTCCGGATGCTCATCGCGATTGAAGCTGCGTAGACGAATGCCGGTAGGCAAGCGATAGAGCTGCTTCACGCGCAATTGGCCATTGTGATTGATCGCGTACAGGTCGCCATCAATGATGTCGCCGATACCACACTTGCCGGCGTTGACGCCGACGGTGGCGCCATCACGCAGCACCGGCAACATGCTGTTGCCACGTACAGTGACACATTTGGCCTGGTCGAACTGCACACCGTTATGGCGCAGGCTACGCTTGCCGAAGCGCAGGCTAGAGCGTTCGCTCTCTTCGATGACGAATCTTCCTGATCCTGCTGCCAATTCAACCTCGCGAAGGAACGGCACCGACACTTCGTCATCATCGACAGGCGTATCGTCGTCCCACAGCATTATGTCCTTGAGTTCCGCGTGTACATCATCACGCACGGCACCGGCCGACGGTGCGACATCCGCGCGCCCGCGCAATTGATCGGTGCTCACGGCGAAGTACTCGGCGATCTTCGAGATGTGTTTATCCGAAGGATCGACGATCTTCCCGCTGAGAATCCGCGAGAGAGTGGATTGAGGCACGCCGGTGCGACGGTGGAGCTCCGTGGGGGAGATCCCGTGCTGGTCGAGCAGTGCTCTTAAGACGGAGGCTACGTTGCGTTTTTGCATAACGCGCATAGTGCTTGAAGTTATTCGCGAAGACAAATGCTGATTTGCATAAATCATGCATAAACACACTTTTCGATGAAGAAACCCGTCACCCGGCTGCGATGCCTGCGTCCGGCAGACTGCCCATGGTAACCTTGCGCCCATCGCGGAAAAGCCCGGCTGATGCCCCGCTTTTGCCCTACATCTTTTAACGAGTTGCCTGACAATCCGATGAATAAAGCCGTCTCCGACCTGTCCTCCCACACCCCGATTGTGCTGGAGTACTTTGGTCGTTATGCCCCAACCCCGAGTGTTTGTTAAGGATTAGCGCATTTCACCATTACATGCGCAAACGCATGCTTGGCATTGAATGGCATGAAATGGCGTACGGTTTGCCCCATTTTTGCCCCATCCCAAAAGGCCTATGGCCGGACCTTTCGAAGTGGCAAATGTGCAATGTGCGAACCGGTGTCGCTCGCCTTGGATTAGGATCATGCAGAATGATGGGCAGATTCAGCCACGCATCGACTTCAAGGACGAACACCATGCCAGATCTCTCGGATTTCAATATCGTCACAGCAGATGCTCTGACGTTGCTCCTGCATAACCAGCATGCTCTCGGTGCGGCAATCGAAGAAATCACCCATTGGATCTCAGGGACTGGCGCAGACACTGTTGCCGATAACGCCGTTGCGGCCTTGGAAACGCTTGATCGAAATGCGCAAGCGATCAGTGACGCGATCATGCGACTTAGGCAGTTTAGTGCGCCTCGATAGATAGGACGCCGATTACGTTCAATCGCGTCGGGCGTATTGACCTGGTCTTGGGCCTTAAATGCGTCAACGGAGATCCCTTCAAGGATGGCCCGCCAAGACCTGCCTATTGGAGCAATTGCCGCTACTGCTTGTTTGTATAGGGATTCGAACCCTTCTGTCGTCGCTATAGGCCGCTTAAGGCCATCAAAAATAAGCCCTTCCGCTCGACCTCTCGACGTCCTGCGGTCTATTGCGGCTCTAGAACTGCCCTAAATTTGCCCTAAATATCATTGTGAACACTCTGCTCCCGCTGTTGGATCTGACAACGGCCGAAGCTGACGTTTCACTGCATCCGCTTATGGCCGTTTGTGTTGAATTAGAGGTGGGTCAGTTTTACGCTGACACGTGAGTCAACTCGGTGTTGGCGTGAAACAAGGGTTGAGCTCAACTAGAAGCATTCAAGACCCTTCGCCGAACAGCGGTGGGCGTGAAACCGAAGCGGTGCCGAAAGCGCACGGCAAACTGAGAAGGCGTCTGATAGCCTACATCTAGCGCAACTTGACTCACTGGCAGAGCAGTTGATTGCAATAGCTTCAAAGCGAACGACATGCGCGCATCGACCAGAATTTCGGTCAAAGTTGTGCCTTCATCGGCCAGTTTCCGGCGCAGTGTGGCTTCGCTCATTGCAAACTCCGATGCGATATCTGGCGCGCTCCACTCGCGTGCCAAGTCCTGGCCGACAAGACGCCGGATCTTGACGGAGAGAGTCAGTGTTCGAGTTTGCTCGAACCGCCCACCGCTCATGCCAATCCACAGCAGCAACTCGCAAATTCGGTGGCGAGCGATGTCCAGTGGAATGGTGGCGTCCTCGACCGCCTGCAACGCCCGCTGGTACGCCGTCGAAAACTCTGCCGAACTGTATGTTATCGGCATCGCATGGCGGATCACGGTTTGCTGCGGATGCATTTGAGAATACGCAGCGATCAACGTACTGTCCCAGACAAGCCAGCGGGCGCAGTAGCTTCCATCTTCGGGCAGCCGGTTGCTGATATCGACAGACTGACCACCAGCGATGGCAATCGCCTCGCCAGAGCGGATAAGGCATTCTCCGCTCGACCAACGTAGTGCCTTAATGCCCTGCTCAACTACGATCAACACGGGTTGCTCGACGAACAGCCGTTTGAACTCCAATTCTTGCTGCTGGACGATTCGGGCAGTGATGCCCACGCCTTGGCGAATGGCGATGCGTGGCTCCATTGACGATTCTTCCAATTACTTGAGGTTAGGGTCCAACGTGCCAAGATAGGCCGAGATGCCGATCATGTCGGCGTCGGTGAGATTTTCGACCGCAGGCTTCATTTGCGGTGCTTGTGCACCGTGCCGGTCGCCACTCTTGTATGCCTGCAACTGCCGCAATACATAGTCTGGTGAAAGACCAGCCAGCCTTGGCACCTCAGCAGTGCCATTGAGTTGCGCGCCATGACATGCCATGCAGGGAATAGTGCGCCCACTGCCTTCGCTCACCAGCGTCTTCCCCAAGGCGATGCTGCCACGCGGCACATAAGCTACAAAACCTGCATTGGGGTCGCGCATCTCGACCCGCTCTGGAAATTCAGGTACTTCAATCAACCTACCGTTGATCGGTTCCACCCCTCCGTTAGGTACTACCTGGCGCATACGAAGGCTCGGATGGATGGCCGTTTTCGGCACCGTGTCAGCTTCTTCCACGCGGGAGGAACGCACGGGCTTGAGCGATGAAAAATAGGCGCTCACTTCCTGCATGTGCTGCTCGCTCATGGCGGAGGCCATCACGTGCATAGGACTGGGCTCGAAGCGGGTACGGCTCTTGTACTCAGCCAATTGCCGCACCAGATAACTCTGTGGCAAGCCGGCCAGATTGCCCGATTCGGGGTGCCCCAAGCCCGAAGTCAAATGGCAAGAGGCGCAAGCCTGAACCTTGCCACCATCACCGTGGCTCACCAGTTTTGGCATCGATGGATGTTCATCGGGAAACCAGTCAGGCGCGGCGTAGGAGTTGTCGATCTCCACTTGGGTATATTGGCGCGTACTGCCGGGAACTTGTTTTCTCTCGGTACTGAGCATCGCACCAGTCGCTTGCTGCTTGGTTAAACCGGCCGTCGGTTGGGGGCCGCCTTTGATAGTGAGGGTTGCCTTGCCCAGACCAGTATCCAAAGTCATGAAGCCAAGCATGGCGGGCGTAACGTGCGGGGGCAGATCGAGCTTCTCCACCTTCAGGGCATGCACGGTGATAACGTAGTTGTGCGTTTGACCCGCTGGCGGACAGAGGCCAGCATAGCCAGGCATACCGTTGTCACCACGCACTGCCAAAGCGCCTTGAGGCATTATTCCGCCCTCGCTACCCGCACCTTCTTTTAGTTCCGTGACGCGGGCTGGAATATTGGCCACTACCCAGTGCCACCATAGTGCGTCAGGGTCATACATCGTCACGACGAAGCTCTTCGTACCTTCTGGCGCATCTTGCCAAGCGACATGAGGGGACAGATTATCCCCAGTGCAACCCATCGCGTTCGCATACTGCGCCAATGGAAAACTGCCATTAACCTGGCTTTTGCTAACGACTTTGAAATCGGCGGCTTGTGCTGTTGCCATCCACAATGCGGCCATCGGTACGATCAGAGACTTAAGATTCATGTGAATATCCTGTTTGAACATTAGCGATGTCACATTCTCATTTTGAAATGACGTGGAAACTATTTTCACTCGCTCATGAATTGTTGCCAAACGTTCAATGTAGTCCCATCGACTGTTGAATTTTCATAGCGAGTGAGCGAGTTGTCTTAACGTGCTTTATTTTCAATTTTCTGTGGTGCTGCCCAAAAATAGATACGATGAAGAAAAGCGAGAACTGAAGCTAGGACTGAGCACGCGGACAAGAGCATCGACGACCGTGGTTGTCATGCGCCCCCTCCAATTCCCGCACGGTTTTCTCGATCACCATACTGAAAGCTTTTCTCAACGTCCAGGCGCCGCCATGATTTCGTGCATCTCAGACAACGGCCTGGGCCTGCTTGCAGTTAAGAAGGAGTTTCGCTCATGGGCAAGCTGTTGTTTGATATTTTTCGTGTACCCCGGAACGGTCATTCCTGACCGATTACAGCCGGCCATAAGTCCACCCAACCCTTCGTCGCTATCCAAAGAGGTGCATAGCCTGTCAATTACTACCGCGCCCGAACCAGTACTCCCTCCGCGAATAATAATAATAAGAAGTGAGGCATCCCTTAAGCGTCGATTCAAGACAATGCTTATTGCTTATTAATCTAAAAAGCCCAACGGCCAACCTGGCTCACCGATTTTCAGAAGCTATCCTTCTTTTTCTGAATGATTGAACAATACTTTAGTACGCCTTCAGATCGACTCTCCTGCTTGGCAATCCGAGCTAGAGCATTGCTGAACGATTTGGTGTTCTGATATGGGTTTAGTTAGCAATGGAGATTGATTATGTCAGAGGAAGAGTACTTCGAGGAATCCAGACCCAACAAGTCGATAATCAAAGTTACAGAGAGAGTACCCGGCGGCGGTCTCTATACGGAGGAAGCCAGGCAGCGGCGAATCGACTATTTATTCGAGAGAACAGGAATCACACTGACTGAAGTGGCGCGAATGGGGTTCAGTGCCGATCAGGTCCGTAACAATTGTGAGTCTTTGGTGGGATCGGTCGAAATTCCACTTGGCGTGGCCGGTCCGTTGATAGTTAACGGCCAGAATGCACGCGGTCTTTACTATGCACCACTGGCGACGTCCGAAGGCGCGCTGATCGCCTCGATTGCCAGAGGTGCGAAGGTTATCTCCATGGCCGGTGGTGTCAACGCGGCCTTCCTTGGAAAACGAATGATTCGAGCACCTCTGTTCGAATTCAAGACGATGACAGAGGCGCTGCTGTTCACGCGCATCGTCAAAGAGAGTTTCGTTGAGTTGAAATCGTTGGCGGAAAGTTCTTCGCGACATGCCGTGTTGTGCAGCATTGAGCCACAGGTGAGTGGGAGAACTGTACACGTACAGTTTGTCTACGAAACAGGCGATGCCGCCGGCCAGAACATGACTACCACTTGCACCTGGAACGCCGTGCAATGGTTACAAAAAAAAATTGCCGAAAAACACGATATCCATCCAACCGCGTATGTGATTGAAGCCAATTTTTCGAGTGACAAGAAGGTAACTTATCAGTCTTACATTCAAGGTCGTGGTAGTCGTGTAGTTGCAGACTGCCTGCTACCTTCATCGATGGTGCGCCGGTTCCTCAAAGTCACGTCACCTCAGCTGGCCCGTGGATATCGACACCTCGCTTCCGGCGCTTTATCGGCAGGAATGGTGGGTATGAACATAAACGTGGCAAATGCGGTGGCCGCGATCTTCACGGCAACCGGTCAAGATATCGCCAGTGTTCACGAATCATCTATAGGTCAGTTATTTGTCGAACTGAATGAAGATGACTCTATCTATGCCGCGCTGATCCTGCCCAGCCTGCTCATAGGCACCGTTGGGGGGGGGACTGGATTGCCGCAGCAACATGAATGCCTACAGTTGATGGGGTGTGCAGGTCCAGGAAAGTCGGCGGCCTTTGCCGAAGTCATCGCCGGTTTCTGCCTAGCCTTGGAGCTGTCAACACTTTCAGCCCTTGCAGCGGACGAATTTGCCAACGCGCATGAGCGTCTTGGTAGAAACCGACCACGAACCTGAGTATGGTCTCATACTGACGGTGCAAGCCCGATGGCCAGATACGCACGCCATGCCTTGCCAATCTTCTCAAGGTGATCTGCCATCAGCTCACTGTTGCAATCGCCCAACCACAGACGAATGGTTGCCCAATCCTTGCAAATGCCGTCTGTAGCTTTGGCATCTTGCGCAAGGTCTCTCTGCATCCCTACATGGGTGCCCCCTGTCAGGTGCATGGGGAGACCTTGAGGTGCGTTCCAGTGAAGTAGCTTCCATTCAAAAGGAACGCGCCGAACAAATAGTACTGCATTAGGGAGAGCCGACCGAAGCGTTCGAGTGGTTCAAGGTTGACCGGGCTGTGGGGTGGACGGCGTTAGTAATTAAAAGAGCCCTCCAAAAGAGGACGGTTCCCAGTTCACGATCACCAACTCGCCACTCACCTCGGCCTTGCCTTGCCGCTGGTTGGTGTTGCTGTAGCGAATGTCCAGTGTCTCAAAGTGGAAGCCCTCGAACACACGGCGGATGTCCGGGTGGTCGTTGATGCTGACCATTACTTTGCCTTTGCAGCGGCGCATGAAGTCGGCCATCCGCTCGTAGTTCTCGAACGGAAAGTCCACGCCATACCCGGCGGTCTGCCAGTAAGGGGGATCCATGTAATGGAAGGTATGGGCGCGGTCGTAGCGTTCAGCGCATTCAAGCCAGGGGAGGTTTTCGACGTAGGTGCCGGACAGGCGCTGCCACGCAGCTGAAAGGTTTTCCTCGATGCGCAGCAGGTTGATGGCCGGGGCAGTCGTCGCCGTACCGAACGTCTGGCCCGAGACCTTGCCGGCGAAGGCGTGGTGCTGCAAGTAGAAGAATCGGGCGGCGCGCTGGATGTCGGTGAGGGTTTCGGGGCGGGTCATTTTCTGCCATTCGAACACCTGCCGTGAGCTGAGCGCCCATTTGAATTGGCGCACGAACTCTTCGAGGTGGTTCTGCACGACGCGGTAAAGCGTGACCAGGTCGCCGTTGATGTCGTTGAGGACTTCGACGGGCGATGGCTGGGGCTTCATGAAGTAAAGCGCGGCACCGCCGGCAAAGACTTCAACGTAGCATTCGTGTGGCGGAAAAAGCGGAATCAGGCGGTCGGCAAGGCGGCGTTTGCCGCCCATCCAAGGGATGATGGGTGTAGACATTGAGAGCAAGACCTTTACTGTATGGATAAACAGATGCTAGGCTCGCCGCGCTTCGTGCACGGAGCAAGAGCCTTGGCTGGACTTGCAGGGACCATCTGCAGGGACGGCGGCTGATCCGGATGTTGACGCATCCGGACCGGCCGCTCTTTTTCACTTCGGTGTTGAGACTTCTTTGGCGTATGCCTGACAGGCCGCGAGGGCAATCAGCCCCCGGTCGCCGTCATCGGTGACGCCGATAATTCGTTGAGCATGCGCTGGGTCAAGTTCGGCTCTTGTGGGACCATGAACCACGCCGCCGGTGGCGGTGGAGACTGACACCGATCCGTTGCCGGCGCCGCTGGTGGCGTCGAGTAGGACTGACAGGCGCAGATCAGCAGTGGCAAGGCGGTCGCGAAGGCGACCTTGATCACGTTGGACATCGCTCAAGGCTCGGTAATGGGTTTGTTCGCTGGCTGCCAGACGCTGCTCGAGCGCTAGGCGCTTGTCCTGCTCAGCACGCTGTTGCGCGGCCGTGGCCTGTGCCAACTGATTGAGGGTTTCGGTGTGCTGCCGGGACTGCTCGCTGAGGCGACTACCGTAGCGCCAGTCCTGCACCTGCCAGGTAATAGCGGCGGATATGCCGACCAAGGCAACCAGCAGCGCCATCTTGCCAAGCAGCCGATAAGGCGCAGGTATCAGGTCGCCGAGACGCATAAAACCTCCTTCGCCCGTCCCCACAGCTCCAGACGATCCTGCAGGCCATTGAGACCACCGTTGATCCGGCGGGTGATCGCATTGAATTCGTTTTGATCCGCGAGCGCGTTCAACCCATTCACCGACCAGAACCATGCCGCCGATTCAGCAGCCCATTGCGGCAATTCCAGCAGCTCAGGAGTCCGCAGCAAGCGCTCGTCACCGAACAGTGCCAGGCTGCAGCGCAGATAGTTGTCGTGGCCAGTCACTTGAATCAGCCCGCGACCGCGATAACGCTGGCCATCGCCGTCCGCTGCCGGGGTGTTGCCCAGTTTTGCGGCCAGGGCACCGGTGTCGTATTTGCTCAGGTATTGATCGCCGCCCAGCTCCCGAACGTACTGCAGCTGACCGGACTCGTGTCCGATTTGGGCCAGAAACGCAGCTTGGCGTTTCGGCGTGTTGATCTGTCGGTGCGCCATGGCAGCATTGAGTGCAGATACAAAAACGCCCGCTTGGCGGCGGGCGTTGGGCATGATGCGTTGCAGTTGCTGTTCTGTCAGTGACATCGATGGCTCCTTGATGTGTGGGGATGCGACGCTATTAGTTGAGCTGAACGACCTTCAGATCCTTCGGCGCTTTTTTCTTCTTGCCTTTGGCTTTCGCCTTACCCTTCTTACCGCCGTTGCACTCGACCGTTGTGCTCCAGCCGGACTGGGTAAACACCTGCTCCACAGAGTCGACCAGGTACTCGCCATCGAGGCCGACCTTGAAGCCTTGAGCGTTGATCGATCGTTCGGCAAACAGATCGGTACGTCCTGTCATTTCCAGCCGGACGCCGGCAGTGGAGCGGTTGAACGCAGTGAGACGTGCCTGGGCTGCCGCTTCGGCGGCGGACTTGTTCGGGTAGATGTGGCGGTCGGTATGCACTGGCGGCAATCCGTCGGGTGATTCGTCGTTATCCAGGGTGACCACTGCGAGCTTTCCGGTCTTCTTGTCCTGGTGCTTGGTCGATACCGCCTTGTGCGTGTTGCGATCACCGAGCCTAAACTGGAAGCGACTCACGCCACGCCGTTGGATCAGCACAACACCGAGAGACTTGCCCGAAGCACTTTCCCCACCCTGGCGCGGCATCACCAGCAGCTTGCCGTCAGCCACCTTGGCCGTGCAGTCGTATTGCTTGGCTAAGCGCGTGATGAAATTGAAGTCCGACTCGTTGAGTTGATCGGCACGCGGCACCTTGGTCTGCACCGGGCAGACCGCCTGCCAGCCATTGCGTGCGGCAACATCGGTGACGATCCGTGACAGTGGCACGTTCTCCCAACTGCCGCTGCGGGTGGTTTTGCCGCTGCCGCGCATGTCGCTGGCCTTACCGGTGATCACCAACGTATCCGGTGGACCGGACAGCTCGATCTCGTCGACGACATAACGGCCAATACGGGTCAGCGACGTTTCGATGTAACCGAGAAAGATCTCGATGCTGGCCCCACGCGAGGGCAGCAGCACCGCTCCGTCACGGTCGTCAATGCGCAATTCGAACTCGTCAGATTCCATGCCGGGCTTGTCGGTGGTCTTCAGCTGCAACAGCCGGTCGTTGATCAGCGCTGTGATGTCGGCGCCGTCGGCCAATACGCGAAAGGCTGGGGTCATTTGTGCTGTCCATAAAAAAGCCCGCACAAGGCGGGCTGAGTTGATTGCATGTTCTGCAAGCAAAAGAGCGTTGCAGATCAGTCGATTTTGATTAGGACGAGATTCTCGCCCCTCACGGCCATGCAGCTACCGCACACCGGGCAGGCAAACACATCTATCTTCGGGTCAACCGGAAGCGTTTTGGTGCAGGCGGGGCAGTTACCCTCCAAAAAGGTCTCCCGAAACCCGAAGGTTTTCCAAAGGATCGCGACTACCGCTCCCAAAGCCAAGAGCCAGCCTAGAACCGGAATAAAACACAAGAGGATTGCGCCAATGGTGCCGAATATTATCCAGTTCAATCGGTAATTGAGTTCCCCCCAAAGGCTCCGCTTTACTTTCCTTAACTCTGTCGATCTTTCCATAAGGGGTCTCTCATACCTTCCAAAAAAGGGCGAGTCTATCGACGCTCAGAATCTACGGCAAACTGACATCACTGCGCCTATGAAGGCTTCAGCCCCACAGCATCACGTCGCCGTTACTCGGTGCAGCCAGATCCGGCAGCTCGATCACGATGCCGGCGCGGTAAGGTTGCGGCTCGTCGGCCAGCCCCTGATTGGCATCCAGTACCGCCTCGACGGTGCCGTCCAGATGCCCATAGGCGTGATAGCACAGGGTATCCAGCAAATCCCCGTCAGACGTTCTGCATGTCATCGCCATAACGAGTGAACTCCAAAGTAAATGCCTGCTTGCGCGGGATGCCGCCCTGCAGCAGCGCGGTCTGTTCTTCTTCGACGTTCTTCAAGCACCAGGTGCCGAGCACATCGCCATAGCCGGTGGTCAGGGTCAGAGGCAGGAGCTGGGCACCGAGACTGCGCAGGGTGTCCAGCTGTTTGATCCCACCCTTGAAGCCTGGAAAAATCGCGCCCTTGAGGGTGATTTTTTCCTCACCGATGCCCACCGCTTGTTGCGCCGGTCGGCGAGTCAGGCGCTCCTGCGATGCCCAGCGGTATTCCGTCGAGCGTCGCAGCTCGTCGAAGGCGGCGGTGTCCAGGTTGAAGTAATACGGGACCGCCTTGGGATCCAGCGGCTGTACGATTAACAGGTGCGGAAACGGCTTCACCGCTTCCGGCATCGGTGTCGCGTCACCCGCCAGTGATCCGGTCGGCAGAATGTTCCCTAGTGATGGACTGACCTTGCCGGCGATCTTGTTGATCGCGGTGGACGCCCGCGCTGCCTGTTCCTTGAGTTCGCCCATCCGCTCATCGATCTGCGACACGGCGCGGGTGGCCTTGTTGTAGGTGGCCACCACCTGGCCGACCTTGACCTGCGCGGCGTTGACGCTGCGCATGACACGCTGCAGCTTTGCCCCGACCGCCGGCCCCACGATTGGAATACCTTCCAGCTCCGAGGCCGCGCCGCTGATCTCGCTGATGGCACCGTTGACCGGTCCCATCATGCCGTCGAGGCTACGTCGTCCAGTCTCCCCCGCTGCAGCCAGATTTTTCAGACCCGACTGCAGCTGTTCCATGTAGGCCATTGGCCCTCCTTACACGTGCGGTTCGTCATACAGCTTGCGGTTCTGCAACTGCTGCGTGGCCTGCTGCATCTGCTGAGCGATGAAGGGCTGCAGCTCACGCGCCATTTGCGCCGGATCCTTGGCATCGCCCTGCACGGTGATGTGCAGTGGCGCCGAGATTTGGACCTGCTGCTCGATTTTCGGCGACTCGGCTTTTGCCACCGGGACGGGTGCAGCCAGAAGAGCCGGTGGAACTGGTGCACTGGCAGGTGCGGCCAACGACCTGGCCACATCGCCCATTGCTGCAGGTGCCAGAGGGCCAGAGGCAGGCTTCGGTCCGAATGACCGAGCAATGTCGCCCATCACTGGCGACAGGTTTTTCCCGGCATCGGCCATCATCAACGGCCCGGCATCCGGTACTTTTTTCAGCGATTCATCAGCGCCGAACAGCTTTTTACCCATGACTCCACCGAGCGCATCGCCGCCCATGTAACCGAGATAGCCGCCAATCAGGCCGCCGACGATGTTGCCAATAATGGGCACTGCCGAGCCGATGGCGGCTCCCGCAGCCGCGCCGGCCAGGGTACCTGCCAAACCGCCGGCCGCTTGTCCGTAGCCTTCCGCCTTTTCATCCTGGGTCTCGGCATTTTCATAGGTGTCGTAGGCTTTAAAACCAGCATCGACCACCGCCAGCAGCGCTGGACCTTTCATGCCGCCAACAATCTTGGCACCACGACCACCACCTCCTCTCCCGCCGCCTTTACCGCCTTTGCCTTTCTTGCCCTCGCCGCTGGCATCAAGATCACCCCCACTCAGCCCACCGCCAGTACCTGGCAGATTGGTGACGATCACTTTTTGCGGGATGTTCGGGTTACCCATCAAGGTGCCGCGCCCGAGATTCATCAGCCCCTTGCCGATCTTGTAGGTATGAACCACACCACCCAATGCGACCAGCGCTGCCACGGCCGTTCCGATGCCGACCACCACACGGGGAAATTCGTCGGAGAGGCCCGCCAGTTTGCGACTGACGTTGTTGATGCCGTCGGCTACGGAATCGGTGACCGGCCGGATCGCATCGCCGATGCTGCGCATGGCATCGTCCATTGACTGGGCCATCTCGGACCATTTTTGCGCCGAGGTTTGCCGGCGCTCGGCCAGGTTCTTGTCGAGGATCCCGGTCGCCCCGGCGGAATCCTTTTTCAGCTGGTTGTACAGATCCTTGTTCTGCATGTACGCGGTCAAGGCTGCCTTGACCTGCATATCAGCGAACAGGTCACCGGTACGCAAAGCCTCTTCCAGAGACTTCATCATGGCTTTGGCTTTCTCGGGATCAGCCTCTTTGCTGATCGCGGCTGTGGCCTTGGCCATCTCGGCGGCACGCTTCGGATCAGTCGCTTCGATGTACTTCTGGGCCAGGGCAAAACTGGATTCCAGTGTGGATTTGCCATTCTGCAAACCGGTCTGCATCGACCCCTTATAGTCGATCCCGGCCTTCTGGTAGGCCTTGACCGTTTCTCCGGAGCCGATTTTCTCCATCCAGTTTTTGAGGTTGTTGGCCGCTTCGTCCGAACCACCGGCCGTTTTCATTTGCACCTGCAACATCGCGCCCAGCTGCGTCACCGAATCCATGCCGGTGATACCCAGTTTGCCCATGCCGGCCAGCAACTCAGGAAACCACTTGGCCATGTCGACCGCTTCAAAACTGCCCGCCTGGCCCTGGTAGGCGATGGCCTCCAGCGCCTGCTGCATCACTTTGGGGTCAGTGATCTTGGCGTTCTGACCCAAGGCGTTGATCATCTTCGCCGTTTCAGTGCCTTCCGATCCTTGGCCCACCGCAAATTTCGCTGCGGTCGGTGCATAGGACAGCGCCTTGTCCAACTCCATACCGGCGCCGACCAGGGCGTTGACGACTTCGGCCACCTGATTACGCGCCATGCCTGTATCGCGTGACGTGTCGATCACAGTCTTGGACAGTTGCGCCTCTTCCGGCGTGTTGGCAATGTTGGCCTTGATCGCAATGTCCCGGATGATCGCGCCATAGTCCGCACTGACCTTGGTCGGGATGGCAGCTGCTGCGGTCAGCGCCCCTGCTTGACCAAGGGTGCCTTTCAGTCCTGCTCTGCCCTCCTCGATCTGTCGATGACCGAGTGCCTTCAATTCGGCACCGGCAGCCACGCGTCCCATCGTGGCGTAAGCCTTGCTCAACCTGCCCACCTCAACGCCTTGTTTCTTCAGCAGTTCGAGGTTCTTTTCGTACTTGCTCAGCAGTTTGTCCGCGCCGGCGGCGCCGGTGGTGTGCGCCTTGCGCCATTCATCGCGCAGACGCATGGTGTCGCCGATGGTGTTCTGCAACACGCGGGCCTTGCTGCCCACGGTGTCCAAATGTTTGATCTTGCTTTCGACGTCCTTGAACGCTTTGCCTACCGTCGGATCGACGGCGCCGCCAATGACAAAGCCGAGTGCGAGGTTCTTCGCCATGTGCGGACCTTATGCGCAAGGTTGGTTAAGCGGTGGCTCAATCGGAGAGCCACCACACCAGTTCGTTGAAGGACATGGCCAGGATCTCGGCTGCCGAGAACCCGGTTTCTTTGGCCATACGCTTGGCCAGGATCTTCAACGTAGAACCGTCGCACTTAGTCGTCCGTGACCAGACGAAAGTAGCCGGCCTGCAAGCGCATGTAATCCACCATCTTGAGCCCCACCAGATCCGCCTCGGAGGTTTGGGTCAGCGAGGAAAACAGCGACAGTTCCCGCTGCTCGGCATCACCGTTGGAGGCCGCTTGCGCGGCCCGCACATCCCGCACGCAAGGTGCACGCATAGTCAGGCGGTCGACCTGCACACCATTGAGTTCAGTCGGATATTTGAGGCTTATACGAAACCCTTCCTCGGTCAGTTCCATCCACTTAGGGAGCGACGGTTCGGGTGTAACTTGAACTGCTTGAGTCATTGCGTATGTCCTTAAAGGCCCAGGGCCGAACGTTCTTCTGCCAGTTGATCAACGCCGTCGACCACCAGCACCATGCCGACCATGTCGATCTCGTAGATCAACCGGCCACCGACTTCGAGCTTGTAGTAGGTCAACGCCATGTTGTGTTTGCTTTCGGCTTTTTCACCGGCCTTCCAGTCGCCCATGTCGACCTCTTTGAGGCCGCCGCGCATGGTCACGATGACCGGAGTGACCTTGCCCTTGAGGCCTTTGAACGTGGCTCGAAACACCGCCGTACACGCGGTGCGGTCGGACAGGCCGAACCATTTCAGCGCCTCGCGGCGCACACCATTAGTGGTGAATCCGGCTTCGAGTTTCTCGACACCGGTCGGGATCTCGATCTCGCCGGCCATGCCGCCGCCCCGGTAGGTTTCGGTTTTCAGCACGACCTTGGGCAGGGTCAGGCTCGGCATCTCGCCGGCAAAACTCACGCCGTCGATAAACCCGGCGCAGTTGGACAGAACTTCAGGAATCATCAGGTGGCCTCCTTAGGCGGCTTCAAGCACTTCGGTCATCCACTCGTTGGTGACTTCGAAAAGGAAATTCGGGTTCTCGGCCGGCGGCACGTCGGTGAAGCGGATCCGCCAATACACCTTGCCCTGCTCGATCTGGCTGGCCGTGTTCAGCTCCTGATCGGCGTACACCTCGAAGTTGATCACCGCACCCTGATTTTTCAGGTCGCGCATGAATGCTTCCAAGCCGTCGGTGACGTCCTTGACGTAGGTCTTGGTGATCGAGCGGTCGACCGCCCATTTGTGCCCGGCCTGCACCGCGTCCATCAGAATGAACAGCGTGCGCACGCGGGTGACGAATGCCCACTTCGGATCGCTGGATAGCGTGCGGTTACCCCAGAGGCGGTATCCATCGTCGCGAATGATCGTGGTGATGTTCGCGTTGTTCAGCAGGTTGGCCCGACAGGTTTCATCGCCGTCCAGATACTCGACGGCACGGGTGGTCCCGGTGATGCCGGTGAGTTCCTTGTTCGAAGGCGAGGCCCAGAAACCGTAGGTGGCATCCGTCCAGGCAAACAGGCCGGCCGTCCACGCAGAACCAGGCGCGTCCACCGTCTTGCTTTCGCCGGTGTCCCAGAACTGCACACCAGGATCGACCATGAACAGGTTGCGACTTCCGAAGTTTTTCGCGTACGCCATGGCGGCCTCGTCGGTGGTGCATGGCCCGTCGATGATGCCAATGGCGCGAAGCTTCTGGGCCAGGCCGTCCATGGCCGTGGCCACCGCTTTGGTTGCGGAATGGCCGGGGGCGATCAGCAATCGCGGCTGGGCATTGAACAGGCTCTTGCCATCGAGCAGCGCCTGCAGGCCGGTACGCTGACCAGACTCCAAAACACCGCCGATAATGGCCGAGGTCTGCAGCGCCGGGTCGTCCATCTTCGGCACACCGATGGCGACGATCACCGCCTTGGCCTTGGCATAAATCGCCTGGCAGGCCTTAGTGATCGCTGAATCGGCGCCGAACGCTGCAATGGCTTCACGCTCGGTGGTGATCAGCTTCAGCTCGCCGGCCTTGGCCGTACCGCCACCCACCAAGCCGGGGCTGAAGGTGTCGCACAGGCCGATGATCGACGAGGACGGAAGCGAGATAGTGCGTGCGCCAGTATCGACCGCGGTGGTCGTGACGCCGTGAAAGAAACTCATAAGGCTCGTTCTCCAGAAACGAAAAAGCCCCGCATAAGCGAGGCTGTGAGAGTGTTCGTGTTACGCGTAACGGAAAAGAAAACGCCCCGTCAGTGCGGGGCGTTTATTGCTCTTGCTCAGCCAGCCAAAGAGGCGCGACAGGACGGTGATCCGACAGCGGAAATCCGCCGCCTTGCGGCCAGTCGCGCAACTGCCGGCGGTAAGCCTGAAGCTCGATGTATTGCTCAGGCATGATCGAAGTCGCCCTGCCTTCCTCGACCTCGTCGCGATGGCGTGAAACCAGAGGGTCAGTAGCCGCCAATTGCCGATCACGCCAAACACGCTCAGCGGCGGCCAGTGCCTCAGCGCTAGGCGGCGGCCGATCGACAAGGATGGGGCCGCCGAACTCGTCAGCAGCGACGACCATCCCGGCAGATTGACCAGCCAGAATTTCGCGACGGCGCTGATCGGAAACCTCAACGCCATCATCTGGCATGTTGCCGTTAATGGCGTCGTCGTAAAAGCCACGCTCAGATGCACTAAAAAAAATCATGATCAATACCCCCACGCGCGCCAGGTTACGAGTTGACTTACCGAGGTCTGAGGCCCCGTGTTTGCGTTGATAGCAATGGTGCTCAGGCTGGCACCGTTCTTTCTCGCACCGGCAATCGCGAACTCACCACCAGAGATCGCCAATGAGTTGGACACTGACGCCATCGCCCCGAGAATTGCAGCAGAGAATGCGATGGGCAGTGTAATGTACGACTCAGTGTTGTCATTGATCGTTACGGTTCCCCACTGCTCGATCAAACCTGACGGATACCGTTGATAGCCATTGGCAAAAAGCCCGGCGATTCCAGATCCGCCCACCGCGAGCCAGTTCACACCCGTTGCGATAAATTCTGACGCAACGCCGTTACCCAGCACCACACTGTTCGAACCCACCTGATTGCCATTTGGCCCAGCAATTACGCCGTTAATTGACCTTACGGTACAGACGGTCATTGCTCCCGCCTGAATGTAAATACGACTTCCAAGGGGCAACAGCGTGACATCAGGCAGCGTGAGAGTGACAGTCGCCCCGCTTGTATATACGTACTTGCCGACATCGGCCGCCGTCAAAACCGTATTTGCCGCATAGGCGACGTACCCGGCAAAACTACCAGCCGAGCGCTGTACAAACTCAGTCGTAGCGAGCTTCTGGCTGACATCAAATTGAGGGGGAGTGTTTGCTGTTGGATTGATCAGCGCAGGAGCGTTGATTGGCGCAAAACCTTGTGTGACGTTCTGGAACGTCAGCGCCGTGGTGCCCAGGACAATCACGCCATCGGTAATCAACTGCCAGCGGGTATCGGCCAACATTGCGCCCTGCTCGACCGATACCAGCAACGCCGAGGTGACCTCGGCATTCGAGTCAGCGTCCACCGCACGCGACCAACCCGCCGCTGCCGCGACCCATATTCCGTTGTCCTTGGCGGCAGTCTGGTTTTTCACCAGTACCCGATCACCGACAACCAGTGCCACGCCGTCGATGGACTGAAGCCCGGACAGCACGATGTTTGCCGTCGTCGCGACCCGCACCGACTGCTTGTTGTCGAGCTTGTACAGCTCTTCCAGAATCTTCGCGTCGACATATTCGCGTGTAGCCAGCACCACTGCCGGATCGATCTTGAGCTGAATATTGCCAGTGCTGGTGACGATGAAGTTCATGCGCACAATTTGCGTGCGGCCTGAACCTTGCGACAGCAGTGGCTTGAAGCTTGGCGCGCAGTTGGCCACCGCCACTAGATCACCGTCCGCGTCGTAAAGACCGATCTCACGAATCCACTTGCCACCCTCGTCTGCCGGGATGACCTGTTCGGCGATTATGATCGCCGGATTGTTCGGGTCGACCTTGAGTTGATTCAACGGCCGGCGCCGCCATTCGTTGATCAGTTTGGTTTGCAACCGATCAGGAATGGGATCAGCGCCGTTAGCATCACCTACGCCCATTTGGCTGATCAGCCAGGGAACACCGAGTGCATCGGCATTCGCTTGCTTCGCCTCTCCGACCTTGGTCAGGATGGCGAAAAACTGCGAGTTCGCATCAATCATTGGTAAACGTCCAGAGTGTCTACGGAGTGTTCGCGCCCGACCACGCCAAAGCTGCCGGTGACTTCGATGTCACGCATCACTGGCGGGTAAACGTCGATTACGTCGCCCTCGTACAGAGCGACACTGATGTTCAAGTTGCCCTGGGTTTCGAGGCTGATGGCGAGGCCGGTCAGTTGCCGGCTGACCGGTTTGGCGTCATCAATCAGGCGTTCCAGTTCGAGGTACATCTCCTCGGTGATGCCGGTGTCGAGTACACCGACCTTCAGCGCGAAGGTACCCGGCACGCCTTCCGGTACGCCTTGCCACCACTCCAGCACCTCGATCAGGTAACCCAGCGGTTCGACTACTCGGCGTAATGCGCCGATAGTGCCCTTGTGCTTGTGGATGTAGAACGAGGCCTTGATCGCGGCACGCTTGACCGCTTCCGACCACGCAGGATCCCAGCGATCAACTGACCAGGCCCAGGCCAGATGTGGCAGCAGGTGCACAGGACAGGTGTCGGGGTTGTATAGCGTGCGCAACGGAATCAGCGTGGTCTCGGCAAACGTCGCCTCGATAGCTCGCTCCAAGGGGGTGCTGTTGAGCGGCAAAAGACTGCGCATATCAACCTCCCAACACGACGGTGCAATCGGTGCAGTACGCCGCCTGCGCCTTGGTCGGTTTCAGATCTTTCCAGTCTTTGAGTTCGACGCGCGCGACACCCGCTACGTGCAGCTGCGCGTCGACACCGGAGCGCGCAACTTCGACGCCCAAACGGCGGCGAGGGTTGATCCACGCCGCCAATCGCTTGATGGCTTCGGCCAGCGCGGCATCGTTTTCTGGGCCGGTGCCTTTCATGTGCAGCACCGCATCAATCCGGTACGGCAGGATCTCGGCGCCGCGTACCGTGACCCGGTCACCGACCGGGCGCACATCGTCGTCATTCACAGCCATAGCGACCAAGGCCAGCAGCTCCGACCCAACCGCGCCGTCCCCTTCCAGGCCCAGCACCGTCACGTCGACACAGGCCGGCGCCGGGCTTTCAGCCGTTGCATCGGCGACCAGTGCCGAGGCGTTACGGGCATGCAGGATGTAGCTGTTGCGTGGCCCTGCTGTGGTCAATCCCTCGTACGCCATCTGCACCCGCTCGCGCAAAGCATCGTGCGACTCCATCACCGCCGCGACCGGCGGAACGGCCAAGGGATCCGCTGCCTGAATGACCAGGCGCTTCAGATTAACGTTGGCGGCCAGTTGATCAAGGTCGGCCCCGATGGCATAGGCCAGAAATTGAGCCTTCGCCGCATCGTTGACCCGCGCTCGGTTGCCGACCTTGATGTAACTGCCGACCTCCAGCAGCTTGGTCACCGGATCGCTCTCCAGTGCCGCCGTCCAGTTGTCGCCCATGTAACTGCGAAACACGTTCACCGCTTCGCCGTACACTTCTTCGAAGTCCAGAGGCTCTAGCACATCCGGTGGGGGCAGTTCGGTCAGATCCACCAGCGTACTCATACCCACACCTCCAACGTGCCGCGCTCACCGAGATACTCGCCGCTGATTCTGAAATTGATTTTCCCACCTAGCACCGAGGTGACTACGATGCGCTCAACCTTCAATCGCGGCTCCCATTGACGCAATGCCCGGACAGCTTCCGCTTGAGCGGCGCTCTTCCAGCCTTCGTTGATGGGCAGGTCGACCATGCGCCGCAGTTTGCTGCCGTACTCCGGACGCTCGCGGCGGCTCAGCAACGGCGTGCCGAGAATGTCCGCAACGGACTGGCGTAAATGCTCGATGCCGGAGATGGGTTGCCCGGTGTGGCGATCCATTCCGATCATCGGGTTTACTCCTTGAGTTGCTCGAACTCGGCGTTGGCTTTGAGACACTTCAGCGCCACATCGTCGGTGCCATCAACCGATACCTGGGCTTTCGCTATAGCCAGGGTGCGGCCGTCAGGCAGGACGACCGTGCGCGATGTGTAGAGCGTGTCGCGAAAGGTCACGGTCGAGTTCGCCTGCACGGTGCTGATCGGTACGGACTCAGGCGCATTCGAATCATCTTGATGTTTGGCCATGATTTCTCCAGGCATGAAAAAGCCCGCACGCGGCGGGCTGAATGAGTGATGAGTTAGTGCTTGTGGTGGTTGTCACTTTGGCCGGTGGCCAGAATGTC
Source organism: Pseudomonas sp. A34-9 (assembly GCF_029543085.1). Lineage (NCBI taxonomy): Bacteria > Pseudomonadati > Pseudomonadota > Gammaproteobacteria > Pseudomonadales > Pseudomonadaceae > Pseudomonas > Pseudomonas sp. A34-9. The sequence goes on along the minus strand of NZ_CP119967.1, from coordinate 1,370,719 downwards.
GGCATCACTGGTGATGCTCTGTGTCGCGTGCAGAGGGCCGTCGATGTTGACCGGCCCTTTGATGTTCACGGCGCCCTCCAGATTGATCGTTCCGGACTTCACGCTGACAGCGTTGTCGGTGAATTCGGCCTGGGTCGATCCGACCTTGATCGTGACCGTACCGCTCGGCAAGGTGATGGTGTAACTATTGGCCTGCCAGTCGTAGACCAGTGAGCCTCCATCATCGAAACGCCAGACCTCGACGTGGTCGCGGTTGTCTGGTGGAGGGCCACCATTGCCGTAAAGACCAGGAATGAACGTGCCTTGCGCCACGTCGCCGCTGGCACTGATCAGGGTGCCCTGCTCGTCGAGACTCGGCGCCCGCCAGTGCCGCGCCTTGCCAGCTGCAACGCTGTGCCAGCGCACCCAGCCGCTGACCCACTCACCGTCCGAGACTCTGCACATTGGGGGTGACGCAGCGAGATCCACCGCCACCACGTAGCAATCCTTGACCAGGCCGGCGAGCATGCGGTCGTGCTGGGCCGCGACGTAACCTGAACTCATTGCACGTCCTCCGCACGGAACGGGCCGTCGCCTGGCTCAATATTCAACACCAAGGTGCCCGGCGGCTGATCCGGCCAAGGCCATTCGGCATCACCCAGGTAGATCTGCTGCGTCCATTCCACGATCCAGACGGTGTAGCCGTCCAGTTCGGGTTTGGTCCAGTCCTGCATGGCCTGCACGAACTCGGCCGGTTCGACCTCAACACCCCAGCACTGCATGCGGAGCAACGCGGCGAGGTGGCCCGCTAGGAACACCGCCTGTTGATGATGATCCGGCTGAATCGGATCGGTGATCACTCGCGCCTCGAACTTGCAGGCCAAGCCGGTTTCACCGGTTCCCGGATCGAGACCCGGCTCCATCTCGGCCAGTTCGATCAGTACCGCTGGCAGCGGTAAGCGATCCAAATCATCCGGCCACATGGACACCGTCTGCAGGCCCGGAAAGTGATCCTTAATGCGCCGCTCAATGACTTGATAAAACTGTTCAAGACTGAACGGCTCGTCGACCTGATCCGTCACGTCATTTCCCCTTCAAGTGCTTCTGCACTTCGAAATTGAGTTCCTGCTGCAGGACATGCACCAGGTGTTCGTCAGCCTTGCGTACCCAGCTCTCGAAGTGCGGGCGGGCCTGCTCCAACGAAACCTTGGCCTTGGCCAGCGGGAAGCGATTGTCGTGCTCGGCGATCCAGCCCGAACTCGCGCCGACCGCACCGCTGACATCGCTGTCGGGATAATCGCTCGCCCTGAAGTGCTTGCTGCCGGTACGAATCCAGACGTCTGCGCTGTTGCCGTAGACCTTCTTGAAGAATGCACCCTGAAAGCGCCGGCCTGCCACCGAGACACCGGAGCGACTCTGCCGAGGCCGGCCGATGCGGCTGGCCTCCATGGCGTTGAGGCCAAACCACAATTTGCCGCTGTTCGATCCACCGCTGACCGGGTAGGCACGCAGTCGCTGACGCACAGCAGCGACAGCAATGCGTTCCTGCCGGCCGACGGCGCGGGCAATTTGTGTGGCAAGCCAGCGCAGGGTTTTGTTGATGGCTCGGCGCTGGGCGTTGGCCGCTGCTTTTGGCACTACGGCGGCAAAGTCCTGAAAGGCTTTCAGGTCTGCCGCCGATGTCTGCAACGAGATCATCCCGCCGCCGGCCGAGGGTTTGAAGTGACTGCCAACACTCATGGTCGTTTCCTCAGTATCAAGGCGACGAGTCCATCACCGCCCGGCTCCAGCTGCAGCAGGTCATAGTCACCGCCACCGTCCAGCTCCGGCAGATCCACACTGACAAGCAGCCCTTTTCTCAGGCCATGCGAATCGCGGACGCGGATCTCGAACTTTGGTTCACGCAACGCCGTCCTGGTATTGCCCATCTTGGGTTGCAACCACGGTGCGGCGAACATGCCCAGCACCGGCTCGTCGTAGCCCTCAATCCGAGCCGTGTCGCCGAGGGTTTCGAACACCGTGTCGTCGACGTCTTCCAGCAATTCGCGAAAGGACATGGTCAGAGTTCCAGCAGGATCTGCGCACGAGGTCGCGTGCACAGGTGCAGCGGGTTGGACTGAGCTTCTCCGGCCATGCCTTTCTTGAACGGCAATGGTTCGATCATGCTGTAGTAAGGAATACCCTGGGTGTTGACCGTTTCCATGTAGTCAGCAGGTGCAAACACCGAGATGTACAGATCCGGCACGCCTTCGGGAATCAGCAACGCCTTGTCGTCGTGCACGAACGACACACCGGCTACCTTGCCACGGTAGCGCTCCCAGATGATGCCGCCGAACTCGAAGCTCTCACGAGCATCACCACGCAGGGCTGCTGCCTGCTGGCTGTTGAGGTAGGTCTCTTTGACCGACTTGTGAACGATCAGCTTGTTCCAGAAGTTCTTGCCGCAGAAGGCGCGAGATCCGGTGCTGGTCACACTGCCGAGCGCGTCTTCCTGCATGTCCAGGGCTTCACCGCACTTAACCCGCAGTTCAGTGCTCGAATCTGCCAACCCCATGGACAGTTTCTGGCGATCCACACCGAAGCGGTCATAAAGGTCCAGCAGTACGGTCTTCCCATCGGCATCAAGGATCTGGCCATTCAATGCACCCATGCGCTGGAATTCGTGCGTGGCGTCCAACTGGCGCCGCGCCTTGGCCAGACGTGCATTGACCACGTCCTGCACTGCCTGCAACTCAGTACGAGTACCGAATGCACGGATGCCTTGGATCTCGTCGGCCTTGATCGTGAAGCGCTCCGGCAGGTGCACGGTGTTGAAAGGGATCAGGGTGCGCTTGCTGCCTGCAACCACCAAGCCGGACGTGCCACGCTCACCAGCCGGCACCAGGGCCAGGGTGTCGCCGTCCTTTTCAATCTGAACAGTCAGGGTGGTGATGCCTTCCTCGCGAAACAGCCCCAACGCGCTGATGCGTCCGGGCAAGTAAGGCTGATCGTTGAGTGCAGCGGTCAGCGAATCGACGCTGAATGCTTCGTCGTCAAAAATGGCGATATCGGCCATAGGTACTCTCCAGAAACGAAAAATCCCGCACGCGGCGGGATGCATATAAAAGAAGGATCGACTTAGCGGACGATCACGAAATGAGTGGCGAGTGCTTTCTCGGCGGCCAGATCCAGACCGGTCAGGTGTGCTTCGCTGACTTCGGCCAAACGCACCACGGCGCGCCCGCGACGAACGACATCCGACTCACCGAGCGGGCCGTAGAGAATGGCGATGGCGTTTTCCGTGCCGTCTTCGGCGGTCGGGTTGTACGGGGCGAACTCACTGCTCGCGGTCACCAGGCCGAGGATCTGACCCGGCTCCAGTGCGTGACCGGCGGCAACGTTGATTGCTTCTCGCGAGATGGTCCCGGCGCCCTCGGACAGCAGGAACTCACCTGCATGCATCGGTTCGCGTTTGATGGTCATGGTCTTACTCCTTTAAAGGCTTGAGATTGAGCGGCCTGACGCGCCGCCCAAATGGATGGCGGATCGGGTTGCTTGGCTTGAATTTTGGGAGCCGGGTCTTCGTTCTGCGGCAGACTGTTGTCGATCTCGAAGCCCCCGCCTTTCCCTACGACCTTATCGAAGAGCCGCGCACGCACGGCACCGGTGTCCAGTCCGGCCTGTACAAACTCCACCGCAAACTCTGGCAGCCGGGCAGCAACGCAAAGATCGCGGATCGACTTGGCCTGGGTGATCGCGGCCTGCACAGTCGCTTCGTCAACCAGCTTGGTCGCTGCAATCAGCGGTTCGATCAAGTTACTGATACCGGCCTGAGTGCATGACTGGGTGATCAGCAGAGCCAGCGCCGCTGCATTCGCACCAGTTGCCGATGGCTCAGGCTTGTCGACCACCGGCTCGGTCGGTTTCGTGAGTTCGTTGAGCAGATCCAGCAGCGCCTGGGGCGTGCGCTGGTATTTCTGCATGACCGTGCCCTGCCCCAGACACGCCTTGATTTGCACTCCGTCGCCGACTTCATCGGCCAATCCAAGGGCCACCGCTTCGCGAGCCGTCAGCCAGGTTTCTGCATTGACCAGGCGCCGCAACTCTACCTCGTCGATATCCGGCGCCTTGGCCTTGTAGGCCGTGATGATGAGTTCCAGCGCTTGATCCAACGCGGTCGCTACCTTGCGCATATCCTCGGCATCACCCGAGGCATAAGTCCACGGGTTGTGGATCATCAGTGCGGCGTTTTCAGCGATTACCACTCGATGAGCGCCGCAGACTGCAACGCTCGCGGCACTGGCAGCCAGGGCATCCACACGACCGGTGCAGCGTTCTCCCAGACGCGACAGGGCGTTATGAATGGCCAGGCCGTCGAACAGGTCGCCGCCGATGCTGTTGAACGCAACTACAATCGGTGAAGTACCGTCATCCAGCGCGGCCAGGTCACGCACGAACTGATTGGCCGTAATACCCCAGGTGCCGATCTCGCCGTAGACGTACACCTCGATAGTGCGCTGTTCGGCTTCACCGCTGGCCCGGAGGCTGTACCAGTGTTTGTCTTGCACGGGCAGTTGCCCATCCAGTTTGTTGAAGATTCGTAGATGGAACGGCGGTTTCATGGTTTCTCCTGGTCGTCGTGTTCAGTATCAATCTCGACGAGCGTTCGGTAATTGAGGCGCAAGTCGCGGGCACGTTGAGCGTCGGCGGCGTTTTCCGCGTCGACCGTTTCGGAGTCGTAACCGGTTCGCAGACACATCTCACTGCGCGAACCGAACCCGGCATTGACCTCAAGCATTCGCGCCTGCACGTCCTGCACCGGCTGGATGTAGGCCCAGCCTTGAGGCACCCAGCGGGTGCGCAGAAATTCGCGACGACGCTTGGCGTAGTCCGGCAACTCGATCACGCCGCTCAATACCGCCATGTCCAGCCAAGCAGCGCGGACCGGCCGGCAAATCTGGTGGATGTAGACGTTGAATTGCAGTTGTTCGAGGCGGCGCCGGAACTCGTTGAGCACGACGCGCAGCGCACGGTCGTTGATCCCTTTCATGTCGCCCGTGAGGATCTCGTAGGGCGTGTCGGAACCCGCTGCAGCTGCCATCAGTTGCTGCCGCATGAAGTCCGGGTAGTTGTTGCCGGCATCCGGTGGTTTGGAGAACTCGACCTCCTCACCTGCGCCCAGCTCCTGCATCGTGCCGGGTTCGAGTGCCACCATCGGTGTGAAGCCGTCGCGATCAGCAGTAATCAGTTGACCAGTGACGGGATCACGCGGCGCCTGTCCCATGTCAGGCGACGGGCGCTTGATGAAGCCGGCGAACAGGTTGGAAACTTCCTGCCGGAACAGCACCGCATCGTCGTAGTTGTCGAGACTGCGCAGGCGCTTGAGTACCGGCGACATGCGCGGCACGCCGCGCAACTGCCCCGGTTCCAGCGGTTCGAAGATGTGCAGTACTTGGCTGGCCGGTACGCGCACCAGTTGGTTGTAGCCGCTGTTGAGCGACGACGCATCACGCGGGTGCGAGCGGTACATCCAGTAAGCCACGCGCTTGCCGGCCGGGTTGAACTCGATTCCGGCACGGATGATGTTGCCGGTCTTGGTCATCTCGAACTTGTCGTGCGGTACGAATTCCGGCGCCAGGGTCTGCAACTGCAGCGGCACTACCAAGCCTTCGTCCAGACTGCGCGGACGCAAGCGGACAAAACACTCGCCCGCCGTTTCCACGGTGCGAGCCACCAGCGCCTGCTGGCCGTAGAAGTCGCACAGACCGTCGGCATCCGACTCGTCAGCCCAGTCGTCCCATAGTTCCTGCAGCAGGTTGCGCAGTGCTTCGTCTTTGACCTTTGGGCGTGGCGTGATGCCGGTGCCGATCAGGTTGCTGACCCGCTTGTTGATGGCGTTGGCCGCATACGGGTCATTGCGCACCGCCGCCCGTGAGCGGGCACGCAGGTTGCGCAGCGCCGGGGTGTTGATGCTGTTGATGCCATCGTCGGTGGCGTCCCAGCTGGCAGATCGGCGACCCTCCCCGGCGCCTTCGTAGCTGGCCTTGATGTTCGATGGCAGCAAGAATCCGCTACGTGAGAGCGCCGGGAATTGTCGAGCCATCAGATTCCCTTGCCTCCATGACTGAGCCGGACAACCCGCGAGCGGGGGCCGGTAGCGCTGGTGAGCGAACTACGGATTTCTTCACGGGCGCGGAGCAGTTCGTCGACGTCGCGGTATTCCACCGTTCGGTCGCTGTAGCGCACGGTCTTTTCGCCACGCGCAATGGCGCGCTCGATGGCGTCGAGGTGTTTTTGAGTAAAGGACATATCAGCGTCTCTTCAGGTAACCGCTGGTGGAACTGCGGCGTTGATGTGGTGCAGCAGGGGGTCGCGCTGGAGCGACTGGTGCAGCAGGTGGTGTTGCGGCTTGAGCCTGTCGCACAGCCGCAGGCGCAGGTGTTTCGCCTTCATCGACGCGCTCCCCCTGAACCGGCTTGATGCCCAGGGCATCGTCGAACAGACCGGACTGGGCCAGCGCCTGACGCACCCGATCCCAATCGTGTTCCTGGTAGCGGTTGATGCCGAGGTAATGCGCCATCGCGAGGCAATACACCATCAGGTCGAGCGCTTCGTTGCGCTCTGCCTTGCCCTTCACCCATTCGATGCGTTTGTGACCGCGCACGTACCGCACGACTTTGCGTTCGGCGACGCACTGAGCGAAGAATTCATCCGGCAGGTCGTTGGCAAAGTGCAGCGAACCCGGCCCGTCCGGGAACGGGTAGCGGTTGTAGATCCAGTCCTTGGCGGTGTCGGTACCGACGAACCACAGCTCGGCGCCGTTGCGTTCGGTCTGCCCCTTCCACGTCACGTCAACCATGGACGGGCGCTGTGCAATCACCGGTCGGCCCGGCTTGCTTGCGCCCTTGATAGCGAAGATGTTGCGCCAGCGGCGCACGCGACAGTACTGGTAGACCTCATCGGTGTGGTGACCGCCGGAGTCGACGCCGACGGCGAGAATCGCCAGCCCGACACCGCAAGGATGCCGGTAACGCGCCTTGAGTTTCTCGTCCAGCACAGCCCAGGTGCGGTCGTCTGCTGGATCGCCCCAAATGACCTGGTGATCGACCACCCAGCGTTCCATGCCGACGCCAAAGCCCATCACCATCAGCTCCAGGCGATTGGCCTGAACGTCGACGGCGCCGGTCAGCATCAGCACGCCGGCCGGCATCGCGCCGAGGGTGTAGGTCTCCATCCGCGCCCGGGCGATGAGCACTTCCGCCTTGGTCTGTTCGAGTGCGCTGTCCCAGACCTTGGCCAGACGGGTGTTGTAGAACACCTGCATCAGGCTCGTGTCGCCTTGGGCCTGAGCTTTTTTGGCGTCTTCAAACTCCACGGCTAGGCCGGCCCAATCCATCCAGCCGGTCGGCGAGTACAGTGCATTGAGGTGAAAACCAACGGTTTTGCCGTCGCCACCGGCATGAGCACGCCACTCGCCTCGGGCAAGCATGTCGCTCTTGTGGTGCTCCTCGATCAGCACGTCGCACTCAGGTGCTGCACACTCGTAATGCACAGTGCTGAAGTCCTTGCTGTAGTGCAGCCGTTCCCATTCCAGCACTTGCATATGACCGCAGGTAGGGCATGGCACGTAGTAGTAGCGCTGGTCGCTAGATTCGAACAGATCGGCGATCCGCGAGGCGCCTTTGATCGTCGGCGAGCTGGAGAAGTAAATCTTGGCGTTGCGACCGAAGTTGGTCGCCCGCGTCTCTGCCAGCTTGATGGGGTCACCCTCCTGGCCGACATCGTTCTCCCAGCGGTCGACTTCGTCGCCGTAGATGTAGCGGGCCGAAAGCTCCGACAGGTTGGCCGCAGAACCGGCGGTGGTGACATACAGCGAGCCACCCTCGAATTCCTTGGTGTCCATCGTGTTGCGTGCGTCCCGCGAGCGGGTGGCCGCGACCCGCTCGCGCAGAACGGGGGTGGCCTTGATGGTCTTGCTGATCCGCCCCGACACCCGCTTGGACAGGCCAAGGCTGGGAAGCAGCGCCAGGATGTTCGACGGCGCCATGTGAATCAGGCCGCCCATCCAGTTCAAGGCAATCTGTGTTTTCATCAACTGCGAGGCCACCATGGTGACCACGCGTCTGCAAGGGTGAGCCGGCGACAGGCAGCGCATTGGCTCGCGGGCATAAGGTGTCCGTGAGGTGCGGTACTGGCCGGGTTCAGGGGCACCAGTGTCACGCGGGATTCGCATGTACTCATCGGCCCATTCGTCGATCCAAAGGTCTGGATCGGGGCGCAGTCCACGGAAATAAGCCTCACGGTACACCTCTGCACCGTCAGGAAATTCCGTGTGCATGGGTTCAGTCCGTTGTCATTGCGTGTTCAAGATCTGCCGAAGAGAGCCGCTCGGCTTCTTCCAGCGTTCGACGGAAGGTGGCTGTCAGGTGTTTTTCGATCAGCCAGGGATCGGTCATGGCCGCAAGATCATGGGACAGTTGCGGCAACGGCCCGAATAGTTGATCGCGCAGCAATCGGCCGGCGTTGTAGGCACCGGTTTCGACCGCCTCCTTAGAGACCAGCGAGCCTTGGGCTTTGCCCAGTTCGATCTCCGCCAGCTTGGCCATGTTGTGCTCACGCAGAGCGCGGGCCTTCTGGAAGTCGGGAAGCTTGCCGTCGCCGGTAAGCACCTGCGGCGGCGCAGCCGTGGTAGTCGGCTCGGTCTGGGTCGACAGTTGGCTGTAAACGTCACGCTGAATCCGGTCTTGTTGGTGCCGATCAGCGACGGCGGCTTTGCTCGGGTCGGCGGTGTCGCGAATCAACACTTCGCTGGCCTGAACGTCCACCAGTTTTCCGTCCGGCGACAGCACCAGTCGGTTGTTTTTTTTCAACCAGGTGATGTAGCTCGGTGCCCGGCCGATCCGCGCCGCGAAGGCGCTTTTCGACAGGTAAGTTGGTTCTGTCATAAGCCCTCCTTTCAACGGCTTTTCAATGCAGACCTTTCAATTTCAATGGATTGAATTTCAGTAAGCTGGGGGCGCTCCCGCTAACACTTTCCCGCGGGTTTCCGACCCCGTGTCCTTCAGATACCCCTAGGGTCCCCGGCGGTTTTCGGCGCACCAGATCGGTGCATCACCCCTGTTCGCCCCCGGTTGGCGGCACTTCGCAGACGCCCAGCCGTTTCGCGGCCCATCGTTCGTACAACCCGATGGCAACATCCGCGCCCGCCATCGCTGTCAGGCATCCCAAGGCGCCCGCCGTCCACAGCGACATCCCGGCGGCGATCATCAACATCATCGCCGTCACCCCGCAAACAATGCAGGCACCAGACCGAAGCGCGAGCCTGCGCAACAACGCCCAGCCCCGCGCCCCATCCTTGTCCGCCCGCCACATTTCCCCCGATACGCCACCGACCAGAGCCAGGACGATTACTAACCAGATCGGCATTTCTGCCAGTGCTTGTTGCTCATTCGTCATGTCTGCTCCCCATGGTTTATAGATTCGGAACACGTCCAAGTTACTTGGCTGTCACACCAGAATGTAAGAAGCTCTATCCGACGTAATCCAACGGATCGGAGCAGAGCAATGAGTGTATTGATCGATGTCGTAACCACAGTGGGTGTGGTTGGCTCGCTAATGATTGGATGGGTTCAACTAACAGATCAGAAGCGATTAGAGCTGCGCACTTGGGCAATCAAGCTCGCAACGATTACCAGTGTTCTGTTGGTGGTGGGCAGCGGGATATGGGAAACAATCAAGTTCGGTAGGAGTGATGCGCCTTTGACGCGCATGGATATCTTGTGGCTCCTGGCTAACCTGTGGAACACAATATTTTATCTAGCGATTGGCGTTGCCCTTGCTGCGTACTGGTCTAGCCCCAAGGGTACGAAGGAAAAGCTGGCGGCCTTTCGAATTCCCACGAGCGACAAATGAAAAAACCGGCCGTTTGGCCGGTTCGTTGTGCCGCTCTCTGCGGTCGCACCTATCGAAGATGACTACTTTTTACAGGTCGATTCCGGTGGCAGCAACCCTGTTTTAATGCCACCCGGTGAATAAGTGGGTAACGCAGGGTGAACGCCTAGTGAATGTCGGTGAATACACCACCACGGCATTCTGCTGTCTCAACGGTGTCCCATTCGTCCCACTTCCTTGAATCGTAGTGGGACGCCTGAGAGCGCCCAAATTCGGGGCTTCGCCCCACTGTCCTACCTATCTTTCTTCTTTCTCGTGTAAAGGAAGAATTTTAAAGAACACGCGTTCGCGCGTAAGCGCGTAGTGCTCGCCCGCTACGCTCACACGGGCGGGAGGCACTACTAGGAGGGACGGTGGGACAACCCAACAACGACAAGGCCCGCACCTGTCCCACTGCATCAAAACGCAGCGGGACAAGACGGGCCAGTGGGACAACCACAACCGGAGCGATGCCTGGGGTCACGCAGCCGCCCCCATCAGCACCCAGTAGATCTGCAGATGCGCCTCATGCAAACGCTGATAGTAGGTGTCACGGCCACAACCGCAATGCGCGTAACGCAAGCGCATATCAACGTCGAGCGTGCAGTAATGCTCCCGCACAACCGTCACCAGCTCGGGCGCCAGATGCTTGGTCACGATCAGCTCGATATCGAGAGAACTCTCCAGCGGCGCACGAAAGGCCCGCCGCCCACGGATCAGTTGCCCATTACTCTCCATCATCATGGCAACCATATTCCCCCCAGCCAGCCCCCCTTTCGAATGCTCTGAGTGCAGCTCCTGCGCCCACAACCTAAGCAACGAATCGATCTCCTTAATCATCGAAACAAGGCTCCTCGAACGCTTCCCGCTGCAACGCCGAAGCACCGCCCCACCCTGCCGGTTTCTTGTATGCCCAAGGCCGTTGCCCGCTCTTCGCCAGCGCTGGCAACCGCACACGTCGCCAGCCCAACCGATGCATAATCGCCCCGACGCGCATCTGCTCCGGCTTACCCCAATGCCCGAGGTCCAACTTCAGCGCACTGAGCAGCACATCACTGCCGGTGGCGGTCTCACCGATCTGCGACTCTTCCAGCCAGGTCAGAATCGGCCCTTCCCACTCATCCACCACAAACCGCTCGTCCTGCTCCTCGCCGAACATGGCAGCTTCATCCAACGTCACCCACCAGAGATCACCCGCGTCGTAACAGAACACAGCCTCGGCCCAGAGCTGATCGCGCATTGAGCGCAACAACTCCAGATCCACCTTGGTACACGCCACTGGCCAATAACGCCGGTTGCCCGTGGCATCCTTCAGATACTCGTCTTGGTTAGTGGTACCCACAAAAACACACTGGCGTGGCACGTCCATCGTTCTGCGGCCGTAGCTCTCCCGATAGGTGTCGGTGGACGCCGAAAAGAATTGCTTGGCTTTCGTGCTCTCAGCCTTGTTGAAGCTATCCAGTTCCCCAAGCTCAACGATCCACTTGCCCCGGATCGCCTGAAACCCGTCTTTGTCGCCCAGCGCAAACGGCGTGTCCATGAACCACTCGCCGCCAAGAATGCTCATCGCGGTCGACTTACCAGCGCCCTGCGCACCTTCGAGAATCATCACCGAATCAGCCTTGCAGCCGGGCTTCATCACCCGCGCCACCGCCGATAACATCCAGCGCTTGCCGACCTTTGCCGAATAATCTGTTGCCTTTACACCCATGACATCGGTAAGCCAACTTTCAAGCCGAGGCACCTGATCCCACTGCAGCTTGCGCAGGTACTGGCGCACTGGATGAAACGCATGGTCATGCGCAACCACACTCACCGCCTCGATCACATGCGAGGCCTTGACCCGCAAGTTGTACTGCTGCGCGAGCCACTTCATCACCCGCACATCATCAATGTCCGCCCAATCGCCCGTGCCGCCGCCATAAGGCGCCGCACGCAGCTTCACGATCTTCGAACTGAAAGCGCTGTAGCTGATCACCCCGGCCCAACGCTCATCGTTGGCTAGGATCAACTCGACATTCTGCATGTGCGCAATCAGCGCGCCGCTTTCGCTGCGTGCCAGCAGATCTTTCCAACCTCCAGCAGCCGGCGGCTTGACCACTGCCAATACCTGACGGCGCACCGCCTCCAAACCTTCCGCAACATGCAGATCGTTGAAGTCGGTCCACTTGGCTTCACGCTCACCGGAAAAGATCGGCGCGACCACCTGGCCACCGACAATCAGCGCCGCGTTGTTTGCTTTCTCTTCACCGGGGTTCCAAGCATCACCATTCGGCTTGGTGGTCATCCAGTCATCGTCTCGGCAGATGATCAGCGGACAACCGGCGAAACGCTCGCGCATGGCCTTGCAAACCACCAGCAAATTACCCGCATCAAACGCAACGGCCACGGTCAATGACGTGGCCATATGCAGACTTGCGCCGGTCGCGTAGCCCTCACACACCAGAACCGGCTCGCCCGGATCCGGGTGCGGCCCGATCAGATGGAAAGCGCCCTCCTTCGACATGCCGTAAGGCCAATAGGACTTGTCCCGACCGGTGTCCTCTTGCTTGGTCGGGAACACCACCTGCAGTCCGACAATCTCGTCACGCACATTGCTCATCGGCACCAGAAACGCACCGGAGCGCGGCGCATACCGAACGCCGAACCCAACAATCTGCTTGCGATCCAGATAATCGCTACGGCCCTTCTCCGGCATGCGCTTGAACATACCGGCCGCTCGCTTGGCCGCACGGCGTGCCGCGTTTGCAGAGATCTCAGCCGCCCGGCGCTTTGCCTCTTCCTGTCGAGCGCGCATAACCTCACGCTCTTCAGGCGACATCCGCCCGGCCTTGACCTTGATCTTCTGAGACTCGCCCGAACGCCAGTCACCGAACGCACCGAAGATCAGCGTCTCGCCTTTCTCGGTGCGCTGCTCATGAACGACATACCAGCCATTCTTTTCCTTGCCCTTGTCTTGCGTCGTCTTGCAGCGGGTTAGCTTGCCAAACACCAAAGGCTGCGCAGGCTCAAGGCCGTAATCAGCGAATTGCCCCAGCACCTCATCGAGCATGACGAGCCTCCATCATTTCCTCAATGGCAAGGCATCCCACGCATTGCGTGCAGCCGGGCTGCGCCAAACGGCGAGCTTCCGGGATCGGTTCATCGCACGTTTCGCAGAAGAGAAACGAATGCGCCGCCAAAGCAGGCTTGGCGGCGAGAAGACGTGCAGCCAGCGCTTGATCAACGCGCTCCTGCACCAGATCATTTGCAAAGTCAGCGATGTCAGCCACGATCAACACCCCGCGTCGTCTGGTTGACATACGTGGCGCGGTTGAACAACCCCAACAGCCCCTGAATCCCACGAAACACCTGCAGGCGGATCGCAGCCAGTTCCTCATCGGAAACAACCCCGTCGCCAATGCTCTTGGCCCAGGTATCCGCCAGATCCGCGACTTGCCGGAAGTACTCGGCAATTCCGGTGGTCAGCGTCTCGGGCATATCGTTGGTGTACGCCTCAGCCAGCTCCTGCCAAGTGGTGTCACCGACCAACGCATGCACCGCATCCAGAATGCGGCGATCCTTGGTCAGCTCCAGAATCTCGCCGAACTCTTGAATGTTCACCGTATGGCTGGGGTGGGTTGGGGAAAGCTTGTGCTGCAACGTGGTCGCATTCCGGCCGGTGGTGGCGGCGATGGCTGCGGCGCCGCCGGGATAGTCCCGTGCGGCATGGTAAAGCGCGAGATCGAGCGGCAAAACTTCCCGCTGCGCCCGCTCAACAGAACTCAGAGCGATACGGCTCATGGCATTAATCCTTGTAAGTTGCCAGTGCCGCGCGACATGCAGTGGTGATACATTTGCCGCGTGGCTTGAAAGGGCCCAAACGCCGGCTAGATCTTCGGGATCGATACCGGCACCGTGCCGGGGCGAGCAATCCGTTGCTCACCCCTGGCGCAACAGCTGCCCAATCTGTGGTGGAAAAGGCAGCAACACCAAGGCTTCCGAGCCTTGGAAAAGCGCGATAAAGAGTGGTGGTTGCATGTGGTGTGCCCGCCTATCTTTATCGCGACCCGACAGCGCTGTGGTGGTGCGTGCCGGGAGGAACTGGGCGGCCTTTAGGTCGCCTTTTTTCTAAGCTGCTTTTTTAATGTTCATCTCTGGTGGGAAAACATCATCAAGCGAGCATTTGACACCAAGCTGGTTGAGAGCGGCAGTGATGGCCCGCGATTCAGCAAGACCGGCGACCCGCCGTCCTGACTCATAATTGCTCACCCGAGTTTGTGTCCATCCGAGCGCTGAAACCAGGTCTCGCTGCTTGATACCTGCTCCCTCTCGAAAACTAGCGATCCTATTCATGAAACACCTCCTTAAACTGGAGGCAACAATAAACACGAAACGTGATTTTTGCAACACGTAAAGTGCGAAAAAAACATTTCAATGCGTGGTAAAAATGCCAAATGAACACACTAGGCTCGCGCATCAAAACACTCAGGAAGGCCAAGGGTCTGAGCCAGAAGGATCTGGCGCTCACCTGTGGCTGGGAATCACAATCTCGAATCGGCAACTACGAAAAGGGAACACGCCAACCCAACCTGCAAGATCTGGGAAAGATCGCTGCATCGTTAGGCCTTCCGCTTGCCGAATTGGTTAAGGGTGTTGAGGGTCCGACCCCAACTGTTTACACCGACGCGGCGGGAAACATCTACGACATCAGTACCCCCCCGTCTTTGAAGTCTCAACGGGCGCAAGGGCTACTTTCGGCGGGTATGCCAAAAGCCGGCAGCGTCCCAGTGGTAGGAACCGCGCAACTTGGTAATGAAGGATATTTTGAAGCACTCGATTTCCCTCCAGGTCATGGAGACGGATATCTGAACATCTACAGCGATGATCCGGATGCCTACGGTCTTAAGGTAACTGGGGACAGCATGCTTCCCCGAATCAAAAATGGTGAATACGTTCTGATTGAGCCGAACAAAAGCTACTGCAGCGGAGATGAAGTAGTGGTGCGAACAGAATCTGGGAGAACGATGATTAAGGAGTTCATCTATCTTCGCGATGGCATGTATCGTTTCGACAGCGTGAACGCTGAGCACTCTCCCATTCATATCGCCGCGTCTGAAGTCAAAGAGATCCACCTAGTTGGTGGAATTCTTAAATCATCTCGCTTTCTACACGAATAGTGATCAGATAATCACATTTCGTGTTGACAGGAATAAGCACATTGCGTGATATTTGCCTCACTCTTCCACCACAGAGCGAGGCAACATCATGCACACCACAGCAACCCTGCATGTCCACCCGGCCGCTGCAAACCCTTTCCAAATCTTTGAGATCCGGCGCCTAGCCCGCGAGTACGGCTGCGCGTTCGCTATCAGCAAACCGAAGCAGATAGCTCGCAGCACTCCTGCCCCAGTCAATCCAAACGGCGGAGGGCATGCAGCATGATCAAGTATAAAATCGACAACCGCACCCTGCAGTTGCTCAATGCTCAGGTCAATCTGACCGAGACTTTCAACCACGTCCTACGGACTGCTCCCAAGCGTGAGTGTCTGGCTTTTCGCCTCAAGGTTGAACGTGGCATCTCGGAAAGCACCTTCGTCGTGGAGCTGGGACGCGAACGCCACACGCTGACCCTGCCGAACGAAAAGAAGATGCATCTCAAGCTAGCCGACTTCATCGAAGAGATAGCCAACGGCCCGTTCGACGAGAGCAATACCAGCGACCTGCTGCATCGCCCCCACGCCAGCCGCGAATACGGCCGCTTTGAGGTATCGGATAAGCAACGAGTGTTTGAACTGGTGCGCACCGGCGGCGTGCTGAACCTCGACATGGGCTTCGACTACCCACTAATCATCGCGCTCCACCGCACTCAATCTCGATCAGGTGTCACCACCATCCTGAGCATCGGCAACAAAAGCCCGCACACCCGTTGCTTCACCGTGTACGGCAGCGATGTCGAGATCTACGGCAAGGTCAGCGAGTCCATCAACCACCTTGCTGCAGCGGCAACTCCAGCTGCGCACGCGGCATGAGGGGCACACCATGGAACGCACCCTCGCCCAAGCCGCAACCCACCTCGGCCTGACTCGTCCGAAGCTCATCGCACGCATGCGTGAAAAAGGTCTCCTCAACGACCGCAACCTACCGGCCTATCCCAACCGTGATCGCGACTATCTGCGAATAAAGGACGGCCAGTGGTACCACGACAAGCTCGGCATGCAGTACAGCCAATCGACCCGGATCAAACAGCCCGGTATCCGTTGGCTGGCTGAACAGTTGGGAATCGACCTACCCGCCATTCCGGCAGACAGCCGTGACGTGGCCTAGGGAATACGCCCGCCAGATCATCGCCATGCGGACACGAGAGGAGCGCAACGCCGCGCTCCTCGAAGTGCCCGAACATCTGCGCGAGCTGACCAAAACGCACTGCTTGAACGCTTGGAACCACCCAGCCAGAAAACAACGCAAGGAGGCCCAACAAAGCCATGAGTAACACAGCACAAAACCCGCTCCGCTTACACCCGGCACCGGAGTCAGCCACCGTCGAACTGCTTTACCGCATCTTCGGCGACGTCCTGATCCCGCTCGACAAAGTGCGCGAGCAGTACTTCCGCAACCTCAACGAGCAATCGTTCGTGGCCGAGATCAGCAGCGGCCGCATCCAGCTCCCAATCACCACGCTGGACACCAGCCGCAAGGCACCGAAGTACGCACACATCCGCCACGTCGCTTCCCTGATCGACATCCGCGCCTACAAGGCCGACGAAGACATGCAGCGTCAGCAGGACGACACCAGCGAGTAACCCCAACAAAACCGAACGGCTGCCACCACCAGCCAATGACAACACCAGGAGCACACCACATGACCGCAATTCAGATCTGCGCGCTCATCGCCCTAATCGTATTCGCCGGACTACTCGTCTGGGCAGGTTACTTCATGGGACACACCGACGGCATATCCGCCGGCATGAAGGAAAGCGACGAGATCCAGCACGCCGAAAGTGCCAAGACGGTTCGCGAATTAAGGGCATCTCTCGACTTCATCAAGGCCGACCACACCCGCTTGTCACATCACTGCAAACGTCTGCAGATCGCGATGGCATTCGGAGGCCCCGAGCGATTGGCACTGCTGGAAATCGCCGAGAAACTTCGCATTGCCGCCGAGACATTCAGTGCATTCCGCACAGGCAAAAAACTGGAGCGCGACACTCGCGCACTGCGCGACCGAGCTCTCGACATGGCAGAGCAACTGGCTCCCTTTGATGTGGGAGACGCCGCATGAGCGAGATCCTTACCCACTCCAACACCCACCGCGACACGGCATACGCCTCACCAGCGGCAGACGAACCAACGCGCAATCGAACCACTGAGGAAAGCGGCATGCAAATGGATCAGCACAACACCCAATCCGCGACCGCTTTGCTCTGCGAAGAAGTGAGCGTCGACACGCTAGAAACAAACAGCCTCTGCTGCGAAGCAGCAGGCATTATTGCCTCTTCAAGCAGCACTACCGAGGAGCTTATACCCCACGAAAAGCTGCGCGAGGCAGCCACACCCAATGCAACGCTAATCGCTCAAAATCGCCCGCCCGCGCAGCCTGCTGTGGGGTATATGCACCCTGACAGCAACTCTGAAAACCCGTCACAAGAGGCCGTCGACGAGACCCAGATCGATGAGCGCGCCGAGTACGAGAAAGAGTTCCCAGTCCCCGAAGGCCTGCAGTACTGCGCCCAGCGAGGCACGTACATCACCGCACCTGGTGCGAAGACATCCGACTCGTTCGCCCGTGAGCATTACGCGTACCGGGCCGGCTTCGCCGCATGGAAGCGCAGAGCGTGGAAGCACGCAGCACTCGTTGGCCAGCAAGCCAAAGGAGTTCGCCTGTGATCAAGCGTACTTTCAAACACTTCCACATGTGCTGCGGGCTGGGCAGCGGTGCCGCAGGCTTTAGTGATTCCAAGCCCGCCTTGGGTTCGGTGCAAGCCGAATGGCAATGCCTGGGTGGTGTTGACGTTGACCCCGCAGGGCTACGCGACTTTCAAATGATGACCGGCGTACCAGGCACGCTGATGGATCTATTCACCCGCGAGCAGTTCACCGCATTCCATGGAAAGGAACCGCCTGCAGGCTGGAAAGAAGCCACCGCTGAAGATCTACGCCGCGCCGCCTGTAATGAAGATCCGGACGCCGTATTCATCAGCAGTCCGTGCAAAGGTGCCTCGGGATTGCTGTCCGAGACGATGAGTCAAACACCGAAGTACCAAGCCCTTAACGAATTGACGCTGCGCTGTGTCTGGCTGATGTGCGAGGCATGGAAACACAACCCCGTCTCGCTGATCATCTTCGAGAACGTGCCACGCTTGGCCACTCGCGGCCGTCACCTGCTCGACCAGATCAACAAGCTGCTCAGTTTCTATGGATATGCCGTCGCCGAGACCACCCACGACTGTGGTGAGATCGGCGGCTTGGCACAGAGCCGCAAGCGTTTCCTGTTGGTGGCCAGACATGTCGAGAAAGTGCCGGCGTTTCTCTACGAACCCGAGAAACGCAGCCTGCGCGCCGTTGGCGACGTGCTGAGCCGCATGCCGCTGGCAGGTGACATCGAACAGGCAGGCCCGATGCACCGAGTACCTGCGCTGCAGTGGAAAACGTGGGTTCGCCTGGCATTAGTTGAAGCTGGGAAGGATTGGCGCAGCCTGAGCCGGTTTGCGATCGAGGACGGTCACCTGCGTGACTTTGTGATCGTGCCGGAATATCACAACGGCGTACTCGGTGTTGTCGATTGGGACGATACAGCCGGTGTGGTTGCAGGTGCGAGCCGGCCTATGAACGGCAAATTTTCCGTCGCGGATCCGCGTCCGGCCAGCAAATTCGAATACACCCAATACGGCGTGCTGCCCTATAACCGTCATTGCGGCGTAGTCACCGGCCAACGCAGCCCAGGGCAAGGGACGTTCAGTGTTGCAGACCCGCGCATGAGCGGCGAACGGCGCAACAACGTCTTCCGGGTAGTGCGCAACGACCAAGCCACCGGCACTGCCAAGGCAGGGCACGGCCCCAGCTCCGGCGGGCAGGCCGTGGCTGACCCTCGACAACCGTCAACGGGCTTCGGCAAGTACCTGGTCACCGACTACAGCAAGCCGGCCGGCACCGTGATCGCCGGCAGCACCACCGGGCAAGGCGCTTTCGCTGTGGCAGATCCGGCCTATAAAAACTGGCACCCGAACGCCAGCACGCAAAAGCTGCGGATCACGCACTGGTGCGGGAGCGCCAAAACCGTGACCGGCTCTCAACAGGTCGCCAGTGGGGCTTTATCGATCGCAGATCCGCGCCCGGGAATGTCTCGCAGCAAGGGCGACGCCTACCTTACAGGCGGGCATTACGGAGTCGTCGACTACAACACGCCGGCAGGTGCCGTGTCCGCCAGTGCCTGCCACGACAACGGCCGGTGGTCGGTCGCCGATCAGCGTATGCCGGCACCCAACGACCGGCTGACCTGCATGATCACCAGCCTCGACGGCACCTGGCACCGCCCGTTCACCACACTGGAGCTGGCCGCGCTGCAGTCGCTGTTTGATCCAGAAGATCACTGGTCAACAGATGCGCAGACCGCCCGTGACATTCGAGTGATGCAACATGCTCGCAAGCTTGAACATGCGAGGTTCTTCCAGCTGGACGGAATCAACGATGGCAGCCACCGCGAGAGGATCGGCAACGCCGTGCCTCGAGCTGCAGCAAAAGCCATGGCCGACGTGTTCGGCATGACTCTGCTGCTCTCCGAAGCTGGAGAGACATTCATGCTCAGCAACGTACCGATCTGGGTGCAGCCGGTGGCAATTGCTCTGAGCGTGGCTCAGCAGGAGATGCAGTCATGAGCCTGCCTCGCTGGGTAATGATCAACCGGGCATCCGAACTCACTGGATATAGCGAAGACGCAATTCGCCACAAGGTGAAAAACGGTACGTGGGCACAAGGCCGAGTCTGGCGAAAGACCCCTGACGGCCGCATCGCAATCAACATGACGGAGTATGACAAGTGGGCCGAGAGCGCACCGCAGCAAGCGGCCTAGAAGCAGAGCTGGCTAAACACAAAGGGATTGAAATACACGGCGGAAGTATTCGCGTCGTGTTCATGTGGCGGCGAATTCGCTGCCGCGAGACCCTTGGCCTGCCTGTAACCAAGGCCAACATCAAGCACGCCGCCCTGCTCAGGGCGGCAATTCTTCACGAGATCAAGACGGGACATTTTGAATACGGTCGTCACTTCCCAAACTCAAAAAATGCGACCAATTACACGGCAGTAAAAGACGAGCGGATCGGGGCATTGATGGAACGTTACAAACCGCTGAAGGCTGTCGACATAACTCCGATGACCGAAGAAAAATACGGCTACGCATTGGACATCTGCGCCGAACTGCTAGGCTCGGATCGCTTGGCGGGAATCCTGCTACCCGAAGATATCCAGCGACTGAGAACTCAACTGATCGCCACCAGGGCGCCGTCGACGGCTAACCATTACCTGGCTACTTTCGCCGGCTTCTTGGCGTGGTGTGAAAGCAACCAATATTGCCGTGAGGGGTTGGCGGCGGCTTGCGTCCGTTTCGCAATGATCGGACGTGAGCCAGATCCCCTGACGAGAGCAGAGTTCGACCATCTGATAAATAAAGGCTGCTTACACGTCCAAGACTCAGCCGCGATCACACTCGCCGTTTACACAGGACTTAGGCCCGGGGAGTTATGCGGGCTTGCAGTGGAGGATGTCGACCTGATGTCTGGGGAGATACACATAACCAGAGCGATCACTGCGGATGGAACATTCAAAGTGCCCAAGACTGGAAAGCCCCGGACACTGTTTCTGATGCCCCCAGCTCTCGACGCGTGTAAAGCTCTTATTGGTCTTGTTGCCAACCATGAGCCTCGGACCATCGAGATCTATATGAATCGCCATGAAAGCCGCATTGAGTCAGTCACTCCGCTGCTGTCACCAACCACACAGGCACGCAAGAAAGTCATTAACCACTGGTTTGTCCCGACAGCTTGGAACACAAAGTGGGCAGCCATACAAAAGCGCTCAGGCATTCGCGCACGCCGGCCATACCAGACTCGCCATACCTACGCCTGCTGGTGCCTGACCGCTCGCGGTAACCTCGCGTTCATCGCCAAACAAATGGGCCACAAGGATTTCACCATGCTTGTCGAAGTCTATGCAAAATGGATGGATGACGAATCACCACGCGAGCTAGATCTCATCTGGAAAAATATCAAGCACCATCAAATTAATAATAGCTAGCGCTCACCATCCTTAATATTGCGAGGGTTCAAACCTCGCAAACGATTTTGCTCCGCAAGAAGGTCAGCGTCTTTCGCCAACATTTCCGCCATACGCTTCCTCCTGCGCACTTCCCTCGGATCATTTGGACTTCTACCAGACATTGTTGTGTGTAACGATTGCTGAATCTCAATTAAGCGCCTTGTTAGACTCCGTACATCTGTAGACGACAGCGAAGCACCACTAACATCTAAACTCGGATCAACATGGGTCTCATCATAACCTAAAGCTTCATTACTCTCAGGCGACCAAATGTGACTTAGTGAGCCATCATCATCATTGTAGAATTTAAAAGAAAACGCCTCACTTAAAGCAGCCTCTCTCACCTCTTCAATTACTTCCGACGAAGTATTTTGCTCAAGATAGGTGTTCGCTAGATCCAAGAACTGGTGATGACTATAAAGGAAAAAATCCTGACCGACCTCCTCCGCAAATTCTTCGATCAACCTAGGCAAGGGGCCAATGGTCTTACCCCCATGCCTATCCCACCAGTCATCCTTCTGCTCACCAGTAACCAAAATAACTGGCTTACCTTTTTCTTTCGCTCTTTCGATGACCTGCTTCCAAATTATTAAATCGCCGTATCGTTTGCAAACCTCGCTAAAAACTGTCGAGCCTTTATGCTTATTTATATCCTCAAACCCAGGGGGAATTTTGTTAGCGTATCGCTTCTCCCCCTCAACGATAATGCTTTTTAATTTATCATCAGGATAACGCGCACCAATTTTCCCTTTAAGCATTTCAGCGAGTGCAGTTTTCACATCATCATTAGTTAAGCGCGAATCATGAAAGTCACGCTTGGACTCAAGCTCATCAATTACCTTTCTTGACACCCCCACAAACTCTCTGTGAAGTGCCTCAGGCAAGAATGGATGTTTAGTGGTGCTATCAAACCCTTCAAGCACAGCTGTTAAATCTTCAATAGCGGTCGAGTACAGTTTCGCTTGAGCATGAGCAATTGAGGCTCGATTATCCAGTAACTCGTGAACTACCTGATAGGGAATCCATAAGCGATCCCCAAGTGACCCGATCACCTTATAAAGCGCATCGCGGGCGTCATCGGATCTTTTATATACGGATGTAAGAACGTTGGTATCAAACACAAAAAAACAGTTCTTCCATAAATTTTCGCGCCGTTCAGCATCATCAGCAAAATGACTGGAAAAAACATCCTTCATGCCTAACTCCAAAAATACTTTCAATGGCACATTAATATCATGCAGCGCTGTGTGACACCAGACCGGCGGCGGTACAGGCGCAGCGAACTGTCTACGTGATACCCTTAAAACAGACTCGCGCCTTTTGGGTAGCCTCGACGATTTGCGTCGGTACAAATGCCCCAAATATGCCCCATTTTTTTTGACGTAACACCCTAACCCACTGATGAATAAGCAATTTTCAGATTTATCCTCCCACACCCCGATGATGCAGCAGTACTGGCGCCTGAAGAATCAGCACCCGGATCAGCTGATGTTCTACCGCATGGGCGACTTTTACGAGATCTTCTACGAAGACGCGAAGAAGGCGGCCAAGTTGCTCGACATCACCCTGACCGCGCGCGGGCAGTCGGCCGGGCAGGCTATTCCGATGTGCGGGATTCCGTATCACGCGGCGGAAGGCTATCTGGCGAAACTGGTCAAGCTTGGCGAGTCTGTGGTGATCTGCGAGCAGGTCGGCGACCCGGCGACCAGCAAAGGCCCGGTTGAGCGTCAGGTGGTGCGCATCCTCACGCCGGGGACAGTCAGTGACGAGGCGCTGCTCGACGAGCGCCGCGACAACCTGATCGCTGCACTGCTGGGTGACGAGCGCCTGTTCGGTCTGGCCGTGCTGGACATCACCAGCGGCAGTTTCAGCGTGTCGGAGATCAAAGGCTGGGAGAACCTGCTCGCGGAACTGGAGCGGATCAATCCGGTTGAGTTGCTAATCCCGGATGACTGGCCAAGGGACCTGCCGGCGGAAAAACGCCGTGGCGTCAGTCGTCGTGCACCGTGGGATTTCGAGCGTGATTCGGCGCTGAAAAGCCTTTGCCAGCAGTTCTCCACCCAAGACCTGAAGGGCTTTGGTTGCGAGAACCTGACCCTGGCCATCGGCGCTGCCGGTTGCCTGTTGGCATACGCCAAGGAAACCCAGCGCACCGCCCTGCCCCATCTGCGCAGCCTGCGCCACGAACGCCTCGACGACACCGTGGTGCTGGACGGTGCGAGCCGCCGCAACCTTGAACTCGACACCAACCTGGCCGGCGGCCGCGACAACACCCTGCAATCGGTGGTCGATCGCTGCCAGACCGCCATGGGCAGCCGTTTGCTGACCCGTTGGCTGAATCGTCCGCTGCGCGATCTGACCGTGCTGCTGGCGCGCCAGACCTCGATCACTTGCCTGCTCGACGGTTACCGCTTTGAAAAGCTGCAACCGCAGCTCAAGGAAATCGGCGACATCGAGCGGATTCTCGCGCGGATCGGCCTGCGTAATGCCCGCCCTCGTGACCTCGCACGGCTGCGCGACGCCCTTGGCGCACTGCCTGAACTGCAAGTGGCAATGACCGATCTGGAAGCGCCGCACCTGCAAGGTCTGGCGACCACCACCAGCACTTACCCGGAACTGGCGGCGTTGCTGGAAAAAGCCATCATCGACAACCCGCCTGCGGTCATCCGTGACGGCGGCGTGTTGAAAACCGGTTACGACAGCGAACTCGATGAATTGCAATCGCTGAGCGAAAACGCCGGCCAGTTCCTCATCGATCTGGAAGCCCGCGAGAAAGCGCGCACCGGTCTTAGCCACCTGAAAGTTGGCTATAACCGCATTCACGGCTACTTCATCGAATTGCCAAGCAAGCAGGCCGAATCCGCCCCCGCGGATTACATCCGTCGCCAGACGCTGAAAGGTGCCGAACGCTTCATCACGCCTGAGCTGAAAGAATTCGAAGACAAGGCGCTGTCGGCCAAGAGCCGCGCCCTCGCCCGCGAGAAGATGCTTTACGAAGCACTGCTGGAAGACCTGATCAGCCAATTGCCACCGTTGCAGGACACCGCCGGCGCACTGGCCGAACTCGACGTGTTGAGCAACCTCGCCGAACGTGCGCTGAACCTCGACCTGAACTGCCCGCGTTTCGTCAGCGAGCCGTGCATGCGTATCACCCAGGGGCGTCACCCGGTGGTCGAGCAAGTGCTGACAACGCCGTTCGTGGCCAACGACCTCAGTCTGGACGACAACACGCGCATGCTGGTGATCACCGGCCCGAACATGGGCGGTAAATCCACCTACATGCGCCAAACCGCATTGATCGTGTTGCTGGCGCATATCGGCAGCTTCGTGCCGGCAGCCAGTTGCGAACTGTCGCTGGTCGACCGCATCTTCACCCGCATCGGCTCCAGCGATGACCTGGCCGGAGGGCGTTCGACCTTCATGGTCGAGATGAGCGAAACCGCCAACATCCTGCACAATGCCACCGAACGCAGTCTGGTGCTGATGGACGAAGTCGGTCGCGGCACCAGCACTTTCGATGGTCTGTCGCTGGCGTGGGCCGCCGCCGAGCGCCTGGCTCATTTGCGCGCCTATACACTGTTCGCTACGCACTACTTCGAACTGACCGTGTTGCCGGAAGCCGAGCCATTGGTGGCCAACGTCCACCTCAACGCCACCGAGCACAACGAACGCATCGTGTTCCTGCACCACGTGCTGCCGGGCCCCGCCAGCCAGAGTTATGGCTTGGCAGTGGCGCAGTTGGCCGGTGTGCCGAGTGAAGTGATCGTGCGCGCCCGCGAGCACTTGAGCCGACTGGAAGACACTGCATTGCCCCACGAAACGCCGAAACCGGCCGCCAAGGGCAAACCCGCGACGCCACAACAAAGCGACATGTTCGCCAGTCTGCCGCATCCGGTGCTGGATGAGCTGGCTAAACTGGATCTGGATGACTTGACCCCGCGTCGTGCGCTCGAAATGCTCTATGCACTGAAGAACCGGATATAAGCACTGAAGAAGCGGATATAACGCAAACCGCTTCAAGCTGTTAGAATCTCGCGCGGTTTGGGATGCTGCTGGCTAATAGCCTGGCCAGCAGGTATCGCTCCCGAACCTGGCGACCCCAACCGTGAAGGGGCAACGCTGCCGCCGCCTGAGGAGAGAATTAGAAATGACCTTCGTCGTCACCGACAACTGCATCAAGTGCAAGTACACCGACTGCGTAGAAGTGTGTCCGGTGGACTGCTTTTACGAAGGCCCGAACTTCCTGGTGATTCACCCGGATGAGTGCATCGACTGCGCCCTGTGCGAACCGGAATGCCCGGCTGTAGCAATCTTCTCCGAGGACGAAGTTCCGGAAGAGATGCAGGAGTTCATTCAACTGAACGTTGAACTGGCCGAAATCTGGCCGAACATCACCGAGAAGAAAGAATCGCTGCCGGACGCCGAAGAGTGGGATGGCGTCAAAGGCAAGATCAAAGATCTCGAACGCTGATCTGTCGCGCGCTCGAATGAAAAGGCCCCTCGCGGGCCTTTTTGCTTTTCTGGGTTTTGCTTTTCTGCGGGCAAAAAAAGGGGCGGTATGACCCGCCCACATTTTTTCCCTATTCCCTGTATTCCTTTTCATCGTCCTGATGAATCGCGTCCTGCGATGTCCATTCCCCTCTTCCTTGAAGGGCGTGTCTGTCCGTCGACACAACCCAGATACTAGAGAATTCCCCGGCGAGAGCAATCGGCCCTGAGACCGCAGGAGGGCTGTAATAAGCACTTCACATTAAAAAATAAATATATAAATCAATAAGTTAAATAGTCATACCGAGGATAATCGACGTCTGCCGTCTTGTAAAAATAGTGAACACTTACGAAAGAGTAAGCCAAGGCTTACACCGCGAGACTACAAATGATGGAATTGCCAACCGTACGTCCGGCAATGCACAGAGAGGTAAGGGATAGCCAACAAATCCAGACCAACAAAAAACCCCGAACCAGTCGGGGCTTTCTGCGGGCGGACGTGAGAGGTGCTTACTGAAACAGCGACTCGCTCGACAGGCCATTCTTCTCAAGGATTTCACGAAGGCGCTTGAGGCCTTCTACCTGGATCTGCCGCACCCGTTCGCGGGTCAGACCGATCTCCAGGCCTACGTCTTCCAGCGTGCTGCTTTCGTGACCGCGCAGGCCGAAGCGGCGTACAACCACCTCGCGCTGCTTGTCGGTCAGCTCCGACAGCCATTGATCGATGCTCTGCGACAGGTCGTCATCCTGCAGCAATTCGCACGGATCGGTCGGACGATCATCGGTGAGGGTGTCCAGCAGGGTTTTATCCGAATCCGGACCCAGCGAGACGTCGACCGAAGAAACCCGCTCGTTCAGGCCCAGCATGCGCTTGACCTCGCCTACTGGTTTTTCCAGCAGATTGGCGATTTCTTCGGGTGAAGGTTCGTGATCGAGCTTTTGCGTCAGCTCCCGTGCAGCCCGCAGGTACACGTTGAGCTCCTTGACCACATGGATCGGCAACCGGATGGTCCGGGTCTGATTCATGATCGCGCGCTCGATGGTCTGACGAATCCACCAGGTTGCATAGGTCGAGAAGCGGAAGCCGCGCTCTGGATCGAACTTTTCCACCGCGCGGATCAGCCCAAGGTTGCCCTCTTCGATCAGATCCAGCAGCGACAGCCCCCGATTGACGTAACGCCGGGCGATTTTGACCACCAGCCGCAGGTTACTTTCAATCATGCGCTTGCGCCCGGCCGGATCGCCACTTTGCGACAAGCGCGCAAAGTGAACTTCTTCTTCCGGAGAGAGCAATGGGGAAAAGCCGATTTCGTTGAGATACAACTGCGTGGCATCAAGTGCACGCGTGTAGTCGATGTACTTATGTTGTTTAAGTGAAGCGGAGTGTTTGGATTTGGAACGAACGGAAGGTGGAGCAGCCCCTTCATCATTCGACATCGAATCCGAATCGATGCCGGTCTCCATAAGGAGAACCTCATCGTCGATGTCAAACTCCGGCACTTCTTTACTGAGAGCCATTGTTATAGTCCTTTGGTGAGTTCGACCCCAAGCTCAAGCGACGCCTTTATCCTTGGCAGCGCTGGAGCCTGTCCCCTCTACGTGACGGAACAGGCTGGCTTACAAATCAACGTCTTGGCAGGAACTGCAACGGATCCACAGGTTTACCTTGGCGGCGAATCTCAAAATGCAGTTTCACCCGGTCTGTACCCGTTGACCCCATTTCGGCAATTGTCTGTCCGACCTTGACCTGCTGTCCCTCCCGAACCAACAGCCTGCGGTTATGGCCGTAGGCACTGACGTAGGTTTCGCTGTGTTTGATGATGACTAATTCGCCGTAGCCCCTTAAGCCACTCCCGGCGTATACCACCGTCCCATCAGACGCAGCTAAAACAGGCTGTCCCAAATCTCCGGCGATATCAATTCCTTTATTCAAACTACCGTTTGAAGAGAATTTTCCAATCAGAATGCCATTAGATGGCCATCCCCAGCCGGTCGGGGCCGGGCCTGCCGGAGGCAATGGAGCGGGCGCTTGCTTGTTGGCGACGGACGGTGCAACGCCCGCAGAACCGCCAGCAGAACCGGTGGTTGTGGTGGTCGTCGTGCCATTTGCCTGACGCCGGATTACCGTGGTTTTACTCGACGATGAAGGCGAAGAACTGCTGCTCACCGCCGCCGTCGGTGTTGAACCGGAGCGGCCATCGAAGCGAATCGTCTGACCCGGATGGATCGTATACGGCGTAGGAATATTGTTCCGGGCCGCGAGGGCTTTGTAGTCCCAGCCGTAGCGAAACGCGATCGAAAACATCGTATCGCCCGGACGGACTACATACTGTCCGGTCGTCACGGTAGGACGCTGGGCCACCGCATTGTTGCGATCAACCACCCGCACATTGCTTGATTTGGTGCTGGAGCAACCGACCAGCAAGGTGCTCAAGACAAGGCCAGTCACCAGGCGCTGAAAGCTCGTGTTACCCATACGCTGCGCAATGACTGTGAGACTCACCCGCCGCTCCCTTTGTGGTGGCTGAAAAATGTGAAATGCCGGATGTCGGCATGAGGTGTCGCAAGTATAACGGGCCGTATCGGCTTTACCTTTAATGAAGCGAAATCGCTTCGCGCACACGTTTGCAAGCTGACAATCTGCTGCGTTTAAACCATCGCTGCCGGAGTAAGACACAGGCGAACGAAAGGAATTCAGCAGACGCGAACAAATGCTCAGGCCAGCGGCCCATTGAGCAACGGCACGAAACGAACAGCCCCCAGAACATGCCGGGAAAAGCCGTTTTCCTCACGCACGATCAGCAACAATTGCTGCACTTCTCCTGAACCCACGGGAATCACCATGCGCCCGCCAGGCGCCAGTTGATCGAGCAGGGCTTGCGGTACATCGGTGGCCACCGCGGTGACAATAATGCCGTTGTAGGGTGCCAGCGCCGGCCAGCCTTCCCAGCCATCGCCCCAGCGGAACACCACGTTGCGCAGGTTCAGTTCAACCAGGCGTTCCTTGGCGCGGTCCTGCAGCACTTTGATGCGCTCAACCGAGAACACTCGCTCAACCAGTTGCGACAACACCGCGGTCTGGTAACCGGAACCGGTACCGATCTCGAGCACCTTATCCAGTGGGCCCGCCTCCAACAGCAGCTCGCTCATGCGCGCCACCATATAAGGCTGGGAAATCGTCTGGTTATTGCCGATCGGCAGCGCCGTGTCTTCGTAGGCGCGATGGGCCAGCGCTTCGTCGACGAACAGGTGACGCGGCGTGCGCCGAATCACTTCCAGCACCTTGGCGTTGGAAACACCCTCTTCGTACAGGCGCTGAATCAGACGCTCACGGGTGCGCTGCGAGGTCATGCCGATACCGCTGCGCAGCCGGTCTTCGTGCTCACGGGCCATCAGCGCAGTCCCTCCAGCCAGCCATCGAGACTTCTGAAGGCATCATTGAAGGTGCGATCGAGCTGCAACGGCGTGATGGATACATAGCCCTGCATCACCGCATGAAAGTCGGTACCCGGGCCGCCATCTTCGGCATCGCCCGCTGCTGCAATCCAGTAGCCGGCCTTGCCACGCGGATCGACCACTTTCATCGGTGCCGCCGCCCGGGCGCGATGGCCGAGTCGGGTCAGCTGGATGCCGCGAATGTGATCGATGGGCAAATTGGGAATGTTCACGTTGAGCACCGTGCGCGGCGGCAGATCGAGCCCGGCATGGGCTTCCACCAGTTTGCGCGCAAAGTACGCTGCCGTCGGCAGATTATCCACCTGGCGCGAGACTAGCGAAAAAGCAAACGACGGGCGCTCGAGGAAACGTCCCTCAAGGGCGGCCGCCACGGTTCCGGAATACAGCACGTCATCGCCAAGGTTGGCGCCGAGGTTGATGCCGGAAACCACCATGTCCGCCTCACGCTCCAGCAGGCCGTTCAGGCCCAGGTGCACGCAATCGGTCGGTGTGCCGTTAAGGCTGATAAAACCGTTGGCCAGATATTGCGGGTGCAGCGGACGGTCGAGCGTCAGCGAACTGCTGGCGCCGCTTTTGTCCTGCTCCGGGGCGATAACCACGCATTCGGTGTAATCCGCCAGCGCGGCATAAAGCGCGGCGAGACCGGGTGCGGTTACCCCATCGTCGTTAGAAATCAGAATACGCATGGGCTGTCCGTCTGCCCCACCGGCACCAGATCAACGAGTTCACGCACCAATACGGTGGCGAAGCATCCGGCCGGGAGGACGAATTCCAGTTGCAGAATGTCAGGCTGGGGATAATGCCACGTCAACCCGCCAATGGGCAGCCGCAGGATGCGACGTTCATGGCTCATGCCGGCATGAACCAACCAATCGCGCAGCTCTGCTTCATCGGCGGCAATCCCCTGCTCCAGATCATGGACAGCGCCTGCAGTCGGCGAGTCACCTTCGCCCCACTGTGGACCGGTCGGATGCAGGTCAAGAATCGCCAGGCGTGGATCACTGCACTCGGCCTCACCGGCCGGAAAAAAACTGCGGCTGTCAGTGAAGGCCAGTAGATCGCCGACTTGTGCCTTTTGCCAGGTGCCGTCGGCTACTCGTGCGGCAAGCACCTTGTTGAACAGAAAACTGCGCGCGGTCGAGAGCAGGCGCGAACGCACATTGCGTTGCTCCGGCAAGGCCTTGCGCGCCGCCCATGCACGCGCATCAACGACGTTGCCGCCGTCATGGCCGAAGCGCTGGGCGCCGAAATAATTGGGAATGCCTTGTTGGGTGATCCGTTGCAAGCGCTGTTCAATCGCCGCTTTGTCACCCTCGAACTGAGTCAACCGCAAGGTGAACCCGTTGGCCGAATGCGCGCCGCGTTGCAGCTTGCGCTTGTGCCGGGTGGTCTTGAGGATCTTCAGCGTGTCGTTTTGCGCCGCAGACAGATCCGGATCGGCTTTGCCCGGCAGCTGCACGCTGAACCATTGGCGGGTCAGTGCCTGACGGTCCTTGAGACCGGCATAGCTGACGGTGCGCAATGGCACGCCGGCAGCCTTGGCGATACGCCGCGCCGCTTCTTCAGTGTTCAGGCCACGCTTTTCGACCCAGATCCACAGGTGTTCGCCATCGCCGCTGAACGGGATATCGAGCACTTCATCGACCTGAAAGTCTTCAGCGATGGCTTTCAGTACCGCGCTGCCGAGGGTTTCGCCATAGGCGCGCGGGCCGAGCAATTGCAGTTCATTCATGCGCGCAGCAACAAGGCAACGGAGTGCACGGCGATGCCTTCTTCGCGACCGACAAAGCCAAGCTTTTCGGTGGTGGTAGCTTTCACGTTCACTTGATCCAACTCAACTTGAAGATCCGCCGCGATCAGCGCGCGCATCGATTCGATATGCGGGGCCATTTTTGGTGCCTGGGCAACGATGGTGTTGTCGACGTTGCCGACTTTCCAGCCTTTAGCATGGATCAGCGCGACCACATGACGCAGCAGCGCGCGGCTGTCGGCGCCCTTGAATTGCGGGTCGGTGTCCGGGAAGTGTTTGCCGATATCACCCAGCGCCGCAGCGCCGAGCAAGGCATCGCTCAAGGCGTGCAGCAAAACGTCACCGTCGGAATGAGCGAGCAGCCCGAAGCTGTGTGCGATACGCACGCCGCCCAGAGTAATGAAATCGCCTTCAGCGAAACGGTGCACATCATAGCCGTGGCCAATACGCATAAAAAAACGCCCCGATTTTTGTCAGGGCGTGATTCTACCTGCATTAATCCCGAAGGGCGCGTGCGTGATGCTGCAAGTGGTCGTCAATGAAGCTTGAGATGAAGAAATAGCTGTGGTCGTAGCCCGGTTGCAGGCGCAATGTCAGCGGATGGCCCGCTTGTTTTGCCGCTTGTTGCAAGGCTTCGGGTTTGAGCTGAGTGGCGAGAAAGTCATCGCGATCCCCCTGATCGACCAGCAGCGGCAGTTTTTCGTCCGCTTCGGCGATCAGCGCACAGGCATCCCACTCTTTCCACTTCGAACGGTCTTCGCCCAGGTAACGGGAGAATGCCTTTTGCCCCCATGGGCAATCCATCGGGTTGTTGATCGGCGAGAACGCCGACACAGATTGATAGCGACCCGGGTTTCGCAACGCGCAGACCAACGCACCGTGGCCGCCCATGGAGTGGCCGCTGATGCTGCGTTTGTCCGACGCCGGGAAATGCGCTTCAACCAGCGAAGGCAATTCCTGCACGACATAGTCATGCGTCCGATAGTGGCGCGACCAGGGTTCCTGGGTGGCATTCAGATAGAACCCGGCGCCAAGGCCGAAATCCCAAGCGTTGTCCGGATCACCCGGGACATCGGGGCCGCGCGGGCTGGTGTCCGGCGCAACAATGATCAACCCCAGTTCGGCAGCCATGCGCATCGCGCCGGCCTTCTGCATGAAGTTCTCATCGGTGCAGGTCAGGCCCGACAACCAATACAGCACCGGCAGCTTGCCGCCCTGCTCCGCCTGCGGTGGCAGGTAGACGGCGAACACCATGTCACAACCGAGCACATCGGAGCGATGGCGATAGCGTTTGTGCCAGCCGCCGAAACTCTTCTGACAGGAGATATTTTCCAGACTCATAGGGATTCTCCCAGCTGCAAGCGGCAAGCTTCGAGCTTCAAGTAAAGGCAGGAACGCACTTACTTGCAGCTTGAAGTTTGAAGCTTGGGGCTGCTTCAAAAATGAATGACGGTACGGATGCTCTTGCCTTCGTGCATCAGGTCGAAGGCCTTGTTGATGTCTTCCAGACCCATGGTATGGGTGATGAACGTATCCAGCGGGATTTCGCCGCTCTGGGCCATGTCGACGTAGCTTGGCAACTCGGTACGACCACGCACGCCGCCGAACGCCGAACCGCGCCAGACGCGACCGGTCACCAACTGGAACGGGCGGGTCGCGATTTCCTGGCCGGCACCGGCCACACCGATGATTACCGACTCACCCCAACCTTTGTGGCAGCACTCAAGGGCGGCGCGCATCAGTTGCACGTTGCCGATGCATTCGAAGGAGAAGTCGACGCCGCCATCGGTCATGTCGACGATCACTTCCTGGATCGGACGATCGAAGTCTTTCGGGTTCACGCAGTCGGTTGCACCCAGTTGTTTGGCGATCTCGAACTTGGCCGGATTGATGTCGATGGCGATGATGCGCGCAGCCTTGGCTTTCACCGCGCCGATCACCGCTGACAGACCGATGCCGCCCAGACCGAAGATGGCCACGGTGTCACCCGGTTTGACCTTAGCGGTGTTGAGCACTGCGCCGATACCGGTGGTGACGCCACAACCGAGCAGGCAAACCTTTTCCAGTGGCGCGTCTTTGGAGATTTTGGCCACGGAGATTTCCGGCAACACGGTGTATTCCGAGAACGTCGAAGTGCCCATGTAGTGGAAAATCGTTTCGCCCTTGTAGGAAAAGCGCGAAGTGCCGTCCGGCATCAAACCTTTACCCTGAGTGGCGCGAATCGCCTGACACAGGTTGGTCTTGCCCGACTTACAGAATTTGCACTGGCCACATTCCGGGGTGTACAGCGGGATGACATGATCGCCAACGGCAACCGAGGTCACACCCTCGCCGATGGCTTCAACGATCGCGCCACCTTCGTGGCCGAGGATCGACGGGAAGATACCTTCCGGATCAGCACCGGACAGGGTGTAGGCGTCGGTGTGGCAGACACCGGAAGCGACTACGCGCAGCAGGACTTCACCAGCCTTGGGCATGGCGACGTCGACTTCTACGATTTCCAGCGGCTTCTTGGCCTCGAAGGCAACGGCGGCGCGCGACTTGATCATGCTGACTCTCCAGTGAATCCAATGAATAAAAAACCAGACAAGGAGTGTAATACATGGCCTTACGATGAATAATCGAGGCAAAAGCAAAACATTATTGCCATACAGGGATAATCCCGATGTCCGAAAACCGCTGGGAAGGCATCGACGAGTTCGTCGCCGTTGCTGAATGCAGTCAGTTCACTGCCGCTGCCGAACGTCTTGGGGTTTCTTCCTCCCACATCAGTCGACAAATCGTACGACTGGAAGAGCGGCTTCAGACGCGCCTGCTCTATCGCAGTACCCGGCGCGTGACACTGACCGAGGCCGGGCAGACCTTTCTGCAACATTGCCAACGCTTGCAGGATGGTCGCGAAGAAGCCTTGCGTGCGGTTGGCGACCTGACCAGCGAGCCGA
Source organism: Pseudomonas sp. A34-9 (assembly GCF_029543085.1). Classification (NCBI taxonomy): domain Bacteria; kingdom Pseudomonadati; phylum Pseudomonadota; class Gammaproteobacteria; order Pseudomonadales; family Pseudomonadaceae; genus Pseudomonas; species Pseudomonas sp. A34-9. Next base: position 1,336,906 of record NZ_CP119967.1, on the reverse strand, counting down.
AAGGCATGCTGCGCATGACCTGTGCCGTGGCTTACGGCGAACGCTTTATCGTGCCGTTGGTAACGCGGTTCATGGGGCTGTATCCGCAGTTGCGCATCGATATCGAACTGAGCAATCGCCAACTCGACCTGGTGCACGAAGGACTGGACCTGGCGATTCGTCTCGGTCGGTTGCAGGACTCGCGGTTGGTCGCGACCCGCCTGGCGCCAAGGCGAATGTATCTCTGCGCGTCACCGTCCTACATTGAGCGGTACGGTCGCCCACACAGTTTGTCGGAACTGAGCCGGCATAACTGCCTGATCGGCAGCTCGGACATTTGGCAGCTTGAGCAAAACGGGCGGGAGTTTTCTCAACGCGTGCAGGGAAACTGGCGCTGCAACAGTGGGCAGGCGGTGCTGGATGCGGCGTTGCAGGGGGTTGGGCTGTGTCAGTTGCCGGATTATTACGTGCTGGAGCACCTGCACAGTGGCGCGTTGATTTCGTTGCTGGAGGCGCATCAACCGCCAAATACGGCGGTGTGGGCGCTGTATCCGCAGCAGCGGCATTTGTCGCCGAAGGTGCGCAAGTTGGTGGACTTTTTGAAGGTTGGGATGGCTGAACGGCCGGAGTATCGAAGCTGAATGATGGGTTGCCTGAACTACCGCTTTCGCGAGCAGGCTCGCTCCCACAGGGATCTTCAGTGGATACAAGATTCGTGTTCGGCGTAATTCAAAGGTGGGAGCGAGCCTGCTCGCGAAGGCAATCTGAAAAGCGCCACAGCAATCAGCGGCGATTCGCCCAACGCTGACGCAACCATTCGAGATCTTCCGGTCGGGTCACCTTGAGGTTATCCGCCCGCCCTTCAATCAGACGCGGCGCCAGGCCTGCCCACTCCATCGCCGAAGCTTCATCAGTAATCACGGCATCCGCCACCAGACTATCGGCCAATGCCCGATGCAAAGCCCCGAGGCGAAACATCTGCGGCGTATACGCCTGCCAGATCACGCTGCGATCCACGGTCTCAACCACCCGACCGTGCCTGTCGACCCGCTTCAACGTGTCGCGTGCAGGCACCGCCAGCAAACCGCCCACCGGATCATCCGCCAGTTCATCCAGTAATTTGTCGAGATCTTCGCGACTCAGATTCGGTCGTGCCGCATCGTGCACGAGTACCCAATCCTCATCATCGGCACCTTGCGCATGCAGGTGCAGCAAGGCATTGAGTACCGAGCCAGAACGCTCGGCCCCACCCTCAACCCGATGAATTCGTGGATTGTTGGCGCAGACCAGGTTCGGCCAGTAAGGATCGTCAACCGCAAGACTGACCACCAACCCTTTGAGGCTTGGGTGATCGAGGAAACAGCCGAGGCTGTGTTCGAGAATTGTGCGCCCGCCCAGTTGCAAGTATTGCTTGGGACGGTCCGCGGCCATTCGGGCACCGACGCCCGCGGCAGGAATCACGGCCCAGAAGGCCGGCAGGGAATTGATCATTGGGCCAACTGGTAAAGGGTTTCGCCGTCCTTGACCATGCCCAGCTCGTGACGAGCCCGCTCTTCAACGGTCTCCATGCCCTTTTTCAACTCGCTGACTTCAGCGTCCATCACCCGGTTGCGCTCCAGCAAACCTTCGTTCTCGGCGTGTTGATCAGCAATCTGCTGATTCAGCTCGGCGACTTGCGCCAGACTGCCATTGCCCACCCACAGGCGGTACTGCAGACCAGCCAGTAGCAAGAGCAAAACGAGAAACAACCAGTAAGGACTGCGCATCGAATATCAGGTATCCAGTGAAAAAAGACAGCCACGCCAAAACTTTGGAGCATCTGATAGCACGAAGCCTGGAAGACCCAGGCTTGTGCTGTTAAGGCATCAGATTAGTGGCAAATCCATCGCTGTCACGACTTTTTCGACACAATCCGGTGTCCTTCCATCGATTTGTACTTAGCCGCGGAACTCGCTGCGACCGTTGTACTTGGCCTTGCCATTCAACTGCTCTTCGATACGCAGCAGTTGGTTGTACTTGGAAACGCGGTCGGAACGGCACAGCGAACCGGTCTTGATCTGGCCAGCCGAAGTACCCACAGCCAGGTCGGCAATGGTCGAATCTTCGGTTTCGCCCGAACGGTGCGAGATCACTGCTGTGTAACCGGCAGCCTTGGCCATCTGGATGGCTTCCAGGGTTTCGGTCAGGGTGCCGATCTGGTTGAACTTGATCAGGATCGAGTTGGCGATCTTTTTGTCGATGCCTTCTTTCAGGATCTTGGTGTTGGTCACGAACAGGTCGTCGCCCACCAGTTGAGTCTTCTCGCCGATCTTGTCGGTGAGGATTTTCCAGCCAGCCCAGTCGGACTCGTCCAGACCGTCTTCGATCGAGATGATCGGGTAACGTTCGGTCAGGCCTTTCAGGTAGTCAGCGAAACCTTCAGCAGTGAACACCTGGCCTTCGCCGGACAGGTTGTACTTGCCGTCTTCGTAGAATTCGCTGGCCGCGCAGTCCAGGGCCAGGGTCACGTCAGTGCCCAGTTTGTAACCGGCGTTGGCAACAGCTTCGGAGATCACTTTCAGCGCGTCTTCGTTGGACGCCAGGTTCGGTGCGAAACCGCCTTCGTCGCCAACGGCAGTGCTCAGGCCACGAGCCTTCAGCACAGCTTTCAAGTGATGGAAAATCTCGGTGCCCATGCGCAGACCTTCCGAGAACGACTTGGCGCCAACCGGCTGCACCATGAATTCCTGGATGTCGACGTTGTTATCGGCGTGCTCGCCACCGTTGATGATGTTCATCATCGGCACCGGCATCGAGTAAACACCCGGCGTGCCGTTGAGGTTGGCGATGTGTGCGTACAGCGGCAGATCCTGATCCTGAGCAGCCGCCTTGGCCGCAGCCAGGGACACTGCGAGGATGGCGTTGGCGCCAAGAGTTGCCTTGTTTTCGGTACCGTCGAGCTTGATCATCGCGTGATCCAGAGCTTTCTGGTCGCTTGGGTCAGTGCCCAGCAGCAGATCGCGGATCGGACCGTTGATGTTGGCTACCGCTTTGAGCACGCCCTTGCCCAGGTAACGGCTCTTGTCGCCATCACGCAGCTCGAGCGCTTCACGCGAGCCAGTGGATGCACCGGACGGCGCGCAAGCGCTGCCGATGATGCCGTTGTCGAGAAGCACGTCCGCTTCCACGGTGGGATTGCCACGGGAGTCGAGAACTTCACGACCTTTGATGTCGACGATTTTTGCCATTGTTGTAAACACTCCAAAGTTGACGAAAACGACGCAGCTAGAGGAAATCTTTTTACCGTCGGCAAGGGGTGTGCAGCGGGCAGACTTGCAGACGATAACGCTCATGCCCGAGGGCATGAGCGACAAATCGTGCGGTACTTTACCGGAGAATTGAGGTTTACGCGGTTTCTACCGTCGGAAAACTCTTAACCAGTTCGTCCAAAGCCTTGAGCTGGGCCAGGAATGGCTCCAGTTTGTCCAGACGCAAGGCGCAAGGGCCGTCGCATTTGGCGTTGTCCGGATCCGGATGCGCTTCGAGGAACAGACCTGCCAGCGACTGGCTCATACCGGCCTTGGCCAGATCCAGAACCTGTGCACGGCGCCCGCCCGCGGAGTCGGCACGACCACCCGGCATTTGCAGCGCGTGGGTCACGTCGAAGAATACCGGGTACTCGAACTGCTTCATGATGCCGAAGCCGAGCATGTCGACCACGAGGTTGTTGTAGCCGAAGCTCGAACCACGCTCGCAGAGGATCAATTGATCGTTACCCGCTTCCACGCACTTGTTCAGGATGTGTTTCATTTCCTGAGGCGCGAGGAACTGGGCTTTCTTGATGTTGATCACTGCATTGGTCTTGGCCATCGCGACGACCAGATCGGTCTGGCGCGACAGGAAGGCCGGCAGTTGAATGATGTCGCAGACCTCAGCGACGACCGCGGCCTGCTCAGGCTCGTGGACGTCGGTGATGATCGGCACGCCGAAGGCTTGTTTGATGTCCTGGAAGATGCGCATGCCCTCTTCCAGGCCGGGACCGCGATAGGAGGTCACAGAAGAACGGTTGGCCTTGTCGAAACTGGCCTTGAACACGTAAGGGATACCGAGTTTCTCGGTGACTTTCACGTACTCTTCGCAAACCTGCATGGCCATGTCACGGCTTTCCAGCACGTTCATGCCGCCGAACAGCACCATGGGTTTGTCGTTGGCAATTTCGATGTCGCCGACGCGGATGATCTTCTGTGCCATCGGGATTACGCCTTCTTCTGGTGTTGAGCCAACGCTGCTTTGACAAAACCGCTGAACAGCGGGTGGCCATCGCGAGGTGTCGAGGTGAACTCAGGGTGGAACTGGCAAGCGACGAACCATGGGTGATCGGCCGCTTCAACCACTTCAACCAGCGCCGCGTCAGCGGAGCGGCCGGAGATTTTCAGGCCGGCTTCGATCAGTTGTGGCAGCAGGTTGTTGTTCACTTCGTAACGGTGACGGTGACGCTCGACGATCACGTCCTTGCCGTAGCAGTCGTGCACCTTGGAGCCGGCTTCGAGCAGGCAGTCCTGAGCGCCGAGACGCATGGTGCCGCCCAGGTCGGACGACTCGGTACGCACTTCAACGGCACCGGTAGCGTCTTCCCACTCGGTGATCAGGCCGACCACCGGATGGCCGCTGGCGCGATCGAACTCAGTGGAGTTGGCGTCTTTCCAGCCCATCACGTTACGGGCGAATTCGATGACCGCCACTTGCATGCCCAGGCAGATACCCAGGTACGGAACCTTGTTTTCGCGAGCGTACTGAACGGCGGTGATCTTGCCTTCCACGCCGCGCAGACCGAAGCCGCCCGGTACGAGGATCGCATCAACACCTTCGAGCAGCGCAGTGCCCTGGTTTTCGATGTCTTCAGAGTCGATGTAACGCAGGTTGACCTTGGTGCGGTTGCTGATACCGGCATGACTCATCGCTTCGATCAGCGACTTGTAAGCGTCCAGCAGTTCCATGTACTTGCCGACCATGGCGATGGTCACTTCATGTTCCGGGTTCAGCTTGGCGTCAACCACAGCGTCCCACTCGGACAGATCAGCGCTGCCGCATTGCAGGCCGAAACGCTCGACAACGAAATCGTCCAGACCCTGCGAGTGCAGGATGCCCGGGATCTTGTAGATGGTGTCGGCGTCTTCCAGCGCGATCACCGCACGTTCTTCAACGTTGGTGAACTGAGCGATCTTGCGACGCGACGAGATGTCGATCGGGTGATCGGAACGGCACACCAGCACGTCTGGCTGCAGGCCGATCGAACGCAGCTCTTTTACCGAGTGCTGGGTTGGCTTGGTTTTGGTTTCGCCGGCAGTGGCGATGTACGGCACCAGCGTCAGGTGCATCAGCATCGCGCGCTTGGCGCCGACTTCGAAACGCAGTTGGCGGATCGCTTCGAGGAACGGTTGCGACTCGATGTCACCGACGGTGCCACCGATTTCAACCATTGCCACGTCAGCGTCGCCAGCACCCTTGATGATGCGGCGCTTGATTTCGTCGGTGATGTGCGGGATTACCTGGATGGTTGCACCCAGGTAGTCACCACGGCGCTCTTTGCGCAGCACGTGCTCGTAGACACGGCCAGTGGTGAAGTTGTTGTTCTGGGTCATGGTCGTGCGGATGAACCGCTCGTAGTGGCCCAGGTCCAGGTCGGTCTCGGCGCCGTCGTGGGTGACGAACACTTCACCGTGCTGGAACGGGCTCATGGTGCCCGGGTCGACGTTGATGTACGGATCCAGCTTCAGCATGGTGACCTTAAGTCCCCGCGCCTCCAGGATGGCTGCCAATGAAGCCGATGCAATGCCTTTCCCCAATGAAGAAACAACACCGCCCGTGACGAATATGTAGCGCGTCATGAAAAACCCTAGAAGTCTGCGTTAAAGCGGTACGAGCCGCCGGGGAAAGCGAAGGAAGGCCGAAGCCCCCGATCACCTGCATTAATCACAGTGCACCTTTCAAAAAAACCGCCGCGTTGGGACAGACCGGCAGGTGAAACACCGGTACGTTGCTCGCTACACATTTTTTGGAATCGCCCAGCAAAGACTGCTTGGTAATCGGCAACTCCTGCAATTCAGGCGAATCCACAGAAGTTGTATCAAGAAGGGAGCGTAGTCTACCGGAATGCTCCTTTCAGCTCAAACCTTGATCTTCGTCTGTTGGCAGCCAATGCAATTTCCAGCCGTCCTGCACAGGCCCATCAAGTCCCGGCAGGTTCGCCACCGCGAGCAATTCTTCGCCGCGAAACAGCAGCGGCAATCTGCCACGGACGAAGCCCGGCACCGCGCGCTCATTGAGCAGGCGCTTGAGATCGCGGTGACCGCGATCCGCCAGGTGCATGACTTCGCCGCCCTGCCGACAGGCAATGCGCAACGGCCCGGAAGGCGCCTGCCCGCTGAACATGACACGGCCATTATCGGCCAAGCGTAGCGCTGACGACGGCGCTTGCCAGTCGGCACCGATCACTGGCGTGCGCAACCAGATGCCGCTCAGCCACCACACACGACCGGCGCTACGGTGCAGCTCGCCCTCAGCCAGCCGCCAGACGGGCGAAGCGTCGTGAGCGGCCTCGCACAGATCCGTCCATCCCGACCAATGGTCGCTATCGGGCAGTTGTGTGAAGGGCTCGAGCCAATGGCTGATCGCGTTTCGTTGGCGGGCGGCGGACAGTGCGGCGAGTGGAGCCAGTTCCAGCGACGGCAAACCCAGCCATGCGAAATCATGAGCAGTCGCGGCTTGCGCCAGGTCGATCTGCGCCAGTTCGTCGAGCAGCCCCTGCGCCTCACGCAGATGCGCGGCGCTGCGGGCCATGCTCGCCTGCGCTTGCGGCCAGCGACCGGTCAGCAACGGCATGATCTGATGGCGCAGATAGTTGCGCGAGAATTGCCGATCCTGATTGGACGGATCTTCGATCCAACGCAATTGATGAGCTTGCGCATACGCTTGCAGTTCGGCCCGAGAGATCCCCAGCAACGGACGAACCAGCGTGCCCTGCCCCACTGGCCGCTGCGCCGGCATCCCGGACAATCCGCGCACACCGGCGCCACGTAACAACCGGAACAGCAGCGTTTCCGCTTGATCATCGCGATGCTGGCCAGTGAGCAAAAGGTCATTGGCTGACGTCAGCGAACTGAACACCGCGTAACGCGCATCCCGCGCCGCGCGTTCCAGGCTTGCACCCGGTTGCACCGTCACGCGCTCCACTTGCAACGGCACACCCAGCGCATCGCAGACGGACTGGCAATGTTGTGGCCACGCGTCAGCCGCAGCCTGAAGGCCGTGATGGACATGGATAGCGCTTAGTGGAGGAACGGATTCGGATTTTGCGAGATGGGCGAGCAGATGCAGCAGGACAGTGGAATCAAGACCACCGGAAAACGCGATGCGCCAATGAGCGGCGTTGCGCCAAGGCTCAAGGTTGCGCAAAAGCCGGGAAGGCAAATCAATCATGGACTGACCCATATTTAACTCTTTGCCCCAAACGAATGTAGGAGTGAGCCTGCTCGCGATAGCGGTGTGACAGCCAACACATTGGTTGAATGTTACGCCCTCATCGCGAGCAGGCTCACTCCTACATGGGTATTGCGTTCGACTTAGAGACCGTAGCTCATCAGTCGATCATAACGGCGCTTGAGCAGCGCTTCGTTATCGAACTTCTTCAGCATCGCCAGTTGCGAGCTCAGCTCGGCACGGATCGACGCAGCCGCAGCGGCCGGATCACGGTGCGCACCGCCCAGAGGCTCGCTGATCACCTTGTCGACAATGCCCAGGCCTTTCAGGCGCTCGGCAGTAATGCCCATCGCTTCAGCAGCATCCGGCGCCTTTTCTGCGGTTTTCCACAGAATCGAAGCGCAACCTTCCGGCGAGATCACCGCGTAGGTCGAGTATTGCAGCATGTTCAGCTGATCGCAGACGCCGATCGCCAGTGCACCACCGGAACCGCCCTCACCGATAACGGTAGCGATGATCGGCGTTTTCAGGCGCGCCATCACACGCAGGTTCCAGGCAATGGCTTCGCTCTGGTTGCGCTCTTCAGCGTCGATGCCTGGGTAGGCACCCGGGGTGTCGATGAAGGTCAGGATCGGCATTTTGAAACGCTCGGCCATCTCCATCAGACGGCAAGCCTTGCGGTAGCCTTCCGGACGCGGCATGCCGAAGTTACGGCGGACCTTCTCGCGCACTTCACGGCCTTTCTGGTGACCGATGATCATCACCGGCTGGTCTTCCAGACGGGCGATGCCGCCAACGATTGCTGCGTCGTCAGAGAAGTGACGGTCGCCGTGCAGTTCGTCGAACTCGGTGAAGATGTGCTCGATGTAGTCGAGGGTGTACGGGCGTTTCGGGTGACGCGCCAGGCGTGCGATCTGCCAGCTGGTCAGCTTGCCGAAGATGTCTTCGGTCAGCGTTTTGCTCTTGTCCTGCAGGCGGGAGATCTCATCGCCGATATTCAGCGAATTGTCATTACCGACCAAGCGCAACTCTTCGATCTTGGCTTGCAGGTCGGCGATCGGCTGTTCGAAATCTAGAAAATTCGGGTTCATAGGCGTCCGTCTTGGGTCGTGTCCCAAATGAGCTTGGGCCGGCCGGTTGTCTATTCGCGCCCTACCTTAAGGGAGAGGCGCGCTGAGGTCGAGATTAAAAATTCAGGTTGCGGGCAAGCGCAGTGATGGCACTTGCCGGTCAACGGTATTGGAGGAAGACGTTGTCTCGCCCGAACTGGTCACGCAGAGCCTGAATCAAGGCATCCGCCGGGTCGATCCGCCACGTCTCGCCAAACTGCAGCAAGGTCTTGGCATCCGGGCTGGTGTACTCCATGGTGATCGGGCACGCGCCACGATGGCGCTTGAGCAAATCCCCCAACCAGCGTAGCTGATCGCCTTTCAGATCCTGGGTTTGCAGCTTCAGGCGCAAGCTCTCGGCGAGGTTGGTGCGGGCATCTTCCATGCTCATCACCCGCTTGACCCGCAGGCGCAGGCCGCCGGAGAAGTCGTCGTTGCTGACTTCGCCTTCGACCACCACCATTGCGTCGGTCTGCAACAACGATTGCGCAGAATGGAACGCATCGGCAAACAAAGATGCCTCGATCCGCCCCGAGCGGTCGTCGAGGGTGATGAAGCCCATCTTGTCGCCCTTCTTGTTCTTCATCACCCGCAGGGCAATGATCATCCCTGCCACGGTCTGCGTGTCGCGCGCCGGTTTCAGGTCGATGATGCGCTGGCGGGCGAAACGGCGAATCTCGCCTTCGTATTCGTCGATCGGGTGACCGGTCAGGTACAGGCCGAGGGTGTCTTTCTCACCTTTGAGGCGTTCCTTGAGGGTCAGCTCCTTGGCCTTGCGATGGGACGCATAAACGTCGGCGTCTTCCTCGACAAACAGCCCGCCAAAGAGATCGGCGTGACCGCTGTCGTGGGTGCGCGCGGTTTGTTCGGCCGCCTTGATCGCCTCTTCCATCGCCGCCAGCAGCACGGCACGGTTACGGTCGATATTGGCCTGGTAAGCCTTTTGCTCGTCGTGAAAGTACGGTCCCAGACGATCCAGCGCACCGCTGCGGATCAAGCCGTCGAGGGTACGTTTGTTGATACGTTTGAGGTCGACACGGGCGCAGAAGTCGAACAGATCCTTGAACGGACCTGCCTGACGCGCCTCGGTGATCGCCTCAACCGGGCCTTCGCCGACGCCTTTGATCGCGCCGAGGCCATAGACGATGCGGCCGTCGTCGTTCACCGTGAACTTGAACTCCGAAGTATTCACATCCGGCGCGTCGAGACGCAGCTTCATGGTGCGAATTTCTTCGATCAAGGTCACGACCTTGTCGGTGTTGTGCATATCCGCCGACAGTACCGCGGCCATGAACGGCGCCGGGTAGTGAGCTTTCAGCCACGCAGTTTGGTACGAGACCAGTCCGTAGGCAGCGGAGTGGGATTTGTTGAAGCCGTAACCGGCGAATTTTTCTACCAGGTCGAAAATGTTACCGGCAAGGTCGGCGTCGATATTATTGGTCGCGCAACCTTCGATGAAACCGCCGCGCTGCTTGGCCATTTCTTCGGGTTTTTTCTTACCCATCGCGCGACGGAGCATGTCCGCACCGCCGAGGGTGTAACCGGCCATGACCTGGGCAATCTGCATCACCTGTTCCTGATACAGGATGATGCCGTAGGTCGGCGCCAGAACCGGCTTCAAACCTTCGTACTGGTAATCCGAGTGCGGGTACGCCAGTTCGGCGCGACCGTGCTTACGGTTAATGAAGTCGTCCACCATGCCGGACTGCAGCGGGCCCGGACGGAACAGGGCCACCAGTGCGATCAAGTCTTCGAGGCAGTCGGGCTTGAGCTTTTTGATCAGCTCTTTCATGCCGCGCGATTCGAGCTGGAACACCGCGGTGGTTTCAGCTTTTTGCAACAGCGTGTAAGTCGGTTTGTCGTCCAGCGGGATAAACGCGATATCCAGCGGCGGCTCGTTGACCTTGGCGCGGTCGCGGTTGATGGTTTTCAGCGCCCAGTCGATGATCGTCAGGGTCCGCAGACCGAGGAAGTCGAACTTCACCAGACCGGCCGCTTCAACGTCGTCCTTGTCGAACTGGGTTACCAGACCGTCACCGGCCTCGTCGCAATAGATCGGCGAGAAGTCAGTCAGTTTGGTCGGAGCAATAACCACACCACCGGCGTGCTTACCGACGTTACGCACAACACCTTCAAGCTTGCGCGCCATCTCCCAGATCTCTGCCGCTTCTTCATCGACCTTGATGAAGTCACGCAGGATCTCTTCCTGCTCGTAGGCTTTTTCCAGGGTCATGCCGACTTCGAACGGGATCATCTTCGACAGACGATCCGCCAGACCGTAAGACTTGCCCTGCACCCGCGCCACGTCGCGCACCACAGCCTTGGCGGCCATGGAGCCGAAGGTGATGATCTGGCTGACCGCGTTACGGCCGTATTTCTCGGCCACGTAGTCGATCACCCGGTCACGGCCGTCCATGCAGAAGTCGACGTCGAAGTCGGGCATCGAGACCCGTTCCGGGTTAAGGAAACGTTCGAACAGCAGGTCGTATTCCAGCGGATCGAGATCGGTGATCTTCTGTACATAAGCCACCAGCGACCCGGCACCCGATCCACGGCCCGGACCTACCGGTACGCCGTTGTTCTTGGCCCACTGGATAAAGTCCATAACGATCAGGAAGTAACCGGGGAAGCCCATCTGGATGATGATATCCAGCTCGAAATTCAAGCGGTCGACGTAGACCTGGCGCTTGGCTTCGTAATCTTCGGTGGTGTCTTTGGGCAGCAGCACCGCCAGGCGTTCTTCGAGGCCGTCGAAGGACACTTTGCGGAAATACTCATCGATGGTCATGCCATCGGGGATCGGGAAGTTGGGCAAAAAGTGCGTGCCCAGCTTCACTTCGATGTTGCAGCGCTTGGCAATCTCGACGGTGTTTTCGATGGCATCGGGAATGTCACTGAACAGCTCGATCATTTCCTCGGCGCTTTTCAGGTATTGCTGGTCGCTGTAATTCTTCGAACGCCGCGGATCGTCGAGGGCACGGCCCTCACCGATGCACACGCGGGTTTCGTGGGCGGCGAAGTCTTCCTGCTTGATGAAGCGCACATCGTTGGTCGCCACCAGCGGCGCGCCCAGTTTATCGGCAAGCGCTACGGCCCCGTGCAGTTGCTCTTCATCGTTAGGACGATTGGTGCGCTGGATTTCCAGATAGAAACGATCCGGGAACACCGCCATCCATTCGCGCGTCAGGGCTTCGGCTTCGCCCGGGTTGCCGCCAATCATCGCCATGCCGATCTCGCCTTCTTTGGCGGCGGACAGCATGATCAGACCTTCGTTGGCCTCGGCCACCCACTCGCGCTCGACAATGATCATGCCGTTGCGCTGGCCTTCGATGAAGCCGCGCGAGATCAATTCAGTGAGGTTGCGATAGCCCTTGGCATTCATCACCAACAGACTGATCCGGCTCAGCGGTGCGTCCGGATCCTTGTTCGACAGCCACAGGTCGGCGCCGCAAATCGGCTTGATGCCGGCGCCCATGGTGTTTTTATAGAATTTGACCAGAGAACACATGTTGTTCTGGTCGGTGACCGCGACCGCCGGCATGTTCATGGCCGTCAGCGCCTTAACCAGTGGCTTGATCCGCACCAGCCCGTCGACCAGGGAGTATTCAGTGTGCAGGCGTAGATGAACGAATGAAGCCGGCATAGTGATCCTGTCCAGTTACATAGAGACAACAAGGCCCGGATTGTACCGGGCCTCGAATAAAACATCAGCCTTGCGACTAAACCTGCGTCAGACCTTCCAGCGCTTCATAAGCCTGACGCACCGGGGCGAACGAGCGCCGGTGAATCGGCGTCGGGCCAAGACGCACCAACGCTTCCAGATGAACGGGCGTCGGGTAGCCTTTGTGGCCACCGATGCCGTAACCCGGATAGATCAATTCGAATGCAGCCATTTCGCGGTCGCGGCTGACCTTGGCCAGAATCGACGCAGCCGCAATGGCCGGCACCTTGCCGTCGCCCTGCACTACCGCTTCGGCGCGCATCGGCAGCTGCGGGCAGCGGTTGCCATCGATCATCGCCAATTTCGGCTGAATGTGCAGGCCGGCGACTGCGCGCTGCATGGCCAGCATGGTCGCGTGCAAAATATTCAGCTCGTCGATTTCTTCGACTTCGGCGCGGGCAATGCACCAGCTCAGGGATTTCTCGATGATTTCGTCGTAGAGCTTTTCGCGCTTGGCTTCGGTGAGCTTCTTCGAGTCGTTGAGACCGAGAATCGGCCGATTCGGATCGAGGATCACTGCCGCCGTGACCACGGCGCCGCACAACGGGCCACGCCCGACTTCATCGACACCGGCCACCAGTTCTTCGACTTCGGCGACCAGGGTGAAATCCAGGCCCATCTGCATGCTTGCCTTGCTCATCGTGTCTGACCGATCAGGTTGAGGACGGCGTCCGCCGCCTGATTAGAGGCATCCAGCCGCAGTGTGCGGTGGATCTCGTCGAACCCGCGGGTCTGTTCTTCGCCACCTTCGATCAGCGGCGACAGGGTCTGCGCCAACGCTTCGACCGTCGCATCATCCTGCAACAATTCTGGCACCAGCAAACGCTGGGCCAGCAGATTTGGCAAGGACACGTACGGGCTCTTGACCATGCGTTTTAGGATCCAGAACGTCAGCGGGGCCAAACGGTAGGCCACCACCATCGGCCGCTTGTACAGCAGCGCTTCGAGGGTCGCGGTGCCGGAGGCGATCAGCACGGCGTTGCACGCGGCCAGGGCCAGGTGCGACTTGCCGTCGAGCAGGGTCACCGGCAGATCGCGACCCGCGAGCAGCTCTTCAAGCTGCGCTCGGCGTTCAGGGTTGGCGCACGGAATGACGAAGCGCAAGCCCGGGCGCAGGGCGCGCAGGCGCTCGGCGGTATCGAGGAAAAGCGCACCCAGGCGGGAAACTTCACCGCCTCGGCTGCCGGGCATCAACGCCACCAGCGGGCCGTCGGGCAGGCCCAGTTCGGCGCGCGCCGCAGCGCGATCAGCTTCCAGCGGAATGGTATCGGCCAGGGTGTGGCCGACGAACCGTACCGGTACGCCTTTCTCTTCGTAAAATCTGGCTTCGAACGGCAGCAGCGTCAGCATCAGATCGCAGCCTTCGCGGATCTTCAACACGCGTTTCTGGCGCCATGCCCACACCGACGGGCTGACGTAATGCACGGTCTTGATCCCGGCCTGACGCAGCTTGAGTTCGATATTGAGGTTGAAGTCCGGTGCATCGATGCCGATGAACACGTCCGGCTTCTCGGCGATCAACGTAGCGATCAGATCCTTGCGACGCTTGAGCAACTCGCGCAACCGACCAAGGACTTCCACCAGACCCATGACCGACAAACGCTCCATGGGAAAGTAGGACGTCAGGCCTTCGGCCTGCATCAACGGGCCACCGACGCCGATGAACTCGACCGCTGGGTGCTGTGTCTTGAGCGCACGCATGAGACCGGCGCCCAGAATGTCACCGGAGGCTTCACCCGCCACCAGCGCAATACGCAGATTGGCCATGATCAGCGAGTGATGCCGCGAGTCGACGACTGGATGGAGTCGCGGAATATCGCGACTTCCGGGAACTGCGCCGCAGGTTCGGCCAATTCAGCCAGCGCCTGTTCGACTGTGAGGCCCTGACGATAGACGGTTTTGTAAGCGCGACGCAGGGTGTGGATCGCGTCCTCGCTGAAACCGCGACGGCGCATGCCTTCGAAGTTCATGCTGCGCGCTTCTGCCGGGTTGCCGAACACGGTGACGAACGCGGGAACGTCCTTGCCGATGGCGGTGCCCATGCCGGAAAAGCTGTGCGCGCCAATGTGGCAATACTGGTGAACAAGGGTGAAGCCGGAGAGAATCGCCCAGTCATCCACATGCACATGGCCGGCCAACGCAGTGTTGTTGACCAGAATGCAGTGGTTACCGATGACACTGTCGTGACCGATGTGGGCATAGGCCATGATCAGGTTGTGATCGCCCAGCGTGGTTTCCGAACGGTCTTGAACGGTGCCACGGTGGATAGTCACGCCTTCGCGGATGACGTTGTGGTCACCGATCACCAGACGGGTTTCTTCACCCTTGTACTTCAGATCGGGCGTATCTTCGCCTACCGAGGAAAACTGGTAGATGCGATTGTGCTTACCGATGCGGGTCGGGCCTTTGAGGATTACATGCGGCCCGATCACGGTACCCTCGCCGATTTCCACACCTGCGCCGATGATCGACCACGGGCCGACCTCGACGCCATCAGCCAGAACGGCCGACGGATCGATGATTGCGCGAGGGTCAATCAAACTCATAGCTTGCGTTCCGCACAGATGATTTCAGCCGAGCAGACTGGCTTGCCATCGACCGAAGCCTGGCACTCGAACTTCCAGATCTGACGCTTGCAGCTGATGAACCTGGCTTCGAGGATCAACTGATCGCCCGGCAGCACCGGCTGACGGAAACGCAGCTTGTCGGAGCCAACGAAGTAATAAAGAGTGCCGTCGGCCGGTTTGACGTCAAGCATTTTGAAACCGAGGATCCCGGCAGCCTGAGCCATCGCTTCGATGATCAGCACGCCCGGCATGATTGGATGCGCAGGGAAGTGACCATTGAAGAACGGTTCATTGATGCTGACATTCTTGTAGGCGCGAATGCGCTTGCCTTCAGTGTCCAGTTCCACCACCCGGTCCACCAGCAGGAACGGGTAACGGTGAGGCAGGTATTCGCGAATCTCGTTGATGTCCATCATTTCGGGGGGAAGCCTATGTAAAGATTGGGAGCGCGACTGACGCGCACTCCTCTAGCAAATCAAGGAGGCAGTCTAGAGGCTGTGCACACTTGATATGGAAATGGTATCAGCCATCTGATGAAGCATTGCCGTCAGGGGTCACTTCCCCTACGCGCTTTTCCAGCTGTTTCAAACGTCGCGCGATGTCATCGAGCTGACGGATGCGGGCCGCGCTTTTGCGCCATTCGGCCGCCGGTTGCATGGCTGTACCGGAAGAATAGGCACCCGGCTCGGTAATCGAGTGAGTCACCATGGTCATCCCGGTGAGGAAAACGTTGTCGCAAATATCAATGTGGCCCACCAGGCCAACACCGCCGGCGAGCATGCAGTGCTTGCCGATCTTGGTGCTGCCGGAAATGCCGACACACGCCGCCATGGCGGTGTGATCACCGACCTGAACGTTGTGGGCGATCTGAATCTGGTTGTCGAGCTTCACGCCATTGCCGATCACGGTATCGGCCAACGCACCGCGGTCGATAGCGGTGTTCACGCCAATCTCGACATCGTCGCCGATGGTCACGCCACCAATCTGGGCGATTTTCTGCCAGATGCCTTTTTCGTTGGCGAAACCGAAACCTTCGCCGCCGAGCACGGCACCGGACTGGATAACCACACGCTTGCCGATGCGCACGTCGTGATACAGCGTTACGCGGGGCGCTAGCCAGCCGCCTTCGCCGATTTCACTGCGCGCGCCGATGAAGCAATGCGCGCCCAGTGTCACGTTTGCCGCGATCCGCGCACCGGCCTCGATCACCACGAACGGACCGATGCTGGCGGTTGGATCAACCACTGCGTCAGGCGCAATGACCGCCGACGGATGGATACCCGCAGAGGCTTTTGGCTTGGGATCGAACAGATGCGAGATTCGCGCGTAAGCCAGGTAAGGATCCGGCACCACCAACGCATTACCGGCAAAACCTTCGGCATCGGCTTCTTTGAGCAACAGTGCTGCTGCCTGCGAGCCGGCGAGGTATTTGCGATATTGAGGGTTTGCCAGAAAGCTCAACTGAGCTGGGCCAGCCTCTTGCAAAGTGGCTAGCCCAGTAATTTTCGTCTCAGGGTCGCCACGCAGGGTGGCGCCGAGGAACTCGGCCAATTGGCCGAGCTTGATATTCACGGTCATGGGTTACTTCAGCTGATTCATGCGCTCGATAACCTGGCGCGTGATGTCGTACTGAGGTTTGACATCGATCACTGCACCACGCTCGAACACCAGATCAAAACCACCTTTCTTGATGACTTCTTCCACTGCGCTATCCAGCTTCGGCTTCAGTTGCTTGAGCATTTCGCGGTCAGCAACGGCTTTGGCTTCGTTCAGTTCCTTGGACTGGAACTGGAAGTCACGGGCCTTTTGCTTGAATTCCAGCTCCAGACGCTCACGCTCACCCTGCTGCATTTTGTCGCCACCGGCCATCAGACGATCCTGGATACCCTTGGCACTGCTTTCCAGGGTTTTCAGTTTGGTCAGTTGTGGACCGAACTTCTTCTCGGCGTCCACGGCGTACTTCTTGGCCGCATCGGATTCCAGCAGAGCCATCTGATAGTTCAGAACAGCGATTTTCATGTCGGCAAATGCCGGGCCTGCCACCATCAAGGAGGCCAGGAGAACCAATTGAGTCAACTTACGCACGATGCACTCCTACAAAATCCATTGTCGTTATCTTGGGTCAGACGCTTAGAACGTCTGGCCGAGGGAGAATTGGAACACTTGAGTTTCAGCGTCATCCGGTTTCTTGATCGGCATGGCCAACGCAAAGCTCAGAGGACCCAGTGCGGTGACCCAGGTCACACCCACACCGACGGAACTGGCCATGTTGCTCAGGCTGATGTCGTTACACTGGGTGTTCGACTTCGAGCCGTTGGCGTTTGTAGTGTCCGAGCACTTGGAGTCAAACACGTTACCGACATCCCAGAATACCGAGGTACGCAGGGAGCGTTGATCTTTCACGAACGGCAGCGGGAACAGAACCTCGACACCACCCTGGATCAGGACGTTACCACCGAACGGCAGTGGATCCTGGTCCGGGTCAGCCAGCGTGCCCGGGTTGGTACCTTTACTCGGCGTACTACGTGGGCCGAGAGTACTGTCCTTGAAACCACGAACCGAGTTGAAACCACCAGCATAGTAGTTTTCATAGAACGGCAAGCCGTCGGTCGAACCATAACCGTCGCCATAACCCAATTCGGTATGCAGGCGCAGGGTGTAGTTCTCGCTGATCGGCTGGAACAGCTGACCGCGGTAATCCAGTTTGTAGAACGACAGGTCGCTGCCTGGAATGGTGGTTTCCAGAGTCAGGCTCTGGGAACGGCCACGGGTCGGCAGTACGCCTTTGTTCAGGGTCGATTCAGACCAGCCGGCCGAAGCCTTGAAGTTCAGGTACTTGTCGCCTTCTTTGTTAACGAAGTCGAAAATCTCGTCAACGGTGTAGGTACCGGTCTTGATCGTGTCTTGTTGAGCGGACAGGCCGAAGGTCAGACGCGAAGTCTCGCTGATCGGGTAACCAACGTTCACACCGGCACCCAGGCTGTCTACCGCATAGCTGGCTACGTCGACGTCGAGGTCTTTGTAGTCGGTGGTGCGATAGAACGCGTTGTAACCCAGGCTCACGCCATCGGCGGTCCAGTACGGGTCAACGTAGCCGAAGTTGTAGCGGCTCTGGTATTCGCTGCGGGTCAGGCCAACGCTGACGCGGTTACCGGTACCGAGGAAGTTGTTCTGGGTGATCGAACCACCAAGGATCAGACCGGCACTCTGGGCGAAACCGACACTGGCGGTAATCGAACCGGAAGCCTGTTCTTCAACGGCGTAGTTCACGTCAACCTGGTCGTCGACACCTGGCACGGCCGGGGTTTCAACGTTGACTTCCTTAAAGAAGCCCAGACGCTCAAGACGGGTTTTGGATTGGTCGATCAAGTAAGTCGAAGCCCAACCGCCTTCCATCTGACGCATTTCACGACGCAGCACTTCGTCCTCGGACTTGGTGTTGCCACGGAAGTTGATGCGGTTGACGTAGGCACGCTTGCCCGGATCAACGGCGAACAGGATGTCTACAGTGTGATCTTCATCGTGCGGCTGAGGTACGCCGTTGACGTTGGCAAAGGTGTAACCCTCGTTACCCAGTCGACGGGTGATCAGTTCGGACGTGGTGGTCATCAGCTTGCGCGAGAACACCTGCCCCTTCTGCACCAGCAGCAGGGATTTGACTTGATCCTCAGGGACTTTCAGATCACCGCTGAGCTTGACGTCACGAACGGTGTACTTCTCGCCTTCGTTGACGTTGACAGTGATGTAGACGTGCTTCTTGTCCGGGGTGATGGATACCTGGGTCGAAGCGATATCCATGTTGATATAGCCACGGTCCAGGTAGTAGGAGCGCAGACGCTCCAGGTCACCGGAAAGCTTTTCACGGGCGTACTTGTCATCGTTCTTGAAGAACGACAGCCAGTTGGTGGTTTTCAGCTCGAACAGATCGGTCAGGTCTTCTTCAGGGAAAACCGTGTTACCCACCACGTTGATGTGCTGAATGGCCGCAACGGTGCCTTCGTTGATCTTCACTTTCAGACCAACGCGGTTGCGCGGCTGCGACACCACTTCGGTATCAACGGTAGCCGAGTAGCGGCCTTGCGCGACGTACTGGCGTTGCAGCTCGTTACGCACACCCTCAAGGGTGGCGCGCTGGAAGATCTCGCCTTCGGCCAGACCGGACTGTTTGAGACCTTTCATCAAGTCTTCAGTGGAGATCGCCTTGTTGCCTTCGATCTCGATACTGGCGACCGACGGGCGTTCAACGACCGTGATTACCAGAACGTTGCCTTCGCGGCCCAGCTGGATATCTTGAAAGAAACCGGTTTTGAACAACGCACGAGTGGATTCCACCAGGCGACGATCATCCGCCTGCTCACCGACGTTCAACGGCAAGGCACCAAAGACGCTACCCGCGGAGACCCGCTGGAGGCCATTGACGCGAATATCAGAGATAGTGAAGGACTCGGCGTGAACTTCGGCGATCATCAATACGGTGAGAACCGCAGTTAGCAGCAGACGTTTCATGAAGTCCTTTCTTATTCCAACTGGCAATAAACAAACTGCCGCAAAATGCGGCAGATTCGCAATTCAGCGAAGCGTTACAGTCGACCCAGATCGTTGACCAGAGCAAGCAACATCACCCCGACCACCAAACTGATACCGATCTGTATCCCCCAACCTTGCACCCGATCCGACAAGGGACGACCACGCGCCCACTCGATCAGATAAAACAACAAATGCCCCCCATCCAGTACAGGAATGGGCAGCAAATTCAGAACGCCCAGGCTAATACTCAGATAAGCAAGGAAATTCAGGAAATCAGCGACACCCGACTGGGCAGAAGCGCCCGCCACTTTAGCAATGGTTATCGGTCCACTCAAGTTTTTTACCGAGAGCTCGCCGAACAGCATTTTCTTTAGCGAATCGAGCGTCAGGATGCTCATGGTCCAAGTGCGACGGGCACCCTCGCCAATAGCAGCCAGCGGCCCGTAACTGACCTCGCGAATCATCTCCGGCGGCCAGTCGACAGCTTTTACACCTGCACCCAGATATCCGCTTGGCGATTTGCTTTCACCGCGCGCCGCCAGCGTGACAGGGACGTCGATTTGAGCACTGTCGCGCTCGATGCGCAGCATGATTTTGGTATCAGGACGCGTACGAACCGTATCGACCACCTGCTGCCAGTCATTCAGCGCCTGGCCGTCGAGTGCCAACAGGCGATCACCTGTTTTCAGACCGGCAGCCTGAGCCGGGCCTTTCGGATCAAGTTCGGCAAGTACCGGTGGCAACGCCGGGCGCCACGGACGAATACCCAAAGAACGGATCGGGTCTGGCTCATCAGCACCTTTAAGCCAGTTATCCAGCTTCAGCTCACGCGGCGAATCCGCTGTCGAACCCTGCTCACGCACCAGCAACTGCAGAGAACCGCTTTCGCCCAGGCGCCGCACCAACTGCAGATTGACGGCCGCCCAACCGGTCGTCGGCTCTCCATCGATAGCGACGATTTCCTCACCTGCGCTCAAACCGGCACTGGCGGCGATACTGCCGGATTCAACCGCACCGATGACCGGACGCACCTGCTCGCTGCCGAGCATCGCCAACACCCAGAAGAACACCAGCGCCAAGAGAAAATTGGCAATGGGGCCGGCCGCAACAATGGCGATACGCTGACGTACGGATTTGCGGTTGAACGATTGATCAAGCTGATCGACCGGGACTTCACCCTCACGTTCGTCGAGCATTTTGACGTAGCCGCCCAGCGGAATCGCGGCAACCACAAACTCGGTGCCTTGCTTGTCGTGCCAGCGCAACAACGGCATGCCAAAGCCTACGGAGAAACGCAGAACCTTGACGCCACAGCGACGCGCGACCCAGAAGTGGCCGAATTCGTGAAAGGTGACCAGCACACCCAAAGCGATCAGGGTGCCGGCAATCATATAGAGCGCGCTCATCTATTTTCTCCGCAGTCCTGTTCAGTGCCGCGTGTAGCCATTGTGTAGCAAATTCTATCGATCGTGGCGCTTCAACCACTGCTCGGCCAGAACTCGCGCCTTGGCGTCTGCCGTAAATACGGCATCGAGATCTGCCAGCGCTACGACCGGTTCGAGGCTCAAGACTTCCTCGATGATACTCGCGATTTCCAGGTAACGAACCCGTCCGTCGAGAAACGCTGCCACCGCCACTTCGTTCGCCGCGTTGAGCATCGCCGGAGCGCTGTCGCCAGCCTCGGCCGCCTGCCGTGCCAAACGCAGGCAAGGGAAGCGCTGTTCATCCGGCGCTTCGAAGTCCAGGCGCGCCACAGCAAACAAATCCAGCGGTGCCACGCCGGAATCAATGCGCTCCGGCCAGGCCAGGGCATTGGCGATCGGCGTGCGCATGTCGGGATTACCCAACTGCGCCAGCACCGAACCATCGACATAATCGACCAGCGAGTGAATGACGCTCTGCGGGTGAATCACCACCTCGACTTGCGACGGCTTTGCATCAAACAACCAACAGGCCTCGATCAGTTCGAGACCTTTATTCATCATGCTGGCCGAATCGACCGAAATCTTGCGCCCCATAGACCAGTTCGGGTGAGCACACGCCTGCTCAGGTGAAACATGCGCCAGCTCGCTCATCGGCGTCTGTCGGAACGGACCACCAGAGGCTGTGAGTAAAATCCGACGGACACCGACCGAGCCCAATCCACGGGCAAAATCCTGTGGCATGCACTGGAAAATCGCGTTGTGTTCGCTGTCGATCGGCAGCAGTACCGAACCGCTCTTGCGCACCGCTTGCATGAACAAGGCGCCGGACATTACCAGCGCCTCTTTATTGGCCAGAAGAATCTTCTTGCCCGCTTCGACAGCCGCCAGGGTAGGACGCAGCCCTGCCGCACCAACGATCGCCGCCATCACTGCATCGACTTCCGGAGCAGCAGCGACCTGGCACAGGCCCTCCTCCCCCACCAGCACGCGGGTCGGTAAACCGGCAGCACGCAAATCATCCTGCAAACCCCGCGCAACGGTAGCTTCCGGCACCACGGCAAATTGCGGCACGTGACGCACGCACAAGGCGAAAAGCTCACTCAGGCGCGTGAAACCACTCAGCGCGAACACCTGATAACGCTCAGGATGGCGGGCAATGACATCCAGCGTACTCAGACCGATCGAGCCGGTCGCGCCCAGAACGGTGATCTGTTGAGGGCGACTCACGGTGCAGCCATCCACAGCAGCACGGCAAACACCGGGATGGCCGCTGTCAGGCTGTCGATACGATCAAGTACGCCGCCATGGCCAGGCAGCAGGTTACTGCTGTCCTTGATGCCGGACTGACGCTTGAACATGCTTTCGGTCAGGTCGCCCACCACGGAGATGAAGACGATCAGCGCAGCGCCAATCAAGCCTTTAAGCAACTCGGCGACGGTCCAGTCGCGGGCAAACGCGACAATGGCAGTAATCACCAGACTCAGCGCAAGACCACCATAGACGCCTTCCCAGCTTTTGCCTGGGCTGACGTGCGGGGCCAGCTTGCGCTTGCCGAATTTGCGACCGGAGAAATAAGCCCCGATATCAGCCCCCCAGACCAGCACCATCACCGCCATGATCAGCCAGTTACCCAGCGGGTACTGCTTGATCTGGACCAGGCCTTGCCAGGCCGGTAACAGAATCAACAGACCGATGACCAGCTTGGTAGCGGCGCTAGACCAATGCGCGCTGGATTGTGGATAGGTCAGCACCAGCCAGGTTGCCACCGCCCACCACAGCACAGAAGCCCCCAACACCCAGGGGGCAAGCCCGGGCAGGATGTACATGATAAACAGCATGAACGCGACCACGGCGGCAAAACCCACGCGGAACGCTTGCCCGGTGAAGCCTGCCAGACGCGCCCATTCCCACGCCCCCAGAGTCACGACCAGACCGATGAACAAGGCAAAACCGGAGCCTTCCAGCAGGAAAAACCCGCACAAGGCAATCGGCAGCAGGATCAGTGCAGTGATGATTCGTTGTTTAAGCATTAAACCCGGGCTCCAGCTTCGACCTGCTCGCTCGTTTTACCGAAACGACGCTGGCGTGAAGCGAAATCGGCCAGCGCATTGCGCATGGCATCGTGTTTGAAGTCCGGCCAGAACAGGTCGGAGAAGTACAACTCGGCGTAAGCCAGTTGCCACAGCAGGAAGTTGCTGATGCGGTGTTCGCCACCGGTACGGATGCACAGGTCCGGCAATGGCAGATCGCCGGTCGCCAGACAGGTTTGCAGCAGATCCGGGGTGATGTCCTCCGGGCGCAGGTGCCCGGCCTGGACTTCACGCGCCAGACGCTGAGCAGCCTGAGCAATATCCCACTGACCGCCGTAATTGGCAGCGATCTGCAGGATGAACCGGTTGGCACCCGCCGTCATCGCTTCGGCTTCACGCATTGCTGCCTGAAGCTCCGGATGAAAGCGCGAACGATCGCCGATGATGCGCAGGCTGATGTTGTTGTCGTTGAGGCGCTTGGCTTCACGACGCAAGGCCTTGAAGAACAGATCCATCAAGGCACTGACTTCATCGGCCGGACGCTGCCAGTTCTCACTGGAAAACGCGAACAGGGTAAGTACTTCGACCTTGGCCTCTGCACACACCTCGATCACGGCCCGCACGGCATCCACGCCCGCTTTATGCCCGGCAACACCCGGCATAAAGCGTTTTTTAGCCCAGCGATTGTTGCCATCCATGATGATCGCGACATGGCGCGGCACCGCGGACGGCGCAGTCTGCTTGGTCTTGTCCATTAAAAACTCGACCCTTATACGGCCATCAGGTCTTTTTCTTTCTCTTCCGTAGCCTTGGTGATCTGGGCTTCGGAATCCTTGGTCAGCTTATCGATATCGGCGATTGCACGACGCTCTTCGTCTTCGCTGATTTCTTTATCCTTGACCAGCTTCTTCAGCTCGCCCAGGGCATCGCGACGGATGTTGCGCACAGCAACACGCGCGTCTTCGGCGGCACTGCGCGCCTGCTTGGTGAAGCCCTTGCGGGTTTCTTCAGTCAGGGCAGGCATGGAAATCAGCAACAACTCGCCCAGGTTGGTCGGATTGAGGTTCAGGCCTGCGCTCTGGATTGCCTTGTCGACCGCTGCGAGCATGTTGCGCTCGAAGGCTACGACTTGCAGGGTGCGCGAGTCTTTTACAGTGATGTTGGCCACTTGGGTGATGGAGGTGTCTGCACCGTAGTACGGCACCATCACGCTGCCCAGGATGCTTGGGTGAGCCTTGCCGGTACGAATCTGGCCGAATGCATGGCCCAGAGAGTCCAGGGATTTTTGCATGCGCTCTTGAGCGTCTTTTTTGATTTCGTTGATCATTGTTGACCTTCCTCGATCAGGGTGCCTTCAGCGCCGCCATGGACGATGTTCAGCAGGGCACCAGGTTTGTTCATGTTGAATACGCGCAGCGGCATTTTGTGGTCGCGGCACAGGCAGATAGCTGTCAGATCCATTACACCCAGCTTGCGATCCAGCACTTCATCATAAGTCAGATGATCGAACTTCTCGGCATGCGGGTCTTTGAACGGGTCAGCGGTGTAAACGCCATCGACCTTGGTCGCTTTGAGCACGACATCGGCATCGATTTCGATTGCACGCAGGCAGGCTGCCGAATCCGTGGTGAAGAACGGATTGCCGGTACCGGCTGCGAAAATCACGACGTCTTTGGAGTTCAGATGACGCATGGCTTTGCGGCGATCGTAGTGATCCGTCACGCCAACCATGGAAATGGCCGACATGACGATGGCCGAGATATTGGCACGTTCCAGCGCATCGCGCATGGCCAGGGCGTTCATCACAGTGGCCAGCATGCCCATGTGGTCGCCTGTCACCCGGTCCATACCGGCTTTGCTCAGGGCTTCGCCACGGAACAGGTTGCCGCCGCCGATCACCAGACCGACCTGAACGCCGATGCCGACCAGTTGGCCAACCTCCAGCGCCATGCGATCCAATACTTTTGGATCGATCCCGAACTCTTCCGAGCCCATCAGGGCCTCGCCGCTAAGCTTGAGTAGAATGCGTTTATAGCGAGCCTGATAACCACTGCCCTGCTGAGCCATTGCGAATCTCTCCTGCGGCGTATTTAAAATTCTTTGCGAGCTGTTTACAGCTGGCGTTCACTCTAGCTTGGCGCTGCTTCAGCGCCATCGGAACATGGCTTTGTAAGTCAGTTCCAAGTGGAAACCAATTAAAAACTGGCTCCCCCATCTGAAAAGAGGCTGCGCGCGTAAGCGGGCAGCCTCTTTCGGGCGACAGTTGAAAAACCGTCTTATTGCTTGGCGGCAGCCAGCTGGGCAGCAACTTCTTCAGCGAAGTTGTCGACCGGCTTCTCGATGCCTTCGCCTACTTTGAAGTAGGTGAAGGAAACGATTTCAGCGCCAGCCTTCTTGGCCAGTTCGCCAACCTTGACTTCAGGGTTCTTGACGAACGCCTGCTCAACCAGGCTTGCTTCAGCCAGGAACTTGCTGATACGGCCCTTGACCATATTTTCAACAATGTTTTCTGGCTTGCCTTTGATTTTTTCTTCGTTCAACTGCAGGAACACAGCTTTTTCGCGTTCGATAGCTTCAGCCGAAACTTCCGATGGCAGCAGGAACTCAGGGTTGCTGGCCGCTACGTGCATAGCGATGTCTTTGGCCAGTTCAACGTTGCCGCCTTTCAGAACAACTGCAACACCGATCTTATTGCCGTGCAGGTAGCCACCAACAACGTCGCCTTCTACGCGAACCAGACGACGGATGTTGACGTTTTCGCCAACCTTGCCGACCAGTACCAGGCGAGCAGCTTCTTGAGCTTCGATCAGCGGAGCAACATCAGTCAGCTTGTCAGCGAAGGCTTTTTCAATGCTTTCAGCAACGAATGCCTTGAAGTCGTCCTGCAGAGCCAGGAAGTCGGTCTGCGAGTTCACTTCCAGCAGAACAGCAGATTTGCCGTCTTCTTTCAGAGCGATGGCGCCTTCAGCGGCAACGTTGCCAGCTTTTTTGGCAGCCTTGATTGCGCCCGAAGCACGCATGTCATCAATGGCTTTTTCGATGTCGCCGTCAGCCTTTTCCAGGGCTTTCTTGCAATCCATCATGCCTTCGCCGGTACGCTCGCGCAGTTCTTTAACCAACGCTGCAGTAATTGCTGCCATTTTCAAATTCCTCTTGGATAGGTTTTCAACCATTCCACCCGATCGAACGGGCGATCAATTCGTCCCGAACCCCACGTTGTAGCTGCTGCACGTTACAGAAGCTGTAGCTGCGCTGCCGACAAATGGTTTTCGAGGTGGCAAAAAGGGGGCCAAGCCCCCTTTTTGCTTACTGAGTCAACGCCAGGGCGTCAATTACTCAGCTGCAGCCTGAGTTTCTTCAGCTGCGAATTCTACAGTGCCGCCAGCAACATTGTTGCGACCACGGATTACTGCGTCAGCCATCGAACCCATGTACAGCTGGATAGCGCGGATTGCGTCATCGTTGCCTGGGATGATGTAGTCAACGCCTTCCGGGCTGCTGTTGGTGTCGACAACGCCGATGACCGGGATGCCCAGCTTGTTGGCTTCGGTGATCGCGATGCGCTCGTGGTCAACGTCGATCACGAACAGTGCGTCTGGCAGACCGCCCATGTCCTTGATACCGCCCAGCGAACGATCCAGCTTTTCAAGATCACGGGAGCGCATCAGCGCTTCTTTCTTGGTCAGCTTGGCGAAAGTACCGTCTTCGGCTTGAACTTCAAGGTCACGCAGACGCTTGATGGAAGCACGAATGGTTTTGAAGTTGGTCAGCATGCCGCCCAACCAGCGGTGATCGACGTACGGCGAACCGCAACGTGCTGCTTCTTCAGCAACGATCTTGCCAGCGGAACGCTTGGTGCCGACGAACAGAATCTTGTTTTTGCCCTGGGCCAGACGCTCTACGAAAGTCAGAGCTTCGTTGAACATTGGCAGGGTTTTTTCAAGGTTGATGATGTGAATCTTGTTACGCGCGCCGAAAATGTACTTACCCATTTTCGGATTCCAGTAACGGGTTTGGTGACCGAAGTGCACACCGGCCTTCAGCATATCGCGCATATTGACTTGGGACATGATAGTTCCTTAATAAGTCGGGTTTGGCCTCCACGTATCCCAATGACCAACCAGTGGCATAAAGCCAAAAGCACCCAGGTCATCGTGTCGACACGTGTGTGGATTTAAGCTTTTCGGGGTATCCCCGGAAAGCGGCGCATTTTATACCACAGGGTGCGCAGAAACGGAACCCGGAATCTGTATTCGCACCAAGGACATGGGCGCAGCCCCCTTGGAATCGGCCCCGAACGCACCATTGTATAGAGAGAAGCGATGCACGCGGGCGCTGAATTGCGCCGTGCGTCTGTTAGAATCGCGTTTTTCAGGGTCGCAAAACGCACACCTGCCACCCTATTCGTATCAGCAAGCGCCGCCGAGCGCAGAGAGAGCCTGTATGACCGTCAACCTCAAAACCCCCGAGGACATCGCTGGCATGCGTGTCGCCGGCAAACTGGCCGCCGATGTGCTGGAAATGATTGCCGAACATGTCAAACCGGGCGTCACCACCGATGAGCTGAACCAGATCTGCCACGACTACATCGTCAATGTGCAGCAAGCCATCCCTGCCCCGCTCAACTACAAGGGCTACCCGAAGTCGATCTGCACCTCGATCAACCACGTGGTCTGCCACGGCATACCGAACGACAAGCCGCTGAAAAACGGTGACACCCTGAATATCGACGTCACAGTGATCAAAGACGGTTACCACGGCGACACCAGCCGCATGTTCCACGTCGGCGAAGTGCCGGTGTGGGCCGAGCGCCTGTCGCAGATCACTCAGGAATGCATGTACAAGGCGATCGAAATCGTCAAACCTGGCTGCCGCCTCGGCGACATCGGCGAAGTGATCCAGAAGCACGCCGAGAAGAACGGTTTCTCGGTGGTTCGCGAGTTCTGCGGTCACGGTATTGGCAAGGTCTTCCACGAAGAGCCGCAGATTCTGCACTACGGCCGTGCCGGCACCGGCATGGAACTGAAGGCCGGCATGACCTTCACCATCGAACCGATGATCAACCAGGGCAAGGCCGACACCAAAGTATTGGGCGACGGTTGGACCGCGATCACCAAAGACCGCAAGCTGTCGGCTCAGTGGGAACACACCCTGCTGGTCACCGACACCGGCTACGAGATCTTCACCCTGCGCGCCGACGACACCATCCCGCGCATCTCGGCCTGATCCAGCAAACGCTCCCAGCCTTATAGAAGGAAAGCCAATCGATGCCGCAGGTGGATCCCGAACTCTTCGACCGCGGCCAGTTCCAGGCTGAACTGGCCCTGAAAGCGAGTCCTATCGCGGCGTTCAAGAAGGCGATCCGCCAGGCTCGCGAAGTACTCGACACGCGTTTTCGCAATGGCCGCGATATCCGTCGCCTGATCGAAGACCGTGCCTGGTTCGTCGACAACATCCTGCAAAAGGCCTGGGAGCAGTTCAACTGGAGCGAAGACGCCG
This sequence comes from Pseudomonas sp. A34-9, assembly GCF_029543085.1. Lineage (NCBI taxonomy): Bacteria > Pseudomonadati > Pseudomonadota > Gammaproteobacteria > Pseudomonadales > Pseudomonadaceae > Pseudomonas > Pseudomonas sp. A34-9. The sequence continues at coordinate 1,308,592 of NZ_CP119967.1, read as the reverse complement.
ATATCGCGCTGGTCGCGGTCGGCGGCTACGGCCGCGGTGAATTGCACCCGTATTCCGACATTGATTTGCTGATCCTGCTGGACAGCGCCGATCACGAAGTTTTCCGCGACTCCATCGAGCGTTTTCTGACATTGCTGTGGGACATCGGCCTGGAAGTCGGTCAGAGCGTACGCTCGGTCGATGAATGCGCCGAAGAAGCCCGCGCTGACCTGACGGTGGTCACCAACCTCATGGAGAGCCGCACCATCTGCGGCCCCGAGCGTCTGCGCCAGCGCATGCTCGACGTCACCAGCACCGCACACATGTGGCCGGCCAAGGAGTTTTTCCTCGCCAAGCGTGCTGAACAGAAGGCTCGCCACCACAAATACAACGACACCGAATACAACCTGGAACCCAACGTCAAAGGCTCGCCCGGCGGACTGCGGGATATTCAGACGATTCTGTGGGTGGCGCGTCGCCAATACGGCACCCTGAACCTGCGCGCCCTCGCCGGCGAAGGTTTCCTCGTCGAAAGCGAAAACGCCCTGCTCGCCTCTTCCCAGGAATTCCTCTGGAAAGTGCGCTATGCCCTGCACATGCTCGCCGGTCGCTCTGAAGACCGCTTGCTGTTCGACCATCAAAGGACCATCGCCGGGCTACTCGGTTTTGAAGGCGACGACGCCAAACAGGCCGTCGAAAACTTCATGCAGCAATATTTCCGTGTAGTGATGAGCATCGCCCAGCTCAGCGACCTGATCATCCAGCACTTCGAAGAGGTCATCCTCGCCCCGGAAGACGAAGCGCCGCCGCAGCCGATCAACTCGCGCTTCCAGCTCCACGACGGCTACATCGAAGCACGCAACGACAACGTGTTCCGCCGCACGCCGTTCGCCATGCTCGAAATCTTCGTGCTGATGGCCCAGCAGCCAGAAATCAAAGGCGTGCGCGCCGACACCATTCGTCTGCTGCGCGAGAACCGTCACTTGATCGACGACAACTTCCGCAACGATATCCGCAACACCAGCCTGTTCATCGAGCTCTTCAAGTGCAAGATCGGCATCCACCGCAACCTGCGCCGGATGAACCGTTACGGCATCCTTGGCCGTTATCTGCCGGAGTTCGGTTTTATCGTCGGCCAGATGCAGCATGACCTGTTCCATATTTATACGGTCGATGCCCACACGCTGAACCTGATCAAGCACCTGCGCAAATTGCAGTACACCCAGGTCTCGGAGAAGTTTCCGCTGGCCGCCAAGCTCATGGCCAAACTGCCCAAGCCAGAGCTCATCTACATGGCGGGCCTGTATCACGACATCGGTAAGGGCCGGCATGGCGATCACTCGGAGATCGGTGCGGTCGATGCCGAAGCGTTCTGCCAGCGCCACCAGTTGCCGGTGTGGGACAGCCGCCTGATCGTCTGGCTGGTGCAGAACCATTTGGTGATGTCGACCACGGCGCAGCGCAAGGACTTGTCCGACCCGCAGGTGATCCACGACTTTGCCTTGGCCGTCGGCGATGAAACCCGTCTCGACTATCTCTATGTGCTGACCGTCGCCGACATCAACGCGACCAATCCGACGCTGTGGAACTCATGGCGCGCCAGCCTGTTGCGCCAGCTCTATACCGAGACCAAACGCGCCTTGCGCCGCGGCCTGGAAAATCCCGTGGATCGCGAAGAGCAGATCCGCCAGACCCAGAGCGCCGCGCTGGACATTCTGGTGCGCGGCGGCACTGACCCGGATGATGTCGAGCAGTTGTGGGCGCAACTGGGCGATGACTACTTCCTGCGCCACACCGCCGGCGACGTGGCCTGGCACAGTGACGCGATCCTGCAGCAACCGGTCGATGGCGGACCGCTGGTGCTGATCAAGGAAACCACCCAGCGCGAGTTCGAGGGCGGCACACAGATCTTCATTTATGCACCGGATCAGCACGACTTTTTCGCCGTGACCGTGGCTGCCATGGATCAGCTCAATCTGAACATTCATGACGCCCGGGTTATCACTTCGAGCAGCCAGTTCACCCTCGACACCTACATCGTGCTCGACAACGAAGGCGAATCCATCGGCGACAACCCGGCGCGGGTCAAGCAAATCCGCGAAGGCCTGACCGAAGCCCTGCGCAACCCGGACGACTACCCGACGATCATTCAGCGCCGCGTGCCGCGCCAGCTCAAGCATTTCGCCTTTGCGCCACAAGTGACGATTCACAACGATGCCCAGCGTCCGGTGACGGTGCTGGAATTGACTGCGCCTGATCGTCCGGGACTGCTGGCGCGAATCGGCGGGATTTTCCTCGAGTTCGACCTGTCGCTGCAGAACGCCAAGATTGCGACCCTCGGCGAGCGGGTGGAAGACGTGTTCTTTATCACCGACGCCCACAACCAGCCGCTGTCCGACCCGTTGCTGTGTAGCCGCTTGCAGGATGCGATCGTTGAGCAACTGAGCGTCAATCAGGAACCCGATATCAAATTGTCGCGCCTCAGTATTTGATGGCGCCCCCGGATTCAAATGGCTTTGCGAGAGACCCAGCCCCAATGAACAACGCTCTGAACCAGCTCCAGCCGTACCCGTTCGAAAAGCTCCGCGCCCTGCTCGGCACCGTGACCCCGAACCCGGATAAACGCCCGATCGCCCTGTCGATCGGCGAGCCGAAACACCGTTCGCCAAGCTTTGTCGCCGAAGCACTGGCCAACAGTCTGGATCAGATGGCGGTGTATCCGACGACCCTCGGTATCCCGGCGCTGCGTGAAGCCATTGCCGGCTGGTGCGAGCGGCGTTTCGGTGTGCCTGGCGGCTGGATCGATCCGGCGCGCAACGTGCTGCCGGTCAACGGCACCCGTGAAGCGTTGTTCGCGTTCACCCAGACCGTGGTCAACCGTGGCGACGACGCGCTGGTGGTCAGCCCGAACCCGTTCTACCAGATCTACGAAGGCGCGGCGTTCCTCGCCGGCGCCAAGCCGCATTACCTGCCGTGCCTCGACGAGAACGGCTTCAACCCGGATTTCGATGCGGTTTCGCCGGACATCTGGAAACGCTGCCAGATCCTGTTCCTCTGCTCGCCGGGCAACCCCACCGGTGCACTGATCCCGGTCGACACCCTGAAAAAACTCATCGCTCTGGCGGATGAATACGACTTCGTGATCGCCGCCGACGAGTGCTACAGCGAGCTGTACTTCGACGAACAGACTCCACCGCCGGGCCTGCTGACGGCCTGCGTCGAACTGGGCCGCAAAGACTTCAAGCGTTGCGTGGTGTTCCATAGCCTGTCCAAGCGTTCCAACCTGCCGGGCCTGCGCTCCGGTTTCGTGGCCGGTGACGCCGACATCCTCAAAGGCTTCCTGCTGTATCGCACCTACCACGGCTGCGCGATGCCGGTACAAACGCAACTGGCCAGCGTGGCGGCGTGGAATGACGAAGTTCATGTGCGCGCCAACCGTGCGCTGTATCGCGAGAAATTCGATGCGGTGCTGGAGATCCTCAGCCCGGTGATGGACGTACAGCGCCCGGATGGCAGCTTTTATCTGTGGCCGAACGTGCAAGGTGATGACGCGGCGTTCTGCCGGGACCTGTTCGCTGAAGAACACGTGACCGTAGTGCCGGGCTCCTATCTCTCCAGGGAAGTGGAAGGCGTCAACCCGGGCGCTGGTCGTGTACGCATGGCACTGGTTGCGCCATTGGCGGAATGCGTGGAGGCCGCAGAACGAATTCGCGACTTTATCAGTCGGCATAAGTAACAACTTAATGGGTCGCGCCAGGCAGACTGGCGCGACCACTCCTATATAAAATACCCCCTTACAACTAAAAGCTTTAAACCTTCCTTTCCCGCGCTATAACTTGATTGCAGTGAGACTTTACATCCATAAAGTTTCGTACCCGACCCATCAACACATTTAAAAAGTGCGACCAAGCAAATAGCTGATTTGGCGCTTTACGCAATTTAAGATCTTTAAAAGGAATTGAAGGTGCACACACTCAAACCCTGCCTACTACTTGGTGTTAATGATCCAATAGCCAGTTATCGTTCTGCCATTAACGAAAACCCGAAAAACATGGCCAACAAACAAACAGGCAAAGTATCGGCTCGCGCCACCGCACTCAATACTAAGTTCTGGAACCCGTCACGAACATTGACCATTTCATTTATGGACAATCCGCCCGCCGCCCTGAAAGACGCCATTAAAGCATTGATCCGGGAATGGGCGGACTATATCAGCCTGCCATTAGTCTTTATTGAGGGAAAGCAAGGCATTATCAGGATCAAAACCGCCACGGACCAGAATGCATCGCAGATTGGCACCGATGCACTCGCCATCGATGCAAAAGAACCGACCCTGTTCATTTCTTCGCGGCCGACGGACTTTGATTTCAGAACCGTTGTTTTGCATGAGTTTGGCCATGCTCTGGGTTTGCATCATGAACACCTGCATCCGGATGCCAATATTCCCTGGAACAAGGCCAAGGTCTATGAAGAGTACGCAAAAAAATGGGGCATGGACAAAAACGCTGTAGACCTGAACCTGTTCACACCGATCAGTGAAGCAAGCACCATTACGGATTATGACAAAACCTCGATCATGCACTATCCGGTCGAGAAAGAGCTGACCGACGGCCGGTTCGAAGTACCGATGAACACGGAACTGAGCCACCATGACAAGCATATCGTCAGTCATTTATATCCGGTTGAGCACTCGGACGGCGGCTCCTGCGAACGCCCTTGAATACAGAAGAACCAAGGCACTGTAACTCACCAATAAATACCCCTGCCATCTTGCATTGTGCAAGGCGGCGTTTTAAGCATTGCGTTACAACAACACTCAACCAAAACGCGTGAAACGCATTATCTTCTTCCTGCCTGAGAATCACCAAACATCCACACAGGACACTTCCGCCATAAACAATAAGGATATTGAATATGCACAACTATCACTTTGTAAAAATGATGCGACCGGGGCTGAAGGTATCCCCTTCTACCAACCAACTCACAACAGCAGTGCGCCACAAACGTTCTGTGACACACCCGAATTGGCTCTGGGAAAATGCCAGTACTGTCACCTTTTCTTTCAAGGAAGATGTCCCCGCCGACCTGCGACTACGCATCGAGTATTGTATTCGGCAATGGGAACCGTATATCAGCCTGGCCCTTGAACTCGTGGAAGATGGCCAAGGCCAGATCCGAATTGCAGTAGAAGGCGAAGCCAGTCATTCACAACTCGGCACAAACGCGCTGTTGCTTGCCCAGGAAGAGCCGACCATGGTTCTGGGAATAAAGACTGACTCTCCTCTATTCGAAAAGATAGTGCTGCATGAATTCGGGCATGCACTGGGATTTCATCATGCGCACCTTCACCCGGACGCCAATATCCCATGGGACAAACCGACCATCTATGCCGTAATGGCAAAGGAAGGCTGGGATAAAGAAGATGTCGATGAGAACTACTTCAACCGCCTTCCGGCTCACGCAGTCTACGGTGCCTACGATAAACATTCAGTCATGCATTACGGGGTACCCGGCGCCTGGACGTTCAATAGACTGAATATCGAAGAGACCAGGACGCTGAGCGAAGGCGACAAAAACTTCGCCAGAACAATCTATCCTGCCCTCGACTACCGGGCACTGCCTACTTGACCTGCCCCAGATTCGCCTCACTCAAATCAAGCTCCCCCAAAACCTCGCGCAATACGTCGTCACCGATCTGGTGTTGACGACTGAGGTTATAGAGTTCAAGGCGTTGCGCTCGCAGCGCCTTCAGACGCAAACGGCGCTCCAGCAGATCCATCTGGAACGCCAGCGCCTGAGCTTCTGCCGAGTCATTGAACACCTCAAGCTGATGGCGATATTCGGACATGATCCGCGCCTTCAGTTCTGCTGACAGAGCCGCCTGAGCAGCGTCCTGCGGGGTGGTTTCCTGTGTCTCCAGCGCATGAATCGCCGCTTCTGCGGTTTTGCGCCAGGCGTCACGCACTTCCTGCCGACGCTTGTCATCGGGGCTCTTTTCTATGCCACGCAGCAACAGCGGCAGTGCGATACACGCCGACACCAGCGACAGCAAAATCACCCCGGCAGCGATGAAGATCAACAGGTCACGCTCGGGAAAAGCATCGGCCCCCATCAACATCGGCACCGACATCACACCCGCCAGCGTCACCGCACCGCGCACACCACCGACCGTCAGCAGCCAGCAGGAGCGCGCGGTCGGCACCTGCGTCAGCTCGCCCTTGCCACGCAAACGGCGCAGCAGCACAGACAAACGCCAGATGCTCTGCACCCAGATAAACCGCAGCAATACCAGGGCGAGGAAAATCGCCACGACATCCAGACAGCGATATAACAGGGTCGGCCACAACGTCGGCTCGTGGCTGACCACGGCTTTGATGATGTCCGGCAATTGCAGGCCGAGCAGAAGGAAAATCAGCCCGTTGAAAGCGAACTCCAGCAGCGACCAGACGCTGCGATTGAGCAGCCGGGTGCTGGTCTGCCGTGGCAACAGATCGAGCCAGCTCTGCATCATCCCCGCCGCGACGGCCGAGAGTATGCCCGAGACGCCAAGACGTTCGGCCAACACGTAAGCCGCGAACGGCAGCAGCAACATGAACACCACGTGAGTTGCCGGATCATCCCAGCCACGGGCGATCATCCACGCCCGCAAGCGCCCGACCAGCCAGCTCAGCGCCACGCCGACCGCCAGCCCGCCGAGCGCTACCACGACGAAGGTCAGACTCGCATTGGTCAGCGAAAACACGCCAGTCACTGCCGCCGCCAGGGCAAATTTAAACGTCACCAGACCCGAAGCATCGTTCATCAGCGCTTCGCCCTGCAGCATATGCATCAGCGGCGTGGGCAAGCGATTCTGCGAAATGGCCGACACCGCCACGGCGTCCGTCGGCGACAGCACCGCCGCCAGGGCGAAGGCGACCGGCAACGGAATTGACGGCAACAACCAATGAATGAAATAGCCAGCGCCGACCACCGTGAACAGCACCAGCCCGACGGCCAGCGTCAGGATCGGCCCGCGCAGACGCCAGAACTCGCGTTTGGGCATGCGCCAACCGTCGGAAAACAACAGCGGCGGCAGGAACAGAAACAGAAACAGTTCGGGATCAAGGGCCACATGCAGGCCGAGGGTCGGCCAGGCCAACAACGCACCGGCGGCAATTTGTACCAGAGGCAGTGGCAGCGGGATGACCCGTCCGACCAACCGCGAAACGCTGACCAGCATCAGCAGGATCAGGACGGTATAAGCAGTTTGCATAAAGCGGAAATCTCAGACAATCGACAGCGTTGAACTGCCATATTAGCCGCTTAGGATGCGTCTGACCGTTGCACCTATGTCGCACGCCCTGTCGCAAATCCCCTTGTAGGAGTGAGCCTGCTCGCGATAACGGTTTAACATTCAACAATGTAGTGGCAGGTAAATCGCCATCGCGAGCAGGCTCACTCCTACAGGGTTTTGCGGTGGGAAATCGACCTCAGGCGCCGCGAAACCGTTTGGTCATGGCATAATCCGACACCATTTTTCTCCAGCACCTGTAAAGGGGGCGATTCCTTGACCGTTTCAAGTAAAACGTTGCACCTTTTCGGCATCAAAGCCTGCGACACCATGAAGAAGGCGCGCACCTGGCTCGATGAACACGCTGTCAGCTACGACTTTCATGATTACAAAACCGCCGGCATCGACCGTGAGCACCTGACCCAATGGTGTGACGAACACGGCTGGCAAACGGTGTTGAACCGTGCAGGCACGACCTTTCGCAAACTCGACGACGAACGTAAAGCCGATCTCGACCAGTCGAAAGCCATCGAACTGATGCTCGCTCAACCCTCGATGATCAAGCGCCCGGTGCTCGATCTCGGTGACCGAACCCTGATTGGCTTCAAGCCAGATATCTACGCGGCCGCTCTGAAGTAAGCAGCCCGTCACTCTTTGTAGAGGTGTATTTACATGTCCAATTCCCTGTTCAGCATCGCCTTTGGTGTCGGCACTCAGAACCGTCAAGGCGCGTGGCTGGAAGTGTTCTACGCACAGCCACTGCTCAATCCTTCGGCCGAACTGGTCGCCGCGGTTGCGCCGATCCTCGGTTACACCGAAGGCAACCAGGCCATCACTTTCACCACCGCCCAGGCAGCGCAGCTGGCTGAAGCCGTGAAAGGCATCGATGCCGTGCAAGGCAAGCTGCTGACCCGTCTGGCCGAGAGCCACAAGCCGCTGGTCGCCACCCTGCTGGCCGAAGACGCACAGCTGACTTCGACACCTGAGGCTTACCTCAAGCTGCACCTGCTGTCGCACCGTCTGGTCAAACCACACGGCGTGAGCCTGGCCGGGATCTTCCCGCTGCTGCCAAACGTCGCATGGACCAGCCAGGGCGCCATCGACCTGAGCGAACTGGCCGAAATGCAACTGGAAGCGCGCCTGCGTGGCGACCTGCTGGAAGTGTTCTCGGTGGACAAGTTCCCGAAAATGACCGACTACGTGGTTCCGGCCGGCGTGCGTATCGCTGACGCCGCGCGTCTGCGCCTGGGCGCTTACGTCGGTGAAGGCACCACCGTGATGCACGAAGGTTTCATCAACTTCAACGCCGGCACCGAAGGCCCGGGCATGATCGAAGGCCGTGTATCCGCTGGCGTATTCGTCGGCAAGGGTTCGGACCTGGGCGGCGGTTGCTCGACCATGGGCACCCTGTCGGGCGGCGGCAACATCGTGATCAAGGTCGGCGAAGGCTGTTTGATCGGCGCCAACGCCGGTATCGGTATTCCGTTGGGCGACCGCAACACCGTTGAGTCGGGCCTGTACGTGACCGCCGGCACCAAGGTCGCGCTGCTCGACGAAAACAACAACCTGGTCAAGGTTGTGAAGGCGCGTGAGCTGGCCGGTCAGACTGACCTGCTGTTCCGTCGCAATTCGGAAACCGGCGCTGTGGAATGCAAAACCCACAAATCGGCGATCGAACTGAACGAAGCGCTGCACGCTCACAACTAAGTGCCGCAGGCACTTGTGGGAGCGAGCCTGCTCGCGAAGGCGTCCATATGGACGCAAAAAGCTTCGCGAGCAGGCTCGCTCCCACAGTGTCTTGTGTACACCCCGCCCAAGTTCACAGGGCTGAACAGATGATGATTCCCTCCCCCTGGCGCGCCGATTTCCCGGCCATCGCCGCGCTGCAACGGCAAGACCAGACCTATCTGGACAACGCCGCCACCACGCAAAAACCCCAAGCCCTGCTCGCCGCACTGACGCATTACTACGCCAACGGCGCGGCCAATGTGCATCGTGCGCAACACCTGCCCGGTGCCCATGCCACGCAGGCGTTCGAAGACAGTCGACTCAAGGTCGCGCAGTGGCTGAATGCCGGTGACAGCGGGCGGATCATCTTCACCCACGGCGCCACCAGTGCGCTGAACCTCCTGGCCTATGGCCTGGAACATCTTTTCCACCCGGGCGATGAGATTGTCATCAGCGCCCTGGAGCATCACGCCAACCTGCTGCCGTGGCAGCAACTGGCGCAACGGCGCAGTCTCAAACTGGTGATCCTGCCGCTGGACGCCGACGGCTTGATCGACCTCGCTGCCGCTGTGCATTTGATCGGCCCGCGCACGCGGTTGCTGGCGGTCAGTCAGCTTTCCAACGTACTCGGTTCGTGGCAACCGTTGCCAGCGTTGCTGGGCATGGCCAAGGCGCAGAACGCGCTGACCGTGGTCGATGGCGCGCAAGGTGTGGTGCACGGTCGCCACGACGTGCAGGCGCTGGGTTGCGACTTTTATGTGTTTTCCAGCCACAAGCTCTATGGCCCCGATGGCCTTGGCGTGCTGTTCGGGCGCAATGCAGCACTTGAGCAGCTGAAGCCCTGGCAGTTCGGCGGCGAAATGGTCCTGGAAGCCAACTATCACGACTCGCGTTTCCGCCCTGCGCCACTGGGTTTTGAAGCGGGTACGCCGCCGATTGCCAGTGTGATCGGCCTTGGCGCGACGCTCGATTATCTGGCCGGGCTGGATCAGGACGCGGTGTCTGCCCACGAAGCGGCGCTGCATGACTATCTGCTGCGAGGCCTCGCCGCTCGTAACGGCATTCGTCTGCTCGGCAAGCCGCAACTGGCGCTGGCGAGTTTTGTCGTCGAGGGCGTGCACAACGCCGATTTGGCGCACTTGCTGACAGAACAAGGGATCGCCGTGCGCGCCGGGCATCATTGCGCGATGCCGCTGCTGAAAAGCCTTGAGCTGGCTGGAGCGATTCGTGTGTCGCTGGCGCTGTACAACGACTCCGAGGATCTGGAGCGTTTCTTTGAAGCGCTGGATCAGGCGCTGGAGTTGTTGCGATGAGCCTGCCGGTCGAGGCAGCCGAAGCGTTGCAGACTTTTCAGAATGCAGCGGGCTGGGAACAGCGGGCGCGGCTGCTGATGCAGATTGGCGATCGCCTGCCGCTGCTGGATGACGCGGACAAGTGCGAAGCCAACCGGGTGCATGGCTGTGAAAGCCAGGTGTGGCTGGTTGGGGCGTTGCGTGACGGTCACTGGCAATTCAACGCGAGCAGCGATGCGCGGATGATTCGCGGGTTGGTGGCGTTGTTGCTGTTGCGGGTCAATGGCTTGTCGGCGGAAGAATTGCAGCAAGTGGATTTGCCGGACTGGTTCAATCAACTCGGCCTTTCGCGCCAGTTATCCCCCTCGCGCAGCAATGGCTTGAATGCCGTGCTGCAGCGAATGCGTGAACTCGCCCCTGACTGATCGTTCCCACGCTCTGCGTGGGAATGCCTCAACGGGCGCTCCGCGTTCGGCTCTTGATTTGGAACTCAGAGCGTCCCGGGCTGCATTCCCACGCGGAGCGCGGGAATGATCGGTCACTGGTCAGGCCTGAGGTTTGACCCGATCCGCCGGGCGCCGAACACCCGCGACAATCTTGTCCACAGCCTTAGTCGCCGCGACCATGCCGAACGTCGCCGTGACCATCATCACCGCACCAAACCCGCCGGCGCAGTCCAGCTTCACGCCGTCGCCGACAAAACTCTTCTGCAAACAAATGCTGCCATCGGGTTTCGGATAACGCAGCTGTTCCGTGGAAAACACACAGGGCACGCTGTAATGGCGGGTCACGGTGCGCGAGAAGCCGTAGTCACGACGCAACGTCGAGCGCACTTTCGAGGCCAACGGGTCGTTGAACGTACGGTTGAGATCGCACACCTGAATCAGCGTTGGATCGATCTGCCCGCCCGCACCACCGGTGGTGATGATCTGAATCTTGCGGCGCTTGCACCAGGCGATCAGCGCAGCCTTGGCGTTGACCGCGTCGATGCAGTCGATCACGCAGTCGATGTTCGGCGTGATGTATTCGGCCATGGTCTCGCGGGTGACGAAGTCCGCCACCGCGTGCACGGTGCAATCCGGGTTGATCCCGCGCAGGCGCTCGGCCATGACCTCGACCTTGGGTTTGCCGACGGTGCTGTCCAGCGCGTGCAACTGCCGATTGGCGTTGCTGACGCAGACGTCATCGAGGTCGAACAGCGAAATCTCGCCGACGCCACAACGGGCCATGGCTTCCGCCGCCCAGGAACCGACGCCACCGACGCCGACGATCGCCACATGGGCCGCGCGCAAACGCGCCAGACCTTCGATGCCATACAAACGGGCGATGCCTGCAAACCGCGGATCTTCTGTACTCATGACCATTACCCCAAAAACCGGCGCGCATTATAGGGCTACACAGCGACAAGTTTTAAGCTTCGAGCTACAAGTGTAAGAACTTAAGTCAAAGTCGGCTGCCCAATGTCGGGCATTTCCCTGTCTGATGTACGACTTGCGAACTGCCGGTGTAGGATGCGCGCCCCTCGGGCGTCTAGCCGACCGATCCTTCGTTCCACAGCCTTTGGAACCCGAAATAGCTATGTCATCGCGTAAATTTGGACTCAACCTGGTGGTGGTGCTGGCCATCGCCGCCCTGTTCACCGGTTTCTGGGCGCTGATCAACCGCCCGGTTTCCGCGCCGAACTGGCCGGAGCAGATCTCCGGTTTCTCCTATTCGCCGTTCCAGCAAGGACAATTCCCGCAGAAGGATCAGTATCCGACTGACGACGAAATGCGCCGCGACCTGGAGATCATGAGCAAGCTGACGGACAACATCCGCATCTACTCGGTCGACGGCTCACTGCAAGACATCCCGAAACTGGCTGAGGAATTCGGTCTGCGCGTGACGCTGGGGATCTGGATCAGCCCCGATCAGGAACGCAACGAGCGGGAAATCACCCGCGCCATCGAACTGGCCAACACTTCGCGCAGCGTGGTGCGCGTGGTGGTCGGTAACGAAGCGATCTTCCGTAAGGAAATCACCGCCCAAGAACTGAGCGTGCTGCTCGATCGCGTCCGCGCGGCGGTGAAAGTGCCGGTGACCACGTCCGAGCAATGGCACGTCTGGGAAGAACACCCGGAACTGGCCAAACACGTTGACCTGATTGCCGCCCACGTTCTGCCGTACTGGGAGTTCATTCCAGTCGACAAGGCTGGCCAATTTGTTTTCGACCGCGCTCGCGACCTGAAAAAGCTGTTCCCGAAAAAACCGCTGCTGCTCTCCGAGGTCGGCTGGCCGAGCAACGGGCGCATGCGCGGTGGCGCCGATGCGTCGCCGGCGGATCAGGCGATCTACCTGCGCAACCTGGTCAACAAACTTAACCGCCAGGGCTTCAACTACTTCGTGATCGAAGCGTTTGACCAGCCGTGGAAGGCCAGCGACGAAGGCTCGGTCGGCGCGTATTGGGGCGTGTTCAACGCCGCGCGCCAGCAGAAATTCAACTTCGAAGGCCCGGTCGTCGCGATCCCGCAGTGGCGCGTACTGGCCATCGGTTCGGTGGTGCTGGCGCTGTTGTCGCTGACCCTGCTGATGATCGACGGCTCGGCCCTGCGTCAACGTGGGCGGATCTTCCTGACCTTCATCGCGTTTCTCTGCGGTTCGGTATTGGTGTGGATCGGTTACGACTACAGCCTGCAATACAGCACGTGGTTCAGTTTGACCGTCGGATTCCTCTTGGCGCTCGGCGCGCTCGGGGTGTTTATCGTTTTGCTCACCGAAGCGCATGAATTGGCCGAGGCGGTGTGGATTCACAAACGTCGGCGCGAATTCCTGCCCGTCGAAGGCGACTCCAGCTACCGGCCGAAAGTCTCGATCCACGTGCCGTGCTACAACGAGCCGCCGGAGATGGTCAAACAGACCCTCGACGCACTGGCGGCGCTCGATTATCCAGACTACGAAGTCTTGATCATCGACAACAACACCAAGGATCCGGCGGTGTGGGAACCGGTGCGCGACTACTGCGAAACCCTCGGCCCGCGCTTCAAGTTCTTCCACGTCTCGCCCCTGGCCGGTTTCAAGGGCGGCGCACTGAACTACCTGATTCCGCACACCGCCAAGGATGCCGAAGTGATCGCGGTGATCGACTCCGATTACTGCGTACACCCGAACTGGCTCAAGCACATGGTGCCGCACTTCGCCGACCCGAAAATCGCTGTGGTGCAATCGCCGCAGGATTATCGCGACCAGAACGAAAGCACCTTCAAGAAGCTTTGCTACGCCGAATACAAAGGCTTCTTCCACATCGGCATGGTCACCCGTAACGACCGTGACGCGATCATCCAGCACGGCACCATGACCATGACCCGGCGCTCGGTGCTGGAAGAGTTGGGCTGGGCCGACTGGTGCATCTGTGAAGACGCCGAACTCGGTCTGCGTGTTTTCGAGAAAGGCCTGTCGGCGGCGTATTACCACAACAGCTACGGCAAGGGTCTGATGCCGGATACCTTCATAGACTTCAAGAAACAGCGTTTCCGCTGGGCCTACGGTGCGATCCAGATCATCAAGCGCCACACCGGCAGCCTGCTGCGCGGCAAGGACACCGAGCTGACGCGCGGCCAGCGTTACCACTTCCTTGCCGGCTGGCTGCCGTGGGTCGCGGACGGCATGAACATCTTCTTCACCGTCGGCGCGCTGTTGTGGTCGGCGGCGATGATCATCGTGCCGCAACGGGTTGATCCGCCACTGCTGATCTTCGCAATCCCGCCGCTGGCATTGTTCGTGTTCAAGGTCGGCAAGATCATCTTCCTCTACCGTCGCGCCGTCGGCGTGAACCTGAAAGATGCGTTCTGCGCGGCGCTGGCCGGACTGGCGTTGTCGCACACCATCGCCAAAGCGGTGCTGTACGGCTTCTTCACCAGCAGCATTCCGTTCTTCCGCACGCCGAAAAACGCCGACAACCATGGCTTCTGGGTGGCGATTTCCGAGGCTCGGGAAGAGCTGTTCATCATGCTGCTGTTGTGGGGCGCGGCGCTGGGGATCTATCTGGTCAACGGCATGCCGAGCAACGACATGCGTTTCTGGGTGGTGATGTTGCTGGTGCAGTCGCTGCCGTATCTGGCGGCGCTGATCATGGCGTTCCTGTCGTCGCTGCCCAAACCTGCGGCTGCGCCTGAGCCGGCTGCCGCATAATCGGTAACGGATAACGTCAAACGGCGGCCTTCGGGCCGCCGTTTTGCTTTAGAATGAATGCCTTTTTCAATGCCAACAAACTCGGTAGGAGCTGCCGAAGGCTGCGATCTTTTGATCTTGCTGTTGATTTTAAAAAACAAAATCAAAAGATCGCAGCCTTCGGCAGCTCCTACAAGTTTACCGTGCGCATCCGGAGTTATTACATGACGGCCCACGCCGACCTTTCGCCGACCCTCCAACTCGCCATCGACCTGATCCGCCGTCCGTCCGTGACGCCGGTCGACGCCGATTGCCAGAAGCAGATGATGCAGCGCCTGGGCGATGCCGGTTTCACCCTCGAGCCGATGCGCATCGAAGATGTGGATAACTTCTGGGCGACCCACGGCAACAACGACGGCCCGGTGCTGTGCTTCGCCGGTCACACCGACGTGGTGCCGACCGGCCCGGTGACGGCGTGGCAGATCGACCCGTTCAACGCGCTGATCGATGAACACGGCATGCTCTGCGGCCGTGGCGCGGCAGACATGAAGGGCAGCCTGGCGTCGATGACCGTTGCCGCCGAGCGCTTTGTCGCTGACTACCCGAACCACAAAGGCAAGGTCGCGTTCCTTATCACCAGCGACGAAGAAGGTCCGGCGCACCATGGCACCAAGGCTGTGGTCGAACGTCTGGCAGCACGTAACGAACGTCTGGACTGGTGCATCGTCGGCGAACCGTCGAGCACCACACTGGTCGGCGACGTGGTGAAAAACGGCCGTCGCGGCTCGCTGGGCGCCAAGCTCACCGTTCGTGGCATTCAGGGGCACGTTGCTTACCCGCATCTGGCGAAGAACCCGATCCACCTTGCTGCCCCGGCGCTGGCCGAACTGGCCGCCGAGCATTGGGATCACGGTAACGATTTCTTCCCGCCGACCAGTTTCCAGATCTCCAACGTCAACTCCGGCACCGGCGCGACCAACGTGATCCCGGGCGATCTGGTGGCGGTGTTCAACTTCCGCTTCTCCACCGAATCGACCGTCGAAGGCCTGCAGAAACGCGTCGCCGACATCCTCGACAAGCACGATCTGGACTGGCACATCGACTGGGCGCTGTCCGGCCTGCCGTTCCTCACCGAACCGGGCGCGCTGCTCGACGCGGTGTCGGCGAGCATCAAGGACATCACCGGCCGCGAGACCAAGGCTTCCACCAGCGGCGGCACTTCCGATGGCCGTTTCATCGCGACCATGGGCACGCAAGTGGTTGAACTGGGCCCGGTCAACGCGACTATCCACCAGGTCAATGAGCGCGTATTGGCGGCCGATCTCGACGTGCTGACCGAGATCTACTACCAGACCCTGATAAAGTTGCTCGCCTGATGCTTGCTTGCCCCATCTGCAGCGCACCGCTGAATGCGCTGGATAACGGCGTGGTTTGCCCCGCCGGCCACCGCTTCGACCGTGCGCGTCAGGGTTACCTGAACCTGCTGCCGGTGCAGCACAAGAACAGCCGTGATCCTGGCGACAACCAGGCGATGGTCGAGGCGCGCCGGGATTTCTTGAACGCCGGGCATTACGCACCCGTGGCCAAGCGTCTGGCCGAACTGGCGGCGAGTTATGCGCCGGATCGCTGGGTCGACATCGGCTGTGGCGAGGGTTATTACACCGCGCAGATCGCCGAGGCCTTGCCGAACGCGGATGGCTACGCGCTGGACATCTCCCGTGAAGCGGTCAAACGCGCCTGCAAACGCAACCCGGCCATCACCTGGTTGATCGCCAGCATGGCCCGCGTGCCGTTGGCATCGGGCAGTTGCCAGTTTCTCGCCAGTGTTTTCAGTCCTCTGGACTGGGCAGAAGCCAAACGCCTGCTCAGTGTTGGCGGCGGTTTGATGAAAGTCGGCCCGACCAGCGGCCATCTGATGGAACTGCGCGAACGCCTGTACGACGAAGTTCGCGAGTACACCGACGACAAGCATCTGGCCCTGGTGCCTGAAGGCATGGCGCTGGCGCACAGCGAAACCCTGGAATTCAGGCTGACGCTGGACAAGCCCGAGGATCGCGCCAACCTGTTGGCGATGACACCCCACGGCTGGCGCGCCAGTGCCGAGCGTCGTGCGGCGGTGATCGAACAGGCCGAGCCGTTCGAGACCACCGTGTCGATGCGCTACGATTATTTCGTTCTTCAATAACTTTTGGTTCCGGGCAAACGCCCGGGGCCGGCTAAATCCGCGAATGGATTTTTCAGACCCGCAGTGAGGACATCCATGCGCCAACCGGATATCGAGATTTACCTGAAAGACGCCGACGTCGACCACAAGGCCATTTCTGCCTGGCTGGGCGCCGCGTTGGGCCCGTGCAGCGAGTGGGTACAGAAAGGCCAGACTTACAAGTGCAAGGCCGGCAATGTGCCGGTGACCTGGCTGCCGAAAGCCGTGGGCAAATGGAACAGCCTGTACCTGGAAAGCGACCAGACCCCATGGGACGACGACATCGCCTGCGCCCGCGCCGCCTTTGCTGCGCTGAACGTGGAAGTGCGTTGCGCGCC
This sequence comes from Pseudomonas sp. A34-9, assembly GCF_029543085.1. Classification (NCBI taxonomy): domain Bacteria; kingdom Pseudomonadati; phylum Pseudomonadota; class Gammaproteobacteria; order Pseudomonadales; family Pseudomonadaceae; genus Pseudomonas; species Pseudomonas sp. A34-9. The sequence continues at coordinate 1,291,636 of NZ_CP119967.1, read as the reverse complement.
GGGGACGTGGGTCGAGGAAGAAGGTGAAGAGACGGCGGATCGCTGGATTCGCATCAGCGAAGACGGTGAAGAAGAGATCACCTGGAAAACCGCCTAAAAGCAGCTGCAAGTTATGAGCTGCAAGCTGCAAGTCTCAAGCTGAACTGCTTGTAGCTTGTGGCTTGCAGCTCGAAGCTGCTGTTACAAGCCTACAACATCCTCAGCCTGCAAACCCTTCTCGCCAGTAATCAATGCGTATTCAACCTGCTGGCCTTCGGTCAGCGACCGATGCCCTTCGCCGCGAATCGCGCGGTAGTGCACGAACACGTCCACCCCGTCTTCGCGCTGTATAAAGCCGTAGCCCTTGGCGTCGTTGAACCACTTCACGTTGCCGGTTTCACGTGTTGCCATCTGTTCATACTCCTTTTTTATTATTGAACAGGCTTTTCGCAGGAAAGCCTTTGCGGAACGTCAGCCTGCGTCCGACGTCCATAAAAGGGCCCCGGCGACAGACCGCCGAGTATATGACAGGCGCGAAAACTCTCAACAGGAGATTACTTCGCCGCTTTTTTGCCGATTTTCGATGAATCCGTCACACTAGCGCCCACCCGAGCAAACGCTCGGTTTTATTCACTCACGCAGAAGCCGTATGACCCGTTCCCCGTTCCGCCGTCTTGTGTTTGGCACCTTGCGCCGACTGTTGTACCTCTGGGTTCGCTCGGAGACGATCAACCAGTCGTCGTTCACCCTCAACCTCGACCGCAGTCGTCCGGTGTTCTACGTCCTGCAAAACCCTTCGCTGACCGATCTGGCGGTGCTCGACACCGAGTGCACCAAGGCCGGCCTGCCGCGTCCAGTGTTGCCGGTATCTGTGGGTTCACTGATCGAACCGGCAGCGTTTTTCTACCTGACGCCGGATCCCGACTGGCTCGGGCGCCAAGACAAACGCGGTGCGCCGCCGACCCTGACCCGCCTGGTCAGCGCGCTCACGCAGAATGCTGCTGAAGACGCGCAGATCATCCCGGTCAGCGTGTTCTGGGGCCAGTCACCGGACAGCGAAAACAGTCCGTGGAAACTGCTGTTTGCCGACAGTTGGGCCGTCACCGGGCGCCTGCGTCGCTTGCTGAGCATCATCGTCCTCGGGCGTAAAACCCGCGTGCAATTCTCGGCGCCGATCCATCTGCGCGAATTGATCGAACACAACAAGGGTCACGAACGCACCGTGCGCATGGCCCAGCGGATCCTGCGCGTACACTTCCGCAACCTCAAAGCAGCGGTCATCGGCCCGGACATTTCCCACCGTCGAAACCTGGTCAAAGGCCTGCTCAACCAGCCATTGGTCAAACAAGCAATCCTCGACGAAGCCGAACGCGAAAACATCTCCGCGGAAAAAGCCAAGGCCCAAGCCCTGCGTTACGGCAACGAAATCGCCTCGGACTACACCTACACCGCGATCCGCTTCCTCGAAGTGGTGCTGAGCTGGTTCTGGAACAAGATCTACGACGGCATCAAGGTCAACCACATCGAAGGCGTGCAGAAAGTCGCTCAGGGTCACGAAGTGATCTACGTGCCGTGCCACCGCAGCCACATCGACTACCTGCTGCTGTCGTATCTGCTGTTCCGCAACGGCCTGACCCCGCCGCACATCGCCGCCGGAATCAACCTCAACATGCCGGTGATCGGCAGCCTGCTACGTCGCGGCGGGGCATTCTTCATGCGCCGCACGTTCAAGGGCAATCCGCTGTACACCTCGGTGTTCAACGAATACCTGCACACCCTGTTCACCAAAGGCTTCCCGGTCGAATACTTCGTCGAGGGCGGCCGGTCGCGGACCGGGCGCATGCTGCAACCGAAAACCGGGATGCTCGCGATCACCCTGCGCAGTTTCCTGCGTTCGTCGCGCATGCCCATCGTGTTTGTGCCGGTGTACATCGGTTATGAGCGTGTGCTGGAGGGTCGCACCTACCTCGGCGAACTGCGCGGCGCGAGCAAGAAGAAAGAATCGATCTTCGACATTTTCAAAGTCATCGGCGCGCTCAAGCAGCGCTTCGGTCAGGTCGCGGTGAACTTCGGCGAGCCGATCAAACTGGCGGAATTCCTCGACGCCGAGCAACCGGACTGGCGCCAGCAGGAGCTCGGTCCGCAGTACAAACCGGCATGGCTCAACGAGACCACCAACCGCCTCGGCGAAAAAGTCGCGCAGCATCTCAACGAAGCCGCAGCGATCAACCCGGTCAATCTGGTGGCACTGGCGCTGCTGTCGACTACCCGTCTGGCACTGGACGATCGCGCGATGGCGCGGGTGCTGGATCTGTACCTGGCGCTGCTGCGCAAAGTCCCTTATTCACCGCACACCACGCTGCCGGAAGGCGACGGCCGCGCGTTGATCGAGCATGTAAAGGACATGGACCTGCTCGCCGAGCAGAACGATGCGCTGGGCAAGATCCTCTATCTGGACGAGCAGAACGCCGTCCTGATGACCTATTACCGCAACAACGTGCTGCACATCTTCGCGTTGCCTGCGCTGCTGGCGAGTTTCTTCCAGAGCACCTCACGCATGAGCCGCGAACAGATCCTGCGCTACACCCGCGCGCTGTACCCGTACCTGCAATCGGAGCTGTTCATTCGCTGGACGCTGGACGAACTGGACGGTGTGGTCGATCAGTGGCTGGAGGCGTTTGTCGAGCAAGGTTTGCTGCGTTTCGAGAAGGACGTCTACCTGCGTCCGGCACCGAGTTCGCGGCATTTCGTGTTGCTGACGCTGCTGTCGAAGAGCATCGCCCAGACCTTGCAGCGTTTCTACATGACCGTGTCCTTGCTGCTCAACAGCGGCCAGAACAGCATCAGCGCCGAAGAGCTGGAAGACCTCTGCACGGTCATGGCGCAGCGCCTGTCGATCCTGCATGGCCTCAACGCCCCGGAGTTCTTCGACAAGAGCCTGTTCCGCCACTTCATCCAGACCCTGCTCGACCTCGACGTGCTGCGTCGCGACGAGGCCGGCAAACTGAGCTACCACGAGCTGCTCGGCGAACTCGCCGAAGGTGCGGCCAAACGCGTATTGCCGGCGGAGATTCGTTTGTCGATCCGTCAGGTGGCGCTGCATCGCAGTGAAGATGCGGCCGACCAGGTCGCCACACAGCCCGACGCCTGATGAAAACCTGGTAGGAGCGAGCCTGCTCGCGAAGACGGAGTGTCAGACAACTGAAATGTTGAATGCTAAACCGCTTTCGCGAGCAGGCTCGCTCCCACACTGAAAGGAGAACCACCTATGAAAAAACTGACCATTCTCGCTGCCGCCACACTGCTCAGCGCCTGCCAATCGACCACACCTGCCGGCAAGGTCGGCCTCGACGGTGAAGTGTTCTACCTGCAGCGCATCGCCCTGCCACCGAGCGCGACCCTCAGCGTCAGCTTGCAAGACGTCTCGCTGGCCGATGCGCCAGCCGTCGTACTCGACGAGCAAAAAGGCCCGGTCAAAGGCCAGGTGCCGCTGCCGTTCCACTTTAGCTACGATCCGGCCCAGGTCAAACCCGGCCATCGCTACTCGGTCAGCGCGCGCATCGAGGTCAACGGCGAGCTGATGTTCATCACCACCGAAAACCATGCCGTGCAACTCGACGGCAACGATCCGCAGCCGCTGAAAATCCGCGTCGACGCCGTTCGCTAATTGTCTTTCAAGGAACCTGCCATGCTCCGCCCTACCCTTCGCTTCGCCGGCCTGTGCGCAGGCCTGATGATCTCCGCCAGCGCGCTGGCGCTGTCGCTCAGTGACCTGTCGCAAAAAGACGCCACCGGCGGCCTCAAGGACGCCCTGACCCAAGGCGCGCAAATCGCCGTCAAGCAACTGGGCACCCCCGGCGGCTTCAGCAACAACCCGGACGTGAAGATCGAGCTGCCGGGCAAACTCGGCAAAGCCGCGAGCAAGATGAAAGCCTTCGGCATGGGCGCTCAGGTTGAAGAACTGGAAACCGCCATGAACAAGGCAGCGGAATCCGCGGTGACTCAGGCCCAGCCAATCCTCGTCGACGCCGTGAAGAAAATGAGCGTGGCAGACGCCAAAGGCATCCTCAGCGGCGGCAAGGACTCGGCCACGCAATACCTCGACAAATCCAGCCGCGAACAGATCCGCGCCAAGTTCCTGCCGATCGTCAAACAGGCGACCGACAAGGTTGGCGTAGCGCAGAAGTACAACTCGTTCGCCGGCCAGGCTGCAGCGTTTGGCGTCGTTGATGCCAAGAGCGCCAACGTTGAAAACTACGTGACCGAGCAAGCGCTCAATGGCTTGTTCGAAATGATCGGCAAACAGGAAGAAACCATCCGCCAGAACCCGGCTGCTGCGGCGACCAGTCTGGCGAAGAAGGTGTTTGGGACGTTGTAATATTCTGAACGACAAAAAGCCCGCTGAACCCTTGGGGTTCAGCGGGCTTTTTGTTGGGCGTCAGGTTTGCGGATCGACTTGATCAAGGACGCGGTTCACCGACAGCTCTGCGAGGGAGATCATCTGCTGAATCCCCAGAAGATGATTACACGTCGGGCCACTCAGGGTGAACGCCAGTTCCGTGGCCATGATGTTGGCTGAGGCCAGCGTTTCACAGGCGTGAGCGAGTAATGTTTCGGAATCGACCTCGGGAAGGACGGTGAAGATTGTGCTGGGATTATTGACGGGTTTGGGCGGGTTTGGCGTGGGTTTGAACATGGCGAAATCTCCTGAAGTAATGGAGCCGCCACCGTTCGCTGCGAAACGAATGTTAGGTGGCAGCTGTACGCAGGTTCGCAGACCGGGACTTCAGGCACCCGGCATACCCGAAGGTATCCCGCGCACAACCGCCATGACACAGGCATAAAAAAGCGCCCGTTTCGGATAGTGGACGCTGTGCGTCTGAAGTTTAACCGGGCTGCGAAACCCGGTCGCTGATTTTTGCAGCGACAACCTAAGGCTAGAGATCGCACGTCCGACGGACAACCTGAAAAACATGTGGGAAGGTTCTGAATTTTCGTAACACAGTTAAACAACTTCGCCTTTCAGATCGTCTTCGCCAGCAGGCTGGCTCCCACATTTGAATCGAGCATTTTCAGTTCAAGGCTTGGTCGGCTGTCAGGCCGTCATCGCTGGCAAGCCAGCTCCCACAGTTTCGGCGCGTGCATTCAAGCAGAGATTGGGTGGCTGTCAGGGCGTCATCGCGAGCAGGCTCACTCCTACAATTGGATGGCGTACATCTGCAAGCAACAGGTCGGCTGTCAGGCCGCCTTCGCGAGCAGGCTCGCTCCTACAATTGGATTGCGTACATCTGCAAGCAACAGCTCGACTGTCAGGCCGCCTTCGCGAGCAGGCTCACTCCTACAATTGGATTGCGTACATCTGCAAGCAACAGGTCGGCTGTCAGGCCGCCTTCGCGAGCAGGCTCGCTACCACAAAAGAGCAAGAGCAGATCGCTTCTGCTCCTCACCACTCAACAGGATGAGCGTTAGCTCGGCTGCGGCTTTTGATCTTAGAGCCCGTCGGCAGGCTGAGTGGAGGGATTGATCCGGGGGTGGGAGCGCAGCGACCGTTCGACGAAGTCGAACACATCGAGAGGAGGTGCAGCGAAGCAAACCGTAGGCGATGCCCCCGGATCGATCCCGGAGCGAAGGAACCCCGAGCCCCAGCGAGCGGGCCGAACGTCAGGGCAAAGACCTTTGGTTCCTTTGGGCTGGGCCGGCACTCCGGCGTTTGCCAAAGGGACTCGCCGTAAGGGCGAAACCGCCAGCCGCAGCACCCGAAGCAACGGATATACACCCAAAACCCCAAGAGCATGGTCGGCCCGAAGGCCGCCACGTCACAAAAGAATCAAACCTCCCGACGAACCCGGAACCAGGCCGCATACAACGCCGGCAAAAACAAAAGCGTCAGCGCCGTAGCCACAATCAACCCACCCATGATCGCCACCGCCATCGGCCCAAAAAACACACTCCTCGACAACGGAATCATCGCCAAAACCGCCGCCAACGCCGTCAGAACGATCGGCCGAAAACGCCGAACCGTAGCCTCGATAATAGCCTGCCAAGGCTTAAGCCCCGAAGCGATATCCTGCTCGATCTGATCCACCAGAATCACCGAATTACGCATGATCATCCCGGACAGCGCGATCGTCCCCAACATCGCCACAAACCCGAACGGCTGGCGGAACACCATCAAAAACAACGTCACCCCGATCAAGCCCAACGGTGCCGTCAAAAACACCATCGCCGTGCGCGAAAAACTGCGCAACTGCACCATCAGCAGGGTCAGCACCACGACAATAAACATCGGTACCCCGGCATTCACCGACTTCTGCCCACGCTCGGAATCCTCCACCGTGCCGCCAACATCCAACAGATAGCCATCCGGCAGCTCGGCGCGAATCGAATCCAGCGTCGGCATGATCTGCTTCACCAGCGTCGCCGGCTGCTCCTTGCCATAAATATCCGCCCGCACAGTCACGTTCGGCAGGCGATTACGATGCCAGATAATCCCTTCCTCAAACCCATATTCAAGCGTGGCAATCTGCGACAACGCCACACTGCGGCCGTTATCCGTCGGCACCGCCAGACTCGACAGCAACGACAACTCAGTACGCTCATGCACCGTGCCGCGCAGCAGAATCTCGATCAACTCATTGTCTTCGCGATACTGACTGACACTCGAGCCGGTCAACGAACTCTGCAGGAATTTCGCCAGATTGGCCGTGCTCACACCCAGCGCCCGGGCGCGCTCCTGATCGATATTCAGGTACACCGCCTTGCTCGGCTCTTCCCAATCCAGATGCACATTGACCACATGCGGGTTCTCGCGAACCTTCGCTGCAACCTTGCGCGCCAACGCCCGAACTTCTTCGATGTGTTCACCGGTGACGCGGAACTGCACCGGATAGCCAACCGGCGGACCGTTTTCCAGCCGAGTGACCCGCGAACGCAATGCCGGGAACTGCTCGTTAAGCGTCTCGATCAACCAAGTGCGCAGCGCTTCACGCTCCTCGATGGTTTTCGCCAACACCACAAACTGCGCGAAACTCGCCGCCGGCAATTGCTGATCCAGCGGCAGATAGAAACGCGGCGATCCCGTACCAACATAGGCGACGTAATTATCAATGCCGGCATGCTCCTTGAGCATCGCCTCCAGCCGTTTCACCTCACCGGTGGTATTGGCCAGCGAGGCGCCTTCCGCCAGCTTCAGATCGACCATCAGTTCCAGTCGATTGGAAGCCGGAAAAAACTGCTGCGGGACGAAGCGGAACAACATCACCGAGGCGATAAACAACCCCACCGTCAGCACGATCACGGTCTTGCGGTGCGCCACGCACCACTCCACCAAACGCCGAACCCGCTGATAAAACGGCGTGCCATACGGATCAGGCTGGCCATCGCCAGTGCCATGTTTGGCCGCATGAATTTTCGCCAGATCCGGCAGGAGTTTTTCCCCCAGGTACGGCACGAACATGACCGCCGCGACCCAGGACGCAAGCAACGCGATGGTCACCACCTGAAAGATCGAACGGGTGTATTCGCCGGTGCCGGACTGCGCCGTGGCAATCGGCAGAAAACCTGCGGCAGTAATCAATGTCCCGGTGAGCATCGGGAACGCGGTGCTGGTCCAGGCGTAACTCGCCGCGCGGATGCGGTCGAAACCCTGCTCCATTTTGATCGCCATCATTTCCACGGCGATGATCGCGTCGTCTACCAGCAAGCCCAACGCCAACACCAGCGCGCCGAGTGAAATCTTGTGCAGGCCGATGCCCAGGTAATACATGCAGGCGAAAGTCATCGCCAGCACCAGCGGAATGGTCAGCGCCACGACCATGCCGGTGCGCACGCCGAGGGAGAAGAAGCTCACCAGCAAGACAATCGCCAGCGCTTCGACCAGTACCTGAACGAACTCGCCGACCCCGGTTTTCACCGCCGCCGGCTGATCGGATACCTTGCGCAATTGCATGCCGGCCGGAAGGTTCTTCTGGATGCGCGAGAACTCGACTTCCAGCGCCTTACCCAGCACCAGAATGTCGCCGCCATCCTTCATCGCCACGGCCAGACCGATTGCGTCTTCGCCCATGAAACGCATGCGCGGCGCCGGTGGATCGTTGAAACCACGACGCACATCGGCGACATCGGAGATACGGAACGTACGATCGCCGACGCGGATCGGAAAGTTTTTTATCTCCTCGACCGTCTGAAAATTCCCCGAGACCCGTAGCTGCAATCGCTCGCTAGCGGTTTCAAAAAACCCGGCGGTAGAGACCGCGTTCTGCTCTTGCAGCGCCTGTTGCACCGCCGCCAGCGGCAAGCCGAGGGTCGCGAGTTTGACGTTGGACAGTTCGACCCAGATTTTCTCGTCCTGCAAACCAAGCAGGTCGACCTTGCCGACATCCTTGACCCGTTGCAGCTGGATCTGGATGCGATCGGCGTAATCCTTGAGCACCGCGTAATCGAAACCATCCCCCGTCAGCGCATAGATATTGCCGAACGTGGTGCCGAATTCATCGTTGAAAAACGGCCCCTGAATATCCGGCGGCAAGGTCTGGCGAATATCACTGACCTTCTTGCGCACCTGATACCAAAGATCGGGGATTTCCTTGGAATGCATCGAGTCGCGGGCAATGAAGGTGACCTGCGATTCGCCGGGGCGCGAGAACGACACGATGCGTTCGTACTCACCGGTTTCCATCAGTTTCTTTTCGATGCGTTCGGTCACCTGCCGCGAGACTTCCTGCGCGGTCGCGCCCGGCCAACGGGTTTGAATCACCATGGCCTTGAAGGTAAACGGCGGGTCTTCACTCTGGCCGAGTTTGGTGTAGGACAACGCACCAACGATGGCCAGCAAAAGCATCAGGAACAGTACGATCTGGCGATTACGCAGCGCCCATTCGGAAAGGTTGAAGCGCATCGGGGCTTACTCCTTGTTCGCCAGATTGACCACGCGATTGGAGCGATCTACCGGACGCACCTGCTGCCCTTCGAGCAACACATGCACGCCAGCGGCCACCACCCAGTCACTGGCGTTCAAGCCTTCGAGCACTGGCACGCTTTTCTCGCCGAACGGGCCGATGCGCACCGGGGTTTTCTTCAAGGTGTTGTTGCCGTTGACGACCCAGACGTAGGTCGCGCCGTTTTCAGCGGTGAGTGCCGAGAGCGGCACCGAGAGGGAAACGCTGTCCGCCGATTGCACAAACACCCGGGCGCTCTGGCCCAGTTCGGCCGGGACTTTGCCGCCGGTGAAGGAAATGCGTGCAGCAAAGGTGCGCGAGCGTGGATCGGCGGCGGGCGACAATTCGCGGATCTGCCCGGCGAAGCGCTGATTCTGTTGCGTCCACAGCTCGACCGTCACTGGCTGACCGACCTTGAAGCGCCCGAAGCTCTGCTCCGGCAGGCTGATCAGCACTTCGCGCTCGCCGTCGGTGGCGAGGGTAAACACCGTTTGCCCGGCGGCGACGACCTGCCCCACCTCGACCGAACGCTTGGCCACCACGCCATCCTGCGGCGCACGCAGCACCGCGTAACTGGCCTGATTGGTCGAAACGTTGAATTCAGCTTTGATTTGTTTGAGGCGGGCCTCACCGGAGCGGTAAAGGTTTTCGGCATTGTCGTAAGCCGAGCGGCTAACCATCTGCCGATCCATCAGGGTCTTGTAGCGATCACGCTCGGCGCGGACCAGATTGAGATTGGCTTCGGCGGCGCTGACTTGGGCGCGGGTGGCTTCCAGTTGCAGGCGCACGTCTTGCGGATCGAGTTCGGCGAGCGGTTGATCAGCCTTTACACGCTGGCCTTCATCGACCAGTCGTCGGCTGACTTTGCCGCCAATACGGAACGCCAGATCGGGTTCGTAGCGGGCGCGCACCTCACCCGGATAACTTTCCATCGCCTGCGCCGAAGGCTCTGGCTGCACCACCATGGCCGGGCGCACGGTGACTTGCGTCGCCTCTTCCTGACCACACGCGGACAAAAGGAACGCCAGACTGACTGGCAATGCAAGTGGCCAGGTGAGGTGCAGAGCATGGCGGAACATGGTGACGGACCTTTCGCTAATGGTGCCTGGAATAATTATACTGGCGGGTATGTTATTAATAGCAAACTCACCAGTCCAGTATTAAAAGCGAAGAATGTCGAACAATCTTTCAGCTCCAAACGGTCCGGGCCGCCCCAAGGATCTGGCCAAGCGCCAGGCGATCCTCGACGCGGCGAAAATTCTGTTTCTGAGTCATGGTTATGCCAACACCAGCATGGACGCGGTCGCCAGCGAGGCTGGCGTGTCGAAGCTGACGGTCTATAGCCACTTCAACGACAAGGAGACGCTGTTCTCCGCCGCCGTAGTGGCCAAATGCGAAGAGCAATTACCGCCACTGTTCTTCGAATTGCCCGAAGGCATTGCCGTGGAAAATGTGTTGCTGAACATTGCGCGAGGCTTTCATCAGCTGATCAACAGCGATGAGTCGGTGAATTTGCACCGTTTGATCATGGCGCTGGGCAGCCAGGATCCGAACTTGTCGCTGATCTTCTTCGAGGCAGGGCCGCAGCGCATGGTGCTGGGGATGGAGCGGCTGTTGACGCGCATCCATGAGACGGGCGTGCTGAACATCGATCTGCCGCGCAATGCCGCCGAGCATTTCTTCTGCCTGATCAAGGGCGCGGGGAATTTTCGTTTGTTGTATGGCTGCGGGGAGCCGTTGAGCGAAGAGGCTGCAGAGAGCCATGTGCGGGAAGTGGTGGAGTTGTTTATGCGGGCGTACAGGCCCTGACTTTTAAGGTGTCTGAGCGGACGCCTTCGCGAGCAAGCTCGCTCCCACATTGGAATGCATTCAAATGTGGGAGCGAGCTTGCTCGCGAATAGGGACAACTCGGTCTAAGGTTTGAGCGCTTTCTTTGGGTAAATGTCATACCGGCTAGATTTGCCATCCAGCGCATGACTCGGCTTCGGCCCCGCAATGCACGGAGCCTTGCGCGGACGCTTGACCACCACCCGGTGTGTTGCCAAGGCCAACGCGGCTTCGAGCAACGCCGGCGCATCCGGGTCATCGCCCACCAACGGCCGGAACAGGCGCATTTCTTTCTTCACCAGCGCGGTTTTCTCGCGATGCGGAAACATTGGGTCGAGATAGATCACCTGCGGCGGCTCGCCTTCCCAATGCTGCATGACCTCGATGGAATTGCCCTTGAGCAACGTCATCCGCGCGACGATCGGCGCCACGTCGAAATCTTCCGCAGCGCGCGCCAGACCATCCTCCAGCAAGGCGCCAATCAACGGCTGGCGCTCGATCAGGCTCATCTCGCAACCAAGACTGGCCAGCACGAACGCATCCTTGCCCAGCCCCGCCGTGGCATCCAGCACGCGCGGGCGCACGCCTTGGGCAATGCCGACAGCCTTGGCGATCATCTGCCCGCTGCCGCCGCCATACAATCGACGGTGTGCCGCGCCACCCTCGACGAAGTCGACGCGCACCGGTCCCGGTGCATCCGGGCCGAGCTGTTGCAGCTGCAAACCCTGCTCGCCGACCTGCAAGGCAAACTCGCCGTCCGCCACTTCAAGCGGCAGGCCCAGGCGCTCGGCCCATTGCCCGGCTTGCGCTTCAAACGTCGGGCCGAGGGCCTGAACATGGATGCGGCAGGCCGCGGGTTGCTCAATCATGGAAAACACGCTCAAAAATTTAAGGATCGGCAAAAACCGCCGATAACTCATTCAACGCGCATTTTGCCAGAGCTGAGCGTCAACCGAAAAAAATGTCAGGCATTCTTCCCACATCGATAGGCTACATCTCGCCCCATGGCGACTTTAGCCGTCACAACACTCAAGCACTGAGCGGCGTCAGTCACCTGTGGCAGGATTTCTTTGCCCAGGCGATGGCCGAACAGACGAGTGAAGTGGTGCCTGCCTGCGGCACGTTTCCGCCGGTTGACCTGAACAGCCCGGAAGAACCGACCATCGGCAGCGAGCTGCACGCGCACATCGTCAGCCAGCGTGAATGCGATGTGGTGGAAACCGAAGTGCGTCCGCCAGAGCCGCTGTTCCTGCCGATCGCCGAGTTCGAAATGGAACTGCTGGACAAGCCGTTCCCGCCGTTCCCGCCAGAAGAACTCAAGGCTCAGCAGGCCCAGCAGGATTTCGACAGCAGTTGGGTGCGCCCGGTCGTGATCAACAATGGTCAACCCGTTCCAGAGCCTGGCCCGGCACCGCAGAAAAAACCGCTGTACCTGCCGATTGCCGAATTCGATCTGGATTTGCTGCAAAAGCCTTATCCACCGTTCCCGCCAGAAGAGATCGTCGAGCAGCAGAAGGCGCTGGACTTCGATAACGGCTGGGCGCGCCCGATCGTTCTGCAGAACCTGCGCCTCGCCGCTTAAGCCTCAGCGACACACGCTCCAGCGTCCGACATCGACATGAAAATGATTGCGATGGGCGGCGTTGTAATCCGGGCTCAACACCACACTGAACGCCTCGCAGGCGCCGTCGCGCAGCTGACGCAGAAACTGCGCGTCCTGATTTTGCCTGGGCCAGTCCTCGAGTACGCTGATGCTGCGGCCGTCGGCCAGACGAAACCCGGCGATGTCCAATGCAGCGGCGCTGGCATGGCGGCTGAGCGCCCCGCTCTCGCGGTTGTAAACATTGCGACAAGCGAAGCTGCCAAGGTGATCGACGCGCGCGACCTTCTGCCCGTAAACGGCTTGCGCGGCGGGTTGCAGGGTGTGGCGCTCAAACATCGCGTAGGCCACCGCCAGCGGACAACTGGCGAGGAAACTGCTGCTCAGCGCCACCTCACCGCCCTGCACACGAAGGGCACCGATCAGCGGACACTTGGCATCAGGACTGTCGGATTGACGTGTGACGCGCAGATCGGAACTGCTCAATGCCCGGGCGCAGAGTTCAGGATCACTGCGCAAGCGCATCAGCTTATAGCCGGTCAGCCAGTTGGGCGCGGCTTTCACGTCCAGCGGCGCCCAGGGACTCCATTGCGCCGGCACGTCCAGCCAACCGCGCCAGACACTGATCAAGGCGCCGCCGGTGATCAGCAGCACGGTGAGTGCAATCCATCGCCCCATGCTCAGCCTTTGAAGAATTGATTAGCCTTGGCGTACGGCATCGACTGCGAGGTGAAGCCGAAGGTGCCGGACTGCTGGATTTCTTCAGCCGCACGCAAGAACTCGCCGAACGCCGCCAACGCCAAGGCCGAACCGGTGCTGATCCGCCGCACGCCCATTTCCTGCAATTGCTGCACGGTCAGTTTCAAGCCGCCGGACATCAACACATTGACCGGTTTCGGCGCTACCGCGCGCACCACCGCCAGCACCTCTTCGGCGTTGCGCAAACCCGGCGCGTACAACACGTCGGCGCCCGCTTCGGCGAAGGCCTGCAAGCGGCGGACGGTGTCGTTGATGTCGGGATTGCCGTGCAGGTAGTTTTCCGCACGCGCGGTGAGGATGAAGGGAAATGGCAGCGTGCGCACCGCCGCGACGGCCGCCTCGATTCGGGCCACGGCATGTTCGAAGCAATAGATCGGCGCATCCGCGCGGCCCGTCGCGTCTTCGATCGAACCACCGACGGCGCCCGCGTCAGCCGCGCGCAGCAAACTCTTGGCGCTCTCAGCGGGATCGTCGGCGAAACCGTTTTCCAGATCCACCGCCACGGGTAAATCAGTCGCGGCAACGATTGCCCGGACATTGGCCAAGGTCTCATCCAGGCTCAAGGCACCATCGGCCTTGCCTTGGGAAAACGCATAACCGGCGCTGGTCGTCGGCAAGGCCTGATAGCCGAGACTGGCGAGCATTTTTGCCGAGCCGGCATCCCACGGATTGGGAATGACGAATATCCCCGGTTGCTCATGCAGGGCTTTGAAGGTGTGCGCTTTACGGGTTTGGGCGTCCATCGGCAGGCTCCTGAGCAGGAAAAAAACGCCTCAGAGCAGGCCAAGTTGCTCGGCGGCGGGTTCTCTGTATAGCTCAGGCAGCGATGGCAGGCCAGGCAAACGTTGCATCAGTTGTGCATGAAAACGTTGCGCCAGTTTCGCCGCAAGCAGGTTGTCAGCGGTGTGCAGGAACATGTACGGCGTGCGGCCCTCTTCGATCCACTCGGCGATTTTCGCCACCCACGGCACGAGGAAGCTGTCGTTGGCTTCCAGTTCGGGATGGCCAATGAAGCGCACTTGCGGGAACTGAGTAAACGCCGCCGGACGTGTCGGCACTCGCGGCTTTTTCGATTGCGCGTGAATTACCGAAGACTCGGTCGACAGGCAACTGAACAGCGCACGCGGATCGAGACAAATGCGCTCCACGCCACGGTCCAGCAGCAGGCGATTGAGCAGACGTTCGCTTTCACCCTTGGCGAAGAACTGTTCATGGCGCACTTCCACCGCCAACGGGCAATCCAGCGCATCGATGAACCCCGCCAGTTCCGGCAGTCGATGCGGCGCGAAGCTTTTCGACAGTTGCAGCCACAGCGGCGACACACGCTGACCGAGAGGCTTGAGTAATTGCAGGAAGGTTTCGGCGGCGGTCAGTTGCTCGCGCAGATCCCCGCTGTGGCTGATGTCGCCGGGGAATTTGGCGGTGAAGCGAAAGTGTTCGGGCATAACCTCAGCCCAACGCTGCACGGTGGCAGGCGACGGGCTGGCGTAGAAGGTCGTGTTGCCTTCAACGGCGTTGAACACTTGCGAATAGAGACCGAGGAAATCGGCGGTTTTTGCATCTACCGGGTACAGATACTCGCGCCAGGCATTCTCGCTCCAGGACGGGCAACCGAGGTAGTAAGGCAGATCCATCAGATGTACAGATCGAGGCCCAGCACGTCTGCGTCCCAATCGACAAAACCGGCGGTGCTCAGGTAGCTGGCGAGGGCCATCGCTACACTTTTGCTCATGGCGCGGTGGTAGATCATGTCTTGTTGGCGGGCGGGCAGATTGCTCAGGCGTTGCGCGGCAGCTTTGGCGGCAGCACGGGCAGCCAGTTGCTCTTCAGTCGGGAATTCCAGCTCACCGTCGATATCGTCGACGGACTCATCCACAGTCACATGGCCTTTGCGAGGCTTGCGCTTGATGGGGTAGGACTGAGAGGAAAGGCCGTCTATACGCATAATTTCATGCTCGGTATCGATGATGGCAATTTAGCGGCACTTGACCGACTTAGCAAACCGCCGAGTGATAACTAGAACACATAACGCGCAAAAGGTTTAAAGCGAGGGGTTAGAAACTGACGATTGGCTTTGGAAGATCAAAAGATCGCAGCCTGCGGCAGCTCCTGCGGTTGGAAGGCGATCCTTGCAGGAGCTGCCGCAGGCTGCGATCTTTTTAAAAGCTCAACGAGCCTTGGGCGTGGCGACTTTATCGCGCAGATAAACCGGTTGTGCGTCATCCGCCGGGATCGACTCGCCGCGCTCCCAGGCAAAACGCGCCAGGGTCAGCAAGTCTTCGGCGTGGGGCAGCATGCTGGCGTCGGAACCGGTGAGGTTGACCGCGATGCGCTCGGCATAACCCCAACCGGTGCCGGCACCGAACCAGTCGCCACTGGCATCGGCCGGCAGCGCGGCGACTTCCGGCGGCAACACCGCTTCGGCACCGACAAGCCGCATCTCCCCCGCCGTCTCGCGGTAGCAGCCCCAATACACTTCATCCATCCGCGCATCGATGGCCGCCGCGACCTGGCTCACGCCATGTTCACGCAACGCACGTTGCGCCAGCACGGCCAGGTTGGACACTGGCAACACCGGACGATCCAGCGCGAACGCCAAACCTTGCACCACACCAATGGCGATCCGCACCCCGGTAAACGCACCCGGGCCGCGACCGAAGGCAATGGCATCGACCGCCTGCAACGTGGTGCCGGCGTCGGCCAACAGTTGCTGGATCATCGGCAGCAGCTTCTGTGCATGCAGGCGCGGAATCACCTCGTAATGGCTCGTGACCTTGCCGTCATGCAGCAAGGCAACGGAGCAAGCTTCAGTCGCGGTGTCCAGGGCCAGCAAGGTGCTCATCGATGTTTCCAAAACAGGGGTGGGGAAAAGGGCGTCAGTATAAACAACTACGGCCCGCAAGCGGGCCGTGGATGATGCAGCCGATCAGACTTTTCAGCTCAGCGCGGCCAGCACCTTGGTGGTGATTGCATCAACCGAACCAACACCTTCGATGTGGCTGTACTTCGGCTTGCCGTTGGCAGCCGACAGCTTCTGGTAGAAATCCACCAGCGGCTTGGTCTGCGAGTGATAGACCGACAGGCGATGACGCACGGTTTCTTCGGTGTCGTCCTTGCGCTGTACCAGCTCTTCGCCGGTGATGTCGTCTTTACCCGCGATTTTCGGCGGGTTGTAGACGATGTGGTAAACGCGACCGCTGGCTTCGTGAACACGACGGCCGGCAATGCGTTGCACGATTTCTTCGTCTTCAACAGCGATTTCAACGACCGCATCCAGCTCAACGCCGGCAGTCACCAGAGCTTCAGCCTGCGGAATGGTGCGCGGGAAGCCGTCGAACAGGAAACCATTGGCGCAGTCTGGCTGAGCGATACGATCCTGAACCAGAGCGATGATCAGGTCATCCGACACCAGGCCGCCGGCATCCATGATGCTCTTGGCTTGCACGCCCAGCGGAGTACCGGCCTTGACCGCTGCACGCAGCATGTCGCCAGTGGAAATTTGTGGAATGCCGAATTTTTCGGTGATGAACTTAGCCTGAGTACCTTTACCGGCCCCGGGAGCTCCCAGCAGAATGACGCGCATTAGATGTGCTCCTCAATTTTTTTATAAAAAGCTTTTACAAAACAAAGGATTCGCCTCTTGGGACGAATCCTGAAAATACGGGTCGTGGCCGCACAAACGGCCAAAGGCTGATCAAGATACACAGCAGGCTGCGCCCACACAAGACGCCAAAAGTCGGAGAAACCGACGCCCCCCGCGACCTTGCGACGCGGTAACCCAAGTCGCAACCCCGTCAATAACTGTCGCCTGGCGGCATTTTCATCCGTCAGGCAAAGCGGCACCCGGCATTGGTGCCTAGTGCCGTGCGCCACGACAAAAACGTTAGCCGGTATTTCGCAAACCGGCGGCAATACCCGCCACAGACACCAGCAACGCCTGTTCCACCGGGCTGCCCTGCTCGACATCTTGCTGTCGCGAACGGGCCAGCAATTCGGCCTGCAATAGATGCAACGGGTCGAGGTAGGTGTTGCGCAAACGGATGAATTCGAGGGTGTCGGGGCTATGTGCCAGCAACTGCGACTGGCCAGTCAGGCCGAGCACCACCGCGCACGCCTGCGACAATAGGTCGCGTAACTGCGCGCCCAACGGCAGCAGATCCGGCTCGACCAGACGCTCGTCGTAGGACCGCGCGATATCGGCGTCAGCCTTGGCCAGGACCATTTCCAGCATGTCGATACGGGTGCGGAAGAACGGCCATTGCTCGCGCATCTGTCCGAGCAACTCGCCTTCGCCGCGTTCCAGCGCCTTGCTCAGCGCCGATTCCCAACCGAGCCACGCTGGTAGCATCAGCCGTGTTTGCGTCCAGCCAAAGATCCACGGAATCGCCCGCAGACTTTCGATACCGCCTGCGCGACGCTTGGCTGGACGACTGCCCAGTGGCAAGCGCCCCAATTCCTGCTCTGGGGTGGATTGACGGAAGTACTCGACGAACTGCGGATTTTCCCGCACCACCTGGCGATAAGCACTGACACCGTCAGCCGCCAATTCATCCATCAGATGGCGCCATTCCGGCGTCGGCGGTGGTGGCGGCAACAACGTTGCTTCAAGCACTGCCGCCAGATACAGATTGAGATTTTGCTCGGCGATGTCCGGCAGACCGAATTTGAATCGAATCATTTCCCCCTGCTCGGTGGTGCGGAACCGCCCCGCCACCGAACCCGGTGGCTGCGACAGAATTGCCGCGTGCGCCGGGCCACCGCCACGGCCCACGGTACCGCCACGACCGTGGAACAGCAGCAGTTCGACTTGCTGTTCGCGGCAGATTTCCACCAGCCGCTCCTGTGCGCGATATTGCGCCCAGGCCGCCGCCGTGGTGCCGGCGTCCTTGGCCGAGTCGGAGTAGCCGATCATGACTTCCTGTGGGCCTTGCAGCCGTGCGCGATAGCCCGGCAGCAGCAACAGCCGCTCCATCACCGGCCCGGCGTTGTCGAGGTCGGCGAGGGTTTCGAACAGCGGCACGACGCGCATCGGCCGCAACACGCCGGACTCTTTGAGCAGCAGTTGCACGGCGAGCACATCGGAAGCGGCACCAGCCATGGAGATCACGTAGGAACCGAGCGACGCACCCGGCGCGGCGGCGATTTCCTTGCAGGTGTTGAGCACTTCGGCGGTGTCGGCCGAGGGTTTGAAATGCGCCGGCAGCAGTGGCCGACGGTTGCTCAGCTCGCGGGTGAGGAAAGCGATGCGCTGTTCTTCGTCCCAATCTTCGTAGCGACCAAGACCGAGGTAGTCGGTGATTTCGGTCATCGCCGAGCTGTGCCGCGACGAGTCCTGGCGCACATCCAGACGCACGAGGAACAAGCCAAAGGTCACTGCCCGGCGCAAGCAATCGAGCAACGGGCCGTCAGCAATGACGCCCATGCCGCACTCGTGCAGCGAGTTGAAACACAGCTCCAGCGGATCGAGCAGATCGCGGTTGTTGTGCAGCACATCGGCGGGGGCAGGCGTCGGTGCGGTCAGGGCGGCATGCGCCCAGTTGCGCGTTGCACGCAGGCGTTCGCGCAGTTGTTTGAGCACCGCACGATACGGCTCGGCGCTGTCGCCGGCCTTGGCTTTGAGGGCATCGCTGGCCTGCTGCATCGACAGTTCAGCCGCGAGATGGTCGACATCGCGCAGGTACAAATCGGCGGCCATCCAGCGCGCCAGCAGTAGCACTTCGCGGGTCACGGCGGCGGTGACGTTGGGGTTGCCGTCTCGGTCGCCGCCCATCCAAGAAGCGAAGCGGATCGGCGCCGCTTCCAGTGGCAGACGCAGGCCGGTCGCGTCATACAAAGCCTTGTCGGCCTTGCGCATATGGTTGGGAATCGCTTGCCACAGCGAGTGTTCGATCACCGCGAAACCCCACTTGGCTTCATCAACCGGCGTCGGCCGCGTGCGGCGGATTTCTTCGGTATGCCAGGCTTCGGCGATCAGCCGTTGCAGGGTGTTTTGAATCTGTTCGCGTTCGGCGCTGGTCAGGTCGCGATGGTCCTGCGCGGCGAGTTGCGCGGCGATCGCGTCGTACTTCTGGATCAGCGTGCGCCGCGCGACTTCAGTCGGGTGCGCGGTCAGCACCAGTTCAATTTCCAGCCGCGCCAGTTGCCGGGCCAGCGATTCGGCGCTGTGGCCTTCGCTGCGCAAACGCGCGAGCAATTCCGGCAGCACACGGGATTCGAACGGTGCCGGCTGCGACTCTTCGCGCCGATGGATCAACTGATACTGCTCGGCGATGTTCGCCAGGTTGAGAAACTGGTTGAACGCCCGCGCTACCGGGAGCAATTCGTCTTCGCTCAATTGATTGAGGCTGGCACTCAGTTCAGCATCCATCGAGCCACGCCGGTCAGCCTTGGCGCCTTTGCGGATCTGCTCGATCTTGTCGAGGAAAGCCTCGCCGTACTGGTCTCGAATGGTGTTGCCCAACAGCTCTCCGAGCAGGTGAACATCTTCGCGCAAGCGTGCATCAATATCGGTCATCAGCAATTCCCCAGCAGTAATCCGGACGGCTTAGAAACGAGTGCATGACCTAGAGAGTGCCGCTCTACGACGCTTCTTACAAGCATCCGACCAAGGGACTTTAAACCTTGCGGGCGAAAGCTAGTCTCAACAGTAAGCCGTACAACGGCTTGCCGCCGGCGCTGCCGGACACTCACCCAGGCCTGCCATGAGCAGGCACGAAATGAGGTCATCATGAAAATTCGTGAACTCGCCCAGCATTGGGAAGAAAACGCCAAAGGTCGCCTGACCGACACTGGCTACACGATTCATCTGGACGTCGAGGCCGCTGCGCGCTTGGCGGCGATTGCCGAGATGTACCCCAAACGGCATGCCGAAGAACTGCTCGGCGAACTGATCGGCGCGGCGCTTGAAGAGTTCGAAGCGAGTCTGCCGTATGTGAAAGGTTCGACGGTGGTGGCGACCGATGAGGAAGGCGATCCGCTGTATGAAGACGTCGGGCCGACGCCGCGGTTTCTGGCGCTGTCACGCCGACATTTACATGACCTCTCGGCCGCAGAAGGCAAGCAAAAACACTGACACAACCTAGATCAAACTGTAGGAGTGAGCCTGCTCGCGATAGCGGTTTTTCATTCAACATTTTTGTTGTCTGATACGACGCCATCGCGAGCAGGCTCACTCCTACAGGGATCGTATTTCAAACTGAAAATCGATGTGTTTTTGGCGTCTTAAAACCGCGCGCGTACCACTCTCCCCCGCCAAAGTTCCCGATTTAGAGCCTTGTCCATTCGGTCAAAGTTTTTTTGGCGATAGGCCATCTTTTCTGAACTTTTGAAAAATGCCACCGGTCGGAACCAGTAACCACGCCTGGAACGAGCGTTTCAAAAACGCGCTTTCATACGACGCTTACGGCTCCTCGACCAGGATGGATTCAGATGTTTTCAGGAGATGCCTAATGGAGTTGAAGACCATGAAAAACCAAACCACGTTTACCCACCTGCGCGGTCTGAAACTGGCCGCCCTGGCAATCGGCACCAGCTTCGTACTGGCCGGTTGCGCCGGTAATCCACCGACCGAGCAGTACGCCGTGACCCAATCGGCCGTGAACAGTGCGGTCAGCGCTGGCGGTACAGAGTTCGCCGCGGTTGAGATGAAGCAAGCGCAGGACAAACTGAAACAAGCCGAAATCGCCATGCACGACAAGAAGTATGACGAGGCCCGTCGCCTGTCCGAACAGGCCGAGTGGGACGCTCGCGTCGCCGAACGCAAGGCTCAGGCAGCCAAGGCTGAACTGGCTGTAAAGGATTCCCAGAAAGGTGTTCAGGAACTGCGTCAGGAAAGTCAGCGCCCAGTGCAGCAGTAAGCGCGCATCCCGATCGCAACGCTGAAACTTTATCGATAGAAAGGACGAAAAATTATGCGCAAGCAACTGATGATCCCAGCTCTTCTGGCCGCAAGTGTCGCTCTGGCTGCGTGCTCGACTCCGCCTAATCCGAACCTGGAACAGGCGCGCACCAACTACTCGGGCCTGCAAGCCAACCCGCAGGCGAGCAAAGTCGCGGCACTGGAAACCAAAGACGCCAGTGATTACCTGGATAAGGCCGACAAGGCTTACCTGGACAAACAAGACGCAGCCAAGGTTGACCAACTGGCCTACCTGACCAACCAGCGCGTAGAAGTGGCCAAGCAGACCATCGCTCTGCGCACCGCTGAAAACAACCTGAAGAACGCCGCCGCCCAACGTGCCCAGGCGCGTCTGGATGCTCGCGATCAGCAGATCAAGCAGCTGCAGGACAGCCTCAACGCCAAGCAGACCGATCGCGGTACGCTGGTGACCTTCGGTGATGTGCTGTTCGCAACCGACCGTGCCGACCTGAAATCCAGCGGTCTGGTGAACATCAACAAACTGGCGCAGTTCCTCCAGGAAAACCCGGATCGCAAAGTGATCGTCGAGGGCTACACCGACAGCACCGGTACCGCCAGCCACAACCAGTCGCTGTCTGAGCGTCGCGCCAACTCCGTGCGCACCGCACTGGTGAAAATGGGTGTTGATCCAGCGCGTATCGTCACTCAAGGCTACGGCAAGGAATACCCGGTTGCCGAGAATGGCAGCGCTTCGGGCCGTGCGATGAACCGTCGTGTGGAAGTGACCATTTCCAACGACAACCAGCCAGTGATGCCACGTTCGGCAGTCAGCTCGAACTAAGCGCCCTGCTGTAACGCAAAAGCCCCGCCTGACTCAGTCAGGCGGGGCTTTTTCATGATTGCTGAAACCGCGGCCCCTCACCCCAGCCCTCTCCCGAGGGAGAGGGAGCCGATTGGGAGATGCTCAATAGCTGTGTCGACCTGAAAGTGCTTTGCCGAATCCATAGTCGAAACTCTCTTTCAGGTCGGCGTAACTCGAAAGACACCTCGGTCAGTCCCCTCTCCCGAGGGAGAGGGAGCCGATTGGGGGATGCTCAATAGCTGCGTCGACCTGAAAGTGCTTTGCCGAATCCATAATCGACACAATCTTTCAGGTCGGCATAACTCGAAAGACACCTCGGTCAGTCCCCTCTCCCTCTGGGAGAGGGTTAGGGTGAGGGCTGAACCTGCAGAATCACTCTTGCAGCTTCTTCGGGGTCTCTTCACCCATGCAACGCACGGCTTTTTTCTGCGCATTGATCAGTACACCGGTCAGACCTTTCTGCTCGGTATCGAACAACACCAGCACGCCATCGATGCATTGCGCCACTTGCGGTGCCGGGTCCAGCGAGACCTTGTAATCCTCCCCCGCAACCGTCTTGAGCATGGTGAATTCGTTGAGCAGCAACGCATCCTCGGGTTTGGCGAAGTGCAGGTAGCCGTAGTACCACAGCGCCCCGACGGTGCCGAGGATGCTGCAGATACCGGTGATGATCAGCGGGATGGCGTTGCGTTCTTCAGTCATTGCGGACTCTCATCTTCAGAATTCGGGGGTTGCGGATAATTGGGGATTTCGCCGAGGCGGCGCAGGCCGTTGAAATGCTCGGGATCGTCGAGGTAGCGCAGCATCACTTGACGCCAGACCGGGTCGCCGAACGTTTGCACATGGCCGCCACGGGTCAACTGCAGCACGCGCGGCGGCGGTGCGGCCTGATACAGACGGATGCCGTTGGACAGCGGCACCAGCGGATCATCGATGCTGTGGAAAATCAGCTTCGGCACGCCGTTAAGGTGTGGCATCGAATTGATCGCGCTGTCGCCATCCGGTACCAGCCACGACAGCGGCACCTGAAATGGCCAGGTCAGCCACGAGGTACTGAGCGCGTATTGGCCGACGCTACGATAGCTCGCGGGTACGCCGTCGAGCACCAGCGCTTTCAGTTGTTTCTGCCGCTCGGGATGCTGCACCAGCCAATGCACGGCCATCGAACCACCGAGGCTCTGACCGAGCAGAATCAGCGGCTTGCCTTTGACTTCCGGCGCCTTGTCCAGCCACGCAAACGCGGCGTCGATGTCCTGATAGATCGCCGGCAAACTCGGCTCGCCCTCGGACAGGCCATAACCGCGATAGTCGACCAGCAGCACTTGATAGCCGTTTTTCGGCAGCCACCAACTGCCACCCAAATGCATCGGCAAATTGCCGCCGTTGCCGTGCAGATGGAGAACGGTGCCTTTGACTTCGACACCGGGTTTGGCCGGTAACCACCAGGCGTTGAGCTTCAGGCCATCAGCCGTGACCAGGGTGACGGTACGGTATTGGAGTTTGGCTTTTTCCGGGGTGAAGATCTGACCCGGCTCGGGGTAGAACAACAAAGAACTGCAACCGCTGAGGGTCAGGAGCAGGCAAAAGATGCCGAGGATTCTCATCCGGTGAAACCTCGCAGAAATCAGGTTGGAATACAGTGAGATCGTTCCCACGCTCCGCGTGGGAATGCATCCCGTGACGCTCTGCGTCACAGTGGACGCAGAGCGTCCATGGCGGCATTCCCACGCAGAGCATGGGAACGATCGGTGTGGCATTAAAGGATATTGGAGTAGTCGGCTTCGATCCGGTCCAGGCTCAAGTGGTTGAGGAAGTTGGAGAAGCACAT
Source organism: Pseudomonas sp. A34-9 (assembly GCF_029543085.1). Classification (NCBI taxonomy): domain Bacteria; kingdom Pseudomonadati; phylum Pseudomonadota; class Gammaproteobacteria; order Pseudomonadales; family Pseudomonadaceae; genus Pseudomonas; species Pseudomonas sp. A34-9. The sequence goes on along the minus strand of NZ_CP119967.1, from coordinate 1,267,987 downwards.
CCACGCCGACAACGCGTTCAAATCGCGGAACTGATCCGGCAAATACTTCGGTGGCACCACCAGCCCTTCATCCACCAACTGGCGCAGGGTACGCATGTCTTCCAGCGTGGTCTTACCGCAGAACAACAGCGGAATCTGCTCAAGCTTGCCCTTACGCACGGCCAACTGAATGTAGTTGTAAACCATGATAAAGCCCTTGAGGTAGGACAAGTCTTTGGTGAATGGCAGACCGGTCGGCGTCGAGCCACGGAAAACCCGACTGGCGTTGCCGTAACTTTCCGCCATTTCGAAACCCTGCTCGCGGAAGAACTCGAAGATCTGCAGGAAGTCGGCGCCCTCCTCGACCATGTGAATGGCGCGGGTGCGGTTGGTCAGTTTGCGCAGACGGCTCGGGTAGGAGGCGAAGGTGATGATTTCCATGAGGATCGCCAGGCCTTCCTGGGTCACCGTCGACGACGGCGGGCCTTTGGAGAGGAAGGTGCAGATCGGCTGGTTCAGTCCATTGAGCGTGGTGCCGACATGCACCAGCCCTTCGTGGACCTCCAGCGCGCGCACATCGCGATCGTTGAACATCGCGTCGGTGCGGATCTTGATGTAGTCGGCGCCCGCTGCGGCATCAGCAACAATGCCGTCTGACTCAAACACGCGAATGGTTTCCTCGGCCTCGCCGAACACCTTGTTCAGACGGGTCTGCAGCAAGTGCACCGCGTCTTTGGCGGTGAGGATTTTCGGCTCGTCCTTGAGGTCGCCACGGCCATCAATGTTGTTCAGGTAGTCGGACATCATCAGGCCGAGGTCGGCCAGCGTCGGGTCACCGGCGTGGAACGCATCGGACGCGGCGCCATACAGCTCCTGCGAGATCAGGCCGAAATCCTCGGTGCCGCGCGCCTCGAGCATGCGCACGACCATGCGGTACTCCTTGCACATGCGCCGCATGATCTGCCCGACCGGGTTGAACTGACCGAGCTGGCGGGTGATGTCGCGCTCGATGTTCTGGAACTCCAGTTTGACCTTGCTCGAATCGAAACTCAGCGGCCGATTGAGGTAATAGTCGCGATCCACCGCCGGCATTTCCTTGCCTTTGGCCTTGAGAAAACCCTTGCGGATGTTCTCGTCCCACTTGACCGCGTCGAGCACACGGATCGGCGTCTGCGCCAGCACAATGCGGTCGGACAACATGCGTATCGTCTGCTGGTAATCGTCCACCCGAAACTCCTGTAGAAAACCTGACGTGTTAATTATTGGACGCGGGCCTGACGCTGGTAGCGCACGGCTTCAACGAAAACATCGGAATTGGCCGGATCGTCGAGGTAAGCAAAGACCTTGTCGAGGCGGCTGTCGACCAACACGCCGTCGCCATCGTCGGTCGGGAAGGCCTGACCGTCGAGGGCTTTCTGTTTGATCGCTTGATTGATCTGTTCAGGATCGAGGTTGTAAACCACCAGTTCGTGCTTATCGGTGAGTTCAAAACCGGCGATGGTGTAGTGGCCGCCGTACTGTGCCGGGACTTTCACCGACAGATACCAGCGATTGCCGTGGCGCGAGACGGTGAACGGATAGGCTTCGCGCTCGTGGGGCCTGGCCTTGAAGTACGTGACGGCCTGATAGCGGTCATTGCCCAGGCGTGTCAGCTCAAGGTTCATCGGCTCGCCCCAGGCATTGGTGCTCGACCATTTGCCGAGCAAGCCCTTGGGCGCCGGGTCACTGGCGGCCAGCGGCTCCTTGAAGGTCACCAGACAGCCACTGAGCAGCAGGAACGACAAGGCGATCAGCACGCCACGCCAGGCTTTCATTCAAAACTCCCTATGAACACACGGCCCTGAACATTGCCACATTACCCTGTGGGAGCGAGCCTGCTCGCGAAAGCGGTGTGTCAGGCAACAGAGATGTTGAATGTCAGACCGCATTCGCGAGCAGGCTCGCTCCCACAGGGTGAAACAACAGCGGATTACACCGACGCGAGGACCAGATGCATGTAGCGCGTCAGAATGCCGAGCATGTCCTCTTCGGCCAAAGGCTCGGCGTCGTTGAGCAGGCCCTGATATTCCATCCGTCCGATAATCGCCGTCAACACCTTGGCATCCTGCTGCGGTTCACGCGAGCCCAATACCTGGAACAACTGGCAGGTGCCCTGCAACAGAATCTGCTGATGCGAGCGCACCAGAATCGCCAGACGCGGATTGAGCAGCGCTTCCTGGCGGAACGCTTGCTCAGCCATCAAATGCTCACGCCGGTTAACCAACTGACGATGCACGTAGTCGGCCATCAGCCGCGCAATGTCGTCAGCCAGTTGCGAGCGCGATTCGGGACTACCGTCACCACTGACGACCATGTCACGCAGCAGACCTTCATTGTTGACCCACAACTTGGCCATGTACGCCGCGCTGCGCTCGACATATTGCGCGAAGGTATCGGTGAGCAGGTCATCGATGTCCTTGAAGTAATAGGTGGTCGCCGACAGCGGCACACCGGCCTCGGCAGCCACGGCACGGTGGCGCACCGCCCGCACGCCGTCACGCACGACAATGCGCATCGCTGCGTCGAGAATGTCCTGGCGACGCTGCTCACTGCCCTGTCGGCTGGCCTTGCGGCCCTGGTACTGAACACTTTCAGCGACCGCAGTGGCGATTCCCGCTGCACCCTCTTGAGCTATTGCACCCATCACGACAGAACTTCCTCTGCTATTGCAAAATTAACCAATTGATACATTTGTACCAGACAGGCAATAAAAAGCCGCCTGTTTTAGGCGGCTTTTTAACTGAAACGTTTACGCTTGCGGTCGCATGTGCGGGAACAGGATCACATCGCGGATCGACGGCGAGTTGGTCAGCAACATCACCAGACGGTCGATGCCGATGCCTTCACCGGCCGTTGGCGGCATGCCGTACTCCAGCGCGCGAACGAAGTCGGCGTCGTAGTGCATGGCTTCGTCGTCACCGGCGTCCTTGTCGGCCACCTGCGCCATGAAGCGTTCGGCCTGATCTTCAGCGTCGTTCAACTCGGAGTAGGCGTTGGCGATTTCACGACCACCGATGAACAGCTCGAAACGGTCAGTGACGTTCGGGTTGTCATCGTTGCGACGGGCCAGCGGCGACACTTCGAACGGGTACTGGGTAATGAAGTGCGGCTGCTCGAGTTTGTGCTCGACCAGCTCTTCGAAAATCATCACTTGCAGCTTGCCCAGACCTTCGAAGCCCAGCACCTTGGCGCCGGCCTTCTTGGCGATGGCGCGCGCCTTGTCGATGTCGTTCAGATCATCGGCAGTCAGCTCAGGGTTGTACTTGAGGATCGAGTCGAACACCGACAGGCGCACGAACGGCTCGCCGAAGTGGAACACCTTGTCGCCGTACGGCACGTCGGTGCTGCCCAGCACCAGCTGCGCCAGCTCGCGGAACAGTTCTTCGGTCAGGTCCATGTTGTCTTCGTAGTCGGCGTAAGCCTGATAGAACTCCAACATGGTGAATTCCGGGTTGTGACGAGTCGAAACGCCTTCGTTACGGAAGTTGCGGTTGATCTCGAAAACCTTTTCAAAACCACCGACCACCAGACGCTTGAGGTACAGCTCTGGCGCGATACGCAGGAACATTTCCATGTCCAGCGCGTTGTGGTGGGTTTCGAACGGCTTGGCCGCAGCGCCGCCCGGAATGGTCTGCAGCATCGGCGTTTCGACTTCGAGGAAGTCGCGCTTCATCAGGAAGCTGCGGATGTGCGCGATCACTTGCGAACGCACGCGGAAGGTCTGGCGCACGTCTTCGTTGACGATCAGGTCAACGTAGCGCTGACGGTAGCGCTGTTCGGTGTCGGTCAGGCCGTGGTGCTTGTCCGGCAGCGGGCGCAGCGATTTGGTCAGCAGACGCACGCTGGTCATTTCAACGTACAGGTCGCCCTTGCCGGAACGCGCCAGGGTGCCTTCGGCGGCAATGATGTCGCCCATGTCCCAGGTTTTCACCGCGGCCAGGGTGTCTTCCGACAGGGTTTTACGGTTGACGTAGACCTGGATGCGACCGGTCATGTCCTGGATCACCATGAACGAGCCACGGTTGAGCATGATGCGACCGGCAACCTTGACCGGGATTGCAGCCTCTGCAAGCTCTTCCTTGGTCTTGTCCGCGTACTGTTTCTGCAGAGCATCGCAGTAGTTTTCGCGGCGGAAGTCGTTCGGGAAGGCGTTGCCCTTGGCGCGCTCGGCAGCCAGCTTTTCCTTGCGCAGGGCGATCAGGGAGTTTTCTTCCTGTTGCAGGGCTTGCGGGTCGAGTTGTTGGTCGCTCATGTCTTTAGATATTCCATCAGGTTCGTTGCCCCCGGGCCTTGCGGCCCGGAGATCGCCAGCTGGGCTGGCTCCTACAGGGATCGGCTTGAATCAGCCGATGCTGTATTGCGTCTTTTACAGGCCCGATTTCAGGCTGGCATACAAGTATTCGTCGATGTCGCCGTCGAGTACCTTGTCGCAGTCGCTGCGTTCGATGTTGGTGCGCAGATCCTTGATCCGCGACGCATCGAGTACGTACGAGCGAATCTGGTGACCCCAGCCGATGTCGGACTTGGTGTCTTCCAGCGCTTGCGACGCGGCGTTGCGTTTCTGCATTTCCTGCTCGTACAACTTGGCCCGCAGCATTTTCATGGCGGTGTCCTTGTTGGCGTGCTGGGAACGTTCGTTCTGGCAGCTGACCACGGTGTTGGTCGGTACGTGAGTGATACGTACGGCCGAGTCGGTGGTGTTTACGTGCTGACCACCGGCACCGGAGGAACGATAGGTGTCGATCCGCAGGTCTGCCGGGTTGATTTCGATTTCGACCTTGTCGTCGATCTCTGGCGAAACGAACACCGCGGAGAACGAGGTGTGACGACGGTTGCCGGAGTCGAACGGGCTCTTGCGCACCAGACGGTGCACGCCGATCTCGGTACGCAGCCAGCCAAAGGCATATTCGCCCTTGATGTGCACGGTCGCGCCTTTGATACCGGCGACTTCACCGGCCGACAACTCCATGATGGTCGCGTCGAAACCGCGTTTATCCGCCCAGCGCAGGTACATGCGCAGGAGGATGTTGGCCCAGTCCTGGGCTTCGGTGCCGCCGGAACCGGCCTGGATGTCCAGGTAGGCGTTGTTCGGGTCCATTTCATGGCTGAACATGCGGCGGAATTCCAGCTTGGCCAGATTTTCCTCGAGACGGGCCAGCTCGGCGACGACATCGCCCACTGCGCCTTCGTCGTTTTCTTCGACGGCCATGTCCAGCAGATCGCGGCAATCGGCCAGGCCGGCGTTCAGTTCATCGAGGGTATCGACGATCTGTGCCAGCGCCGAGCGCTCGCGGCCCAGCTCCTGGGCGTATTCAGGTTTGTTCCAGACACTCGGATCTTCAAGCTCGCGATTGACTTCAGTCAGACGCTCATGCTTTTGATCGTAGTCAAAGATACCCCCGAATAGTTTCGGAGCGCTCGGACAGGTCCTTGATGGTGTTCAGGATCGGGTTGATTTCCATGACGGGCAGCACTCGTTGGCGAACTTTTGAAAGCCGGCGAGTATAACGTAATCAGGCTGTGACGGCAGCCCGTCTGGCGGCTCCGGGGGTGAATGGCTGGAGGTTAACGTCTGAGTCGAGATTGCCAGCCCTCACCCTAGCCCTCTCCCGGAGGGAGAGGGGACCGATCGGGGGATATTTGAGCGCTACGCCGACCTGAAATGGCTTTGCCGAATCCATAATTGCCAAGCTTGCAGATCCATAATCGACTTGGTCGATCAGGTCGATGTACAGCGCCAGACACCTCGGTCGGCCCCCTCTCCCGGAGGGAGAGGGGACCGATCGGGGGATATTTGAGAGATACGCCGACGTGAAACGGCTTTACTGAATCCGGACCTGCCAAGCTTGCAGATCCATAATCGACTCGTTCGATCAGGTCGATGTTCAGCGCCAGACACCTCGGTCGGCCCCCTCTCCCCTTGGGAGAGGGCTGGGGTGAGGGGAAGGGCGTTACTCGATTCCGACCTGATTACGCCCGTTGTTCTTGGCCAGATACAACCCGCGATCCGCCGCCGAAATCAGCAACCGGCAATCACTGCCCGCCTGCGGCACCATGGTCGCCAGACCGATGCTGATCGTCAGGCTCGCGCCGTCCGCCGGGGTGTTGTGCGGAATTTTCAGCGAAGCCACGGTCTGGCGCAGTTTCTCCGCGACCAGCCGTGCACCGCCCGGCGAGGTGTTCGGCAGCACCAGCGCGAACTCTTCACCGCCATAACGTGCCGGCAAGTCCGAAGGTCGTGCGCTGGCGTCGCGGATCGCCGTGGCGACCTTGCGCAGCGCCTCGTCGCCTTCTACGTGGCCAAAACTGTCGTTGTAGGACTTGAAGTAATCGACATCGATCATCAGCAACGACAACTGGCTCTGATCGCGCAGCGAACGGCGCCACTCCAGCTCCAGGTATTCGTCGAAGTGCCGGCGATTAGACAGCCCGGTCAGGCCATCGGAGTTCATCAGGCGTTGCAGCACCAGGTTGGTGTCGAGCAATTGCTGCTGGCTGACCCGCAGCGCGCGGTAAGCCGCATCCCGCTGCAATAGCGTCATGTACGAGCGCGAGTGGTAACGGATGCGCGCCACCAGCTCGATGGTGTCCGGCAGTTTCACCAGATAATCGTTGGCCCCGGCCGAGAACGCCGCGCTCTTGATCAGCGGGTCTTCCTTGGTCGACAGGACGATGATCGGAATGTCCTTGGTCGCCGGGTGATTGCGGTATTCGCGCACCAGGCTCAGGCCATCGAGACCGGGCATCACCAGGTCCTGCAAAATCACCGTCGGCTTGATCCGCACCGCTTGCGCAATGGCCTGGTGCGGGTCGGAGCAGAAGTGGAAGTCGATGTTCTCTTCGTTCGACAGCCCCCGGCGCACGGCTTCGCCGATCATCGCCTGATCGTCCACCAACAACACCATGGCGGCGTTTTCGTCGGTTTTAATGTCGTCGATCTGTAAGTCATTCATGGGCGGTCACCTGAGTACTGCGGAGGCCAGGATTGCGGATTGACCTGATCATTTGGGGAAAATCTCCTGCAATCGTGGCGCTATTCTTTCCAGTGGACGGATTTCTACGGCGGCATCAATGGCCGCAGCGGCCTTGGGCATGCCATACACCGCACTGCTTTGCTGATCTTGCGCGATGGTCAGATAACCCTGTTGGCGCATGAGCTTAAGCCCTTGCGCCCCGTCGCGTCCCATCCCGGTCAATAAAACCCCGACGGCGTCGCCATTCCAATAGCTTGCGACACTCTCGAAAAACACGTCGATCGAAGGACGGTAGATCTCGTTGACCGGCTCGGCGGTGTAGGCCAGCGTGCCGTTTTTCAACAAGCGAATATGGTGATTGGTGCCGGCCAGCAGCACCGCGCCGGCCTGCGGCGGTTCGCCTTCGCGGGCCAGACGCACATCGAGGCCGCTGGCGCTGGCCAGCCATTCGGCCATGCCAGCCGCAAACACCTGATCGACATGCTGCACCAGCACAATGGCTGCCGAGAAATTCTTCGGCAAGCCTTTGAGCAGCACTTCCAGTGCCGCCGGCCCGCCTGCGGATGAGCCGATCGCCACCAGCCGCTGGCACGAAGCGGAACTGCGCTGGGCCGGCGGCGCCGGCCGGGAACGCGTGGGTTTCTCGCCGATCAGCCAGCCAATATTGAGGATCTTGCGCAGCAACGGCGCGGCGGCTTCCCGCGCGTCGCCGGCGCCGAGTGCCGGAGTATCGACCACATCCAGCGCGCCGTGGCCCATGGCTTCAAACACCCGGTGCACGTTCTGCTGGCGGTCGACGGTGACGATGACAATGGCACACGGGGTGTCGGCCATGATTCGGCGGGTGGCCTCGACACCGTCCATCACCGGCATGATCAGATCCATCAGGATCAGATCGGGGGTGTTTTCGGCGCACAGTTGCACCGCCTCGGCGCCGTTGCGGGCGACCCAGACCACCTGATGCGCCGGCTCGAAGGCCAGCGCCCGGCGCAGAGCCTCCACCGCCATGGGCATGTCGTTGACGATTGCGATCTTCATGCCCGCGCTCCTCCGATGAGCTCGACCACTGCGTCGAGCAGGGCGTCGTCATGAAAACTGGCTTTGGCTAAATAATAGTCGGCGCCGGCGTCCAGTCCACGGCGGCGATCCTCTTCCCGATCCTTGTACGACACCACCATCACCGGCAGCGATTGCAGACGGTTGTCGCGGCGCAACAGCGTGACCAGTTCGATGCCGTCCATGCGTGGCATGTCGATGTCGGTGATCAGCAAATCGAAGTCCTCCGAACGCAGCGCGTTCCAACCGTCCATGCCGTCCACCGCCACCGCGACGTCGTAGCCACGGTTGAGCAGCAGCTTGCGTTGCAGCTCGCGCACGGTCAGCGAATCGTCGACCACCAGCACGCGTTTGCGCGCCGCTTCGGCGGCTTGATTGCCGTGACGGGCGATGCGCTCGAGGCGACCGGTGTTGAGCAATTTGTCCACCGAACGCAGCATGTCTTCAACGTCGACGATCAGCACCACCGAACCGTCGTCAAGCAAGGCGCCGGCAGAGATGTCCTGCACTTTGCCCAGACGCTCATCGAGTGGCAAGACCACCAATGTGCGCTCGCCAATGAAGCGCTCCACGGCAACGCCATAAATCGCATCGCGCTCGCGGATCACCACGACTTTAAGGGTTTCGCCACTGTTCTGGCTGGCTGGACGGTTCAGCAACTGGCTGGCCGCGACCAGCCCGACGTGCTGGCCTTCGTGCCAGAAATGCTGACGACCTTCGACTTGCACGATGTCTTCCGGCGCCAGATCACACATGCGCTCGATGTGCGCCAGCGGGAAGGCATACGCTTCTTCACCGACCTCCACCACCAGACTGCGTACCACCGACAAGGTCAGCGGCACTTCCAGATGGAAGCGACTGCCCTCGCCCGCCGTCTGCTCCAGCACCACCGCACCGCGCAATTGCCGGACCATGTGCTGCACCGCGTCAAGACCGACGCCACGCCCGGACACTTCGGTGACCGTGTCGCGCAGGCTGAAACCGGGCAGGAACAAGAAGGTCAGCAGTTCTTCCTCGCTCAACTGCGCCGCCGTTTCCGCTGGGGATAACTGCCGTTCGACGATACTGCGGCGGACCTTTTCCAGATCAACGCCGTTGCCGTCATCACTCAGTTCCAACACCAGCAGACCGGCCTGATGCGAAGCGCGCAGGCGGATCAAGCCCTCTTCAGGCTTGCCCTTGCGCAGACGCTGTTCCGGGGTTTCGATGCCGTGATCGACGGCGTTGCGCAGTAAATGGGTCAGCGGTGCTTCGAGCTTCTCCAGCACGTCACGGTCGACCTGAGTTTTCTCGCCTTCGATTTCCAGGCGTACCTGCTTGCCGAGGCTGCGGCCCAGATCACGGACCATGCGCACCTGACCGGTCAGCACATCGGCGAAGGGCCGCATGCGGCAGGCCAGTGCGGTGTCGTAGAGCACTTGTGCCCGCTGGCTGGCCTGCCAGGCGAATTCGTCGAGTTCGGCGTTTTTTTCGCTCAGCAGTTGCTGCGATTCGGCCAGCAGACGTCGCGCATCCTCCAACGCTTCCAGTGCCTCAAGGCTCAGTGCGTGTTCCTTGAGGTGCACATTGAGGTTTTCCAACGCGCGCAGGCCGTTGTTCTGCATGCGCTTGAGGCGTTGCATGGTCGCCAGATGCGGTTTCAGGCGTTGGGTTTCGACGAGCGATTTGCTCGACAGATCGAGCAGGCTGTTCAGGCGCTCGGCGGTAACGCGCAAAACGCGTTCGCCACCTTCGGTGCTGCGTTTGTTTTTGCGTGGCGCCGGCTCGGGCGTCTCACTCGCCACGTCGATGACGGGCGCAGGCGGCGCCGGCTCGACTCGCGGCGCTTGCAGTTGCAATTCGGCCATGACTGGCGCTGCGACGGCAGGCGGGGACGCCGGATCAAGCAACTGCGCCATCAACGTCACATACGCTTCGATGTCAGCCGGTTGTGGAGCATTCGCTGGCGTCGCAATGCGCATCAGCAAGTCGGTGCCCTGCAACAACGCATCGATGTGCTCCGGGCGCAGCAACAACCGCCCTTCCTGAGCGCTGACCAGGCAATCCTCCATGACATGCGCAACACTGACGCCGCTGTCGATGCCGACAATCCGCGCCGCACCTTTTAGCGAGTGCGCCGCGCGCATGCACGATTCCAGTTGATCGGTCTGGGTCGGGTTGCGCTCCAGCGCCAGCAGACCGGCGCTGAGCACCTGGGTCTGGGCTTCGGCTTCGAGGCTGAACAGCTCAAGCAGCGAAGCGTCGCGCATTTGCTCGGGGGTCATGTGAGGCTCCGGGTCACGGCGGACAACAGCTGTTCTTCATCCAGCCAACGCAGGCTGCGACCGCGATATTGCAGAACACCACGGGTGTATTTGGCACTGGCTTGCGCGCCGGATTGCGATGCTGCCTCTAGGATTCGCTCATCGATGGCATGAATACCGTCAACCTCATCCACCGGCACCACCACCGGTCCGCCGTGCGCAGCGATGATCAGCATGCGCGGCATGATTCGCGCGCCAGTAGCTGGCGCCGCGCTGCCATCCAGATCGAGTAATTCGACCAGCGACAGGCACGCCACCAGTGCACCGCGCACATTCGCCACGCCGAGCAAGGCCCGCGAGCGCTGGTGTGGCAATGAGTGAATCGCCTGCATGGGTGCGACTTCAACGAGGCTGCGGGTCGCCAGCCCCAGCCATTCTTCGCCGAGACGGAACATCAACAGCGAACGGGTTTTGACATCTGTTTCAACGGTGGTAGCCATCGGGCTGCGCTCATCCTGCTGCAGCGCATAACGATCAAGCAGGCGGGTGGCGGCGGCGGAATACACCGAGCAATTGCGGCAATGAATATGGTCTTCCAGCAGCGGGCAGGACTTGTCGCCATGAATGCCGATGCGGTTCCAGCAATCATCGATGGCCCGGGCGTCTTCGTGGGTGACGTTCAAGGTGTCGGACGGGATCATCGTTTACGCTCACTGTCGGCGGTGCGGCCGCTGCGGGCGGCGCGCTCCTGCAATCGTCTGGCACCCGCCGTATCGCCCTGGGCCTGCAACAACACGGCCAGGTGCATCAACGCTTCGGGGTGTTGCGGTTCGAGGTACAACGCCTTGCGATAGAAGCCTTGGGCTTCGAGGTTCAGGCCGGCGACGTCACTGAGCAGCCCGAGCCAGTAAAACACCTGAGCCACCGGTTCGTGGCTGCGCAAATACTGTTCGCAGGCGGCGCGGGCCTCGGCACTTTTGCCTTCGTTGGCCAGTGCAGCGATGTTCGCCAGCAGGGTCGCCGCGTCCGGGTTGGCACTTTTGCTGGAGTTTGGTAGCGGCGTCACGGCGGCAAACGGTCGATTGCGCACCGGCGCGGGCGGCGTGCTGCGTGGCGGTTGGCTGACTGGCACCACAATGGGCTTGGGCGTCGGTAGCGGTTCGGGATGCGGATCGCTGTGGCGGCTGAACGCGAAGGACTGCGGGATACCGATCGAACGCATGCCCAAACGCCCGAGCAAACTGCCTTCTGCCGGGCCGATAAACAGCACGCCATCAAAATGGGTCAGGCGTTTGAGCACCTCGAACACCTGCTTCTGCGTCGGCTGATCGAAATAGATCAACAGGTTACGGCAGAACACGAAATCGAACGCCGGCTCGCTGGCCAGCAATGCTGGATCAAGCACGTTACCGACCTGCAAACGCACTTGCTCACGGACGTTTTCGTTGACCCGATGACCGTCCTGCTCAGACGTGAAGTGCCGCTCGCGAAAGTCCAGATCCTGGCCGCGAAACGAATTCTTGCCGTACAGCGCACGCCGCGCCTTCTCCACCGAGAGTGGGCTGACGTCCATGCCGTCGACCTTGAACTGATGCGGTTTAAGCCCGGCATCGAGCAAGGCCATGGCAATCGAATACGGTTCTTCGCCGGTGGAACACGGCAGGCTGAGAATGCGCAAGGCGCGCATGTTGTTCAGTTCGGCCAGGCGCTTGCGGGCGAGTTTGCCCAGCGTGGCGAAAGATTCCGGGTAGCGGAAAAACCACGTTTCCGGGACGATCACGGCTTCGATCAACGCTTGTTGTTCATCCCGCGAGCCTTGTAGCAACAGCCAATACTCATCGGCATGCGCCGCTTGCGAGAGCGTGGTGCGCTGACGCACGGCGCGCTCAATGATCGCCGGCCCCACCGACGTCACATCGAGACCGATGCGCTCCTTGAGGAAGTCGAAAAAACGCTGATCGCTGCTCATGCCTGCGCCTCAAGCTGCGCCGGACTCAGCGGCGGATCGGGGAACAGCAAGCTGCGCACGGCGTCATCGAGCAAGTCCTTGACCCGCACCCATTGCACCAATCCTTGGGCATCTTCGCGCACCGGGCCGAGGTAAGGCGCCTCGCGATTGTCGAGGCCATAAGGCTGAAACTCCTGCGGATGGCAACGCAGGGTGTCGGTGGCCTGTTCGAGAATCAGCCCCAGCCATTGCGCGGGCTGCGATTCATCCGGCTGGTAATTAACCAGCACCAGGCGCGTACTGGTGCGCGCCTCAGCGGGATGGCCAAAGGTCAGCGCACTCAGGTCGATCACCGGCACCACCGCACCGCGATAGGCAAACACCCCGGCGACCCAGTGCGGCGCCCGGGCAATCGGTTTCAACGGCAGGCGTGGCAACACTTCCGCGACTTCGGTGGCGCGCAAGGCGTAACGCTCGCTGCCGATGCGAAACAGCAGGAACAACGCCGGCTTCGCCACCTGCGCGGCGCTGCGTTTGGCGATGATTTCGCTCATCAGACTTTAAATCGCGAAACGCCACTGCGCAGCCCGACGGCCACCTGGCTCAGTTCGTCGATGGCGAAACTGGCCTGACGCAGCGACTCGACTGTCTGGCTGCTGGCGTCGCCCAACTGCACCAGCGCATGGTTGATCTGCTCGGCGCCGGTGGCCTGGGCCTGCATGCCCTCGTTGACCATCAACACCCGCGGCGCCAGCGCCTGAACCTGGTGGATGATCTGCGACAGTTGTTCGCCGACCTGCTGAACTTCAGACATGCCGCGACGCACTTCTTCGGAGAATTTGTCCATGCCCATCACCCCGGCGGACACCGCCGACTGGATCTCGCGAACCATTTGTTCGATGTCGTAAGTGGCGACAGCGGTCTGATCCGCCAGGCGCCGCACTTCGGTGGCGACGACGGCGAAACCGCGACCGTACTCACCGGCCTTCTCGGCTTCAATCGCTGCGTTGAGCGACAACAGGTTGGTCTGGTCGGCGACTTTGACGATGGTCACCACCACCTGGTTGATGTTGCCGGCCTTCTCGTTGAGGATCGCCAGTTTGGCGTTGACCAGATCGGCCGCGCCCATCACCGAGTGCATGGTGTCTTCCATGCGCGCCAGACCTTGCTGGCCGGAGCCGGCCAGCACCGAGGCCTGATCGGCGGCCGTGGACACTTCGGTCATGGTGCGCACCAAATCGCGCGAGGTGGCGGCGATCTCACGCGACGTCGCGCCGATTTCAGTAGTGGTGGCGGCGGTTTCGGTGGCGGTGGCTTGCTGTTGCTTGGAGGTGGCGGCGATCTCGGTCACCGACGTGGTCACCTGCACCGAGGAGCGCTGGGCTTGCGACACCAGCGCGGTGAGCTCGGTCATCATGTCGTTGAAGCCGGTTTCCACCGCACCGAACTCGTCCTTGCGGTCGAGGTTCAGACGCGAACTGAGGTCGCCGGTGCGCATGATTTCGAGGATTTTCACGATGCGGTTCATCGGCGCCATGATTGCGCGCATCAGCAGCAGACCGCAGGCACCGGCCGCCAGAACAGCGATCAGCAGCGAGATAAACATGCTGACTTTGGCCGCTGCGACAGCGTCGTCGATGTTGGCCATGGCCTGATCGGCGACTTTCTTGTTCTCGCCGATGATGTCGTTGAGTTTCATCCGCCCGCTGTACCAGGTCGGGGTCAGCTTTTCATTGAACAGCTTGACCGCATCGGCTTCCAGATTGCGCTTGTGCAGGTCCAGCACCTGATCCTGAATCTTCATGTAGGCATCGTGAAACTTCTCGAAGGCCGCGAACTCGGTACGGTCCTCTTCAGTGGCCATGGTGCTGCGGTAGTTGGCCATCTGCTCTTGCAGGCGGTTTTCAAACGCCTTGTAGTCCGCCGCATCTTCGCTGCTGATGCCCTGCCCTTCTTTCAGGCCGAGCAGTTCCTGGGTCTGCAAGTAACTGTCGACCCACGCGCCGCGAATCATCGAGCTGTAATAGACGCCGGGAATCGCGTCATCGCGCACGCTGTTTTCACTGGCCTCGATCTTCAACAGCCGTGAATACGAAACGACGACCATCAGCAACATGATGGCGATAATCACCGCAAAGCTCGCCAAAATGCGTTGGCGCAACGTCCAGTTCTTCACAGTGATTCCTCGTGGCTCAGTCGAAATGCGGGGAGTATAGCCGAGGGCGGTGTTTCATTTATAAGACGCTTTTTAACCCTCAGGCCTGTCCGGCGGGGTTGGCGGGAAGGCTCTGGGGTGGGACTGTCCGACAATTCGGGGCTGACGTGCCAGTGGGGTAATGGCAAAAAGGGGCGATGGATCGGCCATCGGAGGGGGACGCGGCGGAAACAGCATTGCGAGCAGGCTAAAACGTGGGAACGAGCCTGCTCGCAAAGAACACAAGCACGGTCTGCTGACCGCGCCAATTATATGAAGAGGGCTACGTTAGGCTCCGCTCTCCCACCGCCTTAAGCCAGTCGGGTTACTGTGACCGAAGCCGAGTTCAGGTTTACGGTGTAAATAACAGATTCTGCGACCGCAATGTCGAACGGCATAGAGCCGACGGAGAACTGACGAACTTCTGCAAAAGTGCCCACGTCGATGACTAAAACTTTTTCGTCCGAATTCCGGACGACATACATGTAACGCCCATCAGAACCAGACGCGACTGCAACAGGCCCTTCGCCGACAGACACTGTCTTAACCACTGTCTCTATCGTGGTATTAATAAATGACACAGTATTATCTTCGTAATTACACACACAAAGGAACTGGCCATCACCTGTAATGGCAAGATCGTTCGGTGTCTTCCCGACCTTTATACTTTTTACAACGTCCTGAGCAGCAACATCAAAAACATTAACTTCTGCGTTCATTTCTGCCGAAAAGTAAACTTTCGAATTATCCGGACTCACCACAACAGCATTCGGGCTTCCTGCAGAGAATATCGAATGGACTTTTCTCAGGCTCGTCGCATTCAGGACGATAAATTGCGGTGCGCTCGAGCGGACGAAGTAGATGAATTTACCATCAGGGCTAAACGCCACAGACACGTCAGCACCAACGTCCTCCTCCTCGACTTTTGCAGGCTCTAACGTTTTAGCATCGATGACCCATACTTCACCCTGATTACAAACCACAATGCGCTTGTCATCAGGACTTACGGCAATGGCTCTCACACGACTTTCTAATGTGATGATCTTCACCACCTCGGAAGATCCCACATCGATTACTGAAACATAACCCTCATTATTGTCGCGATTGTCGTGGCAGACAAAAGCCCGTTTTTCATCCTTACTGAATGCAACAGATATGGGTCTGGACTTTACCGGAATTGTTGAAGTCTGAAGTGCGTTGGTCAAATCAGCGATTTTTTTAGATAAGGGTTTATTAGTGGTCATGATCATGGCTCCTGCCAATGTTTTTGACAGATCCATTGAACTTCAGAAAAATTTTAAGAACTACTGTCAGATCTGACAGGTGCCGCCAGATTTCAGACGAGCGGTAGTTCGAAGTTCAACAAAAAACAAACTACCGCTGGTGCCTGGCTCGGCCTATAAAGCAGTCAGTCGCACTTGCTTTTCCAACTCCACCTTCAACCCCGGCTCCAGCTTCAACTGCCGCGCCAGTTCATCCAGATAGCTCTTCTCCATGAAGCTTTCCTCATCCACCAGCATCACGCTGGCGATATACATCTCTGCCGCCATCTCCGGCGTACTCGCGGCGCGGGCGACGTCGGTGGGGTCGAGGGGTTTGTTGAGTTCGGCGTGCAGCCAGTGCTGCAGCTCCTGATCGTTGTCGAGCTTTGTAAACTCGCCTTCGATCAGTTGGCGCTCGCGGTCATCGATGTGGCCGTCAGCCTTTGCGGCGGCGATGAGCGCCTTGAGAATGGCCTGGCTGTGTTGCTCGGCTTGCGCGGGTGGCAGGCGATCCAGAGTTTGCGGCTCGCTTTGTGGCGCGGTGCCTTTTTGCGCGTTGTAGTTGCCGTAGGCCTTGTAGGCCAGGACACCCAGCGCGGCCAGACCGCCGTAGATCGCGACTTTGCCGCCGACCTTGCGGGCCTTTTTGCTGCCCAGCAGAAGGCCCATGGCTCCGGCGGCCAACGCGCCGCCGCCCGCGCCTGACAGCAAACCACCGAGGCCACCAGCGCCGGACGACCCGCCCAGCAGACCGCCCAGACCACCGGCAGCCGGTTTGTTGCCCGAGCCACCTGCCTTGTTCTGCAATAGATCCTGACCGGACTTGAGCAGTTGATCGAGCAATCCACGGGTGTTCATGTTCCACCTCCAAACTGAGCTTATCGGGATCAATAAGGCCCTCAGCCTAGTCCGAAAGTGCCGCCACGCTGTCCGAGAGAGTGCTTCCGGATGTTGCGCCCAGCCGACGCTTGTGCGCACAAAACCGCAAACGATGCGGCTCATATCAACCTGAAGTCATCCAGCAGAATTCCCGAGTTGGCCAGTGCGGTCATCTCCCCACCAGGGTTCGCCCTGTCTGGGCGTCAATCAACGGTGTCGGCAGGCGCGAATCTCTCTCAGAAATAGTGCCGACCGTTGCATTCAGCACAGGAGAAAGAGGAAATGGCTTGCCATCGCGAAACAGCCAATAGGACAGCGCAACGAGTTTGCCGAAATTGGCGACAATGCACCCACTGTCCAGAGGGAAGTTTGCCCAGCTATTGGCATTGTGGGCTTTGGCGGCAAAGGTCGGAGAACCTGGTCCGGGCGCGCCTTTTACAATCAGTTGAACAGTGTCACCGGGAAGGCCGGGCGTGTGCTTCCAGGTTTTTTAGTCACTAAGGCGTCAACACGAAATCGTCAAACACCCAGGCAATGTTGCCATTCGCTAAAAACTCCAGCCTGACGATGTCCCGTCCCGAAAACTCAATGGTCTTGCCACGGTTAGCCAGAGAGATCCTTTTTTGCCCCAGATAGCCGCCAGTGCCGTAAAAATGCACGTCAGCAAAATGAGGATCAGCCATGTTGCCCGTGGACAAAAAACTCAGCTTCTGACAGGGACGAACGAACGTTATCTGTGCTTTCTCTTGCGCCACGACATACCAGTGCAACTGCTTGCCAGGTGGACTGGTATCTATGGCTGCTTGGGTATAAGCGGTAGGATGCGTCGGAGATACTGCAGTACTCAAAAGCTCGAAGGTGAGAGCCGGCGTCACAAGCCTCTCACCAGCCCGGGTAATTCTTTGCGTAGGCTGATCTTCAAAATCCTCAACCAACACTGTCGTAACGGTATAAGTCCTCTCGGGTAACTTTACCGCCTTGCTCTTATCATTCTCACCGTAGTAGTTCACGCGGGTGCGTATGATCACAAGACTCCTGTCCTTGCGCGTAGACAGCCATTCAAACGGAATGACCCGGCTCAAGCCTTGCGTGGCGGAATGAGCCTCGCCTTTCAGATCCTCAAAAACCGTCTCGTTGCCATCGCGGTCAACCCCAATGTAGTCGATCCAGATACGTTGACCGGCCACCTGGTGAGGCCAGGCGCTGACGTTCAACAGCGTCTTGGCGTCCTGTTTGTTGACGTCCAGATCAGCGCCGCTCTCAGCACCAATGATTGGCGTGGGCAATGTCGCGTGATAGTCCGGGATCCTCCCTATCGAGGCAGCAAGGTCCGGTGAGGTCTGTACCGGCTTGCCGCCGCGCAGTTGTACGAAATGGAGGTCTACCGGTTCACCCAGATTGGCCGCGATGCACGCGCTGTTCAAAACAAAGTTGGCGCGGCTGTTGGCATTCAGCGCTTTGGGTTCGAACTCTGGCGATCCCGCGCCCGGCTTCCCCCTGACAACCAGTTGCACCGTGTCGCCCTGGCGATAACCCAAGACCTCGACCCGCCCAATGGCACCTTGCAGATTGGCCGGGTCCAGCGGGTCGAGCACGCGATTGGCCGACTTGATCAGTTGCGGCGCTTGCAGTTTTGGCAAGCCCTCGCCTAATACGTCAGCAGTGGTCACTAACGAATTACCGACCGAGGCCCCACCCCTGAGCAATGTGTAGACCACTGTTACCTCGCTGCCAGCAATGACTTTCTCGTTGGCGATCGTCAGCACACACCGCTGTTTCTCATCAAACTCGTCCTTTGTGACACTTCCCGACGCTGTTACAACCACATCCGGCTTGCCTGTGACTTTGGCGGTGTAGGTGACATAAATGTCATCCCCGACGAGGAAGCGCGAATCGCTGGTGAGTACGATGACCAGCAAAGGATTGGCACCGAGTTTCTCCAGGTCAATATCCGGCGATTCGTCGGCACCACTGAGGCTTTCGCGCAAAAACGCCTTCGGCAATCGCGCACCCGCCAAATCCACATCAATGGTCTGCACGGCAGACCAGGGTGAATCCGGATCGGCACCGTTACCGAGTTGATCGGTGACCGTATAAGAGATGTTGAATTTCGGATGATCCTTGGCTTTCTCAAAGTCTGCCCGGGTGACGTTGAAGCAGACTTTGACCGGCTCACTGGAACCAGGATCCGGCGCATCCTGCTCGGTGACCTGGTGGTACACATCATGGCCGTTGAGGTTCAACCGGATGAGGTCGTATGCCCGGCAATACGGGTAGGAAACGCACACCTGTGCGCCGGCGGCAGGAAAGTCCGCGCCTACACCGTTGCGCAATGCATCGGACAGCAGCAACTCAAGTTCGGAATGTTCATCGTCGCCCGGACTGGTGTCTTCCTTGCCTGGACGAATCTTGTTGTACAACAGTTCCAGCGGTGGCTCCGAGGTGCCCATGTTGCCACTGCCCCGGCGTACGGTACAGGTGAGCCGATTGACAACATCGGCAAGCAGCATCTTTTTGGGAATGTGCAGTGTCACCGTATCGTCTACGGCTTGAGTCTGCGTACTGTCGATGCCGGGTTGACCGTTAAGATCGAGAAGCACCGTATCGCCCTTAAGCTGGCCCAGATATGGACCGAACCTGACTGCCGCGCCTTGAGGCGCGAAATCATAAATGCGCAAGGGAACCCCAAAATGCGCACCTGCCTCAAGTCTGGTCGCTTCGGGCAGATCAGGCGGATACAGCGTCAGCACCGTATTGTCCGCCGCCATCACACCCGATATCGGCTCTTCGTTTTCCGGGAGCCAGGTGGGGGCGACCGGTTGTGGACTATTGGACTGTCCGGTTGGGGTTGTGGCCATGTGAATCTCCTGCTCGCGGATTGAACGCCAGAAACGCTTGCCGGAGAGTGGGCGCCGAAAAGGCAACCCTGACAACTGTCAGAAATTACAGGTCGCCGGCCTTTCCCGACGGACGGCTACGGTTGTTCTCGCGAGCCCTCTTTGCAATCTGCCCATCGATTAAAACGATATACACTCGGGCTCATCGACAAAAACAGCCCTCCGGGTATTCCGTCATGATGACCCTGCGTCAGATCCGTCACTTCATCGCCGTGGCCGAGACCGGCTCGATCTCCGCTGCCGCGCAAACCGCGTTCATTTCCCAATCAACCCTGACTCTGGCAATCCAGCAACTGGAAGAGGAAATCGGCGTCAGCCTGTTCAGCCGCCACCCCAAGGGCATGACGCTGACCCACCAAGGTCATCAATTCCTGCGCCAGGCGCACCTGATCCTGGCGACCGTGGACAACGCCAAGCGCAGCCTGCAACAGAGCACCGATCAGGTCGCGGGGCAGTTGATCGTCGGCGTTACCAGCCTCGTCGCCGGTTATTACCTGGCGGATCTGCTCACCCGGTTTCAGCGTGCCTATCCCAATGTCGAGATCCGGGTAATGGAAGACGAGCGCCCGTACATCGAGCATTTGCTGGTCAGCGGCGAGATCGATGTCGGCGTACTGATCCTGTCCAACCTCGAAGACCGCCACGCCTTGCAGACCGAAGTGCTGACCCACTCGCCGCACCGTTTGTGGCTGCCGGCGCAGCATCCGTTGCTGGAGCACGACAGCATCAACCTCGCCGACGTCGCCCGCGAGCCGCTGATTCAACTCAACGTCGATGAAATGGATCGCAACGCCCAGCGATTGTGGCGCGGCGCCGGGTTGCAGCCAAAAATCACCTTGAGAACCGCCTCGACCGAAGCCGTGCGAAGCCTGGTCGCCGCCGGTTTGGGTGTGTCGATCCAGCCAGACATGACCTATCGCCCATGGTCCCTGGAGGGCGACATCATCGAAGCGCGATCCATTGCCGACCTCAACCAGACCCTCGACGTCGGGCTGGCCTGGCGTCGTGGCACCGCGCGGCCAGCGCTGGTCGATCCGTTCCTGACCGTGGCCCGCGAGCAACCCCACGGCGGGCGCAAGCCATCTATTTAATCGAACGCAGCCTTCAGTATTTAGAATTTGTCGACCTCGGAGCCGCGCACTAGTCTTGCTGCATCTATAAGACGGTCGGCTCCCGGTATCTGGGAGCAACAATGGCCACACAAGAAAAGAGATCGCGGAAAATGGCTGGCGCGCAAACCCCGATATGTACCGCGTTGTTGATCGACGGCGAACTGGTCGCCGGGCAAGGTTTTGTCGAGCCGATTATCAACCCGGCCTCCGGTGAAATCCTCACGCACATCGCCGAGGCCAGCACCGAGCAGGTTGAAGCCGCGATCCTCGCCGCCCACCGCGCCTTTGCCGAGTGGTCGCGCACCACGCCGCAGCAACGTTCGAACCTGCTGCTCGAGATTGCCAACGCCGTCGAAAAACACGCCGATCACCTCGCCCGCCTCGAATCGCAGAACTGCGGCAAGCCGCTGCACCTGGCGCGTCAGGACGATTTGACCGCGACCGTTGATGTGTTCCGCTTCTTCGCGGGCGCCGTGCGTTGCCAGACCGGTCAGCTCAGCGGCGAATACCTGCCGGGCTACACCAGCATGGTCCGTCGTGATCCGATTGGCGTGGTCGCCTCGATCGCGCCGTGGAATTACCCGATCATGATGGCCGCGTGGAAAATCGCCCCGGCCCTCGCCGCCGGCAACACGCTGGTGTTCAAACCGTCCGAGCACACACCACTGTCGATCCTCGCCCTGGCGCCAGCGCTGGCCGAAATCCTCCCGCGCGGGGTGATCAACATCATCTGCGGTGGTGGCGAAGGCGTCGGCAGCCATTTGGTCGGCCACGCCAAAGTGCGCATGGTCTCGCTGACCGGCGATATCGTCACCGGGCAGAAAATCCTCCAGGCCGCCGCGAAAACCCTGAAACGTACGCACCTCGAACTCGGTGGCAAAGCCCCGGTGATCGTCTGCAACGACGCCGACATCCAGGCCGTGGTCGAAGGCGTGCGCACCTATGGTTACTACAACGCCGGGCAGGACTGCACCGCTGCGTGCCGGATCTACGCGCAGGCCGGGATTCACGACAAACTGGTCGCCGAACTCGGCGCCGCCGTCAGCAGCCTGCGCTTCGCCGGCAAACGCGACGCCGACAACGAGATCGGCCCGCTGATCAGCACCCGCCAGCGCGACCGCGTCGCCAGTTTCGTCGAGCGCGCCCTCGGCCAGCCGCACATTGAGCGCGTGACCGGTGCGGCGGTGCACTCCGGCGCCGGTTTCTTCTATCAACCGACCCTGCTCGCCGGTTGCAAACAGGGTGACGAAATCGTCCAGCGCGAAGTGTTCGGCCCCGTGGTCACGGTGACGCGTTTCGACGAACTCACACAAGCGGTCGACTGGGCCAACGACTCCGAATACGGTCTCGCCTCGTCGGTCTGGACGCAGAATCTGGACAAGGCGATGCAGGTCGCCGCGCGCTTGCAGTATGGCTGCACGTGGATCAACAGCCATTTCATGCTGGTCAGCGAAATGCCCCATGGCGGGCTGAAACGCTCCGGTTACGGCAAAGACTTATCCAGTGATTCGCTTCAGGACTACAGCGTGGTGCGGCACATCATGGCCCGCCACGGCCAGCATCTCTGACTACGCTAATAACAAGCCGCCAACGGCATGCTTCACCGCGTTCACAACTGCCCCGACCATAATTTAAAGAAGAGGGTTCAACCATGTTCGTGCACAAGACCGCACTGCTCAGTGCAATCACCACGGCCCTGTTAGCCAGCGCCAGCCTGCAAGCCGCCGAGCCGTTGAAGGCGGTCGGGGCTGGCGAAGGCCAGCTGGATATCGTTGCGTGGCCGGGTTACATCGAACGTGGCGAGAGCGATAAAGCCTACGACTGGGTGACCGGTTTCGAGCAGGAAACCGGCTGCAAGGTCAATGTGAAGACGGCTGCGACCTCGGACGAAATGGTCAGCCTGATGGCCAAGGGCGGTTACGACCTGGTCACCGCGTCGGGCGATGCCTCGCTGCGGTTGATTGTCGGCAAGCGTGTGCAACCGATCAACACCGCGTTGATCCCGAACTGGAACACCCTCGACCCGCGCCTGAAAGATGCGCCGTGGTACGTGGTCAACAAGCAGACTTACGGCACCCCGTATCAGTGGGGCCCGAACGTGCTGATGTACAACACCAACGTATTCAAGACCGCGCCGACCAGCTGGAACGTGGTGTTCGCCGCGCAGGATCTGCCCGATGGCAAGTCGAACAAGGGCCGCGTGCAGGCCTATGACGGCCCGATCTACATCGCCGACGCGGCGCTGTATCTGAAGTCGACCAAGCCTGAACTGGGCATCAAGGATCCGTACCAACTCACCGAAGACCAGTACAAAGCCGTGCTCGATCTGCTGCGCGCGCAGCAGCCGCTGATCCATCGCTACTGGCACGACACCACGGTACAGATGAGCGACTTCAAAAACGAAGGCGTGGTGGCGTCGAGCGCCTGGCCGTATCAGGTCAACGGTTTGATGAACGAGAAGCAGCCGATCGCTTCGACCATTCCGAAAGAAGGCGCGACGGGTTGGGCGGATACCACCATGTTGCACGCCGAGGCCAAGCATCCCAATTGCGCTTACAAGTGGATGGACTGGTCGCTGAAACCAAAAGTCCAGGGTGATGTGGCGGCGTGGTTCGGTTCGTTGCCGGCCGTTCCTGCGGCGTGCAAGGAGAGCGAATTGCTTGGCGCCGAAGGCTGCAAAACCAACGGCTTCGATCAGTTCGACAAGATCGCCTTCTGGAAAACCCCGCAGGCTGAGGGTGGCAAGTTTGTGCCGTATAGCCGCTGGACCCAGGACTACATCGCGATCATGGGCGGCCGCTAGCCTTCACTCGATCAGCTCCCTTTCCCCCTCGCCCCCCTTGGGGGAGAGGGCTGGGGTGAGGGGGTGGCTTTTGCCTTTGCTCTTGATTTCAGCGCAATGGCCAATAAAGCCACCCTCACCCCCCGCCCTCTCCCGGAGGGAGAGGGAGCTAAAAGCGGATCGCATCTCGTCCGCCGAATGAGGGCGCTAAAAGCGGATCGCATTCACCGTTGGATGCCGATCGTTCCCACGCTCTGCGTGGGAATGCATCACCGGACGCTCCGCGTCCATTTGCACGAGGTGACGCAGAACGTCACAGGCTGCATTCCCACGCAGAGCGTAGGAAAGATCACTCGAAAAAAGTCCAGGCAGGGCCGCTGCGACGGCCTACGCCTTTTTGGAGCACCGCACCATGACGCTTGCAGTCCAGTTCACCAACGTTTCCCGGCAGTTCGGCGAGGTGAAGGCCGTTGACCGGGTTTCCATCGATATTCAGGACGGTGAGTTTTTTTCCATGCTCGGCCCTTCCGGCTCGGGCAAGACCACCTGCCTGCGCCTGATCGCCGGCTTCGAACAACCGAGCGCCGGCTCGATCCGCATTCATGGCGCCGAAGCGGCCGGTCTGCCGCCGTACCAGCGTGACGTCAACACGGTGTTTCAGGATTACGCACTGTTCCCGCACATGAACGTCCTCGACAACGTCGCCTACGGCTTGAAGGTCAAAGGCGTCGGCAAAACCGAACGGCACAAACGCGCCGAAGAAGCCTTGGACATGGTCGCCCTCGGCGGTTACGGCGCACGCAAACCGGTGCAGTTGTCCGGTGGTCAGCGCCAGCGTGTCGCCCTCGCCCGCGCCTTGGTCAATCGTCCGCGCGTGCTGTTGCTCGATGAGCCTTTGGGCGCGCTCGACCTGAAACTGCGCGAACAAATGCAAAGCGAACTGAAGAAGCTGCAACGCCAGCTCGGCATCACTTTCATCTTCGTCACCCACGATCAAACCGAAGCGCTGTCGATGTCCGATCGCGTCGCCGTGTTCAACAAGGGCCGCATCGAACAGGTCGACACGCCGCGCAATCTGTACATGAAACCGACCACCACGTTTGTCGCTGAATTCGTCGGCACCTCGAACGTGATTCGTGGCGATCTGGCCCGCCAAATCAGCGGTCATCCGCAGCCGTTTTCAATTCGCCCGGAACACGTGCGTTTTGCCGAAGGCCCACTCGCCAGCCACGAAATCGAAGTCAGCGGATTGCTCCACGACATCCAGTACCAAGGCAGCGCCACGCGCTATGAATTGAAACTGGAAAACGGCCAGACCCTGAGCATCAGCCACGCCAACAATCAGTGGATCGACAGCAGCGCGCAGCACCACACCGGCCAGCGCCTGAGTGCGCGTTGGGCGCGGGAAGCGATGATCCCGCTGCACGACACCGTAGCGAGCGGGGTGTGACATGAGCACGCTCGCGATGACTCAAGCGCCGCCGTTGCGCAGGTTTTCCAACCTGCTCTATCGCAAGCCGAATCTATATTTGTCGATGCTGCTGGTGCCGCCACTGCTGTGGTTTGGCGCGATCTACCTCGGCTCGCTGCTGGTGCTGTTGTGGCAGGGTTTCTACACCTTCGACGACTTCACCATGGCGGTCACCCCTGACCTGACCCTGGCGAATTTTGCCGCGCTGTTTCAGCCGTCGAACTTCGACATCATCCTGCGCACGCTTAGCATGGCCATCGTCGTGTCGATCGCCAGCGCCATCGTCGCGTTCCCGATCGCCTACTACATGGCGCGCTACACCACCGGCAAGACCAAGGCATTTTTCTACATCGCGGTGATGATGCCGATGTGGGCCAGTTACATCGTCAAGGCCTATGCGTGGACGTTGCTGTTGGCCAAGGGCGGCGTGGCGCAGTGGTTTGTGCAGCACTTGGGGCTGGAGCCGGTGTTGCAGTTCATTTTGGGGATTCCCGGGGTCGGTGGCAGCACCTTGTCGACCTCGCATCTGGGGCGGTTCATGGTGTTTGTCTACATCTGGCTGCCGTTCATGATCCTGCCGATTCAGGCCTCGCTGGAACGTCTGCCGCCCTCACTGTTGCAGGCCTCCGCTGACCTTGGCGCCAAGCCGCGTCAGACCTTTATGCAGGTGATTTTGCCGCTGTCGATTCCGGGCATCGCGGCCGGTTCGATCTTCACGTTTTCGTTGACCCTGGGCGACTTCATCGTGCCGCAACTGGTCGGGCCGCCGGGGTACTTCGTCGGCAGCATGGTTTATGCGCAGCAGGGCGCTATCGGCAACATGCCAATGGCCGCAGCGTTTACCTTGGTGCCGATTGTGTTGATCGCGGTTTACCTGTCCATCGTCAAACGTCTGGGGGCCTTCGATGCACTCTGAGCGCGCTTCACTGGGTCTGCGCATTGCAGCCTGGGGCGGGTTGGTGTTTCTGCACTTCCCGATCCTGATCATCTTCCTTTACGCCTTCAACACCGAGGAAGCGGCGTTCAGCTTTCCGCCGAAGGGCTTCACGTTGCATTGGTTCAGCGTGGCGTTTTCGCGGCCGGATGTTCTGGAGGCGATCAAGCTTTCATTGCAGATCGCAGCCATTGCCACGTTGATTGCGATGGTGCTCGGCACGCTGGCTTCGGCCGCGTTGTATCGCCGCGACTTCTTCGGCAAACAGGGCATTTCGCTGATGCTGATCTTGCCGATTGCGTTGCCGGGGATCATCACCGGGATCGCGTTGCTGGCGACGTTCAAGACCCTGGGGATCGAACCGGGGATGTTCACCATAATCGTCGGCCACGCGACCTTCTGCGTGGTGATCGTCTACAACAACGTCATCGCCCGCCTGCGCCGCACTTCACACAGCTTGATCGAGGCCTCGATGGACCTCGGCGCCGACGGCTGGCAGACCTTTCGCTACATCATCCTGCCGAACCTTGGCTCGGCGTTGTTGGCTGGCGGCATGTTGGCGTTTGCGCTGTCGTTCGACGAAATCATCGTCACCACGTTTACCGCCGGGCATGAACGCACGTTGCCGTTGTGGCTGCTCAATCAGTTGAGCCGGCCACGGGATGTGCCGGTGACCAACGTCGTCGCGATGCTGGTAATGATGGTGACCATGTTGCCGATTCTGGGCGCGTATTACCTGACCCGGGGTGGCGAAAGCGTGGCAGGTAGCGGCGGGAAATAACCGAATAACTGAAGAAACCGAACCCCCTGTAGGAGCTGCCGAAGGCTGCGATCCTTTGATGTTGCTTTGAAGATCAAGATCAAAAGATCGCAGCCTTCGGCAGCTCCTACCCAGAGTTCGGTTTCGGCAGAACAATAAAAGTGTTAGTGAGGACAAACCCATGCAAACAAAACTCTTGATCAACGGCCACCTGGTCAATGGCGAAGGCCCCGCGCAACCGGTGCTGAACCCGGCACTGGGCGAAGTACTGGTAGAGATCAACGAAGCCACCGAGGCCCAGGTCGACGCCGCCGTGCGCGCCGCCGACAACGCCTTCGCCGACTGGTCGCAGACCGCGCCGAAAGATCGCTCGTTGCTGCTGCTCAAACTCGCCGACGCCATCGAAGCCCACGGTGAAGAACTGGCCAAACTCGAATCCGACAACTGTGGCAAACCCTACAGCGCCGCGCTCAACGACGAGATCCCGGCGATTGCCGACGTGTTCCGCTTCTTCGCCGGCGCCAGCCGTTGCATGAGCGGTTCGGCGGGCGGTGAATACCTGCCCGGCCACACCTCGATGATCCGCCGCGACCCGGTCGGCGTGATCGCCTCCATCGCGCCGTGGAACTACCCGCTGATGATGGTCGCCTGGAAAATCGCCCCGGCGCTGGCCGCGGGTAATACCGTGGTGCTCAAGCCGTCGGAACAAACCCCGCTGACCGCGTTGCGTCTGGCCGAACTGGCGTCGGACATCTTCCCGGCCGGTGTACTCAATCTGGTATTCGGCCGTGGTCCTACCGTCGGCAGTCCGTTGGTTACACACCCGAAAGTGCGCATGGTTTCGCTGACTGGCTCTATCGCCACGGGCGCCAACATCATTTCCAGCACCGCTGACAGCGTTAAACGCATGCACATGGAACTGGGCGGCAAGGCACCGGTGATCATCTTCGACGACGCCGATATCGACGCAGCGGTTGAAGGCATTCGCACCTTCGGTTTCTACAACGCCGGGCAGGACTGCACCGCTGCGTGCCGGATTTATGCGCAGCAGGGCATCTACGACAAGTTTGTCGAGAAGCTCGGCGCAGCGGTGAGCACAATCAAGTACGGCTTGCAGGATGACCCGTCGACCGAACTGGGGCCGTTGATCACTGCGCAACATCGCGACCGTGTTGCCGGGTTTGTCGAGCGAGCGGTGGCACAGCCACACATTCGCTTGATCACTGGCGGCAAGGCTGTCGACGGCAACGGGTTCTTCTTTGAACCGACCGTACTGGCCGATGCGCAGCAGGACGACGAAATCGTCCGCCGCGAAGTGTTCGGGCCGGTGGTTTCGGTGACAAAGTTCACCGATGAAGCGCAGGCGCTGGAGTGGGCCAACGATTCGGACTACGGCCTCGCGTCCTCTGTATGGACCGCCGATGTAGGACGCGCACATCGCATGTCGGCGCGTTTGCAGTACGGCTGCACGTGGGTGAACACGCACTTCATGCTCGTCAGTGAAATGCCCCATGGCGGTCAGAAATTGTCCGGTTACGGGAAAGACATGTCCATGTATGGGTTGGAGGACTACACCACCGTTCGGCATGTGATGTTCAAGCATTAACAGCGAAAAGATCGCAGCCTGCGGCAGCTCCTACAGGATGGACGCCGCTACCCTGTAGGAGCTGCCGAAGGCTGCGATCTTTTCCGCGACACACGGATGATGTCGGCGATTCACCACCAGGCTTCACCAAAACCAAAACAATAACCACCGAATCGGGCGGCGCGCTTGAGCCCCGCCACGGCCTCGGCCATCCGAAATCTGCCGATTTCACGGAGCAAAAGACACATGAGTTCCTCACCCGATCTCGCCACAGCCGTTGCCGACAGCGATGCCGAACAACTGCGCAAACTGGGCTACACCTCGAACTTCAACCGCAGCATGAGCCTGTGGGAAAACTTCGCTTTAGGCTTCACGTATCTGTCACCGGTTGTAGGGGTTTATACCCTCTTCGGCCTGTGCCTCGCCGCTGGCGGGCCACCGATGTTTTGGGCGTATTTGCTGGTCGGTTGCGGCCAATTACTGGTGTGCCTGATCTTCGGCGAAGTGGTTTCGCAGTTCCCGATTTCCGGCGGCGTGTACCCATGGGCGCGTCGTTTGGTGGGCAAGAAATGGGCGTGGATGGTTGGCTGGATCTACTCCATCGCCCTCTGCGTCACCATCGCTGCAGTCGCCGTCGGTGCTGGACCGTACCTGGCCGCGATGCTCGGTTTTGAGCCAAGCAACAACACCAACATTGTCATCGCTTTAGTGCTGACCCTGTTCGCCACACTGGTCAACCTCAGCGGTACCAAAGTGCTGGCACGGATCGCCATGTTCGGCTTCCTCTGCGAACTGGTCGGCGCGGTCATCGTCGGCGTTTACCTGCTGATCTTCGAACGCCACCAGCCGCTCAGCGTGCTGTTCAACACCTTCGACATCAGCGTCGACGGCTCATACCTGCCGGCGTTCCTCACCGCGTCGCTGGCGGGGATGTTCCTCTACTACGGCTTCGAGGCCTGCGGCGATGTTGCCGAAGAAACCCCGAACCCGAGCGCGAAAATCCCAGTGGCCATGCGCATGACCATCTACATCGGTGGCATCGCGGCGATGTTCGCCTGCCTGGCGCTGATCCTCGCCGTGCCGGAAATGCAAGCGGTGATCAACGGCACCGACAAAGACCCGGTCACCACCATCCTCAACAACGCCTTCGGCCCGGTCGGCTCGAAAGTGGTGATGGGCGTGGTAATGATTTCCTTCATCTCCTGCGTCATCAGCCTACAGGCCGCAGCAAGTCGTCTGCTGTATTCCTACGCTCGCGATGAAATGGTCATCGGCAGCCGACTGCTGAAAAAGATTTCTCCTACCACCCAGGTTCCGGTTGCCGCACTGTTCGTGTCCGGCGTCCTGCCCGCGCTAATCATCGCCCTCGGCTTCTTCCTGCAAGACGCCGTGGCGACCATCGTCAGCTTCGCGGCGATCGGCATCTACCTCGCGTTCCAGATGATCGTCCTGGCTGCTTTGTATGCGCGGATGAAAGGCTGGAAACCCAGCGGCAAATTCACCCTCGGAGCCTGGGGCTGGCCAGTGAATATCGGCGCGCTGGTGTATGGCGTTGGCGCAATCATCAACATGGCCTGGCCACGTACGCCGGATGCGGCTTGGTATGTGAACTATGCGATGGTGTTGAGCACCGCGATCGTGATTGGGTTGGGCCTGGTTTATATGTGGATTGGCAAGCCGTATGACCATGGCAAGGCGCCGGCTGGGGATGCTTGGAAGGTGAGTCGCTAAGAGTTTTTGACCTCGGCACCGACAAGGTGCCGGGGTTCAGGAAAGCCGAGAAACATCATCAAAAAGAAAGCTCTGCCTGATCGTGCTTCAACAAGGAAATACGGTCGAACAGTTTGATTTTTTCGTTGGCTTTTTGCTTGGCGTGATCGGACATGAAAGTAATCAACTCTTCGAGCTGACTGACGTCTCCGACCACTTTGAATTCCTTTTCCTTGTTGACGAAAACAAGCGACTTCTTCTTTCTCGATAACAGTTCTATGACGTTGCTGAGCGTACCGGTGCTCTTTGCATCCCAGATCATCAAGCCGTAGTCAGCCGCTTCGGCCATGACTACGTCTTTCTCAGTGAAGAAGGCTCTCGACCCTTTGGAATGCTTGGAGTCGACTGTTCTGGCGGGCCACTGCCCAAGGTTATTCCGGGGCGTTGAACCACTGCAAAAAACAGTGGTTCTGGATCGTTCGAGGCTCAACAGGTACTCCTGAATAGAGGTATCGGCGCCCCCAGCATCACCCACCACCACCTCAAAATCCGACGCAACGATATTATTGATGCGCTCTTTAACCTTCGGATCAAGGTTCTTGATGTTGATAGAGCCGGCAATAAATACAGTTGTCATTGAGTTCACATCATCTGCAGCACTTCTCGAGATTCATATGAATAACGGAAAAAATTCCGGTCAGGGATGGGCTCACCATCTTCAGTGCAAAATCAGTCATTTCCTACAGACACAACCTTCCTGAAAAAGCCCCATTTCCTACGATGTGCGGCGAAAGGGTAGACTTGTCGCCGCAAGCGCCTGACCGATAGGCTTTATCCCGTCGCTGTTCATTCAGCGACCCGGGGTCGAAGCCGGGACATCATCAACATGACGCTCTGCGCCCCCCATTGAAACCCAGGCATTTCTGTCTGTCAGTTTCGCTTTATGGCGGGCCGTGTGGCGCGGGCCTCTCGGCTTACATGTTGATCGAGAATGTTCCGACTTCGAACGCCGCACGGTTCGCCACCCAGATCTTTCGAAGGATTCGTGGCGACTCTCATTTCAACATGGAGTCAGAAATGCACACGCCAAATCCACCTGAAACCCACCCGCACTTCACCCCCACCGTCTTCACCCGCCACAACCGCTTCCTCCACGCGTTCATGCAAGACCACGAAGTCTGGTTCTGCGTACAGGATCTCGGTCGCCTGATGGGCTATCCGCTGAACGAACGCCTCACCCTGAAACTCGATCCTGACCAGCGCCGCCATGTCCTCCTGCGTCGGGATGGCGAAATCGTCGATTGCGCGATGGTCAGCGAGTCCGGCCTGTTCGCCCTGCTCGTCCATCACTTCGTCCCGGAAAACCGGCACCTGCGCCAATGGCTGAGCCATGAAGTCATCCCGATGCTGCGCGAAACCCAATCAAGCCCTGTGGAAAACCACCCGAGCCTGAGCTCAATGCATTGGGCAGGCGTTACCGTGCCGTTGCTGCACTGGCAACAGCAGGCGTGGGTCAAATGGCGGGATGTGCCGGAGTTGATGCACGGCCAGCGGCCGTATCCAGTACTGGGAACGTGTAGCTGATCCAAATAAAAAAGGGACGGACCTTTCAGTCCGCCCCTTTTTATTTCCACTCAAAACCGCGAAACACTCCGCATCGCATCCACCAGATACCGCATGGCTATCCGATCACTCTCCGAAAGCTCCCGATAACGTTCCACCAGTTTCAGCTCGTCGGAGCTCAACCGGCGCCTTCTGCGCCCGCTGCCCAGGCAAGGAAAGATGCCCAACATGTCGGTGATGCCTTGTATTTTTGCCATGGACGATGTCCTTCTCTAATACGTCAAAGAACTGCTGAACCACCACATCGCCCTGCCCCTTTCAGCAGCGTCGTGTGCCCCGCCGGTCAGAGGTTTCACGACCGGTCATGCCCATAGAATAGAAATTAAATCGGCGCTGAAAAGGGTTATTTAGAGTAATTAGTCGAAAAAAGCAGATATGCCGTGTAAATCAGAAAGCCCTGTCGGAAAAAATACAGACATGTCTTGTTTCATTGCCAGATCGAGCCTTGTAATCAATCATTTCTGCTCGACAATCGAACCGTTTAAGCTAGCCGGCATCTGTTTATAGTCCGTTGCGTTTGGCCGAAGGCTTGTCCGAACCGTAATTTCTGATCCAGCACGTGCCAGGAACGGCGCGGGATTGCACACGACAGGTTGTATTTATGCACCGCAGGAATTTGCTCAAAGCGTCCATGGCCATTGCGGCTTACACCGGTCTGTCGGCCACTGGCCTGCTCGCCAGCCGCGCCTGGGCTGCCAATGGTGGCGCGGCTGATGGCGAGGCTCAGGCCTTCGACTTCGAAGCGCTGAAGCGTCAGGCCAAGCAATTGGCCGGCAGCGCGTATCAGGACACCAAACAGGTACTGCCGCCGACACTGGCGACCATGACCCCGCAAAACTTCAACGCGATCCGCTACGACGGCGAGCATTCGCTGTGGAAGGAGAACAAGGGCCAACTGGACGTGCAGTTCTTCCACGTAGGCATGGGTTTCCGTCAGCCGGTGCGCATGTATAGCGTCGATGCCAAGACCCGTACCGCCCGCGAGGTGCATTTCCGCCCGGCGTTGTTCAACTATGAAAACACCTCGGTCGACACTCAACAGTTGAAAGGCGACCTGGGTTTTGCCGGCTTCAAGCTGTTCAAGGCGCCGGAGCTGGATCGACATGACGTGCTGTCGTTCCTCGGCGCCAGCTATTTCCGTGCGGTGGATGCGACTGGCCAATATGGCCTCTCCGCGCGCGGTCTGGCGATCGACACTTACGCCAAGAAACGCGAAGAATTCCCTGACTTCACCAAGTTCTGGTTCGAGACACCGGACAAGAACGCCACGCGCTTTGTGGTATACGCCTTGCTCGACTCACCGAGTGCGACCGGCGCGTATCGCTTTGATATCGATTGCCAGGCCGAGCGCGTGGTGATGGAAGTCGACGCACACATCAATGCGCGCACCGCCATCGAACAACTGGGCATCTCGCCGATGACCAGTATGTTCAGCTGCGGCACGCACGAACGCCGTATGTGCGACACCATTCACCCGCAAATCCACGATTCGGATCGCCTGGCGATGTGGCGCGGCAACGGCGAGTGGATCTGCCGCCCGCTGAACAACCCGGCGACCCTGCAGTTCAACGCGTTTGCCGATACCGATCCGAAGGGCTTTGGTCTGGTGCAGACCGACCATGAGTTCGCCAATTATCAGGACACCGTCGACTGGTACAGCAAGCGCCCGAGCCTGTGGGTAGAACCGACTACCGCGTGGGGCGAGGGCTCAATTGATCTGCTGGAAATTCCTACGACTGGCGAAACCCTCGATAACATCGTGGCGTTCTGGACCCCAAAAAAACCGGTGGCTGCTGGCGACTCGCTGAACTACGGCTACAAGCTCTACTGGAGCGCACTGCCGCCGGTGAGCACGCCGCTGGCCCGAGTACAAGCTACTCGTTCCGGCATGGGCGGTTTCGTTGAGGGCTGGGCACCGGGCGAGCATTATCCGCCGGTTTGGGCGCGTCGCTTTGCGGTGGACTTCACCGGTGGCGGTCTGGATCGTCTGCCGCAGGGCACCGGGATTGAACCGGTGGTGACCTGCTCGAACGGCAAGGTGCAGGATTTCAGTGTGCTGGTGCTGGATGACATCAAGGGGTACCGGATCCTGTTTGACTGGTACCCGACCAGTGACAGTGTTGAGCCGGTGGAGCTACGGCTGTTTATCCGCACCAATGACCGCACGTTGAGCGAGACCTGGTTGTATCAGTACTTCCCGCCGGCGCCGGACAAGCGTAAGTATCCTTGAGGGTTCTCTAGCGTCTGATCGGGCCTCATCGCGAGCAGGCTCACTCCTACAGGGGGATCTATCGTTCACAAAATGAGTGTTCGATGCAGATCAACTGTAGGAGTGAGCCTGCTCGCGATAGCGTCCGCCCACTCAACACAAAAACACCAACTAGAAAGAAGCCCCGGCCATCACTGACCGGGGCTTTTTGCTTTGCCGCTACCGACTCAATCGCGCAAATCAGACTCATGAATCGGCTGATCCCGATGAGTCGCGCGCTGATACTGCGCCGGCCACACCGCTTTGCGCCCACCCAGATCATCGTCGGCATGCAGTGGCCAGTAAGGATCACGCAACAGCTCGCGGGCGAGGAAGATGATGTCGGCCTGACAGGTGCGCAGGATGTGCTCGGCTTGCGCCGGCTCGGTAATCATTCCTACGGTGCCAGTGGCGATGCCTGACTCTTTGCGTACACGCTCGGCGAAGCGTGTCTGATAGCCCGGGCCAACGGGAATCTCTGCATTGGCCGCCGTGCCGCCCGAGGAAACGTCGATCAGGTCGGCGCCCAAGGTGTGCAGACGCCGCGCCAGCTCCACGGTTTCATCCGGGTTCCAGCCGTCCTCCACCCAGTCAGTGGCCGACACGCGGACAAACACCGGCAATTCCTCAGGCCAGACCGCTCTCACCGCTTCAGTGACTTGCAGCACCAGACGAATGCGGTTTTCAAACGAACCACCGTACTGATCGCGGCGCTGATTGCTCAACGGCGAAAGAAACTGATGCAGCAGATAACCATGCGCCGCGTGTACCTCGACCACGCTGAAACCGGCCGTCAGCGCGCGTTTCGCGGCATCGACAAACGCCTGGATGACGTCGGCGATCTGCCCTTCATCGAGCGGCTTCGGTTGCGTGTGTTGTGGGTCAAAGGCAATCGGCGACGGCCCGACCGGGGTCCAGCCACCGTCATCGGGTTTGACGCTGCCATGCTTGCCGATCCACGGCCGATGGGTGCTGGCCTTGCGCCCGGCGTGGGCCAATTGAATGCCGGCGACTGCGCCTTGGGCGGTGATGAAGCGGGTGATGCGTTGCAGCGGTTCGATCTGTTCGTCGTTCCACAGGCCAAGGTCTTCGGCGGTGATCCGCCCGTCGGCCGTGACGGCTGTGGCTTCGGTAAATACCAGACCGGCGCCGCCCACGGCGCGGCTGCCGAGGTGCACCAGGTGCCAGTCGTTGGCCAGGCCGTCGACGCTGGAGTATTGGCACATCGGTGAGACGGCGATGCGGTTGGGCAACGTCAGTTGGCGAAGGGTAAAGGGTTCAAGCAGCAGACTCATGGGGCACCTCTCAAATCAGTGGGCAGGCTCCAGGGTTCTGTTTGAATAGTCGACGAGTGACAGGAAAAGGTGCAGCACCCGCCCCCGCGGGCAAAAAATTCGACGAGACGTCACAAGGCCAATCAAGCAGTGCTTAGAGCCTAGTCGACAACCGGTGATCTCGGAGGGTTCCTGAAAAGATCGCAGCCTTCGGCCGCTCCTGCATTGCAATGCGATTACGGCAGGAGCTGCCGCAGGCTGCGATCTTTTAGTCTTTAACGCGGTTCGATATGGGCAATCATCAGTTGCACGGTCTCGTTGCCCCGGAACTCGTTCACGTCGAGTTTATAAGCCAACTCCACCCACTGAATCGTCGGATTCGGCCAGATATCGCGGTCAATGCCAAAGGCGATGCCATCCAGTTTCACCGAGCCGCATTCACTCTTGAGCACCACTTTCAAATGCCGTTCGCCGACAACGCGCTGTTCGACCAACTGGAACACGCCATGAAACAGCGGCTCCGGAAAGTGCTGCCCCCAAGGCCCGGCGTGGCGCAGCGCGCGGGCCAGTTCGAGGTGGAACTCTTCGACCGCCAGCGTGCCGTCCGAGAGCATGCGCCCGGTCAGGTCTTCCTCGCGAAGTTGCCTGCGCACTTCAGCGTCGAACGCCTCGGCGAACAGCGGAAAATTCTCCTGCGGCAAGGTCAGACCGGCAGCCATCGCGTGACCACCGTACTTGGCGATCAGGTTCGGATGCTGCGCCGCAACCACACTCAGGGCATCACGGATATGGAAGCCTTGAACAGAGCGCCCCGAACCTTTCAGCAAACCATCACCGGCATCGGCAAAGGCAATGGTCGGACGGAAATAACGCTCTTTCATCCGCGACGCAAGGATACCGATCACACCTTGGTGCCATTCCGGATCGAACAGGCACAAACCAAACGGCATCGACTCCACCGGCAAGTCCTTGAGCTGCGCCAGCGCTTCGCGCTGCATGCCCTGCTCGATGGATTTGCGATCCTGGTTCATGCCGTCCAGTTGCCCGGCCATTTCCCGGGCCAGGTTGATGTCGGCGGTGAGCAGGCATTCGATGCCCAGGCTCATGTCATCCAGACGCCCGGCGGCGTTGAGTCGGGGGCCGACGATGAACCCCAGATCCGTGGAAGTAATGCGTGCAGCGTCACGCTTGGCCACTTCAAGAATCGCTTTGATCCCTGGCCGCGCACGTCCGGCGCGAATTCGTTCGAGACCTTGATGCACCAGAATCCGGTTGTTGGCATCGAGCGGCACCACGTCGGCAACGCTGCCCAGCGCTACCAGATCAAGCAGTTCACCGATGTTCGGCTGCGGCTTGTTCTCGTACCAGCCGAGGCTACGCAAACGCGCGCGCAACGCCATCAACACGTAGAAAATCACCCCGACGCCGGCCAGCGCCTTGCTTGGGAATTCGCAACCGGGCTGGTTGGGGTTGACCAGCGCGTCGGCCTGCGGCAGTTCATCGCCGGGCAAGTGGTGGTCGGTGATCAACACCTTCAGGCCGGCACGCTTGGCCGCTGCCACGCCCTCGACGCTGGAAATGCCGTTGTCGACGGTGACCAGCAAATGCGGCTCGCGGGTCAAAGCGACTTCGACGATTTCAGGGGTCAGGCCGTAGCCATATTCAAAGCGGTTCGGCACCAGATAATCGACGTGCGCTGCACCGAGCAAACGCAAGCCGAGCATGCCAACGGTGCTGGCCGTCGCTCCGTCCGCATCGAAGTCGCCGACGATGAGAATGCGCTGGCGTTGCTCCAGCGCCGTCACCAGCAAGTCCACCGCTGCGTCTATGCCCTTGAGCTGCTGGAACGGGATCAACCGCGCCAGGCTCTTGTCCAGTTCTGCCTCGGACTGCACGCCCCGTGCCGCGTACAGGCGGGTCAGCAGCGGCGGAATATCACCCAGAAAGGGCAGAGTGGCAGGCAGTTGACGAGGTTCGATGCGCATGGGGTGAAGGAGACTTCTCTTTAATACGTGGGATTATTCAGTTGAAGGCGCGGGATCAGCCGCGCTCACCTTGCAGCCATTGCAACTGGACTTCGTGCTGACCGCGGTCGTCGGTGACGAAGATCGTCCCTTCGCTGATCATCACGTCCCACTTGATAACGCGGGGCATGTCCTTGGCCAGGGTTTCCAGCACTTCTTGCGGGACGGCAGCGATGTTGACGTTTTTCAGATTCTTGATCGCCGGGATCACTTTGGTTTCCCAAACGCGCAGGCTGCCGTAGGCCAGCAAACTGGTGCGCTCGGTGCGACGCGAGCACCAGGTCAGACGGTCGGCGTCTGGCTGGCCGACTTCGATCCAGTGCAGAACACGATCATCCAGGCTCTTTTCCCACAGCGCAGGTTCATCCACGTCTGACAGACCACGGCCAAACGACAACTGCTCGTTGTACCAGAGCGCGTAGGCCAGCAGTCGCACGGTCATGCGCTCTTCGGTTTCCGAAGGGTGACGGGCGATGGTCTGCTTGACGCTCTCGTAAACACTGCGGTCGAGGTCGGTGAGGTTCAGTTCAAACTTGTAGGTAGTGGACGGCTGGGCCATGAACGGGCTTCTTGATACGAGGAAAGTCGGCAAGTCTAACCGATGCGGTAGGCAATCATCGAATTGATGGCGATCAACCTGCGGCGTCTGACCGCCGGCTATGTTAAAACGCTGTATCCGCTCAGCCTTGTCCTACAGGATTTCGCATGCCGTTCACCAGCAAACCGCTCTCGGGTCTGAAAGTCATTGAATTGGGTACATTGATTGCCGGGCCATTTGCCTCGCGCATTTGCGGCGAGTTCGGTGCCGAAGTGATCAAGATCGAGTCGCCCGACGGCGGTGATCCCTTGCGCAAATGGCGAAAACTGTACGAAGGCACCTCGCTGTGGTGGTTCGTCCAGGCGCGCAACAAGAAATCACTGACGCTGAACCTCAAACACCCTGAAGGTCTGGCGATCCTGAAAAAACTGCTCGGTGAAGCCGACATCCTCATCGAGAACTTCCGCCCCGGCGTACTGGAAAAACTCGGCCTGAGCTGGGAAACCCTGCACGCGTTGAACCCGAAACTGGTGATGGTGCGCCTTTCCGGTTTCGGTCAGACCGGGCCGATGAAAGATCAGCCGGGCTTCGGCGCGGTCGGCGAGTCCATGGGCGGTCTGCGCTACATCACGGGTTTCGAGGACCGACCGCCGGTACGCACCGGGATTTCCATTGGCGACTCGATTGCGGCGCTGTGGGGCGTGATCGGCGCGCTGATGGCCCTGCGTCATCGCGAGGTCAACGGTGGCCTCGGCCAGGTTGTCGATGTGGCGTTGTATGAAGCGATTTTCGCGATGATGGAAAGCATGGTGCCCGAGTTCGATGTGTTCGGTTTTATCCGCGAGCGCACCGGCAACATCATGCCCGGCATCACGCCCTCTTCGATTCACACCAGCGCCGACGGCAAACACGTGCAGATCGGCGCCAACGGGGATGCGATCTTCAAACGCTTCATGCTGATCATCGGTCGCGAAGATCTGGCCAACGATCCGACATTGGCCAGCAATGACGGGCGCGACAGTCGCCGTGACGAGTTGTACGGGGTGATTGATCGCTGGGTCAATTCGCTGCCATTGCAAACCGTGCTCGACCTGCTCAATCAAGCCGAGGTGCCGGCCAGCCGCATCTTCAGTGCCGAGGACATGTTCAACGATCCACAGTACCTGGCCCGAGAGATGTTCCTGCACGCCAAGTTGCCTGACGGCAAAGACTTCAAGATGCCGGGCATTGTGCCGAAACTCTCTGAGACGCCAGGCTCGTCCGAATGGGTCGGACCGCAGCTCGGTGAACACAATGCGCAGGTACTCCACGATCTTGGCTACGATGAAAAGCAGATCACCCAACTGCGCGAAGACGGAGCCATTTGAGCTGAAACGCCCGCCGACATCGAACACCCACCGCGCCCACAATTGGTGGACGTGGCGGTTGTTCGGCTTATTGTTTCTGCTGGCCCTGCCCACTTGGGCGCAGGCCAAACCGACGTTGATCTGGTTACTGCGCGACTTACCGCCCTTGACGATTTTCGAAGGCCCGAAAAAAGGTCAGGGCGTCATTGATCACCTCATGCCAATGCTCATCGCCGGCATGCCGCAATACGAACACACACTGATGCGGGTCAACCGCGCCCGGGGCATGCAAATGCTCCACGAAGCGTCCTTCACCTGTGACCCATCGCTGATCTGGAGCAAAGAGCGGGCGCAATGGATCGCGTTTTCCATCCCGGCCTTCCGCGCTGTCAGTAATGGCCTGGTGGTGCGTCAGAAAGATCGCGAAGTGCTGGCACCGTTTCTGGTGGACGGGGAAGTAGATCTGGCGGCGCTTTTGGCCAATGGCAGAGAGAAGGTCGGTGTCGTGGCGGAGCGCAGTTACGGTGAGCGGGTCGACAACCTGTTGCGACAGGCCCCGAAAGACGCACTGACATCCCATTACGGCAACGACGCCCTGAACAGTCTTCTATCGATGCAGCGACTGGGACGGTTACAAGTGGTGTTGGGCTATTGGCCTGAGATCCGTTATCAGGCTCATCTGGCGCAAATTGCCGATGACGAATTGCTGTTCTATCCAATCCGCGGCAACGGTAAATACCTGTCGGGGTACATCGGCTGCTCCGACACCACTGAGGGCCGCCAGGCGATCAGTGAGATCAACCAGTTACTGCGTACCCTGCCCCACGATCAACTGAACCAGCTCTATGCCGACTGGCTGGATCCCGACATGCGCACCGATTACCTGGAGCAGGCCCGGGCGTTTTTCGAGCAACAGGCAGCGCAATGAGCAAACGCCGGACAAAAGAAACCCCGAGAAGTGGGGAGACGACTCGGGGTTAAACGTGGCCTACATAAAGACCCGTAGCAGCAAGCGACAAGCACCGGAGCACAATGCTTGATCCTGCTGTTATGGGGTCTGACTGACAGGGATGCAGGAAGGTTCCCACAAAAAATATTTCATCTTTACAGCGCCGCACGTTTGTCCAGCGCAGCGTTGCGCAAAGCCGCGATCACACAGGGCTCCAGCCGTCCTTCAGCTATCAGAACGTCGCGGTGCAAGCCGTCAACGACATCGGTCAGTTGGCGCTTGTCGCTCAGCTGTGCCTGATTGAATTCGCGTTCCACCACAATGGCGCCGCTGCTGTTCTTCAAGGTCACCAGGCATTCGCCATGGGAACCGCTTGGAGACAACGAAACCTGATACGGGCTCAGAGCCTCACCGAGCAATAGACTGATACTTTCCATCTCGATCTCCACTCAATAGTCCGAAAACTGTGTGCCTGGGGCGTGTTCACAATAAATGACCACCGGCCCGAGAAGAAAGTTCTGCAAACCGACTGCCCCGTTCCTGGAGTGTCACCGGTCTGTCAGAGCATGCACGGCGAAGATGACAGAAAAATAACCGTCCCCGTCAACCTCGCACGGGTGGCGAAGCAGCGGTCAGGTAACTGTCGAGCAAACCGCGCATCAACACCGCCGACACCGGCGTTTGCAGACGACCCAACAGCCGCAGGTGGTGTTCGCACAGCAGGGGTTCGAGATCGTTCAGCAGGCTCGGTGCGACCGCCCCCAGCAGGATCAGCGCACGCGCCTCATGCTGAATCGCCAGATGATGAATCAGCGCCAGGCCATCGCCCCCCTTGAGTTGTGGATCGCAGATGGCGATGTCGACCGCGCCGCGATGGCTCAACGAACACAAGGCCGACGCCAGCGACGGCGCCGTCAGTACGTCGTAGATGCCAATGGCATTGAGCATTTGATGCAATGCCATCAGCTGGAACGGATTGGGTTCAAGTATCAGGACTTTAAGCGAGCGCATAAGCGACCTCTGAAGCGACAATCGCGGACTCTCACCGCAGTTGTTGTCACTCTAGGACAGCCGTCCTAAGCCTCCCATCGGAAAAGTAGCCGCGTCTTATAGGACATTTCCCATCTTCATTGCGGACATCGACACCCGCTCTCTGCACGACGCTGGGTGATGTCTGTCCAACCGCCCAAAAGCCCCCGCAGTTTGCCGTCGGCGCTGTAAAACGGCACCGTCCACTGATAGATCTCACGGGGGCCACTCTTGAACTGCAATCGCCGTTTGCTGAAACGCGACTTGCGCGTGCGCAACTGCACCATGTACTCATCGTGCAACATCAGCGCCGTCGCTTCGGGCATCGCGTCGACCTCTATCAACAACCGCCCCAGCACCTGATCCAGTCGAACCGACAGCGCGTCCTCATAGCTACGATTGCACATGATCAGCCGCCCTTGCAGATCACGGACGAACACCGGATCCGGCATGGAATCGATCAGCGCATGCTGAAACGCCAGTTGATCGCCCAGATCCTTTTCTGCCGCGCGCCGCAGTTTGATCACGGCGGTCAGACGCCGATTCCATATCAGCGACAGCAGGCCGAACACGCCAAGCCCGACCATGCCCCAGCAACCCCATTCAAGCATTTGCTGCCAGACTGACGGCACGGGCGCCGGTGCAATACCTTCCAGCCATTTCAGGCGGATCGCGCGCAATTCGGCTGCGGGAAACGCCTCAAGGGCCTTGTTGAGAATACTCAGGAGCACGGGCATGCCTTTGCGCACAGCCAGGTTATCCGCTTCCCATTTGCCTTCGACCAGACCGCCGACCTTGAGCATACCCAGCGGGTAAAGCTGCGCACCGATTTCGTTTTCGATAGTGGCGTAGGCATCGCCACTTTCGACCAGTGCCCGCGCTTCGGCGTAGGTCTTGACCGAGCGAATCTCGATCGAGGGAAAGTCACGCCTGATCATGTCCTCCAGCGCATGCCGGGCCGGCAGCACCAGCACCCGTTTGCTCAATTGCTCGAACGCATCCAGCCGAGGTGCGTCAGCGCGTCCGACAAACACCCAGCCCGCGCCACCGAACGCGTGGCTGTAATCCAGGAATGCCTTGCGCTCCTCGCTCATGGCCAAGGTTGTACTGATATCGGCGGCTCCGCTCTCCAGGCGCTCGAGCATGTGATCCGTCGAGAACGACTCCTGATGCACAAACTGCAGCCCGGTCATCGCCGTCACGCGCTTGAGCACGTCGTTGTTCAAGCCGCTCCACTGCCCGTGCTCATCCTGAAACAGGTACAACGGATACTGCACCGACGTCACCGTCACCGTGGGGTTGTCGCGAATCCATTGACGCTCGTGTGCAGCCAGTTCGATGGGCTGGACTCTGGACGTCACGGGATCAGCGTGCAGCGCCAATTGCGCCGCCACGCTGCAGCGCATCAACGCCAATAATCCGAACAAAAACAACACACCCAGTGCCGGTTTCAAACCTCTATAAAACAGCATTGCCACTTCCTTCGTGATCGACTCACCCGTCCTTCATGGGTGAAAACCCGAGCAGTGTGGCAGCAGAAACAAAAAAGCCCGTCAGGAGACGGGCTTCAAAATGTGACAGCTTTTGCAGGCTTAAAGCGGCTTGCCGCGGTTGCCATGCTGGCTGACAAAGGCTTGCACAGCTTTCAGCTCATTTGGCAGAACGGTGCAGCGCTCGTTTCGCTCAAACAAATCAGAAAGATGTGTAGGTAGTTCAAGCGCTTTTCCTACACCGGCTTTCTCTACCGCCTCAGGGAATTTCACCGGGTGCGCGGTACCGAGAATGACCATCGGGATATCCAGGCTACGGCGGCATTCGCGCGCAGCCTTGACGCCAATGGCAGTGTGCGGATCCAGCACTTCGCCGGTCTGCTCGTAGACTTCGGCGATGGTTTCGCAAGTCTGCGCATCGTCTACGGCCAGCGAGTCGAACAGTTTGCGCGCTTCAGTCCAGCGCTCTTGCTCGACGCTGAAACCGCCGCCCTGCTTGAACGAATCCATCAGACCAGCAATCGCTGCGCCGTTGCGACCGTGCAGGTCGAACAGCAGGCGTTCGAAGTTAGACGAAACCATGATGTCCATCGACGGCGACAGCGTCGCGTGCAGGGTTTCCTTGACGTACTGATTGCCGCTCATGAAGCGGTGCAGGATGTCGTTGCGGTTGGTGGCGACGATCAACTGGTTGATCGGCAGGCCCATGTTGCGTGCCAGGTAGCCGGCGAAGATGTCGCCGAAGTTGCCGGTCGGCACCGAGAACGACACCGAACGCGCCGGGCCGCCCAACTGCAGGGCTGCGTGAAAGTAGTAAACGATCTGGGCCATGATTCGCGCCCAGTTGATCGAGTTCACCGCCACCAGACGCGTGCCCTTGAGGAAGCTCTGGTCGGCGAAGCTCGCCTTGACCATTTCCTGGCAGTCATCGAAGTTGCCTTCGATGGCGATGTTGTGGATGTTCTCGCCGAAAATCGTGGTCATCTGGCGACGCTGCACTTCGGACACACGGTTGTGCGGGTGCAGGATGAAGATGTCGACGTTTTCGCAGTGCTTGCAGCCTTCGATGGCGGCCGAACCGGTGTCACCGGAGGTGGCACCGACGATCACTACGCGCTCACCGCGCTTTTCCAGCACGTAGTCGAGCAGACGACCGAGCAATTGCAGGGCGAAGTCCTTGAACGCCAGGGTCGGGCCGTGGAACAGCTCCAGCACCCATTCGTTGCCGTTCAGCTGACGCAACGGCGCCACGGCGCTGTGCGAGAACACGCCGTAGGTTTCTTCAAGGATCTTCTTGAAATCGGCATCGGGAATGCTGCCGGTGACGAACGGGCGCATCACCCGGAAGGCCAGCTCGTGATACGGCAGGCCGGCCCACGAGGCGATTTCTTCCTGGGTGAAACGTGGCAGGTTTTCCGGAACGTACAGACCACCGTCGGTCGCCAGACCAGCCAGCAGGACGTCTTCGAAATTCAGGGCCGGTGCCTGGCCGCGGGTACTGATGTAACGCATGACTGACTCCAATGGAGAGTGTTCACAACACCCGCCCCGTTCACGGGGCGGGTGCAGGACAACGACTTAGTTCAGGTGCTCGACGCGGATCCGTACAACCGGACCGTTGACGCCGGCCAGCGCTTGGAGGGCGGCGATGGCATCGTTGATGCGCTGCTCGACCACACGGTGGGTCAGCAGGATCATCGGCACCAGACCGTCGTGTTCCTCGACTTCCTTCTGCATGATCGACTCGATGTTGATACCGCGCTCCGACAGGATGCTTGCCACCTGAGCCAGTACGCCCGGATGGTCCTTGGCCTGAATGCGCAGGTAATAAGCGCTTTCACAGGCTTCGATCGGCAGGATCGGATGGGCCGACAGCGAGTCCGGCTGGAAGGCCAGATGCGGCACGCGGTTTTCCGGATCGGAGGTCATGGCGCGAACCACGTCGACCAGATCGGCAATCACCGACGAAGCGGTTGGCTCCATGCCGGCGCCAGCACCGTAGAACAGCGTCGAACCGGCGGCGTCACCGTTGACCATCACCGCGTTCATCACGCCGTTGACGTTGGCGATCAGGCGATCGGCCGGGATCAGCGTCGGGTGTACGCGCAACTCGATACCGGCGGCGGTGCTGCGCGCCACACCGAGGTGCTTGATGCGGTAGCCCAGCGCTTCGGCGTAGTTGACGTCGGCGGTGGTCAGCTTGGTGATGCCTTCGGTGTAAGCCTTGTCGAATTGCAGCGGAATGCCGAACGCGATGGAGGCCAGGATCGTCAGCTTGTGCGCAGCGTCGATGCCTTCAACGTCG
This sequence comes from Pseudomonas sp. A34-9, assembly GCF_029543085.1. NCBI lineage: Bacteria > Pseudomonadati > Pseudomonadota > Gammaproteobacteria > Pseudomonadales > Pseudomonadaceae > Pseudomonas > Pseudomonas sp. A34-9. The sequence continues at coordinate 1,223,336 of NZ_CP119967.1, read as the reverse complement.
AAGGTCGGATCGGCTTCGGCGTAACCCAGTGCCTGAGCTTCGGCCAACACGTCTTCGAAGGTACGGCCCTTCTCGCGCATTTCGGTGAGGATGAAGTTACCGGTGCCGTTGATGATCCCGGCCACCCAGTTGATGCGGTTGGCGGACAGGCCTTCACGGATTGCCTTGATCACCGGAATGCCACCGGCCACAGCCGCTTCGAACGCCACGATCACGCCTTTCTCGCGTGCCTTGGCGAAAATTTCATTACCGTGAACGGCAATCAGAGCCTTGTTCGCGGTGACCACATGCTTGCCATTCTCGATGGCCTTGAGTACCAGCTCGCGGGCAACGGTGTAGCCGCCCATCAGCTCTATGACGATGTCGATCTCAGGGTTCGTGGCCACTTCGAAGACATCGTTGGTAATCGCAATACCGGTCGTCTGGAACTGAGGCTTTGGCGTGCGCATGGCAATTTGTGCCACTTCGATTCCACGCCCGGCACGACGAGCAATTTCCTCGGCGTTGCGCTGAAGTACGTTGAAGGTACCGCCACCGACGGTCCCTAACCCACAGATGCCTACTTTGACCGGATTCACTGTGAACTCCCCATAAAACGGCCGACGCGGGGTCGGCCGGAAAACAACCGCGTGCTCGCGGCTCTCTATTAATGGCCCGGCAATGTGGCTGCCAGGCCATGATCGTCAGCGGCTGACCGCGACGATGCGAATTACTTCGCGCCCAGCGCCAGTTTGGCGACTTGTGGCGCAGGCTGGTAGCCCGGAATCACTTGTCCGTCAGCCAAAACGATGGCCGGTGTGCCGTTCACGCCGATCGACTGACCGAGGGCGAACTGTTTGGAAACCGGGTTATCGCACTTGGCGGCCTTGATTTCCTTGCCATCGACCATTTTGTCCATGGCGGCTTTCTTGTCTTTCGAGCACCACACGGCTTGCAACTGCTCGTCGCCCGGTGAACCGAGGCCCTGACGCGGGAACGCTACATAGCGCACTTCGATGCCGCGCTTGTTCAGCTCGGGCACTTCGGCGTGCAGTTTGTGGCAGTACGGGCAGGTGGTGTCGGTGAACACGGTAATAAACGATTTGGTTTCGCCCACGGCCGGGTAGACCACGGTTTCGGCAACCGGAATGGCATTGATCAGTTTGGAGATGCCCAGGCGTTCGGTCTTCTCGGTCAGGTTGACCGGTTTGCCGTCCTTGAGCTGGAACAGGTAGCCCTGAACGATGTACTGGCCGTCGGCGCTGGCGTAGAGCACGCGGCTGCCCTTGAGTTTGACTTCGTACATGCCCGGCAACGGACTGGCGCTGATGCTTTCTACCGGAACCTCGAGTTCGAGTTTTTCCAGGCTTTGACGAATGGCTTTGTCGGCCGCGTCATCGGCGACGGCAAAGGTGCTGACCAACGCAATGGCTGCGGCGGCGAAAATCTGGGTCAGACGCATGAGAACTCCTGAAGGCGGACAAATGAAACGATCAGAACGCCCGTGCCGGAACACCGGGTCATAACCGTCCATCGTGCAAACCGGCAAAGCCTAACACATAAGGCCACGGTGGCCGAATGCGCCTGTCGCCACACTTTCAGGACGACATACCCCCTGTGGGAGCGAGCTTGCTCGCGAAGGGGCCAGCACATTCAAAATATGTGCTGCCTGACATACCGCTTTCGCGAGCAAGCTCGCTCCCACAGGGATTTTGTTCAGCCTCGCGGGTGGTGTTTGGCGTGCAGGTCTTGCAGGCGGGCACGCGCGACATGGGTGTAGATTTGCGTAGTCGAGAGGTCGCTGTGGCCGAGCAGCATCTGCACCACGCGCAAATCCGCGCCATGGTTGAGCAGGTGGGTGGCAAACGCGTGGCGCAAGGTGTGCGGCGACAACGACTTGCCGATGCCCGCTACCTTGGCCTGATGCTTGATCCGGTGCCAGAAGGTCTGGCGGGTCATCTGCTCACCCCGCTGACTGGGGAACAGCACATCACTTGGCCGGCCGCCGAGCAGCTCGCCACGGCCATCACGCATATAACGCTCGATCCAGACAATCGCCTCCTCGCCCATCGGCACCAGCCGCTCCTTGCTGCCCTTGCCCATCACCCGCAACACGCCCTGACGCAAGTTGACCTGTTCCAGCGTCAAGCTCACCAGTTCGGTCACGCGCAAACCGCAGGCATACAACACTTCAAGCATGGCGCGGTCACGCTGGCCGATGGCTTCGCTCAGATCCGGCGCTTTGAGCAGCGCCTCGACGTCGGCTTCCGACAAAGACTTGGGCAACGGCCTGCCCAATTGCGGCATGTCGACGCGCAACGTCGGGTCGACGCTGATCATCTTTTCCCGCAGCAGATAGCGATAAAAGCCACGCACCCCGGAGAGGAATCTGGCAGTGGAGCGCGGCTTGTAGTTCTGCTCCAGACGCCAGGCCAAGTGATCGAGGATCAGCTCACGGCCGGCGTTGATCAGCTGCAGATTCTTCTCCTGCAACCAGCCATTGAACAGCGCCAGATCGCTGCGATAAGCGCCGCGGGTGTTATCGGACAGGCCTTTTTCCAGCCATAGAGCGTCGAGGAATTGGTCAATCAGCGGATGGTCGATGGCAGGCATGGGCGCTCAAGACACACAGCCTCATGGACTGTGCGCAAATGTAGAGTGAACTGTAGGAATGGACGCTAGTCTTTCATAGCCCGCTATTTCAAGGAACAGGGAGCAGCAATGAACGAGCAGCAAATTCTCTTGGCATTTGGCGGGATTGGCGCGGCGGCGCTGGGTTGCCAATGGCTGGCCTGGCGCCTGAAGCTGCCGGCGATTCTGTTTTTGTTGCTGACGGGAATTCTGGTCGGCCCGGTGCTGGGCTGGCTCGATCCGCAGGAAATGTTCGGCCCGCTGCTGATGCCATTGGTATCACTGGCCGTCGCGCTGATTCTTTTCGAGGGCAGCCTGACGCTGCACCTGTCGGAATGGAAGGAAATCGGCAGCGTCGTCCATCGACTGGTAACCATTGGCGCAATTTCGACCTGGATCGTCATCGCGGTCGCCACGCATTTCCTGCTCGGCTTCGACTGGATGCTGGCCATCCTGTTCGGCAGCCTGACGCTGGTCACTGGCCCGACGGTGATCGTGCCGATGCTGCGAGTAGTGCGGCCGAAAGCTTCGATCGCCAATATTCTGCGCTGGGAAGGCATCGTCATCGACCCGATCGGCGCCCTCCTCGCCGTGGTGGTCTACAGCTTCATCATTGCCAGTGCTGAAGGTCATGGCCTCAAGCAGAGCCTGTTCACCTTCGGCGGGGTGATTCTGTGCGGCGCAGTATTCGGCATTGTCGGTGGCTGGCTGCTCGGCACGGTGATTCGCCGGCAATGGCTGCCGGAGTACTTGCATAACCTCGCTTCGCTGGCGGCGGTGCTGGGGATTTTCATTGCCTCCAACGAAGTGATGCATGAATCCGGACTGCTGGCCGTGACGCTGATGGGCATGTGGCTGGCGAACATGAAGGGCGTGGATGTGCGGCACATTCTGCACTTCAAGGAAAACCTCAGTGTCTTGCTGATTTCCGGGCTGTTTATTCTGTTGGCGGCGCGGCTGGATCTGAACGCGCTGATCGGCCTGGGTCCACTGGTGCTGATTCTGTTGTTGGTGATTCAACTGATCGCCCGACCGTTGAATGTGCTGCTCAGCACGGCCGGTTCCAACCTGAGTTGGCGTGAGCGTGCCTTGCTGTGCTGGATCGCACCACGCGGGATTGTCGCGGCGGCGGTGTCGGCGATTTTTGCGATTCGTCTGGATGAGGCTGGGCACGAGGGCGCATTGCTGCTGGTGCCGCTGACGTTTGCAGTGATCATCGGCACCGTTGTGCTGCAAAGCGCCACTGCACGACCGTTGGCACGGTTGCTCAAAGTTGCCGAACCTGCGCCAAGCGGTTTCCTGATCGTCGGAGCCAACGCGCCTTCGCGCATGCTCGGCAAGTCACTGCAGCAACTGGGCAGCCGCGTGTTGCTGACCGATTCAAGCTGGGAAAACATTCGCGCGGCGCGTATGGAAGGGCTACCGACCTATTTCGGCAACCCGGCCTCGCAGCATGCCGACGCGCATCTGGATCTGGTCGGGCTGGGGCATTTGCTGGCGCTGTCGCCGTCGGGTGAGCTCAATACACTGGCGGCGATGCGTTTTCGGCATGACTTCGGCCATCAGCGCTTGTTTGGTTTGGCCAGCGGGCATGAAAGCCGTCGCAGCGATAAACATCGCGCCAGCCTTGAGCATCGCGGCAATCAATTGGGCAGTGAGGCGTTTACCTATGCCAAGTTGGCCAGCCAGATGGGCCAAGGCGCGGAGTTGTACAGCACGACGTTAACGGACGGGTTTGGCTGGGAGGATTACCGGACGCTGCATGGTAATCGAGCGACCTTGCTGTTCATGCGCGATGAAAGCGGCTGGGTGCATGTGGTGACGCCGGAGACTACGGTGAAGCCGGGATCCGGGTGGACAGTGCTGGCTCTGATTCAGCCTGAGATCAGCGGCGCCTGACCTGACGCCTTCGCGACGCGGTCTCGGATCAGGCCGAAAACCCAGGCAGCACCGGCACTGGTCGCTTGTCATCATCAATGGCAACAAAGCTGAACTGGCCATGAATCGCCTTCTCGCGGCCATCACAGCTCATGCTTTCGACAAACACTTCCACCTCGACCTTGAGGCTGGTGTTGCCGACCTTGATCACCTTCCCCACCAGTTCAACGATGGAGCCGGCCGGGATCGCGTGGTTGAAGTCGATGCGGTCGGTGGACACGGTCACCAGTGGCAAGCGGCAAAAGCGTGTGGCGGTGATGAACGACACTTCGTCCATCCATGCCAGCGCAGTGCCGCCGAACAGGGTGTTGTGGTGGTTGGTGGTCGGCGGGAAGACGGCTTTGGTCACGCGGGTTACCGAGAGTTCGGTGCGGCGTTCGATTTCCTGGTCGCGGGGGGTCATGGCGGTTACTGCTCGTGTGTTTGGCCACCGCTAAAAGCAAGATCAAAAGATCGCAGCCTGCGGCAGCTCCTACAAAAGGGGGAATTGCGGGCAACAAAAAAGCAGCCCGTAGGCTGCTTTTTTCTGCATCGGAAGCTGGACTTAAGCCAGTTTTTCCTTGATGCGAGCTGCTTTACCCGACAGGTCGCGCAGGTAGTACAGCTTGGCTTTACGTACGTCACCGCGACGTTTAACAGCCATGCTGTCGATCTGCGGGGAGTAGGTCTGGAAAGTACGTTCTACGCCAACACCGTTGGAGATTTTACGAACGGTGAACGCACTGTTCACGCCGCGGTTACGCTTGGCGATTACAACGCCTTCGAACGCTTGCAGACGGGAACGATCGCCTTCCTTCACTTTCACCTGAACGACAATAGTGTCGCCTGGGGCGAAGGTAGGGATTTCTTTGGTCATCTGCTCTGCTTCGAGTGCAAGGATGATTTTGTTGGTCATGCTGTGCTCCTAAGGTAAATCGTTCGATCTACCATCGATACGTTGTTAACTATCGTCCCGCTCGCGGATGTATTCCTCGAGCAGCTTCTTCTCTTCTCCAGAAAGCGAGCGGCTTTCCAGAAGATCGGCGCGTCGTTCATAGGTCCTACCAAGGGACTGCTGTAAACGCCAACGCCGGATATGCGCGTGATTGCCACTCAGCAACACGTCGGGAACACGCTGATCCGCATACACCTCAGGTCGGGTGTAGTGCGGGCAATCCAGCAGACCATCCGTAAAGGAATCTTCCTCAGCGGAATCCGCATGCCCTAAAGCTCCAGGCAGCAGTCGTGTAACCGCATCGATCAGGACCATGGCCGGCAGCTCGCCGCCAGACAATACATAGTCGCCAATCGACCACTCTTCATCGACATGAGCCTCAATAAAGCGCTCGTCAATGCCTTCATAGCGGCCGGCAATCAGGATCAATGCATCCGATTGTGCCAGCTCGCGTACCGCCGACTGAGTCAGTTGACGGCCTTGGGGGGACAGGTAAATCACCTTCGCCGCCTCCCCGGCTGCTGCCTTGGCCTGAACCAGAGCATCTTCCAGGGGCTTGATCTTCATCACCATGCCCGGACCACCGCCAAACGGGCGATCGTCCACAGTGTGATGCCGATCCGTCGTGTAATCCCGCGGGTTCCAACAGGTCAGCTGCAAGAGCCCCTGTTTGACCGCTCGACTGGTGATGCCGTAGTCGCCGATGGCGGAAAACATCTCGGGAAACAAACTGATCACTTCTACGCGCAAGTTAGCCACGCTTAGAAGTCCGCGTCCCAATCCACCTTCATCTCGCCCGCGGCCAGGTCAACGGCCAACACACATTGCGCCGTATAGGGCAACAAGCGTTCGCGATCATCCAGGCTGCCAGCGCAAGGCTTGACTACCATTACATCATTGGCGCCGGTTTCCAGAAGATGATCGACTTTCCCGAGCATTTGCCCCAGTTGATCGATAACCTTCAGACCTTCCAGCTGGTACCAGTAGTACTCGCCGTCGGTCAATTCAGGGAACAGGTTGCGCGGCACGCAGATCTCATAACCGGCCAGAAGACGAGCTTCTTCACGATCATCAAGACCCTTGAGCTTTGCGACCAGGAACTTATCGCTCCCGCGTCCACTGACCAGCTCGACCTGTTTGACATTGCCTTCACGCTTGAGCGTCCAGGTTTTGTACTGCAACAGGTTTTCAGTCGGATCAGTAAAGGAATAAACCTTCACTTCGCCGCGAACGCCATGAACAGAATAAATTTTGCCAATAACGATCAAATCATCGGCAACAGCAGGCGTCGCGTTCATATTGCTCAGGCCGCAGCCTTTGCAGATTCCTTCAGCAACTGAGCAACACGCTCAGAAGGCTGTGCACCAACGCTCAGCCAGTAGGCTACGCGCTCTTGGTTCACGGACAGACGGATTTCCTGACCACGGGCAACAGGGTTGAAGAAACCAACCTGTTCTTTGTGGGAGCCGTCACGCGGGTTACGCGAGTCGGTTACGGTCAGGTGGTAAAACGGGCGCTTTTTGGAGCCGCCAAGGGCAAGACGGATTGTTAGCATGTGAACATCGTTCCTGTAGTCGGTGCTGCAAATCTAAATGCACAGCGGGCATGGGTGCCCGAAAGGCCGCATATTCTAAGGAATATCCGGACTTTTGCAAATGACTTTTTCCGGCGCCTATGGCATGCCGTGCAGATTTGCATAGAGAGCCGTCGATGAAAACGGCCAGTCAGCTCCCGCCGAGTGCGGGTTTGCTGTTGATCCCGCATCCTTGCGGGGCCTGCGCCGGTGCGACGACCGGCGAGTTCTTTACATTTTCGGCATGCCGCCGCCGGGCAACATACCGCCCATGCCGCGCATCATTTTCGCCATTCCGCCTTTGGCGGTGAATTTCTTCATCATCTTCTGCATCTGCTTGTGCTGCTTGATCAAGCGACCGATGTCCTGCACCTGAGTGCCGGAACCCATGGCGATCCGGCGCTTGCGCGAACCACTGATCAGCTCAGGGTCGCGGCGCTCGGCCGGGGTCATGGAGTTGATGATGGCTTCCATCTGCTTGAACTGTTTCTCTGCGGCGTTCTGGGCATTGCCCATTTGCGACAGGTTGACGCCACCGATGCTCGGCAGTTTGTCCATGAGGCCGCCGAGGCCGCCCATGTTTTTCATCTGTTGCAACTGATCGCGGAAGTCTTCGAGGTCGAAGCCCTTGCCCTTTTTCAGCTTCTTGGCCAGTTTGTCGGCCTTGTCCTTGTCAAGGGTCGCTTCGGCCTGTTCGATCAGGCTGAGCACGTCGCCCATGCCGAGAATTCGCGAGGCGATACGCTCGGGGTGGAACGGATCGAGCGCTTCGCTCTTCTCGCCCATACCAATGAACTTGATCGGCTTGCCGGTGATGGCGCGCACCGACAGTGCGGCACCGCCACGGGCATCGCCGTCGACCTTGGTCAGGATCACACCGGTCAGCGGCAACGCATCACCGAAGGCCTTGGCCGTGTTGGCGGCGTCCTGGCCAATCATGGCGTCGACCACGAACAGGGTTTCGACCGGGTTGATCGCGGCGTGCAGCGCCTTGATCTCGCCCATCATCTCTTCGTCGATGTGCAGACGACCGGCGGTATCGACGATGACCACGTCGATGAATTTCAGCTTGGCTTCTTTAATAGCCGCGGTGGCGATGTCGACCGGCTTCTGGCTCAGGTCGGACGGGAAGAACGTCACGCCGATGTCGTTGGCCAGGGTTTCCAGCTGTTTAATAGCTGCCGGGCGGTAAACGTCCGCCGACACAACCATGACCGACTTCTTCTTGCGCTCTTTAAGGAAGCGCGCAAGTTTACCGGCGGTAGTGGTTTTACCAGCGCCCTGCAGACCTGCCATCAGAATGACGGCTGGCGGCACAGCGCTCAGGTTCAAATCTTCGTTGGCCGCGCCCATCAGGCTTTCGAGTTCGGCCTGGACGATCTTCACGAACGCCTGGCCCGGCGTCAGGCTGCGCGACACCTCGGTGCCGACAGCGCGCTCCTTGACCGAATTGACGAAGTCCTTGACCACCGGCAGGGCGACGTCGGCTTCGAGCAACGCCATGCGCACTTCACGCAGGGTGTCTTTGATATTGTCCTCGGTCAGCTTCGCCTTGCCGGTGACATGGCGCAGCGTCTGCGAGAGACGGTCGGTTAAGTTTTCAAACATTGCGCGATCCTTTCAGGCCCTGTGTAGACCGGGATAATGGCGGCCCAGACCGGAATCAACATGTGCTCGGCGAGCCTGCGGCGTGGGCAGGTCGCGGATTATAGCGAAGACTGCGGCCGGCGGACACCTCGCTGTCAGCTTCCTGAGTCTTTCGTGCCATGGCGGTTCTATGCCAAACTCAGCCCCTTTCGGGCCTGCCTAACAGGATTTATGCTCCCTTTGTCACCCAGTTTATTGACCACCCTCGCCGCCGCCCTTCTATATGCCGCTGCGACCTTTTATCAGAGCACCCGCCTGGCCACCGGCGCCAAGGCGAACAAGCGCCTGCTGGTTAGCCTCGGCGCTCTCGCCGTGGTGGCCCACGGCGCCAGCCTGCTCACGCATTTGCTGACCCCGATCGGTCTGGGCCTGGATTTCTTCAGCGCCTCCAGCCTGATCGCGGCGGCGGTAATCGCGCTGACACTGATTGCCTGTTCGCGGATTCCGGTGGAAAACCTGTTGGTGCTGCTGTTCCCGCTCGGCGCAGTCACCGTGTTGCTGGCGCAATTCGCGCCGGCCGGCACGGTGCAGATCATCGATGAAGAGCCGGGCATCCTCGCCCACATCCTGTTGTCGATCCTCGCCTACGGTATGTTCACCATCGCGGTGTTCCAGGCCTTGCTGCTGCTGGTGCAAGATCACCAGCTCAAGCACAAGCACCCGTCCGGGCTGATCAAGAACTTCCCGCCGCTGCAAACCATGGAAAGCCTGTTGTTTGGTTTCCTCTGGGCCGGCTGGACGCTGCTGTCGCTGTCGCTGATCTCCGGCTGGCTGTTCGTCGAGAACCTGTTCGCCCAGCATCTGGTGCACAAGACCCTGCTGGCGTGCCTGGCCTGGATCGTCTTCAGCGTGCTGCTGTGGGGCCGCAACCGTCTCGGCTGGCGCGGTCACAAGGCGATTCGCTGGACCCTCGCCGGTTTCTGTCTGCTGATGTTGGCGTATTTCGGCAGCAAACTGGTTCGTGAATACATCCTGCACATCTGACGGGCGGCATAAATGGACGGTTTGCCCATAGGGCCGATGCTCGCGGTATTTGTCCTGCTGATTTTATGGTCAGGGCTGTTTACCGCCGTCGAAATCGCGCAACAGCACCTGCTCGCGCAACGCACCGCCTCGCGCGCCAGCGATAAACCGCTGGCGAAGCTGAGCTTCCCGCTCGACAGCCTGATCCTCTGCAACACTTTGTGCCGTGCGCTCGCAGTGATCATTGCGACGTTGTTGGCGATTTTTCTCTGCGAAGAAAACGGCCCGTGGGCAGCATGCCTGGGAGCCGGTGCCGTGTTGCTGGTGTTCGCCGATTATTTCCCGCGCACCTTCGCCCAGCGTTATCCGGATGCCGTATTGGCTTTCGGCAATTCGTTGTTGGCGGTGCCACTGAAGATGGTTTATCCACTGGCCTGGCTACTCAGCCGTGTCAGCGGTTTGCTGATGAGCCCGTTTGCGCGCAAGGTTCAGGTCGTGCAGCAAAGCGAAGATGACTCGCCTGCCGACCGCTATGACGATCAGGATCAACCGGTCCGGGCACACCCGGTTTCGGGCATTCATGCGCTGGACAACATCACGGTCAATGACATTCTGGTGCCACGCAGTGACGTCGACGGCATCAATCTCGACGACTCGATCGAAGAAATCATCGAACAACTGCGGCATAACAAGCGCACTCGCCTGCCGGTGTTCCATAGCGACATCAACCAGGTCGAAGCGGTACTCAACACGCGGCAGATCCGTCACTTGCTGAACAATGGTGATTTGACTCGCGAAGCGCTGCTGGCCGCCAGTTACGAGCCCTACTTCGTACCGGAAAGCACGCCACTGCAACTGCAGTTGCTGAACTTCCACAAGCAACAGCGCCGACTGGGCATGGTCGTCGACGAATACGGCGAAGTGCTCGGTATCGTGACGCTGGAAGATATTCTTGAAGAAATCGTCGGCGAGTTCGAAAGCGAGCACAGCCTCGACAACCAGCACATTCATCCGCAAGCCGATGGGCGGATGGTCATTGATGGCACTGCGTCGATCCGTGAATTGAACAAGTGCCTGGGCTGGCATTTGCCGAGCGATGGGCCCAAAACGCTGAACGGCCTGGTGACCGAAGCACTGGAAACCATTCCCGAGAGTGCGGTTTGCTTGAAGATTGGCCGCTATCGTCTGGAGATTCTCGAGACCGAGGAGAACCGGGTGAGCAAGGTGTTGATCTGGCATACCTCCTCAGTACCAGCCTTGGTGCCGGCCCGATAAAAGATCAAAGATCAAAAGATCGCAGCCTTCGGCAGCTCCTACATTTGAAATGCGTTCCCATGTAGGAGCTGCCGCAGGCTGCGATCTTTTTGCTCTTGTTTGATCGTTAGCCCCCTTCCTATAATCGAGGCGCTTACCCAAGCGCCGCCGAGCCTCGTGCTTACCCCGCACACAACAGGTTTCGGCCATTTTCGCTGTACTGCGGCGACTGTTCCTACCTGAAACAGCGACCGCGCCTCATCCCACATCCCTGGGTGTTCGACCATAATAATTCGCTCCAACGGAGCTCATGACTGTCAGGGATCACCGCATGACGACCAGTACCGCTTTCAGTGACACCGCGCCTGCCCAACCGGCCAACTCCGCCACCCGCGTGGCAACGGCGAGTTTTATCGGCACCGCGATCGAGTTCTACGACTTCTATGTTTACGCCACGGCGGCTGCGCTGGTGATTGGGCCGGTATTCTTTCCGCAGACGTCCGGCACGGCGCAGATGCTCTCGGCGTTCCTCACTTTCGGCATCGCTTTTCTGGCCCGGCCGCTGGGCTCGGCGCTGTTCGGCCACTTCGGTGACCGTATCGGGCGTAAATCGACACTGGTCGCATCCTTGCTGTTGATGGGCGTGTGTACGACGCTGATCGGCGTGCTGCCGGGTTACGCCACGATTGGCGCGTGGGCACCGATTCTGCTATGCGTGCTGCGCTTCGGGCAGGGGCTGGGATTGGGTGGCGAATGGGGCGGTGCCGCCCTGCTGGCCACGGAAAACGCGCCGAAAGGCAAACGCGCGTGGTTCGGTATGTTTCCGCAGCTTGGCCCTTCGATTGGTTTCCTCGCGGCCAACGGCTTGTTCTTGACCCTAGCCATGACCCTCGATGACGAGCAGTTCCGCAGCTGGGGCTGGCGCATTCCGTTTCTGCTCAGCGCGGCGCTGGTGATGGTTGGCCTGTATGTGCGCCTGAAACTCCACGAAACGCCAGTTTTCGCCAACGCCATCGCTCGTCAGGAGCGGGTGAAAGTGCCGCTGGTCGAGCTGTTCAGCCAGTATTGGGCCCCAACTTTGTTGGGCGCGGCGGCGATGGTGGTGTGCTACGCGCTGTTCTATATCTCGACGGTGTTTTCCCTGAGCTATGGGGTTTCCACACTGGGTTATAGCCGCGAGACATTCTTGGGACTGCTGTGCTTTGCCGTGTTGTTCATGGCGGCCGCGACGCCGTTGTCGGCCTGGGCCAGCGACCGTTACGGGCGCAAACCGGTGCTGATCATTGGTGGCGTGCTGGCGATTCTGTCCGGGTTTCTGATGGAACCGCTGCTGACACAGGGTTCGACCTGGGGTGTGGCGCTGTTTCTGTGCATCGAGCTGTTTCTGATGGGGGTGACATTCGCACCGATGGGCGCGCTGTTGCCGGAGTTGTTTCCGACCCACGTGCGTTATACCGGCGCTTCGGCGGCGTATAACCTGGGCGGCATTGTCGGGGCCTCGGCGGCGCCATTCTTTGCGCAGAAACTGGTGGCGATGGGGGGTTTGAGTTACGTCGGCGGGTATGTGTCGGCGGCGGCGGTGCTGAGTTTGATTGCGGTGTTGTGCCTGAAGGAAACGCGTGGCAACGATCTGAATCAGGTTGCCTGATAGATCGCTATCGCGAGCAGGCTCACTCCTACAGGGGAACGCATTCCAATTGTAGGAGTGAGCCTGCTCGCGAATGCCGCGCCCCGGTTTACAGCTCTACAACAACAGCCTGAGCAGCGCGGGTCGCCTTGGCACGAGCAGCCTCGATCGACTCATCCCGCGCCAGCGCCACACCCATACGACGCTGGCCATTCACTTCAGGCTTGCCGAACAGACGCAACGCCGTGTCCGGCTCGCTCAATGCAGCACCAAGGTTGGCGAACGCCGTCTGCGTCGACTGCCCTTCCACCAGAATCACCGCCGAAGCCGAAGGCCCGAACTGACGGATCAACGGTACCGGCAGCCCCAGAATCGCCCGCGCGTGCAGCGCGAACTGCGACAGATCCTGCGAAATCAGCGTCACCAGACCGGTGTCATGCGGACGCGGCGAGACTTCGCTGAACCACACCTGATCACCTTTGATGAACAGCTCAACGCCGAACAGACCACGGCCACCGAGCGCCTCGGTCACCGCTTTGGCAACCCGCTCGGATTCAGCCAGGGCAATCGGGCTCATCGCTTGTGGCTGCCACGATTCCTGATAGTCGCCCTTCTCTTGACGGTGGCCGACTGGCGCACAGAACGTAGTGCCGCCGATGTGGCGCACGGTCAGCAGGGTGATTTCGTAGTCGAAATCGATAAAGCCTTCGATGATTACCCGACCTTTGCCGGCGCGACCGCCCTCTTGCGCGTATTCCCAGGCTTTCTGCACGTCATCAATGCTGCGCAACAGGCTCTGGCCTTTGCCCGACGAGCTCATCACCGGTTTGACGACACATGGGAAGCCGAGGTCTTCAACGGCTTTGCTGTAGTCCTCGAAGGTGTCGGCAAAGTGGTACGGCGAAGTCGGCAGATCCAGCTCTTCAGCGGCCAGACGACGGATGCCTTCGCGGTTCATGGTCAGTTGCGCAGCACGCGCGGTCGGGATCACGGTGAAGCCTTCGGCTTCCAGCTCGACCAGGGTGGCGGTGGCGATGGCTTCGATTTCCGGCACGATGAAGTGCGGTTTCTCGGCCTCGATCACGGCACGCAGAGCGGCGCCGTCGAGCATGTTGATCACGTGGCTGCGATGCGCAACCTGCATGGCCGGCGCGTTGGCGTAACGGTCAACGGCGATCACTTCAACGCCCAGGCGTTGCAGCTCGATCACCACTTCCTTGCCCAACTCACCACAGCCACACAGCAATACGCGGGTCGCGGTTGGCGACAACGGAGTTCCGATACGGGTCATCTCAGGTCCTCAAAGAAGCGGATCATCGAGGAAAGCAGCGCCAGACGCGCTTTCCATGGGGAGAAAGCGCGGCATTTTACATGAACCTGAGGGTTTGGCTTCAGCCGGCGACGGCCTGTTTGCGCTCACGCCAGGCCATGATCAGCCAGACGGCGGTGACGCCAGCGAATTTCGACAGCAGAGCAGTGATGATCACTGGTGGCGTCAGCAGGTCGATCATGCCGAAGAAGATGAACGTGTCGAGGGGAATGCTCAGTGCCGAGCTGATCCACAGACGGTCGCGCAATGGTCGTTTGGTGATGCTGAACACCAGCCAGTCGATGCACTCGGAGATCGCGAACGCGGTGGCGCTGGCCAGGGCGATGGAAGGATCGGACGTGACGTAAGACAGCACCAGCGCCGCCAGCATCGCCACGATGGCGCCGTGGCCGAAACGGGTTTGCACCATGTCGCGCAACACGAACACCAACCCGCCCCAGGCCGACCAGATGATGTCCAGGTGTGGCGCGGTGGAGAAGGCGAAGTTGATCAGCACGACGCTGCTGATGTAGGCGATAAGGAAAATCATGGGGGCGACCTGTCAATTTGGCGCACAGGGTACTGGAGCGGTAGATCAAGAGCCACCCCCTCACCCCAGCCCTCCCGAAACGTCGGACCGCCCCCAAGGGGGGCGAGGGGGAAGGGAGCCGATCTCCAGAATGTTCAAGACCCGAGTTCGGCTCGGTATATCAGGTCGGCGTATGGCGAAAGACACCTCGGTCAGTCCCCTCTCCCTCTGGGAGAGGGTTAGGGTGAGGGCCTTCCCGAGCCGATCACGACTTCGACGACGGCACCATCCACACCAACCCGCTCGCCTTCGCCCGCTCATGACACAACCCGAGCACCACCCGCCGCTCGTCGTTGGTCATGCGGCCCCAGCGCGTGATCTCAGCGACCGTACGCTGGCACCCCGTACAAATGTCATCCTCATCCAGCGCACAAATATTCACGCATGGCGAGGCAACCGGTCTTTCTGGCGTGTTCATTCTTCCTGCTCTACCAGATCACGCGCATAACGCTGCGAGTTATGCACATAGTGCGCGGCGCTGGCCTCTAGCATCTTTTTCTGCGGTTCGGTCAGCTCACGCACAACCTTGCCCGGCGAACCCATCACCAGCGAACCATCAGGAATTTCCTTGCCCTCGCCGATCAGCGAATTGGCGCCGATGATGCAGTTCTTGCCGATCTTCGCACCATTGAGAATCACCGCATTGATACCAATCAGGCTGTAATCGCCGACGGTGCAGCCATGCAGCATGGCGTTGTGGCCGATGGTCACGCCAGTGCCGATGGTCAGCGGAAAGCCCATGTCGGTGTGCATCACCGTGCCGTCCTGCACGTTGCTGTTCTTGCCGATCAGGATCAGTTCGTTGTCACCGCGCAGCACGGCGTTGAACCAGACGTTGGCGCCCTCTTCCAGTTTGACCTTGCCCACCAGCACGGCATTGGGCGCGACCCAGCTCTGTGGGTGGGTCTCGACACGGGCGTCGCCCAAGCGGTATTTCATCTTGTTTTCCTCAGGGCTCACGGTGATGGCCATTCGAACGATGGCTTAAGTGTTAATAAAACTTTTAGGGGGTTGATGCAGACTGATCCTGGCGTCATAGAGCAGATTGATCAACTCGACGATCATGATTGCGGTCAGGCCCCAGATCTTGTATTCACCGTATCGATAACTCGGCACATACCAACTGCGCCCCTGATAGTCGATGCGGTGCGTGTGTTCGCGAGGGTCTTTGCGGAAGAACTCCAGCGGCACGCTGAACACGGCGGCGATTTCGGCATCGTTGGCGCGGTATTCGACAAAGTCGGGGATGACGCCGACATAAGGCGTGACCTTGATGCCGTGCAGGGAGATCAGCGGGCTGAGCGGGCCGATGACTTCGACCAGTCCGGGCGGCAAGCCGATTTCTTCTTCGGCTTCACGCAGTGCGGTAAAGATCAGGTCCGGGTCTTCCGGATCGCGGCGCCCACCGGGGAAGGCGACTTCGCCGCCGTGGGTCGAGAGCCCGCTGGCGCGCAGGGTCAGTACCAGTTCCGGTTGGTCACTGCGGGTGATCGGCACCAGAACGGCGGCCTCGGGGAAACGTGTGTCGGTCTCCAGCGTGCGCGGTGTGTGGTTGCTTACCCTATGCAGTAGCTCGTCCAGCATGAGTGTTCTCGATCGGTGCCTTACCCTGCATCATGCACCAATCATTGCAGCCGCCCAAGCCCCCGAATCCCGCCATGTCGCGAAACGACAACTTGCCGACCGACACCGCTGCACGCCAAGATAGGCGCAGCATTCAGGAAGCCCAGCATGAAATTTTGCAGCCACTGCGGTAACCCGGTCACCCAGCGCATTCCCGAAGGCGATTCGCGGCTGCGATTTGTCTGTGACAGCTGTCAGACCATTCACTATCAGAACCCCAATATTGTCGCCGGCTGCGTGCCGACCTGGGGCACGAAAGTGTTGCTCTGCCGTCGCGCCATCGAGCCGCGCCTCGGTTACTGGACGTTGCCGGCGGGCTTCATGGAGAACGGCGAGACCATCGAACAGGCCGCCGTGCGTGAAACCGCCGAAGAGGCCTGCGCCCGGGTGCGCAACCTGAGCATTTACACACTGATCGATGTGCCGCACATCAGTCAGGTGCATGTGTTCTTCCGCGCCGAACTGGTTGATCTGGACTTTGCCGCCGGCCCCGAGAGCCTGGAAGTGCAACTATTCGACGAAGCCGACATTCCATGGGACGAGCTGGCTTTCCGCACGGTGGGGCGTACCTTAGAATGCTTCTTCGCTGATCGGCGTGTTGAGGTGTATCCGGTTCGTTCGGAATCGATTCCACCGCTCGCTCAGCCTGCCATCACCTAAAATATCCATAAATAAAATATCTGCGTCACTCCCTGGGGAATCGTTTCAATGCGCTGGTTGCTTGCCCTGTTCTGCCTGTCATTCGTTACCGTCTCCCAAGCGTCATTCGTGACTACCGTGACGCCTTCGAATACCCCGCTCATCGAGAAAGTCCTGGTGCTTAAATCGGCTCATCAACTGCAGTTGATCGCCGACGGCAAGCCGCTGAAGACCTATCGAATTTCTTTGGGCAAAGGCGCGAAGAAAGGCCCGAAACTGATTGAAGGCGACAAGCGCACACCGGAAGGCTTTTATTGGATCGACTGGCGCAAGACGAGCGACAAATTCAACCTGTCGATGCACATCTCCTACCCGAACATCAGCGATTCGGCCCGCGCCCGGCGTGAAGGCGTCGAACCTGGCGGGATGATCATGATCCACGGCACGCCGGACTCGGAAGAAACCCCGGAAGACCTGTTCCACACCCTGGACTGGACTGATGGCTGCGTCGCCATGCGCAACGTGGATATGCGCGAAGTCTGGAACCTGGTGCCGGATGGCACGATGGTCGAAATCCGCCCTTGACCACACCCAATAACCTGTGGCGAGGGAGCAAGCTCCCTCGCCACAAAGTGCTCATTCAGCCGTTACCGTCGGTCGGCGTTAAAAAATAAATCAAAAGATCGCAGCCTGCGGCAGCTCCTACAGAGGTGATACCACTCTCAACTGTAGGAGCTGCCGCAGGCTGCGATCTTTTGCTTTTTATAGGCCAGCCCTAATACCACTTGAAACCATGCCCTTTGAAACCCGCTATCCCATTGGGCCAAAGCCCATTTCCGTGCGTTGACATGGTATTCAAGTGGTATTAATTTCCGCCCCACAAGCGAGCCACAACAATCCTATACTCGCGTCGGAAATAACCTACATGAACGACCTCCACGCCCTACGCCCCGATGACTCCCAGCCGACGCCGCTGTACCTGCAACTGGCGCGCAATCTGGAAGCGGCGATTCATGCCGGGCAGTGGAAGTCCGAGCAGGCGATGCCGTCAGAGCGCAATCTCAGCGAAATGCTCGGTATCTCCCGGGTCACCGCACGCAAGGCGCTGGAAGTTCTCCTCGATCAAGGCCTGATTCGCCGTCTGCAAGGTTCCGGCACCTTCATCACGCCGCGCCTGGAACAACCGCTGTCGCGCCTCTCCGGTTTCAGCGAAATGCTTCGGCTCAAGGGCTTCGTCCCCAGCTCTCAATGGCTGGAGCGCGAAGTGACCTTGCCAACCCACGAAGAACTGATCCGCCTCAGCCTGTCGCCGAACGACAAGGTCGCGCGCATGAAGCGTCTGCGCAAAGCCGATGACACAGTCATGGCCATCGAAATGAGCACCCTGCCCGCCTCGATCATGCCCAAGCCGCAACTGGTCGGCGATTCGCTCTACGAATACCTCGACGGCATCGGCAAACCGATCGTCCGCGCCTTGCAGCACATTCAGGCGATCAACGCCTCGGACGAGTTCGCCGCGCTGGTCGGCATCGCCCCGGGCACCGCCATGTTGCTGATGACCCGGGTCGGCTACCTCGAAGACAACACACCGATCGAAGTCACCGACACCTATTGCCGCAACGACTACTACGACTTTGTTGCAGAGCTGCGCCGCTAGGCGGCCCAAAGCGAGAACCAAAATGTCCGAAGACAACATCCTCACCGCCAGCGGCTGGATTCGCGGCCGGCTGATCCACGAACACGGCAAAGTCGTGTCGATCGAAGGTATGCCCTGCGATCCGGCGAGCAATGACCTGCCCTATCTGCTGCCGGGTTTCATCGATCTGCACGTTCATGGCGGTGGCGGCAAAGACATCATGGAAGGTGCCAGCGCCTTCGAAACCATCACCAGAACCCACGTGCGTTTCGGCACCACCTCGCTGCTGGCCACCACCATGACCGCGCCGAGCGCTGAGATCTCCAGTGTGCTCAAGGAAGTCGAAGCATTCTGCGAACAGCGTCCGAAAGGTGCCGCGCGAGTACTCGGCGTACACCTCGAAGGCCCGTACATCAATCCGGGAAAACTCGGCGCGCAACCGAACTTCGCCCACACCGCGTTGATGGCCGAAGTCGAAGAATATCTGGCACTGGCGCCGATCCGCGTGATCACCATCGCCCCGGAAATCGCCGGCCACGACGGTTTGATTCGTGAGCTGAGCAGCCGTGGTATCCGCATGCAGATCGGCCACACCCTCGGCAGTTACGAGGAAGGCGTCGCCGCAATGGAGGCCGGTGCGACCAGTTTCACCCACCTCTACAACGCCATGAGCCCGCTGCATCACCGCGAGCCGGGCATCGTTGGCGCCGCATTGGCCCACGCCAAATTCGCCGAGCTGATTCCGGATTTGCTGCATGTACATCCCGGCGCCATTCGTGTGGCACTGCGCTCGATCCCGTGCCTGTACTGCGTCACCGATTCGACCGCCGCCGCCGGCATGCCCGACGGTGAATACAAGCTCGGCAGCCACACCGTGACCAAATGCCTGGGCGGCGTACGCCTGCCCGACGGCACCCTGGCCGGCAGCACGCTGACCATGGATCAGGCCCTGCGCAACCTGGTGAAGATCGGTTTGCCGATCGCCGAAGCGTCGCAGCGTCTGTCGCAATTTCCCGCCGACTACCTCGGCATCAACGAACGCGGGCGCCTTGCACCTGGCGCCTGGGCCGACTGCGTACGGCTCGATCGCTCACTCACACTGACCGCCGTCATGGTCGAAGGAGAAGACATTGACTTCAAAAATGCTTGAAGAGGCGCTGTCCTCGTTCGAGGCCGTGCAAGCCCAACTGCAACAGCTCGACCCGCAGATGATCGAGATCGCCGGGCGCCTGCGCCGTCAGCCGCCGCAAGTGGCAATGACGGTTGCGCGTGGCAGTTCCGACCACGCGGCGAGCTACTTCGCCTACCTGACCATGCAGCAACTGGGTGTGCCGGTGGCGTCGTTGCCGATGTCGGTGGTGACCATGCAGCAGGCGCCGTTGAAGGTCAGCGGTCAGGTCGCGTTTGCCTTTTCCCAGTCGGGGCAAAGCCCGGATCTGGTGAACAGCCTGCGCCTGTTGCGCAAGCGTGGCGCGCTCAGTGTGTCGATGGTCAACGCCGCCGATTCACCGCTGGAAGCAGCCTGTGAATTCAGCGTGCCATTGCTCGCCGGGACTGAAAGCAGCGTCGCCGCGACCAAAAGCTTTATCGCTACCCTCAGCGCCAGCGCTCGCCTGATCGCACACTGGAAAGAGGACAGCGAATTGCTGGAGGCCCACAACGCCCTGCCTGATGGCTTGCGCGAAGCGGCGCAACAGGACTGGAGCGTGGCCATCGAAGCGCTACGCGATTGCGAACGGTTGATGGTGATCGGTCGTGGCGCCGGTTTTGCCATCGCCCAAGAGGCGGCGCTGAAATTCAAGGAAACCTCGGCGATTCAGGCCGAAGCGTTCAGCAGCGCCGAAGTGCGTCACGGCCCGATGGCACTGATCGATGAACACTATCCGTTGCTGGTGTTCGCCCCGCGCGGTGCCGAGCAGGCAGGTTTGTTGAGCCTCGCGGCAGAAATGCGTCAACGCGGCGCCCGCGTCTTGCTGGCCGCACCGGACGATGTGAGCGAGCGCGACCTGACCCTGACCCGCGCCGAACACCCGGCCCTCGATCCAATTCTGGCGATCCAGAGTTTCTACGTGATGGCCGCTGGTCTCGCCGTGGCCCGTGGCATGGACCCGGATCAGCCGCGCCACCTGAGCAAAGTGACCCGCACCCATTAACAACGATTGCTGGATGCACAACCCGATTGGCGGACGCAAAACGCTGTTGATCGATGCACCGTCCTGTAGGAGCTGCCGCAGGCTGCGATCTTTTGATTTTGATTCACAAAAAACCAGATCAAAAGATCGCAGCCTGCGGCAGCTCCTACAGGGGCCAGCGAATTTCCTGATGAGAACGAGCCATGCACAACAACAATAAAGAGCTGACCCTCAGCGCCCCGCTCAGCGGCCCGGTGCTCACGCTCGCCAACGTTCCGGACGCGGTATTCGCCAGCGGCGCAATGGGTGACGGCATCGCGATCGACCCGATCAACGACACGCTGTACTCGCCGTGCGCCGGGGTGATCATTCACGTCGCGCGCACCGGCCACGCGCTCACCGTGCGTGCCGACAACGGTGCGGAAATCCTCCTGCATTTGGGCCTCGACACCGTAGAGTTGAACGGCGAAGGCTTCTCGATGCTGGTCAAGGAAGGTGGCCGCGTGACCAAGGGTCAGCCGTTGCTGCGCTATGACCTCGACAAGGTGGGCCAGCAATGCAAAAGCCTCGTCAGCCTGTTGATCCTGACCAACAGCCAGGATTTCCAGCTACGACCGATCACGCTCAAAGCCGTGAAAGTCGGTGAGCCGCTGCTGCACATCGTTGCGCGCAACGGTTCGGCAGCGAGCGCAGAAGTCATCGGCGGGCCTGAGGTTCATGGTCAGGCGTTGGTGGCTCATCGCGGCGGTTTGCATGCGCGCCCGGCGGCGTTGATTCGTCAGACCGCGCAAGGTTTCAAGAGCCAGTCGCAACTGCACTTTGCCGGCAAATCGGCGCCGTGCAACAGCCTGATCGGTTTGATGGGTTTGGCGGTTGGCGAGCAGGATGAAGTGCAGGTCAGCTGTCAGGGCCCGGATGCTGAGGCGGCGCTGCAAGCGTTGCTCACTGCGTTGGCGACGGCCCTGCCGGATGATCATCACGCCGCTGCACCGGTCAGTGTTGCGTCTCTTCAACGCCCTGCCGAAGCCGGTGTGCTGCACGGTGTGTGCGCCGCGCCGGGGCTGGTCGGGGGGCCGCTGTTTCACTTGAACGCGATCAGTTTGCCAGCGGATGCCGGTGATCATGACCCGTTGCAACAACAGCAGATTCTTGAGGCGGCGCTGACTCAAGTGCGCAGCGAAATCGACGGCACCCTCGCCCAAGCGAAAAAACACAAGAATACCGATGAAGAAGCGATCTTCGCCGCGCATTTGGCATTGCTTGAAGATCCGGCACTGGTCGACGCCGCGCAGCAATCCATCGAACAAGGCACTGCGGCGACTCACGCCTGGAGCCAGTCGATCGATGTGCAATGCGAAGTGCTGCAACACACCGGCAGCGCGCTGCTGGCCGAACGCGCCAACGATCTGCGCGACCTCAAACAACGCGTGCTGCGCGCATTACTCGGCGAAGCTTGGCATTACGATGTACCGGCCGGCGCTGTTGTTGCCGCACATGAATTGACCCCCTCGGATCTTCTGCAACTCAGCGCGCAAGGTGTCGCCGGGTTGTGCATGGCCGAGGGTGGCGCGACTTCGCACGTGGCGATTCTGGCGCGTGGCAAAGGTCTGCCGTGCATGGTCGCGCTGGGCTCGGCATTACTTGATCAACCGCAAGGTCAATCGGTCGTGCTCGATGCCGACGGTGGTCGTCTGGAACTGACGCCCGACGCCGAGCGCCTGGCTGAAGTCAAGCAGGCGCAAATTGATCGCCAGCAACGCCGCGATGCTCAACAAGCCAAAGCTCATCTGCCCGCCGAAACCCGCAATGGCGTGGTTATAGAAGTCGTCGCCAACGTTGCCTCCAGCGCTGAAGCGGCGGACGCCTTCGCTAACGGCGCCGATGGTGTAGGCCTGTTGCGCACTGAGTTTTTATTCGTTGATCGGCAGACCGCGCCGGATGTCGAAGAACAGCGTTTAGCCTATCAAAACGTGCTGGATGCGATGGGCGACCACTCGGTGATCATCCGCACCATCGACGTCGGTGGCGACAAGCAACTCGACTATCTGCCGCTGCCAATCGAAGCCAACCCGGTGCTCGGTCTGCGCGGCATTCGTCTGGCCCAGGCGCGCCCGGAAATCCTCGATCAGCAACTGCGCGCATTGCTACAAGTCAGCCCGCTGCGTCGCTGCCGGATCCTGTTGCCGATGGTCACCGAAGTCGATGAGCTGCTGCACATTCGCCAGCGTGTCGATGCGTTGTGCATCGAGTTGGGTGTGAGTCAACGCCCGGAAATCGGCGTGATGATCGAAGTCCCCGCTGCCGCATTACAAGCCGAACAACTCGCCGAACACGCCGACTTCCTCTCGATCGGCACCAACGATTTGTCGCAATACACCTTGGCCATGGACCGCGACCATGCAGGCCTGGCCGCCCGCGTCGACGCCCTGCACCCGGCGTTGCTGCGCCTGATCGCCATGACCTGCGAAGGCGCGGCGGTGCACAAACGTTGGGTCGGCGTCTGCGGCGCTCTCGCTTCCGAACCGCTAGCGACGCCGGTGCTGATCGGCCTCGGCGTCACTGAACTGTCGGTCAGTCCGGTGCAGATCGGTGAAATCAAGGATCGCGTGCGCCAGGTGCACGAAACCGAATGCCGGCGCCTCAGCCACGACCTGCTCAAGCTGAGCAGCGCCGCCGCCGTGCGTCATGCCTGTCATCAACATTGGCCACTGCGCTAACAAAAACAAAAAGGACAAACGCCATGTACCAACTCTTCATCGAAGGCCTGCAACGCCTCGGCCGCGCGCTGATGCTGCCGATCGCGATCCTGCCGATTGCCGGCCTGCTGCTGCGTCTGGGCGATACCGACCTGCTGAACATCGCGATCATCCACGACGCCGGCCAGGTGATTTTCGCCAACCTGGCAATGATCTTCGCCATCGGCATCGCCGTCGGCTTCGCCAAGGACAACAACGGCACTGCCGGTCTGGCCGGGGTGATCGGTTATCTGGTGATGATCTCAACGCTCAAGGTGCTCGATGCGAGCATCAACATGGGCATGCTCGCCGGGATCGTCAGCGGCCTGATGGCCGGCGCGCTGTACAACCGCTTCAAGGACATCAAGCTGCCGGAGTATCTGGCGTTCTTCGGCGGACGGCGCTTTGTGCCGATAGTCACCGGGTTTGCGGCGGTCGGTCTGGGCGTGGTGTTTGGCTACATCTGGCCGCCGATCCAGCACGGCATCAATGCTTTCGGTGCGCTGATGATGGAAAGCGGCAGCATCGGTGCGTTCGTGTTTGGCGTGTTCAACCGCCTGCTGATCGTCACCGGCCTGCACCACATCCTCAACAACATGGCGTGGTTTGTATTCGGCAACTTCACCGATCCAACCACCGGCGCACTGGTGACGGGCGACCTGTCGCGCTACTTCGCCGGCGATCCGAAGGGCGGCCAGTTCATGACCGGCATGTTTCCGATGATGATCTTCGGCCTGCCCGCCGCGTGTCTGGCGATGTATCGCAATGCCCTGCCGGAGCGGCGCAAAGTGATGGGCGGGATTTTTCTGTCGATGGCGCTGACTTCATTCCTGACCGGCGTGACCGAACCGATTGAATTCGCCTTCATGTTTTTGGCGCCGCTGTTGTATCTGCTGCATGCGCTGCTGACCGGGTTGTCGATGGCGATTACCAATGCACTGAACATCCATTTGGGCTTTACCTTTTCGGGCGGTTTTATCGACATGGTGCTGGGCTGGGGCCGGTCGACCAATGGCTGGCTGGTGATTCCGGTCGGGCTGGCTTATGCGGTCATCTATTACGCGGTGTTCGACTTCTGTATCCGTCGTTTCAATCTGAAAACGCCGGGACGTGAGGATGTGGCCGCTGCAGAGAAATCTGTGCTGACAGAAAACGAGCGCGCCGCTGCGTACATCAAAGCCTTGGGCGGTGCCGAGAATCTGGTGACTGTCGGTGCGTGCACCACGCGTCTGCGACTGGAGATGGTCGATCGCAACAAGGCATCCGATGCTGATCTGAAAGCGCTGGGCGCGATGGCGGTTGTGCGTCCGGGCAAGGGTGGGAGTTTGCAAGTAGTGGTCGGGCCGCTGGCCGACAGCATCGCTGATGAGATTCGCCTGGCGATGCCGGCGTTGGGGCGTGCGCTTGTGGCTGCACCTGTAGTGGCTGTCGAAGAACCTAAGGCGGTTGTGGTCGCAAGTTCGGAAGCTCAGCAATGGCTGAAAGCGCTGGGGGGTAGCGACAATGTGCTGCAACTGGACTGCATTGCGATGAGCCGGATTCGCTTGTTGCTGGCAGATGGCAAGGCGCTGTCCGAGGTGCAGTTGAAAGAACTGGGGTGTCAGGGTGTCAGCCAGTTGGAAGGTGGGGTTTGGCATTTGCTGGTGGGGGATAAGGCCGCGAGTTTGAGTGGAGCGCTTGAGGCGCTGGTCAGTCGCAGTGAAATCAGTGCCAAGGTTTAATCTACACAAAAAAGAACCCGGCTTAGGCCGGGTTTTTATCGCCAAAAAAATTCGGTTCAGGATGAATGCTGTTCCGATTGGTAATGGCGGGTCTGAAATGGCATCAGCGTTTGAACCTTCAATCCAAGGCTTTCTGCCAATCCCCAAGAAACGGCCAATTCATCTTTGCGATTGCGTAATGAAGCCTTCGTCTGAGGCGCAACATCCTGCTTCGGTGTCGAGTGAGCGAAAAGTTCCAACGCATGAAGCGTTTCCAATACGCGGGTATCAGAGACACAAGAGAAACGCGTAAATCGCTCCAACAGATAGGCGGCACGACGACGTTCAATATCATCACTATGATGCTGCAGAAACGCCTTAACCTCGCTTTCAACATTTGAATCCGAGTACCAGACTTCTTTGGCGGCATTCACTAGTGCGACGTCATCAGCCTGATTCAAAGGGCTTCTGACGAGCGTGTCTAATGCGGATGAGAGCACGTGAGCGTCATTCGGCTTCGTCATCTGCTTTCTCCAGATAGTCCCGCAAGATGTTAGTCAGAACCGAGGTTGGTGGCTCTTTGTTGCCAACATATACATCAATTGCCTGCAATGCCAGATGCCGAAGCTCGCTGGTCAGTATGAATCCACACCTTAGAAGTGCATTGATGTCTGCGATATCGTGATCTGTAGCCCTGCCCAGCTTTGTAATGGCGATGTCGACGGGGGCAGCAATATGGATGTGTAGAGGAGACTCCAGCGAAAACTCCGACAAGGGGATACTTCGAGACCAATAGTCCTCATGAATCGGACCAAAGCTAGTGTTGTATTGCAGGTCGTAGTTCAACTCCATCCTTCGAGCAGAAAGCTCATCGACAAAGGTCTCCGGCACCCCCGCCAGTAGCGTGCGCAGGTCGAGTCCTGCCGGAATGCATGCCTCATAGATCTCCGCGTCTACGTCCAACGATATGCGGTGATGGGTGTAGAGGTGAACTGCACATCCTCCAAACACAATGATCTTGACCGCTCCAGGTGCTGCACTCTCTTGAACCAATTCCGCCTCGACTGACTTAAACATAGATACCAGCGCCCGCCCCAACGCGGTGTTCGTGTTGATGCGCGGTGTGACGACGGGAAGTAATTCCATTTTTCATCCTCAAAGTCATATCGACGGCTTTAGCAAAAGGAGCAACGTCCCGTTTTCGGTCTATCGCCAAGTTTTCTTTTTTGCCAGAGACAGCCCAAGGTAGAGAGGCCACTTCCGAGGGACAACCTGAAAAACCGGTAGGAAAAATCTGTTATCTGAAGAGGTACAGGAAGTATTCCGACAGCCGTGAAAATGCTTTCGTGAGCAAGCTCACTCCTAGAGTTGGACTGAGTACATCTGTAAAAACAGTTCGGCCGTCAGGCCGCCTTCGCGAGCAGGTGCAGGCCCTGGAAGAGCAAGAGCCGACCGCATTCTCTTCACCACTCAACAGGATGAGCGTTAGCTCGGCTGCAGCTCTTGATCTTGATCCACCGACCCCGTCGACAGGCTGAGTGGAGGGATTTATCCGGGGGTGGGAGCGCAGCGACCGTTTGGCGCAGCCAAATGCATCGAGAGGAGGTGCAGCGAAGCAAACCGTAGGCGATGCGCCCGGATGGATCCCGGAGCGAAGGAACCCCGAGCTTTAGCGAGCGGGCCGAACGTTGGGGCAAGCCTTTTGGGTTACCTTTTCGGCGTTTGGAAAAGGTGACCCGCCGTAAGGGCGGAACCCTGAGCAGCCGTTACCGCAGCAATGGATATGTACCCGGTCAGCCAGAACATCATTGCCCGACCCATCGCTTTCGCGAGCAAGCTCCCACAGTTGAATGAAGTCGCCAACCAAATCGCAGGCAACAAAAAACCCGCAGACAATTGCTCATCTGCGGGTCTCTCATTCCAGCGGCAGAAAGATCAGAAATCTTCCAGCCGCCACACTTCATAAGCCGGTGTCTCATAGGGATGACTGAGCTTCAACGCAGCCACAACAGCGACGATCAACTCATCCGCCACCACAAGCTCGACTTTCCATTCCTCAACCCGCTCAACCTGCCCCGCTTCCCCAATAAACGGCTGACTGCCGTCCAAAGGTCGAAACTGGCCCAGACCAAGCACCTGCCAGGCACAGTGGTCATAGTCACCGATCCGCCCACCACCGGCAGCGAACACAGCGCCTTTGACCACCTCGACATGACTGTCAGGAACAAAAAAACCGAGCTTGTACACAGGCCTTAGTTAACCCAGACACGAGCATTACGGAACATACGCATCCAGGGTGCGTCCTCGTTCCAGTCTTCCGAACGCCACGAGTTCTGCACCGCACGGAACACCCGCTCCGGGTGCGGCATCATGATCGTCACACGGCCATCACGGCTGGTGAGACCAGTAATCCCGCGCGGCGAACCGTTCGGGTTGGCCGGATAACGCTCGGTGACCTTGCCATGGTTGTCGACGAAACGCATCGCCACGCAACCGGACAGATCGGCTTCCAGCAGTGCTTCTTCGCTGGAGAACTCGGCGTGACCTTCACCGTGAGCAATGGCGATCGGCATGCGCGAACCGGCCATGCCCTGCAGGAAGATCGAGTTCGATTCCTGGATCTGCACCATCGCCACGCGCGCTTCGAACTGCTCGGAGCGGTTACGCACGAAGTGCGGCCAGAACTCGCTGCCCGGGATCAGCTCGTGCAGGTTGGACATCATCTGGCAACCGTTGCACACGCCGAGGGTGAAGCTGTCGTTACGTTCGAAGAAACCCTGGAACGCATCGCGGGCGCGGCTGTTGAACAGCGCCGACTTGGCCCAGCCTTCACCGGCGCCGAGAACGTCGCCGTAGGAGAAACCACCGCAGGCCACCAGACCTTTGAACTCGTTCAGGTCAACGCGGCCAGCGAGAATGTCGCTCATGTGCACGTCGATCGCGTTGAAACCGGCGCGGTCGAACGCTGCTGCCATTTCCACCTGACCGTTGACGCCCTGCTCACGCAAAACGGCAACCTGTGGGCGAATGCCTTTCTTGATGTAAGGCGCAGCGATGTCCTGATTGACGTCGTAGCTCAGCTTGACGCTCAGGCCCGGGTTGTCTTCTTCCAGCAGCACGTCAAACTCTTGTTCGGCGCAGTCGGCGTTGTCGCGCAGACGCTGGATCTGGTAGCTGGTTTCAGCCCAGGTACGCTGCAGCAGACGACGCTGGCCTTCGAACACGGTGTCACCGTTGAAGGTGATGTTGATCTGGCCATTGTTGATCGGCTGACCGATCACCGACACGCAGTCACCCAGACCGGCCGCGCTGAATTGCGCGAGGATGTCTGGCGTGGCGTCCTGACGAACCTGAATGACCGCGCCCAGCTCTTCGTTGAACAGGATGGCGGCGATGTCGGCGCTGGTTTCCGCCAGACCGTCGAGGTTCAGGCTCAGACCGCAATGACCGGCGAAGGCCATTTCCACTACGGAGGTCAGCAGACCACCGTCGGAACGGTCATGGTAAGCCAGCAGGTGACCGTCGGCGTTGAGGCCCTGGATCACCGCGAAGAAGGCTTTCAGGTCTTCGGCGTCATCGACGTCCGGCGCGTGTTTGCCGAGTTTGCCGTGGACTTGAGCAAGGATCGAGGCGCCCATACGGTTCTGACCGCGACCGAGGTCGATCAGGATCAGGTCGGTGGTGCCCTTGTCCATGCGCAGTTCCGGGGTCAGGGTCTGACGGATGTCAGCCACTGGCGCGAAACCGGTCACGATCAGCGACATCGGCGAGGTCACGGTTTTTTCTTCGCCGTTGTCGTTCCAGCGGGTGGCCATGGACATCGAGTCCTTGCCCACCGGAATGGTAATGCCCAGCTCAGGGCACAGTTCCATGCCGACCGCTTTCACGGTGTCGTACAGACGCGCGTCTTCGCCCGGGTGGCCGGCAGCGGACATCCAGTTCGCCGACAGTTTGATGTCGGAGATCTTGTTGATACGCGATGCGGCGATGTTGGTCAGGGTTTCGCCGATGGCCATGCGGCCCGACGCCGGAGCGTCCAGCAATGCCAGCGGAGTACGCTCGCCCATCGCCATCGCTTCACCGGTGTAAACGTCGAAGCTGGTCGCGGTGACGGCAACGTCGGCCACCGGAACCTGCCACGGGCCGACCATTTGGTCACGGGCGACGAGGCCGGTGATGGTGCGGTCGCCGATGGTGATCAGGAAGCTCTTGCTCGCCACGGCCGGGTGATGCAGAACGCGCTCGATGCTTTCGCTGATGTCGAGGTTCGACGGATCGAAATCATCGCCCAGCTCAGCTTCACGGGTTACAGAACGGTGCATGCGCGGAGCTTTACCCAGCAACACTTCCAGTGGCATGTCCACCGGGTTGTTGCCGAAGTGGCTGTCGGTCACGGTCAGTTGCGGCTCGGCAGTCGCCTCGCCCACTACGGCGAACGGGCAGCGCTCGCGTTCGCAGATTGCCTGGAAACGCTCGAAGTCTTCCGGGCCGACGGCCAGAACATAACGTTCCTGGGATTCGTTGGACCAGATTTCGTGCGGGGCCATGCCCGGCTCGTCGTTTGGAATGTTGCGCAGTTCGAAACGGCCACCGCGGTCGCCGTCGTTGACCAGTTCCGGGAAGGCGTTGGACAGACCGCCCGCACCCACGTCGTGGATGAAGCTGATCGGGTTCTTGTCGCCCAGCTGCCAGCAACGGTCGATGACTTCTTGGCAGCGACGCTCCATTTCAGGGTTCTCACGCTGCACGGAAGCGAAGTCGAGATCCGCCGAGCTGGTGCCGGTGGCCATCGAGGAAGCCGCGCCACCGCCCAGACCGATCAGCATCGCCGGGCCGCCGAGCACGATCAGCTTGGAGCCGACCACGATCTCGCCTTTCTTGACGTGTTCTTCGCGGATGTTGCCCATGCCGCCGGCCAGCATGATCGGCTTGTGGTAACCACGAACTTCGTCACCGTGCGGGGTGGTGATCGACTGTTCGAAGGTACGGAAGTAGCCAGTCAGGGCCGGACGACCGAATTCGTTGTTGAACGCAGCGCCGCCGAGCGGGCCTTCGATCATGATGTCCAGCGCGGTAACGATGCGCTCAGGCTTGCCGTATGGCACTTCCCACGGCTGTTCGAAGCCCGGGATCTGCAGGTTGGACACGGTGAAACCGGTCAGGCCGGCCTTTGGCTTGGCGCCACGGCCGGTTGCACCTTCGTCACGGATCTCGCCGCCGGAACCGGTGGACGCGCCCGGGAACGGAGCGATCGCGGTCGGGTGGTTGTGGGTCTCGACCTTCATCAGGATGTGCACCGGCTCCTGCACCGCGCCGTACTGGCGGGTCTCAGGGTTCGGGAAGAAACGGCCGGCCACGTTGCCGACGATTACCGAGGCGTTGTCCTTATAAGCCGACAGAACGCCTTCGCTGTGCATCACGTAGGTGTTCTTGATCATGCCGAACAGGCTTTTTTCCTGGTTCTCGCCATCAATATCCCAACTGGCGTTGAAGATCTTGTGGCGGCAGTGCTCGGAGTTGGCCTGGGCGAACATCATCAGTTCGATGTCGTGCGGGTTGCGCTTGAGACCGTTGAAGGCGTTGACCAGATAGTCGATTTCGTCTTCGGCCAGGGCCAGGCCCAGCTCGGTGTTGGCTTTTTCCAGCGCGCCGCGGCCGCCACCGAGGATATCGATGGCGGTCAGCGGCTTCGGTTCGGCGTGGCTGAACAGACCGGCGGCCTGTTCGAGGTTGGCCAGCACGATCTGGGTCATGCGGTCATGCAGGACGTCGGCAATCTGCTGCGCTTCGGCTTCGCTGAACTGACCGGCCACGTAGAAGGCGATACCGCGCTCCAGACGCTGGATCTTGCTCAGACCGCAGTTGCGGGCAATGTCGCTGGCCTTGCTCGACCATGGCGAGATGGTGCCGAAACGCGGCAACACCAGGAACAGACGACCGGTCGGCTCTTGTACCGGAACGCTTGGGCCGTACTTCAGAAGGCGCGCAAGCACCTGCTGTTCGTCGCCGGTCAGGACGCCGGTGACTTCGGCGAAGTGAGCGAATTCAGCATACAGGCCACTGACAGCTGGAACCTTCTGGCTCAGTTGCTCAAGGAGTTTGCTGTGGCGAAAGGCAGAAAGGGCAGGAGCGCCGCGCAGGATCAACATCTTCGGGACAGCCTCGGGAAGGGGTGTGCTTTGAGGCCGTGCATTCTAGCCTAAACCGCCTTCAACATCACCCGAAACGCTACGCACGGTTGCACTCGGGTATCAATCTGTGTTTCCGACTTCAGAGTCAGGTAAATCAGCTGTTCAGGGGGCACTTATTTTTACTGTAACAAAAAGCCGTAAGGGCCCGTTTCTGCGGGGTTTCGTCCGGTTTTGTGATCGCTAGCAGACTCGCCCTGCACTGTCGAGATATGGCGCCCGTGGCCGTTTGCGTATACTGCGCAGATGTTTTTCCCAACGGCTTTGCGTCCGCGGTACGCCAAATGGCTGATCGCAACCGGACTCTTCCTGATGCTCGGTGGCTGTGTTGATAAACCCAACACACTCGAGCGCGTAAAGGAGGATGGTGTGCTGCGGGTGATCACCCGTAACAGCCCCGCCACCTACTTCCAGGATCGCAGCGGTGAAACCGGCTTCGAATACGAGCTGGTGAAGCGTTTCGCCGACGATTTGGGGGTCGAACTGAAGATCGAGACCGCCGACAACCTCGACGATCTTTTCGACCAGATCGGTAAACCGAACGGCCCGGTACTGGCTGCTGCCGGTCTGGTCAGCAGCGAGCAACGCAAGAAGCAGGTGCGGTTCTCGCACTCCTATCTCGAAGTCACCCCGCAGATCATTTACCGCAATGGCCAGTCGCGGCCGACCGATCCCGGCGATCTGGTCGGCAAGAAGATAATGGTGCTTAAAGGCAGCACTCACGCCGAGCAGCTGGCCGAGCTGAAAAAGAAATTTCCCGGCATCGAGTACGAAGAGTCCGACGCAGTTGAAGTGGTCGACCTGCTGCGCATGGTCGATGAAGGCCAGATTGACCTGACGCTGGTCGATTCCAACGAAGTGGCGATGAACCAGGTGTACTTCACCAATATTCGTGTGGCCTTCGACCTCGGTGATGCGCGCAGCCAGAGCTGGGCGGTCGGCCCGGGTGAAGACAACAGCCTGCTCAACGAGATCAACGCGTACCTCGACAAAGTCCAGAAGAACGGCACGT
Source organism: Pseudomonas sp. A34-9 (assembly GCF_029543085.1). NCBI lineage: Bacteria > Pseudomonadati > Pseudomonadota > Gammaproteobacteria > Pseudomonadales > Pseudomonadaceae > Pseudomonas > Pseudomonas sp. A34-9. The sequence goes on along the minus strand of NZ_CP119967.1, from coordinate 1,191,227 downwards.
TGCAACGCTTGAAGGATCGCTATTACGGCCACGTCGATGTCCTCGGCTACATGGGCGCCACGACCTTCGCCCAACACCTGCAGCAGCGCCTGCCGAAGTACGAACAGCACTTCAAGAACTACGCGAAGAAAGAGAAAGTCGACTGGCGCCTGCTGGCAGCCATTGGTTATCAGGAATCGCTGTGGCAGCCGACGGTTACCTCGAAGACCGGCGTGCGCGGGCTGATGATGCTGACCCAGAACACCGCTCAGGCGATGGGCGTGTCCAACCGCCTCGATCCGAAGCAGAGCATCATGGGCGGAGCGAAATACCTGGCTTATATGAAGGATCAGCTCGACGATTCGATCAAGGAACCGGATCGCACGTGGTTCGCCCTGGCGGCGTACAACGTCGGCAGCGGTCATCTCGATGACGCGCGCAAACTGGCAGCCAAGGAAGGGTTGAACCCGGACAAATGGCTGGACGTGAAAAAGATCCTGCCGCGCCTGTCGCAAAAGCAGTGGTACAGCAAGACGCGCTATGGCTACGCCCGAGGCGGCGAGCCGGTACATTTTGTGGCGAACATTCGTCGTTATTACGACATTCTGACGTGGGTGACCCAGCCACAGCTTGAGGGCGATCAGGTGGCCGAGGGCAATCTGCATGTGCCGGGCATCGACAAGTCAAAACCGGCGCAAGAACCTGCCCCTCTTTAAAGCAAAAGATCGCAGCCTTCGGCAGCTCCTACAGGGTTATGCGTACACCTGTAGGAGCTGCCGAAGGCTGCGATCTTTTGATCTTAGCCCTTGAGAGCAGCGGCCAGGATCAGCGCTTTCATTTCGGACACAGCAGACTTGAACCCGACGAACAACGCATGCGCCACCAGCGCATGGCCGATGTTCAGTTCGTTGATGCCCTTGATCGCCGCGACGGCTTCAACGTTGTGGTAATGCAAGCCGTGACCGGCATTGACGATCAGGCCCTGGGCCAGACCAAACGCCACGCCATCCGCCACGCGCTTGAGTTCTTCAGCGACTTCAGTCGGGGTTTCAGCATCGGCATAACGACCGGTGTGCAACTCAATGGCCGGCGCGCCAACGCGCTTCGACGCGGCAATCTGGCGCTCGTCGGCATCGATGAACAGCGACACTTCGCTGCCGATCTTCGACAGACGCTCGACCGCTGCCTTGATGCGCTCTTCCTGTCCCGCGACATCCAGACCGCCTTCAGTGGTCAGCTCCTGACGGGTTTCCGGGACCAGACAGATGTGCGCCGGGCGGATGCGTTCGGCGAAGGCCATCATTTCTTCGGTGACGCCCATTTCGAAGTTCATGCGGGTTTGCAGCACGTCCTTGAGCAGCAGAACATCGCGCTCCTGAATGTGGCGGCGGTCTTCGCGCAGGTGCACGGTGATGCCATCGGCGCCCGCCTCTTCCGCGTCCAGTGCTGCCTTGACCGGGTCCGGGTAGCGCGTGCCACGGGCCTGACGCAGGGTGGCGACGTGGTCGATGTTCACGCCAAGAAGAATGCGATTGCTGGTGGTCACGGATGCGCTCCTGAATTGAGAGATTCGGCGCACAGCATATCAGGGCTTGCGAAACAGCTCGCGACTGACGAGAGGTCGACCGCCCAGGTGAACGGCCAATGCCTGACGCATCAGACGCTTGGCGGCTGAGAGTGCGCCGGGAGCAGTCCAGTCGGCCTCGGCCATGGCCAGCAGTTCGGTGCCGTTGAACAAACCCGGTTGCAGCAGATGAACCTGTTCGAGCCCGGCATCCACTTGCAGGCGATACAGGCCATCGGGCGCAATGGGCTCACCGTGGATATCGCTATTCAGGGAAAAGCCGTAGCCGAGATCGTCCAGCAGTCGCCACTCGAAGGAACGCAGCAACGGCTCCAGAGGACGGCCTTCGGCCAATGCCAGCAAGGTCGCGGCGTAGTGATCGAAGACACCCGGATGCGGATCTTCGGCGGGCAGCAAGCGGATCAGCAACTCATTGAGATAGAGGCCACTGAACAGCGCCTCGCCGTTAAGCCACGCAGAGGTGCCAGAGCTCTCCATGCGCCCGACATTCTTCAGCTCACCCTTGCCACGGAACTCGACTTCCAGCGACACGAAGGGCCGCGCCAGTGTCCCGGCCTTGCCTCGCGCACTGCGCAACACCGCCCGCAGCCGACCTTGCGGCGTGAGGAAATCCACCAGCGCACTGGTTTCGCGGTAGGCGCGACTGTGCAGGACGTAGGCGGGTTGGGCGGGAGGTGGGTTTTGCGACATTGGGTTCTCGATGAAGAAACGCAGTTTTACACACAACCCAAAACCACTGTGGGAGCGAGCCTGCTCGCGAAAGCGGAGTGACAGTCAACATCAAGGCTGAATGTTACATCCTCTTCGCGAGCAGGCTCGCTCCCACAGTGGGTATCGGTGTTCTCTGGATCGGTGATTACAGGTCGCCGTAACCCAGCGAACGCAGCGCACGCTCGTCGTCGGACCAGCCGCCCTTCACCTTGACCCACAGGTTGAGCATGATCTTGGAGTCGAACAGCAACTCCATATCCTTGCGCGCTTCGGTGCCGATGCGCTTGATACGCTCGCCCTTGTCGCCAATGATGATCTTCTTCTGGCCGTCGCGCTCAACGAGGATCAAGGCATGGATGTGCAGGGTTTTGCCCTGCTGCTTGAACTCTTCGATCTCGACGGTGATCTGGTACGGCAGCTCGGCGCCCATCTGGCGCATGATTTTCTCGCGCACCAGTTCAGCGGCGAGGAAACGGCTGCTGCGGTCGGTGATCTGGTCTTCCGGGAAGAAGTGATCGTTCTCCGGCAGATGATCGGCAATGACCTTTTCCAGCGCCTCGAGGTTATGCCCGTGCTGCGCCGAAATCGGAATGATCTGCGCGTTCGGCAGCTGTTCCTGCAACCAGCTCAGGTGCGGCATCAGCTCGGCTTTGTCTTCGATGCGGTCGGTCTTGTTCAACGCAACGATCAATGGCCCCGTCACGTACTGCACGCGCTCGAGAACCATCTGGTCTTCGTCGGTCCACTTGGTGCGATCGACCACGAAGATCACCACGTCAACGTCTTTCAAGGCTGCCGAAGCGGTCTTGTTCATGTAGCGGTTCAGGGCCTTTTCGCCACCCTTGTGCATGCCGGGGGTGTCGACGTAGATCGCCTGCACGTCACCCTCGGTTTTGATCCCGAGCATATTGTGGCGCGTGGTCTGCGGCTTGCGCGAAGTGATCGCCAGCTTCTGGCCAAGGATGTGGTTCAGCAACGTGGACTTGCCAACGTTGGGACGGCCGACGATGGCAACATAGCCACAGCGAGTTGCGTTTGTATCAGTCATTGCCATTCTCCACGCCCAGGGCAATCAGTGCTGCGGCGGCCGCTACCTGTTCGGCAATACGACGGCTCACACCCTGACCTCGGCTTTTTTCATTCAGTAAGACAACTTCGCACTCGACGAAGAAGGTTCGGCAGTGCGGCTCGCCCTGGATATCCACCACTTCGTAGCGTGGCAGATCGCAACCGCGCGATTGCAGGTGTTCCTGCAGGCGGGTTTTCGGATCCTTGTTGGTGTCGACCAGCGTCAGGCCTTCGAACTCACCGGCCAGCCAGGCCAGCACGCGCTCACGCGCCATGTCCATGCCTGCGTCGAGATAGATTGCACCGATCAAGGCTTCGAGGGCATCGGCCAGAATCGATTCGCGACGGAAACCGCCGCTTTTCAACTCGCCGGAACCCAGTCGCAGGTACTCGCCAAGGTCGAAACCGCGCGCCAGTACGGCCAGCGTCTCACCTTTTACCAAACGTGCGCGCAAACGCGACAACTGGCCTTCGCGGGCCAGCGGGAAGCGATCGAACAGCGCCTCGCCGGCAACGAAGTTGAGGATGGCATCGCCAAGGAATTCCAGGCGTTCGTTGTTGCGCCCGGCAAAACTGCGGTGCGTCAGAGCCAGCAGCATCAGCTCCTGGTCCTTGAAGGTGTAACCGAGCTGACGCTCGAGACGGCTTAGAGAAACGCTCACGGTTTACCCACGCTGAGTTCGTGGCTGGATTCCACTGCCATCGCCGGGATGCGGCGCAGGCCTGGGACAATTAACGCTGTGTTCAAAAATTAAATCCTGGCGATTGCGAAGCCGATTGTGCCGGCTCCAGAAATGCATTCGGCGCTGTGGTCAACAGCGCCGTGTGTGATTACTTGATCAGGCCAACCCGCGAGAAATTCGGCAGGTGACTGAGTTTCGGCTCTGGCCAGCTCATCCAGACCGCGAAGGCCTTGCCGACGATATTCTGGTCGGGAACCATGCCCAGCAGATCCTTGGGAATGTTCGGATCATCCCAGTAGCGACTGTCATTGGAGTTGTCGCGGTTGTCGCCCATCATGAAGTAGTGCCCGGCGGGCACTGTCCACGAGCGGTCCGGCGTGGCGCGGTAACGGCTCATTTCCTTGCGGATCAGATGCTCGGCGGCGCCCAGTTTCTCTTTATACAGTTCGGCGCTGCCCAGCGTGCCCGGCTCGGCGCCGACCATCTGCTCGGCAATCGACTCGCCATTCACAAACAGATGCTTGTCGGCGGTATAACGCACCGTGTCACCTGGCAGACCGACTACACGCTTGATGTAGTTGACGTTCGGATCGCTCGGGTAGCGGAACACCATCACATCGCCGCGCTGCGGATCACCGACTTCGATGATTTTCTTGTCGATCACCGGCAGGCGGATCCCGTAAGAAAACTTGTTCACCAGAATGAAGTCGCCGACGTCCAAAGTTGGCTTCATCGAGCCCGACGGGATCTGGAACGGCTCCACGAGGAACGAGCGCAGTACCAGCACGATGAACAACACCGGGAAGAACGACTTGCCGTATTCGACCAGCAGCGGCTCTTTATTCAGTTTTTCAACGACCACCCCGTCAGGCTGGCTGACGCTGCCTTGATAAGAGGCAATGGCAGCACGCCGACGCGGTGCCAGGATCAACAGATCAAGCAACGCCAACAGGCCGCAGACGAACACGGCGATGACCAGCAACAGCGGGAAATTTAGTGACATAGGACCTAACTATCCAACCTGAGCACGGCAAGGAAGGCTTCTTGTGGAATTTCCACGTTGCCGACCTGTTTCATGCGTTTCTTACCGGCCTTTTGCTTCTCGAGCAGTTTCTTCTTACGGCTGACGTCACCACCGTAGCATTTGGCCAATACGTTCTTTCTGAGCGCCTTGACGGTTGTCCGGGCAACGATCTGACCACCGATGGCGGCCTGAATGGCTACGTCGAACATCTGACGAGGAATCAGTTCTTTCATCTTCTCGGTCAACTGGCGACCTTTGTAGTGCGAGTTGTCACGGTGCACGATCAATGCAAGGGCATCGACCTTGTCGCCGTTGATCAGCACGTCCAGTTTCACCAGATTAGCCGATTGGTAACGATCGAAATGGTAATCCAGCGAAGCATAGCCACGGCTGGTGGATTTGAGACGGTCGAAGAAGTCCAGGACCACTTCGTTCATCGGCAGGTCGTAAGTGACTTGCACCTGATTGCCGAGGAACAGCATGTCGACTTGAACGCCACGCTTCTCGATGCACAGGGTGATGACGTTGCCCAAGTGTTCCTGCGGCACCAGGATATTGGCCCGCACGATCGGCTCGCGCATGTCTTCGATCGACGACACATCCGGAAGCTTGGATGGGTTGTCGACGTAAATCGTTTCACCGGTTTTCAGCACCAGCTCGAAAATCACCGTCGGCGCGGTGGTAATCAGGTCCAGGTTGTACTCGCGCTCGAGGCGCTCCTGGATGATTTCCATGTGCAGCATGCCAAGGAACCCGCAACGGAAGCCGAAGCCCAGTGCGTCGGAGCTTTCCGGGGTGTATTGCAGCGACGAGTCGTTGAGGGTCAGCTTCTGCAGCGCTTCGCGGAAATCCTCGAAGTCGTCGGAGCTGACCGGGAACAGACCGGCGTAAACCTGCGGCTGGATGCGTTTGAAGCCCGGCAGCACTTCGACGTCCGGCGTCGAGCTCAGGGTCAGGGTGTCACCGACCGGTGCACCGTGAATGTCCTTGATGCTGGCGATGATGAAGCCCACTTCGCCGGCCTTGAGGTCAGCGGTAGCGGTGTGTTTCGGGTTGAACACGCCAACGCTGTCGACCAGGTGGATCTTGCCGGTGGACTTGACGAGGATCTTGTCACCCTTCTTCACGCGGCCGTGACGCACGCGCACCAGGGAGACAACGCCCAGGTAGTTGTCGAACCAGGAGTCGATGATCAACGCTTGCAGCGGATCTTCGATGTTGCCGGTCGGCGCAGGAATGGTCTGCACAAGGCGTTCAAGCACTTCGTCGACACCCAGGCCGGTCTTGGCGCTGCAGGTGACGGCGTCAGTGGCGTCGATGCCGATGATCTTTTCGATCTCGTCCTTGACGCGCTCAGGATCGGCCTGCGGCAGGTCGATCTTGTTCAGCACCGGCATGACCTCGAGGCCCTGCTCGATGGCGGTGTAGCAGTTGGCCACGGACTGGGCTTCAACACCCTGACCGGCATCGACCACCAGCAAGGCACCTTCACACGCGGCCAGGGAACGGCTGACTTCGTAGGTGAAGTCGACGTGGCCCGGGGTGTCAATGAAGTTCAACTGATACTTGATGCCGTCTTTGGCGGTGTAATAAAGAGTGACGCTGTGGGCCTTGATGGTGATCCCGCGTTCACGCTCCAGATCCATGGAATCCAGTACCTGGGCTTCCATTTCACGCTCGGCCAGGCCGCCGCACATCTGGATGAAGCGATCGGCCAGCGTCGACTTGCCATGGTCAATGTGGGCGATGATGGAGAAATTGCGGATATGACTCAAATCACTCACGGATCAACACTCAAAAAGGCTGCAGGCATAGCCCGCCGAAAAATAGCCGGGAATTGTACCTGATACACGGCGCAAGCGTCACGTTCACCTGTCACCCGGATTGCATGCAAAAACGCCCCGATCTGTCGACCGAGGCGTTTTCAGGGTTCAAGCGATGGATGAAAGCTTGTTCATCAACCGGCTCGTCGCAGCAACCAAACGCCCGCCAGCGCACAGACACCGGCCGGCACCAGCACCGCGAACAGCGGCGAGAAACCGAACACCAGGCTCGATGGACCGAGCAAATCCTGGACGATACGGAAGGTGAAGCCCACCAACACGCCGGTGAACACACGCTGACCAAGAGTCACCGAACGCAGCGGGCCGAAGATAAAGGAAATCGCCATCAGCACCAGAGCGGCAGTGACCAGCGGCTGCAACACCTTGACCCAAAATGCCAGCCAGTAGCGACCGTTGCTCAAGCCTTGCTCGGACAGATAGTGGATGTAACCCCACAGACCACTGATCGACAGCGATTCCGGGGCCATGACCACGGTGCTGAGCAGTTGCGGGCTCAACGCCACGTCCCACTCCTCGCTCGGGGTATTGACGACTTCAGTGCTGCGCTCATGAAACTTGGTGGTGGCAACGTCGGTTAGCTGCCATTTGCTGCCGTCGAACTCAGCCTTCTTGGCAAAGCTCGAACTCATCAGATGGCGCTCTTTATCAAAGTGATAGCGAGTCACGCCATACAGCAGGCCGTTGGGTTGCACAGCGTTGATATGTATGAATTCCTCACCCTGGCGGTGCCACATACCATGCTTGGCGCTTTGCGCGTCGCCGCTGCCCTGCGCCAGCGAGCGGTTGGCCTGCGCCATGCTTTCGGTTGCCGGAGCAACGTACTCGCCGATCAGCACACCGGCCAGCATCAGCACCAGCATTGGCTTCATGACAGCCCAGACAATACGGCCGATGGATACGCCAGCGGCGCGCATAACCGTCAGTTCACTGCTGCTGGCCAGACTGCCAAGGCCGATCAGGCAACCGATCAATGCGGCCATCGGCAGCATCTCGTAGAGACGGCGCGGCGCGGTCAGCAGCACGAAACTGAGGACATCTACGAGGGTGTAGGTGTCGCTGACGTCGCCCATTTCATCGATGAACGCGAACAGTGTTGCCAGACCGAGAATGATTGCCAGCACGGCAATGATCGCCATGAACACGCTGCTGCCGATGTAGCGGTCGAGTTTAACCACGGGCCACCTCCAGTGCAGCAGCGCGACGGCTGGCCATCTTCAGGCGCAGCGGCTCCCAATAGAGCAGGCCGAGACCGATGAACAGGAAGATCGCATGCACCCACCATAAGCCGAGGGCCGGCGGGATCTTGCCTTTTTCAAGGGCGCCGCGGGCGGCAATCAGGATGGTCAGGTAAGCCATATAAAGAAGAATCGCCGGCAGCAGCTTGAGGAAACGCCCTTGGCGCGGATTGACTCGCGACAGCGGCACCGCCATCAAGGTCACGATAAACACCAGCAGCGGCAGGGACAAACGCCATTGCAGTTCGGTTTTGGAGCGGATGTCATCACTGCCCAGCAGTGCCGAGGTCGGCATGGCGTCACGGTCGGTGACTTCTTCGCTGACATCCGGCTTGGGCAACAGCACCCCGTAGGTTTCGTAATGAATGGCGCGGTAATCGGCCTGACCCGGGCTGCCGTCGTAGCGGTAACCGTTATCAAGGATCAGGTAGCGATTGCCGTCGGGGCGCATTTCCTGACGGCCCTTTTCGGCCACCAGTACGGAAATCCCGCGATCCTTTTGATCGGCGCCGAGGTTTTTCTGCGAAATGAATACACTGCCCAGATTGACGCGATCGTCGCTCAACGTTTCGGTGTACGTCACCCGAGTGCCGTCACGCAAAGCCTGGAATCGACCTGGCTCGAGAGTGTCGAATTCGGTCAGGGCGTCCTGCTTGTTGAGCAGCAACTGGAACTGGTTGGCGCCTTGCGGGGCCAGCCCGAGGCTCAGCCATGCCACCACCAGCGCGACCAGCGTCGCCGGAAACAGGGTCATGCGAAACAGTTTCTGCTGGCTCATGCCGGTGGCCGAGAGCACGGTCATCTCGCTTTCGAGATACAGACGACCGTAGGCCAGCAGGATCCCGAGGAACAGGCCCAGCGGCAGAATCAGTTGCAGGAACCCCGGCAGACGGAACCCCATGATCAGGAACAGGGAGCCCGGATCGAGCTGACCGGCAGCGGCCTGAGCGAGGTATTTGATGAAGCGACCGCTCATGATGATGACCAGCAGCACGGCACTCACGGCACTGAGGGTCAACAGGACTTCGCGGGACAGATAACGGAAGACGATCAAACCAGACACTCCAGGGTTGTCAGGCTAAGGCGGCCAAACAAGCAAACACATCGACCGGCCCGCAACGCAGAGCCGTCGAAAAAAGATGCGGCATTATCCTGTGATTGGAGGCGCCTGTCACTGCGCACACTCATCCATGTCTGTAATCCTTTGCAGATCATACAACCGAGGGTTGTCAGGCGCGGGGAGCGAGGTTCAAACTGCGGCCCTTGTCGCAGGCTTTGGCCTGCGCCTCTTCTATCTATAAGCAGGCGACTGCGGACACCGTCGAACGCCTGCGTGTTGACCATTCATTCAGGGATCCGGACATGGAACTGGTTGTAAAAAGCGTTAGCCCAGAAACGTTGAAAACCGCCACCCTGGTGGTTGCCGTCGGTGAAGGCCGCAAACTCGGTGTCGCGGCCAGACAGGTCGACGAACTCAGCGGTGGCGCGATCAGCGCCGTTCTCAAGCGTGGCGATCTGTCCGGCAAAGTCGGTCAGAGCCTGCTGTTGCACAGCCTGCCGAACCTGAAAGCCGAGCGCGTGCTGCTGGTCGGCGTGGGCAAGGATGAAGAACTGGGCGACCGCCCGTTCCGCAAAATCGTTGCCGGCATCCTCAACACCCTGAAGGGCCTGGGCGGCAGCGACGCCGTACTGGCGCTGGATGAAATTATTGTTAAAAACCGCGACAGCTACGGTAAAACCCGTCTGCTGGCGGAAACCCTGGTGGACGGCGAATACACCTTCGACCAGTTCAAGAGCCAGAAGGCCGAACCGCGCGCCCTGAAGAAAATCACCCTGCTGACCATCAAGGCCGCCCAGGCCGAAGTGCAACGCGCCGTGAACCACGCCACCGCGATCGCGCACGGCATGGCCTTCACCCGCGATCTGGGCAATCTGCCGCCGAACATCTGCCACCCGACTTTCCTCGGCGAACAAGCGAAGAACCTCGGCAAAGAATTCAAGGATCTGAAAGTCGAAGTCCTTGACGAGAAGAAGATCAAATCCCTGGGCATGGGCTCGTTCTACGCCGTTGGCCAGGGCAGCGCCCAGCCACCGCGCCTGATCGTCATGCAATACAGCGGCGGCAAGAAATCCGAGAAGCCGTACGCACTGGTCGGCAAAGGCATCACCTTCGACACTGGCGGCATCAGCCTGAAACCGGGCGCCGGCATGGACGAAATGAAGTACGACATGGGCGGCGCTGCCTCCGTGTTCGGCACCCTGCGCGCCGTGCTTGAGCTGAAGCTGCCGATCAACCTGGTGTGCATCCTCGCCTGCGCCGAAAACATGCCGAGCGGCAACGCTTCGCGCCCGGGCGACATCGTCACCACCATGAGCGGCCAGACTGTGGAAATCCTCAACACCGACGCCGAAGGCCGTCTGGTGCTGTGCGACGCGCTGACCTACTCCGAGCGCTTCAAGCCGCAAGCAGTGATCGACATTGCCACCCTGACCGGCGCTTGCGTCGTTGCCTTGGGCGCCCACACTTCGGGTCTGCTGGGCAACAACGACGAACTGATCGGCCAACTGCTCAGCGCCGGTAAAGCCGCTGACGACCGCGCCTGGCAGTTGCCATTGTTCGACGAGTACCAAGAACAACTGGACAGCCCGTTCGCCGACATCGCCAACATTGGCGGCCCGAAAGCCGGCACGATCACCGCCGCGTGCTTCCTGTCGCGCTTCACCAAAAACCTCAACTGGGCGCACCTGGACATCGCGGGCACCGCATGGACCAGCGGCGGCAAGGACAAGGGCGCCACTGGTCGTCCAGTACCCCTGCTGACCCAGTACCTGCTCGATCGCGCCAAAGCCTGAACCCGCTGATGGGCGGCGTCATTTTCGGATGACGCCGCTTGCTGCTCTGGAACCGCAATGACCAAAGTCGACTTTTATATCCTGCCCAGCGCCGACCCTTCGGCTCGCCTGGACTTTGCCTGCAAACTCACCGAGAAAGCCTGGCGCATGGGTCACCGCATCTACCTGCACTGCAGCGACGCAGCTCAGCGCGACGATCTCGATGCGCGCCTGTGGGCATTCAAGGGCGAAACGTTCGTGCCTCACGGCCCGGCTGAAAGCGAACCGGACAGTTTGATTGTGCTGGGGCTGGGTGACGACTGCGGCCAGCATCAGGATTTGCTGGTCAATCTCGACCTGAAAGTCCCGGCCTTCGCCAGCAAATTCACCCGTGTGGCGGAAGTGGTAGTGGAAGATCCGACGATTCGAGCGGCTGCGCGGGAGAGTTTCCGTTTCTACCGCGAACAGGGCTATCCTCTGCAAGATCACCGTTTACAGCGACTCTGAGCATTCCAATGGACACTCCGAAACCGCAGCAAAAGTCCGCGCATCTGCTGGACGATCTCGAATCGATCCGCCAGTTGCTCGGCGACGACAACCTGCAACCGCCACTGTTGACCGATACGGTCGATGACGGCGAACAGGAACAGATTCCGATGCTGTTCGATTCTGTCGGCGCCGAGCCGGCCGTTGTCGAACCACCTCCCGCGCCAGCCCCGACAGCCGCACCACCTGCGGCTCCTGCGAATAAAGGCCCGGACGCCCTGCTCCACCTGGACAGTGAACTGCGCGCCGCCGCGCAATTGATCATGCAAGACGTGATCGACGACTTCGCCCCGCACATCGAAACCGAAATCAAACGCCGCCTCGACGCGCGCATGGAACGGCTGCTCAGCCAATACGAATAACCCGCCCCATGTAGGAGCTGCCGCAGGCTGCGATCTTTTGACCTTTGTTTTTTAAAGACAGGATCAAAGGATCGCAGCCTGCGGCAGCTCCTACATTTAGATGGCCTCCGGGCCCGCCCCGCTCGCCCTCGGCCCCATGCCCCGCTATACTCGTCGGCTTTTCCTGAATTAATGCCAATAGGGTCCCGCCGCGCATGGATAAGACCTACCAGCCGCACGCCATTGAAACTTCCTGGTACAACACCTGGGAGTCCGAGAACTACTTCGCCCCGCAAGGCGCGGGCGACTCCTACACCATCATGATCCCGCCGCCGAACGTCACCGGCAGCCTGCACATGGGCCACGGTTTCAACAACGCGATCATGGACGCGCTGATCCGTTTCCGCCGCATGCAGGGTCGCAACACTCTGTGGCAGCCGGGCACCGACCACGCCGGTATCGCCACGCAGATGCTGGTGGAGCGTCAACTCGAAGCCCAGGGCCAGAACCGTCACGACCTGGGCCGCGAAAAATTCCTCGAGAAAGTCTGGGAGTGGAAGGATCAGTCCGGCGGCAACATCAGCCGTCAGATCCGCCGCCTCGGCTCGTCCGTTGACTGGAGCCGTGAGCGCTTCACCATGGACGACGGCCTCTCGGAAGCGGTGAAAGAAGCCTTCGTGCGTCTGCACGAAGACGGTCTGATCTACCGCGGCAAGCGTCTGGTCAACTGGGACACCAAACTGCACACGGCGATTTCCGACCTCGAAGTGGAAAACCACGACGAGAAAGGTTTCCTGTGGAACCTGAAATACCCGCTGGCTGACGGCGCGAAAACCGCTGAAGGCAACGATTTCCTGATCGTCGCGACCACCCGCCCGGAAACCATGCTCGGCGACTCCGCCGTCGCGGTGAACCCAAACGACGAGCGCTACAAAGCCTTGATCGGCAAATTCGTCGAGCTGCCACTGGTTGGCCGCCGCATCCCGATCATCGCCGACGATTACTGCGATCCTGAATTCGGCACCGGCTGCGTGAAAATCACCCCGGCCCACGATTTCAACGACTACGAAGTCGGCAAGCGCCACAACCTGCCGCTGATGAACATCTTCGACAAGAACGCCAACGTGCTGCCAGCCGCACAGGTGTTCAATCTCGACGGCACACTGAACGAAAGCATCGACGGCCAGATCCCGGCTGAATACGCCGGTCTCGAGCGTTTCGAAGCACGCAAGCAGATCGTGGCTGCGTTCGACGCCGCCGGCCTGCTGGTCAGCGTCGACGACCACAACCTGAAAGTGCCGAAAGGCGACCGCTCGGGCACCGTGATCGAGCCGTGGCTGACCGACCAGTGGTATGTGTCGACCAAACCGCTGGCCGAGCCTGCGATTGCTGCTGTTGAAGACGGCCGCATCCAGTTCGTGCCGAAACAATACGAAAACATGTACTTCTCGTGGATGCGTGACATCCAGGACTGGTGCATCAGCCGTCAGCTGTGGTGGGGCCACCGGATTCCGGCCTGGTACGACGAGTCGGGCAAGGTCTACGTCGGTCGCGACGAAGCTGAAGTGCGTGCCAAGCACAACCTCGGCCCGGACATCGCGCTGCAGCAAGATAACGACGTACTCGATACCTGGTTCAGTTCCGGCCTGTGGACCTTCTCCACCCTGGGCTGGCCTGAGCAGACCGAGTTCCTGAAGAAATTCCACTCCACCGACGTACTGGTGACGGGCTTCGACATCATTTTCTTCTGGGTTGCCCGGATGATCATGCTGACCATGCATCTGATCAAGAACGAGGACGGCACGCCGCAGGTTCCGTTCAAGACCGTGTACGTGCACGGTCTGGTGCGCGATGGCCAGGGCCAGAAGATGTCCAAGTCCAAGGGCAACGTCCTGGATCCGCTGGACATCATCGACGGTATCGAGCTGGAAGAGCTGGTGCAAAAACGCACCTCCGGCATGATGCAGCCGAAACTGGCGAAGAAGATCGAGAAGCAGACCCGCGACGAGTTCGCCGACGGCATCGCCAGCTACGGCACCGACGCCCTGCGCTTCACCTTCTGCTCGCTGGCCTCGACCGGTCGCGACATCAAGTTCGACATGGGCCGCGTCGAAGGCTATCGCAACTTCTGCAACAAGATCTGGAACGCTGCGCGTTACGTTCTGGACAAGGGCGAAGACTGCGGCCAGAACGGCGAAGCCTACGAGCTGTCGCTGGCGGATCGCTGGATCATCTCGCAACTGCAACGCACCGAAGCCGAAGTGACCCGTCAACTCGATCAGTTCCGTTTCGACCTCGCCGCGCAAGCGCTGTACGAGTTCATCTGGAACCAGTACTGCGACTGGTACCTGGAACTGTCCAAGCCTGTGCTGTGGGACGAGAACGCGCCGGTTGAACGTCAGCGCGGCACTCGCCGTACGCTGGTTCGCGTGCTGGAAGTGGCGCTGCGTCTGGCGCACCCGTTCATGCCGTTCATCACTGAAGAAATCTGGCAGCGCATCGCGCCGCTGGCCGGCATTCAGGGCAAGACGATCATGCTGCAAGCGTGGCCCGTGGCCAACGAAGAGCGCATCGATCCGGCCGCCGAAAACGACATCGAATGGCTCAAGGAACTGATGCTCGGCACGCGTAACATCCGTGGCGAAATGAACATCGGCCCGGGCAAACCACTGCCAATCTACCTGAAGAACGTCAGCGCTGAAGATCAGCGCCGCCTGACCGAGAACGAAGCGCTGCTGAAGAAGCTGGCACGTCTGGAATCGATCACCGTTCTGGCGGCTGGCGAAGAAGCACCGCTGTCCGCGACCGCGCTTGTTGGCGAGATGGAAGTGCTGGTGCCGATGGCCGGTCTGATCGACAAGGGTGCTGAACTGGCACGTCTGGACAAGGAAATCCTGCGCCTGCAGGGCGAAGTCCAGCGTGTGGGCGGCAAACTGTCCAACGCCGGTTTCGTTGACAAGGCCCCGGCTGAAGTCATCGAGAAAGAACGCGCCAAACTGGCCGAGGCTGAACAAGCCTTGGGCAAACTGGCCGAGCAGCACGCGCGGATTGCCAGCCTGTAACGGCAAATCGCAATAAAAAAGGGAGGCCCAAGTGGCCTCCCTTTTTTATTCCAGATCACCACAAATCCTCTGTAGGAGTGAGCCTGCTCGCGATAGCGGTGGATCAGTCAGCTGATTTTTAGACTGACACTCCGTCATCGCGAGCAGGCTCACTCCTACAGTTTGAACGGTGTTGCCTTTAGATGTGGGACAATACCCGCCACTTTCAGCCATACCCGAATCGACCACGCCCATGAACGCCCCCCGCACACCCAAACCTGCGCGCAAGAAGCCTGACTCCGCGACCCCGGCCAAGACCGCCGAGCCGCGTGAAAAGGCCAGTCTGCACCCGCGCAATCGCCATCAGGGTCGTTACGACTTCCCGGCGCTGATCAAAACCACGCCGGAACTGGCGAAGTTTGTGATCACCAACCCGTACGGCAAGGAAAGCATCGACTTCGCCAGTCCCGATGCGGTGCGCGTGTTCAACCGGGCGCTGCTCAAGTCGTTTTATGGCATTCAGCATTGGGACATCCCGGCGGATTATCTCTGCCCGCCTGTACCAGGCCGCGCCGATTACGTGCATTTCCTCGCCGATTTGCTGGCGAGCATGAACGACGGCAAGGTGCCGCGTGGCGCGATCGTCAACGTGCTGGACATCGGCATGGGCGCCAACTGCGTTTATCCGCTGATCGGCAACAGCGAATACCGCTGGCACTTCCTCGGCTCCGAGATCGACCCGACCGCCGCGGCGGCCGCCAAGGCCATCGTCCAGTCCAACGATCTGAGCAAGGTCATCCAGCTGCGCCAGCAGGAAAACCGCAAGCACATCCTGATCGGCCTGCTGGAGCCGGGCGAACGCTTTGACCTGACCATGTGCAATCCGCCGTTCCACGCTTCGATGGACGAAGCGACCAAGGGCAGCGAGCGCAAATGGCGCGCATTGGGCAAGGCCGATCCGAAGCGCAAACTGCCGGTGTTGAACTTCGGCGGGCAATCGGCGGAGTTGTGGTGTGAAGGCGGCGAAGCGCGCTTCGTGACGCAACTGATCGCCGAGAGCGCGAACTTCCAGCATAAGGTGCTGTGGTTCAGCACGCTGGTGTCGAAAGCTTCGAACCTGCCAGCTATCGAAACCGCACTGAAAAAGGCCGGCGTGCTGGAAAGCCAGGTGGTGGAGATGTCCCAGGGGCAGAAGCAAAGCCGTTTCGTGGCGTGGACGTTCCAGACCAAGTCCGAGCAGCAGATCTGGCGCCGCGAGCGCTGGACGCGCTAACGTCTGCACCGGCGAACCTGTAGGAGCTGCGGCACGCTGCGATCTTTTGATCTTGATCCTTAAGAACAAGATCAAAAGATCGCAGCCTCGTTTCACTCGACAGCTCCTACAGGGCGGCGTAACGCCTCGCCAAATCGCAGGCACAAAAAAACCGTGCCCGGATCGCTCCGGTGCACGGTTTTTTATCGCTGCGTCTTACTTGTTCACAGCGTCGGTCAGGCCTTTGGCCACAACCAGCTTGATCACTTTCTTTGCAGGGATTTCGATGGCAGCGCCAGTCGAAGGGTTACGGCCAGTGCGGGCAGGACGCTCGGTCACTTTCAGCTTGCCGATACCTGGCAAGGTGATTTCGCCGCCGTTTTCCAGCTGATCGGCAACGATTTGGCCCAGTTGGTCCAGAGCGTTACGCGCGGTGGTTTTCGGCGCGTCGATAGCTTCAGCGATGTCGGCGATCAGTTGGTCTTTAGTAAGAGCCATGTAGTGTTCCTTCCCTATCAAATTCATATGGATTGCAGAGTGCAGTGTCAGCCATCGAGCCCGATCTTCTGGATCTGGCACCCTCGGCGATAACCACGACGAGTCGGGTTATAGATACCGAAATCAGGGTTTGGTTCGACCTGACAAATGCTGATTGCACGCTTAACGCAGTGACTTCGCGTAAGACCGGGCAAAACTAGCACAGAGACGGGGAAATATCCGCCTCTAGCTACCCATTTGGTCAGCTTTATTGCTCTAAATCGGTAAATAACTGCATAAGGCCGGTCGTGCGCCCCGGTTTTGCCCTACAACCCGCGCCAAAACCAGTGGTTGCGGTACACTGAGCGCTTTTTCGGGGGAGCCTGCCCTCCTCCCTTCCAACAGCCGAGAAGCCCATGCCGATCCGTCATTGCATCGTCCACCTGATCGACAAAAAACCCGACGGCACGCCCGCAGTTCTGCACGCCCGTGACACCGAACTGGCCGAGTCTGCTGCCATCGAAAACATGCTCGCCGACCTCAACGAGAGTTATAACGCCAAACAGGGCAAAGCCTGGGGCCTGTTCCATCCGGAATCCGGAGCGTTCCCGTTCAGCGGCTGGCTGAAGGAATACATGGAGGGCGGCAAGGACTTCACTGCGTTCAGTAAAGTGGCCGTCGAGCACCTGCAAAAGCTGATGGAAGAATCGAACCTGTCGGTGGGCGGCCACGTGCTGTTCGCCCACTATCAGCAAGGCATGACCGATTACCTGGCGATCGCCCTGCTACACCACAGCGAAGGCGTGGCTGTAACCGACGAGCTGGACGTGACCCCGTCGCGCCACCTCGACCTCGGCCAGTTGCACCTGGCGGCGCGGATCAACGTCTCCGAATGGCAGAACAACAAGCAGTCCAAGCAGTACATCTCGTTCATCAAGGGCAAGAACGGTAAAAAGGTTTCGGAATACTTCCGCGACTTTATCGGCTGCCAGGAAGGCGTCGACGGCCCGGGTGAGACCCGCACACTGCTCAAGGCCTTCAGTGACTTCGTCGAGAGCGAAGACCTGCCGGAAGACTCCGCCCGCGAGAAGACCAAAACCCTGGTCGATTACGCCAGCAGCCAGGCCAAACTCGGCGAGCCGATGGGCCTGGAAGAACTGTCCGAGCTGATTGACGAGGAGCGCCCGAAGGCCTTCTACGATCACATCCGCAACAAGGACTATGGCCTGTCGCCTGAGATTCCGGCGGACAAACGCACCCTGAATCAATTCCGCCGCTTTACCGGCCGCGCCGAGGGCCTGTCGATCAGCTTTGAAGCTCATCTGCTGGGCTCGAAGATCGAGTACGACGAAGAAGCTGGAACCTTGGTGATCAAGGGCCTGCCAACGTCTCTCACCGATCAGCTGAAGCGCCGTAACTGATGCTCGGCAATGTGCTGAAGAAGGTTGCACTGGTTCTGCTGGTGGTGGTCGTCTATCAGAACTGGGGCAAGATCGAGCGGGTGTTCAATCCCTCGCAAATGGTGGCAGAGCAGACCCGTGCGCAGGCCAACGTCGTGCTCTACGCCACCGACTGGTGCGGCTACTGCAAGCAGACCAAACGCTTTCTCGACAGCAAGGGCATTCCTTTCAAGGAGTTCGACATCGAGAAGGATGCCGAGGCGCGCAAGGCGTATGAGGCATTGGGCGGGCGCGGGATTCCGCTGATTGACGTTAACGGTACGTTGATTCGCGGGTTCGACCCGGACGAAATTCTCGCTGCCCTGAAGTAACCTGTAGGAGTGAGCCTGCTCGCGATAGCGGTGTGTCAGTCGATAAATCCGCCAATTGACACACCGCTATCGCGAGCAGGCTCACTCCTACAAAGTTTTGCTACAGACTTGAGAGATCAGCGGGCTTCGATACGGAAACCAAAACGCGGAAAGTGCACATGCACCACACCGCCACGCTCGTCTTCGCGACGAATGATCAACTCTTCGCTACCGGCAAACAGTAACTCGCCCACCACCGGATCAACCCCGTAATCCGTCGCCGAGATTGCCACCCGCTGGCCAGCCTTGAATCCATTCGGATCAACAAACTGCTCATCCGGCAATGCCGCCGGTGTCGCATTGCGTGCAACCTCAAGCGCCTCTTGCGACGTCATCTCACTGGCTGCGCCATGGCCAAAGCCCAGCACTCGGCCCAACCAGGCCGCAACAGCCGGATACTCATCCACCAGTGGAGCGGTGACATGCGTGGCCTTGAGGAACCACAGGGGATGCGCCAATGCGAAGTCGGCAATCGACGGTTCGCCGAACAGGAAGTCGCCTTGCTCGCGCTGTAATTGCTGCTCCAGCCGCGCCATGATCGTCGGCCACTGATGCTTGGCTTGTTCGGCAGACAAACGCGTGGCGCTGCCACCACTGAACAGACCGGCGCGGTCGGCAATAAAAGCCTTGATCGCTTCTGGCGGCAACTTGGCGAAGCGTACCGCCACCGATTCCGGCTGAAACACCAGGCTCACCGCATGTTGAAACACCACCGAGTCAGCCCACGTGGCAAAACTGGCAGCGGTAAATTCCTGACCTTCGGGGAAGAACGCCGGCAACGCCTTTTCCTGCTCCAGACGCCGAGCGATTAACGATGTGTCGCAATAGATGTCAGCGCCAATTTGCAAAACCGGGGTCTTGCGGTAGCCACCGGTCAGGGCGGTCAGATCCGGTTTCGGCATCACCGGCGAGATGTGTACCGAGCGCCACGACAAGCCTTTGAAACCCAGCAGCAGGCGGGCCTTCTCGGCAAAGGGGGAGGTCGGGTAGTGGTGCAGAATCAACTCAGACATGCTCGGCTCCGCCGCTCAGATAGTGAGCCAGCAGCTTAGCGTGCATTTGCTTAGCAGCCTACAGATCTGCCTGATGGGAACTGATCAGTCAGATTGATAAGACGCCACCAGACATTCCTTGGCGCTCTTCTTGAGTTTTTTGATCAAGTGTTCCTGGCGCAGTGCATCGCTCTTGTCGCGGCACTGCTCGGTGTAGACCAGCGCCATGGCCGGGCTGGAGAGGAAGAACCGCGCGCCTTTGCCGCTTTGATGTTTGGCGAAACGGCGCACCGGATCGTCGCTGATCCCGCAGTACAACGAACCATTGGCCGCGCGAACGAGGTAGACGAACCAGGACTTGCTCACCGGTTTGGCCACATCGACAGTTTTTTCGCTAAGGCTGGTCACTTCGGGATCAAGACATGTAGGAAACAGGCGGCGATCTTATCAGCGACCGGCCTGAAATGCCTTCAGTCCCTTCAGCGCCTGAGCGCGAACGGCGTTGCGCACCAGCGGTGTCCAGCCGAGCAGCAGACCTTTGAAACCCAAAGCCTGACGCGACCAGCGCCACAGGTCGAAGTGATCGTGGTGCTCGCAAATCTTGCCGTCACGGAAGACGAAACGGGCCTGGATATCGTTGACCACGACATTGCCGGTCTGACTGAACAGGTAGGTCGCGACCCAATGCGCACCGCCGCTGCGGTCGTCGGCGCGAACGTTGTCGAAGGTCAGCGAGAAGTCTTTGGCCCGGGTGGTGAGCATGCGCCACATGTCGCCGGCATCGCGCCCGCGCAGTTCACCGAAGGCCGGATCGCTGAACACTACGTCGTCGGTGTAGCAGGCGGCCATGGCTTCGGCATCGAGGCGCTGGAAAGCCTGGTAAAAGCGGGTGATCAACGCGGCGTGGGCTTCGCTCATGGGCAAACTCCAAAATAGGTACAGATTGCCAGCACGATAATCTGCAATGCGCAGAAACACTATCGGCATTCGTAAACCGAATACCTGCAGCACGCAAAACCAATGTGGGAGCGAGCCTGCTCGCGAAAGCGGCGTGTCAGTCGACACAGATATTGAATGTAAAATCGCCTTCGCGAGCAGGCTCGCTCCCACATTTAAATCAGTGCATTCAGATTTTCTCGCTTTGCACTTGCACGTACAGCGCGCGCCCGGCCCCGAGGCCAGCAATAATGGCGCCAGTTCCAATGATGCCGAAGATCCAGCCCACGGCATTCCAGCCGCCAGTCCAGTCATGCACCACGCCGACCGCGAACGGCCCCATCGACGCCAGGGTGTAACCGAAACCCTGGGACATGCTCGACAGGTTCGCCGCAACATGTGAATCACGCGAACGCAGCACGATCAACGTCAGCGCCAGACTGAACGTCCCGCCCTGCCCCAGCCCCAGCAGAATCGCCCAGCCCCACAGGCCTTCAATCGGTGCATAGAGGCAGCCGAACAGACCGCCAAGGGTCAGCGCCATCACCACCACAATCGCCAGACGCTGATCCTTGCCACGCGTTGCCATCCATGGCGCAGCCAACGAGCTGGCAAGCTGAATAATCACCGAACCGGACAACACCAGACCGGCCTGGGTCGGCGTCAATCCACGCCCGATCAGAATCGACGGCAACCAACCGAACACGATGTAGGCCAGCGACGATTGCAAGCCCATGTACAACGTCACCTGCCACGCCAGCGGATCACGCAGCAGACCGCGCACGCGATAAGCGACGTTGTGCGCGCCATGTTTCTGCCCGACTTGCGGCAGCCAGAATACCGCTGCAACCAACGCCGGAATCACCCAGAAGCCCAGGCCCATCGCCCAGCTGTGCCCGAAGTGTTCACTCAACGGCACGCTGGAACCGGCCGCCATCGCTGCGCCCAGGCACAGCGCCATGGTATAGACACCGGTCATGGTGCCGGCATGTTTGGCGAAATCGCGTTTGACGATGCCCGGCAGCAGAACACCGATGATGCCGATGCTGGCGCCACCCAATACGCTGCCGGCGAACAAGCCGATCTCGCCGAAGTTACTGCGCAAAATGATCCCGCCAGCGAGCGTCAGCAGAATCCCCAGGACCACCCGCTCGGCACCAAAACGCCGCGCCAGAATCGGTGCCAGCGGTGCAAACAAACCGAGGCATAACACTGGCAGCGTGGTCAGCAGACCGGCCTGTGCCGCCGACAAACCAAGGCTTTTGGAGACGTCGCTGAGCAGCGGCGCCATGCTCGACAGCGCCGGACGCAGGTTCAGCGCCACCAGAATCAAGCCCAGCAACAACAACCACGGCCGGCGCACCAGCGGATGGCTTTGTTGAACTTGCTCGTCATCGGCCTCGGCGTCGATCAACAGCTCTTCAAGCTCTGCCGTGCGCTTCGGGGTTGTGGATATCTCACTGCGGGACATGGATTTCTCGGTTTCAAGGTTCATTGATCAACTGCCTCGACAAGGCTTTGGCCCGTTCCGGATCGCGTTGTTCGACCGCATCGAGCAATGCGATGTGCAGGTCAAACACTTCTTGACGGCGCGGGACGATGTTCAGGGTCTGACGCAGTTGTGCGCCGACGATGCTGGAAAAATAGCGATACAACTCGCTGAGGGTCGGGTTGTGCGCGGCGTCGACCAGCCGGCGGTGGAACACCAGATCGCAGGCGATGTAGGTGTCGAGGTCGCCGTGATAGTGGCTGCCGCTGGTGCCGAGCGCCTCGCGCAAGGCGGCGAGGTCTTCGTCGGTGCGGCGCAACGCGGCCAGGCCGATCGCCTCGACTTCGAGGATATGCCGGGTTTCCCGCGCCTGTTCCAGTGAGCAGCGCGATAACGCCTTCAGCGTATCGAGCGGATCGACCACGGCGCGCAAGTAACTGCCATCGCCCTGGCGAATCTCGATCAATCCGGAAAATGCGAGCACGCGCATGGCTTCGCGCACGGTGTTGCGGCTGATGCCCAGCTCGGCGCACAGCTCCGGTTCGGTCGGCAATCGCTCGCCGACTTGCCAGACGCCGCTGTTGATGCGCTGTCGTAATTGATCCAAGGCCTGATCGACCAAGGATCGCTTAATGAGTGGAGAAATGTCTGACATAGGATTCGCCCTTTCATCCAATCATAGGATGAATTTTCCGACATGTTAGTCAGACCCGTGTAGGACGGCAACCACCTAGGGTCAATCGGAGACACATGGAGCGGCATTTTCGATTGGTCAAAATTACCCTTTAAGGGTAATTTCAGGGACAGGGTTTTGGTTTCTTATGGAAAAGAACACGCCCCATTACGACTTGGCGGTGATCAAGGCAGAAGTCAGGCGGCTTGGCAGACAAGCTTTCACCAAGACCGCGGAAAAAACCGGTCTGGATCTCGGTTTTGACTTCACAGAAATGCAGGAGATCGTTTTCGAGTTGCAGAACAGGATGTTGTACAAATCGATGACCACCTATGACGATCATCGAGTCTGGCAGGACGTGTATCACATCAATTCACAAGGTCTGGAGATTTACATCAAGGTGACGTACCGCACCGGCGGCCCACCGGTAATCTCTTTCAAGGAGAAGAACCCATGAAAACCCGGCAATGCTTCAGCTGCGGTGCACTTGAGGGAATGAAACATTTTGATGGGCGTGGCGAAACCATCAGTGTCAAAGGCATGGAGCGCCGTGTAGATGATCTTTCTGGCTGGGAGTGCCAGAAGTGTGGTGAAGTCGAGTGGGATGCCGATACCGATAGCGCAGAACGTTGGGGGCAAGCAGGTGATGCGCTGGTTATCGCTGCAAGGCAAATGATCGGCTCTGAGATGAAGCGTATCCGCCGCAAATTGCACCTGACACAGAAAGAGACAGTGCAGCTGCTGTCAGGTGGTGGGCACAACGCGTTTTCCCGCTATGAGCGCGGCGAAGTACTTCCACCGAAAGCGCTGATGCTGCTCATGCGTTTGTTGGATCGTTATCCTCATTTGCTCGCCGACGCGAAAATCCTCGGTGAAGGGGCGGATTTGCGGGGCGCGTTCAAATATACCGAGCACAAAGAACACGAAACGCTTTCTGTGTCCTGACGCACAAAAAACAAACCCGGCACAAGGCCGGGTTCGTTTTACTCACAAACCATCAATGCAAAATCTGACTCAAGAACAACTTCGTCCGCTCATTCTGCGGGTTATCGAAGAAGTCATTCGGCGCCGCCTGCTCAACGATTTCACCTTTGTCCATGAAGATCACGCGGTTGGCCACGGTGCGGGCAAAGCCCATCTCGTGGGTCACACAGAGCATGGTCATGCCGTCTTCAGCCAGACCGATCATGGTGTCGAGTACTTCCTTCACCATCTCCGGATCGAGTGCCGAAGTCGGTTCGTCGAACAACATGATTTTCGGCTTCATGCACAGAGCACGGGCGATCGCCACGCGCTGCTGCTGACCACCGGAAAGTTGCCCCGGGAATTTATGCGCCTGCTCCGGAATGCGTACGCGCTCCAGGTAATGCATGGCGATTTCTTCGGCCTTGCGCTTGGGCATCTTGCGTACCCACATCGGCGCCAGGGTGCAGTTCTGCAAAATGGTCAGGTGCGGGAACAGGTTGAAATGCTGGAACACCATGCCGACTTCACGGCGGATCGCTTCGATCTGCTTGAGGTCGTTGGTCAGTTCCACGCCGTCGACGACGATGCGGCCCTGCTGGTGTTCTTCCAGACGATTGAGGCAACGAATTGTCGTCGATTTGCCGGAACCCGACGGCCCGCACAGAACGATACGCTCGCCCTGCTTGACGTTGAGGTTGATGTCTTTGAGCACGTGGAACTGGCCGTACCACTTGTTGACGCCCTGCATCTGAATAATGCCTTCAGGACCTACAGGCTTTTTGATTGCTTCACTCATTTACACAACTCCTAACGCTTGTGGCCAGTGTCGAGCTTGCGTTCCAGATGCATGGAATAGCGCGACATACCAAAACAGAAAATCCAGAACACCAGGGCGGCGAATACGTAGCCTTCGGTGGCCATGCCCAGCCATTTCGGATCGGCAGCGGCTTGCTTGACGCTGTTGAGCAGGTCAAACAGGCCGATGATGATCACCAGACTGGTGTCCTTGAACAGCGCAATGAAGGTGTTGACGATGCCGGGAATCACCAGCTTCAGGGCTTGCGGCAGGATCACCAGCCCCATCGAACGCCAGTAACCGAGGCCCATCGCTGCAGCCGCTTCGTACTGACCTTTGGGGATCGCTTGCAGACCACCGCGCACCACTTCGGCCACATAGGCCGACTGGAACAGGATCACGCCGATCAGCGCGCGCAGCAGTTTGTCGAAGTTCATGCCTTCAGGCAGGAACAGCGGCAGCATCACCGAGGACATGAACAGCACCGTGATCAACGGCACGCCGCGCCAGAACTCGATGAAGGTCACGCAGACCACACGAATCGCCGGCATGTTCGACCGACGGCCCAGCGCCAGCACAATCCCCAGCGGCAAGGCACCGGCGATGCCGACAGTGGCGATGACCAGGGTCAGCATCAGACCGCCCCACTGGCTGGTCGCCACATTGGTCAGGCCGAAACCGCCGTGCAGCAGGATGAAGGCGATGATCGGGTACAACACCAGAAAGCTCAGCCCGTAGATCGCTTTACGCGGTACCCGCGAGATGAACAATGGCGCCGCGCCGATTACCGCCAACCACACGGTCAGGTCGACGCGCCAGCGCAGTTCCGGCGGGTAATAGCCGTACATGAACTGGCCAAAACGCTGCTGGATGAACACCCAGCAGGCGCCGTCCTTGGTGCAGTCGGCTCGGGTAGTGCCGACCCAGTTGGCATCGAGGATGGCCCAACTGAGGATCGGTGGCACCACCAGGTAGATCAGGTAGAACGCAAACAGCGTCAGCAGGGTGTTGAGCCAGCTGGAGAACATGTTCGCGCGCATCCACGCCACCACGCCGATACTGCTGTTCGGTGGGGGCATGTCGGGTTTGAAAGTATGAGTACTCATGCGCTTTTCCTTACCGCTCGATCAGCGCAATGCGCTTGTTGTACCAGTTCATCAGCAGGGAAATGCTGATACTGATCGCCAGGTACACGCTCATGGTGATGGCAATCACCTCGATCGCTTGACCGGTCTGGTTGAGCACGGTGCCGGCGAACAAAGAAACCATTTCCGGGTAACCGATACCGGCAGCCAGCGAAGAGTTTTTTGCCAGGTTCAGGTATTGGCTGGTCAGCGGCGGAATGATCACGCGCAGGGCTTGCGGAATGATCACCTTGCGCAGGGTCGGACCGTTGCGCAGGCCGAGCGAACGCGCCGCTTCGGTCTGGCCATGGCTGACCGACTTGATCCCCGAACGCACGATCTCGGCGATGAACGCCGCGGTGTACACGGTCAGGGCCAGGGTCAAGGCGAGCAGTTCCGGGATCAGCACCCAGCCGCCGACGAAGTTGAAGCCTTGCAGCTTGGGCATTTCCCAGTGCAGCGGCGCGCCAAAGATCAGTGCGCACAAGGCCGGGATCACCAACATGATCGCCAGCCCCGTCCAGAACTTGTGGAACGGTACGCCGGTTTCTTCAAAGCGCTTGTTGGCCCACCGGCACATCAGCACGGTAGCGATGATCGCCACCACGACGCTGCCGAAAAAAGCCCAGAAGCCATCAGCCATCAGCGCCGCCGGCATGTTCAGGCCACGGCTGCTGACGAAGAAGGTGTCGCCGAAGTTATGGCTGTTGCGCGGCCCCGGCATGGTCAGGAACACCGCGAAGTACCAGAACAGGATTTGCAGCAGCGGCGGAATGTTGCGGAACACTTCCACATACACGGTCGCCAGTTTGCTGATGATCCAGTTCTGCGACAGCCGCGCCACGCCGATGATGAAGCCGAGAATCGTCGCCAGAATCACGCCGATCACGGTCACCAACAGGGTGTTGAGAAGACCGATAACGAAGACGCGGGCATAGCTGTCCGCTTCGGTGTAGTCGATCAGGTGTTGAGCGATGCCGAACCCGGCACTGCGCTCCAGAAAGCCGAAACCGGAGGTAATGCCCCGGTGCTGAAGGTTGGTTTGCGTGTTGTCGAACAAGTACCAGCCCAGCGAGACCACCGCCACAACGGTGATGATCTGGAATAGCCACGCACGCACTCGCGGATCGCTGAGGCTGAGCCTCTGCTTTGGTGCGCCGATTGAATTTTGCATGAAGTGCCCCGGAAAAAATGGAACAAGAACATCACCCGGCGGTTGGCCCGCCGGGTGATAGAACCATTAGCGCACTGGTGGTGCGTACTGAATGCCGCCGTTGTTCCACAGGGCGTTCAAGCCGCGGTCGATTTCCAGCGGAGTGCTCTTGCCGAGGTTTTTCTCGAAGATTTCGCCGTAGTTGCCGACTTGTTTGACGATCTGTACAACCCAGTCTTTCGGCAGTTTCAGGTCTTTGCCGTACTCGCCGTCAGCGCCGAGCATACGGGCGACGTCCGGGTTCTTGGTCGACTTGGCTTCAGCTTCGACGTTTTTCGACGTGATGCCGGCTTCTTCGGTGTTGAGCAGCGCGTAGCCAACCCAACGCACGATGGCCAGCCACTCGTCGTCGCCGTTACGCACGACAGGGCCCAGTGGTTCTTTGGAAATGGTTTCCGGCAGAACCACGTAGTCCTTCGGCGACGCCAGCTTGGAGCGCTGGGCGAACAGCTGGGACTTGTCGGAGGTCAGCACGTCGCAACGACCGGATTCCAGCGACTTGGCGCTTTCATCGGAGGTGTCGAAAGTGATCGGGGTGTATTTCAGACCGTTGCCACGGAAGTAGTCGGAAACGTTCAGCTCGGTGGTGGTACCGGCCTGGATGCAGATGGTTGCACCGTCCAGCTCTTTGGCACTCTTCACGCCCAGCTTGTTGTTCACCAGGAAGCCGATGCCGTCGTAGTAGGTAATAAAGCCCGGGAATTTCAGGCCCATGCCCGCGTCACGCGAACTGGTCATGGTGGTGTTGCGCGACAGGATGTCGATCTCGCCCGATTGCAGCGCGGTGAAGCGCTCCTTGGCGTTCAACTGACTGAATTTGACCTTGGTCGCGTCGCCGAATACGGCAGCGGCCACAGCGCGGCAGACGTCAGCGTCGATCCCGAGGATCTTGCCGGTAGCGTCCGGAACCGAGAAGCCCGGCAGACCGTCGCTTACGCCACACTGCACGAAACCTTTCTTCTGCACCGCATCCAGGGTTGCACCCGCCTGAGCGAACCCGCTGACGCCGAGTACTGCTGCAGCAGTCACGACCGCCAGAGTGGATTTCAACATCTTCATTCAAACCTCCAGTTTTGCTCTTGTTGTGTCGGAGCTTGAGTCCAGTCGCACCCTTTTGAGGCGTTGTTGACCCGTGTTGGCTTTTTTTGGGGTCAACCGACGTAAGACCTTCGCTATGAGTCTAGTAGGAGAAAATCCACATCATGGACAACTCACTTCTCACCAATCGGCCGAACGGGCTGTAGCCCTTTCACGTTCGCTAAGCCCGTAGTGGCCATTGGCGAACATCCATCACCGGATTCTTTGCATCCCGTCGCTAGGGGTACACTGATAGTGTTACCGCCAAGAGCGGGATCGGTTGCACGCTGGAAGCCATAGCAAAGCCCGTACCACACCGACCGCTGAAGCGTTTGAGCGACAGGTCAATAGCAAAACTTGTAACCTTGCGACATCTTCTTAACGGATCAACCGGGCGCGCACGCAAATCACGCACTCATTGAGAGCGCCCGCACATATTTGGAGCAGCCATGACCGAGCCCTTGATTCTTCAGCCTGTTAAGCCCGCAGACGCCTGCGTGATCTGGCTGCACGGCCTCGGCGCCGACCGCTACGACTTCTTGCCGGTCGCGGAAGCGTTGCAGGAAAGCCTGCTGAGCACGCGCTTCGTGCTGCCGCAGGCGCCGACTCGTCCAGTGACGATAAATGGCGGATATGCCATGCCGAGCTGGTACGACATTAAAGCCATGAGCCCGGCGCGCGCGATTGACCGTGACGAGCTGGAAGCGTCGGCGAATCGCATCATCGAACTGATCGAAGAACAGCGCACCAGCGGAATAGACGCCTCGCGGATTTTCCTCGCCGGTTTTTCCCAGGGTGGCGCCGTGGTGTTGCACACCGCCTTTATGAAATGGCAGGGGCCGTTGGGCGGTGTGCTGGCGTTGTCGACGTATGCGCCGACCTTCACTGATGAGATGGAGCTTTCAGCCAGTCAGCAGCGCATTCCCGCTATTTGTCTGCACGGCCAGTTCGATGGGGTGGTGCAAAACTCGATGGGCCGCAGTGCCTATGAGCATTTGGTGAAGCATGGTGTCACCGTGACATGGCAGGAATACCCAATGGAGCACGAAGTGTTACCCGAGGAAATTCGCGACATTGGCGTCTGGTTGAGCGAACGTCTGCGCTGATGACGCGAGCAATGCCTGCCCTTTGATCATCACACTACGCCGCGCCCGTTTCTTGCATTACACTGGCCGGCGTACATTCCTTAACCAATTGATGAGATGACCGTGCTCGAAGCACTCAAGAAAATGTTCGGTAAAAGCGAGGCTGAGCAGCTCGCGCCAGTTCCCAGTGCGCCGTCGCACGCCCCCGGTCATCGCAACGATGCGCCCCAGGCCGACCGCCCCGCTGCCGTAGCAGCACCGAAGCAAGACCCGAAACCCGCTCCGGCCGCGCCAATCGCCGCCGAGCCTGCGCGCAGTGAAGAGCCGAAACAGGCCAGACCGCGTCGCGAACCGAAGCCCAAGGCACCGGTTATTCCGTGGAAACTCGAAGATTTCGTTGTCGAGCCACAGGAAGGCAAAACCCGCTTCCACGATTTCAAGCTGTCTCCAGAACTGATGCACGCCATTCAGGATCTGGGCTTCCCGTATTGCACACCGATTCAGGCACAGGTGCTGGGCTTTACCCTCGCCGGCAAAGACGCCATTGGCCGCGCGCAAACCGGTACCGGCAAAACCGCCGCGTTCCTGATCTCGATCATCACCCAGCTGCTGCAAACGCCACCGCCGAAAGAACGCTACATGGGCGAACCCCGTGCGCTGATCATCGCGCCAACCCGTGAGCTGGTGGTGCAGATCGCCAAGGACGCCGCTGATCTGACCAAGTACACCGGCCTCAACGTCATGACGTTTGTGGGTGGCATGGACTTCGACAAGCAGCTCAAGCACCTCGAAGCGCGTCACTGCGACATTCTCGTGGCGACGCCAGGCCGCCTGCTCGACTTCAACCAGCGCGGCGACGTGCACCTGGACATGGTCGAAGTGATGGTGCTGGACGAAGCCGACCGCATGCTCGACATGGGTTTCATCCCGCAAGTACGCCAGATCATTCGCCAGACCCCGCCGAAGTCCGAGCGCCAGACTCTGCTGTTCTCCGCGACCTTCACCGAAGACGTGATGAACCTGGCCAAGCAATGGACGACCGATCCGTCCATCGTCGAAATTGAAGTCACCAACGTCGCCAGCGAAAACGTCGAGCAACACATCTACGCCGTGGCCGCTGCCGACAAGTACAAATTGCTCTACAACCTGGTCAACGATAATGGCTGGGAGCGGGTGATGGTTTTCGCCAACCGCAAGGACGAAGTCCGCCGTATCGAAGAGCGTCTGGTGCGCGACGGTGTGAATGCTGCGCAGTTGTCCGGCGACGTGCCGCAACACAAACGCATCAAGACCCTCGAAGGTTTCCGCGAGGGCAAGATTCGCGTGCTCGTCGCCACCGATGTGGCCGGTCGCGGCATTCACATCGACGGCATCAGCCACGTGATCAACTTCACCCTGCCGGAAGTCCCGGACGACTACGTGCACCGCATCGGTCGTACCGGTCGTGCCGGCGCCGATGGTGTGTCGATCAGCTTCGCCGGTGAGGATGACTCATACCAGTTGCCGTCCATCGAAGAAAAGCTCGGTCGCAAGATCAGCTGCGAAACGCCGCCGACGCATCTGTTGCGGGCGGTCGAGCGCAAGCGTCCGCAGTAAGCGACGTTAGAAGAAAAGCGCAGCCGGCAACGGACTGCGCTTTTTTTTCGCCCGGCATTTCATCTGGCGCTTGCGAGAGAAAACTAAATGTCCATAATGGACAAATTAGTTTAGATCCAGACTCCGGAGCCTGACATGTCCAGTACGCCCCACGTGATCGACCAAGCCCAGGCCCGTGAGCTGTTGGCGCGCATCAATGTGCCGCAGATCCTGCGCAAGCTGTTTCGCGACCTCGCGGCGGGCAACGCCGTACAACCGGCGCAGCAACTGGTGGAGTTCCCGCAGGGCGCCGGCGACTTCATCAACTATCTGGGCGTGCTGGCCGAGGACGGCGTTTACGGCGTGAAGACCTCGCCCTACATCGTTCGCGAGCAAGGTGCGCTGGTGACGGCGTGGACATTATTGATGTCGATGAAAACCGGCCAGCCGTTGCTGTTGTGTGATGCCGGTGAACTGACCACCGCGCGCACGGCAGCGACCACGGCTGTGGCCGTCGACGCCCTCGCGCCGGTGAGTGCCACGCGACTGGCAATCATCGGCAGCGGCAAGGTTGCTCAGGCGCATCTGCACTATGTGAAATCGCTGCGTGACTGGCAGAGCATCAGCGTGTATTCACCGTCCCTGCTCGAAGACGCTGATACTCAGGCACGGTTGAAAGCCATCTCTGCCGATCTGAACATTGCCAACAGCCGCGAAGCCGCCCTCGCCGAGGCCGACGTGATCATGCTTTGCACCTCGTCCGCCGGACCGGTGATCGATCCTGCCGCATTGAGCAAACCGGCACTGATCACGTCGATCAGCACAAACGCCCCACGCGCCCACGAAGTACCACCGCAGAGCCTCAACAACATGCAGGTGTTCTGCGACTATCGTCTGACCACGCCGGGTTCGGCGGGTGAGATGTTGATTGCCGCCGAGCAGCACGGCTGGAACAAGGACTCGATCATTGGCGACTTGGCGGATCTGCTCAGTGAAAAAGTGCAGCGCCCGGATTACGCCCGTCACGTGTTTTTCCGCTCGATCGGCCTGGGCCTCGAAGACATCGCCCTGGCCAATGCGGTTTATCACCTACAGAACTAACACCTCAATCCCCCTGTGTAGGAGCTGCCGCAGGCTGCGATCTTTTGACCTTTAAAAGCAAGATCAAAAGATCGCAGCCTGCGGCAGCTCCTACACAGGTTCTCGATACTTTTGGAGATATGCATGAGCCAGGCAGATTTCATCATCATCGGCGGCGGAATTGCCGGCGCTTCCACCGGTTTCTGGCTGTCGCCGCACGGCAAAGTGATCGTGCTCGAACGTGAATCCCACCCGGCCTATCACTCCACCGGCCGCTCCGCCGCGCTGTTCACCGCCGCGTACGGCACACCGCAAGTGCGTGCACTGACGCAGGCCAGCCGGGCGTTCTTCGACAATCCGCCAAGCGGTTTCTGTGAACACCCCTTGCTGACCCCGCGCGGCGAAATGACCGTAGACTTCACCGGTGACGCTGCCGAACTCAATAACCAATACCTCAGCGCCAAAGCCACCGTACCGGAGATGCAACTGCTCAGCGCCGACGAAGCCTGCGCGCGGTTACCGATCCTGCGTCGGGAAAAAGTCCACGGCGCGATCTACGACCCGAGCGCCAGCGACATCGACACCGACGCTCTGCATCAAGGCTACCTGCGCGGAATCCGCCGCAACGACGGTGAAGTCCATACCGATTGCGAAGTGCTCGGCCTCAGCCGCGATGCCGATGGTCACTGGTACGTCCAGACCAACGGCCAGACCTTCAGCGCACCCGTGATCATCAACGCCGCCGGCGCCTGGGCCGACAAGATCGGTGCACTGGCCGGCGCGCGTCCGCTGGGCCTGCAACCGAAACGTCGCGCCGCGTTCATCTTCGCCGGCCCCGAAGGCGTCGACATTCATCACTGGCCGATGCTGGTCAGCCTCGACGAATCCTTCTATATGAAGCCTGACGCCGGCATGTTTCTCGGATCACCGGCCAACGCCGACCCGGTCGAGCCCCACGACGTACAGCCGGAAGAACTGGACATTGCCATGGGCATTTACCAGATCGAAGAAGCCACCACGCTGACCATCCGCCGCCCGACCCGCACCTGGGCCGGGCTGCGCAGTTTCGTCGGCGACGGTGATCTGCTCAGCGGTTTCGACCAGCAGGTGCCGGGGCTGTTCTGGGTCGCGGCGCAGGGTGGCTACGGCATCCAGACTTCGCCGGCGATGGGCCAGGCCAGCGCCGCGCTGGTACGTGGTGAGCCGTTGCCCGAGCACTTGCATAACTTCGGCCTGAGCAGTGCCATGCTCTCCCCTGCACGCCTCGCCTGATCGTCCATCCGGATGACGCGCCCAACGGATTGCGGCACACTCGCAGCGCCCCCTGATCACGGGGGCGTTGACGCTGCCTGGAGCTCCACTGTCATGACCGCCCCTGAATTCGACCCGGCCCTGGATAACTTTCGCGCCATCGCCGATGCCATCGCCACGCTGTTCTTTCCGCACGCCGAAGTGGTGCTGCACGACCTGCGCACGCAGAAGGTCGACTACATCGCCAACAACCTGTCCAAACGCGAGATCGGCGACGACTCGTCACTGGAAGACATGCTCAGCGAGGATGTCAGCGACCGCAATATCGGTCCGTACGAAAAGCTCAATTGGGACGGCCAGAAGATTCGCAGCCTGAGCAGCGTCCTGCGCGACAGCGAAGGCCTGCCGCTGGCGGTGCTGTGCATCAACCTGAATATTTCGCTGTTCGAGAATGCCAAGGCGGCGCTGGACCTGTTCCTGTCGCCGAGCAAACTGATCCCGCAACCGGATTCACTGTTTCGCGATGACTGGCAGGAACGCATCAATACCTTCCTGCACGCCTGGCTGCGTGAACGCCAATTGAGCCTGAATGTGCTGACCCGCGATCACAAACGCGAACTGGTGCTGGCGCTGCACGCCGAGGGCGCGTTCAAGGGCAAGAGCGCCTCGAACTATGTGGCCAATGTGCTGAACATGGGGCGGGCGACGGTGTACAAGCATTTGAAGGAATTGAAGGGCTGAAGATCAAAAGATCGCAGCCTTCGGCAGCTCCTACAGGAGAACGCATTCCCATGTAGGAGCTGCCGAAGGCTGCGATCTTTTTTATCAGTCGCCGTAAATGTCGGACTTGAAGTACTTCTCGGAAATCTTCTGATATTCGCCACTCGCGCGAATGCCATCAATGGCGCCATTCAACTGGCTGACCAATTCGCTATTGCCCTTGCGCACCGCAATCCCGGCACCCTCGCCGACGTATTTCGGATCCTTCAACTCAGGCCCGACAAACGCATAACCCTTGCCACGGGGCATCGACAAAAAGTCATTCAGCGGAATGGTGTCGGCAAAAATCGCATCGAGCCGCCCCGCCGCCAAATCCATGTAGATCTCTTCGTTGTTGCTGTAGCGCTTGACGTTGATGCCCTTGGGCTCGAACACCTCGGTGGCGTAACGATCAGTCGTCGTTGCACGCTGTACGCCGATATTCTTGCCCTTGAGGCTGGCGTATTGATCATCAACCGTGGCGCCTTCTTTCATCACGAGGCGTGACGAAGTGAAGTAGTACTTGTGAGTGAAATCCACCGACTTCTTGCGGTCTTCGTTGATGGTCATCGACGACAGGGCCATGTCGATCTTCTTCACTTTCAGCGAAGGAATCAGACCATCGAACTCACCTTCGACCCACACGCACTTGACCTTCATCTGCGCACACAAAGCGTTGCCGATGTCGTAATCGAAACCGACGATTTCGCCCTTGTCGGATTTCGAGGCGAATGGCGGGTAGGCGGCTTCGATGCCAATGCGCAGGGTTTGCTCGGCGGCGAACACGCTGGCGGAGGCCAACAGGCTAAAGGCCAGACCGGTGATGAGGGGGAGCTTCTTCATGTTCGTTCTCTCGCGGGGTTGTTGTTGGTTTGGCAAGACAGAAGAAAGAGCTGAAACGGGGGAGACGCTATTTTTGTACTTGGAAATCCATATTGGACTTATAGGTACAAGTCGTCAATCAGGGAGAAGAGAGTGTCCGCGAGGTTTTTGGTGTTGCAGATGGCCCCTTCGCGAGCAAGCTCGCTCCCACATTGGATTAGTGAATGACACAAATCCCATGTGGGAGCGAGCTTGCTCGCGAAGGCTTACTGAAGAGCGCTACAGGAATTACTTTTTCCAGCGATCCGCCGCGGCATGATCACTGTCCCGCCCTTCAACCCAACGCGGCCCGTCGCTGGTGTTTTCTTTCTTCCAGAACGGTGCACGGGTTTTCAGGTAGTCCATGACGAAGGCACAGGCATCGAATGCGGCCTGGCGATGGGCACTGGCGGCGCCGACAAACACGATCGGCTCGCCAGGTTCGAGTGCACCGATGCGATGCAGCACTTCCAGTTTCAACAGCGGCCAGCGCTGCTCGGCTTCAACGGCAATTTTGCCCAGCGCCTTCTCGGTCATGCCCGGATAGTGCTCGAGAAACATCCCGGCCACATCCAGGCCATCGTTGAAGTCGCGCACGTAACCGACAAAACTCACCACCGCACCGACGCCGACATTCGCCGCGTGCATCGCGTTGACTTCAGCGCCCGGATCGAACGGCGTGGCCTGCACACGAATCGCCATGGCTCAGCCTCCGGTCACGGTGGGGAAAAACGCCACTTCGTCGCCATCGACCACCGGCTCATCGAGTTGGCAGAGGTCTTCGTTGCGTGCGCACATCAGGTTCTGCTCGCTTAGCACCTCGGCGCCATCACGTTGCGCGAGCAATGCGCGCACGTCGTCTACGCTAGCAAAATCGCCTTCAACCTTGACCGAATCCACGCCCAGCGCTTCACGGTAACGGGCAAAAAACTTCACGGTCAGGTTCATGGCTGCTCCGCTTGAAAGTGCCCGCTCTTGCCGCCGACCTTCTCCAGCAGACGCACGCTTTCGATGGTCATGCCACGATCGACGGCTTTGCACATGTCGTAGATGGTCAGGGCGGCGACGCTGGCAGCCGTCAACGCTTCCATCTCGACGCCGGTCTGCCCGGACAGTTTGCAGCGAGCGACGATGCGCACGGTGTCTTCGCCATCAGCGCTGAGCTCGACTTTGACGCCAGTGAGCATCAGCGGGTGGCACAGGGGAATCAGATCGCTGGTTTTTTTTGCGGCCTGAATGCCGGCAATACGCGCCACGGCGAACACGTCACCCTTTGGGTGGCCGCCGCTGACAATCATCTGCAGCGTTGCAGGGAGCATG
The DNA here is from genome assembly GCF_029543085.1 of Pseudomonas sp. A34-9. Classification (NCBI taxonomy): domain Bacteria; kingdom Pseudomonadati; phylum Pseudomonadota; class Gammaproteobacteria; order Pseudomonadales; family Pseudomonadaceae; genus Pseudomonas; species Pseudomonas sp. A34-9. The sequence goes on along the minus strand of NZ_CP119967.1, from coordinate 1,155,602 downwards.
CGCACCAGCGCTTGGGCCGTCGCTTCACGAAACGTCACGGCTTTTTCGGTGACGTCGACCATGTTGGCGCGACCTTGGGAATCGAGATGAGTCAGCACGGGATTACTCCTGATCAGGAGCGTCAATTGTAAACCTGCGGGTCAAATTTCCGCACGCACGAATATGGTGTTCTTCGTGTAGGAGCTGCCGAAGGCTGCGATCTTTTGACTTTGATTTTTAAAAACAAGATCAAAAGATCGCAGCCTTCGGCAGCTCCTACAGGGGATTTGTGTTCGGGCATAAAAAACCGGGCGGCTGTTGGGCCGCCCGGTTTTGGCTGAAGGATTACAGATGCGATTCGGCGTATTCGGCCAGAATCGAGCGAGGCACCCCTTGCAGGGTGATGTGCACACCGTTGGGGAAATCCTTGAAGCGTTCGGTCAGGTAGGTCAGTCCGGAGCTGGTCGCGGACAGGTAAGGGGTATCGATCTGTGCCAGGTTACCCAGGCACACCACTTTGGAACCGGCGCCGGCACGGGTGATGATGGTTTTCATCTGGTGTGGCGTGAGGTTCTGGCATTCGTCGATCAGGATCAGGCTCTGCTGGAAGCTGCGACCGCGAATGTAGTTGAGCGACTTGAACTGCAACGGCACTTTGCTGAGGATGTAATCGACGCTGCCATGGGTGTTTTCGTCATCCATGTGCAAGGCTTCGAGGTTGTCGGTGATGGCACCCAGCCACGGCTCCATTTTTTCCGCTTCGGTGCCGGGCAGGAAACCGATTTCCTGGTCCAGGCCCTGCACGCTACGCGTCGCGATGATGCGGCGATAACGTTTGCTGACCATGGTCTGCTCGATCGCAGCGGCCAGCGCCAGAATGGTTTTACCGGAACCGGCGGCACCCGACAGGTTGACCAGATGAATGTCCGGATCCAGCAGCGCGTACAGCGCCAGGCTTTGATAGATGTCGCGCGGTTTGAGCCCCCAGGCCTCTTGATGCAACAGCGGTTCCTGATGCAGGTCGAGGATCAGCAGCTTGGCCTCGTCGATCTCCTTGATCCAGCCGACAAAGCCCTGTTCGTCAATGATGAACTCGTTGATGTGCACCGCCGGCAGGTTGTCGATCAATTGCACCTGATGCCAGGTGCGGCCGTGATCCTGACGGGTATCGACCTTGCTCACGCGGTCCCAGAATGAGCCGGTCATGTTGTGGTAGCCGTTGGGCAGCAGGGACACGTCATCGACCAGTTGGTCGGTGCTGTAATCCTCGGCATCGATCCCGCAGGCACGCGCCTTGAGGCGCATGTTGATGTCTTTGGTGACCAGCACCACCGGTTTTTTCGGTTCGCGAGTGTGCAGGTCGATCAACTGGTTGATGATTTTGTTGTCGTTCAGGTGCTCGGGCAGAATCAGATTCGATTCGGCCTGCTTGCTCATCAGAATTGACAGCAAGCCCTTCGGCCCGCCTTTACCGCGCTGGATCGGCACACCCAGTTCGACATCTTCCGGGGACGCATCGCCCAGGGTCTTGTCGATCAGCCGGATGGCCTGACGGCATTCGGCGGCCACGCTGTGATGCCCGCTCTTGAGCTTGTCCAGCTCTTCAAGCACGGTCATCGGGATCGCGACGTGGTGTTCTTCGAAATTCAGCAGGGCGTTTGGATCGTGAATCAATACGTTGGTATCGAGTACATAAAGGATTGGCTGGTTGGAGGAAGGGCTACGTCCGTGATCATCCATACTCGGTCACCTTTGTCAGAGCCAGTAGACGCAATACCTGGGCGGTGCTGCGCCTCGAAGTGACTGCCGAAATCTCACCTGCGGAGATTCAAGTGACTGCAAACAAACGGGTCTTGGAAGACGCCACCTGTGTTGCAGGTTTCGGCGGTCTGTCTTCGTAATACTCCAAAACCGATGACATAAAAAAGTACTTTGACGGTTTTTTTAAGTTTATTTTGCAGAGTGACGAAAAGCCCTTGGCGGACTGTCCATAGCCCGCTAAAGTCGGAAGTCCGCCTGCAACGAATTCTTCAAAAAATTCGCCCCAAGCCCAATGTTTCCGGGCTTTCAGCGTTTCTCAGCGAAATGCGTCCTGACAGTCTTCCCAACCGATGCCGCTCTGCGCGGTTTGCGTGATCAGCCACGGCAACGAGGTCTTCACCGCGTCCTGTTTCAGGTTGAAATTGATCACCCCGTGTCGCCACAGCAACATCAGCGTCAGTACCCGCTGCGCGCTCGGGGCACCCTTGAGTTTGCCGGCGCCGTCCTGGGCATCGATGTCCCACAGCGCCACTTGCAGGCCCTGGGTGTTGAAGAAACCCTGGGCGTCGCTGCGGCGCTGCCCTTCCGGCGGCCGGAACAGCGGCACGTAGTTTTCCGGCAACTTGCTTTTCACCAGATCAGCGCTGCGCCGCACCGAATCCTGCCAGTCCTGCCAATGGCTGTGGGAGCGGAACTCCCAACCCTGCACACCGACGCACTGTTTCGAGAACCCGGCCTGCAGGCCGCTCACCGAACGATCAGCCAGGCGCGCCTGAATATCCTTGCCCAATACGAAGAAGGTACCGCTCAGGTTCGACTTGCGCAGGTATTCGGTGAGCCAGTCAGTGTTGTCCGGCTGCACATTGGCGGCGCTATCGAAGGTCAGCAGAAACAGCCGGTCGTGCATCTCGTCGCCGTTGCGCTCGTAGTCACCGAAACGATCGAATTCATTGCTGGTCTGCGGTGACAACGCCGCCTTGCGCATCAACTCATCCAGATACTGCAAATGGAAGATCCGGCTCGGTTCAGCCCACTTGGTGTAATAGCTGTCGTCGCTGACCACGAACTTGGCGGCTTGCTCGCGCAGGGTCGGCAGGTCTTCGACGAGGAAACAGAACGAGGCGTCCTGATCACAGCTTTGCTGGGCGTAGTTGTAGTTGCTCAACAGGCGCTGCCAGAGGCGTTGGCGCAGGCTGTTGACCGCGTCGATATTGACCGTGCGCAGGCCCAGACGCTGAGCCAGCGCGGCTTCGTCCATCGATTCAGTGCCGAGCAGGCCCCGGGCGAACATGAGGATTTCCGCCCGTGAAGCCACGTCAAACAGCGTCGGGTTGCTGAGCTGCTCAGGCCAGGTGCTGCGATCCAGCGTCGCCACATCGCCCGGCGCCGCGACGGCACCGACGCTCAACAGCCACGCGGCGAATAAAAGAACAATGCGCAAAAGGGATGTCTCCATAACAAAACCCGCGCGGCACTATAGCTGATGTGCAAGATTCACGGACGCTACCCTCACCCCAGCCCTCTCCCGGAGGGAGAGGGAGCCGATCTTCGTTGATTTCAAAATCAGCATTCAACTCGATAGCTCAGGTCGGCGGATATCGAAAGAGCCACTCGGTCGGTCCCCTCTCCCTCTGGGAGAGGGCTAGGGTGAGGGAAAAATCCACCAGCCGTCGCAAATGCCCGGGCTGGAACATGCCTATAACCCCCATAGCTGGAGTCAACCGCCCCAACCCCCTAGAATCGCCCCCACGATTAAAGGAGAAGACTTCATGCTGATGGTGATTTCCCCCGCCAAGACCCTCGATTACGAAACACCGCCGGCGACCCAGCGCTTCACCCAGCCGCAATACCTCGACCATTCCCAGGAGCTGATCCAGCAATTGCGCGATCTGACACCGGCGCAGATCAGCGAACTGATGCACGTATCCGACAAGATCGGCGGGCTCAACGCCGCACGTTTCGGCAGCTGGACGCCAGCATTCACCCCGGAAAACGCCAAGCAGGCGCTGCTCGCGTTCAAGGGCGACGTTTATACCGGTCTCGACGCACAGTCCTTCAGCGAAACCGACTTCGATTACGCGCAAAAACACCTGCGCATGCTCTCCGGCCTCTACGGGCTGCTGCGTCCGCTCGACCTGATGCAAGCGTATCGCCTGGAAATGGGCACCAAACTGGCCAACGCCCGCGGCAAAGACCTGTACGCCTTCTGGGGCACGCGCATCAGCGAATGGCTGAACGAAGCGCTGGTCGAACAGGGCGACGATGTACTCCTCAATCTCGCCTCCAACGAATACTTTTCGGCGGTTAAACGCACGGCGCTGAACGCGCGGATCATCAACACCGAGTTCAAGGATCAGAAGAACGGCCAGTACAAGATCATCAGCTTCTATGCAAAGAAGGCCCGTGGCCTGATGAGCCGATTCGTGATCCAGGAAAAGATCAACGATCCGGCCCTGCTCAAGCAGTTCGATGTGCAGGGTTATCGCTACAGCGCCGAGCAGTCGAAACCGGACAATCTGGTGTTTTTGCGCGACCACGCCCCCGAATAAAGCATGCCCAATGCACGACTCTTTCTATAAAGAGTCGTGCAGCTCGCACGATGTCAAAAATCCCTCGCCTTATTTCGCCATTTTTATGGCGCCAGAAAATATTCCCTATCCTTTCTAATTTTAGTTTCACTCGACACTGATCATTTTTTTCAGTAGTGGCACCTAAATTTTTTCACAGTAGTGGCACAAAACTATCGAGCGCTAGTATCCGCCTAGTAATAAAGGGCGAAACGGAAAGTGCTATCAAATTGAGACCAGTGCCATCTTCGGCAATATTTCAAGAAATTTCAGATCGCGCGATGAGCGGACTGGAACTATGTCCAAATGCGTAGCTCATACCACCGGTAACGATTCTCGCCGAGTTTGTACGAGATAACTTACGCGGAGCAGATAGCCATGTAACCAAGTTGTCACAGCAACTTGCCTAGATGACTAACTAGTCTCAAAACAAACGAAGGACAGGAGATAGGCAGCATTAATATCCCCTACAAGGCCATGGCCGCGCCCCTATAAACGTGCTCGCCAGAGCACCAGACCGCTTGATCTACGGGCTTTTCGCCTGACATTGAGCGCGCAAGACGATTGCACGAGAGTCTTCCACAAAGAAGATCCGCTGCATAACAGGGCAAGTCATAACTATAAGGCCTGGTTGCGCACATCTTGAGTGCACTTATTTAGACACTCGGAACTTTCTATGCCTGCACACGGCATTGTGGCGCCTGTAAGCCGCACTTTCGAGTGCACTAGTGAACGCTGAACACCATTAACTCCGGCCCTCTAAGGCCTGATATATACAGAGGTAATTGCGATGCGCATCAGCATATTTGGTTTGGGTTACGTTGGCGCAGTATGTGCCGGTTGCCTGTCTGCACGGGGCCATAACGTGGTTGGCGTCGATGTTGCCAAAGACAAGATCGACATGATCAACGCTGGCAAATCCCCCATTGTTGAACCGGGTCTGGGCGAACTTCTGCAACAAGGTATTCAGACCGGTCGTCTGCGTGGCACGACCAACTTCGCCGAAGCGATTCGCGACACCGACCTGTCGATGATCTGCGTCGGCACGCCGAGCAAGAAGAATGGCGACCTGGAACTCAACTACATCGAAGCGGTATGCCGCGAGATCGGTTTTGTCCTGCGTGAAAAAACCACCCGCCACACCATTGTCGTGCGCAGCACCGTATTGCCGGGTACCGTTGCCAACGTGGTGATCCCGATTCTCGAAGACTGCTCGGGCAAGAAGGCCGGTGTCGACTTCGGCGTTGCGGTCAACCCTGAGTTCCTGCGCGAATCCACCGCCATCGCCGACTACGACTTGCCACCGATGACCGTCATCGGCGAGTTCGACAAGGCCTCGGGCGACGTTCTGCAATCGCTGTACGAAGAACTCGACGCACCGATCATCCGCAAGGACATCGCCGTTGCCGAGATGATCAAGTACACCTGCAACGTCTGGCACGCGACCAAAGTGACCTTCGCCAACGAGATCGGCAACATCGCCAAAGCGGTCGGCGTCGATGGCCGTGAAGTGATGGAAGTGGTCTGCCAGGACAAGACCCTCAACCTGTCCCAGTACTACATGCGCCCGGGCTTCGCCTTCGGCGGTTCGTGCCTGCCAAAAGACGTGCGCGCCCTGACCTACCGCGCCGGTTCCCTGGACGTCGAAGCGCCGCTGCTCAACTCGCTGATGCGCAGCAACGAATCGCAAGTGCAGAACGCCTTCGACATCGTTGAAAGCCACGACAAACGCAAAGTCGCCCTGCTCGGCCTGAGCTTCAAGGCCGGCACCGACGACCTGCGCGAAAGCCCGCTGGTGGAACTGGCCGAAATGCTGATCGGCAAGGGTTACGACCTGAGCATCTACGACAGCAACGTCGAGTACGCCCGTGTTCACGGCGCGAACAAGGACTACATCGAGTCGAAAATCCCGCACGTGTCGTCCCTGCTCAACGCGGACTTCGATTCGGTGATCGACAACTCCGACGTGATCATCCTGGGTAACCGCGACGAGAAGTTCCGCGCGCTGGCGCAGCAGGCACCGCACGGCAAACAGGTCATCGACCTAGTCGGTTTCATGGCCAAGGCCACCGACGCCGGCACCCGTACCGAAGGCATTTGCTGGTAAGGCAGCAGCAAGCCTCAAGCTTCAAGCCGCAAGCAAAGGCACCACGCTTGCGGCTTGAAGCCTCCATCACCTTCGGATGACGCTGATGAGCAAGCTCAAACATTTTTTTCTGCAATCCGCCGGCTGGCTTTTTTATCTCAGTCTGCTGATGGGCCTGGCCTTGATGCTGCCCACGTCCACGTTCGACTCCGAGTCGAAGGACTTCATTTTCCTGATTGGCGCCGTGGGTATCTGGCGCTACTCGATGGGTGCAACGCACTTTGTGCGCGGCATGATTTTTCTCTACATCGTTTACCCGCACCTGCGCCGCAAAGTGCGCAAGCTGGGTAAGGCGGCGGACCCGTCGCATGTGTTCCTGATGGTCACCAGTTTCCGTATCGACGCGCTGACGACTGCGCAGGTCTACAGCTCGGTGATCCGCGAAGCCATCGACTGCGAACTGCCGACCACCGTGGTCTGCTCGATCGTCGAAATGTCCGATGAGCTGCTGGTCAAGGCACTGTGGGCGCGGATGAATCCGCCAGACCGCGTGAAGCTCGACTTCGTGCGCATTCCCGGCACCGGCAAACGTGATGGCCTGGCCTATGGTTTCCGCGCAATCTCCCGCCACCTGCCGGACGACCGCGCCGTGGTGGCCGTGATCGATGGCGACACCGTGCTCGGCGAAGGCACCGTGCGCAAGACCGTGCCGTGGTTCCAGCTGTTCGGTAACGTCGGCGGCCTGACCACCAACGAATTCTGCGAAGTGCGCGGCGGCTACATCATGAGCGAATGGCACAAGCTGCGCTTCGCCCAGCGCCACATCAACATGTGCTCGATGGCCCTGTCCAAACGCGTGCTGACCATGACCGGTCGTATGTCGGTGTTCCGCGCCACCGTGGTGACCAACCCGGAATTCATCGCCGACGTTGAAAGCGATTCGCTGCAACACTGGCGTCTGGGCCGTTTCAAGTTCTTGACCGGCGACGACAAGTCGAGCTGGTTCAGCCTGATGCGCCTCGGCTACGACACCTTTTACGTGCCTGACGCAGCGATCAACACCGTCGAACACCCGCCGGAAAAAAGCTTCATCAAGGCCAGCCGCAAACTGATGTTCCGCTGGTACGGCAACAACCTGCGCCAGAACTCGCGAGCGCTGGGCCTGGGTGTGAAACGCCTCGGCGCCTTCACCTCGGTGGTGCTGTTCGACCAGCGCGTGTCGATGTGGACCTCCTTGCTCGGCCTGACCGTGGCGCTCATCGCCAGCTTCAAATACGGCACCGCGTTCATCCTCGTTTACTTGCTGTGGATCGGCATCACCCGTCTGATCCTGACCCTGCTGCTGTCGTGCTCCGGTCACCGCATCGGCCCGGCTTACCCGGTGATTCTCTATTACAACCAGATCGTCGGCGCGCTGGTGAAGATCTACGTGTTCTTCCGCCTCGACCAACAATCCTGGACTCGCCAACCCACATCCCTGACCCGTGATCTCGCCAGCTTTCAACGTTGGTTCAACACCTGGTCGTCTCGGACCATGACCTTCTCCGCCGGCAGCATTTTCGTCGCCGTGCTGCTGATGATGGTCTGACCTGCCCCTATTGAATTAACAAGGAAATCGCCCCCATGAATACCGCCGTCAACGCCAACGTAGTGCATGAATCCGAAGCCCAGCGCCAACACGCCCGCGTGAAAATCCCGGCCAAGCTGCGCTTTTTCGGTCCCGACCGGACACCGGTTGAAGCGCGGGTTCTCGACCTGTCCGCCGGTGGTCTGGCGTTCAACGCCGGGCAAATGCCGCTGACCCTCGGCGAGGTGTACAAGGCGCGTCTGCAATTCGTCATCGACAACCTCGGCCTGGCCATGGACGTTGAACTGCAAGTGCGTTCCTACGACCGCCAGACCGGTCGAGTCGGCTGCCAGTTCCAGAACCTCGAGCAGCAGGACATTTCCACCCTGCGCCACTTGATCACCTCGCACCTGGCCGGCGACATCGTCAGCATCGGTGAAGTGCTGGCGACCCTGCAGCGCGACAACTTCACCAAGGCACGCAAGGTCAAGGACGGCGGCTCTGGCATGACCCCGTTCGGTCGCCTGAAAGCGGTGACCTTCAGCGCCGGCATTTTCGCGGTAGGCCTGGTCGCGGCGGGTTTCATTTTCAAATCGGTGTACAGCATGTACTTCGTCAGCCACGCGCAGGCTGGCCTCGTCAGCGTGCCGGGGATGAACATCACCATGCCGCGCGACGGCACCGTGCAGAGCCTGGTCAAGTCCGACGGCGTTGCGGCCAAAGGCGCGCCACTGGCGACCTTCAGCACCAGCATGCTCGACGTCCTCAAGGGCCATCTGGAAGAAGATCAACTGTCCCCGGCCAAGGTGGAAGAACTGTTCGGCAAGCAAATGACCGGCACCCTGACTTCGCCGTGCGACTGCACCGTGGCCCAGCAACTGGTGGCTGACGGTCAGTACGCGAGCAAGGGCGATGTGATCTTCCAACTGGTGCCGCGCAACACCCTGGCCAACGTTGATGCGCGCTTCTCCTATCGCCAGTTCGGCGACGTGCGTCCGGGCACCCCGGTGAACTTCCAGATTGCCGGCGAAGACAAGACCCGCTCCGGCAAGATTGTCAGCAGCACCAGCCTGAAAAGCGCAGACCTGTCCTCCGACATCCGCGTGCAGATCAAGCCTGACGAGCCGCTCGACAGCAGCCTCGCCGGCCGCCCGGTGGAAGTGAACAGCGACCGTGGCCCGAACCTGAACTGGCTGATCGACAAAGCCATGGCTGCCGGTCTTTAAGTCGAGGACATGCCTGTGACTACTCATATCTTCAACACACCGCCGACCCTGTGGGAGCGAGCCTGCTCGCGATGGGAGCGCCGCGGTTTGTCTGATGTACCGAGTTGCCTGAATCGCGAGCAGGCTCACTCCTACAGGGGGACGGTGTGCGCCTTGGCATTGGCGGTGAGTCTGGCCGGTTGCGCCGGCCTGCCCGATCAGCGTCTGGCCAACGAAGCGCTCAAGCGTGGCGACACCGCCACCGCCGCGCAGAACTATCAGCAACTGGCCGATCTGGGTTACAGCGAGGCGCAAGTCGGCCTCGCCGATATCCAGGTCGACAGCCGTGACCCTGCGCAAATGAAACAGGCCGAGGCGACTTACCGCGCCGCCGCCAGTGTTTCGCCGCGTGCGCAGGCGCGTCTCGGTCGCCTGCTGGTGGCCAAACCGGGTTCCACCGAAGCCGAGCATCAGGAAGCCGAAAGCCTGCTGAAAAAAGCCGCCGCCAATGGCGAAGGCAACACGTTGATCCCGCTGGCGATGCTGTATCTGCAATACCCGCACAGCTTCCCGAACATCAACGCGCAGCAGCAGATCGATCAGTGGCGCAAATCCGGTTACCCGGAAGCGGGTCTGGCGCAGGTGCTGCTGTATCGCACCCAAGGCACCTACGACCAGCACCTGGATGACGTGGAAAAAATCTGCAAAGCCGCGCTCAACACCACCGACATCTGCTACGTCGAACTGGCCACCGTTTACCAGAAACGTGCTCAGCCAGAGCAGCAGGCCGAGCTGATCAAGCAGCTGCAGGCCGGTTACAGCCGTGGCACCGTCACCGCGCAGCGCGTCGATTCCGTGGCCCGTGTACTGGCCGATTCGACCCTGGGCAAACCTGACGAAAAAACCGCGCAGTCGCTGCTCGAGCCGATCGCTCCGGGCTACCCGGCGTCGTGGGTGACCCTCGCGCAATTGCTCTACGACTACCCGGAACTGGGCGACGTCGACCAGATGATGAAGTACCTCGACAACGGCCGAGCCGCCGACCAGCCGCGCGCCGAGCTGTTGCTGGGCAAGCTCTACTACGAAGGCAAAATGGTCCCGGCCGACGCCAAAGTCGCCGAAGAACATTTCCAGAAAGCCGTTGGCCGCGAAGTCGCCGCCGACTACTACCTCGGGCAGATCTATCGCCGGGGCTACCTCGGCAAGGTCTATCCGCAGAAAGCCCTCGATCATCTGCTGACCGCTGCGCGCAACGGCCAGAACAGCGCCGATTTCGCCATCGCCCAACTGTTCTCGCAAGGCAAAGGCACCCAGCCCGACCCGGTCAACGCCTACGTCTTCAGCCAATTGGCCAAGGCGCAAAACACCCCGCAAGCCGATGAGCTGGCGACCACCCTCGCCGCGCAACTGCCGCCCGAGCGCTTGGCCCAAGCCCAACGTCTGCTGCAACAAGAGCAAGCCAGCCGTGGCGCTCTGAACCAGAACACGCTGCAACTGCACGCCCTGCAAGAAGAAGACGGCGAGGAAAAATTATGAAGTTGAATCCATTCGTGAAAGCCGGTATTGGCCTCACCTTCGCGCTGATCTGGTCTTGCCCGACCCTGGCCGCGATGACTGAAAGCAAAAACTTCGGCCTCGAAGTGAAAGTCACCGGCCAGTCCGAAGACGACCGTGACCTCGGCACCGCCAAGGGCGGCGACGTCAACGGCGTCGGCCTTGACCTGCGTCCGTGGGTCTACGGCGAAAGCGGCGCGTGGAGCGCTTACGCCATGGGCCAGGCCGTGACCTCGACCGACATCATCGAAACCGACACCCTGCAGCAGTCCGACAGCGAAGGCGCACAGACCACCGACAACGGTGATCGCAAAACCAAGAAAAACTACCTGGCGATGCGCGAGTTCTGGGTCGGCTACAGCGGCCTCACTCCGTACCCGGGCGAGATCCTCAAGTTCGGTCGCCAGCGCCTGCGCAACGACGACGGCCAATGGCGCGACACCAACATCGAAGCGCTGAACTGGACCTTCGACACCACCCTGTTGCGCGCCAACGCCGGTGTCGCCGAACGCTTCAGCGAATACCGCACCGACCTCAAAGAGCTGGCGCCGAAAGACAAGGATCGCCTGCACGCCTATGCCGACGCCGCTTACCAGTGGACACCGGGGCAATGGGTCGGCATTCGCGGTCACCACACCCACGATGACGGCAAACTCGATTATGCCGAGCCGGGCGTACCCCGCGACTCGCTGGATAAAACCGAGAACGGCGACATCAGTTGGCTCGGCCTCACCGCCGACAGCGACGCCTACAACTGGCGCAACACCAACACCGTCAATTACTGGGGCAGCATCACCGGCATGAGCGGCGACCGCGACTCGGTCAACGCCCTCAACGCCGATGGTTCGCGCCCGGCACAAGCCAAGCGCAGCGATGACGTCAACGGCTGGGCCACCGACATCGGCGTGCGTCTGCGCCTCGATCCGCAATGGCAAGTCGGTGGTGCCTACGCCCGCGCCAGCGCCGATTACGAACAGAACGGTCTGGAAAGCAACCGCTCCAACTACACCGGTACGCGCTCGCGCGTTCACCGTTTCGGCGAAGCCTTCCGTGGCGAAATGAACAACATGCAGACCGCGACGTTGTTCGGTTCGTGGATGGTCAACGACGAGTACGACGCCAGCCTGATTTACCACAAGTTCTGGCGCGTCGACGGCAACAAACCGGTGGGCAGCAACGGCATCAACGCCGTGGAAAACAACACCGACGACGCCACCGGCGCGATCCTTTCCAGCACCTCGCTGCCGCTTGAAGACGGCAACAAGGATCTGGGTCAGGAGATGGACCTGGTCGTCACCAAGTATTTCAAGCAAGGCCTGTTGCCGGCGGCGTTGAGCCAGTCGATCGACGAGCCATCGGCCCTGGTGCGTTTCCGTGGCGGTGTGTTCAAACCGGGCGATGCCTATGGCAAGCAGGTTGATTCGTACATGCACCGCGCGTTCATCGACGTGATCTGGCGCTTCTGATGCAAACCGCCAAGGGAGTGCCCGACATGCACCATGCAAGGAAAGGCTCGCTCAGCCTGTTGGCCGGCGCCATGCTGCTGGCCTCCGCTGGCGCCTTCGCCACGGTGGAACCGACTGTGCCCCAACAGGGCAAACCGGCGACCACCGCCAAAGAGCTGCAACAAGCCAAGACCTACACCGTCAGCAGCGCGCCGACCGAGGCGCTGCAACTGGCCAAGCCGAAGCTGCCTGACCTGTCCGGTTTCACCGCCGAGGCCGCCGCCGCGAAGATCAACCGCAGCAAAGCGGGCAAGATCAGCGTGCGCCGGATGATGCAGGAAGACGCGCTGAAGGACTTCATCGGCGGCGACAACAAGATGGCCGAATGGGTGGTGCGTCAGCACGGCATCCCGCAGGCGATCTTCGTCGACGACGGCTACATGAACCTCAAGGATCTGGCGCAGAAACTGCCCAAGCAGTACTTCAGCGAGACCTCGCCGGGCGTGTACCTGTCGAAGCTGCCGATCGTGGTCGGCCGTAAAGGCATTCTCGAAATCGACGGTCAGACCCAGGAATTGCGCCTGTCGCAAGAGGCCGGTTCGTTCCTGGTCAACGACGGTCAGCTGTTTGTGCGTGACACCAAAATCACTGGCTGGCGCGAGAAGGACAACGGCCCGGCGACCTTCCGCTCGCCGAAGGAATTCCGTCCGTTCCTGCTCGCCTGGGGTGGCACCGAGACCTACATCGTCAACAGCAAGATGGCCAGTTTCGGCTACGCCAACAGTAAGTCGTACGGCGTGAGTATTTCCCAGTACACGCCGAACATGGCCAAGGTCCTCAAGCGTCCTGAGCCGACGGGCTGGATCGTCGGCTCCGAGTTCTCCGACATGTGGTACGGCTTCTACTGCTACGAGACCCGCGACTTCGTGGTCAAGGGCAACACCTACAAAGACAACATCGTCTACGGCATCGACCCGCACGACCGTTCCCACGGCCTGATCATTGCCGAGAACACCGTGCACGGTACGAAGAAGAAGCACGGGATCATTATTTCCCGTGAGGTCAACGACAGCTTCATCTTCAACAACAAAAGCTTCGACAACCACCTCTCGGGCCTGGTGATCGACCGTAACAGCGTCAACAACATCATTGCCTACAACGAGATCTACAAGAACCACACTGACGGCATCACCCTTTACGAGTCCGCCGACAACCTGCTGTGGGGCAACAAGGTCATCAGCAACAAGCGCCACGGCATCCGCATTCGTAACAGCGTGAACATTCGCCTCTACGAAAACGTCGCCATGGCCAACGGTTTGACCGGCGTCTACGGGCACATCAAGGACCTCACCGACACCGACCGTGACATCAAGCTCGACCCGTTCGATGCGCAGGTGTCGCTGATCGTCGTCGGCGGTGAACTGGCGGCCAACGGCAGCGGCCCGCTGTCGATTGATTCGCCTTTGAGTGTCGAGCTGTATCGCGTGTCGATGCTGGCGCCGACCAAATCCAGCGGCATCAGCTTCAACGGCATCCTCGGCGAGCGCCAGGATGAAATTCTCGACCTGCTGGTGCGCCAGCAGAAAGCCGTGCTGATCGACCCTGTCGAACGCCAGACCGAACTGCAGGACTGAGGATAATTTTATGCACCCACACTTGATCAGATTACTCAGCCTGTCGGCCCTGACCGTGGGCATTCTCGCGGCCAGCAACGGCGCCCGCGCCGATGAAGGCGCCGCCGCCACGCCGCCGAAGTTCAGCGCCGAACCGTGCTGCAACCTGTGCCCGGCCGCCCATGACGCGAAGAACTACACCACGCGTTACCAGCAGAACTTCACCACCCTGGTGCAGGCACAAGGCGACTGGCTGTTCCGGACTCAGGAAGACCTGCGTACCGAGTTCGACACCACCCCGGCCGGCTACAAACGCCTGCAACAGCTGCACGATGCGTTCAAGGCCAAAGGCGTCGAGCTGGTGATCGTTTACCAGCCGACCCGAGGTCTGGTGAATCGCAACAAGCTCAACCCGCAGGAAAAAGCCGCGTTCGATTACGAGAAAGCGCTGGGCAACTACAAGACCATGCTCGGCCGTTTCGCCAAGATGGGCTACGTGGTGCCAGACCTGTCGCCGCTGACCAACGAATCGCTGCCGGACACCCTGCCCGCCCACGATTTCTACTTCCGCGGCGACCAGCACTGGACGCCCTACGGTGCGCAGCGCACGGCGAAAATCGTCGCCGAGAAGGTCAAGCAGATCCCGGCCTTCGCCGACGTGCCCAAGCGTGAATTCGAAACCAAACGCTCCGGGCGCATGGGCAAGACCGGCACCCTGCACAACATGGCCGGGCAACTGTGCGGCACCAGTTACGCGATCCAGTACATGGACCAGTTCACCACCGAGCCGAAAGGTGAGGCCGGCGACGGCGATCTGTTCGGCGATTCCGGCAACCCGCAAATCACCCTCGTGGGTACTTCGCACAGCGGCAAGAACTACAACTTCGCCGGCTTCCTCGAAGAAGCCATCGGTGCTGACATTCTCAACGTCGCGTTCCCCGGCGGTGGTCTGGAAGGTTCGATGTTGCAGTACCTCGGCAGCGACGAATTCCAGAAGACCCCGCCGAAAATTCTCATCTGGGAATTCTCGCCGCTGTACCGCCTCGACCAGGAAACCATCTATCGCCAGATGATGTCTCTTCTCGACAACGGCTGCGAAGGCAAAGACGCACAGATGACCGCGAGCACCACGCTCAAGCCTGGCGGCAAACAAGAACTGCTGGTCAACAGCAAGAACCTGAACCTGCAAAACAGCAGCCATCAGGTCGACATCCGCTTCGCCGACCCCTCGGTGAAAACCCTGCAAGCCACCCTCTGGTACATGAACGGTCGCCACGAGGACATCAAGATCGAGAAACCGGAAACCTCCGACACCGACGGTCGTTTCGCCTTTGAGCTGCGCACGGACGAAGACTGGGCCTCGCAAAACCTGCTGGCGGTCGAAGTCCAGGGCCCGGAAGCGGGTACCGCGCCACAGAAAGTCGAAGCGAAAATCTGCAAACGCAACGTATTCCCGGGCGCTGGGCCACAAACCGCTCAGGTCGGGCAATGAGGTCTGCTATGCGAAATCCGAAATTGAAATCTTTTCTGGCACCGACGCTGCTGAGCCTGGCGATGTTCGCCGGGGCGACTCAGGCCGCCGCGCCACTGCGTCCACCTCAGGGCTATTTCGCGCCTGTGGATAAATTCAAGACCGGCGATAACAGCGAAGGCTGCGATGCAATGCCGGCGCCGTACACCGGGCCGCTGCAATTTCGCAGCAAATACGAAGGCTCGGACAAGGCCCGTTCGACCCTGAACGTGCAGTCGGAAAAAGCCTTCCGCGACACCACCAAAGACATCACCACGCTGGAACGCGGCACCGCCAAACGGGTGATGCAGTTCATGCGCGACGGTCGTCCGGAGCAGCTTGATTGCACGCTCAACTGGTTGACCGCGTGGGCCAAGGCCGACGCGTTGATGTCGAAAGACTTCAACCACACCGGCAAGTCGATGCGCAAATGGGCGCTGGGCAGCATGGCGTCTTCGTACATTCGCCTGAAATTCTCCGACTCGCATCCGCTGGCTCAACACCAGCAAGAGTCGCAGGAGATCGAAGCGTGGTTCAGCAAAATGGCCGATCAGGTGGTCAGCGACTGGGACAACCTGCCACTGGAAAAAACCAACAACCACTCGTACTGGGCCGCATGGTCGGTGATGGCGACCTCGGTCGCGACCAACCGCCGCGACCTGTTTGACTGGGCGGTGAAGGAATACAAGGTCGGCGCCAATCAAGTCGATGCCGACGGTTACCTGCCGAACGAACTCAAGCGCCAGCAACGCGCCCTCGCCTATCACAACTACGCCCTGCCGCCGCTGGCGATGATCGCCAGTTTCGCCCAGGTCAACGGGGTTGATTTGCGTCAGGAAAACAATGGTGCGCTGAAACGTCTGGGTGATCGAGTGTTGTCGGGGGTGAAAGACCCGGACGAATTCGAGAAGAAAAACGGCAAAAAGCAGGACATGACCGACTTGAAAGAGGACATGAAATTCGCCTGGCTTGAACCGTTCTGCACGCTCTACACCTGCCCGGCGGATGTCATCGAGAAGAAGCGCGGCATGCAGCCGTTCAAGACCTTCCGCCTCGGCGGGGACCTGACCAAGGTCTACGACCCGTTCCATGAAAAGGGCAACAAGGGTTCGTAAGACCAGACGCAAAACCTGTGGGAGCGAGCCTGCTCGCGAATACGGTCTGACATTCAAAAGTGATGTCGACTGACACGACGCTTTCGCGAGCAGGCTCGCTCCCACAGGGGCCAGTGTCAGGTTTAGAGATTTGTGAGTTGGCCCGCCGGTTTTTCGTGGGGGGTTTGGGGGGGCTTTGGCCCTTGACTGTTGGTTCAAACATGGAGAGATCGGGATGGTATTTTCATCCAACGTGTTCCTGTTTCTGTTCTTGCCGATCTTTCTCGGCTTGTACTACTTGAGCGGGCAACGCTATCGCAACCTGCTGCTGCTGATCGCCAGCTACGTGTTCTACGCCTGGTGGCGTGTGGACTTCCTCGCGCTGTTCGCCGCCGTCACGCTGTGGAACTACTGGATCGGCCTCAAAGTCGGTGCCGCCGGTGTCAGAACCAAACCGGCGCAGCGCTGGCTGTTGCTTGGCGTCGCGGTGGACCTGTGCATCCTCGGCTACTTCAAGTACGCCAACTTCGGCGTCGACAGCATCAACGCGATGATGACGTCGGTCGGTCTTGAGCCGTTCATCCTCACCCACGTGCTGCTGCCGATCGGTATCTCGTTCTACATCTTCGAGTCGATCAGCTACATCATCGACGTGTATCGCGGCGACACCCCGGCCACCCGTAACCTGATCGACTTTGCTGCATTCGTGGCGATCTTCCCGCACCTGATTGCCGGCCCGGTACTGCGCTTCCGCGACCTCGCCGACCAGTTCAACAACCGCACCCATACCCTCGACAAGTTCTCCGAGGGCTGCACGCGGTTCATGCAGGGTTTCATCAAGAAGGTCTTCATCGCCGACACCCTCGCGGTGGTCGCCGACCATTGCTTCGCCCTGCAAAACCCGACCACGGGCGATGCCTGGCTCGGCGCGCTGGCGTACACCGCGCAGCTGTATTTCGACTTCTCCGGTTACAGCGACATGGCCATCGGTCTGGGCTTGATGATGGGTTTCCGCTTCATGGAAAACTTCAAGCAGCCGTACATCAGCCAATCGATCACCGAGTTCTGGCGCCGCTGGCACATCAGCCTGTCGACCTGGCTGCGTGACTATCTGTACATCACCCTCGGCGGCAACCGCAAAGGCACGCTGATGACCTATCGCAACCTGTTCCTGACCATGCTGCTCGGTGGTCTGTGGCACGGCGCGAACATCACTTACATCGTCTGGGGTGCCTGGCACGGGATGTGGCTGGCGATTGAAAAAGCCCTGGGCCTGAACACTTCACCACGCAGCCTCAACCCGATCCGCTGGGCGCTGACCTTCCTGCTCGTGGTCATGGGCTGGGTGATCTTCCGTGCCGAGAACCTGCACGTTGCCGGGCGTATGTACGGCGCAATGTTCAGCTTCGGCGACTGGTCGCTGTCGGAACTCAATCAGGCCAGCCTCACCGGTCTGCAAGTGGCGACCCTCGTTGTGGCTTACGTGACGCTGGCGTTCTTCGGCCTGCGCGATCTGTACACCAACCAGCCGCCAGCCAAAACCAAACCTGAAGTCAACGTCGAGGCCAACGGCCCTGCCACCGCGACCCCGGGAATGATCAAGGCAGCGCCTGGCGAAAACCCGGCGAGCATCCATGAGCCTGGCTACACCGTCGGCGTCGAAGCCCAGGTGCAACCGGCCTACTGGAGCGCTGACTGGTCACATTACGTGATGCGCGGCCTGATCCTGCTGCTGTTCATTGCCTCGATTCTCAAACTCTCGGCGCAAAGCTTCTCGCCGTTCCTTTACTTCCAGTTCTGAGGGATCTGACATGACCCGCTCATTACGCATCTTCTACATCGCCCTGTTCCTGGTGACCCTGCTGGTGCTCGGTCTGTGGTCGGTACGCAGCTTCTTCGGCTTCAGCACCAACGCCGATGCAACGGTGCTCAACGGCCGCTGGACCAAGGCTGTGGAAACGCACTACGACGATGAATTCCCGATCAAGCGTCTGGGCACCAACCTCTGGGCCGCGCTGGATTTCAAACTGTTCAACGAAGGTCGTCCGGGCGTGGTGCTCGGTCGCGATCAGTGGTTGTACAGCGATGAGGAATTCAACCCGATCGTCAATGAAGAGCTGAACCTGCAAGGTAACTATGCGCTGGTCGAAGGCGTGCGCCAGACCCTGAAAGAGAAAGGCGTGAAACTGGTGATGGCGATTGTGCCGGCCAAGGTTCGCTTGTACCCGGAGCATCTGGGTGAAGTGAAACCGGCGAGCATCCACGCCAACCTGTATCAGGATTTCCACAACCGTGTGGCAGCCGACAAGATCCTCGCCCCCGACCTGCTCAAGCCCTTCCAGCAGGCCAAGCAGAACGGTCAGCAAGTGTTCCTGCGCACCGACACGCACTGGACACCTGAGGGCGCCGAGATTGCGGCGAACACCCTGGCGAAAACCATCGCCGACAAGTTCCCGCTCAGCGGCGAGCCGCAGCGCTTCGTCACCACACCGGCGGAGAAGGTCACGCACAAGGGCGACCTGCGTTTGTTCCTGCCGCTCGATCCGCTGTTTGAAAACCTGATGCCGGCGCAAGAGCCGCTGCAAAAGCGCAACACCGTCGCGGCCGGCGATCAGCCTGCCGGTGACGACGCGCTGTTCGCCAGCCATGAAGTGCCGGTGGCACTGGTCGGTACCAGCTACAGCGCCAACCCCAACTGGAACTTCGTCGGTGCGCTGAAACAAGCGCTGCACAGCGACGTGGTGAGCTACGCCGAAGACGGCCACGGCCCGATCCTGCCGATGCTCAGCTACCTGAAAAGCGATGACTTCAAGAACAGCCCGCCACAGGTGCTGATCTGGGAGTTTCCTGAACGTTATCTGCCTGTGAACAACGAAATCGGTGACGCCGACCCGCAGTGGGTCGCAGAGCTTAAACAAGCCGGCGCGCGCCAACAAAACGTAGCCATCAACACTAAATCCGAGACGCCCGATCGGGCGCAAAACTGAAAGAGAGGTACACCATGACTTTCACTACTACTCCTCGTCGTCTCGCAAAACGCATTGCACTGGTTGCAGGTCTGAGCGTGTTGTCGGTTCAGGCTTTCGCCGGTGGCGACGCTGCGCTGTACGGCCCGACCGCACCGAAAGGCTCGACCTTTGTGCGCGTTTACAACGCCAGCAACGCTGAAGTCAGCGCGACTGTCGGCAGCACCAACCTGAGCGACGTTGCGCCATTGGCCAGCAGCGACTTCAGCTTCATGCCGGGCGGTGATTACAGCGCCAAAATCGGCAGCCAGACCCTGCCGGTGAAACTCGCCGGTGACCACTACTACACCCTGGTCAACAACGCTTCCGGCGCGCCGCAACTGATCGAAGAGCCGCCGTTCAAGAACAAGCAGAAATCCCTGGTGCGCGTGCAGAACCTCAGCGACAAACCGCTGACTCTCAAGACCGCCGACGGCAAGACCGACGTGGTGCCGAACGTGGCCGCCAAGGGCCGTGGCGAACGTGAAATCAACCCGGTGAAAGTCAGCCTGGCGCTGTACGAAGGCGACAAGAAAGTCGGCGACGTGAAGCCGGTCGCGCTGGAACGCGGTGAAGCCGCGGTGCTGTACGTCACCGGCAGCGGCAGCAGCCTGTCGCCAGTCTGGGTGAAACGTCCGGTATCGACCCGCTAATTATTTTTCCGATGAGACGCTGACCCCTGTAGGAGCTGCGGCACGCTGCGATCTTTTGACTTTGTTTTTGAAGATCAAGATCAACAGATCGCAGCCTTCGGCAGCTCCTACAGGGGAATGCGGCGGCCTCTCGGTACGAGACAAAAACAAGAGTGAAACGACACAGCGTTCGTGCCTCTAACCAATCGATTTTATGGAGTAAACAATATGATTCCGGTGATCTTGTCAGGTGGTAGCGGTTCGCGTCTCTGGCCGCTTTCGCGTAAGCAGTTCCCTAAGCAATTCCTCGCCCTGACTGGCGAACACACCCTCTTCCAGCAAACCCTCGAGCGTCTGGTGTTCGAAGGCATGGACACCCCGATCGTGGTCTGCAACAAGGATCACCGCTTCATCGTCAACGAGCAGTTGGCCAATCGCAATCTGGAATGCCAGCGCATCCTCATGGAACCGTTCGGCCGCAACACCGCGCCGGCCGTGGCGCTGACCGCGATGATGCTGGTCAACGAAGGTCGTGACGAACTGATGCTGGTGCTGCCGGCCGACCACGTGCTGGAAGATCAGAAAGCCCTGCAACGCGCCCTCGCCCTGGCCACCGTCGCCGCCGAAAATGGCGAAATGGTCCTGTTCGGCGTACCGGCGACCAAACCGGAAACCGGTTACGGCTACATCAAATCCACCGGCGATTCGCTGCTGCCCGAAGGCGTCAGCCGCGTCTCGCACTTCGTTGAAAAACCTGACGTCAAACGTGCCACCGAGTACGTCGAATCAGGCGGCTACTACTGGAACAGCGGCATGTTCCTGTTCCGCGCCAGCCGCTTCCTCGAAGAGCTGAAAAAGCACGATCCGGACATCTACGACACCTGCCTGCTGACCCTCGAGCGCAGCCAGCAGGACGCCGACACCGTCACGCTGGACGAAGCCACCTTCGCCTGCTGCCCGGACAATTCCATCGACTACTCGGTCATGGAAAAAACCCAGCGCGCCTGCGTCGTGCCGTTGACCGCTGGCTGGAGCGATGTCGGTTGCTGGTCGTCGCTGTGGGAAGTCAACGAGAAAGACGCCAACGGCAACGTCACCAAAGGTGATGTGGTGATTCAGGACAGCAAGAACTGCATGATCCACGGCAACGGCAAACTGGTGTCGGTGATCGGTCTGGAAAATATCGTCGTGGTCGAAACCAAAGACGCCATGATGATCGCCCACAAAGACAAGGTTCAGGGCGTCAAGCAGATGGTCAACACGCTCAACGAGCAGGGCCGCAGCGAAACCCAGAACCACTGCGAAGTCTATCGCCCGTGGGGCTCCTATGACTCGGTGGATATGGGCGGGCGTTTCCAGGTCAAGCACATCTCGGTGAAACCGGGCGCGTGCCTGTCGCTGCAGATGCACCACCACCGCGCCGAACACTGGATCGTGGTCAGCGGCACCGCTGAGGTGACTTGCGATGACAACGTGTTCCTGCTCTGCGAAAACCAGTCGACCTACATCCCGATCGCCTCGGTGCATCGCCTGCGCAACCCGGGCAAGATCCCGCTGGAAATCATCGAAGTGCAATCGGGTTCGTACCTGGGTGAAGACGATATCGAGCGTTTCGAAGATATCTACGGCCGCTCCACCCCGATCGAGCGCGGCGTGTCGGTGAAAACCATCGCGCAGTGATCGATCTGCAATAAGAAGCCCCCGTCCAGCCCGCTGCGTCCCCTATCCGCAGCGGGTTGGGCGGGGGCTTTTTTTGTCCTGACTCTGTGTCGCCGGAAATGGCCTCTTCGCGAGCAGGCTCGCTCCCACACTTGAAATGCATTCCCCTGTGGGAGCGAGCCTGCTCGCGAAGAGGCCCGGCCGGACACCTCAAGTCCCCCTGCCCATCGCCAACCTCACCTACGCTTAGGTAGGATGACCCTCTCTCCTCTCGAGGTTGTGCGACATGTTCATCGGCATTCTGCTGGTCATCACCTGGCTGATCCTCCTTTTACGCTACCCGGCCAAAGCCTTGCCGGTTTCGGTGGCGGCGGCGATTGGCCTGGGTTTCGTGGCCATGTGGGTGGTGTGGCTGGACAACCGCGAGGTCAAGCAACTGGCGCGTCTTGAGATGCGTATCGCTTACGCCCCGGAACAATGCCCAGCAGATCGCCCGCTGCAACTGAAAATGAAAAACGCCAACGACGTGCCCCTGACCGAACTGCGCTGGCGCATCGCCGCCTATGCGCCGGGCGACACGGTCAATCTGGCCGACAACCAATACACCGCGCCACGCTATCGTGGCCCCGGCGAGTTGCAGGCCGGCGGCGACTGGGAAGACTGCCTGCCCATGCCGCCACTGCGTCCCGGTTATCGCCCGCAAACCCTGGAGTTTCGCGCCGAGCGATTGCAGGGTAGTTTCTCCGACTGATCCTCCCTTCCCCACTCTTTTTGCACAAGGAATGCGCCATGCCCGTTGCGTTGATAACCGGTTGCTCCAGCGGTATTGGCCGCGCCCTCGCCGATGCGTTCAAAAGCGCCGGTTTCGAAGTCTGGGCCACGGCGCGCAAGGCTGAAGATGTCGCCGCACTGGCCGCTGCCGGGTTCACCGCGATCCAGCTGGACGTTAACGACGGTGCAGCGCTGGAACAACTCGGCGAACGCATCAACCAGCAACACGGCGGCCTCGATGTGCTGATCAACAATGCCGGTTACGGTGCCATGGGGCCGTTGCTCGATGGCGGTGTAGCGGCCATGCAGCGCCAGTTCGAAACCAATGTGTTTTCGATTGTCGGGGTTACCCGCGCGCTGTTCCCGGTCCTGCGCCGGTCCAAAGGACTGGTGGTGAACATCGGCAGTGTTTCCGGCGTATTGGTCACGCCATTTGCCGGTGCTTACTGCGCCTCGAAAGCAGCGGTGCATGCGTTGAGCGATGCGCTGCGCATGGAACTGGCACCTTTCGGCATTCGCGTGATGGAAGTGCAGCCGGGGGCGATCCAGTCGAGCTTTGCCAAGAACGCCGGGCATGAAGCCGAACAATTGATCAATGAGCAATCGCCGTGGTTTCCGCTGCGTGAGGGCATTCGCGCGCGGGCCAAGGCGTCGCAGGACAAGCCGACACCGGCCAGTGAGTTTGCCGCTCAAATGTTAAAAGCAGTGCAACAGAGCAAGCCGCCACGGCTGATCCGCATCGGCAACGGCAGTCGGGCGCTGCCGTTGTTGGCTGCTTTGCTGCCGAAGGGGTTGCTGGAGTCGACGTTGATGCGGCGGTTCGGGTTGCGCGGCCAACTCTGACACCGCGTTACCGTTCTTCGCGAGCAGGCTCGCTCCCACAGGGATCTTCAGTGCAACGCGAATCCAGTGTGGGAGCGAGCCTGCTCGCGAATGGCAGCACCTCAGTCTGTCAGTTATCCCCAGCGTCCTGCTTCACCACCACCGTGCACGTAATCCCCGCCGCCAACAAAACCCCCTCCGGCACTTCATCAATGTGAATCCTTACCGGCACTCGCTGGGCCAACCGCACCCAGTTGAACGTCGGGTTGACGTCGGCGATCAGTTCACGGCTTTCCGGATTGTCGCGGTCGTAGATGCCGCGCGAGATGCTTTCGACGTGGCCCTTCAAGACTTCGCCGCTCATCAACTGCATGTCGGCCTTGTCGCCGACTTTCACGTGGGGCAGTTTGGTTTCTTCGAAGAAGCCGTAAACCCAGAACGAGTTCATGTCGACCACGGCCATTTTCGCTTCGCCGATGCGCGCGTAGTCACCGCGATGCACGTTGAGGTTGGTCACATAACCGTCGACCGCCGCGCGCACTTCGGTGCGTTTGAGGTTGAGTTCGGCGGCTTCCAGTTGTGCTTGCGCGTGTTGGTAATCGGCGAGCGCGGCGTCGGCGATGTTGCTGGCGTCGTCGCGGTTTTCCTTGGAGATCACCAGGTTGTCGAGGTCGGCGCGGCGATGGGCGTTGACCTTGCGCATCTCCCACGTCGACTTGCGCGAGGCGACCAGCGACTGCGCCTGTTTGACCGCGATGCGGTAGTGCTCCGGGTCGATCTGCATCAACAGGTCGCCCTTTTTCACCAACTGGTTGTCGCGCACCGGCACGTCGATCACTTCACCGGTGACGTCGGCGGCAACGTTGATGATGTCGGCACGCACGCGGCCGTCGCGGGTCCACGGCGTGTTCATGTAATGCTCCCACAACGTGCGGCCGATCCACAGCGCCAGGGCCAGCACCAGCAGGGTTGCGAGCAGGCTGAAAAACTTTTTCATCAAGATAGTCTCAACGGTAGACAGTCAGCGCCATGGCGCCGAACAGACAGGTAAACAGACTCAGACGCAGCAGCGCCGGGTGCCAGAAAAAGCGGTACAGATCGAACCCGGACAGGAACCGGTCCACCGCCCAGGCCAGTGCCGCAGCGATGAAAAACATCAGGGTCATGGTCGGCATGTACACGCCGTGGAAGGCGATTTCACGAGGCATGGGCAAGTCCTTCGGGCTTGGCGATGGCGTAGGCGGCTAGCGGTGATTGCGGATCGAGCAGCGAGGTGCGGATGAAGTGCAGGTAGCTCTTCACCCGGCGCAATGCCGAGGTATCGAAGTGTGGTGCGAACGGCTCATCGGTGGCCGCGACGCGGCTGATCGCGTGATCGACCGCGACCAGTGCGCGTTCGAGATTGCTGGTGTTCGGTTGCAGGAACAGGCGCACCAGCGCCCGGCCCATCACGCGGATCGCCTGGCGCCACGGCTGCGATTCGGCATAGGCCGGGTGCACCGGCAAGATCGCCTGTTCCTTGCGCAACTCGATGATCGCGTGACCGACTTCCAGGACCACGAACATCCAGCGCAGCAGGTTCTTCTGCACTGTCGGCTGCCCGGCCGCGAGACCGTAAGCCTGATGCAGCAGATCGCGGGTGCGGCTCTCGAAACTCGAGGCCAGGCCTTTGAGCTTGCCGCTGATCGCATAGACCACTTGCCCGCGCAAATCCTGCTCCAGACGCTTCCACAACCAGCGGCTGTTCGGCGGCAGAATAATTGCCCCGGCGGCAGCACAGACCAGCATGCCCATGACCATGGCGATGTAGTCGTTGATGAAGGTGTACGGGTTGTAAATGGTCAGGTTATCCGGCACCGAACCGGTGCTGAAGAAGATCAGCAGACCGAGGCCGACACCGGCGTATTGCGGCCGTGAAGTGAGAAACGAGCCGAGCACGATCACCGGTGCGAGCATCACGCACAGCAGCGGAAAACCATCGATCCACGGGAAGATGAAAAACATCTCGACGAAGCCGATCAACGCTCCCAGAAAAGTGCCGCAAGCCATTTGGAATGCCATGCGTTTCGGATTCGGCGTGGCCGCCGAGAGGCCCACGGTGGCGGCAGCGATCAGGGTCATGGTCGCGCCGCTTGGCCATGCGGTGGCAACCCAATAACTGCCCAGCACGATGAGGATGAACGAGGCGCGAATGCCCGACGCAGCGGCGGCCCACCAGTTGGTTTGCGGGGTGAACGGTTCATCCCAGCGCTCGCGTTCGTGGCGGTGATCGGCCAGTGAGGCGTGGGTCTGTGCATAACTGTGCAAATCGTCAACGAAGCGATAAAGCAATTCGTACGCGGTGTGAAAATCCAGTTGTTCGGCGTCGCTTGGATCGGTTTCCTGAAAGATCGCACGCAGGCTGCGCACCCGCGCCGGCAGGCCTTCCTTGTAGGTCGCCAGCGCAGTCGCCAGACGGGCGGCATCGGGGCTGGTAAGGGCGCGACCGCTGAAGCCGTCGAGCACTTCGGCGAGATCCTGCAGACCCGGTCTGATCGCCGCGACGACGTGTTCTTCACCATTGCCGCGCAGGCGTTCGAGCAACTGATGCAGCGCGTTGAAGCGCGTGGTGATGCCCATGAACTCGCTGTTCAACCGGCTCAGTCGACCGTTACGCCGACGCATGTGCGGGTCTTCGAACACGGTCACGCTGCGCAGCCCTTCCAGCCCCACGGCTTCAGCAATGAAGCGCACGTTGCTCGCCTCGAAGGACTCGGCTTTGCTGCGCCCGCGCAAGCCATCGGTGACGAACAGCGCGAACACGCCGAAGCGCTGATACAAGGCGTTGCGCATGGCGGCGCTGGCGGTTTGCGGCAGGATCGCGGCGCTGATCAGGGTCGAGCAGAGAATCCCCAACGAGATCTCCAGCACCCGCCACACGGCAGCCATGAACGCGCCATCCGGGTGCGCCAGCGCCGGCAAGCCGACCATCGCGGCGGTGTAGCCCGCGAGGACAAAACCGTAAGCGCGGAAGTTGCGACAACGCGCGGCACCGGCCGAGCAGATGCCGACCCAGATCGCCAGGGAGCCAAGAAACAGTTCGGTGTTCTGCGCGAACAGCGCGATCAGCGTGACCATCATCGCCGAGCCGGCCAACGTGCCGAGGAAGCGATAGAAACTCTTGGCGAATACCTGGCCGCTCTGCGGCTGCATGACGATAAACACCGTGATCATCGCCGTGCGTGGTTGCGGCAGTTCCAGGCGCATGGCCAGCCACAGGGTGAGGAATGCGGCGAGCAATACCTTGAAGATGTAGACCCAGGTCACGCCATCGCTGCGCGCCCAGTCGAAGAAACCGCGGCGCCATTCCAGGGCGTAGAGCCAGCGCAGTGGTGCGGGCAAGGGAGTCATTCAGAGGTGCTCAATGAGATTCGGTTTGGTCGCAGGACCTGTGGGAGCGAGCCTGCTCGCGAATGCGTTTTCATATTCAACATTGATGTCGATGGGTAAACCGCTTTCGCGAGCAGGCTCGCTCCCACATTGGGTCGTGTGTTCAACGCAGGAGGGCCGGGGTTTTCGGCGCTTGGGTTTGCTCGGCAGTCGGCACATCGTTGCCAGCACCGAGGCCGCCACCCAACGCCGTCACCAACTCGGCATGCGCCGTCAACCGCGCCGCCTGCACCTGCTGCTGCACCTGCTGCTGCTTGAACAGCAACGTCTGCGCATTGAGCACGTTGAGGTAATCGGTGAGGCCGCGCTGATAAGCAATCATCGCGATGTCATAGGTCTTCTGCGCTGTGGCGACCGACTCGGCAGCGAAGCCTTGTTGCTTGTCCATCGACTCACGACGGATCAACTGATCGGAGATGTTCTTCAGCGCATTGACCAGTGTCTGGTTGTAATGCGCCACGGCGATGTCGTAACCAGCGGAGGCTTCACCCAATTCGGCGCGCAGTCGACCACCGTCAAAGATCGGCAGCGAGATTGCCGGGCCGACGTTGTAGTTGAGTTTCTTGCCGGTCAAAAACTCCAGCGCGCCCCCGCCGGTAGCCATGTAGCCGAGGCTGCCGACCAGATCGACGTTGGGGTAAAACCCGGCATGCGCCACATCGATACCGCGCGCCTGCGCCGCGACCTGCCAGCGGCTGGCGACCACGTCAGGGCGCTGACCAAGAAGTTCGGCGGGCAACGCCGACGGCAATTTCAGTGCGGCAGCGAGGGACAAGGTCGGACGCTGCAACTGCGCGCCCGCCCCCGGACCTTTACCGGCGAGCGCGGCGATCTGGTTGCGACTCAGGGCGATTTCTTCATCCAGCGCATCGAGCTGACGATGGGTTTCCGGCAGCGGCGTTTCGGCCTGGCTGACTTCAAAGTGCGTGCCGATCCCGCCGTTCAAACGCTTCTGCGCCAGATCGAGAATCTGTTGCTGCTGTTTGAGCGTCGCGGCAACGATGTCGCGTTGGGCGTAATGCAGCGACAGTTCGATATAGGCGCGCACGATGTTGTTCTGCAATTCGAGCTGCGCCAGCCGCGCTTCGGCGGCGCTCATGTGCGCCAGATCCACCGCGCGCTCGCTGGCATTGCTTTCGCGGCCCCAGAGATCGAGGGCGTAGCTGAAGCCAAGCGCGGCGTTGTTGTCCCACGTGGTGGTGTTGGCCAGCTCGCCCGGACCGTAGAACTGATCGGTCGGCCAGTTGTGCCGTTTGAGCGTCGACTCGCCGTTGATCTGCAACGACTCGGCCGCCTCGGCGACACCGGCCAAGGCTTTGGCCTGACGCACCCGCGCAGCGGCCATGGCCATGCTCGGGCTGCCTTGCACGGCGAGGTCGATCCAGCGATTGAGTTGCGGATCGCCGTAGGCTTGCCACCATTGCGCGGTGGGCCAGTGGGCGTCACGGGCGGCGTGGGCGATGGCGTCGTCGGTGGCCAGTGTATTGGCCTCCAATGCGTTGCCCTGTGGGGCAATTCCGTCCGTTGAGATGCAGCCGCCAAGACCCAGGGTAAAAGCCAGAACACTGAGCGGCAAAAGCGCTCTGTTGATGCGACGCGGCACAGCTGCGAATTCCTGAGAAGAGGATAAGGCGGGGCTTGTTTCCTGTAGGAGCTGCCGCAGGCTGCGAGCTTTTGATCTTGATTCCCTTAAAACAAAATCAAAAGATCGCAGCCTGCGGCAGCTCCTACATGGGATCGGCGCAATTCTATGGAAGGCCCTGTACGGCGATAAGCTGGGATTTCTGTGAATCTTTGTTACGGTTAACGAGATAATCCTTAAGTCTGGGGTCTCAGCCCCCGAAACTTCGTGTCACAATTTGCCATCTCCCTTGAGAGCACCCCATGGACACTTTGCAAAACATGCGCGCCTTCAGTTGTGTCGCCGAAGCCGGCAGCTTCACCGCCGCCGCCGTGCAACTCGACACCACCACCGCCAACGTCTCGCGCGCGGTCTCCAACCTGGAAGCCCACCTGCAAACCCGTTTGCTCAACCGCACCACGCGGCGCATTGCCCTCACCGAAGCGGGCAAACGCTACCTGCTGCGCTGCGAACAGATTCTGGCCTACGTCGAAGAGGCCGAAGCCGAAGCCAGCGACGCCCACGCGCGCCCGGCCGGGCAATTGAAAGTGCACACCATGACCGGCATCGGCCAGCACTTCGTCATCGACGCCATTGCCCGCTACCGCAAGACCCACCCGGACGTGACTTTCGATCTGACCCTGGCCAACCGCGTGCCGGACCTGCTCGACGAGGGCTACGACGTGTCCATCGTGCTCGCCAGCGAACTGCCGGATTCAGGCTTTGTTTCGCAACGGCTGGGCATCACCTACAGCATAGTCTGCGCTTCACCCGCCTACGTGAAAGCCAACGGCGCCGCGCAAAAGCCCAGCGACCTGCTCAACCATGCCTGCCTGCGCCTGGTCAGCCCGGTGATCCCCCTGGAAAAATGGGCCTTCGACGGTCCGGAAGGCCAGGAAATGGTCACCATCAACAGCTCGCCTTTTCTGGTCAACTCCGCCGACGCGATGAAAACCGCGATCACCAGCGGCATGGGCGTGGGCGTGTTGCCGGTGTATGCGGCGATCGAGGGCTTGCGTAACGGCACACTGGTGCGGGTCATGCCGAACTACCGCTCGCAAGAGCTGAACCTGTATGCGATCTACCCGTCGCGGCAATATCTGGATGCGAAGATCAAGACGTGGGTTGAGTATCTGCGCGGGTCGTTGCCGGAAATTCTCGCAGCGCATCAGGCCGAATTGGCCGCTTACGAATTAAGCGGCAGCCTCGCCGGCGCGCGCGTCGCCAACTGATTTTCAACACCCCCCGAAACCCGTAGGAGCTGCCGCAGGCTGCGATCTTTTGATCTTGCTGTTTAAAAATCAACAGATCGCAGCCTACGGCAGCTCCTACATTGCGGGAATTTCGCGGAAGTTTCCGACAGGTTTTGCAGGTTGCTCGTCGGAAGTGCGGTGGATAGGGTTTGGGGGTCGCTGACGAATCAGCGACCGGGTCTGGAAAACCCGATTTCAACTACCAAAGCTCATGGCATACTGCGGCGCTTTTTAGCTCGCAATGTTATGGCGGCTGTGCGCGGGAGGCCCTTGGGCCTGCCGGTTTTGGTGAGTTGGGCCGGTTTTTTCCAGTCCGCGTACAGCTGCCACCCTATCGTCTGGAAAACGAAAAGTGGCAGCTTCAACTCAACTTGCCACGAGTATGTTTCCTATGTTCAAACCAACGCCTAATCCACCTGAAACCAACGACACCACCCCCTACGAATTCCCCGGCTCAAAGAAATTCCACGAAGCCGCCGACCGCGCCCTCGACCACTACCTCAAGCCCAACGCCTTAACCCTGCGCTTCCACAAACCCAGCACCATGTTCCAGGTCGCCCCCGACCAAGACAGCGAAAGCCTGCTGGTCCACGCCTGCGAATCACTGGCACAGGCCAGCCTCATGACCAGCGACATCGCCGCCTACATCGACCTGCCGCAAAGGCGCACGATCCTGGCCATTCAGCAGATCATCATGCTCGCCGAACTGGCCGTGAACCGCGTGCTGGATAACCACGAAATCCCACAACCCGAGGCACACAACTGAGAAGCCCCTCATCGGAACGCCGCCCGCCTAACCCTCTCCCAAAGGGAGAGGGGACTGACCGAGGTGTTTGCGAGAGTTACGCCGACGTGCGATACCGAGTCGAACTCAGATTCTGAAGGCCCACAAGTGGGCTCCTGTGGTTGCACGTGCTTCCTATTCCAACAGCAGGGGAGCCAAAACGCTTACTCGCAAACTTGCCTGATTATTGGCTATTGCCTATATCGCGAAACGAGCTAAGAACCTGTCAAATGTGACAGTTACCAACCTTTCTGAATTAAGAAAAACTAAGGCTGCATATTACCCACTCAGAAGGTGCACAAAATGCTCGACTTCCTCAAGAAACGCAATTCAGATGCAAGCCTTGTTAAAAACATTACAGAAACCAGTTCAGGCACTGATTTCGCCAAAGGAACTTTAGGGCAACGTACCAGCAATGAAATTGACTTAAAGATTTCCAGTTTTTCGGTTACAGAAAAAACCGTCATTGTTTTAGCTACGGATCCAGATCGAAACAAAAACCCCTACGGCAAAACTATTTTTTTTACCTTTCCATACGATCTACCCGATGGAGAGCATTACTTTAACGAAGAGAGCCGCATCGGTGTTATTCAATACGCCGAAAATTATGACTATGACACTCCTGCATTCGAGGGTGTCAGAGATAACGAAGGTTTTGTGTATATTGTCTTTGACAAGAACCACGGCACGTTGCTGGCGCGACTTCACAACATCAAACTCGCACAAAAAAACGGGAAAGCAAACATCAGCATCGACAATGTCAGCTTATTCGCATCCGGACTCATCATTAATGATTAGCAACTGATAGCTCGATGATTATCAAATAAAACTTATGAACTCCATTGTTTGAGGACGCCGCCTTGCTGCGTCCGCTTTTCTTCAAGCAGCGCCATCTCCACCCCATCGGCTCTCACCACTCAACAGGATGAGCGTTAGCTCGGCTGCAGCTCTTGATCTTGATCCACGGGCGACGTCGGAAGGCTGAGCGCAGGGATCGATCCGGGCGTGGGAGCGCAGCGACCGTTTGGCGCAGCCAAACACAGCGAGAGGAGGTGCAGCGAAGCAAACCGTAGGCGCTGCGCCCGGATCGATCCCGGAGCGAAGGAACCCCGAGCCCCAGCGAGCGGGCCGCACGTAGGAGCATGAACGGGACAACCACATAGGTAACAGTTAAGTTCAGGCACATGGGTAACACCTGATCACTTATTTTTGATTACTTTGAGCGTCAGATAACCATCCTTAGCGTCTCGTTCATCAACACGTCCCAGTAGAACAGGCCCAAAGATGATGTCCCAAACACCCTCGCTGATGCTCTCCAATCCGACTATCTGATGTTTCAGGACATAGCCCACATAGATTCTGAGCCTTCCTTTGTTCACTACGCCGTTGGAGTCCGTTCGGTATGCCTCAACATGGCTGGGGTATTTCATCTCCGGCAACTTTCTCGGAAATACCCGTGAAGAGCTGATGTAGCAAGAGGCCGGGGTTTTCTGCCCCAATGCCTCATGAAAACGCTCATGATTATAGTGCTGCATGAACAGATCAAAATGCTTCTGCTGAGCTCCCCACTCAATTTCCGGCGGTCTTGGCAATGTACTTTTAAGCGTGCGGTGCATGCGTTCATGCCGTCCGTTTTGCTCAGGTCGCCCAGGTTGAGTCCGCTCATGAATGATGCCTAGACGAGCCCACCAAATGGATAATTGTGATAACCCCGCACGCCCGCCGCTGGCAAAAGGGACACCGTTATCAGTGCGGATCCGCTCAGGCATCCCATACGTCTTAAATAACCGTTCGAAGGTGGCTTTGGCGTCCTTGAAAGTCGTGCTCGGCATACTTTCACAAGCCAGTAAAAATCGACTGGCGTGATCCATTACCGTCAACGGGTAACACCAGACACCGTCTCCTGTCAGGTATTGGCCTTTGTAATCAGCGCTCCAGAGCTGATTAGGAAGGTCGGCTTTCTGGAGTGGTTTTGGATAGACAGCGACACGCTGACGCAACCGTCGAGACACCACTAGCCCCGCTTTTTTAAGCACGTTGTAGATCGTGGTTTTGGAGGGCGGCGGCTGATCTGGAAACCGCTCTTGCAGGGCTGTCTGGATCTTTTTCGGGCCCGGCGTGGTTTGACCTTGGCGCCGCAGCTCAAGAATGGCTTCTTTGACCGCAAACGGCACAGCCTGTGCTTGAGAATGACGCTTGCGACTGCACTCCGCCAAGCCATTGATGCTGTCCGCGTTGTAGCGGGCCACCCACTTGTAGCCAGTCTTGCGACTGATGCTGTGAGCCGCACAGAGTTGACTGAAGTTGAGCCGACCGGACAGATAGTCGGCGATGAACATCACTTTAAGGTCCATAGGTTTCAGCTCTCGCCACGGCATGGTCAGATCCTCGGAATCGACCAGTGCCAGTTAAAAACTGTTACCTATGTGCTTGAACTGTTTTGTTACCTATGTGGGTGAGTCATACCAGCAAGCCTTTTTGGTTACTTTTTCGGCGTCTGGAAAAAGTGACCCGCCGTAAGGGCGGAACCCTAACCCGCCATCACCCAAAAAACGGATATACACACAAAACCACCCAAAGCCTGGTCGGCCCAGAGGCCGCCAAGACAACCCCAAGGCAGAAATGTTAGCGTGCTTGGTATCAAGCCCGAACAAGAGCCAAAAACGATGAAAAAAACTGTCCTGGCCTTCAGCCGCATCACCCCGCCCATGATCGAACGCCTGCAACAAGAGTTCGACGTCATCGTCCCCAACCCAAAAGCCGGCGACATCAACGCCCAATTCAACGAAGCCCTCCCCCACGCCCACGGCCTCATCGGCGTCGGCCGCAAACTAGGCCAGGCCCAACTCGAAAACGCGACAAAACTCGAAGTGGTCTCCAGCGTCTCCGTCGGCTACGACAACTACGACCTCGACTACTTCAACCAACGCGGGATCATGCTCACCAACACCCCCGACGTACTCACCGAAAGCACCGCCGACCTCGCCTTCACCCTGATCATGAGCAGCGCCCGCCGCGTCGCCGAACTCGACGCCTGGACCAAGGCCGGCCAATGGCAAGCCAGCGTCGGCGCCCCGCTGTTCGGCACTGACGTGCACGGCAAAACCCTTGGCATCGTCGGCATGGGCAACATCGGCGCCGCCGTCGCCCGCCGTGGACGCTTGGGCTTCAACATGCCGATCATCTACAGCGGTAACAGCCGCAAGACTGAACTCGAACAGGAACTCGGCGCGCAATTTCGCAGCCTCGACCAACTGCTCGCCGAAGCCGACTTCGTCTGCCTGGTGGTGCCACTCAGCGACAAGACCCGCCACCTGATCAGCCACCGCGAACTGGCCCTGATGAAGCCGAGCGCCATCCTGGTCAACATCTCTCGTGGCCCGGTCGTCGATGAACCGGCACTGATCGAAGCCCTGCAAAACAAGCGCATTCGCGGCGCCGGCCTCGACGTCTACGAAAAAGAACCGCTGGCCGAATCGCCGCTGTTCCAGCTGAGCAACGCCGTGACCCTGCCGCACATCGGCTCGGCGACAAATGAAACCCGCGAAGCCATGGCCAATCGTGCAGTCGCCAACCTGCGTAGCGCCCTGCTCGGCGAACGCCCGCAGGATCTGGTCAACCCGCAAGTCTGGCGCGGATAAAAAAATACGGGCAAGTGCAACCTCGCACTTGCCCGTTAGTTATTGCCATACACAACTTGAAATTGAACAACAAACCAATTTAAACAACAGCATTATAAGCTCTGCCTGGCTGCCGAATAATCGACAAGCGCTATGGAGAGCTAAAACCTTGAACACCCTGACCACCGACAAACTTATCCGTTACAGCAAAGTTATATTAATGGCCTACATCAGTTTCTTTGGCCTGCTGGTGATGATCCACAACTTCACCGACTATGACTCAAACTACATTTACGTGGCCCATATCCTGAGCATGGACACCACCACGGCCAGCGAAACCATCAAGTATCGGGCCATCGAATCACCGATGATTCATCACCGTATCTACTGGTTCATCATCACCCTGGAAGTCATCTACACGGTGCTATGCCTGATGGGCACGTATCAGTTGTTGCGCCATATCAATGCCCCTGCCGAGGTCTTCCATGAGGCAAAGAAGTTCTCGATCATGGGCATACTCGCGGCCATCTTCATTTATTACGTGTGCCTGCAAACCGTGGGAGTTGAATGGTTTGACATGGACACTTCGCAATCATGGAACGCTAAGGATTGGGCGCGTCATATCGTTGACTTCATGTTCCCGGTGATGATTTACATCACCTTGAAAGTCGAGCGCTGAGGTTCAGCGCTCGTTTACTTCAGGCCAACTTTCCCTGCACCGGCGCCACACGCGCTTTCGGTTTGCGAAACACCAGCACATTGCCCAGCATCACCAATACCAGCCCGACCAGCGCCGGCGCTGTCCATTGGTAACCTTCAGCAAACGCCGAGACGTTCAACGCCACCACCGGGAACAGCACCGTGCAATACGCCGCGCGCTCCGGCCCCATGCGCCCGACCAGCGTCAGATACGCGGTAAAACCGATGACCGAACCCGGAATCACCAGATACAGCAGCGCACCGACGTAACGCGGGCTCCAATCCATGTCGAATGGAATGCCTTTGACCAGGCACCACACCGACAACATCGCCGCCCCATAGGCCATGCCCCAGGCATTGGTGGTCAACGGTCTGAGTCCGGCCTTCTGTTGCAGGCTCGAGAGCATGTTGCCCGCCGAGAAACACAACGTGCCGCACAACGCCAGGCCCAGACCGAGCAAGGTTTGCGGGCTGGCCTGATGCCCGGCCAGTTCCGGCCAGAACAACATGCCCAACCCAAACAACCCGAGCCCGCCACCCAGCAGCACATTGCGCGCGATGCGCTGGCCAAAAAAGACCCGCGCATTCAGCGCGTTCCACAGCGTTGCGGTGGAGAACACCACCGCGACCAGACCGCTGGGGATCCATTGACTGGCGGTCAGGAAGCACATGAAGTTGACGCAGAACAGACACAACCCCTGAGCCACGCAGATAAAGTGCCCGCGACGGTTCATCGGTTGCAGGCGACGGCTGAGCAGCAACAACGCAAACAGCACCAGCGCGGCGAGGCCGAAGCGATAGACGATCGATACGGGAATCGCTACCACGCCCAGTTGCCATTTCAAGGCAATCCACGTGGTGCCCCAGATCAGCACGGTCAACAAATACAACGACAGGTTCATGGCACACACTCCTCGATAGGCCTTGAGTGTCAGCCCGGACCTGGTTCGAGCGCTTGCAGATTCTTGCGCTTTTGTCTGGCGGCAGGCTGGCAGGGCGGTGTCTACGGAGTAGGATGCAAGGCGTTGAAGAGAACCGACCATGGCCGCCATCGATACCCTGCAAGTCTTTCAAGCATTGAACAGCTCGCCGAACGCACGCCTTGTGCACAGCGCCGAGCTCGGCGACGGCTTGTCTGCCGCTTTGTGGACCAACCACCACGATGCGCAGGATTATGAAGCGCCGAGCCATCACACCCTGTCCTGCTACATCGCCGGAGGTACCGGTACCTTCCGTCGCGATCAACCCGGGCAAAAAGGCGGGCCGGACAAGCTCTGTATCCTTCCGGCCGACCATGAATCGGGTTGGGTGATCAACGGCGATATTCGCTTGGCGCATCTGTATTTCAGCGCCGAACAATTTGCCCTCGGTTGCGTCACGTTGCTCGATCGCGAACCCCGAGAGATGCAATTGCGCGAGCAGACCTTCCTCGAAGACCCACAACAAGCACAACGCTTCCGGCAGTTGCTGACGCTGAACTGGGACGAACCCGCCGAACGTTTGCTGACCAGCAGCCTCGCCCATGAACTGATCAGCCACACCTTGCTCAGTCAGGTCGGCGCGCGTCAGGGTCTGCGTTTGAAGGGCGGGCTCGCACCGCATCAGCGTCGGCAATTGGTGGAGTTCATCGACACTCAGTTGGCCGAGCCGATCAGCCTCGGTCAACTGGCCGGGTTGTGTGCGCTGTCGGAATACCACTTTGCGCGGATGTTTCGCACCAGTTTCGGCCTGCCGCCGCATCAATACGTGCTGGCGCGGCGCTTGAGTCGGGCACGGGAATTGTTGCGCGGGACGGCGTTGCCATTGGGTGAGATTGCGCTGGCGTGCGGCTTTGCCAGCGCGAGTCATTTCACTAATCGGTTCAAGCAGGTGTTGGGCGGGACGCCGGGTGAGTATCGGCAGGCGTTTTTGCGTTGAGCCCTTCTCCCCTCACCCCAGCCCTCTCCCGGAGGGAGAGGGGGCCGACCGAGGTGTCTGGCGCTCTACGTCGACCTGAAACACCGAATCGATTATGGATTCAAAGCATCACGTTCAAGTCGGTGTACCTCTGAAATATCCCACGGTCAGTCCCCTCTCCCTCCGGGAGAGGGTTAGGGTGAGGGGCTTTTGATCTTGCCTTAAAACTCCAGGGTGCTGGACAACGAAACCTGCCGCGCATCCCCCATCGACACAAAGAACCGGCTCGCCGCCGAGGTGTAATACGTGCGATCAAACAGGTTCTTCACATTGAGCTGAAACTTGACCTTCTGCCCTTCGACCTTGGTCTCGTAAGTGGCGAACGCATCGGCCACGGTGTAACTCGGCAAATCGAAATCGTTGACCGCATTACCCGCACGCTCACCGACGTAACGAGCGCCCGCGCCGACGCGCAATTGGTCGCCACCGATCACACTGCCAAAGTCATACACCGCCGACAACGAGCCGGAATTCTTCGCTACGTTCTGCAGGCGCTTGCCTTTGTAGTCCGGGTCTTCGGTCACTTCGGCATCGGTGTAGGCGTAGCTGCCGATCATGCTCCAGTGGTCCGTCAGTTGACCGGTCAGGTCCATTTCCAGACCGCGCGAACGCACCTCGCCGGCGGCGCTGTAAATCGTCGTCGGGCCTTCGGAATTGGCCACCAGCACGTTGCGTTTCTTGATGTCAAACAACGCGATGTTGCCGGTCACGCGCCCCGGCAGGTCCAGACGCGCGCCCAGTTCCCACGACTTGGCTTCTTCCGGCGCGATGCTGCCGTCGAGCACGGTGCTGCTTCCGCTCAGCGGGGCGATGGTCGAGTTGGGTTTGAACGATTCGGTGTAGCTGCCGTAGAACGACAAGGCGTCGGTGTAGCGATACACCAGACCTGCGCGCGGTACGAACTTCTGGCCGTTGCTGTCGGTGTTGGCCTTGAACGGCACGCCTTTGCCGGCGTACTGGTCGTATTCCTGAAAGCGTCCGCCGGCGACCAGAATCCACTGGTCGTTGAGGTGAATCGAGTCCTGCATGAACACCGAATCGCTGCGCAGTTCATCGGTCTGCGCGCTGTCGGGAGCGCTGACAGTCGTGCCGGCAACTTCACGGCCATACACCGGATTGAGGTAGCTGAACGTGGTCAGGCTTTTTTGCCGGATCAAGTCCTCGCGGTAGATTTTGCGGTACTCGTCATCGACGCCGAACACCAGGTCATGCTGCATGCCCAGCACGTTGACCTTGCCTTCGAGGCTGGCGGTGGTGAAACGGTCGGTGCTGATCGCATTCTGGGTGCCGTCCATGCTGCGGGTCAGCGTGCCCTTTTTGGTGTCGATGGCGGTCACGCGCACCTGGCTGGCGTCGTAGGTTTCACGGTTCCAGCTGTAGCCGAAGTGCGCTTTCCAGTCGTCGTTGAGGTCGTGGTCGGCTTCAAAGTGATACAGATCCGAACGGCCTTCCATGTTGTTGAACGGCTCGTCGAGGCGTTCTTTACGCGAGATGTCCAACGGGTGATTGGTGCGCGGATCGATCAGCGTGCCACGGTCGAACGGCGTGAGAAATTCACGGTGCTCGTAGGCGAACAACAGTTTGGTGCTCTCGCCGAACCAGGCCAGCGACGGGGCGATCAGGGTTTCGCGGTGGGTGCCGAAATTGCGCCAGTAATCTTCATCTTCGTGGTCGAGCACCATGCGATAAGCCAGCCCGGAATCGCCCAACGGGCCGGTGCTGTCGAGGGTACCGCCGCTGCCGTTTTTGCCGTCGCCGTAGGTCGAGCCGCGCAAGGTCAGGGCGTTGTATGGCGTCAGTTCAGGCTTCTTGCTGACCATGTTGACCACGCCACCCGGGTCTTGGATACCGTACAACAGCGAGGCCGGGCCCTTGAGCACTTCGACGCGATCAACCGTGGCGTTCATGCCGCGGCCCTGCACGATCGGCATGCCGTCGCGCATGATCGAGCCGTTGCGGTTGTCACCGAAGCCGCGCGTCATCACCGAATCCTGAGTGCTGCCCAAGGTGTTGCCCTGGGTGATACCGCTGACGTTGGCCAGTGCGTCATCCAGATTGCGCGGCGCCTGATCGCGGATGACTTGCGCCGGGATGACGTTGACGGTCTGCGGGACTTCCTGCAACGACGCCGAAGAGCGCATCACCGAACTGGTTTGCGGCGGTTGATAGCTCATCGCCTCGTCGCGCATCGAGGTGATGGTGGTGGCACCGAGGTTCAACGCGCCTTCGGTAGGCTTGGGCTCCAGCGCCAGCGTGTGGCTATCGGTGCGGCGGAAACTGAGGCCGGAACCGCTAAGCAGACGTTGCAGCGCCTGTTCGGCACTCATCTGGCCATTGACTGCCGGCGCCGTGAGGCCGTACGGCGCTTCGTCGGTGTAGACCACGCTCTGCCCGGTGACGCGGCTGAAGTCGCTCAAGGCTTGCGGCAGCGGCTTGGCGGCCAAGGCGAAACTGAACTGCTTTTGCGTCTGGCTGCTGACGCTTTCAGCGGCGAGCACCATGTTTATCGGCAACAACGCCAGTGCCGAAAAACTCATTGCCGACACGCTTAACCACTGTTTGACCGAACCCGACTTTGCCCTGGACTTCATGACTCAATGACCTGTGTAGAACCGCAACGGATGCGAATGACTCGCAGTTTCAGTCACTACACGGATGGGGCTCGGGTTTACCTCACCACAAATTTGAAAATATTTTTCAAGAGCAAAAGATCGCCGCCTTCGGCAGCTCCTACATTGGAATGCGACCCCTGTAGGAGCTGCCGAAGGCTGCGATTTTTTGACTTTTACTTCAACGCAAAATAATCAGATGCCCCAACACCTGATGCTGCTCAAACCCCATCACCCCTTGCAGGGAACTGAGCACCGCCTGCGGATCCTTGCTCGGAAAACTGCCACTGACCTTGCGCGCCGCCAGCTCATCGTTGAGCAACACAATCCGCCCCGGGTAATAACGGCGCAGATCCTCGACCACATCGGCCAGCGTCGACTTGTAATACGTCAGCCAGCCCTGACGCCAGGCCAGCTGTGCTTCGCTGTCCACCGCATGAAGCTTTTGCGACGTGCCTTCGCCGTAAGCCACCTGCTGACCGGCGGTGAGGATCTGTTGTTCGCCATCGCGATCCGCCGTCACGCCAACGCGCCCGGACAACACCGTAACCTGCGCACCGTGAGGCTGCAGTCGCACTTCGAATTGCGTGCCAAGCACCCGCGCCTCGCCCTTCTGCGCCGCAACTACGAACGGATCACCGGTGTGGGTGACGCTGAAGAAACCGGCACCACGACGCAACTGAACATGCCGCTCACCCTGACTGAAGTCCACGGCAATCGCACTGTCGCCATCCAGCGTCACTTGCGACTGATCGGCCAGCGTCACCGTGCGGATCTCGCCGGGTGCCGAGACATAATCAGCGCCCAGATCGTCGATCCAGCGTTGCGGTTGCCACCCGGTGCCGACGCTGACCATCAGCACCAGACACGCCGCCATCGCCAGCGCGCCCGACCAGCGCAACAGCGCCGGACGGCGCGGGCGATCCATCGACTCGAGAAAGCCCTGCAACGCCAAAGCCTCTTCATCGGCCAGCGTTCGCGCCGGGCTTTCGCTCAGTTCCCAGACGACCTGCGCCTGCGCGTAAGCCTCGGCATGCGCCGGATCGGCGCGCAGCCATTGGCTGAAGGTCAGTTGATCACCGGCGCTGGGCCGATCGTGCAACAGGCTCAGCCAGGCAAACGCGGCCTGCTCTTGAGCGGGCGTCGGGGTGGGGCAATCGGATGGCTTCACGGTGCTTTCCCTGGCAGGCGTGGCGCGGGTTCGCGCAGGCTGGCCTTGCAGGCCTCGAGGGCGCGCATCATATGTTTTTCCACGGCACTTTGGGACAGGCCCATGGCTTTGGCGATGTCCGCGTACTTGCGGCCGTGGATGCGATTGAGCAAAAAGATTTGCCGGGTGCGTTCGGGCAAGGCGCGCAACGCCGCTTCGACATGGCGCAGATCATTGCCCGCTTCCAGCGCCGCTTGCGGTTCGCTGCCGTGGCTGTCCGGCGCTTCCGGTTGCCAGCCTTCGTTGACCCGCGTACGCGTGCCTTCGCTGCGCAGATGGTCGATAGCAATGTTGCCGGCGCAGCGCAAAAGATAGGTGCTGAGTTCTTCGACCTGCACCAGCGGCCGCCGCCAGAAACGCAGAAACAGGTCCTGCACCAGATCCGCCGCCGTCGCCCGGCAACCGACGCGTCGGCTCACCAGCGCTTCCATTTGCGAACGCTGGGACAGGAATACCTGAAGAAAATGCGCACGCGCCCCGCGCGGCTCGTCGTCGCGGGATTCCGGCGGCAGCCCGATCAGCACGTCAGCACTGCGCCCAT
Source organism: Pseudomonas sp. A34-9 (assembly GCF_029543085.1). Lineage (NCBI taxonomy): Bacteria > Pseudomonadati > Pseudomonadota > Gammaproteobacteria > Pseudomonadales > Pseudomonadaceae > Pseudomonas > Pseudomonas sp. A34-9. The sequence goes on along the minus strand of NZ_CP119967.1, from coordinate 1,114,610 downwards.
GCCGCGACCGGACTGGCCAGCAAACTGACCCCGGCCAGCGCCAAGGCCAGACGCGGGCGATACGGCAGCAACAAGACCAACGCCAGGGCGCTGAGCATCAGCACGGCGAACCAGTCAACCAGGCCGAAGCTCCAGCCGTTCGCCGAGACGGCCGCCCACAGTGACAGACTCAGCATCAGCCATCCGGCCAACATCAGGCCCTGACGACGACGGGTGGAAGGTTTTCGGCCGAGCAGTTCATCGTGGTGTCGAGGCATCGACAGGCACAACGCGGTGAATCCGGCGTAGGTGAGCAACAGGGCCAGCAGCATCAGGGTGTCCCTTGCTCAAGGATGATCGGCCGGGCCTTTTCGCGTGATGTTTTTTTCACGCTGACCGGGCTGCCGGCGCGCTGCATTTTCCACACGGCCCAGGCCAGAAACAGACCTGTTGCGAGGCAGGTCAAATCAAACCCGGCCAACGCCCAGTCACCCTGCAGCAACGCGACGCCGAGATTCCAAGGGGTGGTCAGCGCATTGATCAGCGGCACCGCGACAAACAGCGCCGCCCCCAGCACAAGCTGTTCAATCCAGGCTTTGCGCCCCGGTCTGAACACCGCGTGTAGCACGCTCAATCCCCAGGCCATGAAGAACGCGTTCACTTCCCAATCTGCGCGCCCGACGAGATTCACCGGCAACAAACGATTGGCAAGGAAGAACACCGCTACCGCCGACACCAGCCCGGCCATGCTGGCGATATTCAGCACTTCCACCAGCCGCAATTCGAACGGCATCACACCGCTCTTGGCATGTTTGAGCTGACGCTTGCCGAGCCAGATCACCAGCCCGGTGCCGATCATTGCCGTGCCGGCCAGCCCGCAGATGAAGTACAGCCAGCGCAAGAGCGGCCCGGCGAAGTGGCCCATGTGCAAACCATAGAACGCTCCCCCCACCGCCATCGCCACCGGCTGGTCCGGTGTGCTGCCGAGCACCTGTCCGGTCACACCGTTGAAGGTCACGGCGCGGCCGAAATCATGCACGACACTGTCGCCGGCTCGGGACAGCACCACCGTGGCGTTGGCATCCCCCGGATTGCTCACGGAAAGGCGCGCCGTGTGGCCGCCCGACCATTGCTCGCGGGCCTTGCTCAACAGCGGCGCCATGGCCGCCAACGGTGCAGCGATATCGGCGCGCTCCGGTGTTTTCGAGGCCGGGAACACCTCGTCATAAAACGTGCGCACGTCACTGCCGTAAGACGCAACGATGCTCGCCGGCATGACCATCGACATGAAAATCACCAGGCTGCTGTAAGTGATCATCAGGTGAAACGGCAACACCAGCACACCCACCGCGTTATGCCCGTCGAGCCAGGAACGCTGGCCCTTGCGCGGGCGGAAGGTGAAGAAGTCCTTGAAGATTTTTTTGTGGGTGATGATCCCGGTAATCAGCGCAACGAACATCACCATCGCGGCAATGGTCGCCAGCCAGCGGCCCCACGGATAAGGCATTTGCAACTGGAAGTGGAAACGGTAGAAGAACTCCCCGCCCATGCTTTCGCGGCCCTGCACTTCGGCGCCGGTTTGCGCATCGAGGGTTTTCGATTCGAAACGCCCGCGCTCGCCGGGCTTCGCCGGCGCTGGCTGCCAGCGTACGGTCAGGCCGGGATCACGGGCATCAGGCAAATCGATCAGCCAGCGTGAGGCGCCCGCCGCGTGTTGTTGCAGATAGTCCTGGGCCACCGTCAGGCTCGTCTCGGCACTCACCGATCGTGCGGGGATTTCCGGCTGCATCCAGTGGCTGATTTCACCCTTGAAATACGCCAGCGTCCCGGTCAGAAAAATCGCGAACAGCAACCAGCCGAACAGCAGCCCGGCCCAGGTGTGCAGCCAGGCCATCGCCTGACGAAAACCCTCTTTCATGCCAGACCCAAGCCGCGCGCCGCGCCGGAAATGGTTGCCAGAATCACACTCGGCACCAGCAAGCCGACCCACGCGGACCACGCCGTGCGACAGGCAAAACACCACAACACCGCCACCAGATAGACCAGAAAGGAAATGGTCATGCCGGTCACCACCGCTTCGGCACGGCTCAATGGCAGCCACAACGTCAGCGTGACACTGGCCAGGGCTGCAACGAGATAGCCGCCAAACACCGCGGCCAACACCCGTGAGGTGACGGCCAGACGATAGGACATGGGAAGTGTGGCGAGTTTGCCTTTCATGTTTCGACCCTGAAACGAAAAACGTCCGACCGATGAGCCGAACCTACAGGCGAGCAATATTAATGATAAATATTCTCATACGCAAAAGCATCTGATTGCCGGCCGAGCATGTAGCCCACTACAATGCGAACAGTTCTTGTTCTCTAACGCATACTCTCTACCGCGTCATCAGGCGCCCGGGGTAATACCGTTGCCGTCCGCCCATCCCGTCGAATCGCTCTATCAGGCCCACCACAGCTGGCTGACCGGCTGGCTGCGGCGCAAACTCGGCTGCCCGGACAGCGCGGCGGATCTGGCCCAGGACACCTTCATCAAGGTGCTGACCGCGCGTGAACCGCCGGTGATCATCGAGCCGCGCGCCTTTCTGACGACGCTGGCCAAACGTGTTCTGTTCAATCATTACCGCCGTCAGGATCTGGAACGCGCCTACCTTGACACCCTGGCGCAGATGCCGGACATGGTCGCGCCGTCGGAAGAAGACAAGGCGATCATCCTGCAAACCCTGATAGAGCTGGATGAGTTGCTCGACGGTCTGCCGCGCCAGGTCAAACGCGCCTTTTTGCTGGCGCAGGTCGATGGTCTGACGTATCCACAGATTGCCACCGAACTCGGCATTTCCGTGGCCACGGTCAAACGTCATCTGAACAAAGCGGCGATGCGCTGCTATTTCGCCCTATGAACCGCGCAGCGGATTTCTCCTCTCAGGTGGCAGAACAGGCCGTGCACTGGCTGATGGAAATGCAGCAAGGCGCGCTCTCCCCGCGCCAGCAACACGCCTGGCAACAATGGTTGGATGCGCACAGTGAACATCGTCGGGCGTGGGAGCATATTCAACGAGTCAATCAGCGTCTGCGCGGCGTGTCTTCGCCGCTGGCACACGCGGCGTTGAACGGAGCGAAGCCCGGCAGTCGTCGTCAGGCACTGAAACTGCTGCTGATTCTTGGCGCGGGCTCAGCCGTCACCTGGGGCATGCGCGAGCACAATCCCCTGCCGTCGCTGCTCGCTGATTACCGCAGCCCGATCGGGCAACGGCGCAGGGTGGCGCTTGGTGCCGGCGATCAGTTGCAACTCAATACAGCCAGTGCCGCCGATGTCGATACCTCGGCGCGACTGATCCGCTTGCTCGAAGGCGAAATCCTTCTGACTGCCGCGCAATCATTCGAAGTGCGCACCGCTCAGGGCATTCTTAAAACTTATGGAGCACGTCTCAATGTGCGTCAATTTGCCGATCGCACGCAGGTTGCGCTGTTTGAAGGCCGTGTCGAACTGAGCGGTAATGGGCGCGCGTCAATGTCGCTGCCGCTCGCGCGTCAGTTGAGTTTTACCTCGACGTCCGTCAGCGCCACCGAACCGCTGGATGCCAACAGCGGCGCCTGGGCTGACGGCATGCTGGTGGCCGCGCATATGCGTTTGGGCGACTTCCTCAATGAACTCAACCGCTACCGTCGCGGCCAGCTCAACTGTGACAGGAGCGTCGCCGACCTGCTGATCTCCGGGACTTACCCGCTGGACGACAGCGAGCGGATTCTCGATCTGCTGGAAATCAGTTTGCCGGTGAAGGTGAAGCGTTTTACCCGCTACTGGGTGACCGTCGAAGCGCGGGTTTAAGGAGCAAGATCAAAAGATCGTCCGATCACGGCCCGAGCCTTCGGCAGCTCCTACATGTGGAATGCATATCTTCTGTAGGAGCTGCCGAAGGCTCGGGCCGCGATCGACCGACCTTTTGATCTTAAAAATAAATGAGCCGTTTTTCAGATCTGGCGTGACAGAGAAGGAAAGCCCCCTTGATTCAACCTTCTCAGGATCATCAACATGCACCCCACCCGCCTCACGCCACTGGCTCGCAGCCTGCGCAATCTCGTTCTCGGCGCCAGCCTGAGTTTCAGTGCCCTGCCCGCTGCGATGGCTGCTGAAGCCAAGGCTTATCACATCGCGCCGTCGTCGCTGGAAAACGCCCTCAACCAGTTTGGCCGTGAAGCCGGGGTCTTGATCTCGTTTGGTTCGCAAATCACCAGCGGTGTGCAAAGCCGTGGCCTGGAAGGCCGTTACACCCCAGAGCAAGGTTTGAATGCATTGCTTGAAGGCACCGGCCTGCAGGCGCGCGCCGAGGGCAACAATGCGTTCAGCCTGCAACCGGTGGCGGACGCCGCGCTGGAACTGGACACCTCGAAAGTCGTCGGCGACTGGCTCGGCGACGCTGCGCAAATCAATGTGTTCGAACATCCCGGCGCCCGTGATGTGATCCGCCGTGAAGAATTTGAACGCCAGGGCGCCACTCAGGCGCGCGATGTGCTCAACCGCATTCCCGGCGTCAATGCCCCGGAAAACAACGGCACCGGCAGCCACGACATGGCGCTTAATTTCGGTATTCGTGGCTTGAATCCACGCCTGGCCGCGCGCTCGACGGTGTTGATGGATGGCATTCCGGTGCCGTTCGCGCCTTATGGCCAACCGCAGCTATCGTTCGCGCCAATCAGCATGGGCAACATGGATGCCGTGGACGTGGTGCGCGGCGGTGGCGCCGTGCGTTACGGCCCGCAGAACGTCGGTGGCGTGGTCAACTTCGTGACCCGGGCGATTCCCGACGAGCCAACGGTCAAGGGCGGCTTCCAGACGGAAACCAGCCCATCCTCGAGCCATGACGGCTTCAAGACCAGCGCCAATCTGCTGGCCGGTGGCACCCATGCCAATGGCCTCGGCGGCGCGTTGCTCTACTCCGGCACCCGTGGTGGTGACTGGCGCGAGCACAGCGACACCGAGATCGACGACCTGATCCTCAAGGGCAAATACCAGCTCGACGAGGCCAACAGCTTCAACGCCATGGCGCAGTATTACGAAGGTAAAGCCGACATGCCCGGCGGTCTGAACGTTGCCGATTACGACGCCGATCCGTACCAGTCGACACGGCCGAAAGACCAGTTCTGGGGCCGACGCACAATGTTCAATTTCGGCTATCGCTATCAGGAAGATCGCCGCGAATTCACCGCCAACACCTTCTTCACCAAGACCTTGCGCAGCGGCTATCTCGATCAGGGCACATTCCTCTCGCTGTCGCCGCGCGAGTATTGGGTACGGGGTCTGGAAACCCGTTTCGCCCAAGGTTTCGACCTCGGCCCGACCAGCCATGAAGTCGGCGTCGGCTACCGCTACATCAACGAGGCTGGCCACGAGCTGCGCTATCGCACGCCAATCAGCAGCAACGAATACCCGACCACCAGCAGCCGCAATGACCGTGACACCCGTGGCGGCACCGAGGCCAATGCCTTCTTCGTTGACGACCGCATCGACATCGGCAAATGGACGATCACCCCGGGCGTGCGCTACGAAATGATCGAATCGCAGCAGACCAACAACCTGACCAACGTCAAATACAAGGGCGACTACAACACCGCACTGCCAGCATTGAACGTGCTCTATCACCTGACTGACAGCTGGAACCTCTACGCCAACACCGAAGGCTCGTTCGGCAGTGTGCAATACAGCCAGATGCCCAACCGCGTAACCAGCGGCGAAGTGAAACCGGAAAAGGCGCGCACCTGGGAACTCGGCACGCGCTATGACAACGGCGCGTTGCGCGCGGAGATCGGCGCGTTCCTGATCAACTTCGACAACCAGTACGAAAGCAACCAGACCAACGATTCGGTGATTGCCCGAGGCGAAACCCGCCACCAAGGTATCGAGACCAGCGTCAACTACGCGCTGGATGACTTGAGCCCGGCGCTCGCGGGTTTCGATGTCTACGCCACCTACGCCTATGTTGACGCGACCATCCGCGAAGACGGGCCGAACAAGGGCAATCGCGTACCGTTCTCGTCGAAACACAAAGGCACGATTGGCGTCGGCTACACCGAAGGCCCGTGGAAGCTGAATCTGGATAGCAGCTTCCAGAGCGACCAGTTCGCCGACAACGCCAATACCTCGAAAGAAAGCGCCGACGGCAGCACCGGCAAGATCCCGGGCTACATGCTGTTCAGCAGCCGCGCGGGCTATGACTTCGGCCCGCAGTTGTCGGATCTGAACGTAGCGGTGGGGGTGAAGAACATCTTCAACACGCAGTACTTCACGCGTTCGTTTGATGACAACAACAAGGGCAAGTATGTGGGTGAGCCGCGCACGGTTTATGTGCAGACGTCTGTTGCGTTTTAAGGCTTAAGAGCCCCTCACCCTAGCCCTCCCGAAACGTCGGACCGCCCGTAGGGAGAGGGGACTGATCGGGGGATGCTTGCGAAGTACGCCGACCTGATTCTGCTTTTCCGAATCCATAATCGACTCGGTCTTTCAGGTCGATGTATTACGTAACACAACTCGGTCGGCTCCCTCTCCCTCCGGGAGAGGGAACTGATTGGGGGATACTTGCGAGGTACGCCAACCTGATTCTGCTTTGCCGAATCCATAATCGTCTCGGTCTTTCAGGTCGATGTATTACGTAACACGACTCGGTCGGCTCCCTCTCCCTCCGGGAGAGGGCTGGGGTGAGGGTCAGCGGGTCATGGTCTACAGTAAAACTTCAAACCAACTTCACAAGGATAGTGAAGCATGCAAACACGCCCCACCCTCGTCCAATTCTCCCGCCAGTTACGCATCAATCAAACCGACTGCGAACACCTGCTCTGGCAAAAGCTACGCGCACGCCAGATCGCCAATCTGAAATTTCGTCGGCAGTTTCCCTGCCAGCCTTACGTGCTGGATTTTTATTGCGCTGAGCTGAAGTTGGCGATCGAGCTGGACGGCGGTCAGCATTATGGAACGCCGGGAGTGATTCATGATCAGCGTCGGACACGCTATCTGAATCAAAAGGGCATTGAAGTCGCGCGTTTCAGTAATCTCGAGGTGATCCAGCAGATGGACAATGTGCTGGAGCAGATCATAAGAATTGCGGCGAATCGAAAAATGCCCTCACCCTAACCCTCTCCCAGAGGGAGAGGGAACTGACCGGGGGATGCTTTAGAAATGCATCGACCTGAAAGTATTTTGCCGAATCCATAATCAACTCGGTCTTTCAGGGCGATGCATCACCCAATACAACCAGGTCGGCCTCCCTCTTCCAGAAGAAGACGGGCTGACCGGGGATGTTTCAGAAACTCATCAACCTCAAAGCACATCGCCCGAATCCATAATCGACTCGGTCTTTCAGGTCGACGTACCTCTTCAGACACCTCGGTCGGCCCCCTCTCCCGGAGGGAGAGGGCTGGGGTGAGGGGCCGCTCTCTTATGCGCTGCGCAAAAACCTCCACAAACAAAAACGGGCCTGCTTTCGCAGGCCCGTTCCCATTGGCTGGCTTATTAAATCAGCGTATCAACTGTTGATCGCTGCCTGTTCGTTCTCAAGAAATTCTTCCTCCAGCAGTGCGTCATTCGCCTTGCTGAATGGCACCACTGCAGCACGTGGTTTGCCGCGCAATTTGCCAAACAGGTGCTCCAGCGCGTGCTCCAGTTTTTCGGCTGCACCGTCGATCGCCTGTTCCAGCGAATCGGCTTTATGGGTCACGGAAATCGGTTGATGGCCTTTTGGCCGCGCTTCCAGCTGGCAGCGCAAGTCATGGGGACCTGGTTTGTCACCGTTCTCGTCGCTCAGGTGGACTTCGACACGGGTCAGGTCTTCTTCATAACGTTCGAGCGTGCTCTCAATGGTTGTACGTACCCACTCCTCCAGTCGTTGACTACTTTGAATATGGTTATCGCTGTTGACTTGGATTTGCATAGTTCATCCCTTATTTCAGCTAGCTCGTGAGAGGCCTTGAGTTGAATTTCCTGACCTCCTGGTTACAACAATCGGCCCGACTGGCGAACATTTCAACCCCTGAAAAAAGATAAATATTCATTCGCAAAAAAAGCCGGACAACCAAGCAAAGCACTGGTAAGGTCGGGAGTTGGGTCGCCCCGTCATCCTGCAAAATTTGCTCACAATTGCCCGTCGTTCAACGGGTGCAGACTGCGAAAAATCCCCGCCTCTTCGACCAGCCAATCATGCACCGCGCGCACGCCCGGATGGCTCAACGCCCCTGGCGCGTACAGCAACACATAACGTTTATGGTTGGGCACCGACAGGCCGAACGGCACGATCAAAGTGCCCCGCTCCAGCTCATCGTTGAGCAAGGTGCGGCGGGCAATGGCCACGCCCATGCCGGCAATCGCCGCTTCGATCGTCAAGTGATTGCGATTGAACGTGTGCCCGCGCCGCACGTCGGCACCCTCAAAACCGATCGCGTTCAAATAGAATTCCCACTCTGCGTATTCATAACTGCCACGCCACGCAGTGATGTCATGCAACAACGGGAAATGCATCAGATCCGCCGGTCCGTGCAGCGGCGGACGCCCACGCAACAGGCTCGGTGCACACACCGGAAAAATCTGCTCGTCGAGCAAGGCTGTGGATAACAATCCCGGGTAACTGCCGTCGTTCAGATCGATCGCCAGATCAAAGTCACCTTCGTGCAACGGCACGCTGCTGTCCTCGGCGACCAGCCGTAGCTGAATGTCCGGGTAACGCTGTTGCAGACGCGGCAATCGCGGCGTCAGCCACTTGCTGAGGAATGACGGAATCGAGCGCACACGTAAAATCCCGCTGATCATTCCGGCGTCGAGCCGACGCAATTCCGCATCGATGCTGCCATACGCCTCATTGACGGTAATCGCCAGCCGTTGCCCCTCTGCGCTTAGCTCTACACCGCGCGCACGCCGATGAAACAGGCGAAAACCGAGACGTTCTTCCAACTGGCGAATCTGCTGACTGACCGCCCCCGGGGTGATGTGCAGTTCCTCGGCACACCGGGTGAACGACAGGTGCCGCGCGGCACAGGAAAACACCTGCAGCCAGACATAGGTCTGGGCATGCAATTGACGACTCATCGTTTAGTCCTGCTAAAGGCTTACTTAGGAAGTTTCGTTAGTCACGTAGGACCGAGGTAGGCAGTATCGCCGACATTGCGCTTGTCCTACAAAAAATGGCAGCGATTTATACTCCATTGCTTGTAAGGGTTTAGCATGGCTATCAGTGTTTTCGATCTATTCAAAGTCGGTATCGGCCCGTCCAGTTCCCACACTGTCGGCCCGATGCGGGCGGCAGCGACCTTCGCTCAGGCGCTGATCGATCAACATCTGTTGAACGATGTACGCCGTGTGGAAATCCGTTTATACGGCTCGCTGTCTGCCACCGGCGTCGGTCACGCCACCGACCGCGCCACGGTGATGGGCCTGATGGGTGAATGGCCGGACAGCATCGATCCGTCGACCATCGATCCCCGCATCCAGCAAGTGCGCGAGACAGGCCAACTGTGCCTCGCCGGTCAGACAGACATTGCCTTCGACTGGCAGCGTGATCTCCTGCTGCTCGACGAGAGCCTGCCCTACCACCCCAACGCCATGTCCCTGACAGCCTTTGGCGAAACGGCCGAGCTGTTCGAGCAAACGTACTACTCGGTCGGTGGCGGTTTCATCATCGAAGCGGCAGAAGCCGAATCCGGTGTGGCCCCGGCCGGCGATGTGGTGTTGCCGTACGACTTTTCCAGCGCTGCCGAACTGCTGGCACTGTGCAAACAACACAACCTGCGTGTGTCCGAACTGATGATGGCCAACGAGCGCGCGTGGCGCAGCGACGCAGAAATCCGTCAGGGCCTGCTGCACATCTGGTCGGTGATGCGTGAATGCGTTGAACAAGGCTTGCGCCACGAAGGCATCCTGCCCGGAGGTCTGAATGTGCCGCGTCGTGCAGCGAAACTGCATCGCAGCCTGTTGGAGATCGGCAAGCCGAACGTGATCAGTTCGACGCTGTCGGCCATGGAATGGGTCAACCTGTTCGCCCTCGCCGTCAACGAAGAAAACGCGGCTGGCGGGCGCATGGTCACTGCTCCGACCAATGGTGCTGCGGGGATCATTCCGGCGGTTCTGCACTACTACATGAAATTCAACCCGGACGCGTCTGACGATGATGTCGTCGCGTTCTTCCTGGGCGCGGCCGCCGTCGGCATTCTGTGTAAGAAAAATGCTTCGATCTCCGGCGCCGAAGTCGGCTGTCAGGGCGAAGTCGGTTCGGCCTGTGCGATGGCTGCCGCCGGCCTTGCCGATGTACTCGGAGCCACCCCGGAACAATTGGAAAACGCTGCCGAAATCGGCCTGGAACACAACCTCGGCCTGACCTGCGACCCCGTCGGCGGCCTCGTGCAAGTGCCATGCATCGAGCGCAACGCCATCGCAGCCGTGAAAGCGATCAACGCCACGCAAATGGCCCTGCGCGGCGACGGCAACCACTTCATTTCTCTCGACCGGGTGATCCGCACCATGCGCGACACCGGCGCCGACATGCACGACAAATACAAAGAAACTTCACGGGGCGGCCTGGCCGTGAGCTGGGTGGAATGCTGAGGCGCTTGCCCTGACCGCCCCGGCAGACCGCACCCGACGGTCTGCCAACCGTGAGCCCGAGCAAAAATAATAACGAGGCGATACCGATGACCGATGTACGTACACCTGCTGCCGAAAATCCCGCTGTAGACCGCACACGCAATGCAGAAACGGCCCACAAGGGCTGGAGCAAGTTCGACACCACCTGGATGCTCGGCCTGTACGGCACCGCAATTGGTGCCGGCACCTTGTTCCTGCCGATCAACGCTGGCGTCGGTGGTTTCTGGCCGTTGCTGATTCTGGCTGTACTTGCCTTCCCGATGACGTTTTTTGCTCACCGTGGCCTGACCCGTTTTGTGTTGTCCGGGCGCTCCGGGGACATCACCGAGGTGGTCGAAGAACACTTCGGCATCGGTGCCGGCAAGCTGATCACGCTGCTGTACTTCTTTGCGATCTTCCCGATTCTGCTGGTATACAGCGTGGCGCTGACCAACACGCTGAGCAGCTTTCTCGAACACCAATTGCACATCGCCCCGCCGCCACGGGCGATCCTTTCGCTGGCGCTGATCCTCGGCTTGATGACCATCGTTCGTTGCGGCCAGTCGGTCATCGTCAAAGCCATGAGCGTGCTGGTTTATCCCTTTGTTGCGGCATTGCTGCTGCTTGCGCTCAGCCTGATCCCGAACTGGAACGGCGCGTTTTTCGCCAGTGCTCAAGAAGCCATGCCGATGTCGGTTTTCTTCAAGACGATGTGGCTGGCGATCCCGGTGATGGTGTTCTCGTTCAACCATTCGCCGATCATCTCCGCGTTCGCGGTTGATCAGAAACAACGCTACGGCGAGCAGGCCGAACGCAAAAGCAGCGGCATCCTCGCCATGGCCCACGGCATGATGGTGGTGACGGTGATGTTCTTTTGCTTCAGCTGTGTGCTGGCGCTTTCCCCGGCGGATCTCGCGGCAGCCAAGGCGCAGAACATTTCAATCCTGTCGTACCTGGCCAACCACTTCCAGACGCCAGTGATCGCTTACGCCGCGCCGCTGATTGCGCTGGTGGCAATTACCAAATCCTTCCTCGGCCACTACATCGGCGCCAGCGAAGGCTTTCAGGGCATGATCGTAAAAAGCCTGCGCAGCCGTGGCCGGGTAATGTCGGCGAGCTGGCTGAACCGTGCAACCGCCGTGTTCATGATCCTCAGTTGCTGGGCCGTGGCGACCTTCAACCCGAGCATCCTCGGCATGATCGAAACCCTCGGCGGGCCTGTGATTGCGTGCCTGTTGTTCCTGATGCCGATGTACGCCATCCGTCGCGTGCCAGCTTTGCGCCAGTATTCGGGCCAGGTGTCCAACGTGTTTGTGGTGCTGATCGGTCTGATTGCACTGTCAGCGATCATCTACTCGGTTCTGCCCTGAAAACGGGCCATTAAAAAAGGCGAGCCACGTGGTTCGCCTTTTTTATGCCCGTGTTCATTGTTCGACAATTTTCCCGGCACAGCCCTTGCTACTCCCCTGTGGGAGCTGTCGCAGGCTGCGATCTTTTGATCTTCATGATCGAAATCAAAACACCGGAGATCAAAAGATCGCAGCCTCGCTTCACTCGACAGCGCCTACATGAAGCAACAAATACAGGCCACGGAATCGCCGGTGATCCGGTTTGGCGAACCAACCCGATCACGGCCGGTCAACAACTGCACGTTCAATCAGGCGGTGACACATCATGGACAATCCTTTTCAGATCATTACCGATGCCTTCGCGCCGGACTATCAGATCAACCTGAGCATTCAGGGCCTGGACGGCAGCATCATGCTGACCCTGTCCAACAGCGGCCACATCGTGGCCAAACGCATGATCAGCGCCGAACAGCGCAATGACCCTGCGCGCCTCAAGCGCCTGGTGCAAAGCATTCAATTCGGCATCGCAATTGAACAGGGCCACAGCGCCATGGCGATTCTCGAAGCGATGACCAGCGGCGACGGACTGACACCGCCACCGCCACGCCTGATCGGCCAGCCCGGACAAGCGGCCGGGCTTTAAAGCTCGCCTTTCTCGACTTCGGGATGCTCGCTGGAACCGGCGCCAAGTTTGCGCTGCGGTTTCTCGATCTTCACCGAAGGAAATTGTGACGAGGCGTAACGCACCACCAGAATCGAGAACGCCAGCAGCAGAATCCCGCCGCACAGGTAGATGATGCCCATGTCCGGCGGGTTGTGGTGCGAGACATTGGAAATCAGCAGACGGGTCAGCGCGGTGATCGCCACGTAGATCAGAAAGCGCACCGGCATGTGGTTGGTCTTGAAGTAAATCCCGACCATTGCGCCCAGTTCGAGATAGATGAACAGCAACAGAATGTCATCGATCTTGATGTGGCCTTCCTCGAGCATCCCGAGAAACTCCATCACCGCCGCCCACGCCGTCACCGCACCAATGGCAAACAGCGCCAGATAGTGGAAGGTTTCGACGAACAGGTTGCCCAGGGACTCGGCCAGTTGATGCACGTTTTGCCGCAGTTTCTCGGCCCAGTTTATTTTCACGATGATGTTCCTTAGCTCGAATGCGAGCGGATGATGCGTGTTGGACGTGACGGTTTTCTGCACGTAACGGTTTTCATGCAGAAAAGAGGCCACGCCATCATGGCGAGCCGCCGCCAAACCCGCGCCGTGGCGTTTGGTCGCAGGCACCGGGTTTTGCACAATCCCAGTGGGAGCGTGCTTGCTCGCGAATGCAGACGATAAGGTCCAACTGACAAACCCGAAATCCGGTCTACATTGAAAAGCCACTACCCATGGCGCAGGGATTCGCTTATCCTTTTCGCTGTATATGGATACAGTAGTCGTCAAGACAACTTAATGTGAAGGCATGTGAGGTGGTGAATGGCCGTCGAAGTGGTATACCGCAGCAGCCGAGATCTGGAGCGCTTGTTCATGGATAAAGCCGAAGCTGACCGTCATGACAAAATGCTCGAACTGGCCGAATATCTGGCCGATGTGCTGCAAAAAGCCGTTCCGTCGCTGACTGAACAGCAAGTGGAAGAAGCCGGGATCTATATGGCGAAGAATCGCGATGTGTTCGCCCGGGCGTTCAAGAGCCAGCCGGATGCTTTGTCCGAGCTGCTCAACGCACCGGCCGAACCGGTTGAACACGCTGAGGCGGCGGAAACTGCTGAAGCACCGGCCAAGCCAGCCAAAGCGGCAAAAGCCGCGAAGTAATCAGCGCGTCCTTGAAAGATCGTCCGATCGCGGCCCGAGCCTTCGGCAGCTCCTACATTTGGAATGTGTATTTCCTGTGGGAGCTGCCAAAGGCTGCGATCTTTTGCGTTTCAGCGATACAAAACTTTCTCTGCCAACTCATCCGCCACTCGTGCCGGCGAGCGTTTTTCCGCCTGCGCATGGGCAAATACCTCTGTCAGCCGTGAACTGATCTTCGACAGATGCGCAGTAATCGTTGGCAATTCCTCGCCACGATGTTTCAGCGACACGTAAATCAGCCCACCCGCATTGATCACATAATCCGGCGCATACAGAATCCCGCGCCGTTCCAGTTGATCGGCGACGTCCAGGTGCGTCAGTTGATTGTTCGCCGAACCCGCCACGGCCGAGCAACGCAGTTGCGTCACCGTGTGGCTGTTCAAAACCCCGCCCAAACCACACGGCGCGAGGATGTCACATGGCGTACTGAGCAACGCATCGTTGGCGATGGGGTGAGCGTTGAGTTGTTCCATCGCCAGTTGCACTTTGCCGTGGTCAATGTCGCTGACCAGCAGTTCCGCCCCGGCGGCGTGGAGTTGCTCGGCCAATGCGTAACCGACATTGCCCAAGCCCTGGATAGCGATGCGCAAACCTTCAAGATTGTCGCTGCCCAACCGTGCCATGGCGGTTGCCCGAATTCCGGCAAACACGCCCATCGCTGCGTGTGGTGCGGGGTCACCGGCCGACGTGGTGCTGGTGACATGCTGGGTCTGCTGAGCGATGCAGTCCATGTCCGCCACCGAGGTACCGCTGTCGATGGCGGTGATGTAGCGGCCGTCGAGCTGATCGATGCAGCGGCCAAAGGCTTCAAAGAGCGCTCCGCGGTTTTCCACATGCGCCGGGCGCACGATCACCGCAACTCCGCCGCCCTGCTCCAGTCCCGCCAAAGCGGCCTTGTAGCTCATGCCCTGAGCGAGACGGATGGCGTCTTCGACAGCCGATTCGTCATTGGGATAGGCAAGATAACGACATCCACCCAAGGCTGGCCCGAGGCGACTGTTATGGATGGCAATGACCGCCTTCAACCCGGAGACCGGGTCAACGCTAAGGTGCAGCGATTCCAGGCGAGTGCTTTGCATGAGCGCAAACATCGTTGGGCTCCCGAATCACTTCTTGTAGAACGCCAGTATAGGCCTGCGCCTGAAAATTGCTGGAGCACACAGGAATAAGCGCCCGCGTCGACAACGGCTTTGCGGCATAACCCGATACCGGCGCTGCGAGGCACTGGACGAATGACACGGACCGGGCTAAAACGAGGCATTCCCCGGAGATTTCGATGAGTGCGCGTCAACGTTTTTTCGAATGCTTGCACCGTTCACCGCCCGCGCTGTTCGAAGCCGCGCTGTGGATGGCGGCCGAGCACGAAAAAGCGGTCGACCCCGAAGCGTTGCTGCAAGAGTTCAAGGACCTCCAACAGCGGGTCAGTTACGGCTTGCCGATGCTGCCGGTCAGTGAACTGGCGCAGCCCCTGTTGCGGCGCATGACTGATCTGGGCTTTGCCCAGGACGACTTCCTGCCGCTGCGCCCGCAGGCGGCGCTGTTGCACAAAGTGTTGCAGACCCGTCGCGGCCAGCCGTTGGCATTGGCGCTGATTGCCCTGGAGCTGGCGCGTGGCCTGGAGATTCCTCTGGTCGGGGTCAACTTCCCCGGACATTTCCTGCTGCGCGTGCCCGGCGCTGATCACTTGCTCGATCCGTGCGGTGGTCGACGTCTGTATCCCAACGATTGTCGCGAACTGTTGCAGCGCCAGTACGGGCCGCAGATGAAACTCAACGCCGAGCACCTGCTGACCGCCTCGCCCCAGCAGATGCTCCAGCGCCTGTCACGCAACCTGCGGCAACTGCACCTGACACACGATGATTACATCGCTGCACTGATCGACGCCGAACGCGTGCTCGAACTGGGTGACGGCGCTGCCGCTGATTACCTGGCCCGCGCCAGCCTGTACCAACGCCTCGACTGCCCGAACGCTGAACGCTTCGATCTGGAGCGTGCGTTGTTGCTGAGTGACGACCCGATTCAGCGCCTGCGCCTGACCGAACGCCTCAGCCACCTGCCGCCCAATTCCGTCGTCCATTAAAAACAAAAGATCGGACGATCTTTTGCTCTTCAGGATTTGACAGATATCCCCATTCCAACTGACGAACGTCCTTCGGAGGGTGAGCGCACCTGAATGATCAGCAGCGCAGCAATCACCGCCGGAATCGCACAGAAGAAGAAAATCTGCGCCACCGGAATGTGCATCGCCAGCAACAGGCTGCCGAACAGCGGCCCGAGAATCGAACCAAAACGCCCCACACCCAACGCCCAACCGGTGCCCGTAGCACGCACCTGCGCCGGGTAGAAATTACTGGCAAACGCATTCAGCGTCAGTTGCCCGCCGATGATGCAGAACCCGGCGGCGAAGACGCAGGCCACCAGATAACGCGGATTGTCGTGATTGAGCCCGAGCAGAATCGTGCACAGCGCCGCACCGGCCAACACTGCGGACAACAAACGCACCTTGCGTTTCAACCGGTCGGCAAACCAGGCCATGCAGATCGCACCCAAGGTGCCGGCGAACAGGAACATCGACGTCACCAGATTGGCTTCGTTGAGTTTCAGACCGCTTTCCAGCAGCAGCGTCGGCAACCAACTGATCATGAAATACAACAGGATCAGGCTGACGAAAAAAGTCGCCCAGATCAGCACGGTGGGCCGCGCGTAGCCATTGCGGAACAACTCGACCACCGTCAGTTTGCTGCCCTGCTCCCGCTCGTTCTGCTCGACAGTCGCCACCGGCGGTTGCCAGTCCGGCAGCATGCGCGCAGTCACTTTGCGCAGCCGCGCGTACGGCGGCGCATCACGAAGCAGACGTGGCAACGACTCCGGCAGCATCCACCAGAGAAACGGAAACAGCAGCAACGGCGTGACGCCACCGGCGAGAAACACTGCTTGCCAGCCGAACCGGTCGATAAAACCGGCGGCGACGAAACCACCCGCCGCGCCACCGAACGAGAAGCCACACGCCGCCAGCGTTACCATCAAGGTGCGCAAACGCGGTGGTGAGTATTCCGACATCAACGCCATGGCACTGGGCATCGCCCCGCCCATGCCGATGCCGCAGATAAAGCGTGCAATCATCAGCGTGTTCAGTGAATCGGCGAAGACCATCAGCACGGTCAGCGTGGCGTAAATCAGTACACAGGCGAGCAGAATCCGTCGCACGCCAAAGCGGTCAGCCAGCGGTGTGACGGCGAGCGAACCGAGCGTGAGGCCGAGCAGGTTGGCGCTGAAAACCGGGCCGAACGCGGACTTTTCCAGGCCCCAGTCCTGCGCCAGCGCGGGCACCACGTAACCGAGCACCTGGGCGTCATAGCCGTCAGTGACCAGCAGCAACGCGAGCAGGATCAAGAGCAACCACTGATAGCGGGACACCGGACGGGCGTCGAGTGCCGCCCGAAAGCTGGCAATCTGGTTATGCATCGCAAGGTACCTGTTTTGTTTTTATGATTTTTAGGGGGCTCAACGCAGAACCTTGTGGGAGCGAGCCTGCTCGCGAATGCGCTGTGTCAGCTAAATGAACGGTGGCTGACACTCAGCCTTCGCGAGCAGGCTCGCTCCCACAGGGGGGATTATGGGGTGTCTGGCTGGTTGGCAGGATGGGCCTTGATGAACGCTGGATGTTCCGCCGCCAGCGCCGCCACGCGACGAATTTTCGCATACGCCTCGAGACTGACGTTAAACCGCTCGGCCGCATACAACTGCGGAATCAGGTAAACATCGGCCACGCACGGCCACTCACCAAAACAGAAGTCCTCATCGCCAATCAACTGCTCCACGGTCGCCAGCCCTTGGCTGATCCAGTGACTGATCCACTCGACCACCTGCGGCTCGTCCTGCCCCGACTGACGCAGGCGATTGAGCACGCTGACGTTGTGCAGCGGATGCACATCGCAACCGATCACCGCCGCCACACCCCGCACCTGCGCACGGGCAAGCAGATCTTCAGGCAGCAACGGCACCTGCGGATAACGTTCTTCGAGGTACTCGATGATGGCCGGCGATTGAATCAGCAAACCGCCTTCGTCAGTGCGCAAGGCCGGCACCCGGCCCTGTGGATTGATCGCCAGATACGCCGCTTGCCGATGCTCGCCACCCGGCGGTGCAATCAGGTTGACCGGCAGCGCCCGGTAGTCCAGCCCTTTGAGCGCCAGCGCAATTCGCACCCGGTACGACGAGGTCGAACGGTAATAGGTATAAAGATCCATCACCCGCTCCTGTCAGCGCGCCGCCAGCACTTTGCCACGGCATTCGCCGAAGCCGATCGAAGCAAAACCATCGCGAGCGCACCGTGCGCGCAGAATGATTTCGTCACCGTCCTCGAGGAATTTACGCACCTCGCCAGACGCCAGCTCAATCGGCTTTTTGCCGCCCTCGGTGATTTCCAGCAGGCTGCCGAACTGACCGTTTTCCGGGCCGGACAGCGTGCCGGAACCGAACAGGTCACCCGCCTGCAACTGGCAGCCGTTGACACTGTGGTGCGCAACCATTTGCGCGACGGTCCAGTACATGTAGCGCGTGTTGCTCAAGGTCAGGCGATGGGCCGGCAGGTTTTGCTCACGCATGCCTTCAGTGAGCAGCAGCACTTCCAGTTCGATGTCGAAGGCACCGCCGTCCTGATCACGCTGGTCGAACAGGTACGGCAGCGGCTGCGGATCACCTTCAGGACGCTGCGGTTGCGCGGTTCGGAATGGCTCCAGCGCTTCGGCGGTGACCACCCACGGCGAGACGCTGGTGATGAAACTCTTCGACAAGAACGGACCCAGCGGCTGGTATTCCCAGGCCTGGATATCGCGTGCCGACCAATCGTTGAGCAGGCAGAAACCGGCAATGTGATCCGCCGCGTCACCGATGGCGATCGAGTCACCCATCTCGTTGCCTTGACCGATCCAGATACCCAGTTCCAGCTCATAGTCCAGGCGTGCGCACGGGCCGAAGGTCGGCTCGCTCGCACCGGCCGGCAAGGTCTGGCCTTTCGGACGCCGTACGTCAGTGCCGGACGCGCGCACGGTGGAGGCGCGACCGTGATAGCCGATCGGCACGTGCTTGTAGTTCGGCAGCAGCGGGTTATCCGGACGGAACAGTTTGCCGACGTTCTGCGCGTGCTCGATGCCGACGTAGAAGTCGGTGTAATCGCTGATACGTGCTGGCAGATGCAGCTGGCAATCGGCGGCCAGTGGCAGCAGTTTCGCGCCTTGGGCTTCGATGTTGCCGCGCAGGGTGCTGCCTTCACTGAACAGTTCCAGCAGACGTGCGCGCAGCGCCACACGCGCTTCGCGACCGAGGTCGAAGAACGCGTTCAACTGGCCGCCGTGCATGGCTTCGACCGCGCTGCGTGCGACGCCGTCAAACAGCCCGGCCTCCAGCGCCACTTGCAGATCGAAGATATGCTCGCCAATCGCCACGCCAGCGCGCGGCGCCGAACCGTTGGTACTGAACACACCGAGCGGCAGGTTCTGCAGCGGGAAATCAGCGTGGCCGTTGGCCGAGGCAACCCAACTGCGGGTGATGGAAGTCTGAGTCATGGGTTATCTCCGGGTCGGGTCGAACGTGGCGGGCAACGTGGCCCAGCAGGCGTCGTAACTGGTTTGCAGTTGTGGGCAGTCGAGGGCGAAACGGCTTGGGCGCAGCACCTGACTGGTCTCGAACATGAAGGCCATGGTGTTGTCGATCTTCGCCGGTGCAAGCTCGGCATTGATTGCTTTGGTGCAGGTCTCGCCATCCGGGCCGTGGGCGCTCATGCAGCTGTGCAGCGACGCACCGCCGGGCACAAAGCCTTCGGCCTTGGCGTCGTATTCGCCCTGGATCAGGCCCATGAATTCGTTCATCAGGTTGCGGTGGAACCACGGCGGACGGAAGGTGTTCTCGGCGACCATCCAGCGTGGCGGGAAGATCACGAAGTCGAGGTTGGCCAGACCATGCACGCTGGTGGGCGAAGTCAGGACGGTGAAGATCGACGGGTCCGGGTGATCGAAGCTGACGGTGCCGATGGTGTTGAAACGGCGCAAATCGTATTTATACGGCACGTTGTTACCGTGCCAGGCCACTACGTTCAGCGGCGAGTGATTGAGTTCGGTGGCCCATAGCTGGCCGAGGAATTTCTGCACCAGCGTGGTCGGCTGCTGGAGGTTTTCGTAGGCGGCGACCGGCGTCAGGAAGTCGCGCGGATTGGCCAGACCGTTGCTGCCGATCGGCCCCAGATCCGGCAGGCGCAGTGGCGCGCCGTGGTTCTCGGCGACGTAGCCACGCGCCTGCGGCTCGAGCAATTCCACGCGGAAGTTCAGGCCACGCGGCAGCACGGCGATTTCCAGCGGCGCCACTTCCAGCACACCCAGTTCGGTGGCGATGCGCAGGCGGCCGAGTTGCGGCACCAGCAGCAGTTCGCCGTCGGCGTTGAAAAACACGCGTTCCATCGAACGATTGGCGGCGTAGTTGTAGATGCTGATGCCGGCCGGTTTTTCGGCGCCGGCGTTGGCCGCCATGCTTACCAGTCCATCAATGAAGTCGGTAGGTTCGTCCGGGATCTCCAGCGGGTTCCAGCGCAGGCGATTGGGCGTTACTTCACCCAATGGGCCGCCCGCCAGTTGCCGTTCCAGTTTGGCGAAGGCCGGGTGATTGGCCGACGGCTGAATCCGGTACATCCAGGTGCGCCGCGCTTCACTGCGGGTCATGGTGAACGCGGTGCCGGAAAACAATTCGGTGTACAGGCCGTACGGCGCTTTTTGCGGGGAGTTCTGGCCGACGGGTAGCGCGCCGGGCAACGCTTCAGAGCTGAATTCGTTGCCGAAACCGGACTGATAGGTCAACGCCTGCGCGGTTGAATCGAGGTTCATGGAGCCTCCTGAACAGGGAGTCGGCAGTGGCCCATCGCTCTGGCTCAGAGGTTTCGGCACGCCGGGGTTGTTATTATCGTAATTAGATTACGCATAACGTAATTTGCTCGCTATCCAGCGTCAAGCTATAAAGACGCCCATTCGTTTCGGAACCCGGCCGCACCATGGAAAAAACCAGCGACAGCAACGGCAAACAGAAAGTCCGCTCCGCCGAAGTCGGCACCGACATCCTCAAGGCCTTGGCCGAGTTGTCGCCCTCCACTTCGCTGTCGCGCCTGGCCGAACACGTGCAGATGCCGGCGAGCAAGGTGCATCGCTATCTGCAGGCGTTGATCGCCTCGGGATTTGCCGAGCAGAACGCCGCCACCAACCATTACGGTCTCGGCCGTGAAGCGTTGCGCGTTGGCCTTGCCGCACTCAATAGTATGGACGTGCTGAAGGTCGCCGCCCTGCCACTCGCCGAACTGCGCGACGAACTCAACGAAACCTGCTTTCTGGCGGTGTGGGGCAATCAGGGCGCGACCGTGGTGCATATCGAACCGGCGGTGCGCGCGGTGACGGTGGTGACGCAACTGGGTTCAGTGTTGCCACTGCTCAGTTCATCGACTGGACTGGTGTTCAGCGCCTACTTGCCCCATCGGGAAACCGATGAGTTGCGCGAGCAGGAAATTGCCGCTGTGGATCATCCATTGAAGGACGAAAAAACCTACGCAACCCTGTGCGAACAGATCCGCGAACGCGGTCTGCATCATGTGCATGGTTTGCTGATGCCGGGTGTGGATGCGTTGTCCGCACCGGTGTTCAACGCTGTCGGCCAGGTCGCCGCCGTGCTGACCATCGTCGGCCCGACCTCACTGTTCCACGCCGACGAAAACGGCCCGGCGGCGCAGCGATTGCTGGCGGCGACGCGGGCCGTGAGTTGGCGGATGGGGTATGAACACGCGGATTGATTCACGCGCGCCCACCCGCGAACACCAGTATTAACGCACGGTGGTGTTGCTGAGAGTCGACGGCAGTTCCTTCATCAAGTCCTTGAAGAAATCGACCAGCGCTTCATCCGCCGATGTCTGACCGGCCATCTTGGCAACAAATTGCGCCACTGTTCTCGCATCCTTGAAAAGACTGAGAAAGGATCGCTGAACGCTTGTAAGGTTCTTGGCAGCGGGGCCGGCGGCGGCGGCTTTACCCAGTGTGAACAGGCCGACCACCGCTTCCTTTATATGGCCCCGGGCCGCCGAGTAGTCGCCTCTGCGGTGTGATTGCGATCCATCGTAGATGCTTTTCATCAGCTCAACGGCAGTGACAACCGTCCCTAGAGGAGGTACCACCAGACTGATGATATTCGCTGCCTTAATTAAATTATCGTAAATCAGGCCTCTGATAACCTCTTTCAGGCTGGTGGTTTTTTCGTCAATATCGCTGAGTACCCGACGAACGCTGACATCATGAAAAACATAGAGATCAAACAACTGCGAACGGCGCTGGGTCTGGATTGGAGCACGCGTATCGGTAGTTGCCACAAGACGATCAAAATAGTCATTGACGGCTTTGTTATCAACGAGCAAGACCCGATTAATATAATATTCTCTGAATGCCCCTTGACGATAACGTATGTCGCCGATGAAATCCTGAATCGGCCGAAACGAAAGCCGATCAGGTGCATCGGGGGTATAAAGCAAATCATGAAACACCGAGCCAATCAGCAACCGGAAAATATAAACCCCGCCCACCGTGCGACTGTTCGCTTCGGTCAAACCGTTCAGCAGATTGAACTTGAATAAACCTTCATTACCTTCGAACGGGCTATCGGAAACAACTTGGTGTCTTTCACCCTCTTTCAAACTATCAATGACTCGTCGCACCCCCGTGAAAAATTCATAGGAAAGCCGGCCATCAACAAAGTCAGCCAACGCATTGCAATGCATTTCGCAGCGAACTTTTTTGGCGTGCACGGCGCGTTTGAATTCATAGTCAGGATGTTTTTTATCCAGATATTCCTTTTCCAGCAACGCGGTATACCTGTCACCCGGACGGAATGTCTTCGATAGTGAAGATAGATCCCGGATATCCAGCTCATCGATTACGGGATGTTTGCCGATTACTTCGTACGTTGGATCGTTTTTCTGCGCATACGCTGGATGGCCCGCTTCAAACACAACACCTTCGATCAAAAGATCCGTTATGCTCTTGCGAAAACTATCTGCCTTTACAAAAATCAGATCCGGATCAACTTCCACCTTTCGCCCGCGAGCCAGAAGTATACGTTCGAGTGTTTTTTTCACTTCATCGTAAGTGAACTGTTCAAACGAGGGAAAACCATTTTCCCTGGCGTCGACGGTCGAAAGCGCCTTGAGTTCCGTGTTCAATCGAGCGAGTCGCTTGCGCCCTTCGACCCCCAGTGATTTGTAGCCGATGGGCGCAATTGTCGCATGCAACGCAACCTCATTCCGATAAGCAACATTCGCATAGTCAACCAAAGGCTCTTTGGCGCTGAGGAAAAGGTCAGCGTGCCGCGTATCCATTTCATACCTGGACCGCCCCGCTGCCCACAGATAATCGGGATGGATCAACGACGCAGCGTAACTTCGATCACTGGCCAGAGCCCCTTCGAAACGCTCATTCAGTTCATAAACATGTGCAAATTTCAGAAGTTCGAAGCCACCTTCAGGTACTTTTGCGAAAACAAAATAGCCATGATTTTCACGAACCGTGAATACCAGTACATCCTTCAGTGCGGGCGGCTGATTGCGCAATTTCACACCACGAATAAATACCGACGGGTCACCTGCCAGGGCCCTTTCAACAATCTTCGCGTCGCCTTCATTGAAATATCCGCTCTGCCGAACCATAAACAGTGACAACTCGATCTTGCTATACAACTGATCGCGATAGGCTTGCTGAAATGCGCCTGATGGATAAGGAGGAATATCCGAAACAAACTGAGTACGCATGTTGCGTGAGTTCAGCCACTGTTCAAGCTTTTCGGCGCTGAGCCTGCTACCTGTGGGGGTGCCCTTGATCGTGATACGGGCGTTGTGGCCCGCGTCGTGCAGTCCGACCACGATGAATTCGGTCAAGCTACGAGTATCCTCCTGTTCGATGGTACGGCCGCCAACCTTCATTGTGTAAAGCGTATGCACCTCGATTGTTTCTGGATCGAGATCCTCGCCCAACGTGTCCATCGACCATCGGGAAAAAGTCCGATTGACGTAATCCTTGAAAGAAAACGTTGTATCGAAAACTTTCCGATACTCGGCGTCATATTGATCCTTCGTGTCTTCCAGTTCTGTATAACGCGCCTGCACGGTACTACTGGACTCACGCAACCAACGCGGCCATTCGGTACGTTTCAGCGCTGCGTGCAGTCGACCGAATCGAGTACTGACGCCACGACGCAATATATGCAAGCCCTGGTTTTCCTGGAGCAGGGAACTCAACGGTTGATCAAGATTGTTCCGCACGCGAAATAGAGTCGAAACAGTTTCAAGCTGGCCTTGCAGGTGAGTCTCAACATAGTGAGATACGATGTTTCTTGGTGCTTTGGGGTAGGAGATTTTGCTGCCGGGCAAGGACAGCCTGACGCGCAGCTTTTCATCCAGACCAATATTATTTTCAAAATACTCAAAGCCATTTTCTGGCGTATGCATGATATAGCCGGTGGAATCCTTGACCAGCTTCATTTCCGGGCTATTTTGCTCGGCGTTATCCAGCACGAAACCAGGGCCGAGCAAAGTCAGATAATCAGGCACTGGATTCAACAAGACTGTATAAGCGCCTCGTCCACTTTCAACATTCAACAGAGAAACAAATCGAGCGCCCAGACGGTTATCAAAATAGCCCGCCATGTAACCCAGAGAAAGCTCTGCCGTCAGCAAGGCGAGAACAGCGTGCTGAAGGGCTTGTCTATTCGTCAGCGAGGGTTGATCAGCCATCGATGACTTGGCCGGAGCCGCCCAATATCTGGATACTTCCGAACCAAGCTTTGTTTCAATTTTAAGCAACGTATTGGTAATGGCATCTTCGACATCAAAGATCGTACATCCGGCAACCTTGAATTGATCACTAAAGGTATCCGGCAGATAAAAAAGCCCATCGCCTCCTCCCGCCAGATAATTGGGCAGCACATTCTGATCAAGGCAATAAAACAGCACGTCGACAAGTTGTCCCGACGGCCGCGTGGCACTCTCATACGTTTTATCTTTTATATTGATATAAGCCTTATCAATATCGATCGACTTGCTCTGCCGTTTAAATTCGTCCTTCAGCAATTGTCGGGCTATGGTACGAACTGTCGGCATTGCGTTGATAATGGAGAACAATTCGTCCTGAATCCTGGCAGCTTTCTCCCACTCCACAAGCCAAGTAAATTCCTCACCTTCCGAACCACGCATCAAGCTTTTATAAATATTAGTCATCATCTAATCCTGGTTACTTCTTTCATGACAGCGACATGCCGCCACGTCGAGTAAGCGCAAGATAGATTCATCTTGGAAAAACCAGAAGCTCAACTTCATTTCAATAAATATACATTACAAATTCTTATACCATTAACCAGCCTGACTTTTAAGAAAGTTGCTTGATCTGTACAGTTATAAAGACCCCATGAGCTTGGCCTTCGCCACTGCCTGAGTCCTGCGCTCTACACCCAACTTTCCATTTATTCTTCGGGCATGGGTTTTTACGGTATGCAACGAAATATAAAGCTGTTCTGCGATTTGTTTATTCGACGCCCCTTGCGCAATTAATTGCAGTACTTCAAGTTCACGACGACTGAGAGCAAAGTTATTAACGCCGCCATCAAGTTTCACAACATCACCTGAAGTCAGAGTGCCGACCTGCCCCTGACGTAACTGCCACTCACGCATGGCCTGCTGCAAATTGCACCGTTCCACCAGGATTCGCGCTTGTTGCAACGCCCGTTGCGCCAGTAAGCCATCACCGCTCGACGCGGCGAGTTGTGCCATGACCAGGTGCAATTCGGTTTGCAGATTCACCATGCCCTTGGCTTGCGCTTGCACCAACGATTGCTGCACCTGTGAAAACCACTGATGGGGCGGGTCCAGCCTCACGCAGGCACAAGCCAGCAAGTATTCGATGCGGCCGATCAATTCGAAGGTTGCGGGAGGCGCCTGGAGCGCTTGCGGTCCACGGTAATGACGCAACACTCGGCTCAAGGCTTCATGGGCCAACTGCGGTCGACCCTGTTGCAGCCAGAACTGGCTACTGACTTGCAACAGTACTGCACGATACACCGTGTCCGGAATCTGCCGCTGCTGCATTACTCTCTCGGCCTCACGCAATCGCTCGAAGGCATACGCGTAATCGACACGATTGGCCGCCAACTGCGCTTGACCGATATAGCCGTACAGCACACGTTTATCGTAGTTACGCAGGCAGTCGTCGAGCCCCTGCTGAAAAAAACCGTCAGCCTGTTCTTCATGCCCCATGCACAAAGCCAGGCGCCCCCGACGCAAGGCGATACGCCCAAGCAAAGGGGTGGGACGTTCCGCTCGTTGGCAAAGCAGACCTTGTATGCCGGCGAGCAGGCGCTCGGCCCGGGCCGGTGCGCCACGCTGTTCAAGCAACTGCGCATGATCGAGTTCCAGCAAACCTTCAAACAGCAGCGCCCCCTGCGCTCGCGCCAGACGCAAGGCCTCCCGATTGATCGCATGGGCCTGCTCAAGCTCGCCGCATAACAGCGCTTGCTGGGTTTGCCCCGAAAAACACAACAAACGGGTCGGCCAGGCTTCGCTGGCGAGATCGGCCAGTGCTTGCTGAAAATGCTCCCGCGCCGGTTCCATGCGCCCCTGTAAATGCAAAAGCCAGCCTTGCTGTGCCTGCCAACGCGCAATCAATTGCTGCTCAAGCATTGCCGACGGTTGTGGCATGAACCGCCCCAAATGCGCGATGCACTGCGCCGCTTGTTCAAAACGCCCGGCAAACAGCAACGCAGCGGTAATCAACCCGACCAGTTGCGGCGTCGACAAGGTCAAATCCTCACCGTGCAACTCATGCAATCGCAATAACAGCACCACGGTCTGTTCCTCGAACAGATGCTCGAAGCTGAAATGCTGCAGGAGACTGACGGCGACTTCATATTCTCCAGCAAGCAAGGCCTGTTCGAAGGCCGAGCGCCAATCCTGTCGCAACGAAAACCACTGGCAAGCCCGTCGGTGCCAGGAGCGTCCTGCGGGCCATTGTTCGTCGCGGATTACCCGCGCCAGTGGCGGGAATATCTGCAACCAGCAGACAGAGTCGTTCCACGGCTCGACAAAACAGCCGAGCACTTGCAGCGCGCGCAGGTGTTGTGCGCCCTCCCCGGCACCGAACAAGTGCTCACAGAGTTCGGCATTGAAACGCGGCAAATGCGCCAGCACTCGCCAGGCCTCGGCCAGTTCCGGTGCAAGGCTGCTGAAGAGTTCGTGCTGCAGATAATCAAGGAGGGTGTCCACCCGTTGCTGCGGCTGGCTGCTTTGCGACCAGTCGCATTTCTGCAGCAGCGCCATGCGCACGCCGGCGCACCAGCCGCCGGTCCGCTGAACGATGCGGGCGGCAACACTGGCGGCCTGCTCCGGCGCCAAGTGGCGCAACGCCTGAGCGATTTCGTCTTGGGTAAGTGCGAGCGTTGCGCTTTCGCATTCGTACAATTCGTCGTCAAGCAGCAACCGGGGCCAGTTGCATTGCGGGCGCCGACGCGTACCGAGCCACCAAATCAATGCCGGGTTGCTGCCCGTCAGCAAGCGGTCGAGCAAGGTATCCAGCGCTGGGTCAGACAGTCGGCAATAGTCGTCGATAAACAGCCAGGTCGGAGCCGTCCAGCACGACAGCGCCGCCAGCAATCCGGCTTCATCCGCAACGGCCAGCCCCAGCACCTGCGCCAGTCGCCGGCACAGTTCGCTGACGCTCAGTTGTGCGCCGGCCAACGGCAACCACAACACCTGATACTCGGCGGGCGCCTGCAAGAGACATTCGGCGAGCAGCGCGCTCTTGCCGCTCCCCGCAGGCGCACAGATCAGCCTGACCCGCGCCATCGACTCAAGCAATGGCCCGCTCAAACGCTGGCGTGGCTGGTGGTGGGCAGACAGTCTGGGCAAGAATCCGGAGCGATCCAGACACGGTGTCATGGCGGTCATCGAGTGAGCCTTTTTTATCGTTGTGCCCTCACCCTAGCCCTCTCCCCTGCACTTGTTGACGAGTATTCAGCGCGCTGATTGACGCCCATAAAAAAGGCGACCGGACGGTCGCCTTTTGCCTTGCCCTTGTATCAAAACCGTTACCGCACGCCTTCTGCACGCAGGGCCGATGGCGTGTAGTCGGCAGCCTTGGCTTCGAAGCCGAATTCGAAGCTGTGCTTCTCTTCGTTCTTCATCCCCAGCGCAATGTAGCGCCCGGCAATGATGTCGTAGAGCGCTTCGAGGGTATAGGCCTGCGCCTGATGATCGTAGTAGTACTGCGCGTGACCTTCGGCGACACGCCACAGTTGGCCGCGACCGTCATAGTGATCGGCGAGGGCGACCTGCCAGCTGTCCTCGTCGATGTACATGTGGCGCTTGGCGTAGATGTGGCGCTCGCTCGGTTTCACCGTGCCGATCACTTCCCAGACGCGGTGCAGTTCATAGCGGGTCAGGTCCTGGTTGATATGCCCGGCCTTGACGATGTCGTCGTACTTGAGGCTCGGCGAATCGAGTTTGTAGCTGTTGTACGGGATGTACATTTCCTTTTTGCCGACCAGTTTCCAGTCGTAGCGATCCGGAGCGCCGGAGAACATGTCGAAGTTGTCCGAGGTGCGCAGGCCATCGGCGGCGGTGCCCGGGCCGTCATAGGCCACTTGGGGCGCCCGACGTACGCGGCGCTGGCCGGCGTTGTAGATCCACGCCAGCCGCGGTTCCTTCACCTGATCGAGGGTTTCGTGCACCAACAGCACGTTACCGGCCAGCCGCGCCGGCGCCGTCACCGACTGTTTGAAAAAGGTCAGCACGTTGGCGGCTTTTTCCGGGTCGAGATCCTTCATCAGTTGCGGCACGGCGATCTCTTCTTCGAAGCGGATCGGCGTGTAGCTGCCGTTGGTTTGCGGAGTGACCTGAGTGATGATGCGTTTGACGTTACCGCCGTGATAACGGGTGATGTGGTTCCACAACACCTCGACGCCGTTCTTCGGAATCGGGAACGCGTAGTAGCGATTGCCGGTGAAATTGGCCAGGCCGTTACCGTCGTTGATGGTGGTGACATTGAGCGCGCTGCGCTTGGCCGATTCGTAAATTTCCGCCGGCGCGGCAACCGTACGGTGGGTCGGGTACACCGGAATCTTGTAGGTTTCGGGATAACGTTTGAACATCGCCACCTGACCGTCGGAGAGCTTGCTCTTGTACTGGTCGACGTTGGCCGCGGTGATGGTGAACAGCGGTTTCTCGTTGGCGAACGGGTCGGCGAGGAAGCCTTTGCTGTCCACCGCGCCGGCGTTTTTCGGGATGCCGCCAGTCCATGCCGGAATCGAACCGTCGGCGTTGCCGGCCTTCTCCGCACCGAGCGGGGTCAAGCTGGTGCCGAGCTTGTTGGCCTCATCCGGCGACACCGCCGCCATCACGTTGGCCGCCAGCAGACTCAGGGCCAGCACACCACATTGCAGAATCATTTTGCGCATTGCAGTCATCCTTCTCGGGCAGATCAGAAGTTCACGCCGAAGCTCAGAGCCACGAAGTCACGGTCTTCGAGGACGTTGTAATCACCACCGAAAAAGTCGGTGTAACTGAGGCTCGCGGTGTAGGTGTTGCGGTAGTCGGCATCGACGCCGACGCTGATGGCTTTCGCGCCTTCGTTGAACAGGCCGTTGGGGCCGTAACCGGCGACGTCGTGCGACCACGACAGGTTGGGTTTGAGGTTGATCCCGCCGATCACGTTGGCGTAATCGAGGATCGCCCGGGCGCGGTAGCCCCACGAAGTCGAGGTGACAAAACCGTCGGTATCACCACCGAAACCGTATTGGCCATACACCGAGTCGCGGCCATAACGCAGCTTGTCGCGCGACTCCAGTCCGCCGACCCGCACCACTGCGGCTTCACCGACCAGGGTCAAGCGCTGAGCGCCCCAGACCTGATCGAAGAAGTGCGTGAGGGTGCTCTGGATCTGCGTGACTTCTTTACGCCGATAGCCCTTGTT
Source organism: Pseudomonas sp. A34-9 (assembly GCF_029543085.1). NCBI lineage: Bacteria > Pseudomonadati > Pseudomonadota > Gammaproteobacteria > Pseudomonadales > Pseudomonadaceae > Pseudomonas > Pseudomonas sp. A34-9. The sequence continues at coordinate 1,084,798 of NZ_CP119967.1, read as the reverse complement.
ATCCGCTCCCGCAGTGGTGGCGATCGGCGAAGCCGCGCCACCGGCTATCGGGTTGAGCAGTGCCAGCGTCAGGTCGTTGGTGTTGACCTGCACCGGCGCGTTGGGCCGGTAGCTGATCTCGCCGGTCCACGCGGTACCGGTGGGCAATGTGGTGGAGAAACTTGCGCCGTAGAGGCGAATGTCTTCCGGGTATTCAAGGTAATACCCACCGCGTCCGAGCATCACGCTTTGCGCCAGACCGGAACCGCTGCCGGGGGCCAGGCCATTGGCGATCCCGACCATGCCCGGCAATGCCGCCAACGTCGAAAGACCGGCCGTGGTCGTGCCTACCGTCGGCGTACGGCTGTGGTAGTTCATGAAGTAGAGACCGTATTCAGTGTCGTCACCGAGCCAGCGCAACGCCGTCCCCCACTGCCCGGAATCGCGCGCATCGCGGTCACCGCCACGAGGAATCACCACGCCTTCGCGAGTCACCTGAATGCCTTGTCCAAAGGCCTGGGTCAGCGGAACAAACGGTGCGATCGCCGGGTTGCCGACGGTGTAGCCGTTGTTGCAACCGTCCGCCGCCACATCGACACCGAAGAAGGTGCCGCAGTTGTCGAGAACGGTCTGGTCCCATTCCAGTTGATAGAAGCCTTCAACGGTCAGTTGATCGGTCAGGCCCTGCGAGCCAAACAACATGTTGACCGGAATCAGGCCTTCCTTGATCTCCGCACCGGGGCGACGAAACGCCGAGACGTCAATCGGGTTGATGCTGTTGATCGAGTTGCCGATGAAGGTGCTTTCGCCCCAGCTCACCACTTGTTTGCCGGCACGCACGGTGCCCGGCAGGTCGGCGATGGAGTAGTTGTGATAGACGAAGGCATCAAGAATTTGTGCGCCGGAAGACTTCGCGCCTTCTTTTCGACCGCTATCGCTGATCGGTTTGAACTCGCGGTCTTCGTCCTTCAGTTCGAAGTCGTACCAGTACTTGCCACGTACGAAGACACCGGTGTCGCCGTACTTGAGTTCAAGGTCGTGAATACCTTTGAAGATTTTCGAGAAGGTCTCGCCCTTCTTGAAATTCAGACGCCCGTCATCACCGGTCGAGGATTGCCCGGTCCCCCCATTGACCGTGCCGACCAGCGCCTTGTCGGCATCGCGCAGGCCCCAACTCGCACCGATCGACAACGACGAGTCGAAGGTGCCTTCAATCTCGCCAATGTTGAACGCAACCGCTTGCGCCTGGGCGCAGCAACCCAAAGCCACCGCGGTTGCCAGCGCCTGCGGTGTGAAGATGGCGCGCATTGTTGTTTTTGTCATGCGTCTTCCCCGGTGAGTGACAGAAGGCCCCACCCTACTGCCGGGCAACCGCGTCGATAAGCGCACCAAGGAGGTATTCGTGTTGTCGCTCGAAAGGATGAATGGCCTTGCGCGGCGGGGCTTTGCGCCATTCATGGATTGGCTGGATGGAGGATCATCAGTGCAGCGCATGGTGCACCTCGGATCATCGGACTGTTGCATGCCCCGCAACAGTGCATGTCCGGAATCGGTATTTTTCCTACACGCTCAAGACCTTATCCTGAACGCACTTTCACGGGACATACCGCAAAGCACGAAGCACTGGCCTTCGAGCAACTCAGGCCATTGCTGACAGATTTCAGATGAATCGAAGACTTCGGTTTATCGCCCTGGTGTTCACTGACGTTGATTTGTAGCTCCTTGATCCAACGTCTTACCTTGGCCGCTGCGTTTGCAGCGGCCTTTTTTATGGCTGTTGAAAAAGTCATCTTCACGACCTGCAAACACTTTCCGAGAACAACGTCGGACTTTTCCCATCGCGCAGGAGAATTCTCCTCGTATTGTTCTTGATCCGCGAAAACCCTCCCAGAACAACGCCCTGTTACTGACAGGCTTCTCAGATTTTGTAACCGCAAGTCTGATGTAACTTGAAACACCTCAACCCTTCGCTGGTGACACGGACGTCACCACCGGCCGTTCTGACTTGCCAGCGATTTATCACGCACATTCAAAGGACATGAATATGCAAAAGCCTCCAACATGGGAGTTGACCGAAGCTGTTCATACGACAGCCGTTGCCCCCATCCATATTCCGGTCGCCTCTGGGACTTCAACGACGATTCCCAATAGCGGCATGTTTGGCCCGCACAATTTCGGCCCGCACAATCTGGTCATCATTAACTCAAGATCGATAGACGCCACCAAGGCAGCACTTGCACAGGAGTATCAGAACCGTACCCAGCAACTGCCGCAGACCTTGGAGCACGAACTGGCTGCAACGAGGCTGGAAGGTACAACGCATCCGCTTCCGCCTGCTGAAACAGTCATTCGTGAACTAGGCGTGCGCGCCACGCTATTGCAGAGAAAAACCGCTGAGCTTCAGCAAAAAATGGCGTTGGCCAATCAGTTCTATGGCAGTGATCCGCGAAGCAAAAACCTGATTGAGTTCTATCAAAAAGCGGTGACCCTGCAAAACCCTGTCATGCCTGGAGGTATTGCGATACAGGCCTGGACCGCATCGTATAGAGCGGCCCATGACACCCAGCTGCTTGCGCAATCAATTCACATACTTAACCAACAACAGGTCGAAGTTCACAAGTGGCTGGATTTGGTAAAAGCCAATGATCAGGCGCAATCGGCGGCGGCAGAAGCTCAGCGATTGGCAGCAGAACGTGCACGGATTGCCGCAGAACAGCAACGTCAAAGAGAACTCGCCGAAGCTGCACGCCGAGAACAGGAGCAGGTTCGGGCTCGCGAACAAGCACGGCTCGCTGCGCTCGCGCAGACTCAGCGGCAGGCAGCCGAGCAAGCGCGAATCGCTGCCGAAGCTGCTGCACGGCAATTAGCCTCTGAACAGGCAAAATTGACGGCATTGGCAGAACGCCAAGCTAAAGTGCAAAGGTTGCGCATAGAACAGGAAAAGCAGCTGGAGATTGAAAAGGCTCGCCTTGAACAACAGCAAAAAGCCGCAAGAGCGACAAAAAGTAAACGCCAGCGGCTAGCGCGCAAGCAAGCCAAGGCAGAGGCCCGGCAGCGTGCTGAGCAAGCACGCGTGGACGCCCATTGGCACACACAGACACAAGCACGCTGGAACAATCCTGAATTCGCTTATTTCGGTTCCCTCGCGGCGTTCGGCCCCGCGTTCTCGGGAACACTCGGCGCGATAAGCCACAACCCGTTAACCAAACAAGCACTCAGAACGTCACTGCGCTCGGCCGTCACCATCGCGACTGCAGCGATTTCGACCAGCGCAGTCCCGGTGCTGGTGGGATTTGCCGCTTTGTTCGTGCCCTCCGAGCTGGGCAACGGCGATCTGTTTGCTGCAAGCGTGCCACTGTCCGACCTTGCTCCTGATCTGGAGGACGATCTGTACGAACTGGCAAGGATAGGCGCAGACGTCGATCTGCCGGTCAGGCTTGGCTCAAGGACGATAGGCAACAAAGTCGAAGTGGTCGTCGTCAGCACCGATGGAGTGACTGTGCCCAGTAAAGTGCCGGTTGTATCAGCGCGCTTTGACGCACTTAAAAACGTTTACGTTTCCTCCGCCTCTGCAACCGACGCCAAAGGCCCTGTAATCACTTGGACGCCGTTGCTGGAACCGCCAAATCCTTCGACGCAATTACCTCTCGCCGATCCAGACTTGCCAATCTATGAAGGCGCGAATGTCACACCCGACAGCGGACGGATCGATCCATTTCCCGAAATGGATCTGTATGGTTTTGGTGGATGGATCACGGTCTTTCCGGTCGAATCCGGAATCCCGCCGATTTTCACGATGTTCAGGGATCGGCGGCAGGATCCCGGTTTTGCCAGCGGCATCGGACAACCGGTTTCGGGCAATTGGTTGGGAGCCGCTGCGACACCGCAAGGCGCACCTATTCCGATGCAGATCGCGGATAAGCTCAGAGGACGGGAGTTTTCGAGTTTCAGGGCATTTCGCAGAGCATTTTGGAAGGCTGTAGGGAATGAAAAGGCGTTGTTTGATCAGTTCTCACGACTCAACAAAACTGACTTGAGAGACGGCTTGGCTCCAAGTGCAACACCTTCGGAGCAAGCAGGTAAGCGCAAAAAATTTGAGATTCACCATATCAAGCCAATCAGCGAGGGAGGCGCAGTTTATGACGTAACCAATCTAACGGTGCTAACACCGAAACAACACATTGAACTGCACTCGAAAGGAGGAATGTAAGTTGAAACTGAAAAACAAACTGGAAGACTACACAGAGTCCGAATACCTGGCAGTCATAGAACGGCTATTCGAAGGGCGGTTCCCGTCAGAAAGACAACACGATGAGTTCGTAGAAAACATCGTTGTAACGTCGGAGCATCCAAACGGCACAGGTGTTTTGTATTACCCGGAAGAAGGCGCCGAAGACAGCCCGGCAGGCGTATTAGCAACCATCAAGGCTTGGCGCGCAGCCAACGGAAAACCCGGCTTCAAACCTGAAGAATAAAAAATAAGCGAGCAGGCATCTTTGCCTGCTCGCTTCCTCTCCAGTTAGAGCGAATACTTCTGCAAATTCGCCATCATTTCCTTCAGCGCCTCAATATTGTCCTTCGGATGCGCCGCCCCTTCGAAATCACAGATCTGCTGCCAGTGCGCCGCGACATCTTCCGGCGAGAAACCCACCCGCGGATCAAAACCGGCACCGAGGCTGCGTTCCCAGCGCACCTTGCCCATCCAGCCACCCCCGACCTCGAACAGCCCGGAAGTCTCTTGGCACTGTTCGCTGGCCAGATACACCACCAACGGGCTGACCAGTTCCGGCTTCAATTGCTCGAACACTTGCGGCGGAATCAAGCCCTCGGTCATGCGCGTGCCGCCAGTCGGCGCTATCGCGTTGACGAGGATGTTGTTCTTGCGACCTTCGATGGCCAGCGTACGGGTCAATCCGTACAGGCCCAGTTTGGCCATGCCGTAGTTGGACTGGCCGAAGTTGCCATAGATGCCCGAGGTCGAGGCGGTGAAGATCACCCGGCCATAGTTTTGCTCGCGCAGGTGCGGCCACGCAGCACGGGTGACTTTGTAGGCGCCTTCGACGTGGACGCGGTAAACCAGGTCCCAGTCGGCGTCGTCCATTTTGTGGAAGGTCTTGTCGCGCAGGATCCCGGCGTTGTTGACCACGACGTCGACCCGGCCGAAGGCATCGAGGGCGTTTTGCACCAGTTTGTCGCCGTCGGTAACCGAGTCGTGGTTGGCTTCAGCGGTACCACCAGCCTCGCGAATCTCTGCCACTACGCGGTCGGCGGCGGAGGCATTGGCGCCTTCACCCTGGGTCGAGCCGCCGAGATCATTGACCAATACCTTGGCGCCCTGTTTGGCAAACAACAATGCGTGGGCGCGTCCGAGGCCGCCACCGGCTCCGGTGACGATGACGACTTTATCTTCGAAACGCACAGACTCATTCATCGCAGCAACTCCAGCAGGCCAGTATTGAGTCCGAGTGTCAGGCAACTGGCTTTTGGTCACAATGAATACGGCTGAGGCTGAATGGTGTGCGATAAGGTTGGGGGATGATAAGGGCGTCAAAAGATCAAAAGATCGCAGCCTGCGGCAGCTCCTACATTAGATTTGTGTAGGAGCTGCCGCAGGCTGCGATCTTTTGATCTTTCAGGAGCAGGCGACTTTGCGCGGTGGCAGCACAAACCTGTCACGAAATTCCAGGTAATGCTTGAGCACCTGCACCGGCGCTTCGGTCTGGGGATAGTGGCCAATACCCGGCAACAGCACCGTGTCGGCGTCAGGGATCAATTCACGGTAACGCTCGACCATGTGCGCCCCGGAAATCGGATCGACCTCGCCATCGATCACCCGCAGCGGGATTTCGCCACGCTGCATCGCGCTCACCCAGCGATCACGCTGCACCCGGCGCTCGGGAATGTAACTGATCAGTTTGTGCATGATCCGTGGCCCGCGATTGCTGTCGACCAGACTCCAGAAATCGTCCAGCTCACTTTCGCTCGGCCGGGTGTGCGGGCCGAAGATCTGCCGGAAGCTTTTCACCAGAGCATCGCGTGTAAACGCGCGGCCAATCATCCAGCCCAGTGGACTGAGCAGCAGTTTTTGCATCAGCACCGGGCGATGGGTTTCCGGGAACAATCCGCCGTTGAGAAACACGCAACTGGCCAATGCGATCTTGTCTTCGTAGTGTCGGGCAAGCAGCTCCTGCGCAACGCTGTCACCGTAATCATGCGCCAGCACATGCACCGGTTGTTCGACCTGCAGATGCGCGAGCAAAGCCTGTTGCAGGTCAGCCTGTGCCAGCAGGCTGTAAGTGTGATTGAGCGGTTTCGCCGAATCGCCAAAGCCAAGCATGTCGCAGGCGATCACCCGATAACGCTGGGCCAGTGGCTGCCACAGGTAATGCCAATCCCAACTGGCGGTCGGAAAACCGTGGATCAGCAACAGCGGCTCACCCTGCCCCGCCGTCCAGTAGCGAATCGGCTGGCCACGAAAGACAAACGTCTGGCTGCGTTTGCGCCAGACACACAGAGGAATCTCGGCAAGAGGCATTAGAGTTTATATCCGGGGTCTTGTTTATCGAGTTTGCGCAGCAACGCCGGCCAGGCCAGCGCGCCACCCATGCCTTGAGCACTTTTGGTGACGCCGGCGATCATCGCTTTGGCGCCTGCCAGAATTTGCGGTTCGATGGCGATGAGCTCGGCACCACCGGTTTGCGCCATGACCTGAATGTCGCAGGCGCGCTGGAAGGTGAACATCATCAGGAAGGTATCGGCGATGGTGCCGCCACAGGTCAGCAGACCGTGGTTGTGCAGCATCAGGAAATTGTTCTCGGCCAAATCAGTCTGAAGGCGCGCCTTCTCTTCGTGGTTCAGCGCCACGCCTTCATAGGCGTGATAGGCCAGGCTCGACAGCACGAACAGCGACTGCTGGCTGATTGGCAACACGCCCTGCTTTTGCGCCGACACCGCGACACCGGAGGCGGTGTGCGTATGCAGCACGCAAACCACATCGTGCCGCACTTCGTGCACGGCGCTGTGGATCGTGTAGCCGGCGGGGTTGATTTCGTAAGGACTGTCCATGAGTTTGTTGCCGGCCTGATCGACTTTCACCAGGCTCGACGCGGTGATCTCGTGAAACATCAAACCGAACGGGTTGATCAGGAAATCTTCGGTGCCCGGCACCTTGGCGGAAATGTGCGTGAAGATCAGATCGTCCCAGCCATGGGCGGCGACCAGACGATAACAAGCGGCGAGATCGACTCGGGTCTGCCATTCCGCAGCGCTGACCTGGTCTTTGACATTAAGGGACGATTGGACGGGGGCTACGCTCACTGTATGCACCTCTGCGTTCTTATTGTTCTGCACGTGTCAGCAGTCTAGTCAGGCGCAGAGAATCGCGTAGTTGCATTGGCAGCCAGCTTGATGACTGATCGAGTCAGCAACGCAAACACCTTGGATCCATATCAAAGCAACGACGCCAACAAAGGCGCGGCAAACAGATTGAGCAACCCGGTCAGCACCATCACCAGCCCGGCGACAGAGCCTTCTTCGCCGCCGACTTCATGGGCCCGGCTGACCCCGGCACCGTGCGCGCCAACCCCGAACAACGCACCGCGCGCCAAAGCACTGCGCAACGGCAACCACTTCAACAACACGCCGCCGAGCATCGCACCAAACACACCGGTGAACATTACAAAGACCGCCGTCAACTCCGGCACGCCACCCAGGTTCTGTGCCAGCGGCATGGCGAATGGCGTGGTGATCGAGCGCCAGCGCCTTGGCCAGTCCGAACGAGGTGCCGATCGATGCCGCACTGCCGGCAACCATACCCAGCAGCAGTGCCGACCAATGCCGTATCAACACACGGCGTTGCTGCCAGATCGGCACGGCGAAGGCGACGGTCACCGGGCCGAGCACCAGCATCAGCCAATGGGTGTTGCTGGCGTACTCCGCGTAAGCGGTGTGCAGTGGCACGGCGAGCGCCAGCAGTAACGCCGGCACCAGAATCAGCGGCGACAACACGTAGCGGCCGGTGCGCCGATACAACCAGCGACTGAACAGGTACGCCAACAGGGTGAAGGCCAGCCAGAACATCGGCATCCATTCAAGCTTCATGGGACCGCCTCATGCGCACGGCAAGCTCCACGGTGAATGCCGTGACCAGCATCACCGTTAATGTGCTGGCGGCAATCACCAACAGGATCCGCCAGCCGTCATTGCGCAGCAGCGCGCCGTAGTCGAGCAGACTCATCAGCGCCGGAATGAAGAACAGCAGCATCTCGGCCATCAGCAGCCCCGCCCCCAATTGCAGCGCCGCCGGTTTGACCCAGCCAAAGGCAAAGGCCAGCAGCAACAGCGCCATGCCGATCACGCCACCGGGTATCGGCCACGCCAGCCAGACCGCCAATTGGCAGCCGAGCAAATAGAGGCCAAGCAGCACGGCGAGTTCGGTGAGAAGACGGGACAGATGTTTGAGGGTGACGGCGTTCATGATTTGGCTCCTGACAGGGGCTTATTTTACGAAGCGGTCTGCCATCCCTGAAGCGAATTGTTAGACTCAATACAATTCCAGATTGGAATCAGGCCATGGAATTCAAACAGCTGCGCAGTTTTGTCGAAGTCATGCATCAGGGCGGTTTCACCCAAGCCGCAAAAACCCTGCACATCAGTCAATCGGCGGTCAGCAAACAGATCGCCCAGCTGGAGCAGAGCCTCGGCACGCCATTGCTCGAACGACTCGGTTCGCAGTTGCGCCTGACCGCCGCTGGCGGCGTGGTGCTGCAACGCGCTGAAGCGATGCTGCGCTTGCGCAACGAGTTGTTGATTGAACTGGACGACCTCAGTCATCTGGCGCGTGGAGAACTGCGCCTCGGCCTGCCGCTGCTGGGCAGCGACGCGCTATTCGCCGAGCTGTTTGCCGAATACCGGCGGCGCTATCCGAATATCAGCATCCAGTTGCTTGAGGGTGGCAGCCGCAACATCGAGCAGGCTGTGCTGAGCGGCGAACTGGAGTTGGGTGGCAGTCTGTTGCCAAAGGATGCGCAATTCGACTGCCAGCCGTTTTGCGATGAGCAACTCGACGCCCTGCTACCAGTGGATCATCCACTGGCCGATCGGGGCGAGATTGGACTAGAGGAATTGGCCGAGACGCCCTTTCTGCTCTATCAGCGCAGTTTCGTGCTCAACGACCGCTTGCTGCAGGCGTGCCAGCAACTGGGCTTTACACCGAAGGAAGGTGGCCGCAGCGGGCAAGCCGATTTTCTCGCGGCGCTGGTGGCTGCCGGGCAAGGCGTGGTGCTGTTGCCCAGCGTGGTCGCACGTGGTCTGGTGCGGCCAGGCGTGGTGCGCCTGACCTTGCGCGCGCCGGATTATCTGCGCTGGGATATCGCGTTCATCTGGCGCCGGGGCGCCTATCTGTCGAAAGCAGCGCAGGCGTGGTTGAGCTTGCTGCGCGAGCGGGCGATCAACCCTTGAGCGTGTCGATCAACTGTGCCAGCCAAGGCTCGGCGTCGGTTTCCGGAGTGACGCTTTCGCTGGCGTCGATGCGCAGCATGTCTTGTACTTCGCGCACACCGAGTTCGCCGAACAGCTCACGCATCTGCTCGCCACCACCGCAGAAGGTGTCGCCGTAACTGGCGTCGCCCAAGGCAATTACCGCGCCCGGCAAACCGCGCCACGCGGCTGGCAACTGGTCGCGAATGGTCGAATACAGCGGCTGCAAGTTATCGGGTAACTCGCCCATGCCGGTGGTCGAGGTCACCGCCAGAAACGCTTCAGGACCGAACGCTTGAATGTCCGCCAGGCTGGCGCGCGAGTTGTAGAAGGTTTCAAACCCGGCGGCTTTCAACAGGTTCTGGGCGTGACGGGCGACTTCTTCGGCGGTGCCGTAGACCGAACCGGAGAGGATGGCGACTTTCATCAATCTGATCCTGAAACTGAAAAAAAGAGCGGCGATAGTAACAGCCTCCAGCGCAAAGCTGCGATTGGATCTCAATAAGCGGTAATGGCCAGTAGACAGCGCCTGCGGTTCTTCTAGAATGCGTGCCACTGACAACTCTGAAAGGATTCAAAGATGATCAATGCAAGTCTGCTGCAAATGGTGATCAACGCGTCGAACGACGGCATCGTAGTCGCCGAAAAGGAGGGTGACCACGACAATATCCTGATTTATGTAAACCCGGCGTTTGAACGTCTGACCGGTTACACCAGCGAAGAAATTCTTTATCAGGACTGCCGCTTTCTGCAGGCCGGGGACCGTGATCAGGAGAGTCTGGAGCTGATTCGCGATGTCTTGCGCAACAATGGATCGTGCCGCGAAATCCTGCGCAATTATCGCAAGGACGGCACGCCATTCTGGAATGAACTGTCGCTTTCAACGGTGAAAAACACCGATGACGGGCAGACCTATTTCATTGGCGTGCAGAAGGACGTCACCGTTCAGGTCAAGGCTCAGCAGCGTGTGGTGCAGTTGGAAGCGCAGGTCGCAGCCCTCGAATCCGAACTGGCCACATTGAAAGCGACAAACGGTCAAAACAAAATCGCGAACTAAGTGTCATTAACTACAATCACCAATGACTTTGTAACTATATCTTTCGAGTTAGCCATGCAGCGCGACGCCCTCCTCACTCAGGATGAGCTGGATTTCATCCAGACCATGCAGCACAACCCGCAACTGAACGTGCGGGATGCGACGTCGAGTCTGCTGGTTAACGGCGGTTCGCAGATTCGTGATTTGCTCACGCGCCTGGCTGCTCACGAGCAAGTGACCATTCAGGCCAACTTCGAAAATCAGCAGATGACCTTCCCGTTGCATCTGGTGGAAGACGAGTTTCACGCGTTGCATCTGCGCCTCGGCGTACCAAGCATTTATGAAGACGGCCCGATGGTACGGCCATGGCGGTTGGCCCTCGAAGAGCCGGTAGCCCTGGAAAACGCCAAGGGTCAGCCAGGCACGTTGTGGGTCCACGAGGTTTCGCACAAAGGTGTGCTGCTGGAAGTGCGCAACAAGACCAAACCTCCCAAGCATTTCGCTTTGTGGTTCAGCCCTTCGGGTTACGAGCGGATTTCATTGCGCGGTAATTTCGAACGGGAAACCGAGAACGGGTTCTTCGCCTACGAACTGAGCCAGACCGATACCGACGAAACCGAACGTCTGCGTCAGTTCATCCTGCAGCAACATCGCTTGACGCATCCTGCCCTTCACACCTGAGTTTCAGGTATCCAGCTTGCCGGCCAGAAACTGCAACATGCGCTGACGCATGTTCGCTCCTTCATTGCCCAGACAGGCAACAGAGGATCCGGCCAGACTGTCTTGCGCCAGATCTGACGCATCGCCCGCCAGCATCAACTGACAATCGAGGCTTAACGCCAACCGGTTCAATCGCCGAGGTAAATCGGCGCCGGGCGCGTGATTGGAAAACAGAACCAGCGCTTCGGGTTTGATCTTTTCGCAGACCAGCGTCAGTTCATCGAACGGCTGCCCCGTGGTCAACACCCTGACACCGGCGTTGCTTTCGCTGAGAAACAGCGCCGCCACCAGCAATTCCAGCTCTCGACATTGCCCGGCCAGCGCGCTGACGATCACACGACGCGGTTGGGTGCCACGCAGCATGACGATCCTTTGCAACACCCGCGCCCGCAGGAATCCATCGAAGAACAGCCACTCGCTGGTTTGCCCGAAAGCTTCCTGGCGCTGCAACAATTGCAGCCACAGCGGCATCAGGATGTCCTGAAACACCACCGGCAATGAGTAAGAAGAGAAAATCTGACCATATACGCGGTCCAGTTGCTGATCATCGAATGCGCTGACCGCTTGCTGGATCTGTTCCTGCCACTGCAGGTAATCCGCTTGCACCAGATCATCCGGGATAATGTGCGCCAGTACTTTCATCGGGTCGGTCTTGGCCAGAATCTTGCCGACTTTGCTCACGGCAACACCACGATCAATCCAGTCAACGATGCTGCGCACGCGCTCGATTTCGGTCATCGAATACAGCCGATGCCCGCTTTCGGTGCGTGTCGGCTGAATCAAACCATAGCGCCGCTCCCAAGCGCGCAAGGTCACCGGGTTGACACCTGTCAGGCGTGCGACCTCACGGATCGGGAACAGATCGACGCGCTGAAGCGCAACAGATGCGTCCAAAGCAGGGCTTGCGTCCGTGATGACAGGCATATGGCGCTCAACTTCCATGTCGGTTCAATTGGATCCCATTCTAACGCTTATGCCCCGATGAGGTTCAAGTGATCAAATGCGACGAAAGTCTCTGGTTTAATCGTGAAAAACCGGAATAATCCTTGCTTGTTGAAAAACGCAGGCCTCTACCCCGGCCCTGCGTCAGGCGAAATTCCTACCCGGAATGACGCACTCGAAATACGGAGATACACAATGTCTACTTCCCCCGTCACGCTGATGGTTGCCCGTCGCGTCGCTGATGGCCGCTATCAGGATCTGATCGCCTGGCTGCGCGAAGGCGAGCAACTGGCCACTGACTTTCCCGGTTATCTCGGATCTGGCGTACTCGCCCCGCCGCCCGGCGATAACGAGTTTCAGATCATTTTCCGCTTTGTCGACGAACACACTCTGTATGCGTGGGAACATTCGGCATCACGCACCGCGTGGTTGAGCCGTGGCAGCGATCTGTTCGCCCACCCGAAAGAGCACCGGGTCAGCGGTATCGAAGGCTGGTTCGGCGCTGCCGGTCAGCGTCCACCGCGCTGGAAGCAGGCCGTCGCGATCTGGCTGGCGTTTTTTCCGGTATCAGTGCTGTTCAACTTTGTTCTCGGCCCGTTGCTCGCTGAGTTGACTTTGTTGCCGCGCGTGTTGATCAGCACGGCGTGCCTGACGCCGCTGATGGTTTACTTCTTTATTCCATTGTCGACCCGATTGCTGGCGAACTGGCTGAACAGCACGCCCGTGCGGCTGCCTGTTTCGGCGACGCCTCAGAAACATTAAAGATCGCAGCCGCGTTGCACTCGACAGCTCCTGCAGGACGGCAGGAGCTGCCGCAGGCGGCGATCTTTTCCGGCTCGTCGCTGTTATAGTTTTTGCTCCAACCGCGATGCGAGCCGTTCATGCCTGATTCCTCAGCCCCGATCCTCATCACCGGTGCCGGCCAGCGCGTCGGTCTGCATTGCGCGCAGCGGTTACTCGAAGAAGGCCATCGCGTCATCTTCACTTACCGCAGCGAGCGACCCGGCGTGCAGACGCTACGAGATCTGGGCGCCATCGGCCTGTTCGCCGATTTCTCCAGCGAGGCCGGGATTCTCGCCTTCATCAGCGAACTGAAAACCCACACCGACAGCCTGCGCGCCATCGTGCACAACGCCTCCGAATGGCTGGCCGAAACCCCGCAAAGCGAGGCTGAAGCCTTCACGCGCATGTTCAATCTGCACATGCTCGCGCCGTACCTGATCAACCTGCACTGCGGCCAATTGCTGCAACGCTCGACGCCCGCCGACATCATCCACATCAGCGACGATGTCACCCGCAAGGGCAGCAGCAAGCACATCGGCTATTGCGCGACCAAGGCCGGGCTCGACAGCCTGACCCTGTCCTTCGCCGCCCGCTATGCGCCGGCCATCAAGGTCAACGGCATAGCCCCGGCCCTGCTATTGTTCAATCCCGATGACGACGCAGCGTACCGCGTCAAGGCCCTGGCCAAATCCGCGCTGGGCTTGGAGCCCGGCAGCGAAGTGATTTATCAGAGCCTGCGCTATCTGCTCGACAACCCTTATGTCACCGGCACGACCCTGACCGTCAACGGCGGAAGGCACGTCAAATAACACCTGCCTGCGAGGCTGCCCATGAGCCGCTCACTGCCCGAGAACTACCGCGAAATCCTCATCGGCCTCGGTGAAGATCCCGACCGTGAAGGATTGCTCGACACCCCGCTGCGCGCCGCCAAGGCCATGCAATACCTGTGTCATGGCTATGAGCAGAGCGTCGACGAGATCGTCAATGGCGCGCTGTTTGCCTCGGACAGTGACGAGATGATCATCGTCGCCGACATCGAACTGTACTCATTGTGCGAACATCACCTGCTGCCCTTCATCGGCAAGGCCCATGTGGCTTATATTCCGACAGGCAAGGTACTGGGCCTGTCGAAAATCGCGCGACTGGTGGACATGTTCGCCCGGCGCCTGCAGATTCAGGAAAACCTCACCCGGCAAATTGCCGATGCGGTGCAACAGGTCACCGATGCTGCCGGCGTCGCCGTCGTCATCGAGGCCAGACACATGTGCATGATGATGCGCGGTGTCGAAAAACAGAATTCGACCATGAACACCTCGGTCATGCTCGGCGCGTTCCGCGAGTCGAGCAACACCCGCCAGGAGTTCCTGCAATTGATTGGACGGAGCAAGTAAATGCCACAACTTCAGCCGGGAATGGCGCGCATCCGGGTCAAGGATCTGCGCTTGCGCACCTTTATCGGGATCAACGAGGACGAAATCCTCAACAAGCAGGATGTGCTGATCAACCTGACCATTCTGTATGCCGCGCAGGAAGCGGTGCGTGACAACGACATCGATCATGCACTCAATTACCGCACGATCACCAAAGCGATCATCGCCCACGTCGAGGGCAACCGTTTTGCCCTGCTCGAACGCCTGACTCAGGAATTGCTCGATCTGGTAATGAGCAACGGCTCGGTGCTTTACGCCGAGGTCGAAGTCGACAAGCCGCATGCGCTGCGGTTTGCCGAATCGGTATCGATAACGCTCGCGGCGAGCCGCTGAGCTTCAAGCTTCAAGCTTCAAGCTTCAAGCTTCAAGCTTCAAGCTTCAAGCGGTAAGCTAACGGCCGACCCCGATCCAATCTTGCAGCTTGAAGCCTGCCGCTCAAAGCTGTCTCGCAGAGACCCCCATGACTGATCAACAACGCCTCGAACTCGAAGCCGCCGCCTTCCGCCGGCTGGTCGCCCACCTGGACAGCCGCAAGGACGTGCAGAACATCGACCTGATGAACCTCGCCGGGTTCTGCCGCAACTGCCTGTCGAAGTGGTACAAGGCCGAAGCCGACGAGCGCCAGATCGAGGTCAGCCTAGATGATGCCCGCGAAGTGGTTTACGGCATGCCGTACGCCGAGTGGAAAGCCCAATATCAGCAAGAAGCCAACGCCGACCAGCAAGCGGCGTTCGCCAAAGGAAAAACCCATGAGTGACCTGAACACCCTGCGCACCAGCCTCAAAAGCAGCGAACACGCTTTCGCCGACACCCTGGCTTTCATTGCTGCGGGTTACGACTACCAGCCGCAAGCCTTCAACAACGGTGGCGTGGAAAGCGCCGCCGGGCAGAACGAAGGCTCGTGCAAGACCTTGGGTCTGGCATTGCTGGAAGGTTTGAGTGATGAAGAAGCGCTGTTGGCGTTTGGTGAGCATTACCGCTCGGTGGTCGCGACCCCTGAGGGCAGCGATCACGGCAATATCCGCGCGCTGATCAAGCACGGTCTGGCCGGCGTGAAATTCACCGGCCAACCCCTGACCCGCCGCTGATTAAAGATCAAAAGATCGCAGCCTTCGGCAGCTCCTACACCGATCCCTGTAGGAGCTGCCGAAGGCTGCGATCTTTTGACTCTCATAAAAAAACCGGCCGAAGCCGGTTTTTTTATGTCTGCGATCTTAGAACGAAGCGTTCTGCAGACCGTCCAGGTAACGCTCGGTGTCCAGTGCCGCCATGCAACCGGCGCCGGCCGAGGTGATCGCCTGACGGTAAACGTGGTCAGCTACGTCACCGGCGGCGAAGATGCCTTCGACGCTGGTCGCAGTCGCATTGCCTTCACGGCCGCCGTGCACCACCAGATAACCGTCTTTCAGGGTCAACTGGCCTTCGAACAGCGAAGTGTTCGGGGTGTGGCCGATGGCGATGAACACGCCGTCAACGGTGATTTCATCGAAGCTGCCGTCGTTGTTCTTCAGACGCGCACCCGTCACGCCCATGTTGTCGCCCAGGACTTCGTCGAGGTTGGCGTTCAACTTGAGGATGATCTTGCCTTCGGCGACGCGAGCGTTGAGCTTGTCGATCAGGATCTTCTCGGCGCGGAAGGTTTCGCGACGGTGGATCAGGGTCACGGTGCTGGCGATATTGGCCAGGTACAGTGCTTCTTCAACTGCGGTGTTGCCACCGCCGACTACTGCAACAGGCTTGTTGCGGTAGAAGAAACCGTCACAGGTCGCGCAGGCCGAAACGCCTTTGCCCATAAACGCTTCTTCCGAAGGCAGGCCCAGGTAACGAGCGCTGGCGCCAGTGGCGATGATCAGCGCATCGCAGGTGTAAGTCGCGCTGTCGCCGGTCAGGGTGTAAGGCTTGGCAGCGAAGTCGACGGCGTTGATGTGATCGAAAACGATCTCGGTTTCAAAACGCTCGGCGTGCTCGCGCATCCGTTCCATCAGTGCCGGACCGGTCAGACCGTGGACGTCGCCCGGCCAGTTGTCGACTTCGGTAGTGGTGGTCAGTTGACCGCCAGCCTGCATGCCGGTGATCAGCAGTGGCTTGAGGTTGGCACGGGCCGCGTATACCGCAGCGCTGTAACCGGCAGGGCCGGAACCGAGAATAATCACTCGCGAATGACGGACTTCAGACATGACCTGCTCCTGTTGACCGGGCCGAAAAACGGGCACGGATCGCCGGACTGCCGGCGGGAATAAAAAAGGACCGTGGAAAACCTTGGGGAAGGCTTGGGCTCGACAGTCCTGTAAAAAGTTGGGTGCAGCGTATCGAGGGGGGCAAGATTAAGGAAATACGGTTTAACAATCCAGCTCATAGGTGGTCTCTATGCGGTCGCACTGACGAGATGGACGTCAGCGTTACAGTGAATGTCGATCGCTCTGCCGCGCTTTCACAGCCGTTGCAAAGCCGGTAAGGTCGGCGCGTTTTCCCTTGCTCGGAGCACCTTATGCCCGCCCCTGTTCTGTCCGGCCCGCAATACCTGCGCGAAGGCCTCAAACTGGTCCTCAGCCCAGGTCTGCGTCTGTTCGTGTTGTTGCCGCTGGCGATCAACCTGGTGCTGTTCGTCGGATTGATTTATCTGGCCGGCCACCAGTTCAGTCTGTGGGTCGACACGCTGATGCCGTCGCTGCCGCAATGGCTGAGTTTCCTCAGTTACATCCTCTGGCCACTGTTTGTAGTGCTGGTGGCGCTGATGGTGTTTTTTACCTTCACCATGCTGGCCAACGTGATCGCCGCGCCGTTCAACGGCTTTCTCGCCGAAAAAGTAGAAGTGGTGGTGCGCGGCACCGATGACTTCCCGGCCTTCAGCTGGGGCGAACTGATCGCCATGATCCCGCGCACCCTCGCCCGGGAAATGCGCAAACTCGGCTATTTCCTGCCGCGCGCGATCGGTCTGTTCATCCTCTCGTTCATTCCGGTGGTGAACATCATCGCCGCGCCGCTGTGGCTGTTGTTCGGCGTGTGGATGATGGCGATCCAGTACATCGACTACCCGGCGGACAACCACAAACTGGGCTGGAACGAAATGCTCGCCTGGCTGCGGCAGAAGCGCTGGCAGAGCATGAGTTTCGGCGGCATTGTCTATCTGGTGCTGCTGATTCCGGTGGTCAACATCCTGATGATGCCGGCGGCAGTGGCCGGGGCGACGTTGTTCTGGGTGCGTGAGCGGGGTGCGGAAAATCTGGTGGCCCAGCGCTAGGCACGTCACAAATCCATCATCCGAACGTCACAACGTCGACATGGCCTCAGCCGACACTGAGGTCATGACGACAGCTCTACATATCACTCTGATCAGCGAAACCTTCCCACCGGAAATCAACGGGGTGGCCAATACCCTTGGCCGCTTGTGCGATGGACTGCGCGCGCGTGGCCACCAAGTGGAACTGGTGCGACCGCGTCAGGCCGGCGATCCGCAGCGCAGTGAGGATGATGCGCTGCTGCTGTGTCGGGGCTGGCCGCTGCCGGGGTACCCGGGGCTGCAATGGGGACAGTCGTCGATGCACAAACTGCTGCGGCGCTGGAAGCGCCAGCGTCCTGACGTCTTGTACATCGCCACGGAAGGCCCGCTCGGGCTGTCGGCGCTGCGTGCGGCGCGGCGTTTGGGGATATCCGTGGTCAGCGGGTTTCACACCAACTTCCAGCAGTACACCAGCCAGTATGGGCTCGGTCTGCTGACGCGGATGCTCACGCATTACCTGCGCTGGTTCCACAATCGCTCGGCCATGACTCTGGTGCCGAGCGTCAGCCAACGACTGGAACTGGAGCGGCGCCATTTCGAGCGCTTGGCGCTGTTGTCGCGCGGTGTCGACAGCCAGTTGTTTCATCCGAGTAAACGGCTGAATGCCTTGCGTGAGCAATGGGGCCTGTCCGAGCAGGACATTGCGGTGATTCACGTAGGACGACTCGCACCGGAGAAAAACCTTGGCCTGCTCAAACGCTGCTTCGAAAAACTGCGGGACACTTACCCACAGCGCAATCTGAAACTGATCGTCGTCGGCGACGGGCCGCAACGGCTAGCCCTGGAAAAGGATTTGCCCGGGGCGATTTTCTGCGGCTCACAGCGGGGTGAAGCGTTGGCGGCGCACTATGCATCCGGGGATGTCTTTCTGTTTCCGAGCCTTACCGAAACCTTTGGCAATGTCGTGCTGGAAGCGCTGGCGTCGGGACTGGGTGTGGTGGCTTACGACCAGGCTGCGGCGGCGCAGCATATCCGCCATGGTTACAACGGCGTGCTGGCGATGCCCGGTGATGAAGAGGCGTTTTGCGATGCTGCTGCGTGGTTGCTGGAGGAGGATGAGGCGTTGCGTTGCGTGCGTTTGAATGCGCGGCAACATGCGAGTCGCCAGGGTTGGCCGGCGGTTATCGAACAGTTTGAAAAGCATTTGCGTGGGGCGTGTGTGGGGGAGCAGGTTGTCCCGAATGCGCAGACATTGCCTTGATTCTTTGCTGACAGTGAGATCGTCATCGCCAGCAGGCTCACTCCTGCAGTCGAGCGCATTTCAGCAGAAGAAACGCGGTCAATTGTAGGCGTGAGCCGGCTCGCGATTGCGTCACTGAGTGCTCTACTTAAACCAGCGTCATCAACGCCTCACGGCTGAACGGCAAAATATCCTGTTCGCGCCCTTCGCGGACTTTCTGCGCCCAATCCGGATCGACCAGTAGCGCACGGCCTACCGCCACCAGATCGAACTCCTCCTTGTTCAAACGCTCCAGCAGGTTCTCCAGACTGGCCGGTTGCGCGACCTTGTCGGTGTTGACCATGAACTGCAGGAACTCGCCGTCCAGACCCACGCTACCGACAGTAATCGTAGGTTTGCCGGTCAGTTGGCGTGTCCAGCCGGCCAGGTTCAGATCGGAGCCGTCAAACTCTGGCTCCCAGAAACGCCGCGTCGAGCAGTGGAAAATATCCACGCCGGCGTCAGACAACGGCTTGAGGAATTCGCCCAGTGCTTCGGGGGTTTGCACCAGACGCGCGGTGTAATCCTGCTGCTTCCATTGCGAGAAACGGAAGATGATCGGGAAACCTTCGCCGACCGCTGCACGTACGGCTTGAATCAGTTCGATGGCGAAACGCGAACGGTTGGCCAGGCTGCCGCCGTATTCGTCGCTGCGCTGGTTGCTGCCTTCCCAGAAGAACTGGTCGATCAGGTAACCGTGGGCACCGTGGATTTCCACGCCGTCCATGCCGATGCTTTGGGCGTCTTTGGCCGCTTGGGCGAAGGCTGCGATCACGTCCTGGATGTCTTGTTTGCTCATGCCGTGCACCACGACCTGACCATCCTTGAGTTTTTCCGACGGGCCATAACCCGGCACGCTGGCGTCCGGCTCGGTGCCGATGCGACGCACGCTGCCCACATGCCACAGCTGCGGAACAATCTTGCCGCCTTCAGCGTGAACGGCGTCGACGACTTTTTTCCAGCCGGCCAATGGCGCCTCACCAAAGAATTGCGGCACGTTCGGGTAACCGTTGGAGGCAATGTGGCCGACGGTGGTGCCTTCGGTGATGATCAGGCCAACACCGGCCGCCGCGCGACGACGGTAGTACTCGATGACTTTCGAATTAGGCACGCCACCCGGTGAGAAAGAGCGAGTCATCGGTGCCATGACCACACGGGTCGGCAGTTCGAGGGCACCGAGGTGGAACGGTTTGAACAAGGCTTGGACAGGCATCGGGAGGCTCCACAGAGATAGCTTTATGACGGCGATAATATGGAGAGTCGAAACCTTTGAACAGCATTATTGATTTCGGTGATCAAGGATCAGAAACGAAAAGATCGCAGCATCGCCAGTCCCCCGTAGGAGCTGCCGAAGGCTGCGATCTTTTGATCCTGCTTTTCAGCTCAGCGCTTTTTCAATCGCATGAACAATGGTCGGATCATCCGGCGCCGTGCGCGGCGAGAACCGCGCCAGCACCCGGCCATCCTTGCCGAGCAGGAATTTCTCGAAATTCCAGGTGATGTCACCGGGGAACTCGGCACCCTCGCCCGCCAGCAGACGATAGAGCTGATGACGCTCGTGGCCGTTGACTTCAAGCTTGCTCGACAACGGAAACGTCACACCATAGTTAAGGCTGCAGAAGTCCTGAATTTCCTTTTCAGTACCCGGTTCCTGACCGGCGAACTGGTTACACGGCAGGCCCAGTACACTGAAACCTTTGCCTTTGAATTGCTGATAGAGGTTTTCCAGCGCCGCGTACTGAGGCGTCAAGCCGCACTTGGAGGCGACGTTGACCACCAGCACGACTTGGCCCTTGAACGGCGCCAGCGGTAGCTCCTGACCATCCAGGGCTGTCAACTTAAGGTCGTGAAAAGCACTCATGACGAACTCCAGGATTCCGATGTTCTACTCGAAACAGCCACTTGGCGAGACCACCAAGGACAGCCGCGGACTAAAAAGGCGCCCGCAGGCGCCTCTCCAGTACTCGAAGCTTAGCGCAGAAAATCAGTGGTGATGGCCACCTTCGCCATGGACGTGGCCATGAGCGATTTCTTCCTGGCTGGCATCACGAATGTCAACGATCTTCACTTTGAAGTTCAGGCGCTGACCAGCCAGTGGGTGGTTACCGTCGACAGTCACGTCGTCGCCGTCGAGGTCACGGATGGTGACGATTTGCATTTGGCCGTCCGGCGCCGAAGCGTGGAACTGCATGCCGACTTCCAGCTCGTCAACGCCTTCGAACATGCTGCGGCTCAGGGTGCTGACCAGCTCAGCGGCGTATTCGCCGTAAGCGTCTTCCGGTTCAACGGAAACTTCCAGCTCGTCACCAACAGCTTTGCCTTCCAGAGCTTTTTCCAGGCCTGGAATGATGTTGCCTGCGCCTTGCAGGTAGACCAGCGGAGCGCCGCCGGCGGAGCTGTCGATGACCTCACCAGCGTCGTTGGTCAGGGTATAGTCGATGGAGACAGCCTTATTGGCGGCGATCAGCATGGGGCGAGACCTTTTGCATAAGAATATAGAAAGGCCAAGTTTAGCGAAGCAAACGCGCGAAAGCGAACACAACCCGGACAAACGGGTTTCGACGATCGCAGGCTTCCATCAAGACGAAGAAGGCCATTGGGTGGCCGAGCTTTCCTGTGGGCACACCCAACACCTGCGCCATCAGCCGCCCTGGCAATCACGTGCCTGGGTGCTCGACCCGGCGCAACGTATTGAAAAAATAGGCCAACCCTTTGCCTGCGGTTGGTGCGCACAAGGCTCGGTTAACGATAACCTTGGCGACTGAATTTCGGCAGATTGTCAGAGATAGATGATCGCCATTGCCATGCAACTTTAGAGAATTCGCATGCAAACTTTTTTTATCGCACCCACCGATTTTGGCGTGGGTCTGACCTCCATCAGCCTCGGGCTGGTGCGTACGCTGGAGCGAGCGGGCCTGAAAGTCGGCTTCTTCAAACCGATTGCGCAGCCGCACCCGGGCGACACCGGCCCTGAACGCTCCACCGAACTGGTGGCGCGCACTCACGGCCTGAAACCACCGCAGCCGCTGGGCCTGGCCCACGTCGAGCGGATGCTCGGCGACGGTCAGCTCGATGAGTTGCTCGAAGAAATCATCACCCTGTATCAGCAAGCGGCCATCGGCAAAGACGTGCTGGTCGTTGAAGGCATGGTGCCGACCCGCAGCGCCAGCTACGCCGCGCGCGTCAACCTGCACTTGGCCAAGAGCCTCGATGCCGAGGTGATTCTGGTCTCGGCGCCGGAAAACGAAGTGCTCGCCGAACTGTCTGGCCGCGTCGAGTTGCAGGCGCAATTGTTCGGCGGGCCGAAAGACCCGAAAGTCCTCGGCGTGATCCTCAACAAGGTCAAGACCGAGGAGAGCATGGACGCCTTCGCCACCCGTCTGAAAGAGCATTCGCCGTTGCTGCGCAGCGGTGATTTCCGCTTGCTCGGCTGCATCCCGTTCCAACCCGAACTCAACGCACCACGCACCCGCGACGTCGCCGACCTGATGGGCGCGCAAGTGCTCAATGCCGGTGACTACGAAACCCGACGGATGACCAAGATCATCATTTGCGCACGCACCATGCGCAACACCGTCGAGCTGCTCAAGCCCGGCGTTTTGGTGGTGACGCCGGGGGATCGCGACGACATCATCCTCGCCGTCAGCCTGGCGGCGATCAACGGCGTGCCACTGGCCGGCCTGCTGCTGACCAGCGACACCTTGCCCGATCCACGCATCATGGACTTGTGCCGCGGCGCGTTGCAGGCAGGCTTGCCGGTGTTGTCGGTGAGCACCGGCTCCTACGACACCGCCAACCTGCTCAACGGTTTGAACAAGGAAATTCCGATCGATGACCGCGAGCGCGCGGAGATCATCACCGATTTCGTCGCCAGCCATCTCGACGCCAAATGGCTGCACCAGCGCTGCGGTACGCCACGGGAAATGCGCCTGTCGCCCGCCGTGTTCCGCTATCAGTTGATTCAGCGCGCGCAGGCGGCGAACAAGCGCATCGTCCTGCCCGAAGGCAGCGAGCCGTTCACCGTACAAGCGGCGGCCATCTGTCAGGAACGCGGGATCGCCCGTTGCGTGCTGCTGGCCAAACCTGCAGACGTCGAAGCCGTGGCCCGCGCCCAGGGTATCGTCTTGCCACCGGGGCTGGAGATTCTCGATCCGGACCTGATCCGCGAGCGCTACGTCGAGCCGATGGTCGCCCTGCGCAAAACCAAGAGCCTCAATGCGCCGATGGCCGAGCAGCAACTGGAAGACACCGTGGTGATCGGCACCATGATGCTCGCGCTGGATGAAGTCGACGGTCTGGTCTCGGGTGTGATCAACACCACCGCCAACACCATTCGCCCGGCCCTTCAGTTGATCAAGACGGCACCGGGTTGCACGCTGGTGTCGTCGGTGTTCTTCATGCTGTTCCCGGAAGAAGTGCTGGTGTATGGCGACTGCGTGATGAACCCGCACCCGAGCGCGACGGAACTGGCCGAGATTGCCCTGCAAAGCGCTGATTCGGCGGCGGCATTCGGCATCACCCCGCGCGTGGCGATGATCAGTTACTCCAGCGGCGAATCGGCCACGGGTGAAGAGGTCGAGAAAGTCCGCGAGGCCACCCTGCTCGCCCACGAGCAACAGCACTCGCTGCTGATCGACGGCCCGCTGCAATACGACGCCGCCGCCAACGCAGAAGTCGCCCGGCAACTGGCGCCGAACAGTCAGGTCGCCGGTCGCGCCACCGTGTTCGTGTTCCCGGATCTGAACACCGGCAACACCACCCACAAAGCCGTACAACGCAGCGCCGATTGCGTCAGCCTCGGGCCGATGCTGCAAGGCCTGCGCAAACCGGTGAACGACTTGCCGCGCGGCGCGCAGGTCGATGACATCGTCTACACCATCGCCCTCACGGCGATTCAAGCCGCCAACCGACCTATGGATGTGTAAATGCTGGATTTTCTACCTGCACCGTTGCGCGGCGTGATCGCCGCGCTGCTGTTGGCACTCAATACGATTCTGCTGTGCTCGTTTCTGTTCTGCGTGGCGCTGATCAAAGTGCTGCCGTTCGACCTCGCCCGGCGGGCTTCGCTCTGGTTGATGAGCCATACCCACGAGGCATGGATCAGTAACAACAAGGGCTGGATGAACCTGGTCCGGCGTACGCGCTGGCACGTCAGCGGGCTGCAAGGCCTCGACTATCAGCACTCGTATCTGATCACCAGTAACCATCAGAGCTGGGTCGATATTCTGGTGTTGCAATACGTGCTCAACCGCAGGATTCAGCCGCTGAAGTTCTTCCTCAAGCAGGAGCTGATCTGGGTGCCGGTGATCGGTCTGGCCTGGTGGGCGCTGGGCTTTCCGTTCATGAAGCGCTACTCCAAGGCATACCTGGCCAAGCACCCGGAGAAGAAAGGCAAAGACCTGGAAACTACCCGTAAGACTTGCGCGAAGTTTCGCAATAACCCGGTGGGGATTTTCAACTTCGTTGAAGGCACGCGCTTCACCGAAGGCAAGCATGCGCAGCAGCAATCGCCGTTCAAATACTTGCTCAAACCGAAGGCTGGCGGGATTGCCTTTGTGCTGGATGCGATGGGCGAACAGCTGGAGTCGATCGTCAATGTGACGATTCACTACCCGGCCGGGCGTCCGGGGTTCTGGGATCTGCTGTGCGGCAATGTGCGCGATGTGGTGGTGCACTTTGAAGAGCTGAAAATTCCGCAGCAATTCATTGGCAAGAATTACGACCAGGATGGTGAGTATCGCTTGCAGTTTCAGGGCTGGATCAACCAGCTGTGGCTGGATAAAGACGCGTTACTGGAACAGATGCACCGCGAATATCCTTCCGTATGATCGTTCCCATGCTCCGCGTGGGAATGCCTCACTGGACGCTCTGCGTCCGCTTTAGGTGGGACGCGGAGCGTCCCGGGCTGCGTTCCCACGCAGAGCGTGGGAACGATCACGAAAAGATCGCAAGCTCCTACAGGGTGTACGCCGATCCAATGTAGGAGCTGCCGAAGGCTGCGATCTTTTGACATCTCAAAGCGAAAAAAAAGCCCGCCGATGATCACTCATCGACGGGCTTTTCATTGGTCGCTAACGCTTAGATCGCGCCACGCTTGCGCAGCAGATCCAGCACTTGCTTGACGCTCTCTTCCAGACTCAGTGTCTGCGTGTCGATCACCAGATCGGCATTCAGCGGCACGTCGTACGGGAAGGACTCGCCCGGGATGTTGTCGCCGCCAGCCGCGTACAGGCCTTGCGGATCACGCTCGGCGCACACGGCCGGCGAGGCCTGTACGTAGACCGTCAGCAGACGATCCTTGCCGATCAGCTCCTTGGCCTGCTCGCGTCCTTCGGCACTCGGCGCAACGAACGCGGCCAGGGTCAGCAGGCCGGCTTCGTTGAACTGACGCGCGACGTGCGCGGCCCGGCGCCAATTTTCAGTGCGACCGGTACGATCCTGCGGCAGACCTTTATTGAGGTCGTGACGCAGGTTCTGGCCATCGAGCACAAACACCGCACGGCCCATGTCGAACAGCTTGCGCTCGACCGCATAAGCCAGCGTGCTTTTGCCTGCGCCCGACAGGCCGCTGAACAGCACGGTAGCCGGTTGCTGGCCGAAACGCTGGGCGCGCTCTTCTGTGGCAACGTGGGCCAGCTTGCCGTGGTGCGTGGCAGTGCCATGCGTCACCGGTTGCGCAACGATCATGCCGGCGCCAACGGTGCCGTTGGTCAAACGGTCGATGATGATGAACGCGCCGGTGGTGCGGTTGCTCTCGTAACCGTCGAGGGCGATCGGCGCGTCGAGCGCGATCTTCACCTTGCCGATTTCGTTGAGCTGCAACGCGCTCGCCGGGCCTTCTTCAAGGGTGTTGACGTCGACCTTGTTGACGATGCTGGCAATCGAGCCCGGCACGTAACTGGTGGCGCGTTTGATGTCGTATTTCTTGCCCGGCAGCATCGGCTCTTCAGCCATCCACACCAGCATCGCTTCGAAGCTGTCGGTGACCGGCGGCACGTTGTCGGCATGCACCAGCAGGTCGCCACGGGAGATGTCGATTTCGTCTTCCATGGTCAGCGTTACGGCCTGACCAGGACCGGCATGTTCCAGCTCACCTTCGAAAGTGACGATGGATTTCACCCGGCTGCTCTTGCCCGACGGCAGCACCACGACTTCGTCGCCCTTCTTGACGATGCCGCTGGCCAGCGTGCCGGCGAAACCACGGAAGTTCAGGTTCGGACGGTTGACGTACTGCACCGGGAAACGCAGATCGGTGAAGTTGCGATCGCCCGCCACTTCCACGGTCTCAAGGATTTCCATCAGCGACTGGCCCTTGTACCAAGGCGAACGCTCGGACTTGTTCACCACGTTGTCGCCCTTGAGGGCAGACATCGGCACGAAGTGCATGCTGGTCGGCTTCATCTTCAAGCCTTCGGCGAACTTCAGGTAGTCAGCCTTGATCGACTCGAACACGCCTTCATCGAAGCCCTTCAAGTCCATCTTGTTGATGGCGACGACGATGTGTTTGATCCCCAGCAGGGAGGCGATGAAGCTGTGGCGACGGGTCTGGGTCTGCACGCCGTACCGCGCGTCGACGAGGATGATCGCCAGGTCACAGGTGGACGCACCGGTGGCCATGTTGCGGGTGTACTGCTCATGGCCAGGCGTATCGGCGATGATGAATTTGCGTTTGGCGGTGGAGAAATAACGGTAAGCGACATCGATGGTGATGCCCTGCTCACGCTCGGCCTGCAGACCGTCGACCAGCAACGCCAGGTCGATATCGTCACCGGTGGTGCCGACTTTCTTCGAGTCGCGGGTGATGGCTTCGAGGTGATCTTCGTAGATCATCTTCGAGTCGTGCAGCAGGCGCCCGATCAGGGTGCTCTTGCCGTCATCGACGTTACCGCAAGTCAAAAAGCGCAGCAGCTCTTTACGTTCGTGCTGGCCCAGGTAGGCGAGGATGTCCTCGCTGATCAAATCAGATACGTGCGACATGACAGCCCCTTAGAAATAGCCTTGACGTTTTTTATCTTCCATCGAGCCGGCGCCATCGTGGTCGATGACTCGGCCCTGGCGCTCGGAAGTTCGCGTCAGGAGCATTTCTTGAATGATGTCGGTGAGGCTTTCGGCCTCGGACTCCACGGCGCCCGTCAACGGGTAGCAGCCAAGGGTGCGGAAACGCACTTTCTTTTTGACGATGCGCGCTTTGTCTTCGTCGGACAGGTGCTCGAGGATGCGCTCGTCGTCGATCATGATCAGCGTGCCGTTCTTCTCGATCACTTCGCGCTCGGCGGCGAAGTACAGCGGCACGATCGGGATGCCTTCGAGGTAGATGTATTGCCAGATGTCCAGTTCGGTCCAGTTCGACAACGGGAACACACGAATGGATTCGCCCTTGTTGACCTTGCCGTTGTAGACGTTCCACAGCTCCGGGCGCTGGTTTTTCGGGTCCCAGCGGTGCTTGCTGTCACGGAACGAGTACACGCGCTCTTTGGCGCGGGATTTCTCTTCATCGCGACGGGCGCCGCCGAACGCTGCGTCGAAACCATGCTTGTCGAGTGCCTGTTTCAGGCCTTCGGTTTTCATGATGTCGGTGTGCTTGGCACTGCCGTGGGTGAACGGGTTGATGTTCTGCGCCACGCCATCGGGGTTGATGTGGGTGATCAGGTCCAGGCCCAGTTCTTCGACCATCTTGTCGCGGAACTTGTACATCTCCTGGAATTTCCAGCGGGTGTCGACGTGCATCACCGGAAACGGCAGCTTGCCCGGGAAGAACGCCTTGCGTGCCAGATGCAGCATCACGGCGGAGTCTTTACCGATGGAGTACAGCATCACCGGGTTATCGAACTCGGCGGCCACCTCGCGGATGATGTGGATGCTTTCCGCCTCCAGCTGTTTCAGATGCGTCAGTTTGTCGACCATGGCTACTCACGAAAACTTTCTTATGAACGGCCAGCGGGCCGTGTTCGAGCGGGAAATCCTAGCACAGCGGCCTCTTCTAATCAGGACGCCGACTAGATCGAAAGGGTATATGAATATGCCCACTCGTTTGGGCGATGACTGTCCTGTAGGAGCTGCCGAAGGCTGCGATCTTTTGATCTTGTTTTTAAAAGGCCAGATCAAGAGATCGCAGCCTTCGGCAGCTCCTACACAGGGGAGTGGTGGTTGTCAGATTGGATTCGGGCAGTCGATGAAGATGTGTTCGACGGCGAAGCGTTTTGCCAGGTAGTCGCCCAGCGCCTGCACGCCGTAGCGCTCGGTGGCGTGGTGGCCGGCGGCAATAAAGCTGATGTCGTTTTCGCGGGCGCTGTGGAAGGTCTGTTCGGAAGCTTCACCGCTGAGATACAGATCGACGCCTGCGGCGACGGCCTGATCGATATAGCCTTGGCCACCGCCTGTGCACCAGCCAACCCGGCGAATCATCGGGCTGCCTTCAATCAGCAACGGTTCGCGGCCCATGACTTCTTGCACCTTGCGGGCGAAATCGCGTGCCGTCATCGGCTCTTTCAAAGACCCGACCAGACCCACGATTTTAAGATTATCCGGGTCCAGCGGGCCTTCAACAGTGATGTCCAGTTGACGCGCCAGTTGCACGTTGTTGCCGACATCAGGATGCAAATCCAGCGGCAAGTGGTAAGCGAGCAGACTGATGTCGTGCTTGAGCAAGGTCTTCAGTCGGCGCTGCTTCATGCCGGTGACGCACGGGTTCTCGCCCTTCCAGAAGTATCCGTGGTGCACCAGCACCAGATCGGCCCCGGCCTCGACGGCGGCATCGAGCAAGGCCTGACTGGCCGTGACGCCGCTAACGATGCGCATCACTTGCGGGCGGCCCTCGACCTGCAATCCATTCGGGCAATAATCGGCAATTTTCGCACTGCCAAGGTAACGGTCGGCTTCTTCGACGAGGGTGCTGAGGGCAACGGCCATGAAAGACTCCTAAATATCCCGTTCAGAGGCACGCGCGGCCTCGTATAATGCGCGACATTATGGGCGGTCTGACCCCGCCTGCAACTCTTCCAGGACGTGCTTAATGTTCAAGGCGCTGCGTTTTATGGGCTGGCCGCTGTTGGCCGGCGTGCTTATCGCTCTGTTGATTATTCAGCGTTACCCGCAGTGGGTCGGGCTGCCGAGCCTCGACGTCAACCTGCAACAGGCCCCGCAGACCACCAGCGTGCAGCAGGGGCCGGTGTCCTATGCGGATGCCGTGACCATTGCCGCGCCTTCAGTGGTCAATCTGTACACCACCAAAGTCATCAACAAACCGGCGCATCCGCTGTTTGAAGATCCGCAGTTCCGCCGCTTCTTTGGTGATAACTCGCGGAAGCAGAAGCGCATGGAATCGAGCCTCGGCTCCGGCGTGATCATGAGCCCGGAGGGCTACATCCTCACCAACAACCACGTGACCAGCGGTGCCGATCAGATTGTGGTCGCCCTGAAGGACGGCCGTGAAACTCTCGCCCGAGTGATCGGCAGCGATCCGGAAACCGACCTCGCGGTGTTGAAGATCGACCTGAAAACCCTGCCGGCGATCACTGTCGGCCGTTCCGACAATATTCGTATCGGCGACGTCGCGCTGGCCATCGGTAACCCGTTCGGTGTGGGGCAGACCGTGACCATGGGCATCATCAGCGCCACCGGGCGTAATCAGTTGGGCCTGAACAACTACGAAGACTTCATCCAGACTGACGCGGCGATCAACCCGGGCAACTCCGGCGGCGCACTGGTCGACGCCAACGGCAACCTGACCGGTATCAACACGGCGATCTTCTCCAAGTCCGGCGGCTCGCAGGGCATCGGTTTTGCCATTCCGGTGAAACTGGCGATGGAGGTGATGAAGTCGATCATCGAGCACGGTCAGGTGATTCGTGGCTGGCTGGGCATTGAAGTGCAGCCGCTGACCCAGGAACTGGCCGAGTCGTTTGGTTTGTCCGGGCGTCCGGGGATTGTCGTCGCAGGGATCTTCCGCGATGGCCCGGCGCAGAAAGCCGGCCTGCAATTGGGTGATGTGATTCTGAGCATTGACGGCGAACCGGCCGGTGATGGCCGTCGTTCAATGAACCAGGTCGCGCGGATCAAACCGACCGACAAAGTGACGATTCAGGTGATGCGCAATGGCAAAGAGCTGAAGCTCACCGCTGAAATCGGCCTGCGTCCGCCACCGGCGCCGGTACAGGAAAAAGAAGAGTAAGCCGCCAAGCAAAAACAATGGGGGAGCGAGCTTGCTCGCGATTGCGCCAGGTCAGTCAGCATAAATGTTGAATGTCCTTGCGCTATCGCGAGCAGGCTCGCTCCTACAGGGTTCAGCGTTGTATCAAAGGTCGCCGAGGCCGTCGATCAGCGCCTGATTCTGCTCCGGCGTGCCAATCGAAATCCGCAGGAACTGCGCAATCCGCTCCTGCTTGAAGTGCCGCACGATCACGCCCTGCTCACGCAGCTTGGCCGCCAGCCCTGCCGCATCATGCTGCGGATGCCGGGCGAAGATGAAGTTCGCCGCCGACGGCAACACTTCAAAACCCTTGGCCTGCAACTGCGCAATCACCCACTCGCGGCTCTCGATCACCAGGCGGCAGGTCTTGTCGAAATGCTCGTGATCTTCGAACGCCGCTGCCGCGCCGACAATGGCCAGACGATCCAGCGGATAAGAGTTGAAGCTGTTCTTGATCCGCTCCAGCGCCTCGATCAGATCAGGATGCCCGACCGCCAGACCCACGCGTAGGCCGGCCAGCGAACGCGACTTGGACAGGGTCTGCGTCACCAGCAGGTTCGGATAACGGTCCACCAGACTGATCGCGGTTTCGCCGCCGAAGTCGATGTAAGCCTCGTCCACCACGACCACCGAATCCGGGCTGGCCTTGAGGATCTGCTCAACCGCGTCGAGTGCCAACAGGCAACCGGTGGGTGCGTTCGGATTAGGGAAAATGATTCCGCCATTCGGCTTGGCATAGTCCGCCGGGTTGATCTGGAACTGCGCGTCCAGCGGCACCGCATCGTACTGGATACCGTACAAACCGCAATACACCGGATAGAAGCTGTAACTGATGTCCGGGAACAGCAGCGGCTGATCGTGTTGCAGCAAACCGTGGAAGATATGCGCCAGCACTTCATCCGAGCCGTTGCCGAGGAACACCTGATTGCTCTGCACGCCATAGTAATGAGCGACGGCGGTTTTCAGCAGATCGCTGTTCGGGTCCGGGTACAGACGCAGGTTATCGTTGAGCTCGACCTGCATCGCCGCCAAGGCTTTTGGCGATGGGCCATAGGGGTTTTCGTTGGTATTGAGCTTGACCAGTTTGGTCAGCTTCGGTTGTTCGCCCGGCACGTATGGCACCAGATCCTTGACGAACGGGCTCCAGAATTTGCTCATCGCTCAGTTCCCCTGCCCTTGTTGAAAGTCTTCGTCTTTGATGCGGTATTCGGCGCTGCGCGCGTGAGCGCTCAGCGATTCGCCACGGGCCAGCACCGATGCAGTCTTGCCCAGCTCGGAAGCACCGGCCTCGGAGCAGAAAATGATCGACGAACGCTTCTGGAAGTCATACACACCCAGCGGCGACGAGAATCGCGCGGTGCCGGACGTCGGCAATACGTGGTTCGGGCCTGCGCAATAGTCGCCCAGTGCTTCCGAGGTGTGACGGCCCATGAAAATAGCGCCAGCGTGGCGGATCTGCGGCAGCCAGGCTTGCGGGTCAGCGACCGACAGTTCCAAGTGTTCCGGGGCAATGCGGTTGGCGACTTCGATGGCTTGCGCCATGTCCTTCACGTGAATCAACGCACCACGGCCATTGATCGAGGTTTCGATGATGGTCGCGCGATCCATGGTCGGCAGCAGTTTGTCGATGCTCGCGGCGACCTTGTCGAGGAACTCGGCGTCCGGACTGACCAGAATCGCCTGGGCGTCTTCGTCGTGCTCGGCTTGCGAGAACAGGTCCATGGCGATCCAGTCCGGATCGGTCTGGCCGTCGCACACCACGAGAATTTCCGAAGGGCCGGCGATCATGTCGATGCCGACCTGACCGAATACGTGGCGCTTGGCCGTGGCGACATAAATGTTGCCCGGACCAACCACCTTATCGACTTTCGGCACGCTTTCGGTGCCGTAGGCCAGAGCCGCGACGGCTTGCGCACCGCCGATGGTGAACACGCGGTCAACGCCGGCGATGCACGCAGCCGCCAGCACCAGTTCGTTGATTTCACCGCGCGGGGTCGGCACGACCATGACCACTTCGGTCACGCCGGCGACCTTGGCCGGAATCGCGTTCATCAACACCGACGACGGGTACGACGCCTTGCCACCCGGCACGTACAGACCGGCACGATCCAGCGGCGTGACCTTCTGGCCCAGCACCGTGCCGTCAGCTTCGGTGTAGCTCCACGAATCCTGTTTCTGTTTCTCGTGGTAGCTGCGCACACGGGCGGCGGCTTTTTCCAGTGCTTCGCGCTGTGCCACGGTGATCCGCGTCAGAGCCAGCTCCAGGCGTTCGCGCGGCAGGATCAGGTCGGCCATCGAAGCGACTTCGAGGCCGTCGAACTTCTGGGTGAACTCGACCAGCGCCGCGTCACCGCGTTCGCGCACAGCCTTGATGATATCCAGCACCCGCTGATTGACCGAGTCGTCAGACACACTTTCCCAGCTCAGCAGATGATCCAGATGATGCGCGAAATCCGGGTCAGCAGCGTTGAGTCGGCGAATTGCAGTCGGTGCGGTCATAGCGAGAGCCTCATAGGAATGGCAAAAAACTCAGGCGCCCGAAACTATCATTCGATCCGCTTGGGCACCTGAGAATTCTGGCTATGAGGCGGATAGACGGCGCGACCTGGGGTCGCGCAGGTAAATCAGCCGCGGTGTCGCGATTCCACTGCGTTGCGCAGGGTATCGATCAACGCCTGGATACGGGCGTGTTGCATTTTCATCGAAGCCTTGTTGACCACCAGGCGCGAGCTGATCGTGGCGATCAGTTCCTGAGGTTCCAGGCCGTTGGCGCGCAGGGTGTTGCCGGTGTCGACCACATCGATGATCTTGTCGGCGAGACCGATCAGCGGCGCCAGTTCCATCGAGCCGTAGAGCTTGATGATGTCGACCTGACGGCCCTGCTCGGCGTAGTAACGCTTGGCAACGTTGACGAATTTGGTCGCCACGCGCAGACGGCCCTTGGGCTCTGGCGCGCCGATCTTGCCGGCGGTCATCAGCTTGCACTGGGCGATCTGCAGGTCCAGTGGCTCGTAGAGGCCCTGGCCGGTGTATTCCATCAACACGTCTTTACCGGCCACGCCGAGGTCGGCCGCGCCATGCTCGACGTAAGTCGGCACATCGGTGGCGCGCACGATCAGCAGACGAACGTCGTCCTGCGTCGTGGGAATGATCAGCTTGCGGCTCTTGTCCGGATTCTCGGTCGGCACGATGCCCGCTTCAGCAAGAAGCGGCAGGGTGTCGTCAAGGATGCGGCCCTTGGACAGTGCGATGGTCAACATGGGAAACGTCAGTCCTTATCAAGGTACTCATGCCCGGTCGCAATCGGCGCCGGGCACACATCGAGGCGTCTTTACCAATGAAAAGACCACCCTCGATTCGAAACAATTCGTTGGACACGTCCCTGTGTCCCAATCCAGCAATCAGCCCGGAACGCGACGGATCTTGGCGCCCAGCATCTGCAGTTTTTCTTCGATGCACTCGTAACCACGGTCTATGTGGTAGATGCGATCGATCAGCGTATCGCCTTCGGCAACCAGTGCCGAGATCACCAGACTGGCCGAAGCACGCAGGTCGGTCGCCATCACTGGCGCGCCCTTGAGGACTTCAGTGCCGGTGACGATGGCGGTGTTGCCTTCGACCTGGATCTTGGCGCCCATGCGGTGCAGCTCGTACACGTGCATGAAACGGTTTTCGAAGATTGTCTCGATCACCGCACCGGTGCCTTCGGCAATGGCGTTGAGCGAGATGAACTGCGCTTGCATGTCAGTCGGGAATGCCGGGTACGGCGCGGTGCGCACGTTGACTGCTTTCGGACGTTTGCCGTGCATGTTCAGCTCGATCCAGTCTTCACCGCAGGTGATTTCTGCGCCGGCTTCACGGAGCTTTTCCAGAACGGCTTCGAGAATGGTCGGATCGGTGTCCTTGACCTTGACGCGGCCACCGGTCACGGCGGCCGCGACCAGGTAGGTGCCGGTTTCGATACGGTCAGGCATGACCTTATAGAAAGCCGAACCCAGACGCTCGACGCCATCGATGGTGATGGTGTCGGTGCCGGCGCCGGAAACCTTGGCGCCCATGGCGTTGAGGAAGTTCGCCAGGTCAACCACTTCAGGCTCGCGGGCGGCGTTCTGCAACACGCTACGGCCCTTGGCCAGAGCAGCAGCCATCATGATGTTCTCGGTACCGGTCACGCTGACGGTATCGAAGAAGAAGCTCGCACCACGCAGGCCACCTTCAGGCGCCTTGGCCTTGATGTAGCCGCCTTCGACGTCGATGATCGCGCCCATGGCTTCGAGGCCACGGATGTGCAAGTCAACCGGACGCGAACCGATGGCGCAACCGCCAGGCAGTGCGACTTCGGCTTCACCGAAACGGGCAACCATCGGGCCCAGTACCAGAATCGACGCACGCATGGTTTTCACCAGTTCGTACGGCGCGATCAGGGTCTTGATGGTGCGCGGGTCGATTTCGACGCTGAGTTTCTCGTCGATCACCGGCTCAATGCCCATGCGACCGAACAGCTCGATCATGGTGGTGATGTCATGCAGGTGCGGCAGGTTGCCAACGGTCACCGGGCCATCGCACAGCAGGGTGGCAGCCAGGATCGGCAGGGCAGAGTTCTTTGCCCCGGAAATGCGGATCTCGCCATCAAGACGAGCGCCACCAGTAATAATCAATTTATCCATAAGAATCTCAACGCCCTTAGGCTCAGGTGCGCTCGGCCCAGGCCGCGCTGCTGAAAAATTTCATAGTGACCGCATGGATGCTGCCATCGGTGATCCATGGGTTCAAATGGGCATAGATCTGCTGCTGACGCTTCACCGGGCTCAACGCCGCCAGTTCATCGCTAATCACGTTCAGCTGGAAATTGCAGCCTTCGCCCTCAACTTCTACCAACGTTCCGGGCAGCTTTCCTTCAAGGAAGCTCTTCACTTCTACGGCCTGCATGCTCAACCTCAATCGGCGCCCTGTGCGCACGGGTCGGACATCATACAAAAAAGCCCCGCGCCTGCGAACCCCGCATTGGCAGGACTCTGACGGGGGGCTTCTTTATTGATGCGGGTTCAGGGTTGCGCCAACAGTTCGGTCAGTTCACTGACCTGAGCAATTTCGCGCATGTCTTCGGGCATCGCGCGGATGCTGACAGCCTTGCCGGCTGCATTCGCATCGCGCATGAAGCACAACAGCAACGACAAACCGACGCTGCTGGATTTCTGCACCGCCGAGCAATCGATCACCAGCGAAGCAGCCTTGCTCGACTTGATCAGCGCCTGGCCTTCCTTGCGCAGGTCCGCACCGGTGCGATAGTCCAGCACGCCACTGAGCAGAAGCTCGTCGACATCACTCATACGAACTGCGGCCTCACTCATTGTGCTGGCTTCTCGGCAGCTTTATCCGTGGTTTCCTTGGCCTTGGCGACTTCACCAGCCCAATTGTTGATGGTCTTGTCCAGATCATTGCCATTGCGCTGCATGGCGTCGGCGAACTGATCACGGAACAGCTTGCCGATGTTGATGCCATTGATGATCACGTTGCGCAGTTTCCACTCGCCGTTGATCTTCTCAAGCGTGTACTGCACAGGATAGATCGCGCCGTTGGTGCCTTTTACGGTCATGCCGACGCTGGTGCGATCGCCCGACTCGTCCTTGGCCGGATCAACGGTGATGCCCTGGTTGTTGTATTCGAGCAAGGCGTTACCGTAGAACTGGAACAGGCCTTTCTTGAAGTTTTCTTCGAAAGTCTTCATCTGCGCCGGCGTGGCCTTGCGCGAATACTTGACCGTCATGATGCTCTTGGAAATGCCTTCGGCATCCACCACCGGACCGACGATGGTATTCAACGCCGTGTAGAAATCCTGCGGATCCTGCTTGTACTTCTCTTTGTTGGCCGACAGGTCGGCAAGCATCCGGTTCGTGGTGTCCTGAACCAGATCATGCGCGGATTGCCCAGGCGCAGCGTTAGCCATCAGTGGCAATGCCGCGAGCAACACCAACAGGCCACGTCGCAAGGTAGAGATCATTCAAAAGCTCCTCATTTGGCGTCTTTGCTAACGGTATTGAGCAGGAATTTACCGATCAGGTCTTCCAGTACCAGTGACGACTGCGTGTCGTGAATGGTTCCACCATCCTTCAGCGGTTTGTCTTCACCGCCGACGCTGATACCGATGTACTTCTCGCCCAGCAGACCAGCGGTCAGGATAGACGCTGTGGAATCGGTCGGCAGGTTGTCGACCTTTTTATCCACTTGCAGGGTGACCCGACCGGTGAAGCTGTCGCGATCCAGGTCGATCGCCGTGACCTTGCCGATAGTCACACCGGCCATGGTCACTTTGGCTCTGACCGTCAAACCGGCGATATTGTCAAAGTAGGCATACAGTTTATAGGTGTCGGTGGTCGATGTCGGAGACAGACCACTGACCCGCAAAGCAAGCAGCAACAAAGCCAGGATCCCTGCCAGCAGGAACAGGCCGACACCGATTTCCAGGGTGCGGTTTTGCATCAGAAATCTCCAAACATCAAAGCGGTCAGAATAAAGTCCAGGCCGAGGACTGCCAGCGAGGCAAACACCACGGTCTTGGTAGTGGCACGGCTGATCCCCTCGGAAGTGGGCTCACAGTCGTAGCCTTGGAATACGGCGATCCAGGTCACTACAAAGGCAAAAACAATACTTTTGATCACGCCATTGAGCACGTCACTGGTGAAATTCACGCTGTTCTGCATGTTCGCCCAATACGAGCCTTCATACACACCCAGCCAGTCGACAGCCACCCACGAACCGCCCCAGATGCCCACCACGCTGAAAATCATCGCCAGCACCGGCAGGGAAATGAAGCCGGCCCACAGGCGCGGAGCAATGATGTACTTGAGCGGATCGACGCCGATCATTTCCAGACTGGAAAGCTGTTCGGTGGACTTCATGTTGCCGATCTCTGCGGTCAACGCCGAACCGGCACGACCGGCGAACAACAGCGCTGTCACCACCGGGCCGAGCTCACGCAACAGGGTCAGCGCAACCATCTGCCCCACGGCCTGTTCCGAACCGTAGCTCGACAGAATACTGAAGCCCTGTAGCGCCAGCACCATGCCGATGAAGATCCCGGAAACGACGATGATCACCAGCGACATCACGCCAACCGAATGCAGCTGCTTGACCAGCAGGCTGAAACCGCCGCTGATGCCGCCACGACCCAGCAAGGCATGAAACAGGAACAGCGTCGCGCGACCGAACACCGCGACGGCGTCGATCGCCGCCTCGCCGAACCGGCGCACGCGTTCTATTAATGAAATTCTGCGCATCAGCGCTTCCCCAGAAGATCTGCGCGGTAATCCGTCGCTGGAAAATGGTACGGCACCGGGCCATCGGGATTGCCGGTCATGAACTGACGGATACGCGGCTCGTCCGAGTTCATCAACTCGTCCGGCGTCCCCTGCCCCAGCACCTGACCATCACCGACGACATAGATGTAGTCGGCAATGCTCGCGGTTTCCGCCAGATCGTGGGACACCACGATACTGGTGATCCCCAGCGCATCGTTGAGCAGACGGATCAGACGGACCAGCACGCCCATGGCGATCGGATCCTGCCCGACGAAAGGTTCATCGTACATAAGGATCTGCGGATCGAGCGCAATCGCCCGCGCCAGTGCGACACGACGCTTCATGCCACCGGACAGCTCATCCGGCATCAATTCGATGGCACCGCGCAGACCGACCGCCTGCAATTTGAGCAGGACGATGTCGCGGATCATTTCTTCCGGCAAATCGGTATGAACACGCAGAGGGAAAGCCACGTTCTCGAATACATCGAGATCGGTGAACAGCGCGCCGCTTTGAAACAGCACACCCATGTGCTTTCGCGCATCGAACAGATCGCTGCGCGAAAGCGCAGGCAGGTTCTGGCCATTGACCCAGACTTCGCCGCTGGCAGGGCGCAATTGTGCGCCCATCAATCGCAGCAGCGTGGTCTTGCCACACCCGGAAGGTCCCATGATGCCGGTGACCTTGCCGCGCGGGATGCGAATATCGACGTTATTGAAAATGCTGCGCGCACCGCGCTTGAAGGAGACTCCCTTCAGCTCGACCGCGTAGGCGTTATCGGCACTCATCTAAACTCCTTGCGATGCAGCCTCTCACTCGGACGCCTGGCTTTACTTAAAAAGCACGTACATCCCGGGCAGGCCGAACTGGCGGCGAACTATATCACTGCAAAGGCTAAGCGCCCAAGGCTTGTACCAGCCTGTGTTCGGCGATATGACAGGTGCGCAGGCTGTTTTGCCGGGTTTTGGTAACGAGGAATGACAAAGCACGACGAACTTGCGTGAGCCTTTGCAACATAACCGCTATAATCGCCGCCTTTTCATCGGGCTATACGATTTCTGACATGAGCCAATCCAGCGACCTGATTCAATCGGCACAACGCACCATCCAACTCGAAGTGGAAGCCGTACAAGGCTTGCTGCCCCATATCGACGCCGATTTCGTACGCGCTTGCGAGATGATTCTGGCCAGCAAAGGCCGTGTGGTCGTGGTTGGCATGGGCAAATCCGGGCACATCGGCAACAAGATTGCCGCGACCCTGGCCAGCACCGGCACCCCGGCCTTTTTTGTCCACCCGGCCGAAGCCAGCCATGGCGACATGGGCATGATCACTCGCGATGACGTGATCCTGGCCCTGTCGAACTCCGGCTCGACCAATGAAATCGTGACCTTGCTGCCGCTGATCAAACGTCTGGGCATCCAGCTGATCAGCGTCACCGGCAACCCGCAATCGCCACTGGCCAAGGCGGCCGAAGTCAATCTCAACGTTCACGTCGAACACGAAGCCTGCCCGCTGAACCTGGCCCCGACCTCGTCGACGACAGCGGCACTGGTCATGGGCGATGCGCTGGCCGTCGCGCTCCTGGAAGCACGCGGTTTCACCGCCGAAGACTTCGCCTTCTCCCACCCGGGCGGCGCGCTCGGTCGTCGCCTGTTGCTGAAAGTGGAAAACGTCATGCACGCCGGGCAGGAGTTGCCGCAAGTACAGCGCGGCACGCTGCTCAAGGACGCACTGATGGAAATGACCCGTAAAGGTCTGGGCATGACCGTTATCCTTGAAACTGACGGTACACTCGCCGGGATTTTCACTGACGGCGACTTGCGCCGCACGCTGGACCGCAGCATTGACATCCGCAGCGCCACCATCGACCAGGTCATGACCGCTCACGGCAAGACTGCCCGCCCGGAAATGCTGGCCGCCGAAGCCCTGAAAATCATGGAAGACCACCGAATCAACGCATTGGTAGTCGTAGACGAGGAAGACCGCCCGGTCGGCGCCTTCAACCTCTCCGATCTGCTGCGTGCAGGAGTCATGTAATGAGCAACGATCTGCTGCAACGCGGCAAAGCGATCAAACTGGCGGTTTTCGACGTCGACGGCGTCCTCACCGACGGTCGCCTGTACTTCCTTGAAGACGGTAGCGAGTTCAAGACCTTCAACACCCTCGACGGTCAAGGCATCAAAATGCTGATGAACGCCGGCGTGCAGACCGCTATCATCAGCGGCCGCAAGACACCCGTCGTTGAACGTCGAGCGAAAAACCTGGGAATTCCCCACCTGTTTCAGGGCCGCGAAGACAAATTGGTCGTTCTCGACGGCCTGCTTGAGCAACTGGGCCTAAGCTATGAAGAAGTCGCCTACCTCGGTGACGATCTGCCTGACCTGCCGGTGATTCGCCGTGTTGGCCTGGGCATGGCCGTCGCCAACGCCGCCGATTTCGTCCGCGAGCACGCCCATGGCGTAACCCGCGCCCGTGGTGGCGAAGGGGCCGCCCGCGAATTCTGCGAATTGATCCTGCGCGCCCAGGGCCGCCTCGATGCGGCCAACGCCGCGTACCTGTGAGCCAAACCATGTTTAGCAAAAAATTTCGCAACTTCCTGCTGTTCGGCTGTATCGCGGCGATATTCGCCGCGGTGGGCTACTGGAACATCAGTCCGGAACGCTTCCTCGACAAGCCACCGGTGACGTCGGTCGAAACGCCTATCGACTGGTATGCAACCAACACGCATACCCTGCAATATCTGCCGGACGGCAAAGTGCAGTATGAAATGACCTCCGACAAGGCCGAGCACGTCAAGGCAACCGATATCACTCTGGTCACCAAGCCCGACCTGAACATGTACCGCGGAACGGAGTTTCCGTGGCACGTGACCAGCGAGCGTGGCGAAGTGAATTCGGGCGGCACCCAAGTCGAATTGATCGATTCGGTACGCATCAAGCGCACCGATGAGCAGAACCGCGATCTGTTGGTTACCTCCACGCGCATGACCGTGTTCCCTCAGGAGCAATATGCGCAGACCGAGCAACCCGTTAGAATCGACGGCGCTGGCGGTGTATCGACTGGCGTTGGAATGAAAGCGTACCTGAAGGAAAGCAGGATACACCTGCTATCGAACGTAAGAGGACAGTATGAGGCTCGTTAAAACCCTCCCTATTTTGCTCAGTCTGGGCGCAGCACTGGGAAGCGTGAGCGCCTGGGCTCTGCCGAACGATCAGCAGCAACCTATCCGCATTCAGGCCGACGACGCCCAACTGGACGACAAGAACGGCATCGCCACCTACAAGGGTGACGTGATCATCACCCAGGGCTCGATGAAGGTGACCGGTAATACCGTGACCATCACCCGCACCCCGGCTGGCGATATCGATGTCGTGACGTCGGTGGGCAACCTCGCCTACTTCGAACAACTGCAGACCGCTGGCGACACCAAGCCGGTTCAGGGCTGGGGCGTGACGATCCAGTACCACGCCGCGCAGAACCGCGTTGTGCTGATCGACAAGGCCAAGGTGGTCGACAAGGACAACAACACGACTCAGGGCGAGAAAATCGTCTATGACACCGTGAAGAAACTGGCCAGCGCCGGTCGCGCTACCGGCAGCAAGGTCACCGAAGCGCGTCCGCGCATCGATATGGTGATCCAGCCGAAGAAGAAAACCGACGAGAAAACCCAGTAATGGCAACTCTGAAAGCTCAGCACCTGGCCAAGGCCTATAAAAGCCGCCAGGTCGTGCGTGATGTCAGCCTGTCGATCGACAGCGGCCAGATCGTCGGCCTGCTCGGCCCGAACGGCGCCGGCAAGACGACCTGCTTCTACATGATCGTCGGCCTGGTACAGGCCGATCAGGGCCGCGTGCTGATCGATGATCTGGACGTCAGCCACCAGCCGATGCACGGTCGTGCAAAGGCCGGGATCGGCTACCTGCCGCAAGAAGCGTCGATCTTCCGCAAACTGTCGGTGGCCGACAACATCATGGCCATCCTCGAGACCCGCCAGGAGCTCGACAAGGCCGGCCGTCGCAAGGAGCTGGAAAGCCTGCTGCAGGAATTCCACATCACCCACATCCGCGACAACCTCGGCATGAGCCTGTCCGGTGGTGAGCGCCGCCGTGTGGAGATCGCTCGCGCGCTGGCAACGGCACCGAAATTCATCCTGCTCGACGAACCGTTCGCCGGTGTCGACCCGATTTCCGTCGGCGACATCAAGCAGATCATCCACCACCTCAAGGCCAAGGGCATTGGTGTACTGATCACCGACCACAACGTCCGTGAGACGCTGGATATCTGCGAAACCGCTTACATCGTCAACGACGGTCAGTTGATTGCCGAGGGCGATGCAGAGACCATCCTGGCCAACGATCTGGTCAAGGAAGTGTATCTGGGCCACGAGTTCCGCCTGTAAGCGCAACAGTGCCCGGTGCGCCGCCCGGGCGCTGTATCGATTCAAGCAGGATTTAATACGCTTTAATTGTTACAGCGCTCTAGGCAAACACTTCAGTTTCAGGCATATAATTTGCTTAAGTTTGGCGCTTCGGCGCCCTGTAGTGGATGGCGCATAGCGCCGGCGAATAAGGTGTTAAGCCCCTGCCATGAAACCATCGCTAGTCTTGAGAATGGGCCAGCAGCTGACGATGACACCGCAGCTGCAACAGGCCATCCGTCTGCTCCAATTGTCGACCCTGGATCTGCAACAGGAAATCCAGGAGGCTCTGGAATCCAATCCGATGCTCGAACGCCAGGAAGAAGGCGACGACTTCGACAATTCCGACCCCTTGGCTGACAACGCCGAGCAGAAGCCCAATACCGAGATCCAGGAACCGTCCTATCAGGAAACTGCCCCGACGGTGGATAACCTCGAGGAGGGCGAATGGAACGAGCGCATCCCCAACGAGCTTCCGGTCGACACCGCCTGGGAAGACGTCTACCAGACCAGTGCCAGCAGCCTGCCAAGCAGCGATGATGACGAGTGGGACTTCACCACCCGCACCTCCGCCGGCGAGAGCCTGCAAAGCCACCTGCTTTGGCAACTGAACCTTGCACCGATGTCCGACACCGATCGCCTGATCGCCGTGACCCTGATTGATTGCATCAACAATCAGGGCTACCTGGATGAAACCCTCGAGGAAATCCTCGAAGCGTTCGATCCGGAACTGGACATCGAACTGGACGAAATCGAAGCCGTCCTGCACCGCATTCAACAATTTGAACCAGCCGGTATCGGCGCCCGCAACCTCGGCGAGTGCTTGCTGCTGCAGTTGCGCCAGTTGCCTGCCAAGACCCCATGGCTGGCGGAAGCCAAACGTCTGGTCACCGACTATATCGACCTGCTCGGCAGCCGCGACTACAGCCAGTTGATGCGCCGGATGAAGCTCAAGGAAGACGAACTGCGCCAGGTCATCGAACTGGTGCAGAGCCTGAATCCGCGCCCGGGTTCGCAGATCGAGTCAACCGAAGCCGAATACGTCGTCCCTGACGTCATCGTGCGCAAGGACAACGAGCGCTGGCTGGTCGAACTCAATCAGGAATCGGTGCCACGCTTGCGCGTCAACGCCCAGTACGCCGGTTTCGTCCGTCGTGCCGACACCAGCGCCGACAACACCTTCATGCGCAATCAGTTGCAGGAAGCCCGCTGGTTCATCAAGAGCCTGCAGAGCCGCAACGAAACCCTGATGAAAGTTGCCACCCAGATCGTCGAGCATCAGCGCGGTTTTCTGGAGTACGGCGACGAAGCCATGAAGCCGTTGGTCCTGCATGACATCGCCGAAGCGGTCGGCATGCATGAATCAACGATTTCCCGGGTGACCACGCAGAAATTCATGCATACCCCGCGCGGTATTTATGAACTGAAATACTTTTTCTCCAGCCACGTCAGCACCTCCGAAGGCGGCGAATGCTCGTCCACGGCGATCCGCGCGATCATCAAGAAACTGGTTGCCGCGGAAAATCAGAAAAAGCCGTTGAGTGACAGCAAGATCGCTGGTTTACTGGAGGCACAAGGCATTCAGGTGGCTCGCCGCACCGTCGCCAAGTACCGCGAATCCCTCGGGATCGCGCCTTCGAGCGAACGCAAGCGGTTGATGTAAGCCACGTTACAGCGTTCCAGTGGCAGGCTATCCAGCCTGCCGCTTTATGCACTGGCAACGAAGGAGAAGCTGTATGCAAGTCAACATCAGTGGACACCAACTGGAAGTGACCCAACCTCTGCGTTCCTACATCGAGGAAAAACTCCAACGACTGGAGCGACATTTCGACAAAATCACCAACGTGCAAGTCACGATGTGCGTCGAAAAGCTGAAGCAGAAAATCGAAGCCACCTTGCATATACCCGGCAGCGAAGTGGTCGCCAACGCAGAAGATACTGACATGTACGCTGCGATCGACTCACTCACCGACAAGCTGGATCGCCAACTCAAAAAGCATAAGGAAAAGACCCAGAGCCTCCTCCAGGGCGCGACCGGTCGTTAACATCCCTAACCCATGATCCGACTTGAAAGTATCCTGACCCCCGGCCGTTCCCTCGTGAACGTGCCGGGCGGCAGTAAAAAGAAAGCCCTCGAACAAATTGCCAACCTGATCGCCCGCG
The DNA here is from genome assembly GCF_029543085.1 of Pseudomonas sp. A34-9. Lineage (NCBI taxonomy): Bacteria > Pseudomonadati > Pseudomonadota > Gammaproteobacteria > Pseudomonadales > Pseudomonadaceae > Pseudomonas > Pseudomonas sp. A34-9. The sequence continues at coordinate 1,040,865 of NZ_CP119967.1, read as the reverse complement.
AAGTGCCGGATCTGGCCATGCAGGATGTCTTCGAGGCGTTGATTGCCCGTGAAAAACTCGGTTCCACCGGTTTTGGTAACGGCATCGCCATCCCCCATTGCCGCCTCAAGGGTTGCGAAGCGCCGATCAGTGCGCTGATGCACCTTGATGCTCCGATCGATTTCGACGCCATTGACGGCGCTCCGGTTGACCTGCTGTTTGTTTTGCTGGTCCCGGAAGCTGCCACCGATGCACACCTGGAGTTACTGCGCCAGATCGCCAGCATGCTGGATCGTAAGGAAGTGCGCGAAAAACTGCGCAGCGCACCGAGTAGCGAAGCCTTGTATCAGGTCGTCCTGAGCGAGCAGAACGGGCATTAATCATGCGCTTGATCATCGTCAGCGGCCGTTCCGGCTCGGGTAAAAGTACCGCTCTGGATGTCCTTGAGGACAACGGCTATTACTGCATCGACAACCTGCCGGCAGGCTTGCTGCCGGAACTGGCCGAACGCGCGCTGATTCACACTGAGCTGGCGCAACCGCTGGTGGCCGTATCGATCGATGCGCGCAACCTGCCGAGTCACCTGACGCGCTTTCCCGAGCTGCTTGAAGATGTCCGGGCCAAGCACATCCAGTGCGATGTCCTGTATCTGGACGCCGACGAAGAAACCCTGCTCAAGCGCTTTTCCGAGACTCGCCGTCGCCATCCGCTGAGCAACGCCAACCGCTCGCTGGCCGAGGCGATCCAGGACGAAACCGCCCTGCTCGGCCCGATCGCCGACCTCGCCGACCTGAAAATCAACACCACCAATCTGAACCTGTACCAGTTGCGCGACACCATCAAGCTGCGCTTGCTGAATCAGCCGGAGCCGGGCACGGCGTTTCTGGTCGAGTCATTCGGCTTCAAGCGCGGCATGCCGGTAGACGCGGATCTGGTCTTCGATGTGCGCTGCCTGCCCAATCCGTACTGGAAGCCGGAACTGCGCGCGCAATCAGGTCTGGATGCCCCGGTGGCTGAATACCTGGCCGCACAGCCAGAGGTCGAAGAAATGTTTCAGGACATCTTCACCTACCTGCACAAGTGGCTGCCACGCTTCGCTGCGAGCAACCGCGCCTACGTCACCATTGCCATTGGCTGCACCGGCGGGCATCACCGCTCCGTCTACCTGACCGAACGTCTGGGTCAGGCCCTGCAGAAAACCCTGAAGAACGTCCAGGTTCGCCACCGCGACCTCACTTAAAGGATTCACACCGCGATGCCTGCTCTGGAAATCGAAATCATCAATAAATTGGGGTTGCATGCACGTGCGTCGGCCAAGTTTGTCGGGGTGGCTGGGCAGTATCCGGATTGCACGATCAGAGTGGGTCGTACACCAGAGACCACGGTTGATGGCAAAAGCATCATGGCGATGATGATGCTGGCGGCTGGCAAGGGCACCAAAATCTATCTGAGCACTGAAGGACATCAGGAACAGGAAGCGCTGGATGCGCTGGTGGCGTTGATCAACAACTACTTCGACGAAGGCGGCTGACAGGCCAACATCAAAAGATCGTCCGAACGCGGCCCGAGCCTTCGGCAGCTCCTACAGGGAATGCATTCCAATGTAGGAGCTGCCGCAGGCTGCGATCTTTTGATCTTCAACCCAACGCGGTATCCATCACCATCATCAGACAAAACCCGATCAACAAGCCAAGACTCGCCAGTTTGTCATGACCATGACGTCGTGATTCCGGGATGACCTCGTGAGTCACTACCAGCAACATCGCCCCCGCCGCCAGTGCCAGTCCCAATGGCAACAATACCTGCGCCAGACTGACCAGCCACGCACACAGCAACGCAAACACCGGCTCGACCAGACCTGATGCCGCGCCAATCAAAAACGCTTTGACCCGCGACATCCCCGCCCCGGCCAACACCAGCGCAATCACCAGACCTTCCGGCACATCCTGCAGGGCGATGCCCATGGCCAGGCTGTCCGCATCCGGCATGCTGCCGCCGGCGGAAACGCCAACGGCCATGCCTTCAGGAATGTTATGGGCAATGATGGCAAATACGAACAGCCAGATCCGCGGCGCAATTACCGGATGCTCCGGCGTGCCCACCAGCGTTTCCGGCGTGGCTGCGGACAACTGACGATCGACCAGATACAGCCCGAATGCTCCAAGCATGATGCCGAAGCAAATCAGGCCACTGGATGACCACGCTGTCAGGCCCAGGCTTTCGGCGGCAGCAATGCCCGGCACGATCAGCGAAAACGCCGTCGCCGCCAGCATCACCCCGGCACCAAAACCCAGCAAGGTATCGCTGAGTGCCTGGGGCATGTGCCGAATCACCAGCACCGGGACAGCGCCAAGCGCCGTGCCGAGGGCGCAGATCGCGCCGCCCTGCAACGCCCGCGACAGTCTCGGTTCCAGATTCAGCCATTCCAGTCCGTGGGCAACCAGCAACGTCATGCCCGCCAACAGCAATAGCGATCCCACTGCGTAACGAAACATACGCCCACTTCCGATCGCCAGTGTTTCAGTGCCCATAGTCAGCCTTGGATTGTTTTTATAGAAGACTTAAACCAGTGCGGCCTGATAGCGCGCAGCAACTTCAGGCCAATTGATCACGTTGTAGAACGCGCTGATATATTCCGGACGACGGTTCTGATAACGCAGGTAATAGGCGTGCTCCCACACGTCGAGACCGAGAATCGGCGTGTTGCCGTTCATCAACGGGCTGTCCTGATTGCCGCTGCTTTCCACGATCAGTTTTTTCTCCGGGGTGACGCTGAGCCAGGCCCAGCCGCTACCGAAGCGAGTCAGTGCGGCTTTGGTGAAGGCTTCCTTGAAACTGTCGAGGCCGCCCAGTTGCTCATCAATCGCCTTGGCCAGCGCGCCATCCGGTTTGCCGCCACCGCCTGGCACCATCACTTCCCAGAACAACGAATGGTTAGCGTGGCCGCCGCCCTGATTGATCACCGCCGCACGGAGTTTTTCCGGTAGTTCCTTGACGCTGGCGACGAGTTTTTCCACCGGCCATTCGGCGTATTCCGTGCCTTCTACCGCCGCGTTGAGGTTGTTGATGTAGGTCTGGTGATGCTTGGTGTAGTGGATCTCCATGGTCTGCGCATCGATGTGCGGTTCCAGTGCGTCATAGGCGTAAGGCAAGGCAGGCAAGGTAAAAGCCATTTCAATGAACTCCATGGTGAAGTGAGGCAGGCGCGCGGCGCGCATTGCCGGTATCCGGGTGCAGCAGGCGCTGGGTGCGCGGGTATTCGCCGTGTTCGCTGATGAAATTCAGCAGTTCAACGTAGGTCTTGCTGCTCTGGCGCAGCGCCGCTTCACGCAGCGCCGGGCGCAGGCGCTCGTCCTGCATGGTTTGCAACAGCCGTTGGTGGATGGCGCAGAGGTATTCGGCGCTCTCCTCCGGCTGATTCAGGCGCAAGTGCAAGTCGGCCAGGTTGTGGTGGGAGATGACGCAGGCCGCCACCGCTTCATCGGCATCTGCCCAGCGCTCGTACAACACTTGCGCCAGAGCCAGGGCTTGCAGGTAAGCCTCACGGGCGTCGATCAGTTCGCCGAGCATGAAGCAGCGATTGGCCCGTTCGATCGTGCGTTTCCAGTGCTCCATGGTGAGCCTCCAAAGCGGTAGCAGGGTTTACACGCCGCCGGCGGTGAGTTTCTCGGGGTTGAGCAACTCTTCCAGTTGGCTGCGCGACAGGTCGGTGTGTTCCAGTGCGACGTCGATCACGGCGCGGCCTTCCTTGTAGGCCTGCTTGGCGATTTCGGCGGCTTTCTGGTAACCGATGATCGGGTTGAGCGCGGTGACCAGAATCGGGTTGCGCGATAGCGCCTCTTTCAAGCGCGACTCGTTGACCTTGAAGCTGGCGATGGCTTTGTCGCCGAGCAGACGGCTGGAGTTGGCCAGCAGTTCGATGCTGCTCAACAGGTTTTGCGCGATGATCGGCAACATCACGTTGAGTTCGAAGTTGCCCGACTGGCCGGCGATAGTGATCACCGAATCGTTACCGATGACTTGCGCGGCCACCATGGCGGTGGCTTCCGGGATCACCGGATTGACCTTGCCCGGCATGATCGACGAGCCCGGTTGCAACGCTTCCAGTTCGATTTCGCCGAGGCCAGCGAGCGGGCCGGAGTTCATCCAGCGCAGGTCGTTGGCGATTTTCATCAACGACACAGCGGTGGCTTTTAGCTGACCGGAGACGGCGACGGCGGTGTCCTGCGAGCCGATCAGCGCGAACAGATCCTTGCCCGGGATGAATTGCACGTCAGTCAGTTGGCTCAGTTGACGACTGAAACGAGCGGCGAATTCAGGATGTGCGTTGATCCCGGTGCCGACCGCCGTGCCACCCTGCGCCAGGGATTGCAGGCTTGGCAGCAAATCCTGCAGGTGAGCGATGTTGGCTTTGAGTTGCTGCGCCCAGCCGTTAAGCACCTGGCTCATGCGCACCGGCATCGCGTCCATCAAATGCGTGCGGCCGGTTTTGACGTGGTGATGCACTTGCCCGGCCTTGTGCTCGATCACTTGCACCAGGTGCAGCAGCGCCGGCAGCAATTGTTCGTGCAGGGCCAGCGCGGCGCTGACGTGGATGGTGGTCGGGATGATGTCGTTGCTGCTCTGGCCGCAGTTGACGTGATCATTGGCATTCACCGGCTCATCGAGCAGGCGACTGGCCAAAGTAGCGATCACTTCATTGGCGTTCATGTTGGAACTGGTGCCGGAACCGGTCTGGAAGATATCCACCGGAAAATGCTGCATGAAATCGCCTTCGAGCAGGCCTTGCGCGGCGTCGCTGATGGCTTTGCCCTGAGCCGCTGTGATCTGCTTGAGTTCAACGTTGGCGCGGGCGGCAGCGGCTTTGGCGAGGATCAGTGCGCGAATGAATTGCGTCGGCATCGGCTTGCCGCTGATCGGGAAATTATCCACTGCGCGCTGGGTTTGCGCGCCGTAGAGAGCGTTCACCGGCACCTGAAGTTCGCCCATGCTGTCGCGCTCAATACGTGTCTTGGTCATCGGTAGATCCTTGGACTAATTCAATGAGAGAAATCGAGGGAAGCAACTCGCAAGTGGCGAGCTGCCAGGTGTAGCGTTGCCAGCGCTGGAGCCGGCAGTTGCACAGGGACAGGCGCTCCATTTCACGCAACGGGCGCCAGGCTTGATCGAGACAGACGCTGCGCCAGTGCCACGGCAACGCGATGTCGGTGGCCGTGTCGAGCAGAAGACGGAAGGAGGTTTCAGCGATGGTCCAGGGAGAAGTGGCCGTACAACAGGCCAGATACCGGCCTTCGGCCAAGTAATGTTCAATCACGCGCGGCTCGTCAGGATCCATCGCGCAACGGATCTGGCGACTCATCCAGCGCCAGCTTTCGAGGTACGGCTGCTCGTGCAAGACAGAACTCATGATCCGGGGCTCATCCGATAATGAGATTTATTATTAGATGATAATGAGAACCAAAACAAGAGCACCTTTGTAGGAGCTGCCGAAGGCTGCGATCTTTTGATTTTGTTTTTTAAAGGTCAGATCAAAGGATCGCAGCCTTCGGCAGCGCCTGCACCGCAGACACAAAAAAGGCGCGCCATCTGATGCGATGGCGCGCCTTTTTGCAGAGCGACCGGGGGCTTAGCTGCCCGCGACGGTCATTCGTTCAATCAACACAGAGCCGGTGCGGATGTTGCTACGCAGCTCCAGGTCATTACCCACAGCAACAATCTGCTTGAACATGTCGCGCATGTTGCCGGCGATGGTCACTTCCTGCACCGCGAACTGGATTTCGCCGTTTTCCACCCAGAAACCCGCCGCCCCACGCGAATAATCGCCGGTGACCATGTTCAGGCCATGGCCCATCAATTCGGTGACCAACAAGCCACGGCCCATACGCTTCAACAGCGCCGCCTGGTCTTCATCACCATGGGTAACGAACAGGTTATGCACCCCACCAGCGTTGGCCGTGCTTGGCATGCCGAGTTTGCGCCCGGAGTACGTGCCGAGGATGTACGACACCAACTCGCCCTTTTCGACGAACGGTTTGGCGTACGTTGCCAGGCCATCCCCGTCATACGAGGCGCTGCCCATGGCGCGCATCAGGTGCGGACGCTCATCGATGGTCAGCCACTCCGGAAACAACTTCTGCCCTAGGGTGCCTTCAAGGAACGACGACTTGCGATACAGACTGCCGCCCGACACCGCCGAGAGGAAACTGCCGAACAAGCCGCCCGCCAACTCTGCGGAAAACAGCACCGGCACCTCGCACGTCGGTACCGGGCGCGCGCCCAAACGGCTCGCAGCCCGTTGCGCAGCACGCTGGCCGATGCTCACCGGATCCGCCAGCAGACTGCCCTGACGGCTCACGTCGTACCAGTAATCGCGCTGCATCTGGCCATCAGCCTCGGCGATCATCACGCAACTCAAGCTGTGTCGGGTCGAGGCGTAGCCACCAATGAACCCGTGGCTGTTGCCGTACACGCGACAGCCCTGATGCGTACTCAGCGTGGTGCCGTCAGCGTTCTTGATCCGCGCATCGGCGTCAAAGGCCGCGGCTTCACAGAGCAGGGCCTTCTCGATGGCCTGCTCCGGCGTGATGTCCCACTCGTGGAACAGATCGAAATCGTGCTGCTCCTTGGCCATCAACGCCGCATCTGCGAGACCCGAGGCTTCGTCTTCGGACGTGTGTTTGGCGATGGCCAGTGCCGCTGCGACGGTCTCGCGAATCGCATCCGGGCCGGTTGCCGAGGTGCTGGCCGAGCCTTTGCGCTGGCCCACGTACAGCGTGATGCCAAATCCCTGATCGCGGTTGAATTCAACGGTTTCGACTTCGCGCTGGCGCACCGAGGTCGACAGCCCCTGCTCCAGCGACACCGCGACTTCACAGGCACTGGCGCCCTGACGCTTGGCTTCGGCGATGATCTGCTCGACTTGTTCCTGCAGTGCCGGCAATGCCTGCGGGCCGACGCTTTCAACTGCACTCATGCTCATCTCCACTCAAATTCTGCTTTCGGCTGGGGTCATCGAGCGACCGGGCCGGACAAGCGGCCCCCGACTGGTTATCATGGCGGCGTTTCTTTGCGGACTGCCACCATGGTTGATTCTTACGACGACTCCCTCGATACGGGAGAAAAAAGCAAATCTCAGGTCAAACGCGAGCTGCATGCTCTGGTTGACCTCGGCGAGCGCCTGACCACACTCAAGCCTGACTTGATCGCAAAACTGCCGTTGACCGACGCTATGCGCCGGGCGCTGGCCGATGCGCCCAAGCACACCGCGAACATCGCGCGTAAACGGCACTTGCAGTTCATCGGCAAACTGATGCGCGATCAGGACACTGACGCGATTCTCACGCTGCTCGATCAACTCGATGCCTCGACTCGTCAGTACAACGAGCGTTTCCACAATCTCGAACGCTGGCGTGATCGCCTGATCGCAGGCGACGATGCCGTGCTGGAGAAATTCGTCGTCGAGTACCCGGACGCCGATCGCCAGCAACTGCGTTCCCTGATCCGTCAGGCTCAGCATGAGGTTGCGCAAAACAAACCTCCTGCTTCCAGCCGCAAGATCTTCAAGTACATCCGTGAGCTGGACGAGACTCAACGCGGACTGCGTTGATCTCATCCCTGTAGGAGCTGCCGCAGGCTGCGATCTTTTGACTTTGATTGTTATAACAAGATCAAAAGATCGCAGCCTTCGGCAGCTCCTACACACGTTTGTTTATGCGCCCGTACCACCCACGGTGATCGCATCGATTTTCAGCGTCGGCTGACCCACGCCTACCGGCACCGACTGCCCATCCTTGCCACACGTGCCCACACCGCTGTCCAGCGCCAGATCGTTACCGACCATCGACACCCGGCTCATCGCCTCGGGGCCGTTGCCGATCAACGTCGCGCCTTTGACCGGCGCGGTGATCTTGCCGTCTTCGATCAGGTACGCCTCGCTGGTGGAGAACACGAACTTGCCGCTGGTGATGTCGACCTGACCGCCGCCGAGGTTGGCGCAGTAGATGCCTTTCTTCACCGACGCGATGATTTCCGCCGGATCGCTTTCGCCACCCAGCATGTAAGTGTTGGTCATGCGTGGCATCGGCAGGTGCGCGTAGGACTCACGGCGACCGTTACCGGTACGGGCCACGCCCATCAGACGCGCGTTGAGCTTGTCCTGCATGTAACCCTTGAGGACGCCGTTTTCAATCAGCGTGGTGCACTCGGTCGGCGTGCCTTCGTCGTCGACACTCAGCGAGCCGCGACGACCACTCAGGGTGCCGTCATCGACGATGGTGCAGAGCTTCGACGCAACCATTTCGCCCATGCGACCGCTGTAGGCCGAACTGCCCTTGCGGTTGAAATCGCCTTCCAGGCCGTGGCCGACCGCTTCGTGCAACAGCACACCAGACCAGCCCGAACCCAACACCACCGGCAACGTACCGGCCGGCGCAGGGATCGCTTCCAGATTCACCAGCGCCTGACGCAACGCTTCACGGGCGTAGCCCATGGCACGGTCTTCGGCGAGGAAATAACGGTAATCGGTGCGCCCGCCGCCGCCATGCCCGCCGCGCTCGCGACGACCATTTTGCTCAACAATCACGCTGACGTTGAAACGCACCAGAGGTCGCACATCCGCCGCCAGCCCGCCGTCGGTGGACGCCACCAGAATGCGTTCCCAGACACCGGCCATGCTGACGCTGACTTGCTGGATACGCGGGTCGAGTGCACGGGTCGCCACATCGATGCGCTTGAGCAGCTCGACTTTCTCGGCACGAGTCAGCACTTCCAACGGGTTATCCGGCGCGTATAACTGTGCGACATCCTGCGTGGTGAAGGCCTGCACCGTGCCGTTCTGCCCGGCTCGGGAAATCGAACGCGCGGCACGGGCCGCTGCACCGAGGGCTTCGAGGGTGATCGCGTTGCTGTAGGCAAAGCCGGTTTTCTCACCGGACTGCGCCCGCACGCCGACACCCTGGTCGAGGTTGAAGCTGCCTTCCTTGACGATGCCGTCTTCGAGCGCCCACGACTCGGAGATCTGGCCCTGGAAATACAAGTCGGCAGCATCGATGCCGGGGCCGGCCAGATCGCCGAGAACGCCTTGCAGGCTCTCGATCGTCACGCCACCGGGCGCCAACAGGTGATCACTGACTGAGGACAACAACTCGCTCATAGGTTTACGCCTTAAATTCGTGTTCTGAAGCAGGTCGCTGCGCGCCCTGCGAGAAAAACCGCCGATGACTGGTCACCGGCATTCGCGCCCTGATGGACGCTTGTTCAATACTGTCGCGTTCGGCCAACAACACCGCTTCGCCTTGATCCTGGCTCGCCAGCACGCGCCCCCACGGATCGATAATCGCCGCATGACCGAAGGTTTCTCGCGGTCCTGGGTGGGTCCCGCCCTGCGCTGCGGCCAGCACATAGCACTGGGTCTCGATGGCCCGCGCGCGAATCAACACATCCCAATGCGCTGCGCCGGTCACCGCAGTAAAGGCCGACGGTGCGGTAATCAACTCGGCACCGGCGGCGCGCAACTCGCTGTACAGCTCCGGAAAGCGCAAGTCGTAACACACGGTCAGACCGAGTTTGCCCACCGGCGTGTCGGCAACCACAACGCCACTGCCATAAGCATAGTCATCGGATTCGCGATAACGCCCGCGATTGTCCGCCACATCGACATCGAACAGATGCAACTTGTCATAGCGGGCAACGGTTTCGCCCTGATCATTGACCAGCAGCGAACAGGCATTGGCCTTGGCCATCGGTTGATCCACCGGCGGCAACGGCAAAGTGCCGGCCACTATCCATAACTTGAGGTCGCGGGCGGTCTGTTTCAACCATGGCAGGATCGGCCCTTCGCCCAAGGCTTCGGCACGGCCGATATCGGCGATGTCACGACGGCCCATGGCGGCGAAGTTTTCCGGCAGCACCGCCAGCTTCGCGCCGCCGGCTGCAGCCTGTTCGAGCAGGCGCCGGGCTTGAGCCAGATTGGTCAGCACGTCGCTCTGGCTGACCATTTGAATCACCGCTAAAGACATCGCCGCTCCTCGGGATCTGCACATAACTTTGTAGGCGCTGCCGGAGGCTGGGATCTGTTGATCTGACGCTTGAAAACCAAATCAAAAGATCGCAGGCCTCGGCAGCTCCTGCCAAGGGGTAGTGTCTGCTAGTTAAAAAGGCTTGTCGAAGGTGATTTTCGGCTCTTTCCAAGGGCCTTTGACGGTGTATTTCACACTGGCAAAGCGCGCCACACGGTCACCGATCAGCTTGTCGATGAGGAACAGTGCGCCGCCCACCGCCGGTGCACCGACGATCAGTGCGGCAATCGGCAGGTTATTGGTCACCGGCAACGTCACCAGCAACTTGGCGTCGACCTGATCACCGACCAGATCCAGCGTACCGTTCAGCTCAAGGTTGCTCGACGGGCCGGTCAGGCGGATCGGCTCACGGGTGACATAGACGCCATTGGTGGCGACCAACAAACCTTTGACCCGGTCATAGCTCAAGCCTTTGCCGAACAGGTCGGAGAAATCCAGACGCAAACGGCGGCCAATGGAGTTGAAGTTGAGCAGACCAAACACCCGCAACGCCTGCGCGCCGCCCTCCACTTCAACGAACTGGCCTTTGTTCAGTGAAGCATCGAGCGTGCCGGAGAAACGCTTGGTCGCCAGCCACGCCGGCGAGCCCGGCCAGCGGCCATCGACGTCCATGTGGAATTCTTCGCTGGTCACGCTCGGAGCAAAGCCCCAGCCCTTGAGGACGTCGGCGAGGTTCTTGCCACCAATGCGACCTTTGAACCAACTGTTGGTCGCACTCGGCGCACCTTCCCAGCCACCATTGCCCTGCAACAGGATGCCTTTGAGACCCATGTCGAGGTTGTTCAGGGCGATGCCTTTGGCGGTCGGGCGCACCTTGAGCGACCAGCCGCCGACCAGATCCGGCCCCAGAAACAGCTGATTGATGGTGATATCCAGTGACGGAATCTTCGTTGGATCGACTGATACCAATGGGTCCGGCGAATTTTCGTCAGCCTGCACCGTCGGGTCCGGCGCCGGCAATTTCACGTATTGCAGATTGACCGCAATCGGCACGCCCTTGGCGTCTGGCAGACTTGCCGAGCCTTTGGTCTGCTGGCTGTCGAGGGCCAGATTCCATGCGCCCGGCTTGCGATTGACCTGAACCGACGCCTGATCCAGCGTGGTTCCGAATGCGGTGAGCTTGCCGACCTTGAAATCAGCGCTGTTGAGCAATTGCTTGGCGCTGCCGCCCGGATCCTGCCCGGCGTATTTGTTGACCAGGTCCTGCCACGGCGCGACGTCCAGCTCCGAAAGCACCCCGCGAATCCGCAAGCCCTTGGCACCCGGCAGCACTGCTTCGCCAGCACCGAGGAACAGCTCGCCACGGCCCTCGGCAAAATTGCTCGGCGGAGCCGCAAAGGTGAAGTTGGCCAATTGGTCGTAATTGACCCAATAACGCCGTTCCTGCCCCTGCAAGGTCATGCGGAACACGGTATCGCGCCCGACATCCGCCGCCATGCCGAACGGTGCCGGCAGATCCACTGCAACACCTTTGAGATTGGAACTGACCATCAACTGACTGTCGGCGCCGTCCAGATTCAATTGCAATTGATAGGGGATAGTCCCGGATACCGGTAAGGGTTGCGTCACGCCCAGCCAGTCGGTGAGTTTCTTGACCTCGACCTGTCCCGAAGCGGCCACTCGGGTTTTCAGTTTGTTGGGGCTGCCATCGGCAAAAATTTGCGCGGTCACCGGTTTGTCGAAGGCCCGCGCCGTGATGTTCTGGCCGCTCAGTCCCTTGGCGCTGTCGAAGCGGAAATCACCTTTGAGTTGCGTCAGCTCAAGCTTCGGCTCAGCCAGTTTCAGGCGTGCATTGGCGGTTTTGAAATCGACCAGAATCTTCGGCAGGTCGCCGCCCTTGTCCAGCGGGATGTCCAGTTTGAGCTTGCCCTGCAGGTCACCCGCACCTTCCCAGCCGGCGAAGGTTTCACCGGTGCCGATCGGTGCGTCCTGGAGAATCTTCAAGCCGTCCCCCAAGCCGCCGGCAAAGGCGCCATCGAGAAACATATGCGTATGTTGGCCGGCAGGCACATGGGGAATATTGACGAACACATCACTGACTTGGGTGTCGAGCAACTGACCCTTGTCGGCCACGATCCGCACACCGCTGTCTTCGATGAACACGTCACCACTGACCTTGCTCACATGCGGCCAGCCCGGCTGGAAGGCCAGTTCAGCGTCGTGCACTTTGAAGAACAGGCTGATGCTGCGGTCGGCCTCACCGGCATTCTTGCTCAGCGAGCCCTGATACTGGAAGAAACCCTGGTCGACCGCACCTTTGAGAATCGCCGTACGCAGCCACTCATCGAGCGCCGGACTGAGCACTTCGGGCAAGTATTTGGCCGTGTAGCGACCATCGCCATCGACCAGACCGACTCGCAGGTCCATGTAGTCTTCCTGGCTATGGTCGAAGTGCAGACGAATCAGGAAGTCGCCGGCGATCTTGCCTTCTTCGCCGAGCACCTTCAGATACGGAGCGATCAGGGTGAAGCCGTCTTTGTCGAGCTTCCAGGTCAGGCGGGCGTTGGCCTGAAGGTACTGCCATGGTTTGGCGAAAATCGGGTCGAGGTGCAGGACAAAATCCTTGCTGTCCATGCGCAGTTCGCCACCGTCGAGGTTGCCGCTGAGGCTGCCGCTGACGTTTCGTGCTGCCGGCGCGCCGTGATAGGCGTCGAAACCGACGTTTTCCAGGTTGGTGGCGAAACTTAATTTGTTGCCGTCGGTAGCGTTGGGGCGAAAATCCAGCAACACATTGCGCAGACCACCGGTGACTTTCAAATGATCAACGGCCGTGGCGAAACCTTGCGGTAAAGGCCCCAACGCATTCAGCAGTGGAGTGATCGGGGTCAGATCGAGACGATCAGCCTGCAAGTGCCAGAGCTCGTCCACCTTGTCGGTCGCGCGCGTCTGCTTCAGTTGTACATGCGACTCCCAACGGTTTTCGCCGAAACTCATCGCCAGCGAATCGAGGGTAACGGTCGCGCCCTCGGCACTGTTCTCGTAGTAGGCATTAAGCGCCAGATTATTGATCTGGATCGGCTTGCGATCGGCGTAAGCGCCGGTCAGTTGCGGCGCGTTCAAGCGCAGCGCCGCACTTTGCAGGGTGCCCTTGGCCCAATTGACCCAAAGCTCGCCGCCGGCCTTGATCTCGGAAAAATTCCACTGTTGGGTAAGACGCTCCGGCAGCCACTTCGACCAGTCACTTTGCGGCAGGCTGGCATAACCCTCCACCGCACTGTCCTGCCATTGATCAGGACGGATCCGCGTGCGCAAACTCAGTGCAACCGGTTGGCCATCCGGCAAGGTCAAACGCGCATCGAGCCGCTGACGGCTGGCGCCGGTTTTCAGATTGAGACCTACATAGGTGAGCGTCAGCGGCGCGTGATCCTGCGGCTGCAAGGTCACCTGACTGTCGAGCACCGACAGTTGCTGAATCATCTGCGAGCGATTGAACAACTGCTGCGGATCGAGCGGCTGATCGTTCTGCACCGGCAGACCTTCCAGCGCCCAAGTGCCGTCTTCGGCCTCTTTGAGGCTGATTTTCAGACCGTTGAGTTCAAGGTGGGCAATACGCACCTCACGAGCCAACAGACTGGCCCAGAGATCCGGTACCGCTCGCACGCGGTCCAGACGAAGCGCATTGGCACCGTCGCCGAGCATAACGTCATGAGCCAGCAGGATCGGCGCAAAACCGCTCCAGTTGCCCTCCAGCTCGCCGATCTGCAAGGGCATGCCAAGGGCGGCGCTGGCCTTGTCCTCGATGTCGGCGCGATATTCGGCCACCAGCGGGGTCAGCTCACGACCGAGACTGACGTACAACGCCATCAACACCAGAACCAACGCGCACAGGCCCAGCCCCCAACGGGTGAGTGCGGCCAGAATGCGTGTCAGACGCTCCATGTCAGATGGCTCCCATGGCAAAAATACTGCGAAAAGCTGAGGCCAGCCGCGGTGGAATAAACGTGACGCAGGGGATCAGAGCAACACCACGTCATATTGTTCCTGGGAATACATGGTTTCCACCTGAAAGCGTATGGTGCGCCCGATAAACCCTTCAAGCTCGGCGACGTTACCGGATTCTTCGTCGAGCAAGCGGTCGACGACTTTCTGGTTCGCCAGCACCCGGTAACCCTCGGCCTGATAGGCCCGCGCTTCACGGAGGATCTCGCGGAAAATCTCGTAACAGATGGTTTCCGCGGTTTTCAGTTTGCCGCGACCCTGACAACTGCTGCACGGTTCGCACAGCACTTGCTCGAGACTTTCACGGGTACGCTTGCGGGTCATCTGCACCAGGCCCAACTCGGTGATGCCGATGATGTTGGTCTTGGCGTGGTCACGCTCCAGCTGTTTTTCCAGGGTGCGCAGCACCTGGCGCTGGTGTTCCTCATCTTCCATGTCGATGAAGTCGATGATGATGATCCCGCCCAGATTGCGCAGACGCATTTGCCGGGCAATCGCGGTGGCCGCTTCGAGATTGGTCTTGAAGATGGTTTCTTCGAGGTTGCGATGACCGACGAAAGCGCCAGTGTTTACATCGATGGTGGTCATGGCTTCTGCCGGATCCACCACCAGATAGCCGCCGGATTTCAGCGGCACCTTGCGTTCGAGGGCTTTCTGGATTTCGTCTTCGACGCCGTACAGGTCGAAAATCGGCCGTTCACCCGGGTAATGTTCTAGACGATCGGCGATTTCCGGCATCAGTTCGGCAACGAACTGCGTGGTTTTCTGGAAGGTTTCCCGAGAATCGATGCGAATCTTCTCGATCTTCGGATTGACCAGATCACGCAGGGTACGCAGCGCCAGACCGAGGTCTTCGTAAATCACGCTCGGCGCCGCGATGGTTTTGATCTGTTCGTTGATCTGGTCCCACAGGCGACGCAGATAACGGATGTCCATGAGAATTTCATCGGCGCCAGCGCCTTCGGCGGCGGTACGCAGAATGAAACCGCCCGCCTCCTTGATCCCCTCTTTGGCCACGCAATCGCTGACCACCTGTTTGAGGCGTTCGCGCTCGGCTTCGTCTTCGATTTTCAGGGAAATGCCGACGTGGGCAGTACGCGGCATGTACACCAGATAGCGCGAGGGGATCGACAGTTGTGTGGTCAAGCGCGCGCCTTTGGAGCCAATCGGGTCCTTGGTGACCTGCACCACCAGACTTTGGCCCTCGTGCACCAGCGCGCTGATGCTTTCCACCGCAGGGCCTTCGCGCAGGGAGATTTCGGCCGCGTGAATGAACGCCGCGCGATCCAGACCGATGTCGACGAACGCGGCCTGCATGCCCGGCAATACCCGAACAATCTTGCCTTTATAGATGTTGCCGACGATCCCGCGTTTTTGCGTGCGCTCGACGTGGACTTCTTGCAGCACACCGTTTTCGACCACCGCCACGCGCGATTCCATCGGCGTGATGTTGATCAGAATCTCTTCACTCATGGCAGGATCTCGTTCAGGCATGTTCACGATAATGGCCGCATCTGGATTCGTACGACGCTCATTGCGCGTTCAGGTTTTGCCAACAGGGTATGCCGAAATGGCCTAACAGTTCTGCGGTTTCGCAAACAGGCAACCCGACCACAGCCGAGTAACTGCCATTGAGGCCGGCGACAAACACCGCGCCGAGCCCCTGAATGCCATAACCGCCGGCCTTGTCCCGTGGCTCGCCACTGGCCCAATAAGCGCCCGCTTCTTCACCACTGATCGGGCGGAACCGCACCAGACTGCGCACCACCCGCGACTCGCAGCGCTCGCCTTCGAGCACGGCGATGGCGGTCAGCACTTCATGCTCCTTGCCGGACAACATCATCAGCATGGCGCATGCGTCGGCTTCGTCCACCGGTTTGCCAAGAATTTTGCCGTCCAGCACCACGGCGGTGTCGGCGCCGAGGACGCAGAATGGCTGAGCGGACACGACCGTGCGGCGCCCGGCCTCGGCCTTGCCGCGCGCGAGGCGTTCGACATAGGTCGCTGGCGACTCTTCGGGTAACGGGGTTTCGTCGATATCCGCGCTGATGGCGGAGAACGGAACGCCGATCTGCGTGAGCAATTCACGGCGACGCGGCGATCCGGAGGCGAGGTAAAGCGGCTTCATCAAAACATCTCCCTGTTCAGTGCCCTGCTTCACCGGCTCAATTGATTTTGTAGCGTCGGCGCAATCCGCGTAGGGCAAAGCTGACCCAAGGCCAGAGCAAGGCACTGACCAGTGCCGGAAGTACCAGCGCCAGGGTCGGCTGACGATTACCGGTCAACGCGCTGAGCCACAATTGCACCAGCTGCGCGAGGCCGAAAATCACCAGAATTACCAGGCATTGCTGCCACATCGGGAACATTCGCAGGCGTTGTTGCAATGACAGCACGAGGAAGGTGATCAGGGTCAGGATCAATGCGTTCTGCCCAAGCAACGTGCCGTAGAGCACATCTTCAGCCAGTCCGAGGCAAAACGCGGTGACCATGCCGACCGTTTGCGGCATGTACAGTGCCCAGAATGTCAGGAGCAGCGCCAGCCACAGCGGACGCAGGATTTCCATGAATTGCGGCAACGGCGAGACACTGAGCAACATGCCGATGAGAAACGTCAGCCAGACAATCCAGCCGTTTCGCGATGCGGTAGCCCCGACCATTATTCTTGTCTCCCGGTTGTCGCCGGCGCACTGACAGGCGGTTTCGCTGCCGGTCGCGCAGCGGGCTGGGCAGCTGGAGGTTTGGTTGCCGCCGGCGTGGATGCCGGTGGTTTCGCCGCCGCTGGCGGTTTACTTGCAGCGGGTTTGGCCGGTGTGGCGCTGGCGGCAGTGGTCGGTGCGGCAGGTGTTGCAGGCGTCGGAGCAGCCGTGGCTGCCGGCGCGGTCACGGTTTTCGGCACAGTGGCCGGAACAATCGGGCCGCCGCCAAAGGCATCAAGATTTTCCTGCGCTTGCGCGGCATCGTTGGCGCGCTCTTCGGCGGTGCGGTTATCGCTGAAGACCAACAGCAGGTAACGGCTGCGGTTGAGGGCGGCAGTCGGCACGGCGCGGACGATCGCGAACGGCTGGCCGGAATCGTGGATCACTTCCTTCACCGTGGCGACCGGGTAACCGGCCGGGAAGCGCTGGCCAAGGCCGGAGCTGACCAACAGATCGCCTTCTTTGATATCGGCCGTGTCGGCAACGTGACGCAGTTCCAGACGCTCCGGGTTGCCAGTGCCGCTGGCAATCGCCCGCAGGCCATTGCGGTTCACCTGTACAGGAATGCTGTGAGTGGTGTCGGTCAACAGCAGTACACGCGAGGTGTAAGGCATCAACTCGACCACCTGACCCATCAAGCCGCGTGCATCGAGCACCGGCTGCCCCAGTACCACGCCATCGCGCTCACCTTTATTGATGATGATGCGATGAGTGAAGGGGTTGGGGTCCATGCCGATCAACTCGGCCACTTCGACCTTTTCATTGACCAGCGCAGAGGAATTGAGCAACTCGCGCAGCCGAACGTTCTGCTCGGTAAGGGCGGCAAGCTTCTGCATGCGACCCTGATACAGCAGGTTTTCGGTCTTGAGTTTTTCGTTTTCGGCGACCAGTTCGGTGCGACTGCCGAACTGACTGGCAATGCCTTCCCACAGCCGTCCCGGCAGGTCGGTAATCCAGTAGGCGTCCATCAACACCAGCGACGCTTGTTTGCGCGCGGGCTTGAGCAAGTCGAAGCGGGCATCGACCACCATCAGCGCGACCGACAACACGGCCAGCACCAACAGGCGCACACCCAACGAAGGGCCTTTGGCGAAAAGCGGTTTAATAAGCCGCTCCTCCCAGGCAAATGTTCTGTTTATTCATACGGCATCAAACCGGCCTGGATGAAGACTGACAGAAGATAAACGCCAACAGGCAGCACTGCAAAGTGCTGCCTGCGCGCTCACCCACGTATTGCACTCGACGACTTATTCGCTCGAGAGCAGATCCATGGTGTGCTTATCCATCATTTCCAATGCACGGCCACCGCCGCGAGCAACACAGGTCAGCGGATCTTCGGCAACGATGACTGGCAGACCGGTTTCCTGGGCCAGCAACTTGTCGAGGTCACGCAGCAGCGCGCCACCACCGGTCAGCACCAGGCCACGCTCGGCGATGTCGGAAGCCAGTTCCGGCGGCGATTGCTCCAGCGCACTTTTCACGGCCTGAACGATGGTCGCCAGAGACTCTTGCAGAGCTTCCAGCACTTCGTTGGAGTTCAGGGTGAATGCGCGTGGAACGCCTTCGGCCAGGTTGCGACCGCGAACGTCGACTTCGCGAACTTCGCCGCCCGGGTAGGCCGTGCCGATTTCCTGCTTGATGCGCTCAGCGGTGGATTCACCGATCAGGCTGCCGTAGTTACGACGCACGTAGGTGATGATCGCTTCGTCGAAGCGGTCGCCGCCAACGCGGACGGATTCGGCATAGACCACACCGTTCAGGGAGATCAGCGCGATTTCGGTAGTACCACCACCGATATCCACGACCATCGAACCGCGCGCTTCTTCTACCGGCAGGCCGG
Source organism: Pseudomonas sp. A34-9 (assembly GCF_029543085.1). Lineage (NCBI taxonomy): Bacteria > Pseudomonadati > Pseudomonadota > Gammaproteobacteria > Pseudomonadales > Pseudomonadaceae > Pseudomonas > Pseudomonas sp. A34-9. The sequence continues at coordinate 1,022,335 of NZ_CP119967.1, read as the reverse complement.
CACCGATGGCAGCAGCCATTGGCTCTTCGATCAGGAACACTTCACGCGCGCCGGCGCCAAGGGCCGATTCACGGATGGCACGACGCTCAACCTGAGTGGATTTGCATGGAACGCAGATCAGCACACGAGGGCTAGGCTGCAGAAAGCTGTTTTCGTGAACCTTGTTGATAAAGTATTGCAGCATCTTTTCGCAGACGCTGAAGTCGGCGATCACGCCGTCCTTCATCGGACGAATGGCAGCAATGTTGCCCGGCGTACGGCCGAGCATGCGCTTGGCCTCGGTGCCGACAGCAACGACACTTTTCTGATTACCGTGTGTCCGAATGGCCACAACCGATGGCTCATTCAGGACGATACCGCGCTCGCGCACGTAAATAAGGGTGTTGGCAGTGCCCAGGTCAATGGAAAGATCGCTGGAAAACATGCCACGCAGTTTCTTGAACATGGGAAAGGGACCCTAGGCAACGCGTGGGTAAAAAAGTGCGGCAAACTCTAACAACGACAGGGATTTTGGGCAAGGCGCCAATATGTTAAATTGGCCGCTTTTCTGTGCACCAAGCCCCACAATCGCGGCCTTATGACCGTAGAAGTGCGGTAGTGTTCCGACAATCTAACACACGGACGCCGTCCGTTCTGTTTTCCACAGGAGAATCCCGATGGCGCTAGAACGCTCCGACGTGGAAAAAATCGCTCATCTGGCCTGCCTTGGCCTCAATGATGCCGATCTTCCACACATTACTTCCGCCCTCAACAGCATTCTCGGTCTGGTCGACGAAATGCAGGCTGTTAATACCGACGGAATCGAGCCTCTGGCCCACCCGCTGGAAGCCAGTCAGCGCCTGCGCGCCGACGTTGTGACCGAGACGAATAACCGCGAGGCCTACCAGTCCATCGCACCAGCGGTCGAAAACGGCCTGTATCTGGTTCCGAAAGTCATCGACTAAAGGGAAAGAGCCTGCAATGCATCAAATGACTCTGGCCGAGATCGCCCGCGGTCTCGCCGATAAAAAGTTTTCCTCCGAAGAGCTGACCAAAGTCCTGCTGGCGCGTATTACCCAGCTCGACCCGCAGCTCAACAGTTTCATCAGCCTCACCGAAGAGCAGGCCATCGAGCAGGCGAAAGCCGCCGATGCCCGCCGCGCCAACGGTGAGAGCGGCGCCCTGCTCGGTGCGCCGATCGCTCACAAAGACTTGTTCTGCACTCAGGGCATTCGCACCAGCTGCGGCTCGAAGATGCTCGACAACTTCAAAGCACCGTACGACGCCACCGTGGTCGCGAAACTGGCGGCTGCCGGTGCCGTAACCCTGGGCAAGACCAACATGGACGAATTCGCCATGGGTTCGGCCAACGAGTCGAGCTGGTACGGCGCGGTGAAAAATCCGTGGAACCTGGAACACGTACCGGGCGGTTCGTCCGGCGGTTCGGCGGCGGCGGTTGCCGCTCGTCTGTTGCCTGCGGCGACGGCCACCGACACTGGCGGTTCGATTCGTCAGCCAGCAGCGTTCACCAACCTCACTGGCCTGAAGCCGACCTACGGTCGTGTTTCGCGCTGGGGCATGATCGCTTACGCCTCGAGCCTCGATCAGGGCGGCCCGTTGGCGCGCACGGCCGAAGACTGCGCGATTTTGTTGCAAGGTATGGCAGGCTTCGATCAGAACGACTCCACCAGCATCGATGAGCCGGTTCCGGATTACTCCGCCAGCCTGGGCGATTCGCTGCAAGGCCTGCGCATCGGCGTGCCGAAGGAATACTTCAGCGCCGGTCTCGACCCGCGCATCGCCGAGCTGATCCAGAACAGCATTAAAGAGCTGCAGAAGCTCGGTGCCGTGATCAAGGAAATCAGCCTGCCGAACATGCAGCACGCGATTCCGGCGTACTACGTGATCGCTCCGGCAGAAGCCTCCTCTAACCTGTCGCGTTTCGACGGCGTGCGTTTCGGCCATCGCTGCGAGCAACCGAAAGATCTGATCGACCTGTACAAGCGCTCCCGTGGCGAAGGCTTCGGCGCGGAAGTCCAGCGCCGGATCATGGTCGGTGCCTACGCGCTGTCCGCCGGTTACTACGACGCCTACTACCTGAAAGCGCAGAAGATCCGTCGCCTGGTAAAAAACGACTTCATGGCTGCCTTTAATGAAGTCGACATCATCCTCGGCCCAACCACGCCGAACCCGGCCTGGAAGCTTGGCGCCAAGAACAGCGACCCGGTCGCTGCCTACCTGGAAGACGTCTACACCATCACCGCCAACCTCGCGGGCCTGCCGGGCCTGTCGATGCCGGCCGGTTTTGTCGACGGTCTGCCGGTTGGCGTGCAGTTGCTCGCGCCGTATTTCCAGGAAGGCCGTTTGCTCAATGTTGCGCACCAGTATCAGTTGAAAACTGACTGGCACACCCGCACCCCAACCGGCTTCTGAGGAGACACACATGCAATGGGAAGTCGTGATCGGGCTGGAGATTCACACTCAGCTCACCACCCGGTCGAAAATCTTTTCCGGTAGTTCCACCACATTCGGCTCCGAGCCGAACACCCAGGCCAGCCTGATCGACCTGGGCATGCCTGGCGTGTTGCCAGTGCTGAACCAGGAAGCCGTGCGCATGGCCGTGATGTTCGGTCTGGCGATTGACGCCGAGATCGGTCAGCACAACGTGTTCGCGCGCAAAAACTACTTCTACCCGGATCTGCCGAAGGGCTATCAGATCAGCCAGATGGAATTGCCGATTGTCGGTAAAGGCCACCTGGACATCGCTTTGGAAGACGGCACGGTCAAACGTGTCGGCATTACCCGCGCGCACTTGGAAGAAGACGCCGGCAAGAGCCTGCACGAAGAATTCAACGGTGCCACCGGCATCGACCTGAACCGTGCCGGCACGCCACTGCTGGAAATCGTTTCCGAGCCTGACATGCGCAGCGCCAAGGAAGCCGTGGCTTACGTCAAGGCGATCCACGCGCTGGTTCGTTACCTGGGCATCTGCGACGGCAACATGGCCGAAGGCTCGCTGCGTTGCGACTGCAACGTGTCGATCCGTCCGAAAGGCCAGGTTGAATTCGGCACGCGCTGCGAGATCAAGAACGTCAACTCCTTCCGCTTCATCGAGAAGGCGATCAACTCCGAGATCCAGCGGCAGATCGAGCTGATCGAAGACGGCGGCAAAGTGATCCAGCAGACCCGTCTGTACGATCCGAACAAGGACGAGACCCGTCCGATGCGTTCGAAAGAGGAAGCCAACGACTACCGTTACTTCCCCGATCCGGACCTGCTGCCGGTGGTAATCGAAGAATCGTTCCTCGGCGAGGTGCGCGCCACCCTGCCGGAACTGCCACCGCAAAAACGCGAGCGCTTCCAGAGCCAGTTCGGTCTGTCGGCCTACGACGCCAACGTGCTGGCTACCAGCCGTGAGCAAGCGGACTACTTCGAGAAAGTCGCAGCCATCGGCGGCGACGCCAAGCTGGCGGCGAACTGGGTGATGGTCGAGTTGGGCAGCCTGCTCAACAAGCAAGGCCTGGACATCGACGAGTCGCCGGTTTCCGCTGAACTGCTGGGTGGCATGCTGCTGCGCATCAAGGACAACACCATCTCCGGCAAAATCGCCAAGGTTGTGTTCGAAGCGATGGCCAATGGCGAAGGCAGCGCGGACGAGATCATCGAAAAACGCGGTCTGAAGCAAGTCACCGATAGCGGCGCAATCTCGGCGGTACTGGACGAAATGCTCGCGGCCAACGCCGAGCAGGTTGAGCAGTATCGTGCGGCGGATGAAGCCAAACGCGGCAAGATGTTCGGCTTCTTTGTCGGTCAGGCGATGAAAGCGTCCAAAGGCAAAGCCAACCCGCAGCAAGTGAACGAACTGCTGAAAAGCAAGCTCGAAGGCTGATTCCAGCCCCGCGCCCGGGATCGTTCCCACGCTCTGCGTGGGAATGCCGCCCCGGACGCTCCGCGTCCATTGCGGTGTGACGCAGAGCGTCACGGGATGCGTTCCCACGCTGGAGCGTGGGAACGATCACTTTGGAGTACTTGAATGAAACGTCTGCTGGGCGCCTGCGCCCTGCTCTCGCTACTGGCCGGTTGCGCCAGCACCGACATCATCGACCCGCACGGTTACGACCAGACCGGCGTCGCCTCCTATTACGGTGCCAGACACCACGGTAAACGCACCGCCAGTGGCGAAGCATTCAACCAGAATTCTCTGACCGCCGCCCACCGCCAGCTACCCTTCGGCACGCGAGTGAAGATCACCAACCTGAAAAACGATGAATCCGTCGTGGTCCGCATCAATGACCGTGGCCCGCATACCCGTGGACGCCTGATCGACGTGTCCCGCGAGGCCGCCGAACAACTCGGCATGCTGCGCAGCGGCACCGCGCGGGTTCGCGTGCAAGCCCTCGACGACTGATGGAGCGCTGACCATTTTCGGATTAGCCGACTTACCCCTGATCAGCGTGATCGAACTGCTCGCCGGCCTGTGCCTGCTGATCTTCGGCGCAGAACTGATGGTGCGCGCAGCGGTGCGTCTGGCGGCGCGCCTGCATGTGCGGCCGTTGATCATCGGCCTGACCATCGTCGCCCTCGGCAGCAGCGCGCCGCAAATGGCCGTCAGCCTGCAAGCGGCACTGGCGCATAATCCGGACATTGCCGTTGGCAGCGTAGTCGGCAGCAGCATCTTCAACATCCTCGTCACCCTCGGCCTGTCGGCGCTGATCATTCCTTTGCGTGTCTCGCGGCAATTGGTGCGCCTCGATATTCCGCTGATGATCGGTGCCAGTCTGCTGGTGTTCGTGCTGGCATGGAATGAAGAGTTAGGGCGCTTCGATGGCATCCTGTTGTTGGGCGCATTGGCCTTGTATCTCGGTTTGCTGTTTCGCCAGTCACGGCACTCGACGCGGCCGCATTCGGAACAACCTGAAGCAGCACAGGCCTCCTGGTTCAGCAGCCTGCTGATGATCGTTATCGGTCTGGCGATGTTGGTGTTTGCCGGGCATCTGTTGCTGGGCGCCGCTGTCGTGGTGGCCACCGACCTTGGGTTCTCCGAGCGGGTGATCGGACTGACTGTCGTGGCTGTCGGCACTTCGCTGCCTGAACTGGCAACCTCGCTGATCGCCGCGTTGCGCGGACAACGCGATATCGCCGTGGGCAACGTGATCGGCGCAAATCTGTTCAACCTGCTCGGAGTGCTCGGCCTCACGGCTTTGATCGCGCCGACGCCGCTGTCGGTATCGCCGAACGCGCTGGATTTCGACTTGCCGGTGATGCTCGGCGTCGCCGCGCTGTGCCTGCCGGTGTTCTATTCCGGCTACCGCGTGACGCGTGCAGAAGGTTTGCTGTTGCTCGGTTTGTACCTGGCTTACGGGCTGCACGTGGTGTCGTTCACCACCGGCATGCCGTTGGCCGGCAAGCTTGAGCGGCTGATGCTGTTTTATGTCTTGCCGACGCTGTTGACGTTCCTGCTGTTCACGTCGATCCGCGCCTGGCGCCGCCAACACCACAAGAGGGATATGCCATGACCGAATCGAAGCAGTCCGGGGTTGAAGTCCGCCGCCAGGTAATGGGCGATGCGTTTGTTGATCGGGCGTTGGGCAACGCCACCGAGTTCACTCAACCGCTGCAGGATTTCGTCAATGAACATGCCTGGGGTGGCGTGTGGAATCGCGAAGGCCTGCCGTTGAAAACCCGTAGCCTCATCACCCTCGCCGCGCTGACTGCACTGAAGTGCCCACAAGAGCTGAAAGGCCACGTGCGCGGCGCGCTGAACAACGGCTGCACGGTGGACGAGATTCGCGAGGCGCTGCTGCATTGTGCGGTGTATGCCGGCGTGCCGGCGGCGATTGATGCGTTTCGCGCGGCGCAGGAAGTGATCGATCCCTACGAGAAAAGCTAAAAGATCGCAGCCTTCGGCAGCGCCTACAGGGAGTACGCATTCCTATGTAGGAGCTGCCGCAGGCTGCGATCTTTTGATCTGCTTTAGATCCATCCACCCCACTGCAAAACGAAAATCCCGATATTGGTGGTCACCGCCGCCATCAACGTGGTCATCACGATAATCGCCGCCGCCAGTTCATGGTTGCCCTGCGCCGCCCGGGCCATGACAAAACTCGCCGCCGCCGTCGGGCTGCCGAAATACAGAAACAAAATCCCCAGCTCCGCCCCACGAAATCCCCACAACCACGCCCCCAGCGTCGCGAGCACCGGCAAACCGATCATCTTCACCAGGCTGGAACTCAGCGCCATGCTGCCGCTCTTGCGCAACGCTGCCAGCGACAGGGTGCCACCGATGCAGATCAACGCCAGTGGCAAGGTGGTCTGCGCCAGATACTGACCGGAGGTCTCCAGCCAACCCGGCAAACCGATCTTGAAATAGGCAAACGGCGCCGCTGCAATCACGCTGATGATCAGTGGATTGCTGAACACGCTTTTGCAGATGCTCCACGGATCGGACTTGATCACCGGGCTGTACACCGCCAGCACGATGGTCGACAGGGTGTTGTAAAACAGGATCACCAGCGCCGCGAGAATCGCCCCGAGGGAAATCCCGTAATCGCCGTACATGCTCGCCGCCAGTGCCAGACCAATTACGCCGTTGTTGCCGCGAAACGCGCCTTGGGTGTAAATGCCGCGATCTTCGCGCGGGCAACGGAAAATCGCCCAGCCCCAGGCCAGGGCAAAACTCACCAGCGTGGCGAGAGAGAAATAGATCAGCAGGGACGGTTGCAGCGCGGCGTGCAGATCGGCATGCAGAATGCCGAGGAACAGCAGCGCCGGCATGGTGACGTTGAACACCAGCGACGAGGCGGTGTGGATGAAATTGTCGTTGATCCAGTCGATGCGCTTGAGCAGCACACCGAGAAACAGCATGGCAAACACCGGCGCGGTGATGTTCAGGGTTTCGAGGAAGATTGCCAGCATGCCGGGGAGCCTTGGGTGAGCGTAGTCAGGGGGCAATGATAAAGCAAAAGCCCCTCACCCTAGCCCTCTCCCGGAGGGAGAGGGGACCGATCGGGGGATATTCAAGAAGTTCACCGACGTGAAATTGCATCGTTGAATCCATAATCGACCGGGTATTTCAGGTCGATGTATAGCGCAAGACATCTCGGTCGGCCCCCTCTCCCTCAGGAGAAGGGAGCGATCGCGGGATATTCAGTAAATCCACCGACCTGAAATGACATCGCTGAATCCAGAACTGCTTGTCGAATCCACAATCAACTCGGTATTTCAGGTCGATGTATAGCGCAAGACAACTCGGTCGGCCCCCTCTCCCTCCGGGAGAGGGCTGGGGTGAGGGGCAAGCCGATCACGCATCAAGTAATCGGCGCCGGATTGAACAACGTAATGTCGTTATGCAGCTTGTGCTTCTCCGCCCACGTCTGTTGCTTGCCGCTCGCCACATCCAGGTAGTAGTGGAACAACTCCCAACCCAACTCTTCGATCGTCGCCCGCCCGGTCGCTATCCTTCCGGCGTCGATATCAATCAGATCAGGCCAGCGCTGGGCCAATTCCGTACGCGTCGACACCTTCACCACCGGCGCCATCGCCAAACCATACGGCGTACCCCGCCCGGTGGTGAACACATGCAGGTTCATCCCCGCCGCCAACTGCAACGTGCCACAGACAAAATCACTCGCTGGCGTCGCACAGAAAATCAACCCCTTCTGCTTGAAACGCTCGCCCGGGCCGAGCACGCCGTTGATTGCGCTGCTGCCGGATTTGACGATCGAACCCAGCGATTTCTCGACAATGTTCGACAGCCCGCCCTTCTTGTTGCCCGGCGTGGTGTTGGCGCTGCGATCCGCTTCGCCCTTGGCCAGGTAACGGTCGTACCAGTCCATCTCTCGCACCAGTTCCTCGGCAACGGTTTTGGTTTCAGCGCGTGAAGTCAGCAGGTAAATCGCATCGCGCACTTCGGTGACTTCGGAAAACATCACCGTCGCCCCCGCACGCAGCAACAAGTCCGAGGCATAACCCAACGCCGGGTTGGCGGTGATCCCGGAAAACGCATCGCTGCCGCCGCACTGCATGCCGAGGATCAGCTCAGACGCCGGCACGGTTTCGCGGCGGCGCTGGTCGAGTTTTTTCAAGCGAACCTCGGCCAGTTCCATGATCTGTTCGATCATTTCGGTGAAACCGTGACTGGAATCCTGCAAGCGATACAGCCACGGATCGCTGAGATCCACCGACGCATCGTCTTCGTGCATCACCTGCCCGGCCTGCAATTTCTCGCAGCCGAGGCTGATCACCAACGCCTCGCCACCGAGGTTCGGATTACGCGCCAGATTGCGCACGGTACGAATCGGGATGTAAGCGTCGGTGGCGGTAATCGCCACGCCGCAGCCATAACTGTGGGTCAGTGCCACCACGTCATCGACATGCGGGTACTTCGGCAGCAGTTCTTCCTTGATGCGTTTTACCGCGTGATCAAGCACGCCGGTGACGCACTGCACCGTGGTGGTAATGCCAAGAATATTGCGCGTGCCGACGGTGCCGTCAGCGTTGCGATAACCCTCGAACGTGAAGCCTTCCAGCGGTGCCTGCGCGTCCGGCACCTCGGTGGACAGCGGCAGGCTGTCCAGCGGCGGCGCGGTCGGCATGCGCAGTTGATCTTCCTTGACCCAACTGCCACGGCGGATCGGCTGCAACGCATAGCCAATCACCTGACCGTAGCGAATCACCTCGCCACCCTCGGGAATATCTTCCAGAGTGATCTTGTGACTCTGCGGCACGAATTCCACCGTCACCAGGCCATCGGAAAATTCAGTGCCCGCCGGTGCACCCTGGTCGTTGACCACTACCACCACATTGTCCCGCGCGTGCAGGCGAATGTGGCGCGGCGAGTCGGAATGTTCAATCAACTGCATGACGCCGCTCCTCAGGAATGCGCTTGAGACAATTTGCCGGTGGCTTCGGTACCGCCATGGGTTGGCGGCTCTTTGAGGACCACACGTTTGATCGGGCCAACGATCACCAGATAGCTGAACACCGCCACCAGTGCGTTGGCACCGACGAACACCAGTGCCCATTTGAACGAACCGGTGGAGCTGATGATGTAGCCAATCACGATCGGCGTGGTAATCGAGGCGATGTTGCCGAAGGTGTTGAACAGGCCACCGCTCAGGCCGGCGATCTGTTTTGGCGAAGTGTCGGAGACCACCGCCCAGCCGAGTGCGCCAACGCCTTTGCCGAAGAACGCCAAGGCCATGAAGCCGACGACCATCCATTCAACATCGACATAGTTGCAGGCAACGATGCTGCTGGACACCAGCAGGCCGGCAATGATCGGTGCTTTACGGGCGAAGGTCAGCGAGTGGCCCTTGCGCAGCAGGTAATCGGAAATCACCCCGCCAAGCACGCCACCGATGAACCCGCAGATCGCCGGCAACGAGGCAATGAAACCGGCCTTGAGAATGGTCATGCCACGCTCTTGCACCAGGTACACCGGGAACCAGGTCAGGAAGAAATAGGTGATGCCGTTGATGCAGTATTGACCCAGATACACGCCGAGCATCATGCGGTTGGTCAGCAACTGGCGGATGTAATCCCATTTCGGGCCATCAGCCTTTTTGCCTTGTTTCACGTCCATGTCGACCATGCCACCGTTGTCGGCGATGAACTGCACTTCGGCTTCGTTGGCCATCGGGTGTTGGCGCGGGCTGTGGATAACCTTCAGCCAGATGCCCGAGAAGACGATGCCGAACAGGCCCATAACGATAAACACGTGTTCCCAACCGAAGGAGTAAACGATCCAGCCCATCAGCGGTGCAAACAACACGGTGGCAAAGTATTGCGCCGAGTTGAAGATCGCCGACGCGGTGCCACGTTCAGCGGTCGGGAACCACGCCGCCACGATGCGCGCGTTGCCGGGGAACGACGGCGCTTCCGCCAGGCCAACCAGAAAGCGCAGCATAAACAGCGCAACAATAGCGGTGGACATGCCGAACTCACCGACAAAGCCTTGCAGCACGGTGAACAGCGACCAGGTAAAGATGCTCAGGGCATAGACTTTTTTCGAGCCGAAGCGATCGAGCAGCCAGCCACCGGGGATTTGCCCGGCCACATAGGCCCAACCGAATGCGGAGAAGATGTAGCCGAGGGTGACTGCGTCGATGCCCAGATCTTTTTGCAGGCTGGAGCCGGCAATGGCGATCGTGGCACGGTCGGCGTAGTTGATCGTGGTCACCAGAAACAGCATGAGCAGGATCAAATAGCGGACGTGAGTCGGCTTTGACGATTGCATGTAGAGGTACTCCCACTGATTATTTTTATGCGCGGGTAAATCTGTTGTGTATTCGCTTGCTCCCTGTAGGAGCTGCCGAAGGCTGCTCCTACAGGGGGTATTGCGTGTATCAGGAACCGATGTAGGCGGTTTTCACCACGGTGTAGAACTCTTGCGCATAGCGGCCTTGCTCACGTGAGCCATAGGATGAACCCTTACGGCCACCGAACGGAACGTGATAATCGACGCCGGCGGTCGGCAGGTTGACCATCACCATCCCGGCTTGCGAATGGCGTTTGAAGTGGTTGGCGTACTTCAGCGAAGTCGTCGCGATACCCGCCGACAAGCCGAATTCGGTGTCGTTGGCCATCGCCAGCGCAGCCTCGTAATCGGCCACACGAACGATGTTGGCCACCGGGCCGAAGATCTCTTCACGGCTGATGCGCATCGACGCTTCGCTGTCGGCAAACAGCGTTGGCGCGAGGAAGTAGCCTTCGGTATCGCACGTCACCAAGCCACCGCCACTGACCAGACGCGCACCTTCGGACTGACCGATGTCGATGTACTTCATGTCCTGCTCAAGCTGCGCTTGCGAGACCACCGGACCGATGTCGGTACCGGATTTCAGCGCGTGGCCGACCTTGATCGACTTCATGCGCTCGGCCATCGCCTCGACGAACTTGTCGTGAATCCCGGCCGTGACGATCAAGCGGCTCGATGCGGTGCAACGCTGGCCGGTGGAGTAGAACGCGCTCTGCACCGACAGCTCGACTGCTTGTTTGAGGTCGGCGTCGTCGAGAATGATCTGCGGGTTCTTGCCGCCCATTTCCAGCTGCACCTTGGCCTGGCGCGACACGCAGTTGACCGCGATCTGACGACCCACGCCCACCGACCCGGTGAAGCTGATGCCGTCGACTTTCGGGCTCTGCACCAAGGCATCACCGACCACGCGACCACTGCCCATCACCAGGTTGAACACGCCGGCTGGGAAGCCTGCGCGGGAGATGATTTCGGCCAGTGCCCACGCGCAGCCCGGTACCAGATCAGCCGGTTTCAACACCACGCAGTTGCCGTAGGCCAGCGCCGGAGCAATCTTCCACGCGGGGATGGCGATCGGGAAGTTCCACGGGGTGATCAGGCCGACCACACCCAGCGCTTCGCGAGTGACTTCAACGTTAACGCCCGGACGCACCGACGGCACGTAGTCGCCGGACAGACGCAGGCATTCACCGGCGAAAAACTTGAAAATGTTGCCGGCGCGGGTGACTTCGCCGATGGCCTCAGGCAGGGTCTTGCCCTCTTCCCGGGCCAGCAGGGTGCCGAGTTCTTCGCGGCGGGCGAGGATTTCCGTGCCGACTTTATCCAGCGAATCGTGGCGGGCCTGAATGCCCGAAGTCGACCACGCCGGGAAGGCCGCGCGAGCGGCGTCGATGGCGGCGTGAACCTGAGTCAGATCAGCCTTGGCGTAATCGCCGATGGTGTCGCTCAGTTCGGACGGGTTGATGTTGGCCGAGTAGTCGGCACCGGCAACCCATTCGCCGTTGATGTAGTTGTCGTAGCGTTTTGCAGTTGTCACAGGGGCAGCCCTCACATCTCAAAGCCTTCACGCAAAAAGCCGCTGATTGCTCAGCGGCCTCGCTTTTGTCGGGTGTTACTGCGCACCTTGCTTGTCGATCAGCGCGGCGAGCATTTCGTACTCCTCGCCCGTCAGATCGGTCAGCGGCGCCCGCACCGGGCCTGCGTCATAGCCGGCGATTTTTGCGCCTGCCTTGACGATGCTCACGGCGTAACCGGCCTTGCGGTTGCGGATGTCCAGGTACGGCAGGAAGAAGTCGTCGATGATCTTGCCAACGGTGGCGTGATCTTCACGAGCGATCGCGTGGTAGAAGTCCATCGCGGTTTTCGGGATGAAGTTGAAGACCGCCGACGAGTAAACCGGCACGCCCAGCGCCTTGTAGGCCGCGGCGTAGACTTCGGCGGTCGGCAGGCCACCCAGGTAGCTGAAGCGATCACCGAGGCGGCGACGGATCGACACCATCAACTCGATATCACCCAGACCGTCCTTGTAACCAATGAGGTTCGGGCAGCGCTCGGCCAGACGTTCCAGCAGCGGTGCGTTGAGGCGGCAAACGTTGCGGTTGTAAACAACCACGCCGATGTTGACCGATTTACACACGGCTTCAACATGAGCGGCGACACCGTCCTGGCTCGCTTCGGTCAGGTAGTGCGGCAGCAGCAACAGACCTTTGGCGCCCAGACGCTCGGCTTCTTGAGCGTATTCGATGGCCTGGCGGGTCGAACCACCGACACCGGCGAGGATCGGCACGCTGGTTTCACAGGTGTCGACGGCAGTCTTGATGATTTCCGAGTATTCGCTGGCGGCGAGGGAGAAGAACTCACCAGTGCCACCCGCGGCGAACAAGGCTGAAGCGCCATACGGAGCCAGCCATTCCAGGCGTTTGATATAGCCCGCGCGGTTGAAATCGCCCTGCGCGTTGAAATCGGTCACCGGGAAAGACAGCAGGCCGGCAGAGAGGATGGACTTCAGTTCTTGTGGATTCATTATTCGAACACCCTGGTAGCAACGTTTTTGTGAGTGGATCGTTCAGCCTTCGCCGAAGTTGTAGGTCATCGTACAACTTAAAAGATAACCGTCAACTGCATTTCATCGTTGTGGGTGTTTTTTTGTCGGACAAGATTGTTTATGCAGCCGGCGTTTTCGTTGAAGAGGCCCGTGTTTACTGGGTCTTATCGTAGAAATGTCTGGTCAAGATTCGTTTACTGAGCGCTGGAGAAACGCCGGGTAAGGTGCGACGACTGCCACGAAGGATCGTGGCGGACCTTCGAAGGAAACTGAAATGTTCGTGAATTATGCTGCACCGACCCTCGCGCAAATCGCCTCTTCCGCCCCTGACACCCTCACCCTTCAGCTATCCGCGCTACCCGATGTATTGATCGTACAGGTCCCGGACTCAAGTGATTTTCCAGCGAACTGGAGTGTTTATCCGATTCTCGGAGACGACCCTGAAGAGCCGGAATGGGCAGGCGAAGAAGTGGACACTGGCACCTGGGACGATGCCGAAGACGAGATGGAAAAACTGACGGGGATCGAGTTGCAGATCCCCAAGGAAGCACTGCGTCCGTACCTGGATACAGAAGTCGAGTTGCGTTACAAGTTTGTCGATGAGTCGAGCATGGAGCCGTCTTCGCAGGCGTTGACGTTGCGGATCGAGGCCTGACGACTTAACCCCGCTGCGCCTGTGCCTCTTCATGGGCCTGGCGCAGTCTTTCGCGGCTGTTGGTCAGGTGCAGACGCATCGCCGCACGCGCTGCATCGGAATCCTGACGGGCAATCGCGTCGTAGATTTCTTCGTGTTCACGACTCAGGCGGCTCATGTAATGCTGATGATCATCGTGAGCCAGTCGCGCTGAGTTCAGCCGCGTACGCGGAATGATGCTGGTGCCCAGGTGGGTCATGATGTCGGTGAAGTAGCGGTTGCCGGTGGACAGGGCGATTTCCAGGTGGAAAGCAAAGTCCGACGCAACCGCATCACTGGCATGGGCGGCACTCTCGTTGAGTGCATCGAGGGCCGCGCGCATGGTCGCCAGTTGCTCGGCGCTGCGGCGTTGCGCGGCAAGGCCGGCAGACTCCACTTCGAGGCTGATGCGCAATTCGAGGATGGCCAGCACATCACGCAGGGTGACGACGGTGGCCGGATCGATACGGAAACCACTCGGGCTCGGCGTGTCGAGCACGAAGGTACCGATGCCGTGGCGGGTTTCCACTTGCCCTGCAGCCTGCAAGCGGGAAATCGCCTCACGCACGACGGTGCGGCTGACGCCATGAGCTTCCATGATCGCCGACTCGGTAGGCAATTTGTCACCGCGTTTGAGCAGGCCATCGCGGATCTGCTCGCTCAGCACCGTCACCAGTTCCTGGGCCAGGCTGCGGCGCTTGCGTGGGAGGCGCGGGGTGTCGATCAGGTTTTCCATGGTGTGCATCTTGTCTCGAAAATTCGGCTTGTGGGCATCATAGCTCAAGCGGGTTGTACGATCACTGTCAACACGACCTCCCTGTAGGAGCTGCCGAAGGCTGCGATCTTTTAATTTCAAAGATCAAGATCAAAAGATCGCAGCCTTCGGCAGCTCCTACAAGGAATCGGTGGAGTCAGGCAGTCACGGTTTGTTCAACCAAATGGCCGCTGTCGATCCGCACATGGCGTGGATGGAAGCGTTTCAAGCTGCTGCGATGGCCGACGCTGACAATGCTCAGCCCCGGCAATTGATCGATCAGCGCCTGATACAGCGTCGCTTCGTCTTCCTCGTCCATCGCCGAAGTGGCTTCGTCCATGTACAGCCATTGCGGCGCGTAAAGCATTGCGCGGGCGAAAGCCAAACGTTGTTGTTCGCCCGGAGAAAGCATGCGTTGCCAGTGATTGGCCTCGTCCAGCCGCGCGACCAGATGCGGCAAGCGGCAGGTTTCCAGCACTTGTGCATAACGCTCCGGCGCGTAGGTGTCGCCCGGTTGTGGATAACTCAACGCTTCGCGCAGGGTGCCGATAGGCAGATAGGGTTTCTGCGGCAGGAACAGATAACGCGCCGCCGGCAAGCGAATGTTGCCGTGGCCCGCCGGCCACAAATGCCCCATCGCCCGCAGCAGCGTCGACTTGCCGCTGCCGGAACGCCCGCTGACCATCACCCGCTCCCCCGGTTCGACGGTCATGTCGGCATTGGTCAGCAGATGACGACCGTCGGCCAGGTCCAGACCGAGGTTGTGCACCTTCAATTCGCTGCCCTGATTCTGCACATCGATGGCCGGGGTGCGTTCTTCGTTGTCGGTCATGGCCTGGCGGAAACTCAGCAGACGATCACACGTTGCGCGCCACGCGGCCAGATCCGAATACGCACTGATGAACCAGCTGAAATTCTCCTGCACGTTGCCGAACGCCGAGTTGATTTGCATCAGTTCGCCCAGCTCGATCTTGCCCGCCAGGTAACGCGGGGCAGCCACGATGAACGGGAAGATGATTGCGATCTGGCCATACCCGGAAGTGAAGAACGTCAGGCGCTTGGACACGCGCATGATGTCCCAGAAGTTGTGCCAGACCAGCCCGAAACGGCTGCTCAAACGACGATTTTCGTTTGGCTCGCCGTTGTACAAGGCGATGCTTTCGGCGTTCTCGCGCACGCGCACCATGGAAAAACGCAAATCAGCTTCGAAACGTTGTTGTTGGTTGTTCAGGCCGATCAAGCGTCGACCGATCAGGTGCGTCAGCCAACTGCCGACGGCGGCATAAATCAGTGCACACCAGAACATGTAGCCGGGAATCTCGATGCCGAACACTTCGATGCTGCCCGAAACGCCCCACAAAATGATCGAGAACGACACCAGACTGACCACCGTGCGAATCAGCCCGAGGCCCAGGCTCAGGGTGTTGGCAGTAAAGGTGTTGAGGTCTTCGGAAATCCGCTGGTCGGGGTTATCGGTGTAACCGCCCTGCTCCAGCTGATAGTAGTTTTTGTGACCGAGCCAGCGCTTGAAGTGGTTTTCGGTCAACCACGCCCGCCAGCGGATGGTCAGCATCTGCGTCAGGTACAGGCGATACACCGCGCCAAGAATCGCCACCGTGGCGATCCCGCAGAAATACAGGATCAACTGCCAGAACGCCGCTTCGTCCTTCTTTTGCAGGGCGTTGTAGAAATCCTTGTACCAACTGTTGATCCACACCGAAATCGCCACGCTGAACAGCGACAGCGCGATCACGGCAATCAGCAATGTCCAGGCCTTGCCCTTCTCTTCGCTGCGCCAGTAAGGCGTGGTCATCGCCCACACTTTACGAAAAAACTGCCCGCGCACAGCATCGTTGACCGCGGAATATTCAGCGTTCTGATTCATGGATAAGGCTCGATATAGAAAAGAACAGACACGCACCGATCATAGTAGATCGGTGCGTTTTATCGCGAGGGCTGGCGATAGTCGTTCAGCGCAGGTTCAGCGACGAACCGGGCGCTTCTGCAGTTTGCGCTGCAGGGTGCGGCGGTGCATGCCCAGGGCGCGGGCAGTGGCGGAGATGTTGCCTTCGTGCTCGGTGAGCACGCGCTGGATGTGCTCCCACTGCAAGCGGTCCACCGACATCGGGTTTTCCGGCACCAGACTGTCGAGGTCGGCGTGCTCGGACAGCAACGCGGCCAGCACATCGTCGGCGTCGGCCGGTTTGCACAGGTAGTTGCAGGCGCCGCGTTTGATCGCCTCGACCGCGGTGGCAATGCTCGAATAACCGGTGAGGATCACCACGCGCATTTCCGGGTCCAGCTCCAGCAGTTTGGGCAGCAACACCAGACCGGAGTCGCCGTCCATTTTCAGGTCGAGCGCGGCGTAATCAGGCAGATCGGCCTGGGCAATGGTCAGGCCTTCTTCAGCGGAACCTGCAGTGCTGACGCGAAAACCACGGCGAGCCATGGCACGGGCCATGACGCGGGTGAAGGTTGCGTCGTCGTCGACCAGCAGCAAATGCGGCAGTTCTTCGCCTTCGACTTGGATTTCGTCACTCATGTTGGTCTCCTCGGGCGCCGTGGGGCAGGCGCAGCTCGGTGAGCGTGCCGCCTTCCTCATGACTATAGAGTTTCACTGAGCCGCCGGCGCGTGTCACGCTGGCCTTGCTCAAAAACAGGCCCAGGCCGAAACCTTTGCCCTTGGTAGTAAAAAACGGTTTGCCGATCTGCTCGGCGATGGCCAGCGGCACACCGGCGCCGTGGTCACGAATGCTGATGGTCACGGTTTCTGCGTCCCAGTCCAGCGTCACCTTGAGATTTTCCGGGCAGGCGTCGGCGGCGTTGTTGAGCAGATTCAGCAGCGCCTGAGTCAAATCCGGTGGCGGCGCCATGCGCGGCACGGCGCCTTGGCCGAGGCGGTGGAAGCGATAACTGGCTTCCGGACGCATCAGGTGCCAGCGGTTCAGCGCTTCGTCGAGCCAGTCGGTGACGTCCTGCATCTCGACCGCCAGACGCCGGTTGGCTTCAGCGGCGCGAACCAGTTGTTGCAAGGTTTCTTTGCACAGTTTGACCTGATCCTGCAGCACTTTCAGATCGTCCTGCAGCATCGGGTCGGGATGATCCTGCTGCATTTCCTTGAGCAATACACTCATGGTCGCCAGCGGCGTGCCGAGTTCATGAGCGGCGCCAGCGGCTTGGGTGGCGACGGCGAGCAATTGCTGATCGCGCAGGCCTTCCTCACGACGGATCGCGCGCAATTCTTCCTGGCGACGCAGCTCCTCAGCCATGCGCGCAGCGAAGAAGGTGATCACCGCCGCTGCGAGCGCGAAGCTCAGCCACATGCCGTAGATCTGCAGATTCTCGCGGGCGACCGGCAGGGTTTCCAGTGGATAGAAGCGCGTCAGCATCACCGTGTACAGCGCCAGCGCGATGCCCGACAGAATCACTGAATAGCGCCACGGCAGCGTCACCGCCGCGATGGTCAGCGGCACCAGATAATAGGAAACGAACGGGTTGGTTGAACCACCGGAGAAATACAGCAGCGCACTGTGGATCACCAGATCGCAGGCCAGTTGCAGCGCATATTCGAGTTCGGTCACCGGCCACGAAGTGCGCAGGCGCACGGCGGTGAACACGCAGAGCAGCGTCGAGCAGCCGAGGGTCATCGCCAGTTGCACCCACGGCAACGGCAGCAGTTGCAGCCAGTAGGCCAGGCCTACGGAACCGGCCTGCGCGCCGAGCACCAGGGTGCGAATGAAAGTCAGCCGCCAGAGGTTCTGGCGAGTGGCGGAAGTCAGTTGTACGGGGGCGAGCATGAGCTCTCCTGATGAGCGCTCCAGGCGGATCGCACGGAGTATAACCAAGCCGCGGCCTTGAGAGGCGAAAGTGCGGCAAACGACCACACCGTACAAGCTGCAAGTTTCGAGCTGCAAGCTACTGGTCAAAGCTTGAGCTTGTCGCTCGCAGCTTCGCTGTTATCTGTATAGAAGTTGTAACTGGGCGAACCGGATCATAAAAGCTAGAGTCTGATGGTTTCACGCAGGCCCCCGAACCATCACCTGCGCCCTCATCAAGGAGCTTTCATGCACACATTCCGCCGCAGCGCCGCCCTTCTCGCCCTGACCGTCGGCAGCGTCGCCAGCCTTCCGGCCCTGGCCGCCGATGAGCTGCACTACAACCAGATTTCCCTGCGCGCCGAAGTCAGCACGGAAGTCGCCCGCGACCTGATGATCGTCACCCTCTACACCGAAGAGCAAAACACCGACCCGGCCAAACTCGCCGCCGACGTCAGCACCACCATGAACAAGGCACTGGCCCAGGCCAAGCAAGTCAAAGACATCACCCTGCGCCAGGGCAGCCGCAACAGCTACCCGATCTACGACACCAAAGGCCAGAAAATCACCGGCTGGCGTGAACGCGCCGAACTGCGCCTGGAAAGCGCCGACTTCACCGCCCTGTCCAAACTCACCGGTGAACTGCTGACCGACCTGAAAATGGGCGGCATGGACTTCGCCATTGCCGACCCGACGCGCAAGTCCAGCGAAGACGCGCTGCTCAAAGAAGCCGTCACCGCCTTCAAGGCCCGCGCCCAACTGGCCACCGATGCGCTGGGCGGCAAGGGTTACAAAATCGTCAACCTGAACCTCAACAGCAACGGTTATCCACAACCGTACCTGCGCGCACCGATGATGATGAAAGCAGCGGCGATGGATTCGGCGCCAGTGACGCCGGAAGTTGAAGCCGGCACCAGCCAGGTGAGCATGACCGCTGATGGCTCGATTGAAGTGTTGATGCAGTGATGTGACGTGGGCTGAATGAAAAACCGCCGATCGGTGAATGATCGGCGGTTTTTTTGTGTCCGGGATTTGTGTTGTTTGTTCTGGCGTCATCGCGAGCAGGCTCACTCCTACAGGGGAACGCATTCCAAATGTAGGAGTGAGCCTGCTCGCGATGAACGATACCGCGGTCTCAAGCTTGTGGATCAACCCGATCCAGCGCCCGGTTCACCGCCAGCTCGGCCAGCATGATGATCTGCTGGATCGCCAGTGCCGTATGACGCTCGGGCCGGCCAAGCTGATCGGCAAAGTTACCCGTTAGCGTGTTCGCCGACGCCAGTGACTCACAGGCATGCGCCAGCAGGCTTTCGGTGTCGATGTTCGGCTGGATCAGAAACATCGTGCGGGGTTGCCGGGGTTTGACCGGGTCGGGGCTGAGGTAGAAATCCAGGGCGCGTTTGATGGCTTCGCGGGTTTTGATCTGGTCGTCGGCGCGGATGGCGTCTTCGAGCGGGGTTGTGGGTTCGAGGGGTGGATCGGGGACAATTTTATCTTTCATATAAATCTGCTCGTCATTCGAGCCGCCCTTAGCCATTTCTCACGTGGCAAAGGGTGGCAGCTATGTGCGGAGTGAGAAACCGGTGAGCAGAAAACCGGCCAGACCGAAGTCTGCCCGCACACAGCCGCCATAAGGCATTGCGACAGCTAATAAGCCGGCCGCAATTATGGTCTTACTGGTGCCAGTTTCAAGCTCGGCGGGTTCTCACACCCGATCACTGAACATTCAGCGACACCCTGAGACTAGAGAGCCCACGTCCGACGGACAACCTGAAAACCTTGTGGGAAGGTTCTGATTATCTGGCACAAATTTAAACAGCCAAAAGCCAACCCTCACCCTAGCCCTCTCCCAGAGGGAGAGGGGACTGACCGAGGTGTTTGTTAGAGTTACGCCGACGTGAAATACCGAGCCGAACTCAGACGCTGAAACAGATCAAAAGCCCCTCACCCTAGCCCTCTCCCGGAGGGAGAGGGGACTGATCGAGTTGTTTGGGGGAGCTACGCCGACGTGAAAGTCCGAGTTGAACTCAGGCTTTGAAAAGCACACAAATCGGCCCCCTCTCCCTCGGGAGAGGGTTGGGGTGAGGGGTAGCCCCACCACAGAATCTAAGCCGAGCACGCTGTGCTCTTCACCACTCAATAGGCCGAGTGTCAGCTCGCCTGCTCTTGATCTTGATCCACGGGCGACATCGGAAGGCTGAGCGGAGGGATTGATCCGGGCGTGGGAGCGCAGCGACCGTTTGGCGAAGCCAAACACAGCGAGAGGAGGTGCAGCGAAGCAAACCGTAGGCGCTGCGCCCGGATCGATCCCGCAGCGAAGGAACCCCGAGCCTCAGCGAGCGGGCCGCACGTAGGAGCATGAACGGGACAACCACATAGGTAACAGTTAAGTTCAGGCACATGGGTAACACCTGATCACTTATTTTTGATTACTTTGAGCGTCAGATAACCATCCTTAGCGTCTCGTTCATCAACACGTCCCAGTAGAACAGGCCCAAAGATGATGTCCCAAACACCCTCGCTGATGCTCTCCAATCCGACTATCTGATGTTTCAGGACATAGCCCACATAGATTCTGAGCCTTCCTTTGTTCACTACGCCGTTGGAGTCCGTTCGGTATGCCTCAACATGGCTGGGGTATTTCATCTCCGGCAACTTTCTCGGAAATACCCGTGAAGAGCTGATGTAGCAAGAGGCCGGGGTTTTCTGCCCCAATGCCTCATGAAAACGCTCATGATTATAGTGCTGCATGAACAGATCAAAATGCTTCTGCTGAGCTCCCCACTCAATTTCCGGCGGTCTTGGCAATGTACTTTTAAGCGTGCGGTGCATGCGTTCATGCCGTCCGTTTTGCTCAGGTCGCCCAGGTTGAGTCCGCTCATGAATGATGCCTAGACGAGCCCACCAAATGGATAATTGTGATAACCCCGCACGCCCGCCGCTGGCAAAAGGGACACCGTTATCAGTGCGGATCCGCTCAGGCATCCCATACGTCTTAAATAACCGTTCGAAGGTGGCTTTGGCGTCCTTGAAAGTCGTGCTCGGCATACTTTCACAAGCCAGTAAAAATCGACTGGCGTGATCCATTACCGTCAACGGGTAACACCAGACACCGTCTCCTGTCAGGTATTGGCCTTTGTAATCAGCGCTCCAGAGCTGATTAGGAAGGTCGGCTTTCTGGAGTGGTTTTGGATAGACAGCGACACGCTGACGCAACCGTCGAGACACCACTAGCCCCGCTTTTTTAAGCACGTTGTAGATCGTGGTTTTGGAGGGCGGCGGCTGATCTGGAAACCGCTCTTGCAGGGCTGTCTGGATCTTTTTCGGGCCCGGCGTGGTTTGACCTTGGCGCCGCAGCTCAAGAATGGCTTCTTTGACCGCAAACGGCACAGCCTGTGCTTGAGAATGACGCTTGCGACTGCACTCCGCCAAGCCATTGATGCTGTCCGCGTTGTAGCGGGCCACCCACTTGTAGCCAGTCTTGCGACTGATGCTGTGAGCCGCACAGAGTTGACTGAAGTTGAGCCGACCGGACAGATAGTCGGCGATGAACATCACTTTAAGGTCCATAGGTTTCAGCTCTCGCCACGGCATGGTCAGATCCTCGGAATCGACCAGTGCCAGTTAAAAACTGTTACCTATGTGCTTGAACTGTTTTGTTACCTATGTGGGTGAGTCATACCAGCAAGCCTTTTTGGTTACTTTTTCGGCGTCTGGAAAAAGTGACCCGCCGTAAGGGCGGAACCCTAAGCCGCCGTTACCGCAGCAACGGATATGCCCCCAACAAAAACCGCCCAGATATACCGAGATAGACACTCCCCCAAGAAAAACGATATTTCCGAAGCCCCCCAAATCCCCGCTACCCTAAAAACACAACCACCTCCAACGCCCCGGGGACTCCATGCCAAGATCCACCCTCAAACCGCTCCTGATCTCCCTGGCCCTGGCCACAACCGCCCCGCTGGCAAACGCAGCCACCACCCTGGTCTACTGCTCCGAAGCCAGCCCCGCCGGCTTCGACCCCAGCCAATACACCAGCGGCACCGACTTCGACGCCTCCGCCGAAACCGTCTTCAACCGCCTCACCCAATTCCAGCGCGGCGGCACCGACATCGAACCCGGCCTGGCGACAAAATGGGACATCTCCCCGGACGGCCTGCAATACACCTTCCACCTGCGCCAAGGCGTGAAATTCCACACAACGGAATATTTCACCCCGACCCGCGACTTCAACGCCGACGACGTCCTCTTCACCTTCCAGCGCCTGCTCGACCCGGACAACGCCTTCCGCAAGGCCTACCCCGCCGAATCCCCGTATTTCACCGACATGGGCCTCAACACCACGATCAAATCGGTAGAAAAACTCGACGACCACACCGTGCGCTTCAACCTCAACAACGTCGACGCGGCTTTCGTGCAAAACCTCGCGATGAGCTTCGCCTCAATACAGTCCGCCGAATACGCCGCACAACTGTTAAAGGAAGGCAAAGCCGCCGACCTCAACCAGAAACCCGTCGGCACCGGCCCGTTCGTGTTCAAGCGCTACCAGAAGGACTCGCAGATCCGCTACGCCGCCAACCGGAGCTACTGGAAACCCGAGGACGTGAAGATCGACAACCTGATCTTCTCAATCACCCCGGACGCCGCCGTGCGCCTGCAAAAACTCAAGGCCGGCGAGTGCCAGGTCAGCGGCTACCCACGCCCGGCCGACATCGAAGTGATGGAGAAAGACCCGAACCTGCGCGTGCTCAAACAGGCCGGTTTCAACCTCGGGTTCCTCGCCTACAACACCACCCACGCGCCACTCGATCAGCTCAAGGTTCGGCAGGCGCTGGACATGGCCATCGACAAACCGGCGATCATCAAAGCCGTTTACCAAAGCGCCGGCCAGTTGGCCCAAAACGCCTTGCCGCCGGCGCAATGGTCGTATGACCCGACCATCAAGGATGCCCCCTACGACCCGGTCAAAGCGCGGGTGCTACTGAAAGAAGCAGGGGTTGCGCCGGGTACAACCATCAACCTCTGGGCGATGACAGTGCAACGCGCTTCGAACCCGAATGCACGGATGTCGGCGCAGATGATCCAGCAGGATTGGGAGAAGATTGGCATCAAGGCCAACATCGTCAGCTATGAATGGGGTGAGTACATCAAACGCGCAAAAAATGGCGAACACGACGCTATGATCTATGGTTGGACAGGTGACAACGGTGACCCGGACAACTGGCTTGGCGTGCTCTACAGCTGCGCGGCTGTAAAGGGCAGCAACTACGCCAAATGGTGCGATCCGGCCTACGACAAACTGGTGCAACAGGCCAAGTTATCCACGGACAAGCAACAACGGGTAAAACTGTATCAACAGGCGCAACTGATCCTTAAGCAGCAGGTGCCGATCACACCGATTGCCAACTCCACGGTGTTCCAGCCGCTGCGCAAGGAAGTCACTGACTTCCGGATCAGCCCGTTCGGTCTAACCCCCTTCTATGGCGTGGGTATAAATAAGTAACACCAAGCCCCAAGGCGGCGCGCACAACGTGACCAACGCACCGTTTTGGGGCTTCATTTGCACCGTAAAAACCACCCGCAAACGGTCAAATGCGTCAGAAGTTATACAGATGCGACATTAAGGTACGTTCGTGCCACGCTTTGAGGCCGCTAGTCACTCTGGATCTTGCAATGGGTATGGCCCCTGCATAAGTATCCGCAGGCACGACTCACGAGGTCGTACCTCACAACTAAAAAATGACAACAAATCATGAGGCCAACATGCTTAAACACGCGGTCATTCCGTTTTTAGTCGGCGCAGGCTTGTTAGCCTCCGCACCTTTCGCATCCGCTGCGACTAACCTGGTGTTCTGCTCCGAAGGCAGCCCGGCCGGTTTCGACCCAGGCCAGTACACCACCGGAACCGACTTCGACGCCTCAGCCGAAACCATGTTCAACCGTCTGACCCAGTTCGAGCGTGGCGGCACCGCCGTCGTTCCTGGTCTGGCGACCAAGTGGGACATTTCCGATGACGGCCTGACTTACACCTTCCACCTGCGTGAAGGCGTCAAGTTCCACACCACCCCGTATTTCAAGCCGACTCGTGAGTTCAACGCCGACGACGTGCTGTTCACCTTCAATCGCATGATTAACAAGGATGACCCGTTCCGTAAGGCGTACCCGACCGAATTCCCGTACTTCACCGACATGGGGATGGACACCAACATCACCAAGATCGATAAAGTCGACGACCACACCGTCAAGTTCACGCTGAAAGAAGTCGACGCTGCGTTCATCCAGAACATGGCCATGAGCTTCGCGTCGGTACAGTCCGCCGAATACGCAGCGCAACTGCTGAAAGAAGGCAAGGCTGCCGACATCAACCAGAAGCCGATCGGCACTGGTCCGTTCGTGTTCAAGAGCTACCAGAAAGATTCCAACATCCGTTACACCGGCAACAAGGATTACTGGAAGCCTGAAGACGTGAAGATCGACAACCTGATCTTCGCCATCACCACCGACCCGTCGGTACGTATTCAGAAGCTGAAAAAGAACGAGTGCCAGGTCACCCTGTTCCCGCGTCCAGCCGACCTGAAAGCGCTGAAAGAAGACAAATCCCTGAAGATGCCTGACCAGGCTGGCTTCAACCTGGGCTACATCGCCTATAACGTGATGGACAAGGTCAAGGGCAGCAACGAGGCGAACCCGCTGGCTGACCTGCGCGTTCGCCAGGCGCTGGACATGGCGGTGAACAAGCCGCAGATCATCGATTCGGTTTACCAGGGCGCAGGCCAACTGGCCGTCAACGCCATGCCGCCGACCCAATGGTCTTACGACACCACCATCAAAGATGCCAAATACGATCCTGAGAAAGCCAAACAGCTGCTCAAGGAAGCCGGCGTCAAGGAAGGGACCGAGATCGTGCTGTGGGCGATGCCGGTGCAGCGTCCGTACAACCCGAACGCCAAACTGATGGCTGAAATGCTCCAGTCCGACTGGGCCAAGATCGGCTTGAAAGTGAAGATCACCAGCTACGAGTGGGGCGAGTACATCAAGCGTTCCAAAGGTGGCGAGAACCAGGCCATGATCATTGGCTGGAGCGGTGACAATGGTGATCCGGACAACTGGCTGAACGTGCTGTTCGGTTGCGACTCGCTCAGCGGCAACAACTTCTCCAAGTGGTGCGACAAGAAGTTCGACGGCCTCGTCAAGGAAGCCAAGCGCACGACCGATCAGGCCAAGCGCACCGAACTGTACAAAGAGGCGCAACACGTCCTCAAAGATGCAGTCCCTATGACACCTATCGCTCACTCGACGGTGTATCAACCCATGCGCGCCAACGTGCAGGACTTCAAGATCAGCCCATTCGGCTTGAACTCCTTCTACGGCGTCAGCGTCAGCAATTAAAAAGAGACAGCGGCGACGTTTCCAGCGTCGCCGCTGTTTTTTTCTGCCGATTAGTTAGGAATTTGCCTACAGCCGTTTCCGCCCTGTCTTACCAGGGTGGTACAGGATGTGTTGCCTTTTCCTACGAGTCTTTAGGACTCAACGCATTTACTGCCAGACCCACGGCCCCTACCGTCGGGTTCTGACCAGTGACTGCGTGCGCTAACGGTTTGCTGTACGAACTGGTTTGAGCTCGATGCCACCACAACGTCCCTGGACGGGACCGCGGCGCATCGAAACAACACTAAAAAAAGAGGGAGCGTCATGCGCCATACCTTGGTTTTTTCCGCATTGCTGGGCGCCGGTTTGATGGCCGCCTCGTCCGCCAGTTTCGCCGCCAGCAAAAGCCTGGTGTTCTGCTCTGAAGGCAGCCCGGCAGGTTTTGATACCGCGCAGTACACGACAGCGACCGATAACGACGCCGCCGAACCGATCTACAACCGTCTGGTCGAGTTCGAAAAAGGCGCGACCAATGTCGTCCCGGGCCTGGCAACCAAGTGGGATATTTCCGAGGATGGCCTCAAGTACACCTTTCACCTGCGTGAAGGTGTGAAATTTCATACAACGCCTTACTTCAAGCCGACTCGCGACTTAAACGCCGACGACGTGTTGTTCACGTTTAATCGCATGCTGGATGCACAGCAACCTTTCCGTAAGGCCTATCCCACCGAGTTCCCGTACTTCAACGGAATGAGCCTGAACAAGAACATTGCCAAGGTCGAGAAGACCGGGCCGCTGACCGTGGAGTTCACGCTCAACAGCGTCGACGCCGCGTTCATTCAGAACATCGCCATGAGCTTCGCCGCGATCCTGTCCGCCGAATACGCCGACAAACTGCTGGCCGAAGGCAAGCCGAGTGACATCAACCAGAAACCGATCGGCACCGGGCCGTTCGTGTTCAAGAGTTATCAGAAAGACTCGAACATTCGTTACACCGGTAATAAACACTACTGGGATCCGAGCCGGGTCAAACTCGACAACCTGATCTTCGCAATCAACACCGACGCCTCGGTGCGCGTGCAGAAGCTCAAGGCCGGCGAATGCCAGATCACCTTGCATCCGCGCCCTGCCGATGTTGAAGCGCTGAAGGCCGACCCGAAACTGCAACTGATCTCCAAGCCGGGCTTCAACCTCGGTTACATCGCCTACAACGTGCGCCACAAGCCCTTCGACCAGCTCGAAGTGCGCCAAGCGCTGGACATGGCGGTGAATAAACAAGGCATTCTCAACGCTGTTTATCAAGGCGCTGGCCAATTGGCCGTCAACGCCATGCCGCCGACCCAATGGTCCTACGACGACAGCATCAAAGACGCCGCCTACAACCCGGAAAAAGCCAAAGAGCTGCTCAAGGCTGCTGGCGTCAAGGAAGGCACCGAGATCACCTTGTGGGCAATGCCGGTGCAGCGCCCGTACAACCCGAACGCCAAACTGATGGCCGAAATGCTCCAGGCGGACTGGGCCAAGATCGGCCTGAAAGTGAAGATCGTCAGCTACGAATGGGGCGAGTACATCAAGCGCACCAAAAATGGTGAGCACGACATCAGCCTGATCGGCTGGACCGGTGACAACGGGGATCCGGACAACTGGCTCGGCACGCTGTATAGCTGCGATGCCATCGGCGGCAACAACTACTCCATGTGGTGCGATCCGGCTTACGACAAGCTGATCAAGCAGGCCAAGGTCGTCACTGATCGCGACCAGCGCACCGTGCTCTACAAACAGGCTCAGCAATTGCTTAAACAGCAAGTGCCGATCACGCCTGTCGCCCACTCGACGGTCAACCAACCGTTAAGCGCGAGGATCGAGGGCTTCAAAGTCAGCCCGTTCGGTCGCAACGTGTTCTCGGGTGTCGGTATCGATTAAAGCAACCGATTAGCCGCAACGCTGGGGGGCGCTGTCTAGCCCCTCACGCAAGCGCTTTGCCGAAATTCGCCAATCCGGCCTTTTGCAAACGTTTGCGATGTGTGAATGAGTTCTAAACCAATAACCGGCATACCAAAAAAAGCCGGCATAAAAAGAAAGTAAAGGAGCTTCACCCATGAAACTGAGCAGCACCGCGATACTGGCCCTGGCCATCAGCAGCGTCACCGCCACGGCGTACGCAGAAACCCAAAGTCAGGCGTTCACTCCGGTGACCGTCAATACCAAGAGCGCCCAGGCTGAAGCGACCGGCTTCGTCGAAGGTCAGTCGATCACCGGTACAACGCGTAACTGGTATGCCAACGAACAACTGGAGCGCGGCGGCAAGTTCGCCTACAAGAAGAATGGTTCGCTGGCCGAAACCGACCGCCGGATCAACTGGGTTCAGGGCACCATCGTCAAGTACAACTCCGGCTTCACCGAGGGCACAGTAGGTTTCAGCACTGAAGTGGCAGCCTACAACGCGATCGCCCTGGAGCGTGACCGCGAGAACCTCGCGGCCGGTAACGGTGGCGCGCCAAAAACTGGCGCGGCGTCAGGCAACAACCGTACGCTGACACACAAGGGCAGCGGTGATGCGGTCGATCAGTGGAGTAAGCTGGGCCTGGCCAACATCAAGGCCCGCGTTTCCAACACCACCCTGACCGCCGGCCGCATGGGCTTCAGCAGCCCGCAAGTCGACGTGATCGGTAACCGTGCCTTGCCTTCGAGCTTCGAGGGTATTTCCCTGCACAGCGAAGAACTGAACAACCTGTCCTTCGACCTGGCCACTTTCGACCGTGTTTCGCCACGTTCGGAACAAAGCCTGCAGAAATTCCGTGCTGAATATGCCAACGGCCGTGTCGAATCCGACCACGTAAACACCGCCGGCATCACGTATCAGCCGCTCGAAAGCCTGAAAACCAGCCTGTGGGGCACTCAGGTCGAAGACCTGTGGAACCAGTACTACTTCGGTGCCACCCATGAATTGGGTGACAGCAGTGTCCTCGCCCTGACCACCGGCCTGAACTACTACAAGACCGTGGATGAAGGCAAAAAGCTGCTGGGCGACATCGACAACGATACTTACTCGCTGTCGTTCGGCCTGACTCACCAGGCCCACAACCTGACCTTCTCCTACCAGCAAGTGAACGGTAACGAGTACTTCGACTACCTGCACGAAACCAACGGCATCTACCTGGCCAACTCCCTGCTGTCGGACTTCAACGGCCCAAACGAGAAATCCTTCCAGATTTCCTACGCCATCAACATGGCTGAATACGGCGTTCCAGGCCTGAAGTTCAACATCTACCAGGCGCGTGGCTGGGGCATCGACGGCACCCACTACAACGGCAACAAAGGCGTGGCAGGCAAGGGTTATGACGGCATCCAGGAACAGGATGGCGAACACCACTATGAATACGGTATCGGGGCCACCTATGCCGTACAGAGCGGTCCTCTGAAGGCCACCACCATTCGCGGCACTTACACCGCGCACCGTGCGAGCGAATTCCAGTCCGACGGCAGCATCAACGAGTTCCGTCTCGTGACCACGATTCCATTCAACATCCTGTAAAAAACGCCAACCGACGGCTGACTCATGATGAGTCGGCCGTTCGGTTTTTTGTCTTCAACCGATTGCAGAGGGTTATCGATGAAAATGCTTCCCCTACGTGCGGCCATCGCGGCTGCGTTGCTGAGTGTCGCTGTCGGCGTCTCGGCCAAACCCTTGGTGGTCTGCACCGAAGCCAGTCCGGAAGGCTTCGATATGGTCCAGTACACAACTGCAGTCACGGCGGACGCTGTGGCCGAAACCATCTTCAACCGTCTGGTGGACTTCAAGCCCGGCACCACGGAAATCGTTCCGGCCCTGGCAGACACCTGGGACATCAGCGAAGACGGCCTGACCTACACGTTCCATTTGCGTAAAGGCGTCAAGTTTCACACCACTGAATACTTCAAGCCGACCCGCGACATGAACGCCGACGACGTGGTCTGGAGCTTCCAGCGTCAGCTGGACCCGAATCACCCGTGGCACAAACTGTCGAGCGTGGGCTTCCCGTACTTTGAAAGCATGGGCTTCAAGGAACTGCTCAAAAGCGTAGAAAAAGTCGACGACAACACGGTCAAGTTCACCCTGACCCGTCGCGAA
Source organism: Pseudomonas sp. A34-9 (assembly GCF_029543085.1). Classification (NCBI taxonomy): domain Bacteria; kingdom Pseudomonadati; phylum Pseudomonadota; class Gammaproteobacteria; order Pseudomonadales; family Pseudomonadaceae; genus Pseudomonas; species Pseudomonas sp. A34-9. Next base: position 992,835 of record NZ_CP119967.1, on the reverse strand, counting down.
GCGCCGTTCCTGGCCGACGTCGCGATGCCGTTCACTGCCATCTATTCCGCCGAGTACGCCGATCAGTTGCTCAAGGCCAACAAGACCGGCGACCTCAATAACAAACCGGTCGGCACCGGCCCGTTCATCTTCCAGCGTTACGCCAAGGATGCGCAGGTGCGCTTCAAGGCCAACCCGGAGTACTTCCGTGGCAAGCCACCGGCCGATGCGCTGATCCTGGCGATCGCCACCGACAACAACGTGCGCCTGCAAAAGCTCAAGGCCAACGAGTGCCAGATCGCGCTGTATCCAAAACCGGATGACATCCCGAGCATCAAGAAAGACGACAAGCTCAAGGTCGACGAGCTGAACGCGATGACCGTCTCGTACATCGCCATGAACACTCAGCACAAATACATGAGCGACGTGCGCGTGCGTAAAGCGATCGATATCGCCTTCGACAAAGCCGCTTATGTCAACGCACTGTTTGGCCCGGGCAATGCGACCGTTGCGGTCAACCCGTACCCGGACACCCTGCTGGGCTACAACCACGACCTGAAGAACCCGCCACGCGACCTCGACAAGGCGCGCGCCCTGCTCAAGGAAGCCGGGGTTCCGGAAGGCACCGTGTTTACCCTGTTTACCCGCAACGGCGGCGGCCCGACCAACCCCAACCCGATGCTCGGCGCGCAAATGATGCAGGCTGACCTGGCGAAAGTCGGGATCAAGATCGATATCCGCGTGATGGAATGGGGCGAAATGCTCAAACGCGCCAAGGCTGGCGAACACGACATGGTGTCGGCCGGATGGGCGGGCGACAACGGCGACCCGGATAACTTCCTGACGCCTATGCTCAGTTGTGAAGCCGCCAAGAACGGCGAAAACTACGCACGCTGGTGCAACGAGAAATTCCAGGCACTGCTGGATGAAGCACGGGCTAAAGTAGATCCGGCCGAACGCGCCAAGCTCTACGAACAGGCGCAAGTGCTGTTTAATCAGGACCAGCCATGGATCAGCATGGCCCACACCAGGATGTTTACCGCAATGCGCAACAACGTAGAGGGCTATCACATCAGCCCTCTCACCACTAATAACTTCGCCACCACCCAGGTGAAGTAGATAAGAAACTCCCGGCGTCCCTGACCCCAGGGACGCCGGGCACGCCTAACCGGCTGATGAGGTACCACACACGATGTTTAGTTTTATTGCCCGCCGACTGGGGTTGTTGATCCCCACGTTTTTCGGCATCACCTTGCTGACTTTCGCGTTGATTCGCATGATTCCGGGCGACCCCGTGGAAGTGATGATGGGCGAACGTCGGGTCGACCCCGAAATGCACGCTCAGGCAATGGAACGCCTAGGTCTGAACAAGCCACTGTATGCCCAGTATCTGGACTACATCGGCAAACTGGCCCACGGCGATCTCGGCGAATCCCTGCGTACCCGTGAGAGCGTATGGACCGAGTTCACCTCCCTTTTCCCGGCGACCCTGGAACTGTCCATGGCCGCCCTGCTGTTCGCCGGCATTCTCGGGCTTCTGGCCGGGGTGATTGCGGCACTCAAGCGAGGATCCCTGTTCGACCACGGGGTGATGGGCATCTCCCTGGCGGGGTATTCGATGCCGATCTTCTGGTGGGGCCTGATCCTGATCATGTTCTTCTCGGTGAGCCTGGGCTGGACGCCGGTTTCCGGACGGATCGACCTGCTCTATGACATCGAGCCGCGCACCGGTTTCATGTTGATCGACACCCTGCTGGCCGATGACGTCGGCGCGTTCTTCGATGCCCTGCATCACCTGATTCTGCCGGCCATCGTGCTCGGCACCATTCCGCTGGCGGTGATCGCGCGGATGACCCGTTCGTCGATGCTCGAAGTGTTGCGTGAAGACTACATCCGCACCGCCAAAGCCAAAGGCCTGTCGCCGTCGCGCGTGGTATTCGTGCACGGTCTGCGCAATGCGCTGATTCCGGTACTGACCGTGGTCGGCCTGCAAGTCGGCACCCTGCTGGCCGGTGCGGTACTGACCGAAACCATTTTCTCCTGGCCCGGCATCGGTAAATGGCTGATCGAAGCCATCGGCGCCCGGGACTATCCGGTTGTGCAAAACGGCATCCTGTTAATCGCCTGCCTGGTGATTCTGGTCAACTTCGTAGTGGACATCCTCTACGGCTTTGCCAACCCACGCATCCGTCATCAGCGCTGAGGTCCATACCATGAGCACTCCAACATCCTCAGTAGCCACGTCCGCCGCAAGCGCGGATCAAAGCCTGCTGTACCCGTCTCCGTACAAAGAATTCTGGCAAGCCTTCTCCAAGAACAAGGGCGCGGTTGCCGGCCTGCTGTTCATGCTGCTGATCATCTTCTGCGCGATCTTCGCGCCATGGGTCGCGCCGCATAACCCGAGCGAGCAATACCGTGACTTCCTGCTGACGCCACCGGCGTGGCTGGAAGGCGGGCAGATGCAGTTCCTGCTCGGCACCGATGAACTCGGTCGCGACCTGCTATCGCGTCTGATCCAGGGCTCGCGTCTGTCGCTGCTGATCGGCTTGTCATCGGTAGTGATGTCGCTGATTCCGGGGATACTCCTCGGTCTGTTCGCCGGTTTCTTCCCGAAAATGATCGGCCCGACCATCATGCGTCTGATGGACATCATGCTGGCCCTGCCGTCGCTGCTGCTGGCTGTGGCGATTGTCGCCATCCTCGGCCCTGGCCTGATCAACACCGTGATCGCCATTGCTGTGGTGTCCTTGCCGTCCTACGTGCGTCTGACCCGTGCCGCCGTCATGGGCGAACTGAACCGCGACTACGTGACCGCCGCGCGCCTGGCCGGTGCCGGTCTGCCACGCCTGATGTTCATCACCGTGCTGCCCAACTGCATGGCACCGCTGATCGTTCAAGCGACCTTGAGCTTCTCCTCGGCGATTCTCGATGCCGCCGCACTGGGCTTCCTCGGCCTTGGCGTACAACCGCCAACTCCTGAGTGGGGCACCATGCTGGCCTCGGCCCGCGACTACATCGAACGCGCCTGGTGGGTCGTGAGCCTGCCTGGTTTGACCATTTTGCTCAGCGTGCTGGCAATCAACTTGATGGGCGACGGTCTGCGCGATGCGCTGGACCCGAAACTCAAGAACGCCGCCTGAGGAGATTCCCATGTCACTGCTAGAAATCAAGAATCTCAACGTTCGCTTCGGCGACAAGACCGCGACCCCAGTGGTCGACGGCCTCGACCTGAAAGTCGACAAAGGCGAAGTACTGGCCATCGTAGGCGAGTCGGGTTCGGGTAAATCCGTGACCATGATGGCGCTGATGGGGCTGATCGAACATCCCGGCATCGTCACCGCCGACTCGCTCAGCTTTGACGGCAAAGACATGCTCAAGCTGAGCAACCGTCAGCGCCGGCAAATCGTCGGCAAAGACCTGTCGATGGTGTTCCAGGACCCGATGACCGCGCTGAACCCGAGCTACACCGTCGGTTTCCAGATCGAAGAAGTGCTGCGCCTGCACCTGAAAATGTCCGGCAAGCAAGCGCGTAAACGTGCGATCGAACTGCTGGAAAAAGTCGAAATCCCGGGCGCCGCCAGCCGCATGGACGCTTACCCTCATCAGCTGTCCGGCGGTATGAGCCAGCGCGTCGCAATCGCCATGGCGATTGCCGGCGAGCCGAAACTGCTGATCGCCGACGAACCGACCACGGCGCTGGACGTAACCATTCAGGCGCAGATCATGGATCTGCTGCTGGCGTTGCAGAAAGAACAGAACATGGGCCTGGTGCTGATCACTCACGACCTCGCGGTCGTGGCAGAAACCGCTCAGCGCGTCTGTGTGATGTACGCAGGGCAAGCCGTTGAAGTCGGCCAAGTGCCGCAACTGTTCGACATCCCGGCGCACCCGTACAGCGAAGCGTTGCTCAAGGCAATTCCCGAACACAGCCTCGGCGCCTCACGCCTGTCGACCCTGCCGGGCATCGTTCCGGGCCGCTACGACCGTCCGCAGGGCTGCCTGCTGTCGCCGCGCTGCCCGTACGTGCAGGACAGCTGCCGCGCGCAGCGTCCAGGCCTTGATCCGAAAGCCCACAGCCTCGCCCGCTGCTTCTTCCCGCTGAACCAGGAGGTGGCGTAATGGCCGTCGTACTTACCGCCCGCGACCTGACCCGTCACTATGAAGTCTCCCGTGGCCTGTTCAAGGGCCACGCGACTGTACGCGCGCTGAATGGCGTGTCGTTCGAACTGGAAGCCGGCAAGACCCTCGCCGTTGTAGGCGAGTCGGGCTGCGGCAAATCCACCCTCGCCCGCGCATTGACGCTGATTGAAGATCCGTCGTCCGGCTCCTTGAAAATCGCCGGCCAGGAAGTCGCCGGCGCCGACAAGGCCCAGCGCAAGCAACTGCGCAAAGACGTGCAGATGGTGTTTCAGAGCCCGTATGCGTCGTTGAATCCACGGCAGAAAGTCGGTGACCAGCTCGGCGAACCGCTGCTGATCAACACCAACCTGAGCGCTGCCGAACGTCGCGAGAAAGTCCAGGCGATGATGAAGCAGGTCGGCTTGCGTCCTGAGCATTATCAGCGCTATCCGCACATGTTCTCCGGCGGTCAGCGTCAACGTATCGCCCTGGCTCGCGCGATGATGCTGCAACCGAAAGTACTGGTGGCGGATGAACCGACCTCGGCGCTCGACGTGTCGATTCAGGCGCAGGTGCTCAACCTGTTCATGGATCTGCAGCAAGAGTTCAACACGGCCTACGTGTTCATCTCGCATAACCTCGCGGTGGTGCAACACGTGGCTGATGACGTGATGGTGATGTACCTCGGTCGTCCAGTGGAACTGGGCCCGAAAAACGACATTTACGAGCGTCCGTTGCACCCGTATACCCAGGCGCTGCTGTCGGCAACCCCGACCATTCACCCGGACCCGAACAAGCCGAAAATCAAGATCGTCGGCGAACTGCCCAACCCGCTGAACCCGCCACCGGGCTGCGCTTTCCACAAGCGCTGCCCGTATGCGACCGAGCGTTGCAGCAGCGAAGAGCCGGCGTTGCGCCAGCTCGACAGCCGGCAGGTGGCTTGCCACTACGCCGAGCAGTTCCTTGACGGCGCGGCATAAACAAATCTGGAGAGCGATACAAAACCTGTAGGAGCTGAAACGAGGCTGCGATCTTTTGATTGTCAGAATCAGGATCAAAAGATCGCAGCGTGCCGCAGCTCCTACAGGGATCGTATTTCTTCAGGGATAAAGTGTTAACCAAACCCCTTCCACCTCGATTGCGCATCAGTCGAGGCAGAAGGGGTTTTCTTTTGTCTGTAATCTACGTCTGGCTATCGCCATCGTCCGGATCATCAGAGTCCGGATCATCGGTGGTCGAGTCGTCGTCATCGGCGCTACCACCCTGCCCCTGATCGCCCGGCTCGGACTCGGACTTGGCAAGCATCAATCCGCTGTGCCCGACCTGTCCGCTAAAGGCCTGGGAATCGTGATCCTCGCACTCGGCCCAGGCCGTCGCGGTGCCGAGGGACAGCATGACCATCACTTTCAACAGCAATAAAACCCGTAGCAATCTGCTTTTCATAGCCGACTCCATCCTTTTTCAGGTGAGACATTCGTGCCTGACTGGCGCTGTGTGAAATCTAGTTCCGATCCATCGGGTTCACCAGATAGGACGCTAACGAGCAGGCAGAAATGCCCTTCATGGAAAGACAGTTTTCGAATAATGCCCATAGCCGCAACAGCTAAGCGCCGCCGCGGGATCGCGTTGCCTGCCACGTCAACGGCATGGAAATCATCACCAGCAGCGCACTCGCCAGCCACACACTGTGACCGCCAAACTGGCCATACAACTGGCCACTGAGTACCGGTGACAACAGCGCACTGGCGCTCCAGCTCATGAAGAACAGGCCAAAGTACTGACCACTTTTGCCGCCCTGGGCAAAGCGCATGGCCAGCACATTTAGCGGCGGCATGAAAAAGGCCTCGCCCAAGGTCCAGATCAGCGTCGACAGGCAGACGTAAAACAGCCCGGAACCGAACGGCAGCATGCCCAACCCGCAAGCCAGCAACACACTTCCCGCCAGCATTTGCCGACGCGTGCCCCAACGCTCGCCCCAGTGGGACAGCGGAATCTGCAGCGCGATCACCAAAAGCGCATTGAGCCCGAACTGCCAGCCGATGGCCTCGGTGCTCAAGTGATAGTAATCACGCAGATAATTCCCCAGCGTGCTGTAGACCGTGTCGAACGCGATGCCGAGCACAGCGGTCGCTGCCAGCAACCAAAGGAACGGTTTGTCGCGATAGGGCACAACTGCTCCATCCGCGCCGGTGGTGGAGGGTTCGTCATTGCTCAGCACCGGACGATGCCACGTGGTGCGGACAAACCAAAGCAACGCAAGCACTGTCATCGCCGCGCTGCCAAAAAACACCCAGCGAAAATCGGTCTGCGCCAACACCCCGCCCGCCACCCCGGCGGCGGCCATACCGAGATTGCGCGCCACCCGACTCAAGGCCTGCGCACGCGAGCGTTGAGCGACTTCGCAATATTCCATGATCAGGCGTTGGTGCAGCGTACGAATAGCCCCATCGATGGTGCCGCTGAGCAACAGCAATGCCGCCAGCAACGGCACCTGCGTCACCAGCCCCAGCAGAATCAACACCCACACCGAAACAAAGAACAACGCCGCCGTCAGCCGCGCCGTGCGCACATGATCACTGAGCCAGCCACCGAGCATCGAACCGACCAGCAAACCCGCACCGTACGCCGACAACAACCAGCCCACCGTCTCGATCGCCAGCCCCAGTTCCTGACGCAAGTACAACGCCATGAACAGCTTGACCATGCTGCTCAGGCGATTGATGAACAACAGCGCTGCGAGCACCCAGGCCATTACGCCGAAATAGCCATTCAGCCTTAGCAAGTGAGTCAGTCGACTCGCCATTCCATTGACCTCTCAAAGCGACTTGCGTGGAACTGGAACACTAACGGCCAGCTTGCCGGTTGTCGCGTTCAAGAACATCGAGACCACAGAAAACCGAGTCGTCTTACAGCCATTGCGCGCACTAAAAGGTTCTTCGCGCCATCCAGGAAACCATACGAACAACAAAACGATTCGAGATCAAAAGCCCCTCACCCTAGCCCTCTCCCAAAGGGAGAGGGGACTGATCGAGTTGTTTGGGGGAGCTACGCCGACGTGCGATACCGCGTTGAACGCAAATTTTGAGAGGCCCACCAATCGGCTCCCTCTCCCTCGGGAGAGGGCTGGGCGGGCGGCGTTCCGATGAGGGGCGAATCCAACACGGAACAAAAGCCGACCGCATGCATGCTCTTCCACCACTCAACAGGATGAGCGTTAGCTCGGCTGCAGCTCTTGATCTTGATCCACGGGCGACGTCGGAAGGCTGAACGGAGGGATTGATCCGGGCGTGGGAGCGCAGCGACCGTTTGGCGAAGCCAAACACAGCGAGAGGAGGTGCAGCGAAGCAAACCGTAGGCGCTGCGCCCGGATCGATCCCGGAGCGAAGGAACCCCGAGCCCCAGCGAGCGGGCCGCACGTAGGAGCAAGCGTTTTTTTGCTTACTTTTTTGAGGCGTTTGTCAAAAAAGTGAGTCGCCGTAAGGGCGAAACCGTAATCAGCAACACCCGCAGAAACGGATATACCCCCAAAACCAACCAAACAAAAAAAGCCCCCTAGGCAGGCACCTAGAGGGCTTCGGACAAACCAACTAAAAGCTTAGTGATGCTCACGCGTCGCCCGGAATTTCACATCCGGCCAACGCTCTTCCATCAACGCCAGGTTAACCCGCGTCGGCGCAAGGTAAGTCAGGTGACCACCGCCGTCGACTGCCAGGTTCTCCACAGCCTTGTTGGAAAACTCCTCAAGCTTCTTCTTGTCGCTGCATTCAATCCAGCGCGCGGAGTACACAGTAATCGGCTCATACGAGCACTCAACCTTGTATTCCTCCTTCAAACGACTGGCGACCACATCGAACTGCAGCACACCCACGGCGCCAAGAATGATGTCGTTGCTGCGCTCCGGGAAAAACACCTGCGTTGCCCCCTCTTCGGCCAACTGCTGCAGACCCTGACGCAGCTGCTTGGACTTCAGCGGATCACGCAGACGTACGCGACGGAACAGCTCCGGGGCGAAGTGCGGGATACCGGTGAACCCAAGGGTTTCGCCTTCGCTGAAGGTGTCGCCGATCTGGATGGTGCCGTGGTTGTGCAAACCGATGATGTCACCGGCAAAGGCTTCTTCAAGCTGTTCACGCTCGGAGGAGAAGAACGTCAGGGCGTCGCCGATGCGCACGTCCTTGCCGGTGCGCACGTGGCGCATCTTCATGCCTTTCTCGTACTTGCCGGAGCAGATGCGCATGAAGGCGATGCGGTCGCGGTGTTTCGGGTCCATGTTCGCCTGGATCTTGAAGATGAAGCCCGAGAACTTCTCTTCGACCGGCTCGACAGTACGTTCGTTAGCGACACGGGCCAGCGGGCGCGGTGCCCAATCAACGACGGCGTCGAGCACATGGTCGACACCGAAGTTGCCCAATGCCGTACCGAAGAACACCGGGGTCAACTGACCGTCGAGGAATTCCTGCTGGTTGAATTCGTGGCAGGCGCCCTGCACCAGCTCAAGCTGCTCGATGAAACGGTCGTACTCGTCGCCCAAATGCGCGCGCGCCTCGTCCGAATCGAGCTTCTCGATGATCTTGGTTTCGGTGCGTTCGTGACCGTGACCGGCGGTGTAGACAATGATGTAGTCGTCGGCCAGGTGGTACACGCCCTTGAAGTCGCGGTAGCAACCGATCGGCCAGGTGATCGGCGCGGCCTTGATCTTCAGAACGGCTTCGATTTCGTCGAGCAGTTCGATCGGGTCGCGGATGTCACGGTCGAGTTTGTTGATGAAACTGACGATCGGCGTGTCCCGCAGACGGCAGACGTCCATCAGCGCAATGGTACGTGGCTCGACACCTTTACCGCCGTCGAGGACCATCAATGCCGAGTCGACCGCCGTCAGGGTGCGGTAGGTGTCTTCGGAGAAGTCTTCGTGGCCCGGGGTGTCGAGCAGGTTGATCATGTGTTCGCGATACGGGAACTGCATGACCGACGTGGTAATGGAAATACCCCGCTGTTTCTCCATCTCCATCCAGTCGGATGTCGCATGGCGATCGGATTTACGGGATTTCACCGTACCGGCCACAGCGATCGCCTTGCCCATCAACAGGAGCTTTTCGGTGATCGTGGTTTTACCGGCATCGGGGTGGGAAATAATGGCGAAAGTGCGGCGTTTCGCGACTTCGGCGGCCTGGTTGGTCATGGGAAATCGCCTGGCGGTGATTCAAAAAAGGGCGGCGAGTATAGCTTAAAAAGTGATCGCCAAACCACCGTCCCTCGGACCCGCAAACCCCTGTAGGAGCTGCCGCAGGCTGCGATCTTTTGATTTTGTTTTTAAATGCCGGATCAAAAGATCGCAGCCTGCGGCAGCTCCAACAGGGTGGCCAAACAATGTCTAACGTGGGAACCTTTTAAAGCACGGAGACGTCCATCCCCTGTTACGAATTTTCGTCAGGGGCTGAAAAATCAGCAAGTTAGCCTGACGAGGCTGCGCTCATGGCTCGCTTTCAGACCGCTTTTTGCCGGTGCTGAGGGAGCTGCTTCTCGCGAACGTTTATTCCCGGCAGCCATGTATGGCATGCCACACGGGAGAGCGTTCGCCGACTACAAAAAAAGGAGTCCGCCTGTGGCTATCCGCTATGGCAAAGGGCTGATGGGAGGTGCGGTGGTGATCGCGCTCCTGGCCCTGCTGGTCCACTGGATCGGCATCAACACGATCGAACACTACCGCGACGATTTGTTGTTTTACCTGCAAGCTCATCTGATTCTCGTCCTCGCTTCAATGCTGGCCGCCCTGGTCGTGGGCATCCCCGCCGGCATCTTCCTCAGTCGCCCGACCATGGTCGGCCGCGCTGAACGCTTCATGCAAATCTTCAATATCGGCAACACCGTGCCTCCGCTGGCCGTGCTCGCGATTGCCCTGGGCGTCCTCGGCATCGGCAGTGGCCCGGCGATCTTCGCCCTATTCCTCGCCTCCCTGTTGCCGATCGTGCGCAACACCTACGAAGGCCTGAAAAACGTCCAGGGCTCGCTGAAAGAAGCGGCCGTCGGCATCGGCATGACCCCGCGCCAAGTGCTGTGGAAAGTCGAATTGCCCAACGCCGTGCCGATCATCGTCGGTGGTGTGCGGGTGGCTTTGGCGATCAACGTCGGCACCGCGCCGCTGGCGTTCCTGATCGGCGCCAACAGCCTCGGCAGCCTGATCTTCCCTGGCATCGCCCTGAACAATCAGCCGCAACTGCTGCTCGGCGCCGCGTGCACCGCGCTACTGGCCTTGCTGCTCGATGGCGTCGTCACCCTCGCCAGCCGTCTCTGGCTGGAACGCGGTTTGCGCCCGTCTTAAGGCTTTTGTGAAGGAATACCTATGAAACGATTGAGCTTGATTCTGGGCTGTATCCTGCTATTCGCAGGTATTGCCCAAGCCGCTGAAAAACCGGTCATCCGTCTCGGCGCCCGAGTATTTACCGAGCAAACGCTGCTCGCGGAAATCACCGCGCAATACCTGCGCAGCAAAGGTTACGACGCGCAGATCACCGGCGGTCTGGGCAGCAACCTCGCCCGCAGCGCCCACGAAAGCGGGCAACTGGACATGCTCTGGGAGTACACCGGCGTGTCGCTGGTGGCCTACAACCATGTAACTGAAAAACTCGACAGCGCCCAGTCCTATGCCCGGGTGAAGGAACTCGACGCGAAAAAAGGCCTGGTCTGGCTGACGCCGTCGAAATTCAGCAATACCTACGCCCTCGCGCTGCCGAAAAAGGTCGCCGAGGCCTATCCGCAGATCAACAACATCAGCCAGTTGAACGAGGTCCTGCGCGCTGAAGCCAAGACCAATCACCTGGTGGCACTGGACACCGAGTTCGCCAACCGCTCCGACGGTCTGGACGGCATGGTCAAGCTCTACGACATGAACCTGACCCGCAAGAATATCCGCCAGATGGACGCCGGACTGGTCTACACCGCGCTGCGTAACGGCCAGGTGTTCGCCGGTCTGGTCTACACCACCGATGGTCGCCTCAACGCCTTCGGCCTCAAGTTGCTGGAAGACGACAAGCACTACTTCCCCGACTACACCGCCGCACCGGTGGTGCGTCAGGCCTACCTCGACGCGCACCCGCAACTGGCCGAGCAACTCAAGCCACTGGCGGAACTGTTCGATGACGAAACCATGCGCCAGCTCAACGCGCGGGTCGATGTCGATCACGAAAGCCCATCGAAAGTTGCCGCCGATTTCCTGCGCCAACATCCGCTGAATTAAGAGAGGAGAAGTCATGGAATTCCTGAACGCCTTTTCCCATCTCGACTGGCAGCAGGTGATGCACCTGACCTGGCAGCACATCACCCTCGTTGGTATCGCCGTGACCCTGGCGATTGTCGTTGGCGTGCCGCTGGGCATTCTGATGACACGCTTCCCGACTCTCGCCGGTCCCTTGCAGGCCAGCGCCACGGTGCTGCTGACCGTGCCATCGATTGCCCTGTTCGGCCTGCTGCTGCCGTTCTACTCCAAGTTCGGTCAGGGCCTCGGGCCGATGCCGGCGATCACCGCCGTGTTCCTTTATTCGCTGCTGCCGATCATGCGCAATACCTACCTCGCCCTCACCGGCGTGGAACCGGGCATCCGTGAAGCCGCACGCGGCATCGGCATGACCTTCGGCCAGCGCCTGCGCATGGTCGAGTTGCCGATCGCCGTACCGGTGATCCTCGCCGGCGTGCGCACCGCCGTGGTGATGAACATCGGCGTGATGACCATCGCCGCGACCATCGGCGCCGGTGGCCTCGGCGTGTTGATCCTCGCCTCCATCAGCCGCAGTGACATGTCGATGCTGATCGTCGGCGCGCTGCTGGTCAGTCTTCTGGCCATTTTCGCTGACCTGTTTCTCCAATGGCTGCAACGCTCGTTGACTCCAAAAGGACTACTCAAATGATCGAACTTCAAAACCTCAGCAAAACTTTCCAAAGCAACGGCAAAGATGTCAAAGCCGTGGACTCGGTGAGCCTGACCGTCAATGAAGGCGAAATCTGCGTGTTCCTCGGGCCATCGGGTTGCGGCAAAAGCACCACGCTGAAGATGATCAACCGCCTGATCAAGCCGACCTCGGGCAAGATCCTCATCAACGGCGAAGACACCACCGACCTCGACGAAGTGACCCTGCGTCGCAACATCGGTTACGTGATCCAGCAGATCGGCCTGTTCCCCAACATGACCATCGAAGAAAACATCGTGGTCGTGCCGAAACTGCTTGGCTGGGACAAACAGAAATGCCACGACCGCGCCCGCGAACTGATGAGCATGATCAAGCTGGAACCCAAGCAATATCTGCATCGCTACCCGCGTGAATTGTCCGGCGGTCAGCAACAGCGCATCGGTGTGATCCGCGCACTGGCGGCGGATGCGCCGCTGTTGTTGATGGACGAACCGTTCGGCGCAGTCGACCCGATCAACCGCGAGATGATCCAGAACGAGTTCTTCGAGATGCAGCGCGCGTTGAACAAGACCGTGATCATGGTCAGCCACGACATCGACGAAGCGATCAAACTCGGCGACAAGATCGCGATCTTCCGCGCCGGCAAACTGCTGCAGATTGATCATCCGGACACGCTGCTCGCGCACCCGGCGGACGACTTTGTCAGCAGCTTCGTGGGCCAGGACAGCACGCTCAAGCGTCTGTTGTTGGTGAAAGCGGAAGATGCGGCGGACAACGCGCCGTCGGTGAGCCCGGAGACGCCGGTAGCCGATGCGCTGGAGTTGATGGACGAGCATGACCGTCGCTACGTGGTGGTCACCTGTGCCGAGAACAAGGCGCTGGGTTACGTGCGCCGTCGTGATCTGCACCGTCAGACCGGCACTTGCGCGCAATATCTGCGCGAGTTCAACGCCACAGCGGCGTACGACGAACATTTGCGCATCCTCTTGTCGCGGATGTACGAGTTCAATCGCGCATGGCTGCCGGTGATGGATGCCGAGCGGGTGTTCCTCGGCGAGGTCACGCAGGAGTCGATTGCGGCTTATCTGAGTTCGGGGCGTTCGCGCGGGATGAAGACCAATATCGTCTCGCCGGCTGAGGCTGTGGTCGCCTGATTACCCGGTAAGAACACACCCCCTGTAGGAGTGAGCCTGCTCGCGATAGCGCAATATCAGTCAATGAAGATGTCGGCTGAAAAAAAGTCATCGCGAGCAGGCTCACTCCTACAGGATCGGGGGCGTTACCACGTCATTCACAGGGCGGAAAAGAATCTCAACACCCACCTCTCTGAATTGCTCTCGAACCTGTTGCTCGAAACCGGCAAAATCCCCCTCACACCCTCCCCTCGCCGCCAACGTCGCCGATGTTGCAGCCATCACACTTACCCACGACTTCGCCGACAAAATCCGCGAACGTGCAGGTATTTTTAACACTCGAAAATTCCCGGGGAACATCTGTCCGTCATCTCGGTCGGCTACAAAGAGTGATATCCGCGACGTACGTCAGAAGCGTGCAAAAACGCGACATTTTTAGTTGATCTCAGGCCCCTCACGCCCTAAAGTTCGCGCCGAACGTCCATGCTGGAAACGATCCATCCGGCTCAAGTACTGACGACGAGACAGCAAGGCCAAGGGAAAGAAGCTGCATTTCCCATGGCCTTTTTGCTTTCGGCGACATGCCTTGGGAAGTAGGCGAACCAAAGTGGGGATACGGAGGGCGTTCATTTGCACCCATTGATTACTAACGTTTGCCAGTAGGAGTTCCCAAGTATGTCGATCCAGGTCGAAGACTATTTCGCGCGCGCTACATTCGACAAAATGAAAGCGTTCGCCGACAAACAGGAAACCCCGTTCGTGGTGATCGACACCGCGATGATCGCCCAGGCCTACGATGACCTGCGCGCCGGTTTCGAATTCGCCAAGGTCTACTACGCGGTCAAGGCCAACCCGGCCGTCGAGATCATCGACCTGCTCAAAGAGAAAGGCTCGAGCTTCGACATCGCCTCGATCTACGAGCTGGACAAGGTGATGGATCGCGGCGTCAGCCCGGACCGCATCAGCTACGGCAACACCATCAAGAAATCCAAGGACATCCGTTACTTCTACGAGAAGGGCGTGCGTCTGTTCTCCACCGACTCCGAAGCCGACCTGCGCAACATCGCCAAGGCTGCGCCGGGTTCGAAAGTCTATGTGCGCATCCTCACCGAAGGCTCGACCACCGCTGACTGGCCACTGTCGCGCAAATTCGGCTGCCAGACCGACATGGCCATGGACCTGCTGATCCTCGCTCGCGATCTGGGCCTGGTGCCTTACGGCATCTCCTTCCACGTCGGCTCGCAACAGCGCGACATCAGCGTCTGGGACGCAGCGATCGCCAAGGTCAAAGTGATCTTCGAACGTCTGAAAGAAGAAGACGGCATCCATCTGAAGCTGATCAACATGGGCGGCGGCTTCCCGGCCAACTACATCACCCGCACCAACAGCCTGGAAACCTACGCCGAAGAAATCATCCGCTTCCTGAAAGAAGATTTTGGTGATGACTTGCCGGAAATCATTCTCGAGCCGGGCCGTTCGTTGATCGCCAACGCCGGTATTCTGGTCAGCGAAGTGGTACTGGTTGCACGCAAGTCGCGCACTGCCGTTGAACGTTGGGTGTATACCGATGTGGGCAAGTTCTCCGGCCTGATCGAAACCATGGACGAAGCGATCAAGTTCCCGATCTGGACCGAGAAGAAAGGCGAGATGGAAGAAGTCGTGATCGCCGGCCCGACCTGCGACAGCGCCGACATCATGTACGAGAACTACAAGTACGGTCTGCCGCTGAACCTGGCGATTGGTGATCGGTTGTACTGGCTGTCGACCGGTGCGTACACCACCAGTTACAGCGCGGTTGAGTTCAATGGCTTCCCGCCGTTGAAGTCGTTCTACGTTTAAGAGCAGCTACGAGTTTCAAGCCTCTAGCTGCAAGTGAAAAGCCCATGACGTGTCATGGGCTTTTTTGTGTCTGTTGTCTCGTCCTGGATAAGGTTTACACCTTCTGGCTTTTTATCAGGAAGGTGCAATGGATACGGGCGCAAAACGTAGTCAGCGCGATTACACGCTGACTTTTAAATTGTCGGTTGTCGACCAAGTAGAAAAAGGCGAGTTGAGTTATAAAGAGGCTCAACGGCGTTATGGGATTCAGGGTCGATCGACGGTGTTGGTCTGGTTACGCAAGCATGGTCGACAAGATTGGAGCCAAGGCGCCTCCATTCGTACGCAGAGGACTCGACCGATGGACGAGCCAACTTTGCCTTTGACCCCCGAGCAGAGAATCAAAGAGCTTGAGGAGCAACTGGCACTAGCAAATCAGAAAGCCAAATTCTTTGAAGATGTGGTTGATGTCTTGAAGAATGACTACGGCGTATCCATTGTAAAAAAGCGGCCCGGCAAGTCGTTGCGCAAACCCAAACCCTGAGTGTCAGCAGGGCTTGCCAGTTTATGGGGATCAGTCGCCAAGCCTTTTACAAGCGTGATCGCGTCTATCGGGCGCGAGTCGATCAAGATCAGAAACTCATCAAGTTTGTGCAGGCAATCCGAGTGCGCCAACCCTGCATTGGCGCACGCAAGCTCCAGTCATTGATGCACGCGGAGCGTGAGAAACCTGAGTTGCATGTTGGCCGGGATCGCTTGTTTGAAGTGCTGCGCGAGCACCGGCAGTTGGTTCGCAGGAAACGGGCCTATCACAAGACGACCGACAGCCATCATCACTTTCGCTGCCATCCCAATCTGCTAAAGCCAGGTCCGCAGCAAGTCGTTGCAACCGGTCCGGAACAGGTCTGGGTGGCCGATATTACTTACCTGTCCACCCAGCGTGACGATCCGGTCTACCTGAGCCTGGTCACAGATGCCTTCTCAAGAAAAATTGTCGGTTATCACGTGCATGGCAGCCTGCATGCCGACTCGGTGGCCCAAGCCTTACGCATGGCGTTAAAGGCACGTCGAACACGTCAGAAACTGGTCCATCACTCGGATCGAGGAGTCCAGTACTGCTCGGCGCTGTATCAAAAGCTCCACGCCAAGCATGGCATCACGTGTTCGATGACGGATGGCTACGACTGCTACCAAAACGCCTTGGCAGAGCGGGTCAACGGCATCTTGAAAACAGAACTATTACTCCACCGGCCGACAGACTTGGCGCAAGCGGAGCAAATGGTGCGACAAGCGATCCTGATCTACAACCAGGAACGCCCGCACCTGTCCTTAAAATACAAAACGCCCGATGCGGTGCATCGGGCGTTGGGGTGAAACAGGTGTAAACCTATTTCAGGACTAGACATGTGTGTTTGGCGTGATTTCTGTGGTGGGGCCGATATCGATCCCCCTCACCCCAGCCCTCTCCCCCAAGGGGGCGAGGGGGAAAGGGAGCCGACCCAGTGCAGTTCAAAACCTGAGTTCGACTCGGTATCGCAAGTCGGTGTACCTCAAACAATCAACTCGGTCAGTCCCCTCTCCCTCTGGGAGAGGGTTAGGGTGAGGGCTTGCGAATTCAGACGCGCTGCAAGTCTGTGCATCGATGCGCGAACTGAGCAGCCATCCCTTGGATTCTGGGATCTGTCGCACTTGAAAGCGTCTGACTCGCCACCCGCAGAAAATTCAGATTGCCTCCCGCCAAGGCTTTCTCAAGCCACATGACGGCCTCATCAATCCGCCCTTCACCCGCCAACACCGCCGCAAAACTGAACTGCCCGCGAAAATCCCCGCCCTCAGCCGAACGCCGATACCAATCGCGAGCCGCCGAGGGATCCGCCGGGCACACCTGCCCTTCCTCCAGGTAACGCCCCAACAGATTCATCGATTTCGCATGGCCCAGTTCAGCCGCGCGTCGATACAGCGTAAACGCCTGAAGATGATCCACCGCCACACCGCGCCCGGTCGCCAGCAGATTGGCAAAGTTGTACATCGCCCAATCCAGTCCGGCTTCCGCTGCGATTTGATAATGCTGCGCGGCAATCGCCCCATCCGCCGCAACGCCCCAACCATGCTCATGACAACGACCGAGCATGTTGCGCGCCATCAGATGCCCGCGCCCAGCGGCGATGCCGAACCAACGCAGCGCCAGCGGTTGATCCTGCGCGATGCCTCGGCCGTCGAGAAGAATCTGCCCGAGCAACGCCTGCGCTTCGACTTCGCCCTCACCCGCCGCGAGCAGAATTGCCTGCGCTGCCCGAGCCGGACCTTCTTCGAGCATCGCCGCCAGCCCCGAGGCGTCGAGGACCTCCTCGCGACGCAGTTGAAAGCTCATACCTCGACCCAGCGACGCAGCAAGTTGTGATACGTGCCGGTGAGGCGGATCAGCGACGGGTGATCTGGCATGTCATGGGTAAGTTGCTGAATCGCGCCGTCCATCTCGAACAGCAACGCGCGCTGACTGTCTTCGCGCACCAGACTTTGCGTCCAGAAGAACGACGCATAACGCGCGCCGCGAGTGACCGCATTGACCTTGTGCAGGCTGGTGCCCGGGTACAGCACCATGTCGCCGGCGGGCAACTTCACCTGTTGAGTACCGTAGGTGTCCTGGATTTCCAGTTCGCCGCCGTCGTAATCCTCAGGCTCGCTGAAAAACAGAGTCGCCGACAAATCAGTGCGCACGCGCTCGATGCTGCCCTTGGGCTGGCGCACGGCGTTGTCGATGTGGAAGTCGAAACTGCCACCGGCCGTGTAACAGTTCACCAACGGCGGAAACACTTTGTGCGGCAGCGCAGCGGACATGAACAGTGGATTTTTCCACAGCCGCTCAAGCATCGCCGCGCCGATCTCCTTCGCCAGCGGATGGCCTTCGGGCAGTTGCAGATTGTGCTTGGCCTTGGCCGATTGAAAGCCGGCGGTGATCTTGCCATCGGCCCAATCGGCCTGCTCCAGCGCCTCGCGGATGCGCTGCACTTCGTCTTTTGCGAACAGACCGGGGATGTGCAACAGCATGGCGATGTCACCTGATGGCAAAGAGGCGGCAATGGTATTGATTCTTATTGGCCGTGTAAAACCCGAGAGACGGATGAACTGGCAAAAACCGTAAGGTTAAATTGTAAAGAATGTAAATTCAGTGCGAATAACAATGTTTCGCAATTGATACGAATACCTGTTTACCCTATATTCCGCCGCCTCAAATCCTTGGGGAGGGGAATAAAAATGGCACGTCAACACGCACAATTACCGGTCAGTTCACCACGCCTGCTCGCTTCTGCAATCGGTGTGGCAATCACCGCCGGCTCCGCTGGCCAGATGGTCTTCGCCGCGGAAAAAACCGACAGCAAAGCCGCCGGCAATGCCATCGCCCTGGACGCCACCTCGATCACTGGCCAGGCCCAGGACTCGACGTCCTACCAGGTCGAGAAAGCCTCCTCGCCCAAGTACACCGCGCCGCTGGTCGACACGCCGCGCTCGGTCACCGTTATTCCGCAACAGGTGCTCAAAGACACCGGCGCCCTGAACATGCAGGACGCGCTGCGCACCGTGCCGGGCATCACCTTCGGCGCCGGTGAGGGCGGCAACCCACAGGGCGACCGTCCATTCATCCGCGGTTTCGACGCCCAGGGCGACACCTACCTCGACGGCGTGCGCGACACCGGTTCGCAGAGCCGCGAAATCTTCGCCGTGGAAAACATCGAAGTCAGCAAGGGCCCGAACTCCGCCATCGGCGGTCGTGGCGCAGCGGGCGGCAGCATCAACCTGGTGAGCAAGAAAGCGCACCTGGGTAACTCGTTCGACGGTGGTTTCACCTGGGGCTCCGACCAGACTCAGCGTTACACCCTCGACGGCAACTACCAGTTCAGCGACACCGCGGCTGGCCGTCTGAACCTGATGAGCCACGAGAGCAACGTCGCCGGTCGCGACAAAGTCGACTACGACCGCTGGGGCATCGCGCCTTCCCTGGCGTTTGGCCTGGGCACCGACACCCGCGTCAACCTCGATTACTACCATCTCGAAAGCAACGACACGCCGGATTCGGGCATCCCTTACACCATCCCGGCCGGCGGTTCGGCTGCACGCACCAAGTCCAACCCGGACAAGCCCTACGCCGGCGGCGATCACAGCAATTTCTACGGTCTGGATCGCGACTTCCGCAAGGGCCGCACCGACACCGCGACCTTCGCCATCGAACATGACCTGAGCGACTCGCTGACGATCAAGAACACCCTGCGCCATGGCACCAGCATGCAGGATTACATCCTGACCCAGCCGGACGACAGCAAGGGCAACGTCAACAATGGCAGTCTCTGGCGCCGGGCGAATACCCGCGTAAGCAACACCGAGACCACCACCAACCAGACTGACCTGTTCGGCAACTTCTACGTCGCCGGCTTCAAGAACAGCTTCTCCACCGGCGTTGAATACACCCGTGAGGAAAGCCAGAAGTCTTCGTACAACGTCAATACCGACACCACGCCGCGCACCAGCGCCGCGACCACCAACTGCACCCCGTCGATGATCGGCGCCTCGAGCGGCTACAACTGCACCTCGCTGTCGAACCCGAATCCGAACGATCCGTGGAACGGCGCGATCTCGCGTAATTACGCCGGCACTGATACCCAGGCCAACACCTACGCGCTGTATGTGTTCGATACGCTGGAGTTGAACGAGCAGTGGCTGGTGAACATGGGCCTGCGTTACGACCACTTCGACACCGACTACAAGACCTACAACGCTGCCGGCACCACCACGTCCAAGGGTGATGACACCAGCGAGTTCGTCACCGGGCAGTTCGGCGTCGTCTACAAGCCTGCGGAAAACGGCAGCATCTACGCCTCCTTCGCCACCTCGGCCACGCCACCGGGCAACACCCTGGGCGAAGGTCAGGAAGGCAACCCGCTGGGCGGCACCCCGGATCGCAGCGGCAACCTGCTGAGCAGCGACATGGAGCCGGAAACCACCAAGAACTATGAAATCGGCACCAAGTGGGATCTGCTCAATGATCGCCTGTCGCTGACCGCCGACATCTTCCGCACCGAGAAAGAAAACGCGCGTGTGCAAGTCGACACCACCTCGTACGAAAACGCCGGCAAGACCCGTGTACAAGGTATCGAGTTGTCGGCCAGCGGCAAGATCACCGACAAGTGGCAAGTGTTCGCCGGTTACGCATTCATGGACAGCGAACAGGTTGACGGTGGTGACCTGCCGGCCAACAAGGCCAACAACGGCAACGAACTGCCGAACACGCCGAAAAACAGCGCCAGCCTGTGGACCACTTATCAGGTCACGCCGAAGCTGACCATCGGTGGCGGTGCGTTCTACGTCGACGACGTGTACGGCAGCGTGGCCAACACCACCATGGTCGATTCGTATGTTCGCTACGACGCGATGGCGGCGTACAAGCTGACCAAGAATGTCGACCTGCAACTCAACGTGCAGAACCTGACCAACGAAACCTACTACGACAAAGCCTTCTCGACCCACTTCGCCAACCAGGCGGCGGGCCGTACGGCGCTGTTGAGCACCAACTTCCACTTCTAAACAACTTGTAGGAGCTGCGGCACGCTGCGATCTTTTGATTCTGCTTTTGATGTTGAAAAACAAAGATTAAAAGATCGCAGCCTTCGGCAGCTCCTACAGAAGAGCAAGCCCCGTTCATTCAATTGAACGGGGCTTTTGTGCGTAATAAAGAACGCTTCTCGATAACCCACGGCATAATGCGCGCCGTGAAGACAATTTTCGAACGGACGGCGAGTGACGTGTTGAAGAAAACCCTGTTCCAGTTGCACTGGTTTTTTGGCATCACCGCAGGCCTGGTGCTGGCGTTGATGGGCATCACCGGCGCGGCCTATTCGTTTCAGGACGAAATCCTGCGGGCCATGAATCCGTCGGTTCTGCAGGTAGACAAACAGGTCGCCGGGGTCTTGCCACCGGTCGAACTGGTCGAGCGCATCGAAGCCACGTCCGGTAAAAAAGTCTCGATGCTCTGGGTCGAGACCGACAGCGGCAACGCTGCGCGCGTGTTCTTCACCCCGCCCAAAGGCGAGCGGCGCGGTGAGATGCGCTACTTCGATCCGTACACCGGCGAGTTCATGGGCGATGCCGTCGGCCAGGATTTCTTCGGCCTGATGCTGCAACTGCACCGCTTCCTCGCCATGGGCGATACCGGGCGCAATATCACCGGTGCCTGCACGCTAATCCTGCTGTTTTTCTGCCTCTCCGGTCTGTATTTGCGCTGGCCGCGCCAGTGGAACAGCTGGCGCGTGTGGCTGACCCTCGACTGGAAGAAAAAGGGCCGCGCCTTCAACTGGGATCTGCATTCGGTGGCCGGCACCTGGTGTCTGCTGGTGTATCTGCTGCTGGCGCTGACCGGGTTGTCGTGGTCGTACGAGTGGTACAACAAAGGCCTGACCAAGCTGCTTTCCGATGCACCGCAAAACGAGCGCGTGCGCGGTGGTCGCGGTCCGGCGCCAGAAGGTCCGGCGCCCACCGCCGATTACGCAGCGATGTGGAGCAGCATCTACAGCGCTGCCGGTCCGGGTCTGGCCGCCTACAACATCCGCATGCCGGCCGTCGCGGGCCAACCGGCGACCGTGTTCTACCTGCTCGACAGCTCGCCGCATGATCGCGCGCTGAACCAGATCACCCTCGACCCGGCCACTGGCATCGTCAAACGCGTTGACCGCTACGCCGACAAGAGCTTCAAGGCGCAACTGCTGACCAGTATTTATGCGCTGCACGTCGGCAGCTATTTCGGTCTCGTCGGGCGGATCATCATCACGCTCGCAGCGGTGTGCATGCCGTTGTTCTTCATCACCGGATGGCTGCTGTACCTCGATCGTCGGCGCAAGAAGAAACAGATCAAGGACGCACGCAAAGACCTCGCGCAACCGGCCGGCGGTGCCTCGGCATGGCTGATCGGTTTTGCCAGCCAGAGTGGTTTTGCCGAGCAACTGGCGTGGCAGACCGCCGGCCAATTGCAGGCCGCCGGACTGCCGGTGAAAGTGCAGCCGCTGGCGAATGTCAGCGAGCAGGATTTGCGTGAATCGAACAACGCACTGTTCGTGGTCAGCACGTTTGGCGACGGCGAAGCACCGGACAGCGCGCGTGGGTTCGAACGCAAAGTGCTGTCCAAAGCGGCAACCCTCGACAGCCTGAATTACTCGGTGCTCGGCCTGGGTGATCGTCAATATCAGCACTTCTGTGGTTTCGCCAAACGCCTGCATCAATGGTTGAGCGAACACGGCGGCAAGACCCTTTTCGCGCCGGTGGAAGTCGACAGTGGCGATCCGTACGCGCTGCGCCATTGGCAGACTCAACTGGGACTGCTCACCGGGCAAGCCCCCGTCGATACCTGGCAAGCGCCGAGCTACGATAACTGGACGCTGCTGCGCCGCGAGTTGATGAACCCGGACAGCAGCGGTTCGCCGGTTTATCTGCTGGGGCTGAGCGCTCCGAACACCAGCAGTTGGCTGGCCGGCGACTTGGTCGAAGTGCTGCCGCGCAACTGCCCGTGGGTCATCGAGCACTTCCTCGACGGTCTCGGCATTCGCGGCGAGACCACGGTGAAAATCAACGGCCTTGATGAACCGCTGGAAGTGGCACTGGCTTCGCGTCAGTTGCCCGAGCACCGCGCGCATCTGGTCGGTTTGCATGCGCAATCGCTGGTCGATGCGATGGTGCCGCTGGCCATGCGCGAATACTCGATCGCCTCGATTGCCGCCGACGGCGTGCTGGAGTTGATCGTGCGTCAGGAGCAGCACTCGGACGGCAGCCTGGGCATCGGTTCCGGCTGGCTGACTGAGCATGCGCCAGTGGGCGGCAGCATCAGCTTGCGGGTGCGGCGCAACAGTGGTTTCCATCTGCCAAACGCACCGCTGCCGATGATTCTGATCGGCAACGGCACCGGTCTCGCTGGCTTGCGCAGCTTGCTCAAGGCGCGGATTGCCGATGGCCAACAGCGCCAGTGGTTGCTGTTTGGCGAGCGCAATCGCGAGCACGACTTCCTCTGCCGTGCGGAGCTGGAAGAATGGTTGATCAATGGGGATCTGGAACGGCTGGATCTGGCGTTTTCGCGGGATCAGGCAGAGAAGGTTTATGTGCAGGATCGCTTGCGTGAGTCGGCCGATGAACTGAAAAAATGGCTGGCAGACGGTGCGGTGATTTACATCTGCGGCAGCCTGCAAGGCATGGCCTCGGGTGTGGATCAGGTGCTCAACGACATCCTCGGCAGCGCTGAAGTCGAGCGGTTGATTGAGCAAGGCCGCTATCGGCGTGATGTTTATTAAAAGCCCCTCACCCTAACCCTCTCCCGGAGGGAGAGGGGACTGACCGCGAGAGATTCACGCTATACACCGACCTGAACGTCTTTCACCGAATCCATAATCGGCAACAACGCTTTGTGCTGATCTCATAATCGACTCGGTCTTTCAGGTCGATGTATGACGCAAGAAAACTCGGTCAGCCCCCTCTCCCTCCGGGAGAGGGCTGGGCGGGCGGCGTTCCGATGAGGGTCGCTCTTGATCTTCAGACTGGTTGCAGTTTTTTCTCGAACACCGCCACCCCATTCAAATCCCGCAACACCACACTCATCTCCCCGCTCTGCCCTTCAATATTCACCTCGCCAAAAAACTGGAACCCGGCAAACGGTGAACTGTTCTGCACCGCTGGCGCCTTCTCGAACACCACCTCCGGGCCAAAAGTCTTATCCAGTGGATTAGGCCCGAAACTCCCGGCGTTCAACGGCCCGGCGACAAACTCCCAGAACGGTTCGAAATCCTGAAACGCCGCGCGATCCGGGTGATAGTGATGCGCCGCGCAGTAATGCACATCGGCGGTCAGAAAGACGAAATTGCGCACCTGTTGCGCGCGCAGGTAGCCGAGCAGTTCAGCGACTTCCAGCTCGCGCCCCTGCGCCGGTCCCGGATCACCATTGGCCACCGCTTCCCAACGCGGGACACCCGGGCTGACCTCGCCATCCGGCACGCCAAGACCGATCGGCATATCGGCGGCAATGACTTTCCATTGGGCTTTGGATTTCTTCAAGCCGCGCTTGAGCCAGTCCAGTTGCTCACGCCCCAGAAAGGCTTTCGCCGCGCCGAGGTTGTCGTCATTGGCGCCGCGATAACTGCGCATGTCGAGCACGAACACATCGAGCATCGGCCCGTAACTCAACTTGCGATAAATCCGTCCGCCACCGTCGGCAGCCTGCAAACGCATCGGTGAATATTCCAGCCAGGCCTTGCGTGCACGGCCGACCAGGGTGTGGATATCTTTCTCCTGATAACGCTCGTCGAGTTGCTTGCCCGGCGACCAGTTGTTGACCACTTCATGGTCGTCCCACTGCCAGATCTGCGGCACTTCGGCGTTGAAGCGGCGGATGTTTTCGTCCATCAGGTTGTAGCGGTAGTTGCCGCGATAGTCGTCGAGGGTCTGCGCGACTTTGCTCTTGGCTTCGGTGGTGAGGTTGCGCCAGATGCGCCCACCTTCGGTGGTGAGCTGCGCGGGCACCGGGCCGTCAGCGTAGATGGTGTCGCCGCTGTGGATAAAGAAGTCCGGAAGGCGCAGACGCATGGCTTCGTAGATGCGCATGCCGCCGATGTCCGGGTTGATGCCGAAACCCTGGCCGACGGTGTCGCCGCTCCAGACGAAACGAATATTGCGCCGCGCCGTCGGAGCGCTTCGCAGGTGGCCCAGCCACGGTTCGCTGGCGACGCCGGTGCGGGCGTCTTTGAAATATACGCGGTAGAAAATCGCCTGATCGGCGGGCAGTCCGGTGAGTTCGACGCGGGCGGTGAAGTCTGTTCGCGCATCGGCCAGCGCCGAGACCAGCCGACGCGGATGGCGAAACTGGCTGCGGGTGTCCCACTCGACCACCATATGCGCCGGGCGATCGCTACGGCTCCAGATCATCGCGCGGTCGCCTTGCAGGTCGCCGGACTGCACGCCGTCGGTCAGTTGTGGCCGATCCTTGACCGACGCAATCACCGCCGGCGCCAGCCCCGGCATCAGCAGACCGGCACCGATACCTTGCACGACACGCCGGCGACCGGGGTTGAAATCGCTCATGCTGTTCTCCCTGAAAAAAGGAAAACTTAAGCACGCCTACATGAACTCGCCATGACACCACCAACCATTGTGGGAGCGAGCCTGCTCGCGAAAGCGGTGTGCCAGTCAACATACATGTCGCTGGCAGATTGCATTCGCGAGCAGGCTCGCTCCCACAGGGGATTTGTGTTGTCAGTCAGGCCTTGGCCGGTTCCAGCGCCAGCTCGACGGCCTCTGGGCGTTTGACCGTTGCATAGACCACAGCGGTCAACAAACTCCCCGCCACAATCGCCAGCAAATACAACAACGCATGGTTGATCGCATTCGGAATCGCCAACACGAACAAGCCACCATGCGGCGCCATCAGTTTGCAGCCGAAGTACATCGACAACGCACCGGTCAACGCACCACCGGCAATGCTCGCCGGAATCACCCGCAACGGGTCTTTCGCGGCAAACGGAATCGCGCCTTCGGAGATAAAGCACAGCCCCAGCACCAGCGCCGCTTTACCGGCCTCTCGCTCGGTCTGGGCGAACTTGCGTCGTGCAATAAACGTAGCGATACCCAGGCCAATCGGCGGCACCATGCCCGCCGCCATGGTCGCCGCCATCGGCGCATAACTCTGCGACGCCAGCAGCCCCACCGAGAACGCATACGCGGCTTTGTTGATCGGCCCGCCGAGGTCGACGCACATCATGCCGCCGAGCAGCACACCGAGCAGAATCGCGTTGGTGGTGCCCATGCTGTCGAGGAAATGCGTGAGCGCCCCGAGCATGCCCGCGACCGGTTTGCCGACCACGTAAATCATCACCAGGCCGGTAAACAAACTGGCGAACAACGGGATGATCAGAATCGGTTTCAGCGCCTCAAGACTTTGCGGCAAGACAACATAACGGCTGATTGCCTTCGCCGCGTAACCGGCGATAAACCCGGCGACGATGCCGCCGATGAACCCGGCACCCAAGGTGCTCGCCAGCAATCCACCTATCATCCCCGGCGCCAGGCCCGGACGGTCGGCGATCGAATAGGCGATGTAACCGGCCAGCAGCGGCACCATCAATTTGAACGCGGTCTCGCCGCCGATCTGCATCAGCGCAGCGGCCAGCGTGCCTTCTTCCTTGAACGCGGTGATGCCGAACACAAACGACAGCGCGATCATCAAACCGCCCGCCACCACCATCGGCAGCATGAACGACACACCGGTCAGCAGGTGTTTGTAGACGCCGGTTTTCTCCTGCTTGGCCGGGGCCTTGCCGTCGCCCGCAGCGTTTTCCACAACCGCTTCGGCCAAGGCTTTTTTCAGCGTGGCTTCGGACTGCTTCAACGCAATCCCGGTGCCGCAACGATAGATTTTCTTGCCGGCGAAACGCTCGGTGGTGACTTCGATGTCCGCGGCCAGCAACACCACGTCAGCGTCGGCAATCGCCGCTGCGCTCAACGGGGTTTTCGCGCCCACCGAGCCTTGGGTTTCGACCTGAAGGTCGTAACCCAGACGCTTGGCCGTCTGCTGCAGGGCTTCGGCGGCCATGAAGGTGTGCGCGACACCGGTCGGGCACGCGGTGATGGCGACGAGGCGTGGTGCACGCGGCGCCTCCGTCGCCGGTTGAACCTCACTGGCGAGGTAAACCTCTGCCTCTTCAGCACCACGACGCAGCACCGCTTCAACATCCTGCAGCGCCTGCGCCGGGGCAATCTGGAAAACCCGTTTACCGACAAAACGCGTCATGTCGACCGCGCCTGTGGCGACTAGCAAAACCCACTCGGCCGCCTCAATGGTCGCCGCCGACAATTCACGTTCCGGGTGCGCCGCATCGACCACTTCAACGCTGGTGCTCCAGCCCTGACGCTGCGCCGCCGCATCGAGCAGTCGCGCGCACAGCACACTGGTGACCATGCCGTTCGGGCAAGCCGTAACAATGGCTAATTTCATGACAAACCCTCTTATTGTTCTGTCAGGGGGCGCACGCGCACACCCTGTTCGAGCTGCGCCAGTTGCGCGGCGTCGTTGATGCCAAAACCGATCTGGGTCACCGCCATCGCCGCAATCGCGGTGGCCGTGCGCAGGGTTTGTTCAGGCGTGTCGGCGCTGAGCAAACCGTGGAGCATGCCGGCCAGCAACGAATCACCGGCACCGACCGTGCTGGCGACGCTGACCTTCGGTGGCGTGGCGTGCAGCGCCGAACCGACGCTGAACCAGTTCACGCCGTCAGCGCCGTGGGAAATCACCACGTGCTCGATGCCTTGAGCATGCAAGCGCGCCGCCGCTTGCGCTTGCGCTGCGTGTGAAACCACATCGCAACCGAGTGCATCGGCAAGTTCTTCGGTGTTCGGTTTGATCAGCCACGGACTGGCCTGCAACGCCGCGCGCAACGCTTCGCCGCTGCTGTCGAGGGCGACTTTCAGACCGAGCTGATTGAGCCGTTCGATCAATTCACGCAACCACTGCGCGGTCACGCCACGGGGCAAACTGCCGGCGACCACCACGGCGTCGTGACCTGGCGCAATCTGCAGCAGACGCTCGAGCAACGCCTGCTGCGCGGCGGCGTCGACCACCGGCCCCGGGCCGTTGATATCGGTGATGCGGCCATCCTGTTCGGCGACCTTGATGTTGCTGCGTGTCTCACCCGGCACGCGGATAAACGCGTCGACAAAACCACGCTTGGCGAACAGGGTTTCGAACGCTTGCAGATTGTCTTCACCGAGAAAACCACTGACCGTCAGTTGATGGCCGAGGTCCGCCAACACCTGCGCGACGTTCACGCCTTTGCCGGCGGCGTGGGTGTGCATCTCGTCGCTGCGATTGACCTGACCGGCCTCCAGGCGTGGCAGTTCGACGGTGAGGTCGAGCGCCGGGTTGAGGGTCAGAGTAAGAATCTTGGCCATTACAGGGCCTCCACTAGTGCGCGCACTTCATTCGCGCTGCCCACGGCCAGGGCCTGTTGAGCAAGGGTTTGCGCCTGGGTCAGGCTGAGTTCGCGGATGCGCGCCTTCACTTCGGCAATACTGCGCCCGGAGACACTGAGTTCATCGACACCGAGGCCGACCAGCACTGGCACCGCCAAAGGATCCGCCGCCAGTTCGCCGCAGACACCGACCCATTTGCCATGGGCATGGGCCGCGCGCACGGTGATGTCGATCAGTTGCAGCACCGCCGGGTGCAAGCCGTCTGCCTGTGCCGACAGCGTCGGGTGACCTCGGTCGATGGCCAGGGTGTACTGCGTTAGATCGTTGGTGCCGACGCTAAAGAAGTCGACTTCCCTGGCCAGCACCGGCGCCAGCAATGCGGCAGACGGCACTTCGATCATGATCCCCAGTTGCAGATCGGCGACCGGGATTTCCAGGCGCAGACGTTCGGTCATGTCGCGAGCCTGACGCCACTCTTCGACGCTGCCGACCATCGGGAACATGATCCGCAGCGGACGGTTGTCGGCAGAACGCAGCAAGGCGCGCAATTGCGCTTCCATGATCTGCGGGCGCTGCAAGGTCAGGCGAATGCCGCGCACGCCGAGGAACGGGTTTTCTTCCTTGGCGATCGGCCAATACGGCAGCGGTTTGTCACCGCCGACATCCAGCGTGCGCACCACCAGCGGACGCCCGGCGAGACCGTCGAGGACGCGACGGTATTCGGCTTCTTGCGTGGCCTCGTCCGGTGCTTGTGGATGGGCCATGAAAATCAGTTCGGTGCGCAGCAGACCGATGCCTTCGGCGCCCTGCTCCACCGCGCTGAGCACGCCAGCACTTTCGCCAATGTTGGCAAACACTTCGACGGCGTGACCGTCGCTAGTGTGTGCCGGTTGATGGCGTTGTTCGGCGGCAATCTTCAGGCGTTGCTCGCGGGTGTCGCGTTCTTCGGCGGCGCGTTGCAGGGTCGCGGCATCGGCATCGACGTGCAGGCGACCGCGCTGGCCGTCGAGCAGCAACGGCGTGCCCGGTTGCAGCAGCAAGACTGCCGCGCCCGCACCGACCAGCGCCGGAATGCCGAGAGCCCGCGCGACAATTGCACTGTGCGCGGTGGCGCCGCCGCGTGCGGTGAGAATCCCCGCGACGCGTGCCGGATCCAGCCGCGCGACATCGGACGGGCCGACTTCGTCCATCACCAGAATGTAAGGCTGCTCCGGCTCGCTCGCGGTCTGCACGCCGCACAGTTGCGCCAGCACGCGGCGACCGATATCACGCAGATCCGCTGCACGTTCGGCGAGCAACGCGTCCTGCAGCGATTCCTGTTGTCTGGCCGCCGCTTCAATCACCGCCATCCACGCAGCTTCGGCGCTTTCGCCTTGTTTGAGACGGGTGTCGACTTCGTCGGTGAGTTCCGGGTCGTCGAGCATTTCCTGATGGGTGATGAAGATCTCGCGGATAGCTTTGGCTTTGCTGCGTTCGATCAGGCCCTGAATGTCGCTGCGCACATCGCTGAGCGCTTGCTTGAGACGCTCGCGCTCAACGGCGGCGGACTCGCCGCGCAACGGGTAATCGATGGTTTGCTGAACCTGAATATGCGCAGGCCCGATGGCAATGCCCGGTGCTGCCGGGATCGCCTGCAACAGAGCGCCGGATGCCGGAGCGATCAGCACTTCGGCGATGTCGGCAATGACTTCGCGCTGCTGGCTTACGGCAGGCAACGGCTCGACTTCTTCGCCGAGGCCTTCTTCGATAGCAGCGAGCAATGCCGGCAAGGCATCAGCGGCAATACTCGGCTCGGCGATCAGTTCCAGCACCTGACCGCGACGGGCGCCGAGGCTAAGCAGCTTGCTCAAACTCTTCACCGACACGGCACTGTCCTGACCATCGACGATGCGCACACGAATCTCGCCGTCAAAACTCTTTGCCAGTTGCGCGAGGATCTTCGCCGGACGTGCATGCAACCCGTGAGCATTGGCCAGGGCAATGCGCGCGCTCGGCCAGTCGGCGGGCAATTCACCGCCGAGCACTTCGAGGACTTTGCGGCTGCTGGTAGCGCGGCCCAGTTCATGGCCGCGACCTTCGATCAGCAGCGCGCACAGGCGTTCAAGCAACGCTTGGTGCGCTTCGCCAAGGCTGGCCAGACAGAACAACCCACTGAGCGGCTGACCGAGGTAGCGCATCGGTTTGTCCGGGGTGACAAACGCCAGGCCCGGACGCTTCACGGTCTGTTCGCTGTGTAGCCACCACAAACCATCGCCCAGCGGCAGCGCTTCGACCTGCTGCAACACACCGGCGAAACCGTTGCTCACACAATCGGCCTGACGCAACAGACGCGCGCCACGCCAGACCAGTTCTTCGAAATCGTCGGCCGATACACCGAGGCCAATCATCTGTGCATCCAGCGCCAGCTCTTGCGGCGCGCCTTGCAACAGTTTCAGCAGCGCTTCAGGGGAGCTGGCGCGACGCAGGGCCTGGCCCAGATCGGTCTCGCCGAGGGCACGGGTGAGCAGTTGCAGCAGACGCAGGTGTTCGTCGGATTTGGCGGCGATGCCAATCGCCAGATAAACGATCTGGCCATCGCCCCAATCCACGCCTTCGGGGAACTGCATCAGGCGCACGCCGGTGGCGAACACCTGATCGCGGGTTTGCGGAGTGCCGTGGGGAATGGCAATACCTTGACCGAGAAAGGTCGAGCCCTGGGCTTCCCGAGCCTGCAGGCCGGCGAGGTAACCGTCGGCGACCAGACCATCGGCCACAAGGTGATTGGCCAGCAGTTGCAGGGCTGCGGGTTTATCCACAGCCGATTGGCCCATGGATATCTGCTCTATAGTGAGCTCGAGCATGCGATCTCCTTTTTGGCGCTGTATGAGTGCCAGGTATTGTTTTGGATGGTTGCAGCTTAGGCGCTCTGCCGCTTTGCTTTTCAGCGGCAGTTTTGGCGGTTTCACGGCAGCACCGGCCAACGGCGTCTAAAACGTAGAAAATACGCTTGCTGAAACGTTTAATCTAGATTGTTCGGCACGTTACTCGATAATGTCCCATCCTTGAAGTCCAACTTGTCGGATGCGCGCAGGCAATAAGTCGCCTGCCCTAATCGGGTAGGATTGGCGAAAATGTTGCGGCAAGCTCGAATAAACAAGGAAATCCCGGGTTGAAACTCAGTGATATCGCGCGGTTGGCCGGAGTGTCCGTGACCACCGCCAGCTACGTCATCAACGGCAAGGCCGAACAGCAACGCATCAGCACCGCGACCGTCGAGCGGGTGCGGGCGGTGGTCGATCTGCATGGCTTCACGCCAAACCCTCAAGCGGCCGGGCTGCGCAGTCGGCACACGCGCACGCTGGGCTTTATTCTGCCGGATCTGGAAAACCCCAGTTACGCGCGGATCGCCAAGCTGCTCGAGCAAGGTGCGCGGGCACGCGGCTATCAATTGCTGATCGCCAGCTCCGACGATGCGCCCGACAGCGAGCGCCAATTGCTGCAATTGTTCAAGGCGCGCCGCTGCGATGCGTTGATCGTTGCCAGTTGCCTGCCCGCCGGGGATGACAGCTATCGTCAGTTGCAGGCCAAAGGGCTGCCGATCATCGCCATCGACCGCGTTATGGAGCCGGAGCATTTCTGCTCGGTGATCAGTGACGACCGCGAAGCCAGCCTGCATCTGACCCAGAGCCTGCTCGATCCGCAACCCAAGCAGATTGTGCTGCTCGGCGCGCGCCCGGAACTGAGCATCAGCCAGGAACGTGCCGCCGGTTTCAAACAGGCGCTGGTCGACTTCAAAGGCGAAGTGCTGGTCGAGCACGCCGAGTCCTTCAGCCGTGAATGCGGCAAGCAATTGATGGAAGAACTCCTGCAACGTCTGGGGCATTTGCCCGATGCGTTGGTGACGACTTCCTACGTGCTGCTGCAAGGTGTGTTCGACGCACTGCATGACTTCCCGCTGAAATCCCGCCCGCTGCGCCTCGGCACCTTCGGCGATACGCAATTGCTGGATTTCCTGCCGCTGCCAGTCAACGCCATGGCCCAGCAACACCAGTTGATCGCCGACAAGGCGCTGGAACTGGCACTGGCGGCGGTCGAGCAGTCGCAATACAAACCCGGCGTGCAGGCCATTGCGCGGACCTTCAAGCAGCGTATTCACCGGGACTGAGCCGTGGAGCTGATCGACAGCCATACCCACCTCGACTTCCCCGACTTCGACGCCGATCGCTTGGCGTTGCTCGCCGAAAGCCGCGCCCTCGGGGTGCGGCGAATGGTGGTGCTGGGCGTCTATGAGGGTAACTGGCAACGGGTGTGGGATCTGGTGCAGAGCGATGCGGATTTGTACGCAGCATTCGGTCTGCATCCGGTGTATCTCGATCAGCATCGGCCTGAGGATTTATCGGCGCTCGGCGATTGGCTGACGCGGCTGCGTGGTCATCGGCAGTTGTGTGCGGTGGGAGAGATCGGTCTGGATTACTTCATCGAAACGCTGGATCGCGAACGGCAGCAGGTGCTGTTCGAGGCGCAACTGCAATTGGCCGCAGACTTTCAGTTGCCAGCGCTGCTCCACGTCCGGCGCAGCCATGCGGCGGTAATCGCCACGCTCAAGCGCTTCAAGCTCAAACGCGCGGGGATCATCCACGCCTTTGCCGGCAGCCGTGAAGAAGCGCGGGAGTACATCAAACTCGGTTTCAAACTGGGCCTGGGCGGCGCGCCGACCTGGCCGCAGGCGTTGCGCATGCATCGGGTGCTGGCGGAATTGCCGCTGGATTCGATCGTGCTGGAAACCGATTCGCCGGACATGGCCCCCGCGATGTTTCCCGGTCAGCGCAACAGTCCGGCGCACTTGCCGGCGATTTGCGAGGCGTTGGCGGAGCTGATGAATATCAGCCCGCAACAACTGGCCACGGCAAGTACCGCCAACAGCTGCGCAGTGTTTGGCTGGTAACACGCCCCTGTAGGAGCTGCGGCACGCTGCGATCTTTTGATTCTGCCTTAAGATCAAAAGATCGCAGCCTCGTTTCACTCGACAGCTCCTACAGTCAGTCCGCGTTAGTCAGTCGATGTGAGTCAGTCGGTGTGAGTCAATCGGCGTGGGCCTTGGCGGCTTCGAGAATCAGCGTCATGTGTTGACGCTGACGCGCATAACGGACGACCACGAAGTACACGAAAATCGTGATCAGTGACGCGTTCAGTTGCTCGGTGACGCTCAGCAGTCCCACCCATTCCATCACCAACGCCACCAGCAGCGCAGTGCAGACTGTTACTGAAGCGCTGAAACGCAGCAGTGCCAGTGAATCGAGGGACTTGAAGCGCTTGATCTGTTGCGGACAGCGTAACTCCAGAGTTTGCTGGCAATGGTCGCAGGTGAACGGTTCATTGATCGAGATGGCATTGAGTTGCCAGGGTTTGAGCAACAGTGTGGTCTGGCAATGAGCACACCGGCCCTGGACTCCCAAGGTTGCAACAGACATGAGCGGCCTCCTCTACGCGATCAGTCGAGCATGGATACTGGTTCATTGACGGAAAAAAGCCAGAGCACGGAGAAAAACAGGACTGGGCTTACGGCAGAAGGTGAAAAAGTACTACAAAAGGTTCTGACAAAACCCGGCCCATTGTGGGCCTTCGCCTGCTCGCGATAGCGGTGTGTCAGGTGACAGCAATGTCACTGACAGATTGCATTCGCGCGCAGGCTCGCTCCCACAGGTAGTGCGTACGACTTAGACGCGGAAGGCGCTGATCAGCTGTTTAAGCTCTACCACTTGGGCTGACAGCGCCCGGCTGGCGTCTTCGGTCTGGTGCGCACCTTGCGCCGTGCGTTCGCCGGCGCGGTTGATCTCGACGATGTTCTGGTCAATGTCATGGGCCACCGCCGTTTGCTGTTCAACCGCTGCAGCGATCTGCTGATTCTGATCGACGATCATGCCCACCGCGCCGAGGATGTTCTCCAGCGCCTGCTGGACCTTTTCCGACTGGCCAACCGTGCCACTGGCCATCTGATGGCTGACGCCCATGGCTTTTACCGCCGCGCCGACGCCGCCGTGCAGTTTGGCGATCATCTGTTCGATTTCTTCGGTCGATTGCTGGGTGCGTTTGGCCAAGGTGCGCACTTCGTCTGCGACCACGGCGAAACCACGCCCCTGCTCGCCAGCGCGAGCCGCTTCGATCGCGGCATTAAGCGCCAGCAGGTTGGTTTGTTCGGCGATGCTCTTGATCACTTCCAGTACGCGGCTGATCGATTGGCTGTCACTGGCCAACTGGTTGATCACCAGCACCGACTGGTCGATTTCGCTGGCCAGCGCGGCAATGCTGCCCTGCTGCGACTCGACCAGGCCACGACCACTGATGGTCTCGTCATTCACGCTGTGGGCACTGCTCACCGCTGCCGCCGCACTGCGCGCCACTTCCAGCGAAGTGGCCGACATCTGGTTCATCGCCGTTGCCACTTGCTCGATCTGCGTGCGTTGCCCCGCTACCGCCTGATTGCTCTGTGCGGAGACATTCTCGACCTGCCCGGCCTGACGCTCGACCTCGGCGACGGTCTGACCTACGCGCTCGATCAAGTCGTGAATCTTCCTCACCGTGCCATTGAACACTTCGCCCAACTCCCCCAATTCATCGCGGCTGTTGGCCTTGAAGTTGACCGTCATGTCACCGGCCGCGACCTTATCCATCATCGCGCCCAAGCGTTTAAGCGTGGTGCGGGTCGAGGCGTAGAAGCCACCATAGAGGTAGAAAATCAGCACAAACACCACCGACAGCGCCACCGCCTGCAAGACCATGTGCGTGCGGTTCTGCGCCAGACGCTGCTGCAATTGGGTGTCGAGGAATTTCAACGTGGCTTCGTTGAGCTGGTAAGTCCGGTCGATCAGCGCGGTGACCTGATCGTAAAACGCCTGCCATGGCGCATCGAGCGTATCGGCCATCACCACCTGCTCTTCGAACAGCTCACTGGCCTGTTTGAGCGAGGCTTTGCTGCTATCAGCCACAGCGGCGAGGTTTTCCCGTGCGGCTTTGCTGGAGCCGAGGGCGTCCTGCAGTTTCAGAGCGTACTCGGCCTGGAGTTTTTCGATCTGCACCAACAGCTCATCGAAACGGGTACTCGAAGAACTGTTGAGAAAACCCTGGCCCAGTGAATACGAGCCCATCGCCCGGCCTTCGCCGAGGGTTTGCGTGACGCTCGGCGTGATCAGAGTGACCAGTTCGCTGAGCTGACGGATGTCGCTCTGGTTGTCGCGGCTCAGCCCGGCCTGACTGGTGATGATCTGGCTGAAAATCTGCGCACTGGCCAACAATTTACCGATCAAGGCGCTTTTGCTCTGCAGCGAGTTTTCCACTTGCTGCGCCTTGAACGCGGCGATCATCTCATCGCGCTTGCCTTCGAATACCTTGATCTGCTCGGGATCGTCGGTCATTGCGGCCAGCCCTTGCAGGCGCGCCAGAACCGCTTGTTCGAGCGTGGTGATCTGCGCCTCGACATTCCCGGCCTTGCCGGACTGGCCGAGGGTGACGTTGATCTGCACCAGGTTGTTGAGGGTTTCCAGATCCCGGCGCAGGGCCAGGCTGCTGCCCAACAGATCAAGGCTTTGCAGCTCGACCCGAGTACCCTGGAATTCACGATAGGAATCGCGCACCAGATAGAAATTGGTCACCAGCATCGGTACCAGGAACAGCACGCTGATCAGGCTGAACTTCATGCCGAAGCTCAGACGGTTCATCAGCGAGACGGCGGGATAGAGCAAGCTCTTCACTGGAAGTCTCCCTTGGTTTTTCTTGTTTTTATTGGCAGGCGCGGGGCGACAGCAGATAGCCACTATCGGGCGCCATCTCTGTATAGCTCAAATCGAAGGGAGGTTTTGTAACTTAAGGTTAACGAAAAAAGATCGCAGCCTGCGGCAGCTCCTACAGGAAATACACAATCCCTGTGTAGGAGCTGCCGCAGGCTGCGATCTTTTGATCTTTCTTTAAATCAGTGGATCAAAACTGTCCACAAGGCAAACCCGGCATACCACAGCACCGCCGCACGCAGCAGCAGTTCCCACAGGCAATCGAGGGTATTGATGCCGTCCGGCCCGACCACCGGAGGTGGAATCTCCCCCGCTGCCAGGCCGACACGGTTGATCAGTTGCGCAGCGCCGATGTTCCAGTTGAGCAATTCATGCAGCATCACCCGGCTGACCGCGACAAAGTTGCCGACCAGCGCCAGACTCGCGGCCAGCAAGCGTACAGGTAGCCAGTCAAAGGCATGCCGCATTTGCGCGGCACGCTCGACCAATGCCGGATTCTGGCCGTGCTCCTGCGCCAGCGCCAACAGGCGATACGCCAATGCTGCCACCGGGCCGAGCACGAAATACCAGAAGATCACCGCAAAAAAGCTCTGATAGGCCTGCCACAGCAGATGCCCCTGCACGCTTTCAAGCAATTGCTCGCCGCTGTCGGCGCAAATGTTCAAATCGCGCTTGGCGACATGCGCCGCCGCTTGCAGATCCTCACGGCGCCAGGCATCGCGAAACGGCCCGAGACCGCCAAGCAAGTCGCCGCGCCCCAGACTGTAAATCACCACCAGCAAATGCACCGGCAACGCCAGCAAGCCGTAGGCCACCGGCTCCAGTACCAGCAACAGCAGCGCCAGCAACGCCACCGGAAACAGCACCAGAATCGTCAGCACCAGCCAGGGCTGTTTGGCCAGCCGCGCGCTGGTTTCGAGCTTGTTCAGTTCGCGGATCCATCCGCCATCGCGTTGAACCCGATGACGCAGGGCCGAAAACTTCTCGATCCACAGCGCCAGCAGTAACACCAGAAAACTCATTGTCCTTCCTCTTGTGCCAGGGCTGCGCGGTAACGCGCCCAGTCGAATGCCGGGCCAGGATCGGTCTTACGCCCGGGTGCTATGTCGCTGTGCCCACAGATGCGGGCGCCGGTGATGGCCGGAAATGCGTTTTGCAACTGGCGGGTCAACGCCGTCAACGCCTGATACTGCGCGTCGGTGAACGGTAGATCATCCGTGCCTTCCAGCTCGATGCCCACGGAAAAATCGTTACAGGTTTCCCGTCCCTCGAAGACCGACACGCCGGCGTGCCACGCCCGCTCAAGACAGGAGACAAACTGGGTGACCTTGCCGTCACGTTCAATCAGAAAGTGCGCCGAGACGCGCAGGTCAGCGATCCCTGCAAAGTAGGGATGTTCGGTGACATCCAGACGATTCTGGAAAAATTCCTGCACCTTGCCCGTGGCGAACTGCGCCGGCGGCAGGCTGATGTTGTGGATGACCAACAGGGAAATTTCGCCCGCAGGGCGTTCATTGAAGTTGGGCGATGGGCAGACCTGCACCCCGTGACACCACCCGCTAGCGGGATCCAACTGCATACCGATTCCTTCAACGCCGACTGTGTTGGCGCCCAGTATGCCGTGACGGCCCCCGGCGCGCGATCACTTGCCGCGATTGAGTCGCCGCAGATTGCCGAGCACCGACTCCAGCGCGCGGTCGAACAGCAAGGTGTCGTCCAGCGCACGCACCGCGCCGCGCTCGAATTCCACGGCCAGCGCGATGCGGCTGCGCTCCAGCACCTTCATGCCGGTGCGATCGACAAATACATACTTGCCGGTGGCTTCGATGATAGCCGCCAGCTTGCAGCGCAGACTGTGTTCATCGTCTTCCTGAAACGCCACCCAACTGCCCAGGCGCAGTTGCTCGACCTGACGCAGACCGACGGCGTCGTGGGGCAAGCGTACCGATGTCATCGCCATATCGCCCTCATCGGCGGTATGCAGCACGATCTGCTGCGACACTTCGATCATTGGCGTGGCCTGATCCGCTTCGACGGAACGCTCCAGCACACGGACATGCAGGGCTTCCAGTTCACTGAAAAACTCGCTGGTGGCGAAGGGGTCAAACGCCGAACTGCTCAGACCATCACGCAGCGACTTGAGCAACCCCGGCACCAGTGCCAGCAAGCGCAGGCTGGATTCAGCGTCTGCATGACGCTGCACACTCCAGATCAATTGCTCCATGGTCTGTACATCAGCCTGCCATTCGGCTGACTGATCACCATGCTTGAGGCACGTCAGCAGCAATACTTTGCTCCAGG
Organism: Pseudomonas sp. A34-9; assembly: GCF_029543085.1. Classification (NCBI taxonomy): domain Bacteria; kingdom Pseudomonadati; phylum Pseudomonadota; class Gammaproteobacteria; order Pseudomonadales; family Pseudomonadaceae; genus Pseudomonas; species Pseudomonas sp. A34-9. The sequence goes on along the minus strand of NZ_CP119967.1, from coordinate 954,834 downwards.
CGTCCTGTAAGAAGGTGACCACGGTCGGCGGCAGTGTTTTACCCAGCAGCGCTTGATTCAACGCGCGCTCGACACGGCGCCGGGCCAGCTCGGTTTTCGCTCGCCCTTCTTCAGCGTCACGCAGGCGCTGTTCAAGCAGTTCGCTGCGGCGGCGCTCGTCGCTGGTGAACGCGAGGAAATCGGCCAGCAACTCGGAGAAGATCGCCGGGTCGTCGACAAAATCGGTCAGCAGGCGCTGCACCACCTGCTCGATGCGCAGGTACAAATTGTCACGCGCCTCGCCGTCGCAATCGCCCCAGCCCATGGCCGCTGCGGCAATTTCGTTGAGCAGCCGCCGCGCCGGGTGGGTGCTACGGCTGAAGAAACTCTTGTCGAGCACCGCGACCTTGAGCATCGGGATCTGCAACCGGGCGATCAGGGCCTTGAGCGAATCCGGCACATTGCGGTCTTCAAGAATGCAGTCGAAGACCATGGCAATCAGGTTGATCACATCTTCGTCCGCATCGCCCACGATCCGCGATTTGCCGCTTCTGACGCTGACCCGGGTCAGTAACTGTTCGAGCTGATTGCGCAGATCGAAGTCGTCCTGCGCCGCCAGTGCCGGCACGTATTGTTGCAAGTGCGAAAGCAGGCGCAGCAGGTCGCGGGTGGAAATCGGTTGCGCCGCAACGCTGGGTTCCAGCGTCGGCGCGACACTTCCGCGCACCTGTGCGAGCAATTGTTGCAACGCGGCGAAGACCTCCTGCACGCCTTCGTCGACGGGCGGCGTGTCGTCACTGTCCTCGCTGTTCACATTGGCTATCGCACGATCAATCGCACGGCGCGCCGGGGCTGGCTGCAACTCGGGCAACACACCGGTGGCGAGCAGCAACTGATTGGCTTCGGCATAAAGCTGTTCGGTGTCGGCCAAGACATAACGCTCGAACAGTTTGAGCAGGATCAGCTTGACCTTGATCTCCACGCCCAGGTTACGCCCGGCTTGCAGGAAAAACTCGCAAAGCATCGCCGGGCCGAGCGGGTTGTGCTGATTGTCGAGGGTGTTGCCGAGCAGCGCGTTAAGCCGCGCGGTCAGTTGATCGAGCGCGAAGCCGTCACGCTTGAGTACGCGACCGACCATGGTCTCGACCGCCACGCTGCGCTCCATGTCATCGCTGCGCGGAGCCAGTTCGTCGTAAAACAGGGCATGCGGTAGCGTGTTGTGCGTGGGATCGTATTGGGTCAAGCCGATGAAGGCTTCGAGAAACTGCTCAAGAAAACCGCGCTCGATGTTTTTTCGCTTCAGACGCAAATCGCGCATGGCTTCGAAGAAGATGTTCTGCTCGACGTCATTGCGCGCCCGGTCGGCCATTTCAAACAGCGTGTCGTCGGCGTTATCAAACAGCTCCTGCAAACCGTGACGCAGTTGCTGGGCAGCCTTGTCGCGAACCTGAAGCAGAATGACAGGCAGGCGGGCGAGCGGCGAATGATTCGCCTGTTCGATAGTGCCCCTGTGCAAAGGCACTACTTTCCCGTCGTTGTGCATCCAAGCCTCCTGAAACGGTGATTCGTTCGGTCAAGCCGACCCGGCTCGCTTCCACAAGTTCAATCAGGACGTCAAAGCTATGACGTCAAATGCAAGGCGGATTATCTTTCATAACTTGCACCCGACGCCATAGCCGTCAGGGTTTCCCCTATGCCCTTTCAATGACCATGTCCCGGCGCGGTTTGCTCAAAGAAAATCGACCGGATGCAGGCAAGCGCGCGCGTTCTCGCCTTGGGTTGGCTCGTCCCATGGCCCTATAATCGAATCACTTTGTTTGTGGAGCCCGTTATGCCGAATCTACGTCTCGCCGATTTGACCGCCGAAATCGAAGCCAACGTGCGCCGTGCGTTGCTCGAAGACATCGGCAGCGGCGACATTACCGCGCAACTGATCCCGGCCGAACGTCTGGCCAAAGCCACCATCATCACTCGCGACGCGGCTGTCATCTGCGGCACCGCTTGGGTCGATGCGGTGTTTCGTCAGCTTGATCCGCGCGTAGCGGTGCACTGGCAAGTGATCGATGGCGAACGGGTCAAGCCCAATCAGCCGCTGTTTCATCTGGAAGGTCCGGCACGGTCGCTGTTGACGGGAGAACGCAGTGCGCTGAACTTCCTGCAACTGCTGTCCGGTGTGGCGACGCGCGCGCAGTACCTGGCGGATGTCGTCGGCGCCACTCAGGTCAAGTTGCTCGACACCCGAAAAACCCTGCCAGGCCTGCGCCTGGCGCAGAAATATGCGGTCACCTGCGGCGGCTGCCACAACCATCGCATCGGTCTGTACGATGCGTTCCTGATCAAGGAAAACCACATCGCTGCCAGCGGTGGCATTCCACAAGCCATTGCCGCCGCGCACAAGATCGCGCCGGGCAAACCGGTGGAAGTCGAAGTGGAAAGTCTGGATGAACTGAAGGAAGCACTGGCCGCCGGTGCCGACATCATCATGCTCGACGAGCTGAGCCTGAATGACATGCGCGAAGCCGTGCGCCTGAACGGCGGCAAGGCGAAGCTGGAAGCGAGCGGTGGCATCAACGAAAGTACGTTGCTGCCGATTGCCGAGACCGGGGTGGATTACATTTCGATTGGCGCGATGACCAAGGATGTCAAAGCGGTGGACCTGTCGATGCGCCTCAGCCTCTGAAGATTGCACGCAATAAAAAACGCCAGCCCGATTGAGGCTGGCGTTTTTATTTCAGACCACCAGATTGTTCATCTCGCAGTACTCGTCCCACTCGACACCCAGCACTTCGGCCGCCTCTTTGTGCAGCACGAGGCGCTGCGCCTCAAACTCCTCCGGCGTGCTCGTGTACTTGAGCGTCAGTTCCCATGGCTGCAAGCCCTGGGCTTCGGCTTCGTCTTCGAAGGCCCACTGGATCTGGTCTTTCTGATCATCAGGACTCAGGTCCTTGATCTCTTCTTTCAGGTCCGGTACGTCCAGAATGTACTTTTCCAGCGCTTGTTCGTGACGTTGCTCTTGAGTTAATTCGGTCATGGCGTTCTCGCTGATCTTAGGAATGGAGGATGGATCTGGATCATCAAGGATCTCTCTGACGCGGATTGTCCGGCCTTCGGAACCATTCGGGATCATCTGAAAACTGCTGGGCGATGCTCATGCAGGCACCGAATATAGGACGTTTGCATGACGAATTACACGGCTCTTTACATCTCTCCCACAAAAAGCTGACCTGCGGAACATAAATCCGCATGGCGAAAAGTGAGAGTGATGAAGAAGGTGGTGCCCGAGACAGGAATCGAACCTGCGACCTTCGCGTTACGAGTGCGCTGCTCTACCGGCTGAGCTACACGGGCAGTGGGCTAAACCTAGCACCGGTTTTCACAAAAGCAAAGATCGCCGCCTGCGGCAGCTGCTACATGATCGGGTTATCACCGCGCTTTTGCAGGAGCTGCCGCAGACTGCGATCTTCTGATGTTTGCGGAAGACAAAAAAATGCCCCGCCGTTTTCACGGCGGGGCATTTCATTGCGCTAAAGCCTGGGGGTGATTAAACGCCCGAAGCCTTGGCCGCTGCCACGTCTTTGATGGACAGCTTGATACGGCCGCGGTTGTCCACGTCCAGTACCAGCACTTCCACTTCCTGGCCTTCTTTCAGGATGTCGGTCACTTTCTCTACGCGAGCGTCGCTCAGCATCGAGATGTGCACCAGACCGTCCTTGCCTGGCAGGATGTTGACGAATGCGCCGAAGTCGACGATGCGCTCAACCTTGCCCACGTAGATCTTGCCGATCTCGGCTTCAGCGGTGATACCCAGAACGCGCTGACGAGCAGCTTCTGCAGCTTCCTTGGTTTCGCCGAAGATCTTGATCGAACCGTCGTCTTCGATGTCGATCGAAGCCTTGGTTTCTTCGCAGATCGCACGGATGGTCGCGCCACCTTTACCGATAACGTCACGGATCTTGTCGGTGTCGATCTTCATCGCGATCATGGTCGGAGCGTTGGCCGACAGCTCGGTACGCGACTGGCCGATGATCTGGTTCATCTGGCCGAGGATGTTCAGGCGCGCTTCCAGGGCTTGGCCCAGAGCGATTTCCATGATCTCTTCGGTGATGCCCTTGATCTTGATGTCCATCTGCAGCGCGGTCACACCTTTGGCGGTACCGGCTACTTTGAAGTCCATGTCGCCCAGGTGGTCTTCGTCACCGAGGATGTCGGTCAGGACTGCGAATTTCTCGCCTTCCTTAACCAGACCCATGGCGATACCGGCAACTGGCGCCTTCATCGGCACACCAGCGTCCATCAGGGCCAGGGAAGCGCCGCAAACGGAAGCCATCGAGCTCGAACCGTTGGATTCGGTAATTTCCGAAACCACGCGGATGGTGTACGGGAATACGTCGGCGGCTGGCAGCATGGCCGAAACCGAACGACGAGCCAGACGGCCGTGACCGATTTCACGACGACCAGCGCCACCCATGCGACCACACTCGCCCACCGAGAACGGAGGGAAGTTGTAGTGCAGCATGAACGGGTCTTTTTTCTCGCCTTCCAGGGTGTCCAGCAACTGTGCGTCACGGGCAGTACCCAAAGTCGCGACTACCAGAGCCTGGGTTTCACCACGGGTGAACAGTGCCGAACCGTGAGTCTTCGGCAGAACGCCGACTTCGATGTTCAGCGGACGTACGGTCTTGGTGTCGCGACCGTCGATACGTGGCTTGCCGTTTACGATGTTTTCGCGAACGGTGCGGTATTCGATTTCGCCGAAAGCGGCTTTGACTTCGCTGGAGGAAGGCTGGCCTTCTTCACCGGACAGCTTGGCAACCACCTGATCTTTCAACTCGCCCAGGCGAGCGTAACGATCGGCCTTAACGGTGATGGTGTAAGCCTGGGAGATCGCCTCGCCGAACTCGGCACGGATAGCGCCCAGCAGTTCGGTGGCTTCTGGAGCCGGAGCCCAGGTCCAGGTTGGCTTGGCAGCTTCGGCAGCCAGTTCTTTAACCGCGTTGATCACCACCTGGAATTCGTCGTGAGCAAACAGTACCGCGCCCAGCATCTGGTCTTCGGTCAGCTCTTTGGCTTCCGATTCAACCATCAGTACGGCGTCGGAAGTACCGGCAACGACCATGTCCAGGCTCGAAGCCGCTTGCTGCTCGTAAGTCGGGTTCAGCAGGTAGCCAGTGCTTTCGTGGAAAGCTACGCGAGCGGCACCGATCGGGCCGTCGAACGGAATGCCCGAGATAGCCAGGGCAGCCGAGGTACCGATCATCGCAGCGATGTCCGGATCGGTCTTTTTGCTGGTGGAAACGACGGTGCAGACAACCTGCACTTCGTTCATGAAGCCTTCTGGGAACAGCGGACGGATCGGACGGTCGATCAGTCGGGAAGTCAGGGTTTCTTTCTCGGAAGGACGGCCTTCACGCTTGAAGAAACCGCCAGGGATCTTACCGGCAGCGTAAGTCTTTTCCTGGTAGTGAACGGACAGAGGGAAGAAGCCCTTGCCTGGATCGGCTTGTTTTGCACCGACTACAGTCACCAATACGCTGACGTCGTCGTCAACGGTGACCAATACTGCGCCGGAGGCCTGACGGGCGATACGGCCAGTCTCGAGGGTAACGGTCGATTGACCGAACTGGAATTTTTTGATTACCGGGTTCACGGTGTCCTACCTTCTTTGTGGCTCTTGGGGGAACTGGTTTCTTGCGAATTCTTGGGCAATGTCGGGAATCGGCCCAACCCTTGTCCGGGGTAAAACGTGTATCCAGATAAAACTTGAGGCTGGGAGCCTGCAAGCCGCCGGCGGTAAACCGCAGACGTCCGACAGACAACCAACCTCATAGCGCAATCGCTGATTAGCGACGCAGACCCAGGCGACCGATCAGAGTCTGATAACGACCCAGATCCTTGCCTTTCAGGTAGTCCAGCAGCTTGCGACGCTGGTTTACCATGCGGATCAGACCACGACGGGAGTGGTGATCTTTACCGTTGGCCTTGAAGTGACCTTGCAGCTTGTTGATGTTGTGGGTCAGCAGTGCAACTTGCACTTCTGGCGAACCAGTGTCACCAACAGCTTGCTGGTAGTCAGCAACGATTTGAGCTTTTTCTTGAACGTCGAGAGCCATGAGGCAATCCTTTTATCAGGAAGCTGTTTCAAGGAAACAACTTCAACAGGCCAGGGACAAATCCCTGTATCTATAAATGAGTAGTGACCGTGCCTGTTAACAGCCACCCTCGCCAGCCTGCTTTGACACAGACCGGTTTCGGTCATTCCGACCGAATCAGTCGACGTGGCGCAATGCGCCCGTCTTCGCTCACTTCACCGATACCGATGAAGCGACCATTGTGATCCTGTACCCGCACCATGCCGAACTTCGGAGCATCCGGGGCACGCACCGGCTGGCCGTTGAGCCAATAGAACGCGCTCGCTTCCGAGAAGTGCAGCAGCGGCCAATCCTGCAGGCCGCTGTCCGATGGCATCAGGAAGCGATCAACCGCTTCGTTGCCGCCTTCGGCATGTACCGCTTCCAGCTCTTCGAGGGTCACGGTCTGCGCCAGGGTGAAAGGCCCGGCCTGGGTACGGCGCAATTCAGCGACGTACGCACCACAACCGAGTTGCTCACCGATATCCTCCACCAGGGTGCGAATATAGGTGCCTTTGCTGCAGTCCACCGCAAGTCGCGCAGTATCGCCTTCGAAGGCCAGTAATTCCAAGCGCGCAATAGTAACAGAACGCGGTTCGCGCTCCACTACTTCGCCTGCACGCGCCAACTTGTACAGCGGCTGGCCATCACGCTTGAGTGCCGAGTACATCGGCGGTATCTGACTGATTTGCCCGCGAAATTTCGGCAATGCTGCTTCGACATCGGCGCGACCAACGGTCACCGGGCGCTCCTGCAAAACCTCACCCTCGGCATCCGCCGTGGTGGTGGTCTTGCCCAGCTGCGCCAGGGTTTCATACGCCTTGTCGGAATCGAGCAGGTACTGCGAGAACTTGGTTGCCTCACCAAAGCACAACGGCAAGACACCGGTGGCCAATGGATCGAGGCTGCCGGTGTGACCGGCCTTCTCGGCATTGAGCAGCCAGCGAACCTTCTGCAACGCGGCGTTGGAGGTGAACCCCAACGGCTTGTCGAGCAAGATGATACCGCTGACGTTACGACGGATACGTTTGACCTGAGCCACCGAATTACTCCTTGGTGTCTTCAGGTTCAGCAGCGACCGGATGCTGATTGTCTTCAGCCACGGCACGCTCGATCAGGGCCGACAGGTGCGCACCACGGACAACGGATTCGTCGTAGTGGAAGTGCAATTGCGGCACGCTGCGCAGTTTCATTTCACGGGCCAGTTGCATGCGCAGGAAACCTGCGGCGGCATTCAGCACCTTGATGCTTTGAGCGATATCTTCGGCGTTGTCCTGGCCCATCACGGTGATGAAGATCTTCGCGTGACCGACGTCACGGCTGACTTCTACTGCGGTAATGGTGACCAGGCCGACGCGCGGGTCTTTGACTTCGCGACGGATCAGTTGAGCCAGCTCGCGCTGCATCTGATCGCCGATACGCTGGGTACGGCTGTATTCTTTTGCCATGATTTTGTTACCTGTTACTGCCCCGCGGCGAAACCCGCAAGGTCTGAAAGCGGCAAACGCCCGGCCTGACAAAAGCCAGACCGGGCGTTGCGTTTAGAGTCCGGGTGATGCGCCACACTGTTGAGTGCGGCCGACCATCACGGCTCCTGAAGTGCGCGAGTTAGAGGCTGCGAGCAACCTGAACCTTCTCGAAGACTTCGATCTTGTCGCCGACTTTGACGTCGTTGTAGCTCTTCACGCCGATACCGCATTCCATGCCGGCACGTACTTCGGAAGCGTCATCCTTGAAGCGGCGCAGGGATTCCAGCTCGCCTTCGAAGATAACGATGTCTTCACGCAGTACACGGATCGGACGGTTACGGTGCACAACACCTTCGATCACCATGCAGCCAGCGATCGCGCCAAACTTCGGCGAACGGAACACGTCGCGCACTTCGGCCACACCCAGGATGTTCTCGCGAACATCACTGCCGAGCATGCCGGTCAGGGCTTTCTTGACGTCTTCGATGATGTCGTAGATCACGTTGTAGTAACGCATGTCCAGACCTTCCTGCTCGACGATCTTCCGTGCGCCAGCATCGGCACGCACGTTGAAGCCGAACAGTACAGCGTTGGAAGCCAGTGCCAGGTTAGCGTCGGATTCAGTGATACCACCGACACCGCCGCCGACTACGCGCACTTGTACTTCGTCGTTGCCCAGGCCATTCAAGGCACCGTTCAACGCTTCCAGCGAACCACGGACGTCGGATTTGAGGACGATGTTGAGCGTCTTCTTCTCGGCCTGACCCATGTTTTCGAAGATGTTTTCCAGCTTGCCAGCATGCGCGCGAGCCAGTTTGACTTCGCGGAACTTGCCTTGACGGAACAGAGCCACTTCACGGGCTTTCTTCTCGTCGGCAACCACGCTCATCTCGTCGCCAGCGTCCGGGGTACCGTCCAGGCCGAGGATCTCGACAGGGATGGAAGGACCGGCTTCCTTGATTGGCTTGCCGTTCTCGTCGAGCATGGCACGCACACGGCCATAGTTCGAACCGACCAGGACCATGTCGCCTTGGCGCAGGGTACCGTCTTGAACCAGAACGGTTGCAACCGGGCCACGACCTTTGTCGAGACGCGATTCAACCACAACGCCACGGCCAGGAGCCGATGGTGTTGCTTTCAGCTCGAGAACTTCAGCTTGCAGCAGAACGGCTTCAAGCAGCTCGTCCACGCCAGTACCGACTTTCGCCGACACCGGTACGAACGGCGTATCACCGCCCCACTCTTCGGAAGTCACGCCGTGAACCGACAGTTCGCTACGGATGCGATCGAGATCAGCGCCCGGCTTGTCGATTTTGTTCACTGCTACAACCAGTGGAACGCCAGCCGCTACTGCGTGCTGAACAGCTTCAATGGTCTGCGGCATCACGCCGTCGTCCGCTGCAACCACCAGGATCACGATGTCGGTCGCCTTGGCACCACGAGCACGCATTGCGGTAAACGCGGCGTGACCCGGGGTATCGAGGAAGGTGACCATGCCGCGTTCGGTTTCAACGTGGTATGCACCGATGTGCTGGGTGATACCACCGGCTTCGCCAGCAGCTACCTTGGCACGACGGATGTAGTCGAGCAGGGACGTTTTACCGTGGTCAACGTGGCCCATTACGGTCACGACTGGCGCACGGGAGAACGACTCACCTTCAAACTTCAGGGACTCGGCCAGGGAATCTTCCAGGGCGGTGTCGCTGACCAGGGTCACTTTGTGGCCCAGTTCTTCAGCCACAAGCTGAGCAGTTTCCTGATCAAGCACCTGGTTGATGGTCGCTGGAGTACCCAGTTTGAACATGAACTTGATGATTTCAGCAGCCTTGACCGACATCTGATTGGCGAGATCGCCAACAGTGATGGTCTCGCCGATCTGCACATCACGCACGACAGGGCCGGTTGGGCTCTGGAAACCGTGGGCGTTGCGCTTCTTCAGCTTGGCCTTGCCGCGACCACCGCGACGGAAGCCATCGCTTTCTTCGTCGGTAGTGCGTGGCGCCACACGTGGAGCCGGCGCTTTTTCTTTGACCGATGCGCGATGCGGAGCGTTTTTGCGCTCGCCATCACCACCACCGCTGCGACGATTGTTGTCGTCGGCACGCGGCTTGTCAGGACGGCGCTGTTCGTTCTGCTTGTTGCGAACATCAGCAGACGGAGCTGGAGCCGCGGCAACCACCGGCGCGCTTTCGCGAACTGGTTCGGCAGCTGCAGCCGGCGCCGCAACGGCGTCGCTGGTAGCGGTCTGCGCAGCAGCAGGCTGGCGGCGCGCTTCTTCTTCGGCACGCTGCTTGGCTTCTTCTTCAGCCTTCTGACGAGCAGCATTTTCTACTGCGCGACGCTCATCCAGTTCACGCTTGCGTTCGGCTTCGATTTCTTCCGGGCTACGCTGTACGAAAACTTTCTTTTTGCGAACTTCTACGCTGATGCTTTTGCTACCAGCCACACGCAGGGTGCTGGTGGTTTTACGCTGCAGCGTGATCTTGCGTGGTTCTTCCACTTTCGCCTTGTGGCTGCTTTTCAAGTGAGTCAGCAGGGACTGCTTCTCACTGTCAGTCACATTTTCTTCGGCGGCGGTGTGCGGCAGACCTGCCTCACGCATCTGCTGCAACAGGCGCTCTACCGGTGTTTTGACCTCATCGGCCAGTTGTTTCACCGTGACTTGCGTCATGCACTTCTCTCCTCAGGCCGCGCCTAATTACTCGAACCAGTGGGCTCGGGCGGCCATGATCAACTTGCCGGCACGATCATCGTCAATGCCGTCGATGTCGAGCAGGTCGTCAATAGACTGCTCGGCCAGGTCTTCGCGGGTAATTACGCCGCGCACCGCCAGTTCCATCGCCAAATCCTTGTCCATACCCTCAAGCGAGAGCAGGTCTTCGGCCGGATGGGCGTCTGCCAGCTTTTCCTCAGTAGCGATGGCTTTGGTCAACAAACGATCCTTGGCACGAGCGCGAAGCTCGTTGACGGTATCTTCGTCAAAGCCGTCGATGTTGAGCATTTCTTCCAACGGTACGTAGGCAATCTCTTCCAGGCTGGTGAAGCCTTCATCTACCAGCACCTGTGCCAGATCTTCGTCGACTTCCAGCTCGTCGATGAAGTTGCGCAGGATGTCGCCGGTTTCTGCTTGTTGCTTAGCCTGGATGTCCGATTCGGTCATCACGTTCAGGGTCCAGCCGGTCAACTGGCTGGCCAGACGCACGTTCTGACCACCGCGACCGATGGCCTGAGCCAGATTGTCTGCGCCAACGGCGATGTCCATTGCGTGGGCATCTTCGTCAACGATAATTGCCGCAACCTCAGCCGGGGACATGGCGTTGATCACGAACTGAGCCGGGTTGTCATCCCAGAGGACGATATCAACACGCTCACCGCCCAACTCACCCGACACTGCCTGGACGCGCGAACCGCGCATACCGATGCAAGCGCCCTGCGGGTCGATGCGTTTGTCCTTGGAGCGGACGGCGATCTTGGCGCGCGAACCCGGATCACGGGACGCTGCCATGACTTCGATCAGGCCTTCGGCAATTTCCGGCACTTCGATGCGGAACAGCTCGATCAGCATTTCCGGCGCGGTACGCGACAGGATCAGCTGCGGGCCGCGGTTCTCGGTGCGGATTTCCTTGAGCAGCGCACGCAGACGCACGCCGACACGGAAAGTTTCGCGAGAAATGATGTCTTCACGGGCCAACAACGCTTCAGCGTTGTTACCCAGATCGACAATCACGTTGTCGCGGGTGACTTTTTTCACGGTGCCGGAGATGATTTCTCCCAGGCGCTCGCGGTAAGCATCGACCACTTGAGCGCGCTCGGCTTCGCGAACTTTCTGCACGATGACTTGCTTTGCAGTCTGTGCAGCGATGCGGCCGAACTCAATGGATTCGATCTTTTCTTCAACGACGTCGCCAACCTTGGCACCAGGATGCGTTTCGGCAACCTTGGTTGGCCAGGTTTCGATGGCCGGATCGTCGAGATCATTCTCTTCGACGACCGTCCAGCGACGGAAAGTTTCGTAAGAACCGGTGTGGCGGTTAATTTCCACACGCAGGTCAACTTCGTCTTCAAAACGCTTTTTGGTAGCAGTGGCCAGAGCCAGCTCCAGCGCTTCAAAAATTACGCTTGCCGGTACGCCCTTTTCATTGGATACCGACTCAACAACCAGCAGTACTTCTTTGCTCATCGTACGCCTCGCCTTTCGCAAGCCATTGGATCCGCGGGATCCGCGTCTCAGTCAAAACTGGGAATAATGTTGGCCTTGTCGATCATATCGATCGGCAACAGGAACTCATGGTCATCTACCTGCACCACGACATCCTGTTCTTCTACACCGCGCAGAAGGCCCTGAAAGTTGCGTCGACCTTCAAAAGGCGAGCGCAGCTTGATCTTCACTTGATCACCGGCAAATTTTGCAAACTGCTCAAGAGTGAACAGTGGGCGCTCCATGCCAGGCGAGGAAACTTCGAGGGTGTATTCAACGGAGATAGGATCTTCAACATCCAGTACACCGCTGATCTGACGGCTGACAATGGCGCAATCGTCCACCAGCACGCCGCCCTCTTTATCGATATAAACGCGCAACATCGAGTGACGACCCTGAGCCGAAAACTCGATACCCCAGCATTCATAGCCCAGGGCCACGACCACCGGGGCCAGCAAGGCCTGCAACTCTTCTAGCTTGCTCGACACCTGAACCCCCTAGTGCATGATATGTGCATGCTTTGCAAAATAAAAAAATGGGCTAAACGCCCATCCTTGAAACGCCGTCGAACAGCGGCGTTGAAAGTGTCCAGCTAACAAAAAGCCCCTTAAAAGGGGCTCCTTAAACTGGTTGCGGGGGCCGGATTTGAACCGACGACCTTCGGGTTATGAGCCCGACGAGCTACCAGACTGCTCCACCCCGCGACAAAGCTGGGGCGGAAGTATACGACCGATCCCTTATAGGGTCAATGTAACCTTCCACCTGCAAGAAAGCCCGCAACAGCGGGCTCTCCTGACTAATTGGTACCGAGAAGGGGACTCGAACCCCTACACCCTATGGGCACAACCACCTCAAGGTTGCGTGTCTACCAATTCCACCACCTCGGCAAAACTACGTTTGAAACCCTTCTTACTTCTGCTCTTGAGCTGGAGGTACGTCAGTCGCTGGAGTAGCCGACTTTTGCTCTTGAAGCACCGGGACATCATCAGAAGCCGGTTGTTGTTGCTTAGGTACTTCCAACACTGCTGGATTTGGGAGACCTGCCTGAGTCAGCTGATGAGCCTTCTCTTTAGCAAAGTAACCTAACCCCAAGCTGGTTATGAAGAAACCGGCGGCAAGTATAGCAGTAAACTTACTAAGAAAGGTAGAGGAACCTTGGCTTCCGAACACAGTATTTGAAGCACCTGCTCCGAAAGACGCGCCAGCGTCCGCACCCTTACCCTGCTGCAGCAAAACCAGAGCAACTACGCCCAATGCACCCAGCAGATGAAAAACGACTACGACTGTTTCCAGCATTTTTTCAGTTTCCCGCGGCGCGACAGATCGCACCGAACTCATCTGCATTCAGGGAAGCTCCACCAATGAGCCCCCCATCGATATCCGGCATGCCGAACAGTTCGACCGCATTGGCCGCCTTCACGCTGCCGCCGTATAGAAGCCGCACACCTCGTGCGACTTCAGAATTCTCTGCCGCCAACTGCTCGCGAATGGCTTTATGCACATCCTGAGCCTGTTGCGGCGTTGCAGTCAGTCCGGTACCAATGGCCCAGACAGGCTCGTAAGCAATGACTGCCTTGGCAAAGGCACCTACACCCAGCTCCTCGATGATGCTGCCCAGCTGACGCCCGACAACCTCAAGAGTTTTTCCGGCTTCGCGCTGTTCGAGAGTCTCCCCTACGCACAACACCGGAATCAAGCCACATGCCTGTGCCGCTGCGAACTTGCGATTCAGCATACCGTCTCGCTCGCCCATTATCTGGCGGCGTTCGGAGTGACCGACAAGTACCAGGGAACAACCTGCATCCACTAACTGACTCGGAGCAATTTCACCGGTCAATGCACCTTGCATGGATTCCACCGCAGAATTCTGCGCGCCGACCGAAATCGACTTTCCTTTCAAGCCATCAATCACTTGATTGATATACAAGCAAGGCGGGAATACCGCGACATCAACACCGCTTGGCAAGGCCAGATGACGAAGGCCGTTGATCAGCTCAGCGACGCTGGCGCGGGTACCGTGCATCTTCCAGTTACCAGCTACCATAGGGCGACGCATGCTGTACCTCGTCGGTCAAAGTGGGCGCAGATGTTACCCAACACAATCATGGCTTGCAAGCCGTATCAGGCAGAAACTTCAGTTACCAGTTTTGCCAACTCTTCGGCGTAGTTGCGAACCTGGGTTTCATCCTCGCCTTCGACCATTACCCGCACCAGAGGCTCTGTCCCGGACTTGCGCAAAAGCACGCGACCGCGCCCCGCCATTGCCTGAGTTACACGTGCACTGGCTTCCTTGACAGCCGGGTGCTCCAGCGGACTCTCGCCACCACCGAAACGCACATTGATCAGCACCTGAGGACACTTGCGCAAAGCCTGACGTGTTTGCGCCAGCCCTTCATTACGGGTCTTCAGTGCCATCAGCACTTGCAAAGCCGCGATGATCGCATCACCGGTGGTTGTGTGATTGAAGCAAACGATATGCCCCGAATTCTCGCCACCGACCAGCCAATTGCGCTCAAGCAACTCGGCGATCACGTAGCGGTCACCGACATTGGCGCGAATGAATGGAATCGAAAGATCCGCCAGCGCGAGTTCCAGCCCCAGATTACTCATCAGGGTACCGACGACGCCGCCCTGCAATTTGCCCCGCTCGTGCAGATCACGGGCGATGATGAACAACAATTCGTCGCCATCAACGATGGCACCAGTGTGATCGACCATCAAAACCCGATCGCCGTCGCCATCAAAAGCGATACCCAGATCGGCATGCTCTGCAAGCACCGCCGCCTGCAACTGCCCCATATGGGTCGAGCCGCAATTCTCGTTGATGTTCAGACCGTTAGGCTGGGCCGACAGTACGACGACTTCTGCACCCAGCTCCCGGAAGACACTCGGAGCCACTTTGTAGGTCGCACCATGCGCACAGTCGATGACGATTTTGAGGCCGGAAAAACTGGTGCCGGTTGGCACACTGCTCTTGCAGAACTCAATGTAGCGACCTGACGCATCGTTGATTCGCGACACTTTGCCGATCTTGCTCGATTCGACCACGGTCATCGGGGTGTCGAGCAACTCTTCGATCATCAACTCCAGCTCATCCGGAAGCTTTGTGCCCTTTCCGGAGAAAAATTTGATGCCGTTATCGTCATGCGGGTTGTGCGAAGCACTGATCACGATACCGGCCTCAGCCTGGAACGTGCGCGACAGATAAGCGATGGCCGGCGTCGGCATAGGACCCAGCAGCATCACATCGGCTCCCGCCGATGTCAGACCAGCCTCAAGTGCCGATTCGAACATATAACCGGAAATCCGCGTGTCCTTGCCGACCAGCACCTTGCAGGCGCCCATCTTGCGAAAGGCCATGCCGGCCGCCCAGCCGAGCTTGAGCATGAAGTCAGGAGTAATCGGGTATTCACCGACTCGACCACGAATGCCGTCAGTACCAAAGTATTTTTTGCTCATAAGTGCTCCATCATTCTTATTCGGCTGATTCCACGGCCGCGATCATCCGCACCACGTCTACCGTTTCTGCAACATCATGGACGCGCAATATGCGCGCACCTTTTACCGACGCCAGCGCCGCCAGCGCCAGGCCGCCATGCAGTCGCTCGCCGACAGGACGATTCAAGGCCTGCCCGATCATGCTCTTTCGAGAAACACCGACAAGCAGAGGCCTGCCCAACGCATGCAGGGCTTCCATGTGCTTGAACAAGCTTAGATTGTGCTGCAGGGTTTTGGCGAAACCGAAACCCGGATCGAGAATGATCCGCTCGGCAGGAATACCTGCCGCCGCACATTGCGCCATACGCTCAGCGAGAAACTCGCCGACTTCGCGCGTGACATCCTGATACTGCGGATTGTCCTGCATGTCACCGGGCTCGCCGAGCATATGCATGAGACACACCGGCAAACCGGTAGCCGCCGCTGCATCCAGTGCACCATCGCGCTGCAGCGAGCGCACGTCGTTGATCAACCCGGCACCCAAACGCGCAGTTTCGCGCATGACAGCAGGTGTAGACGTATCCACCGAGATGATCACATCAAGCTCGCGATTGATCAGCTCGACGATCGGCGCGACGCGCTCGAGCTCTTCAAGCGGAGACACTGCTCGCGCGCCAGGACGCGTGGATTCGCCACCGACATCAATCAGCGTCGCACCGGCTGCAACCATGGCTTCGGCGTGACGCAAGGCCGCATCCAGCTGACTGTATTGGCCGCCGTCGGAGAAAGAATCAGGGGTGACATTGAGAATGCCCATGACATGCGTCTGGGCCAAATCAAGAACCCGGTTGCCGCAAGGCAACCGGGTCAGGGACTGTACAGAAGTCATTTCAAACCTTAAACGTCAGCAGCCGGACCGCCAATCGGTGTTTCCGGACGCTCGTCCCGAACCACTGGTGGTGGCGGAGTACCGGTACCACCCGACCAGTCGCGAGGCTCGCGAGGTGTACGACCTGCCATGATGTCGTCGATCTGTTCAGCATCGATCGTTTCATACTTCATGAGGGCATCAGCCATGGCGTCGAGCTTGTCACGGTTATCCGTGAGGATCTGTTTGGCCGTGCCGTAGCACTGATCAATAATGCTGCGCACCTCGGAGTCGATCAGCTTGGCTGTCTCACCGGAGAAGCTGGCAGCCTGGCCACCACCGCCACGACCGAGGAATACTTCACCCTCTTCTTCGGCGTACATCAACGGACCGAGTTTTTCCGACAGACCCCACTTGGTGACCATGTTCCGCGCAATCTGACTGGCACGCATGATGTCGTTGGAGGCGCCGGTGGTCACACCGTCGAAGCCCAAGGTCATTTCTTCAGCGATACGACCGCCGTACAGCGAACAGATCTGACTGATCAGTGCGCGCTTGGACAGGCTGTAGCGATCTTCTTCCGGCAGGAACATGGTCACACCCAGCGCACGACCGCGCGGGATGATCGATACCTTGTACACCGGATCATGCTCAGGCACGACGCGACCAACGATGGCGTGGCCCGCTTCGTGATAAGCGGTGTTCTGCTTTTCTTTCTCGGACATGACCATCGATTTGCGCTCGGCGCCCATCATGATCTTGTCTTTGGCCAATTCGAACTCTTTCATCTCGACGATGCGCTTGCCGCTACGTGCAGCGAACAGCGACGCTTCGTTGACCAGGTTGGCCAGGTCAGCACCGGAGAAGCCCGGAGTGCCACGCGCGATGACGGCCGGAGCGACGTCGTCACCCATTGGCACCTTGCGCATGTGAACCTTGAGAATCTGCTCGCGACCACGGATATCCGGCAGACCAACCACAACCTGACGGTCGAAACGGCCCGGACGCAGCAGCGCAGGGTCGAGTACGTCAGGACGGTTGGTCGCAGCGATAACAATGATGCCATCGTTCATTTCGAAGCCGTCCATCTCAACCAGCAACTGGTTGAGAGTCTGCTCGCGCTCGTCGTGACCGCCACCCATGCCGGCACCACGATGGCGACCGACGGCGTCGATTTCGTCAATGAAGATAATGCATGGGGCGTGCTTCTTGGCCTGTTCGAACATGTCACGAACGCGGCTGGCACCGACACCGACGAACATCTCGACGAAGTCAGAACCGGAAATGGTGAAGAACGGAACCTTGGCTTCGCCGGCAATCGCCTTGGCCAGCAAGGTTTTACCGGTACCCGGAGGGCCGACCATCAGCACGCCACGAGGAATGCGACCACCCAGACGCTGGAACTTGCCCGGATCACGCAGGAACTCAACGAGCTCGCCGACTTCTTCCTTGGCTTCGTCGCAACCGGCAACGTCAGCCAAAGTGGTTTTCACCTGATCTTCGGAGAGCAGGCGTGCCTTGCTCTTGCCGAAGCTCATCGGTCCGCCCTTGCCGCCGGCGCCGCCCTGCATCTGGCGCATGAAGAACATGAACACCGCGATGATTACAAGGATCGGGAAGCTGGCTACCAGCAACTGGGTCCAGATGCTTTGCTGCTCAGGCTGCTTGCCTTCAACCACAACGTGGTTGTCGACCAGATCGCCGATCAGGCCATTGTCCTGGATTGCCGGACGAATGGTCTTGAAGCTGTCGCCATCGTTGCGCTTGCCGGTAATTACATAACCATCAACGGCTACGCGCTCGACCTTGCCATCCTTGACCTGCTGGATGAAGTCGGAATAGTTGAGGGTCTGCGGCTCGTTAGGGCTGGAGAAGTTGTTCATCACCGTCACCAGGACAGCCGCGATGATCAACCACAGGATCAGATTCTTTGCCATATCGTTCAATTAACTACCCTCTGAAGCAAGCTCCGCTACTGGCGCGCGCTTCGCATGATATTCACCGGCCTAACTTACTACATTACCTACGACTCTGGCAGGCGCCGTCTGTAACCCTTTGTGAAACACTTTCTACACAATATTCGCTTATGCACGCGGGGCGAAATACGAAAAACCTATCACCCCACCAAAAAACCTCGTTTTACTCGCTACGGCCGCGGTAACCCCAAGCCAACATGTATTGCTCGCGGGAACTGCCACGAGAGGAGTCTGGCTTGATCATCTGGATCTTGTCGAATTTCCGACGAGCATCCTTCAGGTAAACATCAAACCCTTCACCCTGGAAAATCTTGATCACGAAATTACCACCCGGCTTGAGTATCCGTTCCGCCAGATCAAGCGCCAACTCGCAAAGGAACATGGCTTTGGGCATATCCACTTCAGGCGTACCACTCATATTGGGGGCCATATCGGAAATCACAAGGTCCACCTGCGAATTACCCACGGCTTCAAGAATCCGCCCGAGCACTTCGTCCTCGGTGAAGTCGCCCTGAATGAAGGTCACGTCCGGAATGCTGTCCATTTCCAGGATGTCCGAAGCGATCAAACGCCCCTGACCACCGATCAGCCGGCTAGTGACCTGCGACCAGCCACCGGGGGCCGCGCCAAGGTCGACAACGCTCATGCCGGGACGGATCAGCTTGTATTTCTCCTGGATCTCCAGAAGCTTGTAACTCGCACGCGAGCGGTAACCATCCTTCTGTGCTTGCTTCACATAAGGATCATTGACATGTCTTTTCAGCCAGCCAAGGCTTGTCTTGGAACGCGCCATTGGGCACCTCGATGATTAGGGTCGTGATTAATTGGGCGGATCCACGAGCCCTCGGGTAAAATGGCCGCCATTTTACAGAATCCAGACGAAAGGGTCAGATTATGCCGCTCACTCCAGAGCAGAAGAAACAGTACAAATCCATTGGCCACCACCTGAAACCCGTTTTGACGGTGGCTGACAACGGTTTGACTGAGGGTGTTTTAGCCGAACTTGAACGCGCCCTGGCGGATCACGAGCTGATCAAGATCAAGCTCAACATCCTCGATCGCGAATCGCGCCTGGCGCACATCGCAGAGCTGTGCAAGGTTGGCAAAGCGGACCTGGTGCAGGTCATCGGCAAGATGGCACTGATTTACCGCAAGAACTTCAGCGTCAACAAGCAGCTGTCGAACGTTCATCGCTTCAAGTGATGAAAAGGGTCAAGGGTGTGCCTGGCGCACCCTGCCACTCCATCCCGGCACAGGCTGCATCACCAGCACCAGCCCGGAAAACCCCAGCACCAGATAACTGAATACCTGCCAGCGCTGCGCATCCGGCCAGCCGACACGCACTGCGACAAACATTGCACACGCGTACATCGCCATCAACAGAACCTGCCCGCGAAAATCTCGCCATAGACTGGCAAGGCCCTCGGCCTGTACCAGCACCAAAGCCTGAAAAATAACGCATGCGGCAGAAAACCCCACCACCAGCACTTCAAACGCGCTGGCCACTTCATCGATCAGCAACGGCGCCAGGCCAATCTGGCCCAGCGCCGGCTGCAAACCGAGATGAATCAGCCATAGACCGCCGACCCAAAGCATCTGAGTCAGCTGCCAAAGCATGGCGCCCGCATGCAGCGGGCGCCCTTTTTCAGATGTGACGGACTTCGACAATCTCGTACTCGATCACGCCGCTTGGCGTTTTTACGGCGACCACATCGCCTTCTTCCTTGCCGATCAGGGCTCGGGCCAAAGGCGAGCCGACCGAAATCTTGCCGAGTTTGAAGTCAGCCTCATCCTCACCCACGATGTGGTAAGTGACGCTTTCGTCAGTCTCGACGTTGGCGATTTCGACGGTGGTACCGAAAATCACTTTGCCGGTATGCGGGATGGTAGTGACATCGATGATGACCTGATTCTGAATCCGGCCTTCGATGTCACGAATCCGCGCCTCGACCATGCCCTGCTGTTCGCGGGCGGCATGGTATTCCGCGTTTTCTTTCAAGTCACCCAACTCGCGGGCCGTACCGATGTCCTGGCTGAGCTTCGGACGGACGACCTTGGTCAGGTGAGCGTGTTCTTCTTCCAGGGCTTTAGCGCCCTGGACGGTCATTGGGTATTTGATCATGCCTTCAATCCTGCGTGTAGATCCTGCAAGCGGCGCACGGTTTTTTCAGGACCGAACTTCAGCGCTTCACAGATAGCTTCGCCAGCAGCAATGGTGGTGGTGCAATAAATCTTGTGCTGCAAGGCATTACGACGAATGGAGTAGGAATCAGCGATCGACTGACGACCTTCGGTGGTGTTGATGATCAGAGTGACTTCGTCATTCTTGATCATGTCGACCACGTGCGGACGACCCTCGGTCACCTTGTTCACACGGCGCACTTTCAGGCCTGCGGCTTCGATCAGCTTGGCAGTACCGGCAGTGGCAACCACTTCGAAGCCCAAGTTGATCAGATCGCGGGCTACGCCTGCAACCAGTGGCTTGTCGTCATCGCGCACGCTGATGAACGCAGTACCGCCGGTCGGCAGCACTTCGCTGGCGCCCATCTGGGCTTTGGCGAATGCTTCACCGAAGGTGTCGCCGACGCCCATCACTTCACCAGTCGACTTCATCTCTGGGCCGAGGATCGGGTCAACGCCCGGGAACTTGGCGAACGGGAACACCGCCTCTTTCACGCTGTAGAAGTTCGGGATGATTTCTTTGGTGAAGCCGATTTCTTTCAGGGTCTTACCGGCCATCACGCGAGCAGCGATCATGGCCAGGGAGACACCGATGCACTTCGATACGAACGGTACGGTACGGGAAGCGCGCGGGTTGACTTCGATGACGTAGATGTCTTCGCCTTGCAGCGCCAACTGTACGTTCATCAGGCCGACAACGCCCAGTTCCAGAGCCATTTTCTTGACCTGTTCGCGCATCTCGTCCTGGATATGCGCAGGCAGCGAGTACGGCGGCAGCGAGCACGCGGAGTCACCGGAGTGAACGCCAGCCTGTTCGATGTGCTGCATGATTGCGCCGATGACGACGTCTTTGCCGTCGCAGACCGCATCCACGTCCATTTCGATGGCGCAGTTGAGGAAGTGATCGAGCAGCACTGGGCTGTCGTTGGACACTTGCACCGCGTCACGCAGGTAACGCTTGAGCTCGTCTTCCTTGTAAACGATTTCCATCGCACGGCCGCCCAGTACATAGGACGGGCGCACAACCAGCGGATAACCGATTTTCGCGGCAGCACGAACCGCTTCGTCTTCGCTACGCACGGTGGCGTTTGGCGGCTGACGCAGGTTCAGACGCTCAACCATTTGCTGGAAGCGCTCACGGTCTTCGGCACGGTCGATGGCGTCAGGGCTGGTGCCGATGATTGGCACGCCGGCGGCTTCCAGGGCACGCGCCAGTTTCAGCGGAGTCTGGCCGCCGTACTGGACGATCACACCTTTCGGTTTCTCGACGCGGCAGATTTCCAGAACGTCTTCCAGGGTTACCGGCTCGAAGTACAGACGGTCGGAAGTGTCATAGTCGGTGGAAACGGTTTCCGGGTTGCAGTTGACCATGATGGTTTCGTAGCCGTCTTCGCGCAGAGCGAGAGCAGCGTGTACGCAGCAGTAGTCGAACTCGATGCCCTGGCCGATACGGTTTGGACCGCCACCCAGAATCATGATCTTGTCGCGACCGGACGGCGCGGCTTCGCACTCTTCCTCGTAGGTCGAGTAGAGGTAAGCGGTGTCGGTAGCGAACTCGGCGGCGCAGGTGTCAACGCGCTTGTAGACCGGGAACACTTCCAGCTTCTGACGGTGCGTACGCAGGTTCTTCTCGGTCACACCCAGCAGCTTGGCCAGGCGCTGATCGGAGAAGCCTTTGCGCTTGAGCTTGAACATCAGGTCGCGGTCGATAGCGGACAGACCGAGGGTCTTGACCTTCTCTTCTTCCTTGATCAGATCTTCGATCTGCACCAGGAACCACGGATCGATCATGTTCATGCCGAAGATGTCTTCGACCGACAGGCCGGCGCGGAAAGCGTCAGCCACGTACCAGATGCGCTCGGCGCCCGGCACGGTCAGCTCACGCTTGAGCACGCTCATGCTTTCCGGGTTGCTCAGGTCGAGCTTCTCGTCCAGACCGCAAACGCCGACTTCCAGACCGCGCAGGGCTTTCTGCAGGGATTCCTGGAAGGTACGGCCGATGGCCATGACTTCACCGACCGACTTCATTTGAGTGGTCAGGCGTGCGTCGGCCTTGGCGAATTTCTCGAAAGCGAAACGCGGCAGCTTGGTGACGACGTAGTCGATCGACGGCTCGAAGGACGCCGGGGTCTTGCCGCCGGTGATGTCGTTCGACAGTTCGTCGAGGGTGTAGCCCACAGCTAGTTTGGCCGCGACTTTGGCGATCGGGAAACCGGTGGCTTTCGAAGCGAGGGCCGAGGAACGCGATACACGCGGGTTCATTTCGATCACGACCATGCGGCCAGTGTTCGGGCAGATACCGAATTGAACGTTGGAACCACCGGTCTCGACGCCGATCTCGCGCAGAACTGCCAGGGAGGCGTTACGCAGGATCTGGTATTCCTTGTCGGTCAGGGTTTGTGCTGGAGCCACGGTGATCGAGTCACCGGTGTGCACGCCCATCGGGTCGAAGTTTTCGATCGAGCAGACGATGATGCAGTTGTCCTTTTTGTCGCGGACAACTTCCATTTCATATTCTTTCCAACCGATCAGCGATTCGTCGATCAACAGCTCTTTGGTCGGCGACAGGTCCAGACCACGGGCGCAGATTTCTTCGAACTCTTCACGGTTGTAAGCGATACCGCCACCGGTGCCGCCCATGGTGAAAGACGGACGGATGATGCACGGGAAGCCCAGGGTTTCGAGGACCGCGTTGGCCTCTTCCATGCTGTGGGCGATACCGGAACGCGGGCACGCCAGGCCGATGGATTTCATCGCCTTGTCGAAACGCGAACGGTCCTCGGCCTTGTCGATGGTGTCGGCGTTGGCGCCGATCATTTCTACACCGAACTTCTCCAGAACGCCTTCGCGCTCCAGGTCCAGGGCGCAGTTCAGAGCAGTCTGGCCGCCCATGGTTGGCAGCACTGCATCCGGACGCTCTTTTTCGATGATCTTGGCAACGGTCTGCCACTTGATCGGCTCGATGTAGGTGGCGTCGGCCATGTCCGGATCGGTCATGATCGTGGCCGGGTTGGAGTTCACCAGGATGACGCGGTAACCCTCTTCGCGCAGGGCTTTGCAGGCCTGGGCGCCGGAGTAGTCGAATTCGCAGGCCTGGCCGATAACGATCGGGCCAGCGCCGAGAATCAGGATGCTTTTAATGTCTGTACGTTTTGGCATGGGTTTGTCACTCAAATCCGCAGGTCAGTCGGCAAGCCGTCTTGATCGATTTCTGAAGTCTCGAAGGGGCCGCCGGTGTCGGGGCCGCCCTCGAGGGGCTTCTCTCTACAGTCTCAAGGCGAACGCTTAGCGTCGCTTGGCCATCTCGTTGATGAAGCGGTCGAACAGTGGCGCAACATCGTTCGGGCCCGGGCTCGCTTCAGGGTGACCCTGGAAGCTGAACGCGCTCTTGTCGGTACGCTCGATGCCTTGCAGGGTGCCGTCGAACAGCGATTTGTGAATCGCACGCACGTTGGCTGGCAGGGTTTCTTCGTCGACCGCGAAACCGTGGTTCTGGCTGGTGATCATCACGACGCCAGTGTCCAGATCCTGCACCGGGTGGTTGGCACCGTGGTGGCCATGGCCCATTTTCAGGGTCTTGGCGCCAGAGGCCAGAGCCAGCAGTTGGTGACCGAGGCAGATGCCGAATACCGGAATTTCGGTTTCCAGCACTTCCTTGATCGCCTTGATCGCGTAGTCGCATGGCTCCGGATCACCAGGGCCGTTGGACAGGAACACGCCATCCGGCTTCAGCGCCAGCACATCAGCGGCCGGGGTCTGAGCCGGCACCACGGTGACGCGGCAGCCGCGCTCGACCAGCATGCGCAGGATGTTGACCTTGACGCCGTAGTCGTAGGCAACCACGTGGTAAGGCAGCTCGGAAGCGTCGATGGTCGCGTGGCTGTCGGTCTTCAGATCCCAGACAGTCGAGCGCCATTCGTATTGAGTCTTGGTGCTGACGACTTTCGCCAGATCCATGCCCTTCAGACCCGGGAAGCCTTGCGCAGCGGCGATTGCCGCTTCTTCGGAGATATTGTCGCCGGCCATGATGCAGCCGTTCTGAGCGCCTTTTTCACGCAGGATGCGGGTCAGGCGGCGGGTGTCGATACCGGCGATTGCCACAACGTTGTTGGCTTTCAGGTAGTCGGACAGGGACATCGTGTTACGCCAGTTGCTCGCTACCAGCGGCAGGTCACGGATGACCAGGCCAGCGGACCAGACGCGATCGGACTCGGCATCTTCCGGCGTGGTGCCGGTGTTGCCGATGTGCGGGTAAGTCAGGGTAACGATCTGTTGGGCGTAGGAAGGATCGGTAAGGATTTCCTGATAGCCGGTCATTGCGGTGTTGAACACCACCTCACCAACGGTTTGACCGTCGGCACCAATGGCTTCGCCGCGAAAAATGCTGCCATCAGCAAGGGCAAGTATGGCTGGCTTAGTCAAGAAGACCTCCCGTAAATAACGCATGAAAGGGCGATCGCAGGTTGTAAAAAAGCGGAGTGACGTATGGACACGTCACCCCGCTTCTTCACTGAATTATTCTGCGCGCTTTTAGTGGACACACTAAAGCTGTAGCTTACAGAAAAAGGCTTTTTTGGTCCACCGCTAAAGAGCCTAAAAGGCCGGAGAATGCGACAGGCCGTCGCCAAGCGGAGAAAAACCAGCGCAAACAGGGCGTTTGCGCCGGATTCAGCAATAAATCAACGCAGGTCGAGCACGTCCTGCATGTCGTACAGACCCGGCTCGCGACCGTCCAGCCACAGCGCAGCACGCACCGCACCCTTGGCGAACGTCATACGACTTGACGCCTTGTGCGTGATCTCCAGACGCTCACCTTCGCAGGCGAACAGCACGGTGTGATCACCCACCACATCACCACCGCGCACCGTGGCGAAGCCAATGGTTTCGCGCTCACGGGCACCCGTGTGCCCTTCACGACCGTAGACCGCGACTTTCTGCAGATCACGATCCAGCGCACTGGCGATCACTTCACCCATGCGCAACGCCGTACCCGACGGCGCATCGATCTTGTGACGGTGATGGGCTTCGATGATTTCGATGTCCGCGTCATCACCCAGCACGCGCGCTGCCATATCGAGCAACTTCAGCGACAGATTGACGCCGACACTGAAGTTGGCCGCGAAGACGATAGGAATATCCTTGCCCGCCTCGACCAGCAACTGCTTCTGCGCAGCGTCCAGCCCAGTGGTGCCGATGACCATGGCCTTGCCTGCCTTGCGGCAGAACGCCAGATTTTTCAGCATCACTTCCGGCAGCGTGAAGTCGATCAAGACGTCGAACTCTTCAGCCACCGCCTCGATATGCCCGGACAGCGGCACACCGATGCGACCCAGCGAGGCCAGCTCACCGGCATCGACGCCGATCAGCGTGCTGCCAGGACGAACCACCGCAGCGGTCAAACCGGTCAACGGCGCGCGCTGCTGCACGGCTTCGACCAGAATCTTACCCATGCGCCCAGCAGCGCCCATCACAGCTATACGTCGCATGCCGACTCCTTACAGATCGCCGAAGAAGCGCTTCACACCGTCGAACCAACCGGTGGTTTTCGGCGAATGACTGTTGTCGTCGGCCAGCGAACTGCGGAACTCTTCCAGCAGTTCGCGCTGACGACGGTTCAGATTGACCGGCGTCTCCACCGCAACGCGGCACATCAGATCGCCCGCACCACCGCCACGCACCGGCGCCACACCTTTGCCGCGCACACGGAACTGCTTGCCGGTCTGGGTGCCTTCAGGGATTTTCAGTTTGACGCGACCGTCGAGGGTCGGAATTTCCAGCTCGCCGCCCAATGCCGCATCGACGAAGCTGATCGGCACTTCGCAGAACAGATGTTTGCCATCGCGCTGGAAGATGTCGTGCTCGCGGACATTGATGACCACGTACAGATCGCCAGTCGGACCGCCCTGCGTACCCGCCTCGCCTTCGCCGGACAGACGAATGCGGTCACCGGTATCAACGCCGGCCGGCACTTTGACCGAGAGGGTTTTGTACTCTTCGACACGACCGTCACCGTGGCAGGAATCGCACGGGTCGGAAATGATCTTGCCTTGGCCATGGCAGCGCGGGCAGGTTTGCTGCACCGAGAAGAAGCCTTGCTGCATGCGCACCTGGCCGATGCCGCCGCAGGTCGGGCACGTCGATGGCGACGAGCCTTTCTTCGCGCCCGAGCCATCGCAAGGTTTGCAGTTGACCAATGTCGGAACACGGATATTCACGGTCGTGCCGCGCACCGCTTCTTCCAGGTTCAGCTCCAGGGTGTAGCGCAAGTCGCTGCCACGCTGAGCGCCGCCACGGGAACCGCCGCGTCCGCCGCCGAAGAAATCACTGAAGACATCACCAAAGATGTCCGAGAAGTTCTGACCACCGAAACCGGCGCCACCGCCACCCATGCTCGGGTCAACGCCGGCATGACCATACTGGTCGTAGGCCGCACGCTTGCTCGAGTCGGACAGCACTTCATAGGCCTCGTTGGCCTCTTTGAACAGTTCTTCCGATGCTTTGTCATCGGGATTACGGTCCGGGTGGTGCTTCATTGCCAGACGACGGTAGGCCTTCTTCAGGTCCGCCTCGCTTGAGCCGCGCTCAACACCCAACACTTCGTAATAGTCACGCTTTGCCATAAGTTTTCCGCACTCTTGAGGACGTTCGACAAACCCCTCCTGAGGATCGCCAAACTCGCTGAGCCCCAATACAGGCCCGGACCCAACTCACGTCAATTCAACGATCCTGGTCTTTGTTTCTTGCGGTACTTTCGGCACGAAAAGCAGGAGCATTCCCGGCCATACCGCCAACACGCAAGGCTTGTCGCATGCTGTAAAAATTCGCGTATTCCAGATACGCCAACGCGGGAGCTAGCTCCCGCGCGGCGACATCCTACCAGTCACTGCCTGAAGGCAGTCAACCGGCCGACCAACAACTTACTTGTGGTCTTTGACTTCTTCGAACTCGGCATCGACAACATCGTCAGCCTTTTCAGCTTTCTCGTCGTGCGGTGCCGCGCCTTCAGCAGGCTGAGCCTGTTCGGCGTACATCTTCTGAGCAACCGGAGCGGAGACTTTCGACAGCTCCTCGACCTTGGCTTCGATGGCAGCCTTGTCGTCGCCTTTGACGGCAGCTTCCAGAGCAACCACAGCCGCTTCGATCGCAGTCTTCTCTTCAGCGGTAACCTTGTCGCCCGCGTCAGCAATCATCTTGCGAGTCGAGTGAACCAGTGCATCACCCTGGTTACGGGCAGCGGCCAGCTCTTCGAACTTGCGGTCTTCCTCAGCGTTGGCTTCGGCGTCACGCACCATGCGCTCGATTTCTTCGTCGGACAGACCGGAGTTGGCCTTGATCACGATCGACTGGGTCTTGCCGGTCGCCTTGTCTTTCGCACCAACGTGCAGGATGCCGTTAGCGTCGATGTCGAAGGTTACTTCGATCTGCGGCACGCCACGTGGAGCAGGTGGAATGTCGGCCAGGTCGAACTTGCCCAGGGACTTGTTCTGAGTGGCTTGCTTACGCTCGCCCTGCAGCACGTGAATGGTCACAGCGCCCTGGTTGTCGTCGGCAGTCGAGAACACTTGCGATTTCTTGGTAGGAATCGTGGTGTTTTTCTCGATCAGCGCGGTCATCACGCCACCCATGGTTTCGATACCCAGGGTCAGCGGGCTGACGTCGAGCAGCAGAACGTCTTTCACGTCACCGGCCAGAACAGCGCCCTGAATCGCGGCACCCATGGCAACGGCTTCGTCCGGGTTAACGTCTTTGCGAGCTTCTTTACCGAAGAAATCGGTTACCAGCTTCTGCACCAACGGCATACGGGTCTGACCACCGACCAGGATCACGTCGTTGATCGCGCCAACGTCCAGACCTGCGTCTTTCATGGCGATACGGCAAGGCTCGATGGTGCGCTGAACCAGGTCTTCAACCAGTGCTTCGAGCTTGGCACGCGAGATTTTCACGTTCAGGTGCTTAGGACCGGTCGCGTCTGCAGTGATGTACGGCAGGTTGACGTCGGTCGACTGAGCGGAAGACAGCTCGATCTTGGCTTTCTCAGCGGCTTCTTTCAGACGCTGCATGGCCAGCGGATCACCTTTGAGGTTCATGCCGCTTTCTTTCTTGAATTCGTCAACGAGGTAGTCGATCAGACGAATGTCAAAGTCTTCACCGCCGAGGAACGTGTCACCGTTGGTGGCCAGTACTTCGAACTGGTGCTCGCCATCAACTTCAGCAATCTCGATCACGGAAACGTCGAAGGTACCGCCACCCAGGTCATAAACGATCACGGTGTGATCGCCCTTGGCCTTGTCCATACCGTAAGCCAGTGCAGCTGCGGTAGGTTCGTTGATGATACGTTTTACGTCCAGACCGGCGATGCGGCCGGCGTCTTTGGTCGCCTGACGCTGGCTGTCGTTGAAGTAGGCCGGAACGGTGATCACCGCTTCAGTCACGGTCTCGCCGAGGTAGTCTTCGGCGGTCTTCTTCATCTTCTTCAGAATTTCAGCCGAGATTTGTGGCGGGGCCATTTTCTGGCCGTTCACTTCAACCCAGGCGTCGTTGTTGTCAGCCTTGACGATCTTGTAAGGGACCATCTGAATGTCTTTCTGCACAACTTCTTCGTCGAAACGACGACCGATCAGACGCTTTACTGCGTACAGGGTGTTGTGCGGGTTGGTCACAGCCTGACGCTTGGCCGACTGACCTACCAGGATTTCGCCATCGTTGGCGTAAGCGATGATCGACGGCGTGGTACGCGCGCCTTCAGCGTTTTCAATAACTTTTGCTTTGCCGTTTTCCAGCACGGAGACGCAGGAGTTGGTAGTCCCCAGGTCGATACCGATAATTTTGCCCATGTTAACTCTCCCGAAACTTTGGATTTGGATGCCGCAGCAGTGGTGGCTGACTGCGGTAGCACTTAAACGCTTGACTTCTAAATGGGGGCCTTGCGGCTAATTTCAAGCCTTCTCGTCAATCGAAGGCGAAATTGGCGCCGGCGCCTTGCTGACCACAACCATCGCCGGACGCAACAAGCGACCGTTGAGCTGGTAGCCCTTCTGGAACACCTTCAGAACGCTGTTCGGTTCTACGTCGGCGCTTTCCTGCATGGCCATCGCCTGATGCTGAACGGCGTTGAACGGTTCGCCATGCGGATCGATTGCTTCCAGCTGGTAACGCTTGAGGGTGTCGTGGAACATTTTCAGCGTCAGCTCGATGCCTTCGCGCATCGGACGGATGCTTTCGTCGTCCGGGTTCGACAGCTCGAGGCCGCGTTCCAGGCTGTCGACGATCGGTAACAGGTCGCCGGCAAATTTTTCCAGGGCAAACTTGTGCGCCTTCTCGACGTCCTGCTCGGCACGGCGACGGACGTTCTGCAGATCGGCAGCAACACGCAGAGACTGATCCTGCGCGGCGGCCAATTGCTCTTCGAGCACTTGTACACGGGTCGCCAGGTCATCACCCGAACCTTCGGGCGCCTGATTGGCTTCTGGGTTTTGCGTATCTACTGTCTGTTCGTCAGCCATAGAATTCTCCTTTCAATTTCGTCCGCGAGCCTGACTCGCGCTTCTGCCCCGATATATGGGGCCGCAAAATCAGGCTTCAAGGGCCTTCAAACATTAACCCTACAAAAAAGTGTCGAATCCTCATTCCTCGATGCGCTAAGCAGATTTGCGGTTCAAGCAAATCGAGCTAAGGGAGGGCATTGTCAGCGCGAAACAAAACACTGTATAAATAACCAGACCTTTAGCTTGGGAGCGGCCTTTATGCTGGTGCACCTGTCCGTACATAACTACGCCATCGTTGAACATCTCGATCTCGAACTCGATCGCGGGATGAGCGTGATCACGGGTGAAACCGGCGCTGGCAAATCGATCATGCTCGACGCGCTGGGGCTGACGCTCGGTGATCGCGCCGACAGCGGCGTGGTTCGTCCCGGCGCCGACAAGGCCGATATTCTCGCGACCTTCGATCTGGCTGACATTCCTGAAGCCAGCGCATGGCTGGCCGAGCGTGATCTTGAGACTGATGGCCCGTGCATCCTGCGCCGGGTAATCACATCCGAGGGTCGTTCGCGCGGCTACATCAACGGCACCCCTTGCCCACTCGGTGACCTCAAGTCGCTAGGCGAGTTGTTGATCGATATCCACAGCCAGCATGAACACCAGTCCCTGCTGAAAACCGATACCCATCGTCGCCTGCTGGACGAGTACGCCGGCGCTACCGATCTGGCTCGCCAGGTTCAGCTCGCCGCCCAGCGCTGGCGGCAGACTCGCCAGGAACTCGAGCGCCTCTCCAATTCCGGCGATGAACAACGCGCGCGCCACCAATTGCTGAGCTATCAACTCGAAGAGCTGGAAAACCTCGGCCTCGGTGATAACGAGCTGGAGCAACTGGAGCAGGAACACAAAAACCTGACCAACGCCGAAACCCTGCTGGGCATCTGCCGGCAAGTGGTCGAGCAATGCAGCGAAAGCGATTCCGGCAATGTATTGAACGCGCTGACCGCCAGCCTCAACCGCCTGTCGAGCGTGAATAACTCCGTCGGCGCACTGGGCGAAGCCAGCAGCCTGCTGACCAGCGCGCAGATCCAGGTCGAAGAGGCCGTAGGCGAACTCAATCGTTTCCTCGACAACTTCGATGCCGATCCGGCCCGTCTGCAATATCTCGAGGAGCGTCTGGACGCCATCTACACCCTGGCACGCAAGCATCGGATTCAACCCACCGAAGTCGGTGAAATGCAGCAGAAACTGCTGGATGAGATCGAAACCCTCAATGCCAATGACGAATCCATCGAACGTCTGGGTGAAGAACTGGCCTCGTATGCCCGTCACTATCAAGAGAAAGCGCGGGAACTGAGCGATTTGCGTCATCAGGCTGCCGGCAGCCTCGCCAGTGCGGTGGAGCAGGAGATTCAGCGGCTGGGCATGCCGGGTGGCCGATTCACGATCGAATTGAAGGCCAACAGCAGCGACGAATTGCTGCCCAACGGCCTGGAGCAGGTCGAATTGCTGGTCAGCGCCAATCCGGGCCAACCGCTGAAGGCGCTGGCAAAAGTCGCTTCCGGCGGTGAGCTTTCACGTATCAGCCTGGCGATTCAGGTCATCACCGCACAGACGTCCCGCGTTCCAACACTGGTGTTCGACGAAGTGGACGTAGGCATTGGTGGCCCGACCGCAGAAATTGTCGGCCAACTGTTGCGCCGTCTTGGCGATCGCGGCCAGGTATTGACCGTGACGCACTTGCCGCAGGTGGCAGCACAGGGTCACCAGCATTTGTTCGTGCACAAGGTACGCGGCGAACAGGCCACGCACACCGCGGTCTCCAAACTGAGCAAGAGCGACCGTATAGAAGAAGTGGCACGCATGCTCGGTGGTATTGACCTGACCAAGGAATCCCTGGCCCACGCGAAAAAAATGGTCGTCACCGCCAAGGTTTAACAACGACAGAAAGCACGAAGGCGACCCTTGGGTCGCCTTCGTTCGTTTCGCGAATGTGAAATTCGCGCGACATGCTTACTTTTTCTTGCGGATGTACAGCACCAGGTTGTGATCCACCAACTCGACACCGTGCTCTTCGGCAATTGCCTTCTGGAGCTTTTCGATTTCCGGGCTGACGAATTCGACAACCTCACCGGTTTCCACGTTAACCATGTGGTCGTGGTGACCACTGTCGGCCAACTCAAAAACCGCGTGGCCGCCGTCGAAGTTGTGACGGACCACGAGGCCAGCCGCTTCGAACTGGGTCAGAACACGGTAAACCGTGGCCAGACCGACGTCCTCGCCAGCTTCCATCAACGCCTTGTAGACGTCCTCGGCGCTCATGTGACGCTGCTCGGTGGAGTCGAGCATTTGCAGGATCTTGACCCGTGGCAGGGTCACTTTAAGGCCGGCTTTGCGTAGTTCGCTATTTTCAACCATGGTCAGCTTTCTCGCGATGCTGCTTCGCAGCTTCTCTTAATGCGGGTATGATCGGCGTTTACGTTGTCCCAGCCAAGATAGTGGAAGTCGCCCACCGATGCAAAACACCAAGCTCTTGCTAACCAGTTTCACCTTTGTGGGACTGCTCGCACTCGCCGGTTGTTCATTCCCCGGGGTTTACAAAATCGACATCCAGCAGGGCAATGTCGTCACGCAGGACATGATAGACCAGTTACGCCCGGGAATGACCCGGCCGCAAGTACGGTTTATCATGGGTAACCCTCTGCTTGTCGACACGTTCCATGCCGATCGCTGGGATTATCTGTACAGCCTGCAACCGGGTGGCGGTGAACGCCAACAGGAACGCATCAGCGTTATTTTCAACTCAAACGACCAGCTTGTCAGCCTGTCCGGTGACTTTATGCCGGGCGTAAGCCGTGACGAAGCCATTCTCGGCAAGGACAGTGGCACCACCGTGTCCGCTCCTGCTGAAAACGCCGAGAAGCCAAAACCGGAAAAACCGGTCAAGCCAGGTTCCTTGCTGGATCAAATCCAGAAGGACGTCGATGGTGTAGAAACCGTTCCGGTTCCAACACCAGAGCCGCTGGACACCTCGCCGCAATAATTGGCGAGACAATAAAAAACCCGGAAATACCGGGTTTTTTATTGTCTGCGATTTGGCTATTTACACGTTTCGGGCCTTGGCTTCGGCAGCCTTGGCCGCACGCAACCGTCGAACCTCTTTTGGATCGGCAAGCAAGGGGCGGTAAATCTCGATGCGCTCCCCTGCCTGAATAACCCGAGAATCCGGGTCAGCAACCACTTTGCCAAAGATGCCCAGCGGGCATTGCGCCAGATTCAGCTCAGGGAACTCGCTACCGATACCCGATGCCAGCACCGCCGCCCGCACCGTTGCGCCGTCACTTACGCTGACTGAGCGCAAAACCTGACGATCCACGGCCGCGTACACGACTTCTATCTCGATCACAGGATCAACCATGCATCTGCTTGGCACGCTGGCAGAACGCGTCCACCAGCGTATTGGCAGCCTGATTGAACAGCGGCCCCAACGTGGCACGCACCAGCGGCCCGGCGTAATCGAACGACAGATCGAGACTGATCTTGCAGGCCTTTTCATTCAATGCCTTGAACACCCAGACGCCGTGCAGTTGATTGAACGGGCCTTCTTCCAGGTTCATCTCGATCGACTGCCCCGGCACCAGCGTATTGCGCGTCACAAAATGCTGGCTGAGGCCGCCCTTGGCCACGCCCACGCTGGCGCGCATATGCTCCGGCGAGCTTTCCAGCACTTCAGCGGCCGAGCACCACGGCAAAAATTCCGGGTAACGCGCCACGTCGTTGACCAGGTCGTAGAGGAATTGCGCCGGGTACGGCAGCAGCGCTGATCGTTGAATATGTGTCGTCATGTGAGCGTTACTTCCAGAGCTGAGCGGCAAACACTACAAGAATGCCGATGGGCGCCACGTAGCGCATCAAAAACAAAGACAGGGCGAACAGTGCCGGATTGCGGATCGACAACTCGTCGCGTACCGCTTCACGCCCCATCACCCATCCGGCAAACAGCACAAAACACAGGCCACCGAGCGGCAACATGATCCGCGAGGTGAAGAAATCGATCACGCCAAAGAAGTCCAGACCGCTCTGCGCGCCCCATTGGTAGAGATGGAACATCCCGCCTTCGTTCACGAAAAATTTGGCTTCCTTCCAGATATTGAAGGAGAACACCGTGCCCAGACCGACGAACCAGCAGATGAACGCCAGCCAGAAAGTCACCCACGCGCGACTGACTTTCGTGCGTTCAACCAGATAGGCAACCATCGGCTCCAGCAGCGAAATCGCCGAACTCCATGCCGCAATCGCCACCAGCACAAAGAACACCACGCCCATTAGCTGCCCGAAAGCTACGTTACCAAAGGCAAATGGCAGGCTGACGAACATCAGTCCAGGCCCTTCGCTAGGATTCAGGCCTCCGGCAAACACAATCGGAAACAGGGCCAGACCGGCGACCAGCGACACAAAGGTATCGAGCAGTGCCACGCCGACAACCGTGCCGGACAACGACGAACTCTTCGGCATGTAAGCGCCGTAGATCATGATCGAGCCGACACCGACGCTCAGCGAGAAGAACGCATGCCCCATCGCCGGCAACAAACCGTCGAGGACTTTTTCCGGGTGGAAGTCGAACATGAAATGCACGCCTTCCATGAAATGCCCGGTGGTCATGCTGTAACCCAGCAATACCAGGATCATCACGAACAGCAGCGGCATCATGATGCGCAAGCTGCGCTCAAGCCCGGCAACCACGCCTTTGGCGATCACATAGGCTGACAGCAGCATAAAAATCGTGTGCCAAAGTGTCAGGCGCCATGGATTGGAGATGACATTGCCGAAATAAGCACCTACCTGATCCGCCGTCGCGCCCTGGAAGTCACCGCGGCCCATGTCGACGATGTAGTCCAGCGACCAGCCGCCGACCACACTATAAAAAGACAGGATCAGCAACGCCGTGATCATCCCGGCGAACGCGCCCCACGACCACTTGCCCGAGTGCCCGGCTTCCAGCGCCAGTACCTTCAAGGCGTTCGCCGGACTTTGCCGCGCGCGCCGGCCAATCAGGGTTTCAGCGAGCATGACCGGGATGCCGATCAGTGCAATGCACGCCAGAAACATCAGCACAAAGGCGCCGCCGCCGTACACCCCGACCATGTAGGGGAATTTCCAGATGCTACCCAGTCCCACGGCCGAACCGGTCGCGGCGAGTATGAAAACCCAGCGGCTAGCCCAACTGCCGTGGACAGAAACCTTGTCTGTCGACATCGTTTATCACGCCCAAGCGTTAGAAAAAGAGGCCGCATTGTCCGGGATTCACTCAACCTGCTCAAGCACGCAGCATCACCGTAGCCGACAGCCGTTTATCTCCATATAATGCCGCCCCTATGGCTAAACAGAAGAAACACCCAACAGGGACCATCGCGCAGAACAAAAAGGCGCGACACGATTACTTCATCGAGCATAAGTTCGAGGCTGGTCTGGTCCTGGCCGGCTGGGAAGTAAAAAGTCTGCGGGCAAGCAAGCTACAGCTGGTCGACAGCTATGTCCTGCTCAAGGATGGCGAAGCGTGGTTGCTCGGCAGCCACATCACGCCTCTGATGACCGCAAGCACCCACGTCATTGCCGACCCGGTGCGCACGCGCAAATTGCTGCTCAACCGCCGCGAGCTGGAAAAACTTGCCGCCGCCGTGCAGCAAAAGGGTTACGCCTGCGTCTGCCTGTCCTGGTACTGGAGCAAGCACATGGTCAAGTGCGAGATCGCTCTGGGCAAGGGCAAGAAGGAATACGACAAGCGTGATACCGAGCGCGAGCGCGACGCCGGTCGTGAACTGCAGCGTGCAGTGCGCAACAAAGGCAAGGAAGACTAAAAGATCGCCGCCTGCGGCAGCTCCTACAGGAAAACGCAAATTCCTGTGCAGGAGCTGCCGAAGGCTGCGATCTTTTTGCACTTAAAACGCTACATCCCCTTGCGCCGCTCCGCCCGGGCCATGCGCTGAACTTCCTGCCGCACCTCTTCCAGTACTTCCTGCACATACAAAATGTGTCGGCTGGAAACCTCACGCGCCTGCTCCGCGCGCCCTTCGATAATCGCCAGATACAATTCCCGATGCTGGGTGATCAGCATGTCGCGGGTTTCCGTGCGCTGCTTGTACATGCCGCCGATGTTGGTGACCACATTGCGTTTGAGCAGATCAAACAGCCCACGAATAGTGTGCAACAACACCGCGTTATGACTGGCCTCGGCAATGGCCAGATGGAATTTCGCGTCCGCCGCGCCCTCCTCCGCCCGACTGACTTCGTCATGGCGTGAATAACAATCCTGCAACTCTTCGAACGCCGCCGTCAGCCGCTCGCGATCAACATCCGTCGCGCGCAATGCTGCGTAATAGGCGCACGATGCCTCCAAAGTGTGCCGAAACTCGAGCAAGTCGCGCTGTGCTTCAGGATTGCTTTCGAGCAACTGCAGCAGCGGATCACTGAACGTCGAGCCCAGACTTTCCACCACATAATTGCCGCCACCCTGGCGACTGACCAGCAGCCCTTTCGCCGCGAGTTTCTGAATCGCTTCGCGCAGCGACGGCCGTGATACGCCAAATTGTTCAGCCAGCGTGCGCTCCGCCGGTAGCCGTTCACCGGACTTCAGCGTGCCCTCGAGGATCATCCCCTCAAGTCGCTCGACAATGTCGTCAGACAAACGGCGCTGACGTATCTGATCAAACCCCATAACTCATTTCTCCACGATCCCGACCGCTCGCCGGGCTCTCTATTCTGGCCTATCGGCGCCTTGCCGACACCTACCAGACGCCACTTGCCGAAACCGGATCAGATGCGATCTGCACCGCTTGTTCGACAAAAGTTTTAGGGCGGCAAATTGACACACCGACATCAAGGCTTTTACCCTAGCCAACAGCGATTGTAAATTGGTCTTACCAATTATCCAAGAACGCTGACAGTGCCTGACCAACAACAATTAGGGGCCACCCCATATGCAAACCTGGCAACAGCTCTACAGCCCGCTCGGCAGTCTCGGCGTGTCCGCACTCGCGGCCGTCATCCCCATCGTGTTCTTTTTCCTCGCGCTGGCGGTGTTCCGCCTCAAAGGCCACGTGGCCGGGAGCATCACCCTCGCCTTGTCGATTGCCGTAGCAATCTTCGCGTTCCAGATGCCGGTCGACATGGCCTTTGCCGCCGCCGGGTATGGCTTCGCCTACGGTCTGTGGCCGATTGCCTGGATCATTGTCGCGGCGGTGTTCCTCTACAAGCTGACGGTCAAAAGTGGTCAGTTCGAGGTCATCCGCAGCTCGGTGTTATCGATTACTGACGACCAGCGCCTGCAAGTACTGCTGATCGGTTTCTGCTTCGGTGCGTTTCTGGAAGGTGCCGCCGGTTTCGGCGCACCCGTGGCAATTACGGCCGCACTTCTTGTCGGCCTGGGTTTCAACCCGCTGTACGCCGCCGGCCTGTGCCTGATCGCCAACACCGCACCGGTTGCGTTCGGCGCACTGGGCATTCCGATCATTGTTGCCGGTCAAGTCACCGGGATTGACGCGTTCAAGATCGGCGCCATGACCGGTCGCCAACTGCCGCTGCTGTCGCTGTTCGTGCCGTTCTGGCTGGTGTTCATGATGGATGGCCTGCGCGGCGTGCGTGAAACCTGGCCCGCTGCACTGGTGGCCGGCCTGAGTTTCGCCGTGACCCAATACTTCACCTCGAACTTCATCGGCCCAGAGCTGCCGGACATCACTTCGGCCCTGGCCAGCCTAATTTCCCTGACCCTGTTCCTGAAAGTCTGGCAGCCAAAACGCACCGCCGGCGCGCAAATCGCCGGTGCCACGTCGAGCGCAGCGATCACCGCCAGCGTCGGCGGTTTCGGTCAGAAACGCACCACCGTAGCTTCGCCTTACAGCCTCGGGGAAATTTTCAAAGCGTGGTCGCCATTCCTGATCCTCACCGTGCTGGTGACCATCTGGACGCTGAAGCCTTTCAAAGCGATGTTCGCCGCCGGCGGCTCGATGTACAGCTGGGTGTTCAATTTCGCGATTCCGCACCTTGATCAACTGGTGATCAAAACCGCACCGATCGTGGCCACTCCGACCGCCATTCCAGCAGTGTTCAAACTCGACCCGATTTCCGCGACCGGCACGGCTATTTTCTTCTCCGCGCTAATCTCGATGCTGGTGCTGAAGATCAATTTCAAAACTGGTCTGACCACTTTGAAAGAAACCTTCTACGAACTGCGCTGGCCGATTCTGTCGATCGGCATGGTGCTGGCGTTCGCCTTCGTCACCAACTACTCCGGCATGTCTTCGACCATGGCTCTGGTATTGGCAGCGACTGGCGCGGCGTTCCCGTTTTTCTCGCCGTTCCTTGGCTGGCTCGGCGTGTTCCTCACCGGCTCGGATACTTCGTCCAACGCGCTGTTCAGCTCACTGCAAGCGACCACCGCGCACCAGATCGGCGTCAACGACACCTTGCTCGTGGCGGCGAACACCAGCGGCGGCGTGACCGGCAAGATGATCTCGCCACAATCGATCGCCGTGGCCTGCGCCGCGACCGGACTGGTGGGCAAGGAATCGGACCTGTTCCGCTTCACCCTCAAGCACAGCCTATTCTTTGCAACGATTGTCGGTCTGATCACACTGGCTCAGGCCTACTGGTTCACCGGCATGCTGGTGCACTAAACCAATAAGAAGCCTACAAGCGACATGGAAAAAACCGACGCCGGTTCGTGATTCCGGCGTCAGCAATTCACAACCCGGTCTGTAAGGCTGCTGAAAGCAACTCTCTCTATATTCAGCAGCCGCAACAGACGGATAACCGGGCCCACCCGGAGACACGCCTGATGAGCGAGCTTTTCTACAACGCCGTGCCGAACGCGACCCGTGTGGCACCGCCACTGCCCGAACCTCGGCAATACCCCAGCGAGAAACCGTCGCGGGTCTACCTGTTCGGTACGTGCGTGGTCGACCTGTTCTACCCCGAAGCCGGGATGGACGCGATCCACTTGCTGGAGCGCGAAGGGATTCGGGTCGAGTATCCGCAAGGGCAAAGTTGCTGCGGGCAACCGGCCTACACCTCGGGTTACACCGAGCAGGCGCGGACGGTGGCGCGCTCGCAACTGGCGCTGTTCGCCGGGGATTATCCGGTGGTGGTGCCGTCGGGTTCCTGCGCCGGCATGTTGCGCGAGCATTACGCCGACCTGTTCAAGGACGAGCCGGAAACGTTGCAACAGGTTCAGGCCCTCGCGGCCCGCACCTATGAACTGGCCGAGTTTCTGCTGTTCGTCTGCAAAGTGCAGCTCAAGGACAGCGGCGAACCGGTCAAAGTCGCGCTGCACACCTCGTGTTCGGCACGCCGCGAAATGAACACCCACCTGCACGGTCGCGAGTTGTTGGCGCAGTTGAGCAACGTGGAACGGGTCAACCATGACCACGAAAGCGAATGCTGTGGCTTCGGCGGAACATTCAGCGTCCGTATGCCAGACATCTCCGGCGCGATGGTGGCTGACAAGACCAAAGCGTTGAAGGATTCCGGCGCGCATCAGGTGTTGAGTGCCGACTGTGGCTGTTTGATGAACATCAACGGCGCATTGGAGAAACAAAAAGAAACGCTACGCGGGCAACATCTCGCCAGCTTTCTGTGGCAACGAACCGGAGGTGCGCAATGAGCACTTCCGCGATTATTCCTACGGTCGCCGTAGAAGAAGATTTCCGCACCCGGGCACACAATGCCCTGGGTGATCAGCAACTGCGGAACAACTTCCGCACGGCCATGGATTCACTGATGGCCAAGCGGGCAGCCGCTTTCAGCGATGCCCACGAAAGAGAACATTTGCGCGCACTGGGCAATTCGATCAAGGCCCGCGCGCTCTCCAAGTTGCCCGACCTGCTCGAGCAGTTGGAACAGAACCTGACCCGCAACGGTGTGACAGTGCACTGGGCGGAAACGGTGGACGAGGCCAATGGCATCGTCTTATCGATCATCCGCGCTCACGAGGCGCGGCAAGTGATCAAGGGCAAATCGATGGTCAGCGAAGAGATGGAGATGAACCATTTCCTCGAGGCTCGAGACATTGAATGTCTGGAGTCCGACATGGGGGAATACATCGTCCAGCTCGACCACGAGAAGCCTTCACACATCATTATGCCGGCGATCCACAAGAATGCCGGTCAGGTCGCGTCCTTGTTCCACGACAAACTTGGCGTGGAATACACCAAGGACGTTGACCAACTCATTCAGATCGGTCGCAGAGTCCTGCGGCAGAAATTCTTCGAAGCGGACATCGGCGTCTCCGGTGTCAACTTCGCCGTAGCCGAAACTGGCACCCTGCTGCTGGTGGAAAACGAAGGCAACGGGCGCATGACCACCACCGTGCCGCCGGTGCACATCGCCGTCACCGGTATCGAAAAAGTCGTGGAAAACCTGCGTGACGTGGTGCCGTTGCTGTCACTGCTGACGCGTTCGGCGCTGGGCATTCCGATCACCACTTACGTCAACATGATCTCCGGCCCGCGCAAGGAACACGAACTCGACGGCCCGCAGGAAG
The DNA here is from genome assembly GCF_029543085.1 of Pseudomonas sp. A34-9. Taxonomy (NCBI): domain Bacteria; kingdom Pseudomonadati; phylum Pseudomonadota; class Gammaproteobacteria; order Pseudomonadales; family Pseudomonadaceae; genus Pseudomonas; species Pseudomonas sp. A34-9. Next base: position 914,581 of record NZ_CP119967.1, on the reverse strand, counting down.
TGCATCTGGTCCTGCTCGACAACGGTCGCAGCCAGGCCTTTGCCGACAGTGAATTGCGCCAGACCCTGAACTGCATTCGCTGCGGCGCCTGCATGAATCATTGCCCGGTCTACACCCGCGTCGGTGGCCACACCTATGGCGAGGTGTATCCGGGACCGATCGGCAAAATCATCACCCCGCACATGGTTGGCCTGGCGAAAGTCCCGGATCATCCGAGCGCTTCGTCGCTGTGCGGTGCCTGCGGCGAAGTGTGTCCGGTAAAAATTCCGATCCCGGCGATCCTGCGGCGCCTGCGCGAAGAGAACGTCAAAGCCCCGGACTCTCCACATCAAGTGATGCGTGGTCAGGGCAGCAAATATTCGCGCAAAGAACGCTTTATCTGGAACGCCTGGGCCAGGCTCAACAGCTCGCCAATCTTGTATCGATTGTTCGGTTTCTTCGCCACGCGCTTGCGTGCACTGACGCCGAGCAAAGTCGGCCCGTGGACGCAAAATCACAGCGCGCCGAAACCCGCCGCTCGTTCGTTGCACGATATGGCCCGCGAGCATCTGGCCAAACAGGGAGATCGCTGATGAGCGCCAAGCAAAATATCCTCGCCAAGCTGCGCAATAGTCTGACTGGCGCCACGCCGATTGCCGACGACTTCGATGTCGATCTGGTGACGCAGCCTTACACCTACACTGCCGAACAGCGCATTCCGCAACTGCGCAAACTGATGGAAGCGGTGCACACCGAAATCCACCTGACCTCGGACGCAGAATGGCCGGCGCTGCTTGCGCAATTGCTGCGTGACCGCCAGTTGCCGAGCCTGTTGATCGCGCCCACGACAGCGCACGGGCAGAAAATCACACAGCACTGGGCGAACAATCCTGACCTGCCGACACTGAAATCCTACGACCGGCCGATGGAAGAATGGAAAGCCGAACTGTTCAACGACACCCCGGCCAGCCTCACCGGTACCCTCGGTGCCATCGCCGCCACCGGCAGTCTGATCCTCTGGCCAAACCGTGAAGAACCACGGCTGATGAGTCTGGTGCCGCCTGTGCATTTCGCCCTGCTCAAGGCCAGCGAAATCCGTGACAACTTCTATCAGGTGCAACAGGAATTCGAGTGGGCGCAAGGCATGCCGACCAACGCTCTACTGGTCTCCGGCCCGTCGAAAACCGCTGACATTGAACAAGTGCTGGCCTACGGCGCCCACGGCCCGAAAGACCTCGTAGTTCTGATCCTGGAGGACCAATGACGCTTCCAGTGAATTTCCTGCGAGATACGCAACAACTGATTCCGGCCGAACGCCGTTTTGATGATCCGTTATCGACTTTGGCCTTTGGCACCGACGCCAGTTTTTATCGGCTGATTCCGCAACTGGTCATCCGCGTCGAGTCCGAAGATGAAGTGGTGGCGCTGCTGAAACTGGCTCAGCGCGACCATGTCCCGGTGACCTTCCGTGCCGCGGGCACCAGTCTCTCCGGCCAGGCGATCAGCGATTCGGTTTTGATCGTGCTGGGGGATAACTGGAACGCTCGCGAGATTCGTGGCCAAGGCAGGCAAATCCGTCTGCAACCGGGAGTGATCGGCGCACAGGCCAACGCGTGGCTGGCACCGTTCGGGCGCAAGATCGGCCCGGATCCGGCGTCGATCAACGCCTGCAAGATCGGCGGCATCGTCGCCAACAACGCCAGCGGCATGTGCTGCGGTACCGCGCAAAACACCTATCACACACTGGCCGGGATTCGCCTTGTGCTGGCCGATGGCACGCGCCTGGATACCGAGGACGCTGCCAGTGTCGCGGCATTCCACACCAGCCACGGCGATCTGCTCGAACGCTTGGCGACATTGGGCCGCGAGACCCGCGCCAATGCCGAACTGGCTGCACGAATCCGCCACAAATACCGTCTGAAAAATACCACCGGCCTGTCACTCAACGCCTTGGTGGATTTCTATGAGCCTGTGGATATCTTGAGCCATTTGCTGGTCGGCTCCGAAGGCACGCTCGGCTTCATCAGCGCGGTGACGTACGACACGGTGATCGACCACCCGAACAAGGCGTCGGCGCTAATCGTATTCCCGGATGTGGAAACCTGCTGCAACGCAGTCACCGTGCTGAAAAGCCAACCGGTATCCGCCGTGGAACTGCTGGATCGCCGCAGTTTGCGTTCGGTGCAGGACAAACCCGGCATGCCCGCTTTCGTACAACAGCTGTCGAACAATGCCTGCGCGCTGCTGATCGAATCCCGCGCCGCGTCTTCCACTTTGCTACAGGAACAACTGGCGCAGATCATGGCGTCGCTCAGCGGTTTCCCGGTGGAGAAACAGGTCGACTTCACCGAAGACCCTGCCGAAAACGCCAAGCTCTGGGCGATCCGCAAGGACACCTTTCCCGCCGTCGGCGCCGTACGCAAAACCGGCACCACGGTGATCATCGAAGACGTGACCTTTCCGGTCGAACAACTGGCCATCGGCGTCAATCGCTTGATCGAACTGTTCGACAAACATGCCTACGACGAAGCGATCCTTTTCGGACACGCGCTGGAAGGCAATCTGCACTTCGTTTTCACCCAAGGCTTCAACAACCCGGAAGAAGTCGCACGCTATCAAGCGTTCATGGACGACGTCGCTCAGCTGGTGGCAGTGGAGTTCGGTGGTTCGCTGAAAGCCGAACACGGAACCGGGCGCAACATGGCGCCATTCGTGGAACTGGAATGGGGCAGCGACGCCTATCAACTGATGTGGCAGCTCAAACGTCTGCTCGACCCGAATGGCATTCTCAACCCGGACGTGGTGCTCAGCGAAGACCCGCAGATCCACCTCAAACATCTGAAACCGCTGCCGGCGGCTGACGAGATTGTGGATAAGTGCATTGAATGCGGCTTCTGCGAACCGGTCTGCCCATCGAAAGGCCTGACCCTGAGCCCGCGCCAGCGCATCGTCATCTGGCGCGATATTCAGGCGAAGAAACGTGCGGGCATCGACACCACCGAACTGGAAAAAGCCTACGAATACCAAGGCATCGAAACCTGCGCCGCCACTGGTCTGTGCGCACAGCGTTGCCCTGTAGGTATAAACACCGGTGAGCTGGTGAAAAAGCTGCGTGGCCGACACGCGACGCATCAGAAAACCGCTGACTGGATTGAAGGAAATTTCGCCAAGACCCTGCAAGGCGCACGCTTCACCCTGCATGTGGCCAACGGTGCGCGAATGATGCTCGGTGCGCCACGTCTGGCGAAGCTTTCGGCAACGATTACGCGCCTGTCCAAAGGCCAGGTGCCGTTGTGGACGAGCGCGATGCCGCAACCGGAGAAGGCCATTCGCTTCAGCCCCAGCGTGTCGGATGAACGTCCGCGCGTGGTCTATCTGGCGGCTTGTGTGTCGCGGGTCATGGGGCCGGCGGCAGGTGATAAAGAGCAGATGTCGCTGTACGACAAAACCCGTGGGCTGCTGGAAAAGGCCGGTTACCAAGTGGTGTTCCCGGACAATCAGGACAACCTCTGCTGCGGTCAGCCCTTCGCCTCCAAAGGCTACGCCGAACAGGCCGAACACAAACGTCAGGAGCTGATCAGCGCATTGCTGCATGCCAGTCGCGGCGGGCTCGATCCGATCTATTGCGACACCAGCCCGTGCACGTTGCGACTGGTGCAGGACGTAGGAAAAACCCGTCTGGATCTGTACGACCCGGTGCGCTTCATCCGTACGCACCTTCTCGATCGACTGGACTTCACACCACAAGACGCACCGATTGCCGTGCACGTGACTTGCAGCACGCAACATCTGGGCGAAAGTCAGGCGTTGATCGATCTGGCGCGCAAGTGCAGCAACAACGTGGTGATTCCGGAAGGCATTCACTGCTGCGGGTTTGCCGGCGACAAGGGCTTCACCACACCAGAGCTGAACAGCCACTCGCTGCGCACGCTCAAGGATGCTGTGCAGCATTGCAGCGAGGGGATTTCCACCAGCCGCACCTGTGAGATCGGACTGACGCAACATGGCGGGATTGACTATCACGGTCTGGTCTATCTGGTGGACCGCGTGACCCGGGCGAAGGCCTGCTGAAGAAAAATAGAACCCTTGAGTTCGACTGTAGTCCACAGAATAACCCCGACTGATCGGGGTTTTTCATCCATTCGGTTGCCCGTCCTGACGGCCAGCGAAGTCTGGACCCACTCGGTTCAAGGAGATACACATGAAACGTTCTGTACTGTTAGGTCTGTTCGTTACTGCATCGATGATGGCGTCCGCTTCGTTTGCTGACGGCAAGCCTGCCGACCTGTGTGATGCCAATATTCAGACCATTGAGAATGGCAAGGGGCAGCTGTCATCGAACCCGGAACTGAGCCAGCGCGCTGAAACCAGCGTGGCCAAGGCCAAGGCGCTGAAGGCTCAAGACAAAATCGACGATTGCATTGCGGAAACCTCGCAAACCATCGTGGAACTGCGCAAATCCACCGGCACCAACAACTGATCAGCGTCCCGGCCAACCTTCGGGTTGGCCTTGCGGGCCGATTGGCGTACACTGCGCAGGCTTGTTGCTCAAACAGATGTACTGAGCAATGAGTTCGGGGCCGTTTAGGATTCGACGCCGGTTGCGAAACTTTAGGTGCATGCCGACTTGGTAACAGAAGTCGTAAATCCACTGTTGCAACTACTTATAGTTGCCAATGACGACCAATACGGTGTTGCTCTCGCTGCTTAATTGCAGCTGACAATGCTCCTGGTACCTTCGGGTCCAGCAATCATCAGGGGATGTCTGTAAACCCAAAATGATTGTCATATAGAACAGAATCGCCGTGCAGTACGTTGTGGACGAAGCGGCTAAAACTTACACAACTCGCCCAAAGCACCCTGCCCGTCGGGTCGCTGAGGGTTAACTTAATAGACACGGCTACGCATGTAGTACCGACAGCGGAGTACTGGCGGACGGGGGTTCAAATCCCCCCGGCTCCACCAACTCTCAACAACAAAGCCCGCCAAGTGCGGGCTTTGTTGCATCTGGGCATCAGCCAAACCGGACACACAAGACCGCAGCCTGCAATCGATAGGCTCGATAACCCCAGCGATGCCCTGCCCACCCACAAAAAAGGACGACCTAATGTCGTCCTTTTCCATACCGGCACTCCTCAACAATCAACGAGCAACCCCAACCAAATCCGGACGACTGGACTTAAGCATCGCCTCATTAACCTTGCCCTGAATCGAGCAGGTAAACATCCCCTTACTCCCAGAGCTCAGCTCTTCCGGAGCCGGCTCGATCAAAAACACACGCTCGGCACTGTCTGTCACCAGCTTACCGGCAGTGGCAGCAGGATCTTCCGGCTGCCAGCTGGATTTGCCATGGGACCAGATTTCCGCGCGAGCGTAGAGGCCCTGCGACTTGTCCAGGCGTGGTCCGCCCGCTTTTTCCAGTTGGGTGTGGAGTTCATTCGGCGTCTGCTTGGCGTAGAAGCCCCAACTGATGATGCGCGTGCCCATCAGGTCCATGTCTTCGGCGTAAAAGCCGGTCAATGACATGCCATCGATCTCGACCGGTTTGGCAAACATCCAGCGCTGGCCCATGTCGCTCTTGGTGCCGCCGGACAATTTGATCTGGCCATTCTCGATAGAGTTCGGCACCAGATCCTTGATCAAAGGTGATTGCACAACGGCCAGTGAGTGATCGTCACAAGCGGCAAACGACGCCACCGGTGAAGGTGCAGCGGCAACGCTGACAGCAGAAAAGAGGGTCACAAGGGGCAGCAGGAAAAAAGGTTTCATGAAATGACTCAAATGAAAGACTGAAGAAACTGACAAAAAAATGATATCACAGCGACATCATTCGCCAGATCTCTGACATTCGATCAGTGCTCATGCCGGTGATGAATATCCGGAAAATGCGCATGCCGATGCCGCATCGGCGTATGCACATGCGGATGGCTGTGCGGCTCCGTTCCATCCCAGTCAAACCCGTGCGTATGCTGGTGATGCTCATCGTGTGTGTGGCGATGATCGTGCTCGAGCCGTTCGTGCTGATGCTCGTGGATATGGTTCTCCATCAGATGAATCCATACCCCCACGGCCATTAATGCGGCAGCGAGCAGGAACATCAGCGATACCGATTCACCCAGCAGCAGAATCGAGATACCTGCGCCGAGAAACGGCGCAGTGGAAAAGTACGCGCCAGTGCGCGCACTGCCCAGCCCGCGCAGGGCGAGGACTAACATCACCAGGCTGACGCCGTAACCGAGAAACCCGACCAGCAGGATGGGCACCAGCGAGGCGGCTGCGGGCAGTTGTTTGCCGATGAACAAGGCGAGGCCGCAGTTGACCACCCCCGCCACAAGACCTTTGCTGCCCGCGATAAACAGGGCATCCGAGGCCGAGACCTTACGTGTCAGGTTGTTGTCGATGGCCCAGCAAAAGCAGGCGAAGGCGACGGCCAGCGACCCTGTCCAGTCTTGCGCCGATACGGCTTCTTCCGGCCATGACAACACCACACCACCGGCCACGATGGCGAGCATGCCGATCACGATTCGCCGATCGGCGTTTTCCTTGAACACTAGCCACGCCAGCAGCGCCGTGAGCACTGACTCCAGATTGAGCATCAGTGACGCGCTCGCGCCGGATGTTCTGGTCAAACCGAACATCAATGCCACCGGCGCCAGCACACCGCCGAAGCCGATGGCTCCGAGCAGCCACGGCCATTCGCCGGTGCCGAGTCCGGAACGCTGCCAGCCTCGATCGCGGGCAAAACGCAGGACGGTCAAACCCAGCCCGCTGCCCAGGTAGAGCAACCCGGCCAATAGAATCGGTGAAATCTGTACCCCCAACAGCTTGGCGAGTGGCGTACTGGCGCCAAACAACGCTGCCGCAACCAAAGCGTAGAGAACGCTCACATTCATGACGGAATCACTCGCTCGGGCCAATGAGATAACGGCAACAATCATGGCAAAACTCAGGTGAGAATTATGTAAAACGTTCCCTGAAGGATCGAATATCCGACGTTGCCAACACCCAGGCTCAATACCCTACATCGAACGTCCTAGGAAAATTCCCGCAACACGCGTCGACTTTGATGAACTGGTGAACAGTTCCTGAGGGCGTTACGCTCCACGACCACTGCCAACCAGCGGACGGTTTGGCAGCCGCAATTGAAGTGAATGTTCACTCCACGGAGCTACGTCATGAAGAAAATCACCCGACTTTCGCTGGTTGGTTCGGCACCTTCCGATGCGCCGACGACCAGTACTCAACCCCAGTCGCCCCCCCACGCACGCACCGAGGCGATGAAGCGGCGGCGTGCCGTTCCCCTCAATCAGCTCATCAGGGTGCGCGACGATGTCGACACACTGACCCTGCTTACCCACGCCAGCGAGATCCTTGATTCTCTGACGGCCATCAGCGCAAATTTTGCCGATGAGTTCGACGGTTCCAAACGCCATGTGGCGGTGGCCATGAAGCAATTGAGCGCACTGGCCGAGATCCTCGTCTGTCGGGCACGGGACAATCTTGATCCGCAGAAACCGCAGAACACTACCGGGCCTGAAACCCGCCATTGATCGGCGAAAACCCGGCGTTCGGTTGCGCATCGGACTGCATTGGAGCCGCCCATCGAGATGAATTTTTCTTCACTGCAGCTGCGTGGCCAACCCTTGTACAGTCCGCTCGCTCATTCAAGAAACTACGGTTCGCCCGCGCTCCTGCGGGCTTTTTTTTGCCTGAAACAAAGCCCCTTCTGCGCCACGACTTGCCGTGACCCGGCTGATTGCGCGACGCTGCCGGAAGATCCCCCATTCCGGAGCGCCCGATGCCGCTGTTGACCCTGCCCTGCCAACGCTTGTCGCTCGCGATACTCGCTCCGGATCAGGCCGACCTTGAAAGCGAGTTCTACCTGCGTAACCAGCGCCACCTCGCGCCCTGGTCGCCGATCCGCACCACCGAATATTTTTCCAGCGCGCAGATTCGCCGCCGCCTCGATGTGCAAGCCAGTGCATTCGAAGCCGGGCTGGCCATGCATTTCGCCCTGCTGACGCCGGATGGCCAGCAAATGATCGGCGCGTGCAACTTCAGCGGCATTATTCGCGGGGCCTTTCAGGCGTGCTATCTGGGCTATCACATCGACGCCTCCCGACAGGGGCAAGGCTTGATGCACGAAGCCCTGGAGGCTGGCATTGCTTACATGTTCGACTCCCAGAACCTGCACCGGATCATGGCCAACTACATTCCAGGCAATGAGCGCAGCGCTCGCTTGCTTGAGCGCCTGGGCTTCGAGCGCGAGGGCTACGCCAAAGCGTATCTGAACATTGCCGGACGCTGGCAGGATCACGTGCTGACGGCCCTGGTCAATTCAAGGTTCGAAACACCGGAGAAGCGCTGGTCGAAACCATTGGCGTGAGTTTCACAATTCGTTAAGGATTGCCGTCGTATGCTCAGGCCTCCCGCCCCTTCCGGTTGCCTGAACCCTATGTCGCGTGCCGTCACTTCGCTGTTTCTGCTTGCCGCCCTGCTGTTTTTCTTCGCGCTGGGCAACCATCAATTGCAAGGCTCCACCGAGGCCCGCGTCGCCGGCATCGCCATGGAGATGCATCTGGACGATGACTGGGTCACGCCTCGTCTGTTCGGCGAACCGTTTCTGGAAAAACCACCGTTGAGTCTGTGGCTGGATGCTGGCGCGATGCGCGTGTTCGGTGTTTCACCGTGGGCCGTGCGGCTGGCCTCAGCGGTGGCCGGGTTGCTCAGCGTGATGCTGCTGTACGGCATGTTGCGGCGTTTCGAACGGCCAAAAATGATTGCCTGGACCGCAGGCATTCTGCTCGCGACCATGGCCAGTTACTGGAGCAATGTGCGCGGGGTCGGTGAGGATGCGTTGCTCGCCCTCGGCGTGACCACGGCGCTGCTGGCCTTTTTCCAGGCGCAACGGGCATCGACACTTGGCAACTCGCTGTTGTTTGTCGTCGGGATTGCCATCGCCACGTTGAGCAAGGGTGTGCTGGGGCTGGCCATGCCGGGGGTGGTGATTTTTGCCTATCTGCTGGCTGACAACCTGATGGACCGGCGCCTGAAAATCGCCGATTGGCTGCGACCGGGCTTACTGACCCTGGTCGGTTTGATTCCGCTGCTGATCTGGCTCGTCATCCTCTTCCAGCACGGCGGCGCACAAGCCGTCAGAGAAGTGCTATTGACCAACAGCGTCGGACGCTTCAGCGGATCGTTCGTCGAGGCAGGGCACTATGAACCGTTCTATTACTACCTGGCCAAACTGCCGGAAGCCTTCCTGCCGTGGAATATTCTGGTGTACTTGGGGCTCTGGCATTTCCGTAGCCAATTGAAGGCCAACCGTTACTTGCTGTTTTTCAGCCTGTGGATCGTTGCGCAGTTCATCATGCTGACGTTGGCGTCGAGCAAACGCACGGTGTATCTGATGTCGATGACGCCGGCCGCGGCGGTGATCGCGGCGGAGTATGCGGGGGTGTTGTTCGAGCGCTTGAAGCAGTACGAATCAGGCAATGGATTCGTCGGCAGAATCGCCCGTCATCGACAGACACTGGCAATGGCCGTACTCACGCTGGTGATCGGCAGTTACCTCGCCGCCGCGCAATGGGCACTGCCCCACGCCGACAAGAAGCTTTCGTTCCTGCCATTGAGCGCAGAGATCCAGACGCTGCAAACCGCCGGGCATCAAGTCGCGCTGTTTCAGGCCAACGAGCGGGTCGGTGGCGCCACGGTCTTCTACACCCAGCAAGTACTCAAAGGGCTGGATACCGAAGTGCAGTTGCGCGATTTCCTCGCGGCCTCGCCATCCCATGTCGTGGTGATGGCCGGCGACAGCCAACCCGCGCCTCCCTTGAAAGTGCTTAAAACGATGATGGTCGGGCGTCAGGCGTATTACTTCGTCGGCTATTGAGGCCTGCGCAGCCGCATAAAAAAAACCGCCGATGATTGGCGGTTTTTTCATTTCATCCTGACGGGTTCAGAGAGAAACCTCTGGCTGAGCACTGAAAGCTTTCTGTGTGCGCTTGCTCAGCACGGGCAGATCCAGCCGCGCGCGTCCGTAAAAGGCCAACGCCGTCAGCAAACACGCCAGCCACACGAAGATTCCGGCCCAGAAGGTGTGGGACATGTAGTGCCAGCCTTGCAGGACACGAGTAGTGCCATAAACGAACCCCAGCAGCAGCGAGCCCCACAAGATTGCACTGGAAAAACGCCATTGATAGCGCCGCGCCACGAAATACAGCGCCAGCATGGTGAAGCCGCCCGACGCATGGCCACCCGGCCAGCACCGGCCACTGCCAGCTTCATGGAACAGTTGGAAGTTGCTGTACCACTCAATGTGGGCCATTTTCCCGCCGTACAGCGTGGTCTCGATCGGGCAGTAAACGCTGGTGTGGGATTTGAGGAAGTGAATCACTCCGGTGCAAACCGCAAACGCGACCACCACAAACAGAAAATCCCTACGGTGATCGGCGGCAAATCGCAGCACTGGCGCGACTTTGCTGCGCTCCAGCAGCGCACCGAGGCGCGGCCGTTTGTGCGGATTGACCAATGGCCAGAACACCGATAGCAGCGCGCCGATCAGGGCGATTTCTGCCGTCCAGTTCGGAATGATCCGCGCCCATTTGTGGGTGAGTTTTTCAAAGAAATGAATCTTGTCGAGCGGGAAGGACTGCGTCAGCGGATCGAACAGCAGGTTGCTGAAGGCGATGTCGATTTTGGTCATGTCGAACATCAGGAACACCAGCACCGCGCAGGCCAATGGAATGCCGAAGTTATAAGCGTAGAAGCGGGATTTCATCGGGTATTCACCGTGCGCCAGTCGGAGGCTTCAATAAAGCCGAGCATCTTGGGAGCCGCCGGGCTGGCAGCGGAAACAAACAATGACGAGCCGTAACCCATGTCCGAGGTCGGCACTTTGACGTCTTTCTCGATTTGCGCCATGCATTCGCTGTGGGTCACCAGGACCAGATTGCGACCGGCAACCTTGTGGGCCAGCGCATCCTGCAACATGCGGCCCCGGCAGTTGATCAGCCAGTCGTCGCCGCTGGCGGCATGGTTGAACATGTAGCCGGCGGTCTGCACCGTGCGCATCGACGGGCTGTTGTAGATGTCGGCGTTGTTCAGGCCCAGTTGCTCGAACCGGGCACCGACCGCCACCGCAACACCGCGCGAGCGATCGGTGATGCCGTCATTGCCACTCAGGCACGCGGCTTTGGAGTGATCGCAGCGCTCGACATGACGCACCAGCACGATCATCTCGCCCTTGGCCCAACCGGTCGTCAACGCTTGCGCACCGGCGACATTGCCGTGGGCCAGGTCCGGCACTGCCGCCGGCGCCAGCAACCACAGGGTCAGGGGGATCACCAATACCGATGCCGCCAACACCACCCAGGTGTTGCGAAACCGCGCCAAAAAGCTCAGATCGATCGAGCGTTTGACGCCGAACAGACTCAGTCTCAATTCCACAAAAACCGCCTCGTCACTCTGCATCACGGGTTCATTCGATGCGGTGAAGGTACAGAGGCGGGCGTGGGCAGCCAGTGAAACCCATGTGAAAAAAGTCTTGGGATCCGTTGTTACAAATTCCGTAGGACAAAATCCTTTCAGCTCTCGGATTTGCGGCCGATACAAACCTGCTAACACCCTTGCTGGCTCAAAAAAACAACAATCTTCCAGCCTAACCGACGACAAGAAACCCAACGTTTCTGGAGGATTTTTGATGAATAGCTGGTTCGGCAACATCAGCGTGAACATGAAACTGGGCCTGGGCTTCGGCCTGGTGCTGGCCCTGACCTGCGTGCTGGCCCTGACAGGCTGGACCAGCCTCGGCGGCCTGATCGATCGCAGCAACTGGATGAGCGACATCACCCAGCTCAATGCCGGTCTGACCAAGCTGCGCGTGGTGCGCCTGCAATACATGCTGACCAATGGCGATGAAACCGCTGCACAGAATGTGCAGACCACCCTGGAAAGCTTCGCCGCGCAACAACAGAAGCTGATCAATAGCTTCAAGAGCCCGGAAAACGTCAAACTGCTCAAGGAGCAGGCCGCGACCATCGCTGAATACCAGACGTCGCTGAACAAAATGCGCAACGCCTACCGCACCGGCAACAGCGCCCGCGACACCATGAGCGTGAATGCAGAGACCGCGTACAACCTGATCGAATCGATCAGCAAACGCGTGCAGCAAATGGACATGAGCGAGCAGCGTTTCGAACAGTTCCAGGCGATCACTGCCGCCAAGGAAGCGTTCATCCTCGCGCGCTACGAAGTGCGCGGCTACACCGCCACCACCAACGCCGAAACCGAGCAGAAGGCTGTCGGCCAACTCGACGCGGCCATCGCCAGCCTCAAGCCACTGAACGTGCATTTCGCTACCACTCAGCAAGACGCCTTGCGTCAGTTGGAAAGCGCATTGGTCAACTACCGCAGTGCGTTGATGGCGTATAAAAACGCCAACACCGACGCCGTGCAGGCCCGTAAGGAAATGACCGATCAGGGCACGACCATCGTCGCCCTGAGCGAGCAGCTGTATCAGATCCAGCTCGATCGTCGTGACGCTGAAAGCGCCCAGGCGCGGACATTCCAGTTGATCAGCACCTTGCTGGCGCTGCTGGTGGGCATCATTGCGGCGGTGATCATCACCCGTCAGATCACCCGTCCGCTGCAAGAAACCCTGGCCGTGGTCGAGCGCATCGCCAGCGGCGACCTGACCCAGAACGTCACTGTCACCCGCCGCGATGAACTCGGCGTACTGCAACAAGGCATCGCGCGCATGGGCGTGACCTTGCGCGACTTGATCAGCGGCATCCGCGACGGCGTTACCCAGATTGCTAGCGCTGCTGAGGAACTGTCGGCCGTCACCGAGCAGACCAGCGCCGGTGTGAACAGCCAGAAAGTCGAGACCGATCAGGTCGCCACCGCCATGCACGAGATGACTGCCACCGTGCAGGAAGTCGCGCGCAATGCCGAAGAAGCCTCGCAAGCCGCTGCCGCCGCTGACGGCGAAGCCCGCGAAGGCGACAAAGTCGTAAACGAAGCCATCGCGCAGATCGAACGTCTGGCCAGCGAAGTGGTGCGTTCGACCGAAGCCATGAGCGTGCTGCAACAGGAAAGCGATAAGATCGGCAGCGTGATGGACGTGATCAAGGCCGTGGCCGAACAGACCAACCTGCTCGCGCTCAACGCCGCGATTGAAGCGGCCCGTGCCGGTGAAGCCGGTCGTGGGTTTGCCGTGGTTGCTGATGAAGTTCGTGGTCTGGCTCAGCGCACACAGAAATCCACCGAGGAAATCGAAGGCCTGGTCGCCGGTCTGCAGAACGGCACCCAGCAAGTCTCGGCCGTGATGAGCAACAGCCGCGCCCTGACCGACAGCAGCGTGGCCCTGACCCGCAAGGCTGGCCTGTCGCTGGAAAGCATCACCCGCACGGTGTCGAACATCCAGTCAATGAACCAGCAGATCGCCGCCGCTGCCGAGCAGCAGAGCGCCGTGGCGGAAGAGATCAGCCGCAGCATCATCAACGTACGCGATGTATCTGAGCAGACGGCGGCGGCGAGTGATGAGACCGCAGCGTCGAGTGTTGAACTGGCACGCTTGGGTGGTCAGTTGCAGCAGATGGTTAGTCACTTCCGCGTCTAACCCTAAAACACTTCAAAAATCAGCTACAAGCCTCAAAAGCAGAGGCTTGTAGCTCATTCATCAAGCACTCAATCGCTTCCCTTCCTCATCCCATCCGTCCACAAGCTGTCCACACTCGCCAGCAATTGGGTTCAAATTGACAACCTGCGCAAGATGCCCAGGACTGAAATGCGCATAGCGCATCGTCATCTCCAAAGTCGCATGTCCCCGCCCCCGTTGCAGAGTCAGAATATCGCCGCCATTCAGCATGTAATGACTTGCAAACGTATGTCGTAGTACGTGGGTCATTTGACCTTTCGGCAACTTCAAATCCAGCTCCTCTGCGATACACCCAAACGACTTATATGTCTTGCCGTCTGCCGTGAATGGCAGAGCTCGAATCAATCGCTTCTCAAGCAGTGCAGAGATCGGCACCGTGCGATTTCTGGATAATTTGGTACGTGCGAAAAACACTCGCCCATCGCGTACTTGATTACGACTGAGACCAGCCGCCTCCGTCCAACGAGCTCCTGTGGCCAAACAAACGATTCAGACACTATGTGCGGACGTTATTCGATCTACGAGTCAATGGACCACTACCTAAAGGAACTCGCCCCTCAGCAGTTGGTAATCAACGGATACGACCTGTGGGCCATTGATCGATACAACTACGCGCCGATCACTCGGGTAGAAATCATCCGGCCCGTCGAGGGTGGTCTTAGCATCGATAAGGTGCGCTGGGGATGGTCGCCGTTCTGGGCAAAGGGCAAGCGGCCTGACCCGATCAATGCGCGGGTGGAAACCGTGACCAGTGGGAAGTTGTTCAAACAGTTATGGCCGAATGGCCGAGCGATCGTGCCGGATAATAGCTGGTTTAGTGGGTCAAGGATTCGGATGATCCAACGAAGAACAAGAAACAAGTGTATAAAAATACAAAAACAGTGAAATTATAAAAATCGCTCTAGCTATTTTATTTTGTCGTAGTGATCTAAACACTGAACAATTCGGTCAAGTAGAATTTTGAAACCTGAAAAGTCTATACTGCCTTTTTTCGCCAAGACTACTTTTTTGGCAAAAACTTCCTTACCGTACTGAGTGTCTGTATCAATATTGTTAGCTGGTTTGAATTTCTTTCCACCGACCTCTTCATCTAGCGTTGCCTGAGTGAAAAGATTTTCGATCGCCGTGTCGGCGCCTACTGCGTCACGAGGAGTTAATACAACATACAGATTTCTAATAACGTGTATAAAATCAGCTTTCCGATACTCATCCTTACCGGATGTAGCACTGAATGCCTCCGCTTTCTTTCTGGCTAACAAACCATTAATTTCTCCAAACCCGGTATCATTATCCAAAACAATAACAACTGGATGCTGTGGTTTAGGAGCTTTATAATAACCACATTGAGAATCAAAGTTCTCAATGAACGACTTAAGATATGAAGTTCCACCATACAGCTGAAGCAAAAACCTGGTACGTTCCGTATAATTATAAAAAGAAACCAGCAACTGATAAGCGGTAGTAGCTGTCTTCGGCTTAGCTAATTTTGGATAATTAGACACAAGCACATTAATCGCCGACTTCAGATAAACATTATCTGTTTTACCCTCGCAGAGAATAGTCGGCTTTTCATTTCCATAAAACGCACGATAGTACAAAAACCTGCTAAACGTAGCTTCTCTACCGCTAAGCAACTCGCGAGTATTCATACCATGTTTTGACAGCGCGTACTCCGGATTTAGCGCAGGCTTTTGACGAAGACGATTATAGTAATCGACCTGATCAATAAAATTCAACCTACCTTCCAGCTCATTAATATTACCAGCAACTATCTCATCGTTAACTTTAGCAACAAAGCCACCGCTTTTAAATAATAGATGGCATTGAGATCTTACTGTACGCCAATACTCACACTTGACATTTGGCTTCTTATTGACCACAAGCCCAGTTACGTCTTGACGAGAAGAATTATACTGAATACGAGTTTTTTTCGAATTCAGACTAAAACCCGCCTTGGCGATCTCGTGCGTCAATTGGCTTCCGGCGGTATAACTTCCGCTCTCCTCGCTCATAATCTGAGAGGGGAAAATTTTCTCCCGCGTCGAAAATGTAATGTCATCGGCATATCTAGAGTACGTACAAGAATACTCGAATGCCAACTTTGCAAGACTAATATCCAGAGCATGAGTAATAAGATTGGTTATCACAGGAGAGCTAGGACTTCCCTGCGGGAGCTTATTATCATAACAAGAAATCTGGGCAATTACAGTTGCAACATTCGGATCTAGCTGAAAATGTCTATTTGATATGAAAAACCCTCTGACCCGCCCAAAATTGAAACTGTCAAAAAAGTTTTGCAGATCCACATTAAGAACGTTCTTCCTATGCAGATGCATCATTGCATTGGTAATAATTGATCGATTCCGGACAAATCCGTGCGAAAGCGTAGGCGTGAATAAATATGCTAAAGGCTTTGGTTTCTTACTATCTAGCAGCTTTTCTTTTTTTCCTTTAACAAAGCGATCCAGATGTGGCTTTCCGGGTTTTGATTTATTTATGTCGTCGATACAATCCAGAAGGAGATCTGATAAGGAAGACTGTATAACCTTTAGTCGATCCGATGGTGAGTGAATAGTACGCTCACCACCACTTTTTTTAGGGATCTTGAAGGAGACATATTGCGTAGCTGGTTTCAGCACATATAAGACGTATGTGAGCTCAGATGCCCTTACGCCTAAAAGCCGAGCAAGCTCAGGCTTTGTCCGTACAGCTCGAAGAGCGTCGATTTTTCTCATATTGGGCACTAAGCTGAGTAAAAAGGGTGGCTTATGGGCACTCCTTCGCAAACTTGGAGGGACTCTGAAGCAGAGAGGAGCCTCATAGGAGCAGTCTTTCGGACATTGTTACCACTGATCGCGATCCGCGATCCAAAAATCTGCCCATAAGCCGAGCGCAAAAGCTATCGTATTGCCATCACTTTCGCAAGCACCAAAAAATCCAAAAAAAACGCGACGCTCGTGAGCCGATCAGAAAGCGGAAAGCACTTGTCCCCCTCCCGCCGGCGGCTTCACCTCCTCGTTTTTTGCAATCGCATCAGTGATACAAACCGTTTGGGCAAGCAGGCCCGTCAAGGGGACAGTGCAGGGGTGATAATTTCAATCTGTGAAGCCTTTTGCAAGGTTTTGCAACTTAGTTTCAAAAGCGGCAGAAAGCAGGAACCAATAGCCATATGAGCTACATGCCCAGCTTTGCTAACGCGAACTGAAAAAACACGAAAAACTGAATATTTACTAAGTAGCATCCTACTATTTGAAAGAATCTTCATTCAGCCTAAAGGTTGGAACCCTTCTTTATACAAGGGTTTGGGGTTCACACCGATTGCCTATCATTTCCATGGAACCTCGCGAATTCTTCGCCCATTCTGTTGTCAGTCACTTTCTACGATTGGTTCGCGCAGATCCCTCACAGGATGACCAAATGTATAGTAATCAATGTATTTTTCGCTCCCCTCAGTTAGCTTAATAATAACCCTGCCGAGGATGATTCTAAGTATTTTTGTGGAACGAATACTTTCGATTACAGATAACTCTTCATTTCCGTGCGCAGCATTATTGCGTTTATCCCACGCACCATTTTCAAGAACCCCAAGTGTAAGCCCAAGCGAACTATAGAAACGCTCCGCCAAAGTTCGTTGCGGCGCCATATTTCCATTCTGTATTTTTTTAAGAAAAAGATCCTTCGCTTCAGGAGGGATACCTTGCTTCTGAAGGTACTTCGCCAGTACTTTCATTGAACGCCTATACTGGGCTTTTTCGACAATAGTGTGACTAATCTTTGAATTGCTTCTTTCAATTTCTCGCTTTTGAATTGTTTCTATCATTGCACCGTAATAAGCAGCCTTCATGTAAGGTGGCGAAACTTCTGCATACCATAGCCGAAAAATAAATTTCTGCAGATCAAGAAGCTCATAGTTTTTGTAAAATCCCGCGACCATCTTTTGAAGGAGTGAGCTATCTAATAAATTCGTACCATTGGAAGTGATGGGCGAGAATGGCTGAGACACTATATCCCATGCTCTACCGCTGATGGTTGAAGGGGTCACCGCCTCGAAACCTATAACCCCTCCTTGTTCTGTGAAGAATTTAGAACCGAAATAAACTAAGGGCAATCCGAATGCGAAAGATAGACTTGCCCGAATTTTTTCTCTGGTTGCTTTGTCTGGATGACCACTGTAATAAATGTATCCAGGTCGGTTTGCAAGAGGAATGAATGAGTCTTTAACTGAACAAATAATAACGGCGTGTTCGTCGAAATTAAATCTAGCGCACGCTGTGGTTAAGCTGGTGTTGCTTGGTAGGGAGGTTTTTATGTTTATCTCAGGCTGTCCCGGGAAAGTAATTTCATGCTCGCCTGTTTTTTACTTTCAGAACGATGACACCAAATATAGTGTTCCGGTAGGTTTGCAACTTGATCAATTGTATAGTTTACTTCAGAGTCGGAGCTTGCATACTCAATTTCTGCGATGCTATATGTTGCTGCAGTGGCTGTATCTTGATTTGGGCTAAGAGTCTTTATGCTAACATTTGTTTGAGAATAGCTTCGTATTATTCCAGACCCCACATAGCCGGATATAGCGACGCTATTGTCTAAGCGATAAACGAGGCCGAGAGGAATTTGCTTTCTTTCGGGACGATCATTAGCGTGCGATCGCGCAACCATTTGGATGCTGAAGTTTTCACCCCTTATTATTTCGAGTTCATTTATTTGTTTTGGAAGGTCTTCGCCTTCACCCAAAATGATACCGAATTTGCTGGAGAAACCCTCCAGTGAGTCGCTGTTCCAAATTTCCATAATCTTTTTGTACCTACCGTTATCCATGCCGAATAACAGCATAATTTACATTCTGCGATCTTCGTAGGATAGGTCATCGGTGCAAAAGGCTAACGATCAAGCTTTCACACGCTGGGCGCCCTCGAAAATTTAGAAGTGTTTAGACGAATGAGTAATTTTCTAACTTATCTATTACTCAATTATTACTGTTAAAGAGTACCTGTAAGCACTTGATTTTGCTGGCTTTTTAGAGTGACAAGAAAGGACATTACCAAAATTTGCTTTTCCCCGTGGGTCAACCAAAAACAGGGGTGTTGCTGGGGAGGGGATACTGACCGGCGCTTCCGCGCAAATTGAGTAACTGTCACCAGTCTTGTCTGACGCTACCTCGATACCGCTGTAGGCCTTGAAGATTGTGGAGCGAGTGAAGCGAATCGAACCCTCGCTTTCAGCTTGGGAAGCTCAATGACCCCAAGGAGAACTAGCGTCCACAAAGTGTCCACACCCAATGAATACAGATTCGGAACATAAAGGAAATCGCTCCGGGAAACCTTTGAACCCCGAGACGATGGGGCATCGGAGATAATGGTGAGCCATTTCCGCGTGTAAACCCTGCACACGAAAGCCGATGTACAAAGAAGGGCAGCTGAAAAGCTGCCCTTCTTTTTTGTCCTGAAATGACCATCTTCAGGAATTGGATGACGAGTTCTGGATCGCTATTACACACGGTTGGTCATGGGTGTTTAAGGACACGCCGTGATACGTCCCGAAGCCCACAAAACCTTGCGCCGTTGCCTACGGCTACGCCAGAATCCGCCGGCTTGTGCGCCTTGGGCTGGCTGCGTAATTTGATTGCGTCACTGATTTCCAGTGATTGAGCTTAGCGGCTCGGCAAGCATTTCACGGTTGTACAAGTACGATCCAGTCAGGCACTCGCCTGCACTTGATGGTGGCTGTGCGCATGGCATCTTCGGATGCGCCGGGTGGGTGCTACCGGACCGCTAACTTGCGCACAGCTGCCTCCCTTTTGCTTAGCGGTAAAAAGGACGCGGCCTCATCAGAGGTAAGCACCAATGTTCAAGGTAACGCCAAACCCACCGCTCACCGAACCCACAATCATCCCGGATCCGGCATCCCCCTACGAATGCCCCGGCTCGAAACGCTTCAACGAAGCCGCCGAACGCGCCCTCGATTATCACCTGGGCCCACTTAGCGCCCACATCATGGCCGCGCCCTACAAACCCAACACTCTCTATCAGGCTCATCCCGAAGCCGACACCGAATCCCTGCTGGTGGACGCCAGCGAATCCCTCAGCTCCGCCACCGTCATGCTCAACAATCATGTAGCACTCGTCGAGGGCAGCCACCGCAAGACCCTGCAAGGCATTGCCCAGATCGTGATGATCGCCGAAATGGCCGTTAACCGTGCGCTGGACAAGGTCGTACCGACTGATTGATGCGGGAGGTGGCGAGTGCGGTGCACTCGCAATTTTTTTGCACCCTGTAAACAGCCCACCGCCACACTGGTTTTAGTGTGGCGGCGGGCTTTTTGTGAGCGGTGTTTATCAGCCGCTAAAGTTTTCCGAACGTGATGGCAGATCAAGTTCGACGCCACCCATGGCGCCGAATCGATTGCGTATCCGAGTACCTAACCCGCCGGCTCGATCAACGGTAGCCAACGCGTCCTCCAGAATCTGCCGCGCTCCGTCTTCCATGGAATGGCAGTTTTGGGCGGCAGCGATACGCAGCTGCTCTGTCATCTCCGACGGAGAGGGATAAGGAATCAAAACGGTTTCAGCTTCGTACTCATACACACGATCAGCCACCAACTCTGCAAATCGTGCCGCTGCGTGATCTTCACTGTCAGCATGCGAGTAAAGCTCATCAATCAGCGCCATTCGTCCTTGCAAGTCAGCATCGCTCTTTATCGGGTCATGACAGGCAGATAACAGGTTTTGAAAATTTGTTACCTGATCGCCGAGCTCACCAAGCATCGGTGTGATATCAGCTCTGGAGGCGTTGGGTTCCGTTGATTCGGGCATATTGCGCTGCATGTTTTCGCCTTCAATCTTATTCGAGGACGAAATCTATCTCGGATGCTGTTCTGGGTTCAGCAGCTACTTCGTCACACTTTATTGCGCAGTAAATTGATGACTGAATCATCGGCGCGCTGGCTCCCCCAAGAGCTACTCCCTCACCCCGCCCACTCTCGAAAGGGTGAGGGAGAAAGGGAGCTGATTCCCGTCGTTTACCGAGTCCCCCGCTGCCGCAACGCCGACGGCATGAAGTACGCATCCTCCGGCACCGGTTGCGCGAAGTCCACCGTCTCCGCTTCTTCGTTATCCAGGTTCTGCACGTAGTAGCGGCGCGCCTGCAAGTCGTGGAAAACGTCCAGCGCACTCCACGTCGTCGGCAGGTCGTAGAAGTTTTTCAGGTAGGCCATCGACACCCGCCACAGCTCCCCTCGCCCATCGTATTGATCGACCAGTGCGGCGCCCCAGCTGTCTTCATCGAGAAACAGCACGCGCTTGGAGTAGATGTGCCGCGAGCCCGGTTTCAGGTTGCCTTCCACCACCCACACGCGGTGCAGCTCATAGCGGGTGTATTGCGGGTTGAGGTGGCCCGGGGTCAGCAGTTGTGCGTATTTAACGTCGGGGCTGGCGACTTTGTAGTTGTTGTAGGGGATGTAGATTTCCTGTTTGCCCTTGAGCTTCCAGTCGTAGCGATCCGGCGAGCCGTTGAACAGGTCGGTGTCGTCGGCGGTGCGCAGGCCATCGGATGAGGCGATGGGCGTGTCGTAGGCGAGGTTCGGTGCACGGCGTACGCGGCGTTGGCCGGCGTCGTAGATCCAGGCCTGACGTGCGTCCTTGAGTTGGTCGAGGGTTTCGTGCACGAGGGCGGCACCGCCGGCCAGTCGTGCCGGGCTTTTCACGAAGGCGAGGTAGTAGAACAGGATGTTTTTCAGATCGGTGAACTGGCCGCCCGGGCGGTAGTAGTTGAACAGGCCTTCCTGCTGCGAGGTCACCAGCGCGAAACTGCCGTTACGCTGGACTGGCGCTTCGGAGGCGCGGCGCACGACGTAGATGCCGCGGTAGCGAGTGATGTGGTTCCACAGCACTTCAACGCCGTCCTTGGGCACCGGGAATGGAACGCCGCCGTAGGCATCGGAGAAGCCGCTGCCGCCTTCGAGCAGCTTGGCCGAGGTGGCGTTTTTCAGGGTGTTGTCGTACAGCCACTGCGGCACCGAGCCGGAGCGGCGGGACGGGTAGATCGGCATCTGGAAGGTGTCGGGGTAGCTGTTGAACAGAGCAATCTGACCGGGGCTGAGGTGGGCCTTGTACTGGTCGAGATTGGCTTTGGTGATGGTGAACAGCGGTTTGTCGGCGGCGTACGGATCGGGGTGATGCTGGCCCGGTTTGTAGCCGGCCGGGGCTTGAGTGATGCCGCCGGTCCATGCGGGGATGGTGCCGGCGGCGTTGCCGGCGCGCTCGGCGCCCATGGGGGTCAGGGTGGTTTTCAGTTGTTCGGCTTGTTGCGGGGTGATGGCGGCGAAAACGCTACTGGCCGCCAGCCCCATGACGAGCGCCAGCGTGGTCTTGGTCAATCGTGAAGTGTGCAACATGATTTTCTCCAGAATGCGAAACCTGTGGGAGCGAGCTTTCTCCGGGCGGCGTTCCGACGAAAGCGGTGTGTCAGTCGACATCAATGTTGAATGGGTTGGCCTCTTCGCGAGCAGGCTCGCTCCCACAGGGGGGATGAGGTGTTGCAGAAATCTCGTATGAAACTCAAAGGAAATACTTGAGGTTGAAACCGACGTTGTCGCGGTCGCGGATGCCGTTGTTCTGCCCGCCGCCGTAGAACTCGGTGTATTGCAGTTCGGCTTCGAGCTTGTTCTGGTAGTTGGCCTTGATCCCCAGCGTGTAGGCCTTGCGCCCTTCGATGGTGTTGCCGGCCTGATAGCTGTTGCCTTCGAAGTCGTCCTTGTAAACGATGTACGGCGAGACGTTGACCCCGGCGTACACGTCGTTCCAGGTGCCGTTGAGCATTGCCGTGTAGCTGTAGGAATTGCGGTTGACCTGATCGTCGCGATCACCGCCGGAGACATAGGAATAGTTACCGGTGCCGGCGTAGTAGCGACGACTGCCGTCATACGCGGTGTATTGCAGGCTACTGCCGCGCAGATGCTCGGAAGCCAGTTCGAAGATGCCGAACAGCGAGTCGAACGACGCTGTCGGGCCAAAGTTGTAGATGGTGCCGAGCGACGTATTGAACGCTTCCACGCGCTCGGCGTTGTTGATCTCGCTATTCAGATTGACCATCTGCCCGCCGACGTTGATCGACTTGCCGGTCACTGCCGCCGCTGCACCGTTGGCCAGGTCACCGATCAGATCGTTGGTCGCCGCCACACCGATCGGCAGGTTCGGCCGATAAGCAATTTCACCAAACACCGACGCCTCACCCAACGTGGTGTTGAAGCTGAAACCGTACATGCGGATGTCTTCGGCATAACGCCGATGCGCCTGGATATTGCCCATCACATCAGCCGTGGCCAGACCGTTGGCCAACGCCCCGGCCTGACTGCCGGCGACGCCCGCCAGCAGGTTGGTCAGCGCATCCATGTCGATGCCTTGGTAGCCGCCGAGATCGGCAGCGATGGTCGGTTCCTTGGCGTGGTAATTGACCATGTACAAACCGAACTCGGTGCTGTTGAGCTGTTCAGCGATGTAGCGAAAGGCGAAGCCGAACTGGCCATCGTTGCGTGCGTTGTAGTCCTTGCCGACGCTCGCCACTTTGAGGGTGTTGCCGTAGGCTGGCGTCACGCCGTTGGCATACAGGCCAGTGGTTTGCAGGGCGGAGCTCAGCAATGGGTTATTACCCAATGCGCTGTACAAACCGATGACATTGCCAAACCCCGGCACTGGCGTATCGAGCGCTGTACCGCTGAAATTGTTGTAGCCGGTGTTGCCGCCGTCGGCGAACAGGTCCGTCTGCGAATAGAAGGTGCCAACCGGGTCGATGCGGGTTTCCTTCCAGTTGGTCTGGTAGAAACTTTCCATGGTCAGCGAATCGGTCAGGCCGATGTTGAAGCTCAGTGCCTCGACCGGCACCAGCACTTCTTTCACTTCGGCGCCGGGCAAGCGGTACTTGGCGGCGTCCACCGGGTTGGTGGTGTTGATCCCGCCGCGATAGAAAATCCCCTCGCCCCAGTTGAACACTTGCCGACCGACGCGGGCCGTCACCGGCATCTGCGCGACGTCCCAACTGCCATGCACATAAGCGTCGAGCATCTCGATGCGGCTGCCGGCGATGTCGCGGGTCTGGCCGGTGAAATGGTCGTCCTGCGGGTAGCTCTGGCTCGGTTGCGACGGGCTGTTGTTGTCGTAGTAGTCGTTGCGTTTGTCCATCAGTTGCGTGTCGTAGAACGCGGTGCCGCGCACAAATACACCGTAGTTCTGATAGTTGGCTTCAAGCTCGGAGGTGATCTTGTACACCTCGGAAACCAGCCCGGTGTCGAAGTTGCGATTGCCGTCGTTGGTGTTGACGTCGTCGTTGCTTTTGTCGCGGCCCTGCACCCGCCACAAACGACCGTAGGACAAGGTCGTGTCGAACGAGCCGGTGACCTGTTTGTCCGGCACGCTGAACTCCACCGCATACGCGCCATCGACTGCGCACAGTTGCAGCAGCCCGGCCAGGCCGACACCGGGGAGCGCCGCGCCGGTCAGGCGCAATCGAGTGTTGATCATGTGTTCCTCCTTCCCTGTTTTTTATTGTTTTGTTGTCCTGCCGCGAGGGCTAGGGTGCCAATCCCGCGCTGACGTAGATTCGACTGTGCGCGCCGAAATGCCCGAGCAACTTGAACAGTTGCCGGTTAAGTGCCGGATGGTCGAAATCTTCGCGATGCAGCTGATTGCCGCTGCTGAAATCACCGGTAGTCGGTGCTGTCTCAAGCCACTGCCCGATGACCTCATCGAACGCTGCGGAATCGTTGACGGACTCGGCGCTGACCACTTCGCGCAGGTAGTCGACCGAGTACGGCGGGTAGGTTTTGTCTTGAGCCACATCGGCGTAAGCGTCGAGCATCGGATGCGGCTGACCGGCGCGCAGCAAACGGCGCAGCCAGGTCGACTGGTACTTCTCCACTTCCATGTGCCGGGTAGCGACACGCTCGATGGAGGCCTGTTTGTCCTCGGCGAAACCGGCGATTGCCTTGCCTTCCAGCAGCAGAAGACTGGCGAGGTCGACGCCGGGCAACGGCTTGGCGTGATACGGCTGGGTCAGGTCCTGAATGTGGTGCAGGCCCCAGCCGAGAAAGCGATAACCCCAATACGGATGACCGCTGGCAAATGCCAATCGCGCCAGGCCCATGTATTGATACGCGCGCCAGTCCGGCCAACTGCGCTCAAGGAAACCGGCAGCGGCATAGACCACCGCGCTTTCATGGAAGAACCCCATATGGAACGGCGCCTGCGAGCTGTACTGGAAACGCGCATCACCGAACGGTTGCGGGCCGAAGCCGTAGATCGCAGCGACGTCACCGGGATTGTCGCTGAACAGGTTGATGTCGTGGCCGTAATCCGGCTCGTCGGCGGCGCTGGCGAGCACGGCCAGCGCCGCGACTTTTTCGTGATTGGTGACGACGATGAAACGCTGGCGATTCCAGGGTGACAGGGTTTGCTCGACCATCACTTGATCGGCCTGCAAGTGCTCACGCTCGGGCAGGTCTTTGCCAGGCATTGGCTGGATGACCATCGCCAGATGAATCTGGGGATTGATGCGCAGCGCCGTGAGGAAGTCGTGGCGCAGATTGTCACTTGGCACGAGCGGTAACTTCAGGTGATCGGGGCGTGGCGGGTACTGAGCGAAGTGCGCGCGGGCGAAGCTTTCCTGTTGCTCCAACAGCGCCAGCACGGCTGGGTATTGCTCGCGGAGAAACTGCTCCAGTGGCTCGACTTCAACCGCTGGCGCATCGCGCAACGCCGGCAGGTCCTGCAACGCCAGATAGCTGCCCACCGTATGGTTCGACCAGCCCCAGGCGCTCGGGGCCGTTGCACAAAACAGCAACAGGAGGAAAGTCAGCTTCATTGCTTTTCGTTCTTATTGGCGGTGCCGTAGGGGATGAGCCTAACAACCGACCCCGCCGCTGACACTGTCCGATCTCACCAGAAAAGTTCTCCGATGGCGCCACATAGAATCGCAATACGGTCCCTGTAGGAGCTGCCGAAGGCTGCGATCTTTTGACTTTGATCTTAAAAAACAAGATCAAAAGATCGCAGCCTTCGGCAGCTCCTACAGGGGATTGGTGCTGTGCTTTCAGGCGGGATAACCGGTGATTTTGCGGATGCTCTGATACAGCGGTTTGAGCTGGCGGTACATGCGCAGGTAGACGTCTTTGTAGAGTTGTTCGTAGATTTTTTGTGCATCGGGTTGCGGCATGAATACCGCGCCGACTCGGGTCATTGCGGCAATTGCCGTGGGGAAATCCGCGTGCAACCCAAGCCCCACCGCACAACAAATCGCCGCGCCCAGACCCGAGGCTTCATACACATGCGGACGCTCCGCCGGCAGGCCGAAAATATTCGCCGTCAGCTGCATCGCCGCATCACTCTGCGAACCGCCGCCGGCCACGCGCAAGCGCTTGATCGAAACCTTGGAGCGTCGTTCGATGTTCTCCATGCCTTGGCGCAAGGCATACGCCAACCCCTCAAGAATCGCCCGGTAAATATGCGCCCTGGTGTGCACATCGCCGAAGCCGATCATCGCGCCCTTCGCCTCGACACCCGGCTCGCGAATCCCCGGCGACCAATACGGTTGCAGCATCAAACCCATCGATCCCGGCGGCACCGCATCGACCAGCGCATCGAACAACTGCTCCGGTTCGATACCCTGTTCTTTGGCCTGCTGCATCTCGCGCAAACCGAACTCGTTCTTGAACCAGCTGACCATCCAGTAACCGCGATAAATCATCACCTCGCAGTTGTACTGATCCGGCACTGCCGAGGGGTACGGCGGAATCAACGGGACGATCTCCAGATAGCGCGAGCGGGTGCTGGTGATCGTCGCCGTAGTGCCGTAGGACAGGCACACCGTGCTCGCATCGACCACACCGGAACCGACCACTTCGCACGCCTTGTCGGCCCCCGCGGCAATCAGCGGCAAGCCTTCGGGAATGCCGGTGTGGCGAGCGGCTTCAGCGGTGATGTGGCCGAGGGTTGCACCGGGTTTTTGCAAGCTCGGCAATTGTTCCGGCCGTACCGCCAGTGCCTGCCATTTCCAGTCTCTGGGCGCGGCCCATTTCAGGCGTTTGAAGTCGAACGGCAGATAGCCGACGCAGCACCCCACCGAGTCGACAAAACGTCCGCACAGTCGATGCGTGAGAAACCCCGAGAGCAGCAAAAACTTGTCGGTCGCCGCCCACACGTCTGGCTGGTGTTTTGCGATCCAGTTAGCCTCAGCCTGGGCACGAAAAAAATCCACGGTGGCCTGTGCGCCGACCAGTTTGAACAACCAGCCCCACGGCCCTTTGATGCCGCCGTCGACTTCGCTCTGACGTTGATCGAGCCACAGAATCGCCGGGCGCAACGGCTTGCCTTCGGCATCGACATTGATCACCGTGCCGCGCTGAGTGGTCAGGGAAACGCCGGCAATCTGTGAGCGATCAATCCCCGTTTGTTGCCAGACCTGCTGACACGCCTCGCCGAGTTTCGCCCAGTAATATTCCGGATCCTGCTCGGCCCAGCCCGGTTGCGTCGAGTAATAAGCCTGCAGTTCGACCTTGCCTTTGCCGAGCAGATTGCCCTGCAAATCGAAGAGCAAGGCACGCACGCTCTGGGTGCCGTTGTCGATGGCCAGCAGGTAACGCTTGTTCGGGTGGTTATCCATGGAGCTCTCTTCAAGGGGCATCAAGGCGTGGCATCCGGCAAACCGTGATGGCGTTGCCACAACGCCCGATAACGCTGAATTTCTTCCTGCCAGTGCTCGTCGCTCCAGCCCAGTCGCGGCTGGCAGAGTGGGCGGATCGCGGCGAAATAATCTTCGCCGCCACGAGGCAGCAGTAGACCGAGACGCGTACGACGCAGCAGCAGATCGTCGAGGTGCAAGACCATTTCCGCTTCGCAGGCGAAGGCCAGTTCTGCCCATAAAGTGTCCGTGGTGCCGACCGTGGCATGACCGATCTCTTTGATCAATTGCGCCAGCCTCGGCAGGGTTCGGCCATGCCGTCCGGCCAGACGTCGCCACTGATGGCGGCTCAACCCGGCAATCGCCAGCGCAGGGACAGCGGCAAACACCGGCGCTGCGTCATCGACGAAGGGGCGTTCGAGCATGGCCGCGCAGGCCTTGAGCACTTCGAGGGCTTGCGGGCGAAACGTGGTCAGTTTGCCGCCGGCCAGCGTCACGCAACCCGGCTCCTGCCACAGCACATGTTCACGGGTTTCGTTCGACGGTTTGTCCTGATGATCGCCCGCCGCCCTGCCGACCACCGGACGCACGCCAGACCACGTCGACAGCACGTCATTGGCCGTGATTTCAGCAGCGGGAAATTGTTGCGCGCAGGCGGCCAGCAGGTAGTCGAGTTCTTCGTTAGAAATGCTCGCGCTCTGATCCAGATCCTCGTGATGATCGAGGTCCGTGGTGCCCACCACCGTCGCGCCTTCCCATGGAAAAACGAACACCGGACGGCGATCACGCTGATGCAGAAAAGTGAATGCCTGCGCCACCGGCAAACGCCAACCCGGCAGCAACAAATGGCTGCCATGCAATGGGCGTAATTGCCGGGGAGCCTCAGTCGGGCGCAAACGCTCGGCCCACGCGCCAGTCGCCACGGCGAGCACGCCGCAGCGCAATTGCAGTGACGAACCGGCCTCGCAATCCTCGACCTCAACGCCGCACACTCGCCCGTTTTCTCGCAGCAAATGTTCGACACGCACACCGTTAACCACGACAGCACCCTCCGCCCGCGCCTCGCTCAACACGCGCATCACCAGCCGCGCATCATCGGTCAGTGCATCGACAAAACAGGTGCCGCCGAGCAGGTCATTTTCTCTCACGCCCGGCGCCAGATATCGCAGCTGGTGCGCGTCATGAAAATGATGGCTGCGCCGGCCCGCCAACGCGTCGTACACGCTCAGCAAGCCACCCAGCACTCGTCGCCCGGGAAAGCCGCCGCGATAGTGCGGCATCAGGAAACTCATCGGCTCGACCAGCCCCGGCGCTTCGTCGAGCAAGCGCTGACGTTCGCGCACCGAATCGCGGGTCAGGCGCCACTGCCCCTTGGCGATGTAACGCAAACCGCCATGGACCATTTTTGAAGAACGACTGGAGGTGCCCCAGGCAAAATCGCGCTGCTCCAGCAACAGACAGCGCCAGCCTCGACGCGCCGCTTCGCGCAGGATTCCGGCGCCACTGATGCCGCCGCCGATGACGATCAGATCCCAGCTCTCGTCTGCCAGCGTCGGCAGAATCTGCTGGCGCCATGCGGCATTCCAGTTCTGACTCATGGCCGTCACTCCGGCAATAGCGTGCCGGGGTTGAGGCGCCCGGCAGGATCGAAATGTTTGCTCAGCGCCTGCAAGGTGTCCATCGCCAGTGCGCCTTTCTCACGCAACAGGTACGGCGCGTGATCCTTGCCGACACCGTGCTGGTGACTGATGGTGCCGTGGTTGTCAACGATGGTCTGACTGGCCGCGTGTTTGAGCGCTTTCCAGCGCGCCAGCGTCGCCGGATAGTCAGCCGCCGGGCGAAACACGTAAGTGGTGTAGATGCTCGAGCCTTCGCCGTAGACGTGGGACAAGTGCGTGAACACATGCACGCGCTCGCCCTCCGCGGCCAAGGCATCACGCAGGCTGTTTTCGACGAGGTTGAGCAGGTTATCGACATGGCTCCAGTCGGTGGCGGTTTCCAGGGTGTCGACCACGTAACCGGCGTTCCACAGGTTCTCGCGCAGGTAAGGGAAACGGAAGCGGTTTTGCGCCCATTTCTTGCCGAGCAAGGTGCCGGTGAACACACCGTCGAAGGCCTTCAGATGCTGACGTGCCTGCTTTAACGACAACGCGTTTTGCCGACGATTGCCGGTCACGCCAAAGGTCAGCAGGCATTTGCCCGCGCCAGCACCGCGCAGGCTCAGGTATTTTTCCAGCCAGGCGATTTGCTGCGGATGACCGGCCAATGCCAGTTGCGTTTCGGTCTCCACGGCGTTGGATAAACGCAGCATCGACAGCGGCACGCGCGCCTGAGCCAATTGGCGGATGGCTTGCAGCGCCTTGGTCCAACTGGGCAAAAACACGCCGTAGAAGCGCTCATCCGCAGGCAATGCGCTGACCCTTACTTTGACCTCGGAAATGATCCCGAAACGGCCTTCACAGCCGAGCACCACTTCTCGCAAATCGGGCCCCGCTGCCGAAGCCGGGAAGGTTGCAATGTGCATCGGCCCGGCGAAGGTCTCCAGCGTTCCGCCAGCAAATAACTGCTCGATCCGGCCATAGCGCAACGACTGCTGACCGCTGGAACGACTGGCGACCCAACCGCCCAGTGTCGACAACTCCCACGACTGCGGGAAATGCCCCAGCGTATAGCCCCGCGCACGCAACTGACTTTCTACCTGCGGCCCGCTCGCACCGGGACCGAATGTCGCGAGCAGACTCTGTTCATCGAGGTCGATCAGGCGATTCATCCGCGCCAGTGAAACCGTCACCACTGGCCGCGCAGAATTTGGTGGATTGATGTGCCCGGCCACCGACGTACCGCCGCCATACGGGATCAGGCACACGTCCTGTTCATCGGCGAGCGCCAGCAACTGGCGAATATGCTCAGCGGTCTCGGGAAATGCCACCGCATCGGGGTAATTGCCCAAAGCACCTTCGCGCAACGCCAGCCAGTCCGGCAGGCTCTGGCCTCGGGCATGCAGCAAGCGGTCATGGGCATCGACGCTGTACAACGCGTGCACCGGCAACCGCGAAGCCGGCACGCGCGCCAATGCCGCCTCCAGTGTGGCATCGGGCAGCGCTCGCCCCTCGCCCAGTCGTTGATGAAGAAACTCCGCGCCCTGGGCCGGCAGTTCGACCACCGTGCTTGCCTCTCCCCAGCCGTTCCAGCGTCGCATGCGTGTGTCCTTTTAACCGTCGGATCAGTGAACTTTCAGGCCCCCATACTAGCCAGCGGCCGCAAAGTGTCACGGTCGCATCCGGCCAGTTCGTGTAGCCAATTGAGTCAAACGTCGCGCAAGCGTCAGCCATTTACTTTAGCCGTGGTTTCAAATTACCTTTCAGGCTATTCATCCGCCTCCGCCGCCGTTGATCAAAGGAATGGGATCAT
Source organism: Pseudomonas sp. A34-9 (assembly GCF_029543085.1). NCBI lineage: Bacteria > Pseudomonadati > Pseudomonadota > Gammaproteobacteria > Pseudomonadales > Pseudomonadaceae > Pseudomonas > Pseudomonas sp. A34-9. The sequence goes on along the minus strand of NZ_CP119967.1, from coordinate 883,860 downwards.
GCAATCGCTCGGCTTCACCTCGGTTCCGCCACTGCTCAAATACCTGCGCCATGCCGAACAACTCGGCATGGCCATTGAACCTGCGTTGGCGGCGGCGGGTTTGCAGGCGCAGCAGTTGAGCGATAACACCCTGCGTTTGCCCGGTGAAGCGCATGAACGCTTGCTCGATTATTTTTGCGAACACTCGGGCGATCCATTGTTTGGCCTCAACGCGGCGAATTTCGTCCTGCCCAATTCGTGGAGCGTGCTCGGCTACATCACCATGAACTGCGCGACGCTGGGCGATGCGATGAGCCGGATCATGCCGTTCGAAAAACTGGTCGGCGACATGGGCGTCAGCCGCGCGCAGGTGCAGGATGGCCATGTGCATCTGATCTGGAGCTGCCGCTATCAGCGCCCGCGGATTCGTCGCCACCTGGTGGAAAACGTGCTTGGCTCATGGCTGCACTATGCCCGCTGGATCGCCGATACGCAGATGTCGCCGGCCGCTGTCTGGCTGGAACATGCGTGCCCGGCCGAAGCGACGTCAGCGCAATATCAAGCGTTTTTCGATTGCCCGGTGCTGTTTGATCAGGCGTATTCGGCGCTGATCGTACCGCTGGCTTATTTGCAGTTGCCGTTGCGTCAGGCGGATGCGCAGTTACTGCGCACGCTGGAAGAACATGCGCTGGGATTGATGGCGACGCTGGAGGATGTGTCGCTCGCGCAGCAGGTGAAAAACATTCTGCGGCAGTTGCTCAAGGAGGGTTTGCCGCGCAAGGAACAGGTAGCCGAGCAGCTCGCTGTTTCAGTGCGCACGTTGCAGCGGCAGCTGCATCAGGCGGGGACGTCGTATCAGCAGATTCTCGATGATTTGCGTCAGGAGCTGGCTGAGCATTATTTGCTCAATAGCAGCTTGCCGATTCAGGACATTGCGCAGTATCTGGGGTTTACCGAACCACGCTCGTTTCACCGCACGTTCAAGAGTCGGCGCGGGATGCCGCCGGGGGAGTTTCGGCAGATGCATCGTGGGTGACTTCGCGGGCCTCTTCGCGAGCAGGCTCGCTCCCACATGGGATTTATGTGCGATACATCATCTGTGTTCACTAAAGAACTACTGTGGGAGCGAGCCTGCTCGCGAATTGCCAGTCGCCGCACCAAGATCCGACAGATAATTCCCCGAACTCTGTAGCGCAATAAACCCCTCACACCGTAGCTGTTTAAAGACACTCAGCGTTACGCGAAACAACCCACAAATCCTTGCGCCGCTGCCTACGCCTGCGCCAGAATCCGCCGGCTTGTGCGCCTGGAGCATGCTGCGTAACTTGATTCCATCACTGATTCCCAGTGATCGAGCTTAGCGGCTCGGCTACATTCGCTCCCCGCTGCACGAGTATCATCCTGTCAGGTATTTGCCTGCGCTTGATGGTGGCTGTGCGCATGGCACCTTCGGGTGCGCCGGGGTGGGAAGCGACCGGTCCGCTAACTTGCGCACAGCTGCCTCCCTTTTGCTTAGCGGCGAAATGGATGCGGCTTTAAAAGGTACGCTCCCATGTTCAAAGTAACGCCAAATCCACCGGTCACCGACCCGGCCTCCCCCTACGCATCCCCTGATTCGAAGAAATTCCACGAAGCTGCCGAGCGCGCACTGGATCACTATCTCGGCCCCACAAACGCCGACCTCATGGCCACGCCCTACTCCCCCAACACGAGTGTACATGGCCAACCCCAAGGCAGACACCGAATCCCTGCTGGCCGACGCCAGCGAAACCCTGGGTTCGGCGACCGTCATGCTCAATAATCACGCCGCGCAAGTCGAAGGCACGCACCGCAAAACCCTGCAAGGTATTGCGCAAGTGGTGATGGTGGCGGAAATGGCCGTCAATCGCGTGCTGGACAGGTTAGTGCCGACCGACTAACGAAAAAGCCCGCCGCCCAACTGTGATGGTTAGGTGGCGGGCGTCTTTTTGCGGTGTGCCATTTTCCCCTCACCCCAGCCCTCTCCCGGAGGGAGAGGGGGCCGACCGAGGTGTCTGGCTCTATACATCGACCTGAATAAACGAGTCGATTATGGATTCGACCGAGCAGGTTCAGGTCGGTGTATCTCTCAAGCATCCCCGGATCGGTCCCCTCTCCCTCTGGGCGGTCCGACGTTTCGGGAGGGCTAGGGTGAGGGGCTTTTCGCTTCAGAGGCTGATGGCGTTGGTAAACACCAACCGATTACCAAACGGATCAACGATGGTCATGTCCTGACTCCCCCACGGCATCGCCTGAATACCCGGGTGCGAGAACTTGTAATCCTTGGCCACCAACTGCTGCTGAAACGCCTCCAGCTCATCCGTCTCGATACGCAATGCCGAACCCGGGCACGCATCGCCATGATGTTCGGACAAATGCAGCACACATTCACCGCGCGACACCTGCAGATACAACGGAAAATTCGCCTCGAAGCGATGCTGCCAGTCGATCTTGAAACCGAGGAAGTCGACGTAAAACTCGACAGCTTTGGCTTCATCGAAGATCCGCAGGATCGGGGTGGTTTTGCCGAAGCTCATGGGGTGCTCCCTGACTGATTGGCCCCACAGTGTAGACGGGGTGGATGTCAGCAATTCGGCCTGTTGATGGCTTTCTTTAATCTCAGAGTGCCACTATGAGACATCGATCAAAAGATCGCAGCCTTCGGCAGCTCCTACAGGAGCTCGCATTCCCATGTAGGAGCTGCCGCAGGCTGCGATCTTTTGGCGCCATCACCGTCAATGAAATCCGTCGCGCAGATCGCCTTCGCGTGCCAGAAAACGCCCCTCCCTCCGGCCATTCGCCTGACCATCCCGATAACTCAACACCCCATTGATCCACACACCGTCAATCCCCTGCGCAGCCCGTTGCGGGTCGTTGAAATCCGCGACATCACGCACCGTCGCCGGATCGAACAACACCAGATCCGCCCAATACCCTTCACGAATCTCGCCGCGCTCCTTCAACCCAAATCGCGCGGCCGACAACCCGGTCATCTTGTGCACGGCGGTGTGCAGGGGAAACAGCCCGACATCACGACTGAAATGCCCCAACACCCGTGGGAAAGCGCCCCATAGGCGCGGATGCGGGAACGGGTCTTCCGGCAGTCCGTCAGAACCGACCATCGACAACGGATGCGCGAGGATTCTTCGTACATCTGCCTCGTCCATGCCGTAGTAAACCGCACCCGCCGGTTGCAGGCGTTTGGCGGCATCGAGCAACGGCAGATTCCATTCAGCGGCGATGTCGATCAGGTCGCGGCCGCTGACTTGCGGGTGCGGCGTCGACCAGGTGATGGTGATGCGGTGCGCGTCGGTGACTTGCTTGAGATCCAGCGTCGAAGAACTCGCCGCATAGGGGTAGCAATCGCAGCCGACCGGGTGGGTCTTTGCGGCTTCTTCCAGTGAGGCAAGCAACTGCGGACTGCGCCCCCAGTTACCGACACCGGCACATTTGAGGTGGGAAATGATCACCGGTGACCGCGAATGACGGCCGATGCTGAACGCTTCATCCATCGCTTCCAGAACCGGTTCGAATTCGCTGCGCAGATGCGTGGTGTACACCGCGCCGAATGCCGTCAGTTCTTCAGTCAGTTGCTTCACTTCATCGGTGGAGGCGTTGTAGGCGCTCGCATACGCCAGACCTGTGGATAAACCCAATGCACCGGCCTCAAGACTTTCACGCAGTTGCTCACGCATCGCCGCGATTTCTTCCGGTGTCGCGGTACGGAACAAGTCATCCAGATGATTGCTGCGCAGCGCCGTGTGACCGACTAGCGCTGCCACATTCAACGTGGTGTTGGCCGCTTCGACCGCCGCACGGTAATCACTGAAGCGCGGATAAACGAACGCTGCGGCAGTGCCGAGCAGGTTCATCGGATCCGGTGGATTGCCTTTCAGACTGACCGGCGACGCGCTGATCCCGCAATTGCCGACAATCACCGTAGTCACGCCCTGGCTGAGCTTTGGCAGCATCTCTGGCTGACGAATCACCACCGTGTCGTCGTGGGTGTGCACGTCGATAAAACCCGGCGCCAGTACGCGACCGGCCGCGTCGATTTCTTCGGTCGCCGTGGCATCGTGCAAGTCGCCGATGCGCTCGATGCGGCCATCGCGAATCGCCACGTCAGCGCGGTAACCGGGGGTGTTGCTGCCATCGATGATCAGGGCATTGCGAATCAGGGTGTCGTACAGCATGTCAGTCTCCCAGCGGCAGGTGATCGTCGCCGCCACGGTATTCGTCGAGGGCGAGTTTGATCCGCCGCAGACGTTCTTGATTGTCTTCAGGATTGGCCAGCGCCAGCTCGGTCGCGAGCACATCGATGGCGAGCAGCATGCCGTAGCGCGCCGCCGTCGGTTTGTAGATGAACGAGGTTTCCGCGCCTTGCAGCGGCAGAACGATGTCGGCCAGTTCGGCCAGCGGCGAGTCGGCGCGGGTGATCGCCAGAATGCGTGCGCCGTAGTTGCGCGCCAGTTCGACAGTCTCGAGCAATTCCGGGGTGATGCCAGTCAGCGAACAGACGATAAGCACTTGCTCGGCGTTCAGGCTGGCGGCGGTGACGCGCATCATCACCGCGTCATGACACACCGCAATCGGGTAGCCGAGGCGCACCAGGCGCACCTGCAATTCATCGCTGCATAAAGTCGAGCAACCGCCCATGCCGAAGGCGTGAATCATCCGTGCCTGACCAAGCATTTTCACCGCGTCGGCAAAGCGCGATTCGTCGAATCCGGCCAAGTGCTGGCGCAGCGTGGTTTCGATATCGCCAACGATCTGCCCGTAAAACGCCGACTGCTCAGGCGTGCCCGCCGGGTCGAGAAAACGGCGGCCAACACCGCTGGCCTGAGCCAGTTGCAGGCGCAGATCACGCAGGTCACGGCAACCGACGGTGCGGGCAAACCGCGACAGCGTAGCGGTGCTGACCTCGGCGCGTTGCGCGAGGTCTTCGAGGCTGGCGCTCGCGGCAAAACCAACGTCGTCGAGCATCAGCCGAGCGATGCGACCTTCACCGGCGCTGAAGAAATCCTGACGGGCGCGGATCTGGTAGAGGATGTCCATGGGCGGCGGGCTCCGGTTACAGCAGGTAAGAAAGGCCGACGGTCAGACCGAATGCGACCAGCGAGATCAACGTCTCGAGCACGGTCCAGGTTTTGAACGTCTGCGCGACCGTCATGTTGAAGTATTCCTTGATCAACCAGAAGCCGCCGTCGTTGACGTGGGAAAAGATAACCGAGCCAGCACCGGTCGCCAGCACCAACAGCTCAGGGTGTGGATATCCCAGACCAATGGCCACCGGCGCGACCACGCCGGACGCGGTGGTCATGGCCACGGTCGCGGAGCCTGTAGCGATGCGCATCAATGCGGCGAACAGCCAGCCCATGATCAGCGGCGACAGGTGGAATTCATGAGCGAGGCCGACGATCTGATCGGTGACGCCGGCATCCACCAGAATCCGGTTCAAGCCGCCACCGGCACCGACCAGCAAAGTGATGCTGGCGGTGGGTGCCAGGCATTCATTGGTGAATTTGAGGATCGATTCGCGGTTGAAACCCTGAGCGATACCGAGCGTCCAGAAACTCAACAAGGTCGCCAGCAACAGCGCAATCACGGAGTTACCGATGAACAACAGGAATTGATTGAAGCCACTGCCCGGCGTGGAAATCAGGTTGGCCCAGCCACCGATCAGCATCAACACCACCGGCAACAGAATGGTCGCCATGGTGATGCCGAAACCCGGCAGTTGGTTGCGCGGTTCGCGGTCGAGGAATTGTTTTTCCAGCGGGTTATCCGCCGGCAATTGAATGCGCGGCACGATGAATTTGGCGTACAGCGGCCCGGCAATGATCGCGGTGGGAATGCCGACGGCGATCGCATACAGCAAGGTCTGCCCGACCGACGCCTGATAGGCCTGCACCGCGAGCATCGCCGCCGGGTGCGGCGGCACCAATGCATGCACCACTGACAGGCCGGCCACCATCGGCAACCCGACCATCAAAATCGACACGCCGACGCGTCGCGCCACGGTAAACGCGATCGGCACCAGCAAGACGAAACCGACCTCAAAAAACAGCGGTAGCCCAACCAGGAACGCGATGCAGACCATTGCCCAGTGCGCGTTCTTCTCGCCGAATTTATCGATCAGCGTGCGTGCCATCTGCTCGGCACCGCCGGACTCGGCCATCATCTTGCCGAGCATCGTGCCCAGCGCCACCACTAGCGCAATATGCCCCAGCGTCTTGCCCACCCCGGCCTCATACGCCCCCACCACACCCGACGGCGGCATCCCGGCCACCAGCGCCAGGCCGATGGAAATCAGGGTGATGACGATGAACGGATTGAGCCGGTAACGGGCGATCAACACGATCAGCGCGATGATGGCGACGGCGGCATAGACCAGCAGCCAATAGCCGAAGGAAGGCGTCATGCGGTACTCCTCGAAAGGGTCACGTTCGAATGGGTTGTGAAACTCATAAATCATTTCGAGATCGAGATTTCAAACCGCATGAAAGTAATTTTCGTGGAGAGATAAGGCGTGTCGCTAATGGGTATGTATTGTCGTGATTAATGAAAATCACGCCATGAGATTTTCGTCGGCGAAACCTTTTATAAAAAATCAAGCCGACGACTCCAATGCATGCCTGGAAACAAACAACCAGCAAATATCAGGCGGAGAACAATAAAACCGAGCCGGAATAATCCTTTCAGAAGTTTGCCTGCAAACTACTTAGTTCAAATTTTTTCGCCTTACCTGCAATAGAGAAAACTCCTACATTTAGAATTCCTCGGAGTAAGTTATGTTCATCGCCCCAAAAGACACAACATTAAACGGAAACATAAACAATGAGCGACATAGACCTTAACAAACTTAAATTACTTCCTGACATTGCTGACACTCAGACTTTTAAAATACATGGCATCGCTATGAACTCCACTCTCACCGTGGTTCAGCAGTCCAGAGACCAATACAAGCAAACACAAAAAACCCCCGATGAAAAACTGAATGCCGAAATAGCTCACGACTACGCCAGCAGTTTTGCCCGGCAAATAACACGCGAGCAAATGGAGCGCCAACTTCACAAGACAGGCAAAACACGCCCCAAGCGTGGTGTCGATAGCGTTGAGCCAACGTATGAAAATCTATTTAAAGAAAACTGGGATAACTTTTGCGCGCAGAACGATTTAAATGCGATCGACTCGCCAGCCGCTTATCTGCGTGCCCTGTACATATTTTCCGGCCAGCTTGATGCGGAAGAAAAACCCACGCGCAAAATAAGCGAGATTCGTCCGGACATTGCCACTCAACAGATAGATGCTTCCAGTGTTTTTGAACCACTCCCGGCCTTGCAACTCGTCAACAAGGTGCTGGGCCATAAAATAAAAAAACATGCAAAGCACGCCAACGACAAAACGACTCTGGAGATAATGTCCATACAGACTAAACCTATTTTCCTCCCCTACCATCACCGTCATCGACAATGTGTAGTAGCGCTCGCTGCGAAGAATCTTGGATTGGGCATTCTGGACTATAAACTGCAACTTCTATGGCCAAATACGTTTTTTCAGAACCCTGACAAGGTAACCCTGAACCTGCTTTGCGAAGCTCAGATAAAGATGTCGAATCTGAGCAACAGGCAAATCGATGTTCTGACGGCCAAGCTCGCAGAATATATCAGTCCAACAGACACGGAGACAGGCGCGACACACAGCGTTGTAGATAAATTCAGCATACAAGAAGATCGTTACGACCTTAACCTGTTTGCCTCCCAAACCAATTGCTGGCCGTCGCAAATCAAACAATTCGTTGATCTTCAAGTTTCCAAATCATACCCATCAAGCTCCTCGCACCTTGTAGTGGACAATGTACCCGGCAGTAAACTAAAAACCATTTCGTTGACACACGACAATCCCGAAGCACATATGGTTACTGCCCTTGATCGTATCCAGCGCATGATACGTTTTCACAAATGGAGCAACATTTCGCTGGGGGAACTCGACACTCTGGTCTACAGCGCAATTTCCAGCGATGGCAGTGACACATTTATTCCCAGGTCCACACTGCGAGCCGTGGGTGTTTATCAATATTTCAATCAACATTATGGGATTGAGGCAGAGGAATTCGCAGCCCTTCTGTACCGCTTACCCACCGACTCGGTCAACGGCCGGGCCTCTTTGTTTGATCGTGTTTTCCATCGCGGTTTCCCGGCAGCCAATTTGTTTAAAAAAGAAGAAGGATCCACTGAAGTATCTCCCGTCGCCCTTGCCGACGGTATGGATCTTCAAATGACGCAGGAATCGTTCGACTTGTGCATACGTTTAGCCAAAAAACACTTGGGAAGCCTGCATCAAAACTTGCCGACCGCTTCATCTCTTTATCGTCAGGCACGCGTAGCGCGGCTGTTTGGTTTATCCCCCCTCGAATGCAAGGAGTTAATCAATTTACTCGGGGGCGAAGCATTCGAGCGATTGCTGGTATCAGGAAAATTGAGCAGTGAAACCGAAGCCGACATCCTCCATTTGTTGATGGCAGTGGACGGGGTGATGACATGGTTACGATCAGCCGGCCTTACAGTCGCACAACTGTTGCGCATGCTGGGGCGCCGCTTGCCTTTTGCTCGTGAAAAACTTCCCGTGCATGTCGCTGCGATAAGTGCCCTGCGCGATGCCACCGCTGAAAAACAACATACCCTTGCCGTGCACCAGTTGCTGCAGGACGTCGCAGGGCTTTCGGTGCAATACGTTCCGTGCGTCATGAAAATGGCCAATACCACCGAGCAAAGAATATGTGCAGAAATCAAGAAAGGGAAAACCCTGCTGTTACACAAGTCACTGGCCGCCGCTGAAATCTGCCAGACATTAAACATAAGCAGCGACATATTGCTCAACTTGCTGAGCGATCACACACTGATCAAACCGGACTGGAACAGCGCATTTGAACTGCAAGACTTCTATTGTCTCGAACGCTTTGCCAATTACAGCCGGCACGATCCAGGCGCGAGTCACGAGCTTCTCGGCTTCCTGAAACTTTCCCATACCGATACTCAAATAAAAGCCAACGACGCGTTGGCAAAGTTTCTTGTTACCAAGCAAACCCTGAACACTTTGACCAAGGAGTTACCCAGGGGAAGAGTTGAAAACATGCAGCAACTGGACTGGGTCACCCGCCACCTTGAATTATGCAAAAACACGGGGCTTTCGCTGGAAAAACTGCGTGACCTATTGAAGTTTAACAGCCAAAACTCAATGGATGAATGGCGCGCCGTCGCTGCCGAACTTCTCCACAACGTAAATGTTTAAGGGAATAAACATGAAAAACATAGAAATTCATAAGCAGTTGCAGGAGAGCCTGCGCGATGCCCAGGTAGCTTATTATCTCCACCTCGAAACGTCTGAAAATCCCGACACGGAAATCAGATCTGCCGAAGCGCTTTACGATCACTGTTTGCTTGATGCACTTATCAGTAATGATGTTTCGACGACGCCGGTCAGCTTTGCCATCTCCAGCCTTCAACATCACATCGAACTGGCTTTTACTCGCCGTTCTTCCGATTATTCGAAGAGCGAGGAACAGCGCTCTTCCTGGCGCAATGTTTTGAGCCATTACCCGACCTGGGCAGCGCACCAGCAACTGATGTATTTACCTTCGCTTTATCTTGATCCTGCATTGCGGGTCGATAAAAGCGAAAATTTTTGCCAACTGGAAAACGATTTGACACAGGGACGGATCGACTCAGCGACCGCGCAAAAAGCAATACTGGGTTATCTGACCCGGTTTGAAGAAGTGGCGAACCTGAGTATCCTCAATGGTTATATCGATGGCGATGACGTCGACAACGGTGTTCATTATTTGCTGGCCAAATCGCGCTCAGCTGATCGCTATTATTGGCGCTCGCTCGATATGTCGCAGCGCCCGGTGACGCTCAGCGCTGAGGGCGCCGAGAAACTCAAGCGCCCTGACCCTCTCGCCTGGAGTCAATGGGAAAAAGCAGATGTGCCGATTTCACAAAATGCCATTCAACATACCATTCGGCCCGTTTGGTTCAACAATCGACTATTTGTATTCTGGGCAGAAAGTAATCATCAGCATCCCCACCAGCTTGCGGAGGGAAGTACAAAAGGACAAAGTAACTCACAAGTTAAGCTTATTTATGCGTGGCGTAAAATCGATGGCACCTGGAGCCTGCCGAAAACATGTCTCGAACGCTTTTCCAAAAGTTACTTGACCGCTCTAACGCCCGAAAAATTTAACAAACTTGTCTCAATCCAGGCTTTTGAAAAAGATAATCAGCTCGAAATACGCCTAACGATGGAGCTCGACAGCCTGGGTGGCTATATCGATAAGAATTTTTTTCTTACAGTAACGGATGAAAGCACCGTATTCCAAATAACACAAGCGCATCTGAACGCCATTTTAGAGCTCGACAAGCATCGACGCATAATGACGAAAAATGATAAAGATACGGCCTGGGATATCGTTAATGAAGACTCATCGCAGCTATTAAAACGTACCGCTAAAAAGGGTGAAACGTCTCCATCCCATGACAACAGCATCAGTCTCGACACCGGCTTCGCCGCCGAAATGATTCGCCGCGCAGAAAACAGTCTGGACGAACTGTTCAACCTCGACTCACCGAAATCCGAACTGTCCGCGCCAGGCTCAGCCCACACGAGTCACCAGGCGCTGGATTTTCATGGCGCTTACGGCCAGTACTTCACAGAACTGTTTTTGTACGTCCCATGGCTGCTCGCGAGTCGCTTGAATGCCGAGCACCGTTACGAAGACGCGATGAAATGGGTCAATTACCTCTTCGACCCTTGGGGCCAGGATAACAATGGCCAGAAACAGTTCTGGAAATCAGAACCCCTGAATCCTGTCGAAGAGCCTTCCTATGCGCTTAAAAATCCCTATGACCCGCATCAGATTGCGCTCAGCCATCGCGTGCATTTTCGCAAGGCAGTGTTTTTCCTCTATATCGACATTTTGCTCAATCGCGCTGACGAAGCTTATCGCCGCCTGACAACCGAGAGTCTTAACCAGGCGAAGTCGCTCTATCTGCAAGCGCGTCATCTGCTTGGCAATCGCCCGGTGATCAACGGCCGGAAAGAGGTCTGGAAGCAGATCACACTTGAGCTACTGGCAAAAGATGACCTGACGGAGATGAAAGAGCTTGAACAGGAGCTCATCAAGAAGGGTGGCAGCGTCCCGCTGCATCTGAACAGGCAAAAAAACCCGGTACAACTGCAGCTCCCCGCGATCAATCATCTGCGCATTCCATTCCATCCGGATTTACTCAAGCGTTGGGATCAGGTGGACAGTCGCCTGTATAACTTGAGGCATGGTCTGGACATCGCCGGTAAACGCCAGCCCGTTCGCTTGTTCGAATCGCCTCTGGACCCACGCACGCTGCTGACAGCCCACTCCGGTGGCCAGAGTGACATGAGTTCGGCCCTTGCCTCGACGCAAATCCCGCATTACCGCTTCAATGTGATGCATGGACAGGCGTTGAGCGCCGTTGACAGTCTGATTCAGTTCGGCTTGACGCTCCTCTCACTGATCGAGCGTCAGGAACAATCGCAATTTCAGGAAGTGCAGCAACAGCAAGCCTGGGCGCTGGCCTCGCTGGCGGTGGACTTACAGACACAGGCATTGCGCGGCGAACAGCAGAATCAGAAAGCGCTGGAGGTGGGCAAAGCGATCGTGCAGCAGCGGTTTGAGCATTATGAAACGCTGCTAAAACAGGACCTCAGTGCCGAGGAGGCCAATGCCAGTCAGTTGTACTTGCGCAGTGGTGTAGCCGAACAACTGGCGTTAGCCTCCCAGGTCGGTGCCGGTGCCCTGATGCTGGCGCCAAACACTTTCGGCCTGGCCAATGGCGGCATGCGTTGGGAGGGCGCATTGCATGCCTTGAGCGCCATCGCCCAAGGGGCATCGGCCGCTGACCAAACGGCCGCCAGCCACCTGGACCGTACGGCACAATTCACCCGGCGCCGTGAAGAATGGACGCTTGCGCGCGATCAAGCGGCACTGGAGCTGAACCAGATCGACGCCCAGTTGAAAGCGATGGAAGAACAGCAGAAAGCCACAGAGCTTTTGATGCGTCAGGCGCAGACAACTTTGTCCCAGGCCAAGAGCAACTACGACTTCCTCAGCACGCGCTTCACCCAGGCACAGTTGTATCAGTGGCTTGGCACCCAACTCGCCCCTCTCTACAGTCAGGCTTACGACATGACCCTGGCACTGTGCAAGGCCGCCGAGGCAGCCTGGCAATACGAGATTGCCGATTTCAGCACAGTCTTCCTGCCGCATGGCACGTGGCAAAATTCCCGGCGTGGGCTTGGAGCCGGGGAGCCGCTAAAGCTGGCTCTGATGAAAATGCAGGCAGACTACTTGCAGCGCAATTGCAGGGAGCTGGAGATTCGCAAAACGGTGTCGTTGCGTCAGCTCAAAGCCGCCAGCGATGTGGAATGGAGCGATGTCCTGACTAACTTCACAGACAAGGGCAAGTGCGATTTCGAATTTAAAAACGAGCTGTTCGAGCAGGATTACAAAAAGCACTATCTGCGCCGGATCAAAACCATCAGCGTTTCTTTCCCGGCAGTTCTCGCTCCGTATGAAAACGTTCGGGCGACCCTGATGCAACTCTCCAGCGAAGTCCGTCTGAAACCCGAAAAGGACTCGCCTGTTCTGAAAAACCAACGGGTCAACGAAATCATCGCGCTGTCGACCGGCGTTGACGATAACGGCCTGTTCACTCTCAATTTCAACGATGAGCGCTACCTGCCCTTCGAATTCACCGGCGCCATTTCCAGTTGGAGTCTGTGCATTTCCAATCACACAGACCAAAAGACTTTCATCAACTCGCTGACTGACGTGCTTGTTCACATCAGCTACACGGCCAGGTCGTCGGGGGACCAGAAATGAGTCGCCCTGAGTCCGTTTCCATCAATATTCCGGCGCTGCCCAAGGGTGGTGGTGCCATTCAAAGCGTGGGTAAAGGCTGGGGGCCTGTAGGGCCGACCGGCGCTTCCAGTTTCCAGCTGGCGTTGCCGATCTCGACGGGGCGCGGGTTTGACCCGGCCATGACCCTGGGTTATTCGAGCTCGGCAGGCAACGGCGTGTTCGGCATCGGATGGAATCTGCCGATACCGGCAGTGACCCGCGTGACCGGCAAAGGGGTGCCCACTTACACCCGCGAAGACGAAGTCGCCGGCCCGGACGGCGTCGAGTGGTATCCGGCAGAGTCGAGCCAACACCACAAGTACAATGACTTTGATCTGAAAAAAAGCTACACGGTAACGCGCTATCTGGCTCGAGTGGAAAGCGCTTTCGACCGGATTGAACATTGGTCTGCCAGCGATGACCCCGCCGGTTTCTGGCTGGTTCATGGCGCCGATGGCACCCTTCACCTGTTCGGCCGGCAGGCCATTGCACGACGGGGCGACCCTGCCGATCCACAGCGTGTCGGCGAATGGCTGCTGCAAGAAAGCGTCAACGCTTCAGGCGAGCACATCTACTACGAATATCAGGCCGACATGGCTGGCGGTAAAGCGACGGCACAGCGTTATCTGAGCCGTGTCTGCTACGGCAACGAAAAATCTCAGCAACACCTGTTTCTGTGGCGTCCGAAGCGTCTGGAGTCCGTGCGCTGGCATTTTGAACTGGTATTGGACTACGGCGGACGCGATACCGGGTACTCGGAAAAACCCGGATATGGCTCTGGCAATGCAGTCAATCGCGAAGATGAAGTTCTCAATTACGCTTACGGGTTTGAGTTGCGCACGAAGCGCTTGTGCCGGCAGATTCTGATGTTCCATTGGTTCCCCGCCGAACTGGGAGACGACCCGCAGCTAGTCAGGCGCCTGCTGCTCGACTATCAGCAAACCGAGGCGGGTTACCATTTGCTGTCAGCCGCCCATCAGCAGGCATTCGACGAGGCGCCCGAGCCCGAAAGCCATCCGCCTGTTGAATTCAGCTACAGCGAATTCAATCTGCAACCATCGGCCTCTGCCTGGACATCCTTCAGCCAGATGCCCACGGTCGAGAGCCACCGCATGGAATGGGTCGACCTGTATGGCGAAGGCTTGCCAGGGTTGCTCTACCGGCAGCAAGACCACTGGCGTTACCGTGAGCCGTTACGCGGCAAGCCGAACACCGACCACGTCGTGTACGGCGAAGGGCAGCCTTTGCCCACCCTGCCCACGCTGAACAATGCATCCCGGCAATCGCTGTCCGACCTGACCGGCGACGGGCGTCTGGACTGGGTCGTTGCGCAACCGGCCATGAGCGGTTTTTTCTCCATGTCGCCGAATCGGTCGTGGACCGACTTCAACGCTTTCAAAGCGTTTCCTCTGGACTTCTTCAACAACAAGGCCCTTCAGGCCGACCTGATGGGCGAAGGCCTGGCCGATCTGGCAATGATCGGGCCACGCAGCGTCCGGCTGTACGCCAACCAGCGGAGTGACGGGTTCAGTGCTGCACTGGAAGTCGCCCGCTCCGATGACGAAGACAACCTTCCGGTGTTCAGCGATTCGAAGCAGGAGCTGGTCGCGTTCAGCGATCTGCTTGGCAGCGGCCAGCAGCATCTGGTGCGCATCCGTCACGATGAAATCAAGGTGTGGGCAAACCTTGGTCGCGGGCGTTTTGGCCCGGGCCGGGTTTTAACCTGGCCCGGTTTGGCGCGCGAAACTTTCGACGCTTCGCGCATTCGTCTTGCGGATCTGGACGGTTCGGGCGCGGCAGACCTGATTTACCTGACAGCCGAACACGCGCTGATTTTCATCAATCGCGCCGGCCACGGCTTCGATTCAGCAGTGACATTGACCTGGCCCGAGACGTGGCGCTTCGACGATCTGTGCCGTGTCGATTTGGTCGACACCCGTGGTCTGGGCTGTTCCAGCCTGGTGCTCCATGCGCCCCGAAATTCCCCACATCACTGGCGCTATGACTTCGTCCAGCGCAAGCCCTACCTGCTGACCGCCTCAAACAACAACATGGGGCAGTCCACGAGTATTGCTTACCGCAGTTCCGCGCAGGAATGGCTGGACGAAAAAACCGAGCGCATGAAGGGGAAAAAGGTCGACCTGACCTGCCACTTGCCCTTCGCCTTGCATCTGGTCAGGAGCCAGATGCAACGGGATGAAATCACTGAAAATCAGCTGACGCAACGCTTCAGCTATCGCCAGGGCTACTACGACAGCAAGGAGCGGCAACTGCGCGGATTCGGGCTGCTGATCGAAAACAGCAGCGAACGCGTGTCCAGCGCCGATTGCATGCCGCCGAGCAGAACCCGCCAGTGGTTTCATACCGGCCAGCCAAGCGAGCCATCTCGTCGCGGCTATGACACGTCCGACAAATACGCGCGCCCCTTGGGCAAGGTCTATGTGAGTCGGTATCAGGACGCAAAAGACCTCGCCGTCGAAGCGACCGATGAAGCCACCCGCCGGGCGATTGCCAGGGCCCTGTGCGGGCGCCTGCTGCGGCGCGAGGTCTTTGATCTCGGCGCCGGGTGGACATCGCGCAAGCTGCTGCAGGTTGAAGAACACCGTTATCACGTGCGCCTGCTGACACCACAACAGGTGGCGCGAGACCACATCCGTGTACTGCCACTGGAACTCGAATCGATTAATTACAACTACGACGGCTTCGTTGCAGATCCGCAATGCCTGCACACGATCAATGCCCGCCGGGACCGGTTCGGCGCCGTCGAGCAGAGTTTCCAGATCCATTACGCGCGACGTCTGACCGCCAGTGACACCGCCCCCTTCGATCAAGCCCATGAAAACGACTGGTGGAAAGACGCCCATGACCCGGCGCAACAGCGCTTCTACATTAGTGAACACTGTGCCAAATACATTCATCTCAGCGATGCTCAGGGCTGGCGCCTCGGCCTGCCCTGGCGTCAGCGCAGCCAGGCATACGAAGCAGACAAATCAACGGCAGTCGATGAGTTGAACCCAAGTGACATCACTTACGAAAAGTTCGCGAAATGGCTTGTCGACTCTGGCGTTGCGAAGACGGGAGTGTTGACCGGATTGTCTGTACAACGCTATCAAAACGCCCGGAGCGGCGGGGTATTGCCCGATGGCGTGGCTGAATTCGCCGGCATTGGCGCCTACGTCGAAACAGCTGAATTCGATCAATCTGCCCTGCGTGCCTTCGATACCCTGGCGCCCGATCTTCGGCCAGACGACGCGTTGCTGACACGTTTTGGCTATGAGCGCATGAGCGACTGGCTCGCGCCCGCCGGGGCGCAAAACAAGTTCTGGTCGGTCAAGAGCGGCTTCGTGACCGTGGCCTCCGGAAAAGGCTTCCATAAACCTGAGTCCCTGCAAGCCACCGCACTCCAGGGTCGGGTGACCCTGAAGCATGATGCGTATCACTGCTGTGTGCTCGCCATTCGCCAGGAGGATGGCTGCGCCACCCAGGCCAAATACAATTACCGTGTCATGGCACCCACGCAAATCACCGACGCCAATGGCAACATCAATGAAGTGCTGGTGAACCCTTTCGGTCAGGTACTGGCCAGCAGTGTGCATGGTACCGAGCAGGGCCGACCGGTCGGATTCGCCGAGCTGAGCAGCTACCGACGACCGGACTCGCTCACACCGTCGAGCGCAATTGCCGATCCGCAGGGCGCACTGCAGAACGCCGCAAGTATCGCAGCCTACGATGTGTTCAGCTGGATGGGCCGCATCGAAGAAAACGCACGGCGCGATATCGAATGGCTGAAGCGCTGCGTAGCACAAGGTCTTCTGTTACCCGACGGCCACATCTGCACACGCGCCCGCGAACTTACCGCCAGCGGCGCTCGGCTGAGCGGTGATGCGCAAAAGCTTGCAGACCTGATTCAGCGGGCCCATCGCGAGCCCGTGCACACAGCCTTGTTGAGTGCGGACCGTTATCCCGGCGATCAGCCGCAGATCGGTATTTCCCTGAGCTGCCTTGATGGCTTCGGGCGGGAGTTGCAAAGCAAACAAAAGGTCGATCCGGGACTGGCATACCTGGTCGGCGACGACAACAGACTCGTCCTCGATAACGACGTCGCGCACGAAAGCGTCACCACCACACGCTGGTGCGTCACCGGCAGGCAGGAATACAACAACAAGGGCCTGCCAATCCGCATCTATCGACCGTACTTCGCCGATCGTCACTGCTACGTCAAGGACACGTCGATGCGCACACTGGACCATTACGACCTTCAGCATTACGACGCACTGGGCAGACCGACCGAAACATTTCTGGCAAAACAGGGCGCGATTTCATACCTGCGTCGCCACCGTTATCACCCTTGGTATTCAGTCATGGAAGACGAGAACGACACCCTCGAAGAAGTCATGTCCGCCACCTCGAAAGGAGTGCAAGCATGAGCGCCCGCCTGCACAACAAGACACCTGACGTCAGCGTCATCGACAGCCGTGGACTGATGGTGCGCCACATCGCTTATTACCGCAGCAGTGAATCGCAGGTACCCGCAGCCCCCAGGGTCACGCGGCATACCTACGACACTGCCGGGCACCTGATCGAGCAGTGGGATGCCAGACAGGACGCACGAAAACTCACGCCTAATCGCACGATGTCCTACTCGCTGGCCGGCACGCCATTGGGCGTGGTTTGTGTCGATTCCGGGTGGAGCCTGTCACTGGCTCAGGCCAGCGGCCAGACTGGCAGGCGTTGGGATCAACGCGGCAACCTCTGGAACATGGAATATGATCGCCAGTTACGCCCGGTGAGGGTCGATGAACAAGCGCCCGGTCAAGCCATGCGCGTTGCCGAACGATTTACCTATGGCGACAGCTCTGCCGACTCGGCACAGCGCAATTGCTGCGCCCGACTGGTGCGCCACGATGACAGTGCGGGCACGCTGTCGAGCGATGCCTATGCCCTGTGCGGAGAACCGTCCAGCCAGACGCGGCAATTGTTATTCGCTCCACAATTGCCAGACTGGCCGGATTCAGTCGAAAAACGTGACGCCCTGCTTGAAGTTCAACGCCATACCACACACTGGCGGTACGACAGCAGCGGTGCAACGCTGGAACAAACCGATGCGAAAGGCCATACCCAACGCTATTCGTTCAATGTCGCCGGGCAACTCAAAACGCTGCACCTGAAAATCGCCGACCAACCCACCGAACGCGTAATCATCAGCGACATCGAGTACAACGCGTTTGGACAGATCGAGACCCAACGGGCCGCAAACGGCGTGATCAACCGCGCGACTTACGATATGGCCAGCGGTCGCCTCCTTAAGCTGAATGCCTCGAAGGCTGGCCGGGTCCTGCAGGATTTGCAGTACTCCTTCGACGCGGTGGGCAACGTCTTGTCCATTACCGACAGGGCCCAGCCCACCAGCTTCGCGAACAATCAACAGGTACAGGCCGTCAGCCGCTTCACTTATGACAGCCTCTACCAATTGACCAGCGCCACCGGCCGCGAAGCGCAGGCTGCAATCACCCAGCCAAAACTGGTGCCCGCGGCAAGCATGACGATTGCGGTCGGTGAGTTGTTCAACTACACCCAGCATTTTGCTTACGACACGGGAGGCAATCTGACAACCTTGCGCCATGTTCGCGATGGCAATCAATATACGAGAAACCTCAACATTGCCGAAGACAGCAATCGTCTTGTTGCCTGGAATCAGGGCGACTCGGTTACCGGCACTGCCATAGACTCGGATGACCACGGTAACCTGCTGACCTTACAGCCCGGTCAACCGTTGCAATGGAATGCCTTGGGCCAATTGGCTGGCGTGACACTGGTCAGCCGTGCCAACGGCGTCAATGACGAGGAACGCTACGTGTATGACGGAAGCGGCCAGCGCGTGTACAAATCGCGCACATTTTACGGCGGGACGCTTACCCATCGCGATGAGGTGGTTTATTTGCCGGGACTGGAGTTGCGTTCGCAAAACAGGCAGCGCCTGGAGGTCATTACGATGCAGGCCGGCCGATGCAACATCCGCTATCTGCACTGGGCCGAGGGCCGTCCCGCAGAAATGGGCCCGCGCCAGCAACTGCGCTATAGCCTGGACGAACCCTGTGGATCCTGCGTGCTGGAGCTTGACGACGACGCGAGTCTGATCAGCCAGGAAACTTACTACCCCTTTGGGGGCACGGCCTGGAGCGCCGCGCGGTCAGTCATCGAGGCGCAATACACAACGGTGCGCTACTCGGGCAAGGAACGCGACAGCAGCGGCCTGTATTACTACGGCCACCGTTACTACGCCCCTTGGTTGCAACGCTGGATCAGCGCGGACCCAGCCGGAACCGTCGACGGCTTGAACCTGTTTTGCATGGTGGGTAACAACCCGATCAGATATAGCGATCACGGCGGCTTGCAGAAGTACGAATCGTTAAACCATCTGGACATTCCAGCCAGCGCGATTGAAAGAGCCCCGCTCGCCCATTTGATAGATCAACCGAACAGTTCCTACGGCAAGTTCTCGGCAAAAACACGCTGGCTGACCGGCACACTAAACGAAAATGCCACGCCCGAGCCCAAGGCTAAAGGCAAACCCAGAAGAAGAGTGCACAAGCGATCCGAGTCTGACCCTGGCCCACCCAGCGGAAAAAACCTGAAAAAGTACATCGCACATGCCAGTTACGTCATGCGCGGCGGTTCTTCAGAGATGCTCGCCTTCCATAACTTTCAAGGCAGCCCATCGGGAAACAATGCTTTTCCAGGCATTACCTCAAAGCCGACAAAAATCCCCCGGAATCTACAAATCCCAACGTTTGAAGGCGTTCGAAAGGATCCGCAATCGAGGAAAGACAGTGACTTTCTGCCCCCGGGCGATTTGGGTACGTATTCCGTGACGGCGAGGAAACAGTTCAAGTCGGCGCTGCGTGAAGAGTACCAACGCAACGGTGTGTTTCTGCATCCCGAAACAATGAAACTGATCATGAATCATGTTCGGGCACATCCCGAAATCCCGATCCGCGCAGGCATTGCCGGCTTGCATGCCGACGTGCAAACCGTCAACGACATTGCCCGTAAATTGCCTCTCAAGGACGGAAAATTCGATTCGAGGGGCTTCAACCGAGCGTTGTCCGACAGCGTCGTTTTTGTACAAAAACTGACTAACCCTGGACTCAATCAGGACTTCCCGGCCTGTGGCAACTGCACCGGCATCATCCCTGACATTGTTACTGTCGCCACCGGCATCCTGCCGTTAGGGAGCCATGCCGGGGCCTCTCGCCGAAGGCATATTTCTGGCTGATGCCAGAACGTCCTGTACCGGTTCATACGATGGCGCGGGGCGTCTCGGCAGCATCGGGCAGATTCGTCTGCCCGATGCGACTTACAACGTCAAAGAAGCCGCTCACACCATCTCGTCACGAATCCATTCAACGACTGAGGTACGCTTTGGCGCCCAGCCCAACAGTTCGCGGGCGTGTTTGCCACGTACGCGGCTGTTGGAGCCGAGGCCGTAGTTGGCCATTTCATAGCCCCATTCGGCTTCGGCGTCTTTCAACGGCCAGTCTTGTGGCTGACCCAGTTTCAGCGCTTGGGCCATGGCGGTGGTCATGTCGATGAACGATGCTTCGCCGCTTTCGACGAAGTAGAAAGTACCCGGTACGTTCTTGGTCAGCGCCAGCAGGTACAGGGCAACGACGTCTTCGATGTGCACGTTGGACCAGATGTTCTGGCCTGTGCCGACGTGCCGCACTACGCCGCTTTTACGGGCCTGTTTGAGCAGTCGCGGCAGTTGCACGCTGTCGCGATTGACGCCCAGGCTATGGCCGTAAATCAGCGTGTTGCAGATCACCGCCGAGTTCACGCCATCCTTCGCCGCTGCGAGGATCAGGTTGTCGATGGCCACACGCGCGGCTTTGTCGACGGTCGGTTCCGGCAAATTGTCTTCGTAGTAGATGACGTCACTGGATTTACCGCCGGATGCATCGCCGACGATGCTCGAACCGCTGGTGTGCAGGAAGACTTTGTTGGAACCACGCAAGGCATCGAGCACCGCTTCGACCGCACCGCGATGATCGCTGCTGGCGGCGTTGATCACCGCATCGGCAGCGCGGGCCTGCTCGGCCAGCAGCACTTTGTCGTCGAGGGTGCCGATGACCGGGGTGATGCCCAGTGCCTTGAGCTCAGCGGCCTGTTCGGTGCTGCGCACCAGACCGGTGACGGTGTGGCCAGCCTGTACCAGACCGGTAGCGATCGAGCCGCCGATAAAACCGGCAGCGCCGGTGACGAATACGTTCATGGAGAAACTCCCTGCGTGAGTAAGTGATGGGACGAGTATCTGCCCGTGGGTCCGAGGGAAAAACCCACCCTCGGCCAATTCACTCTTGCGCAGAGGTCACGAATCAGCCCTTGAAATCGGCGCTGGCGTACGCGGCGAGTTTGCTCTGGATAAAGTCGAGGAAGCATTGAATGCGCAACGCCAGTTGCGAGTTACGGTAGTACACGGCGTTGATCGGCTGACGATAACCGCTGTTGAATTCGCCGAGCAGGACTTTCAGGCGCCCGGCACGAATGTCATCGATGGTCATGAAGTGCGACAGGCAGGCGATGCCCTGACCTTCCAGTGCCAGATGACGCACGGTTTCGCCGCTGGAGGCGCTGATCGCCGGGGTGATCGGCCAACGGTCACCGTGCACATAGCGCAGCGGCCATTGGTTGAGGCCTTCGTTCTGGGTGAAGCCGAGCAAGGTGTGCTCGCTCAGATCGGCGACTTGCTGCGGCGCGCCATGTTTTTTCAGGTAGGCGGGGCTGGCGACGATCAGCAGTGGACTGCAACCGAGCGAGCGCGCGTGCAGCGTCGAATCGGCGAGTGTGCCGATGCGGATCGCGACGTCGGTGCTTTGTTCCAGCAGGTCAATAATCAGATCGTTGCTGTTGAGTTCGAGCTGGATGTCCGGATAGAGCCTGCGGAATTCATCGATGTAGGGGACGACTGCATGCAGCATGAACGGCGATGCAGCGTTGATCCGCAGACGCCCGGACGGGGTTTGCTGGCGCGAGGACAGGCGCTCTTCGAGTTGATCCATCTGATCGAGAATCAGCTTGGCCTGTTCGAAGAAGTACTTGCCCTCCTCGGTCAGGTCCATGCGCCGCGTGGTGCGGTTGATCAGCGTGGTGTCGAGCTTGGCTTCCAGCTTCGACAACGTGCGACTGACCGCCGAAGGCGTCTGCCCGACCTGTTCGGCGGCGGCGGAAATCGAACCGCATTCGATCACGCAGACGAAAATCTGCAACTCATCGGATCTGGCTTTCACGGGTGTCCTCTTTTAAATCGCCAAGATCGCAGCCTTCGGCAGCTCCTACAGGGGAATGCTTTCAAGGCAGGAGCTGCCGAAGGCTGCGATCTTTTGCTGTTACAACCGATAGTAGCCCGAAACCCATCAAGCCTTGAGAGCGAACACCTCTTTGAGATGCTGTTCATACCGCGCCACATCGTTCTCGATGTTCGGGCGCTTCATCACATCAACGCACAGAAAAGTCGGCAAAGCAGTCATGCCCAAAAACTCGTTGGCCTTGTGAAACGGGAAGTACACCGCGTCGACGCCTTTGGCCTCAAAGAAATCAGTCGGGTCATCGAACGCCTGCTGCGGTGCATTCCAGGTCAGCGACAGCATGTATTGCTTGCCCTGAATCAGGCCACCACTGCCGTACTTTTGCGACGCATCGGAACGGGTGCGGCCATCGCTGGCGTAGAGGCTGCCGTGGCCTTCAGTGAAGACTTCGTCGAGGTACTTTTTCACCGTCCACGGTGCGCCCATCCACCAGCCCGGCATCTGGTAAATGATCACGTCGGCCCAGAGAAATTTCGCGACCTCTTCAGCCACGTCGTAGCCCTCGTCGATGAACGTGGTTTTCACATCGACACCGCCACGATCGAGCACGCTCAGTGCGGCTTCGTGCAGGGTGGTGTTGTAGCGACCGTCGGAGTGAGCGAATTTTTTACCGCCATTGAGCAACAGCACTTTTTTCATGAGAAAGCCTCGGCGCAGCCAGTGGGCTGGGTGGAGAAAGGAAACTGGAATGGCGGCAGATTAACGAGGTGCCTCGCGCGGAATAAGCCGTGATTGCGCAAAATACATTTGACTGAAAAGCACGAATCGAACGCCGATTATTGCCATAGCATGCTTGGCCATCTGTATTCGAGGAGTTGTTGTGATGAGTGAACGCCAGGGTTTTATCCTGCACGCCAAGACCCGCCCGGAAAAAGCCGAGGCCTTCGAGGCGTTGTTCCGCGCTTACGTTGAGCCGAGCCGCGCCGAGCCCGGCTGCATCGAATACCACATGCTGCGCGACAAGGAAGATCCGACGCTGTTCATCTTCTACGAGATCTGGGCGTCGCAGGCGCACCTGGATGTGCATTCGAATCTGCCACACATGAAGGCATTCCTTGAACGGCGCATGGACTACCTGGAGCGCGATTTCGATATCCGCCCGATCGACATGCTCAGCGAAGCCTCGGCTAACCGCTGATCAACAAATGGGCGCCGAGCGCGCCCAGACCGATGAAGAACACGCGCTTGAACAGCACGGCGCTGATGCGTTCGCGCAGCCATTGGCCGAGCAACATACCGAGAATGGCCGGTATCAGCGCCAGCAGCGACGCGCTGAGTTCGCCGCCACCGAGGGCGCCACGCCAAAGCAATCCAGCGGCCAACGCCAACGTCGAAACGGTAAATGACAGGCCCAGCGCCTGGACCAATTCATCGCGATTCAAGCCCAGCGCTTGCAGGTATGGCACCGCAGGAATCACGAACACGCCGGTGGCTGAGGTGATGACGCCGGTGATCAAACCGCTCACCGGGCCGAGCCAGGTTTCATGGCGCGGCTGGATGCGCTGTGTTGGCAAAAACAATCCACTCAACGCATAGAGCAACAGCGCCGCGCCTAACCCGCGCACCACCCAATGCCCGCCCGCCATGCCGATCCATAACGTGCCGACGCCGGTGCCGAGGAAGATCATCAGCAGCATCGGCCAAAGACGTTTGATCAGCCCTTTCAGATGACCGCCGAACGCCAGTTGCCAGACATTGGTCAGGGTTGCCGGGATGATCAGCAATGCCGCAGCCTGTGACGGCGCCATAGCCAGACCGAGCAAGCCCATGGCGACCGTGGGCAGGCCGAGGCCGATCACGCCTTTGATCAGACCGGCGAGCATGAACGTCATGATGACCAGCAACGACAAGGCCAAGCCGAGGTTTTGATAGAAGTCTGCGAGTGTGTTCATGGCGCTACTGTGCGCCACTCTGGGTAGGCTGGAAATCTGCCATATACTGAGGCTGCCTCTGTCCATACAAGAGGCTGATATTTTCTTTGAAGCCTCTTGCCTCATCGCGAGCAGGCTCACTCCTACAGGTTTTGTGATCGCCACAGATCCCATGTTGGAGTGAGCCTGCTCGCGATGAGGCCAGTCCAGACACCAGAACTTTTAGAGGTTGCCCCATGCACTTCGACCTCACCGACCTGCGCCTCTACCTGCACATCCTCGACACCGGCAACATCACCGCCGGCGCGGCGCGCAGCCATTTATCCCTGGCCGCCGCCAGCGCCAGAATCCGCGCCATGGAAGCCTCGCTTGGCGTCGATTTTCTTGAGCGCGGCCGCCGTGGCGTCACGCCGACGGCCGCCGGAAAAGCCCTCGCCCAGCACGCGCGCATCCTCCTGCAACAGGCCGAACGCCTGCAACAGGATCTGGCCGATTATGCCCAAGGCGTCAAAGGTCAGGTGCGCTTGCTATGCAACACCACAGCGATCACCGAATACCTGCCCGAAGTACTCGCGGACTTCCTGCGCGGTCATCCCAATCTCGACATCGACTTGCAGGAGCTGCCAAGCGCGCGCATCACTCATGCCCTGCGCCAGGGCGCGGCGGATCTGGGGATCGTTTCGGACGCAGTCGACACTAGCGACTTACAAACTCAAGTGTTTCGTGACGATCCACTGCTACTGATTCTGCCATTGGACCATCCGTTGTCTGGCGCCGCCGAAGTCAGTTTCAGCGACGCCTTGCGCCACGATTTTGTAGGACTGAGCGCCGACAGCGCACTGGCGATCTATCTCGAAGAGCAGGCGCTGCACAGTGGCTCGCGAATGCAGATTCGCATCCGCGCGGATGGCTTCGACGGCGTGATGCGCATGGTCGGCCGTGGCGCGGGGCTCGCGATTGTGCCGCTGGCCGCCGTCGAACGCGGGCCGTCTCGCACCTTCAATAGCGTCGCCCTTGATGAGCCTTGGGCCCGCCGCACGTTGATGCTCTGTGCCAGAGACTTCAGCGTATTGCCGGGGTACGCCAAAGCCCTGTTGCATGCCTTGACTCTCCCCTAAGGGGCAGACTTCATCCTTGGCTTTTCATCAGCAAGGACAGTGACGATGGGCAAACGCATTCTCCTGATTCTCGGCCACCCTTCGCCGACAAGCCTGTGCGCCGCACTCGCTGATCGCTATGCACAATCAGCGCTAGAGGCCGGACATGAGGTGCGTCAGTTACGGCTTGGCGAGATGGATTTCGACCCGGTGCTGCGCGAGGGTTATCAACAGCTCCAGGCGCTGGAAAGCGACTTGAGTGCGGCACAGTCCGACATCCTTTGGGCCGAACATCTGACGCTGGTGTACCCGATCTGGTGGGGCGGCATTCCGGCGCTGCTCAAAGGTTTTTTTGATCGGGTGCTGCTGCCGGGTTTCGCTTTCAAATACCGCAAGGGCAAAGCGTTCCCGGACAAACTGTTGAAGGGCCGCACCGCAGATTTGCTGGTGACCATGGACACACCGCCCTGGTATTACCGCTGGGTCTACCGCATGCCCGGACTGCATGAGGTGCGCCAGGCAACGCTCGAATTCTGCGGGATCAAACCCGTGCGTACGCTGACCTTCGGCCCGGTGCTCGGCTCCACCGAGCAGCAACGGCAAGCATGGTTGCAACAGGCGCAGGCTATCGCCGGCCGGTAAGTCTGCCGATAATGCCCCGCGCTGTTTCACATTGAAAAAGGACTTTTATGTACATCGGTCAAGCCGCGCAACGCTCCGGCACCACCATCAAAAGCATCCGGCACTATGAGTCGATCGGCTTGTTGCCCAACCCCCGGCGTCAAGGCAACTACCGCCTCTACGACCAACAGAGCGTCGAACTGCTGATCTTCATCAAGTGCGCCAAAGACATGGGTTTTCGCCTCAAGGAGTTGCAGGCGATCTTCGCTGATCACCACGGCGAGGCGATGCCCTGGGCGCTGGCCCGACAGGCCATCGAAGCGAAGAAGCGCGAAATCAACAACCGCATGGACGAGCTCATCCGGCAATACGCGCAACTGGAAGGCTTCGAAGCCAGTCTGGAACAGGCCCGGGTCAGTTGCCCGCTGGAAAACCTCTAAGCGGTTTGCGCGCTTCTGAGCACTTCGATGTCGAGCACAGACAACTGACCCGCGTCCGGGCGCTATAGGGTGCGACTTCATACCTCAAGTCCACTGCCCGGAGTCCCCATGACCGCGACCGCCCCTATCACCGTTCTACGCGACACCCATCCGCTGCCGGTACTCGATGCCTGCAAGTGGGAAAAACTCGAAGGCGACCCGCACACCGTCAACCTCAACGCCTACACCAGCGAAGACGGCAGCAAGATCATGGGCACGTGGATCTGCACACCGGGCAAGTGGCGCGTCGATTATGTGAAGTGGGAGTACTGCCATTTCCAGGAAGGCTACTGCGTGATCACCCCGGACGGCATGGCGCCGATCCACCTGCGCGCCGGCGATATTTTCGTGGTTGAGCCGGGCATGAAAGGTACGTGGGAAGTGGTCGAGACCGTGCGTAAATATTTCGTTTTCGCCTGATGCAAAAAAGCCGGGAGATCACCCGACGTGATGTCCCGGCAAATGTCGCGGATTCACTCGAATCCTTGTGGGAGCTAGCCTGCTAGCTCCCACAGTTTGTTCCAGACTGTCCTACTATTGCGGTTTACGATAGCTGTTGATGATCGCCGAGAAATCTTTCCCGCCGTCCCCACGCTGACTCATCGCCTGATACAACTGCTGCGCCACCGCGCCGAGCACCACCGGTTGGTGCGCCTGACGCGCCGCTTCTGTCGCCAGTCCCAGATCCTTGAGCATCAGTTCCGCGCCAAACCCACCGGTGTAACCGCGCGAGGCCGGCGCTGTCTCGACAATGCCCGGCCACGGGTTGTACATCTCCGAACTCCAGCAACGTCCGGTCGAACTGTTGATAATCCCGGCCAGCACCGACGTGTCGATGCCCAGCGCATCACCCAGCGCCATCGCCTCGCTGACGCCCACCATCGAGATCGCCAGCAGCAAGTTGTTGCAGATCTTGGCGATCTGCCCGGTGCCGACTTCACCGCAATGGACGATGTTGCGGCCCATCTGCGCCAGCACCGGCTGCAGCGTGGCGAACAGTTCCGCAGTGGCGCCGACCATGAAGGTCAGCGTGCCGGCGGTCGCACCACCGGTGCCACCGGACACTGGCGCATCGGCCATGGCGACGCCTTGTTTCGCCGCAGCCGCTGCCACATCGCGGGCCGTCTGCGGATCAATGGTGCTGCAATCCACCGCTGGCACGCCTTTGCCGATACCTGCGAGCACACCGTCTTCACCGAGCCAGACGCCGCGCACATGCACAGCCGCTGGCAGCATGGTGATCACCAGTTCAGCATCTTCAGCAGCTTCGCGTGCCGAAGCACGGATGGTGCCGCCCAGTTGCTCCAGTTCCGCCAGCACGGATTTGTTCAGGTCGACCAGATTCAGCGAGTGGCCAGCCTTGATCAAGTTGCGCGCCATCGGCGCGCCCATGTTGCCCAGACCGATAAATGCGATTTTCATAACCGTTCCTCAGCGCAGGTTGATGGTGGTGTTCACGCCGTCGTTAACGCTGTCGTCGTCGAACCAGCGCGCCGTGACCGTTTTGGTCTGCGTGTAGAACTGCACCACTTGCTTGCCGTAAGGGCCGAGGTCGCCGAGTTTCGAACCGCGCGAACCGGTGAAGCTGAAGAACGGCACCGGCACGGGGATCGGAATGTTGATGCCGACCTGACCGACGTCGATTTCTGTCTGGAATTTACGCGCCGCCGCACCGCTCTGGGTGAACAGGCCCGTGCCGTTGCCGAACGGGTTGGCGTTGACCAGGGCAATCGCCTGATCAAGGGTGTCGACTTCCAGCACCACCAGCACCGGACCGAAGATTTCCTGGGTGTATATCTGCATGTCGGTGGTCACGCCCGAAAACAGGGTCGGGCCGACAAAGTTGCCTTGCTCGTAGCCCGGTACCTTGATGTCGCGACCGTCCAGCTCAAGTTTGGCGCCTTCTTTGATGCCGCTTTCGATCAGGTCGAGAATCCGCGCCTTGGCTTTTTTCGAGATCACCGGACCGACATCAGTGCCCGGCTCGCTGCCGGCGTTGACCGTGAGTTTCTGCGCCAGCGCTTTCAGATCCGGCAGCCATTGTTTCGCCGCCCCGACCAGCACCACCACCGAGGTGGCCATGCAACGTTGTCCGGCGGCACCGAAACCGGCACCGACCAGCGCATTCAGCGCTTGCTCGCGGTTGGCATCAGCCAACACCACGGCATGGTTTTTCGCGCCCATCATCGATTGCACGCGTTTGCCGTGCTTACCGGCCAAGTCATAAACGTGAGTGCCAACGGCTGTCGAACCGACGAAGGACACCGCTTTGATGTCCTTGTGTGTGCACAGGCCATCCACCACTTCTTTACCACCGTGAACCACGTTGAGCACGCCAGCCGGAACACCGGCCTCGATCGCCAGCTCGACCAGCAGCATGGTCGACAGCGGATCCTGTTCCGACGGCTTGAGCACGAAAGTGTTGCCGCAGGCGATGGCCATCGGGAACATCCACAGCGGAATCATCGCCGGGAAGTTGAACGGGGTGATGCCGGCACACACGCCGATCGGCTGGCGCAGCGTGTAAGTATCAACACCGCCGGCGACGTTCTCGGCGAACTCGCCCATTTGCAGAGTGCCGATGGAGCAGGCGTGCTCGACCACTTCCAGGCCACGAAAAATATCGCCCTCGGCGTCGGCAATGGTTTTGCCTTGCTCGGCGCTCAGCACTACGGCAATACGTTTGGAATGTTCGCGGATCAGCGCTTGCAGCTTGAGCATGATGCGCATCCGCGCGCCGATCGGGGTCAGTTTCCAGGTCTGGAAAGCGCGCTGGGCGGCGCTGACGGCGGCACCGACTTCAGCGGCGGTGGCAAACGGCACTTTCGCCAGCACTTGCTGGGTCGCCGGGTTGATAATGTCGTGCCACTCGGTGGTCTGCGACTCGACCCATTCGCCGTCGATCAACAGTTTGACCTTTTGCAGCGTGGTGTCGTTGGGCGTAAGCGATGCGTTCATGCTGGTCTCCAGAACTTGTTTTTATCGTAGGAGCCAAGGCGAAGGGTTCGCCTTGAGATGAGGCGTGTGTCACGAATTGGTTGTCGGACTGTTTTTGGAGTATAGATGTGCAAACTTCTAATAAGAACGCACATATAAGCCCGTCCATCATGCAAAAAAACATCACCTCTTTAGGCTCGCTAAACTGGGACGACCTCAAGTTTTTCCTCGAAGTCGCCCGTACCCGCAAGGCCAGCACTGCCGCCAAACGGCTGGCCGTCGACTACACCACGGTGTCGCGGCGGATCAGTTCGCTGGAAGCGGCATTGGGGACTTTGCTGTTCGAGAAGTCGCGGACCAGCGGCTTCGTCCTGACCACCGAAGGTCAGCGTTTGCTCGGTTATGCCGAGTCGATCGAAAGCACATTGCACATGGCCTGCGAGCAGGTGTCAGGTTCCGGTGTGGCACTCTCCGGGCATGTGCGCATGGGCTGCACCGAAGGCTTCGGCAGTTTTTTCATCACGCCGCAATTGAGCCATTTCGTCGACGCCTACCCGGCGATCTCGGTGGACATCCTGCCGCTGCCGCACTTCATCAGCCTGTCCAAGCGTGAGGCCGACATCGTCATTGCGCTGGAACGGCCGGAGCACGGGCCGTACGTGTGCTGCAAACTCTGCGACTACCGTTTGCAGCTCTACGCGACTCAGGACTATCTGGACAAACACCCGCCGATCCGCCGCCCCGCCGACTTGAGCAAGCATCATTTCATCAGTTATGTGGATGACCTGGCGTTCAGCTCGGAGCTGCTGTACCTGGCGAACGTACTGCCCGGCGCCAGCGCCAACTTGCGCAGCACCAGCGTAATTGCGCAGTTCGTCGCCGCGCAGCAAGGACGCTCACTGGCGATTCTGCCGTGCTTCCTCGCCGCGCAGGATCCGCGTTTGCTGCCAGTGTTGCCGGAGGACATCGACATCACCCGGCAGTTCTGGATGTACTGCCGGGAGGATCTGCGCAAGTTGAAGCGGATCACCCTGTTGTGGGATTACATCCGCGAGGTGACGGAGCGCAATCAGGCGCTGCTGATGGGCGAGACCGGCGAGATGCAGTTTGCTGACTGATGATCTTCAAGGAATCAGGTGGCCGGATCGTAGCGAGGTCAGCACGCCTTTTTTTCAACCGTTTTGTAACAGGAGTTGGTACACGACTTGTAACATTTGAACGCGCATCGAAGCTCATATCTTGATTGTTCGAATTTAAGGCTGTCATGGCGGCTGCATTGTCGAAGATTGCGATAAAAGCGCTACGGCAAACTGCCATCATTCGAGAGCTCTTCCCAACCCGATATCCTACGCGCCTCAGCAAATGACACGGCAGACAGGGAACAATCAGCAAGGCTTTTGGGATTTGTTCTACAGCTAACGTCTGAGCTTCCCGGTAACGTTGATGCTGCCCAGCTACAGGCTGGAATTCCCCAAGGACGAAAGGAAGTTGCATGTCTGGTTATGTACCCAACCCGCCAAAGGGCTACCGCAATAGCGGTGTTGAGCCTGTCGATATCCACGCCCAGCGTTGGGCTGAATACAAAGACCTTCCCACCAAAGAAGCAGCCAAGCCAAATAGCTTGGGGTGTGTGTTCGCCAAGAGCTGCGATCTTCCAGACGGTGTGATTGACCACAAGAAACCAGCCGGCTTTATCCCTGTCGAGAAGGTGAGCAACTACGGTGAGTTTGCCATTCTCGGTGGCAATGAAACGGATGCAGACGGAAACATCCCTCTCAAGAAAATCAGTGGCAACGCGCTACCCACTGCACAGGGAAGCCTTCTATTAGGTGGTGGTGGTGCCGCGGCTGCTGGTGCGTCTTGTGGCGGCCTGTGTACTGCCGGAGTTGCTGTTGCTGGCGGGAGTGCTGCAACGGGTGCAGGTGTTGCGGGAGCTGCGGCAACTACCAAGTTCCAGACCTGGATTGAGGAAGGGCTAATGGCCTGAGATGTGTCACAAATACTCAATGATAAACGCGATTTCTGCATTGGCAGTACCGGGTTTCAGTTCGGAAGAGCCGCCAGTGTCTACGGGAGAGCGAACATATTTGGCCGACAGTGGGATATTGTGATTCCCACCGCTGGAGAAATAACCTTTGAGTGGATACGCTTTGTTGAAAACCACGGGCATTCCGGCATCATCTGTAATTTGAATTGCAGCGCCCTTGGCCGTCGACTGAAGATTTAACCGAATGATTCCCCGACCGGTATCAAGGGCCGGGCTGGAAGCCACTGGACTCAAGCTGTAAGTGACATTCTTGATCCCATCAGGGCAATTATTCACGGGAATCTGAAAGCTCGTAACGGTAGCGGTCCCGCCAACCGTGCTGATGGCGCTTAGTACTTCACGGCCCATGGTGACTTTGACGTCGGGTGTCTCACACGATAGGTTCTGGATAACCATCCCGGTTACGTTGAGCTTCATGGGGATCAGACTTTCGGCGACTTTCCAATTCGCCAGGCGGCTGCCGGACCCGGAAATATACGCTCCATTTTCGATCGGACCTATCTTCACCAACTTAAGCTGGTGGGCCGAAGCAGCCTTATAGGTGCCCGCTGGCAATCGATTGTCTGGATATCCACCCAAAATTTGCAGCGAACTCCCTGCCAACCATTGAAATCCTACGCCTATATTGCCAAGTTTGAATATTTGTGTATTTCCACTTTCACCACTGAATGAAACAATGCCGGTACCGAAAGTAATATCACAAATGTATTCAGAATTGTTGTTATTAACGCTCATAATGGGAGATTCATATATAACTGAACCCACAGGCAGGTCTCTAGGTATGCTCAATGAAAGCGGGAGTTTAAAATTAACTTCTAGAGTGTTGCTTCCTGGACGGAAATTGCAACCGTCGGCATACGCATTCGTGCATTTCAGCAGCGCTGCACATACAAGTAGTATCAATCCTTTTGACATAAAATCCTCAACATCAACTTGCAAGGAGTGCATGGTAGAGGCGCTGCGGTGAGCTATTGCCTATGACAGCATCACCCGGATGTGGTCGACAGTTGCCCATGAGGCATAGCCAGTGATTCTAGTGACTCATCCTGATCTGCTATGAAAGTTTGAGAGCGACACTCCGCGAGTTCCTTTTGATAAAGTCCCAATGCTGTTTCAGCATCACTCTCACGATTGTCACGCAGCCTGAAATAGTCGTCACGACTAAGCTGACTTTGTACCATCTTGATATTCTGAACGATTATTCCGCATAGACCTCCTTCAATTTTCTCGGCGGATGACAGAGCTGACAGTTGTACATTCCGCTAATTAGCCGCTTGAGTCCAATGGCTACGGCCAGTCCCATCGATGCGAGGGATATCAGAGTCGAACAATAGATCGCTGAATTATTTCTTCTACCCTTGGCAGAAGGGGGGGGGGAACGTTTGGATATCCGTATTCATTGGTGTTTCTGCGTCAGTAATCGTTTGCAGTACAACTTAACAAAAATTCAACATAGCCGCTTTGAGAAACGTCTCAATGTTCATGAGCGGTGTTTGCCTTGAGATTTACGCAACCCGCCGGAAGCATTTTTAGCGTAATCAGACAATTCTCATGGTGCGCCCTGCTTTTCGATCTCATCATGACTTCAAATACGTTGCTCTGCCGAAGCCGTTACGGTTTCTCAAACGGGGACTGAGGCGTCACACCAACGGTGATCGAATCATGTGCAGGTGCTGACTGCCGCCCCCATTGCTGGCCTCGAACCGGTGCTGGTGGCGGTGGAGCTGGTACTTGAGTCGGGAAGTCTGAGCGCTGATCACATCCTCAATGTCCTTGCCCGCCTAAACTCCGCAGGATTACTGGAAGTGAACGTAAAGAACTCTTTATCCGAGTACAGCAAAGCCGAGCTCATCGAGCTGATCAATACCATCAAGAATGATGAAGGCAGCATCAACTACCAGCTCGCTCTAGTCATGCATTTCAAGAGGCTGGTGAAGCACCCGGCGAGCTCTGACCTGATCTTCTTTCCCGAGAATGGTGCTGACGACTCTGCCGAAGGTATCTGCCAAACGATCAAAGATCACTGCCTAACGAATGGACTGCGAGCGTTCACAGACTAATCAAGCCCCGCCCACATCAAGGGACTGTCATCCTGCACGTGTTGAAACTGAAGGTGTGGGCGGGCAGCGGATTCTACATCACTCGATCCAGCCAGTTCCTGGCCTCGCCGATTTTTGGGAATAGCTATAGGGTGGGGTCGCTTGTGTAGCAGCCTGAAAAAATAAGTTTGGTGGTTTTGCCCGAGGTGCTAAGTCAAGTGCGAGGGGGCCAAATGAAAGCCGCAGCTTTCCTAAAATAAGGTGGGGCACTTGGCCCCGGATAGCTTGATCAGAATCGCCCGTGCAACAACCAGCGTTACGCCGCCTTCGTCTCTTTCTTGATCCTGTACACCGTAGCGACACCACAGTCAGCCAGTTTGGCAATCTGATCAGCTGACATGGTTGGATGTTTCTGCATCAGCGCCTGTACCTCCGACCATTTGGCAGCATTCCTTCCTTTACCTGCTGGCTTCCATTCAGGCTCAGCAGCTTTCTTGTTCTCCAAACCCTGCTTGATGCGTTCCACGCGCTTCTCTTGATCCAGTCGAGCCATAGTTGCCATGAGGTCGATCAGCATGTTGTTGATCACGTCCGGCCTTTACACGCGCCAGTCGCACCGCTTACGAAACCGCATGTGGGGTAACGGTGAAAATTGCTCCATATGGGTGGTGCTCCAAGGAGGCCATTAACTGGGTAAGTTCAAGAATCTCAAAGGCACGGCGGATGGAATCCGGGGATTTTGCCAAAATCAGGAAGTCTTCAGAGTTCCCCTAAAGATAGTTAATTAAAAACATAATTTCAGCATTTGCCGTTCCGGGCACTATATCTGCTTGCGAAACTCCAGGAAGCCTAACATATTTTGCAAGCATATGGATATCATAGGATGGCATCCCGGGCCGAAATTCACGCGCTACAGTGAAGATGCCATTTAAATCATAATAGCCTCCATAATCACTTAATAATTGCAGTCCGACGCCCTTGGCAGTAGAAGAAGCGTTTAAACTAATCAAACCAACACGTGCATCTATTGCGGGTGAACTAGCGGCTGGTATCAGCCTATAATGTATCGCATTAATTACATTAGGGCATTCAGTGAGTCTAATAGAAAAAGAAATATATTGAGGATTGTTAGGATCAAACAATGTGCTTGCAGTTGGCGATCCCATACGAACATCTATTTTATCGGGTGAGCGGCAAGATTGCGCGATTACTTCCGTTGCTGTCACCGCGACACTCAAAACTCTAAGCCCATCACGCACATAGTATCCGAGCGTTCCGGCCGGGACTTTAGCACCATTTGAGAGATAGCTGCTATCTTTGACCAGCTCAATGCCGTGAGTTTCGCCATTAGAGTCATAATCGCCAGCAGGGTTGCGAGTTCCACTCGGATATTGCCCAACTGAACTACCTCCACGAGTCCAGCGCCATGCGAGGCCTGTATTATTACCAATTGGGAATGTCCCATTAACGTTGCTAACCCCAGCACTGATTGATCCGCTGAAGAAAGAGGTCGTACACTTGATCGAGTTGGACGGTGAAGCAAGTGTCGTTTCTGTCCGGTAGACAATTGTTCCATTAGTTGCATCTCTAGGAATTGAGATAGTTGGAGGCAACTTAAGTTGAATGGACGCCTCACGCTGACCTGGATAAAAGGTACATTCCGCGCTAACGGAAAGAGACAATATAGATATGACAAATAATAATGAAATTTTAATAATTACTACTTTCATGCAGTCTCCGAGAATATTTTTTGATAGCCGGTAGAGGCGCTTTCCATTTTAAAACGCTTAGTTGCTGCGCTTCTAACGCTGCTGAATGCCGGACATATCTCCTGAAAACAATACGAGAACTGCACCCGCGCCTTATATAAGAAATGTCTCTTTTTGTTCCGGCAGCACGTCGACGCAATGGCAACTGAATAGGACAAGCCGACGGAAAAATCCCCATGCTCGTTATCTGGACTGGCGCTTGCACTGTTCTGTATATCATTGGCTACGGTTGCGGCTGGGTGTATCGAGGGGTTTTCACGAGTTTTCAGCGTCGTAATTAGCCCCCAACAACACGCTCACTGGCCCCCGCCAACGAGCAATTCTCGAAGCATCTCAGCGATAGTCTCAACGGGCACGCCTGAACCGTAGACATCGAAAGTGATAGTGCCTGAGGCATGCCCCATTACAGCCTGTGCGTACGCCGTCGGTACACCTCTGGCCTGCATCAAGGACGCAAGCGAGTGGCGCATTGAATGAAACACCAAGCCAGGAGCAAAAGACTCTCCGAGAGCAGCAGGGATTGCCTGTTTGTTCGCCCACTCTCCTCCTGTTTTGTAACCTATCTGAGCCAATGACTCCGCCCCACTGAGCTTGCATGACTCGACGTACCGCAAGAATGCTGCGAGGTCGAAACCATAAGCCCCGTCAGTCAGTGGCACCAGTCGCTCACTGCGCTTGTTCTTAATTGACTTTCCTTCGCCTGCTTCGATGATGTGAATCGCTGTGACGCCTGAAGTTAGGTTTTGAACATCGCTTACCGACAACTGTGAGATTTCATTCAGACGTCCACCAGTAATTGCACCGAGACTCAACAGCCAACGTTTCCAAGAGGTGTCAGGGAGGGTGTTGGAGTAGGCAACCAGCTTGCTTATCTGATCCTGAGTGAACGCCTTACGGGTCGATTCAATGCCCTTCGTGAGCTTAAGTTTCTTGTCGTACGACTTGGACATGTGACCGTTTTCAACTGACCATGCAAGAACCGCCGAGAGCTTCACGATCAGCTTATTGACCGTTGAGGGCATTCGGCCATCTGCAAGACGATCACGCAAAGCTACAAGGTCAGCCCGTGACTGAGTCCGCATGTCCAGCTCTCCAAGAGCAGCAGAGAGAGTCCCGTGGCAAATCTTGGTTTCCTTAAGGGTCGATACCTTCTGGTCCTGCCCACGGTCAGCCAAATAGAGTGCTGAAAGAAACTCAAAGGTCACTGCTGGTGCGATTACAGGTACGGATACCGAAGCTCCCTTTTCGGATTTAAGAAGACTGAGCGACCTGCTCACGGAATCGGAGCGGCTATCGTGCAACGCCCCCCAAAACTGTGTGACGACCTCGCGTCCAGATTCAAATAACTCCGCTGAGACCAAACGGAAGTGCTCCTTCAGCTTGCTCCAAAGAGCGTCCGGGTTCTCCAAATGAAATGCCCTGACCAGCCCCGTGAGCTGCTCTGAGGTGTCTAATGCTTCCCGCCTATTGCTGGTCTGAAGAGAAACCGCAGCAGCCTCAGTGGTGCTACCCGTAGCCCTGAGACGCATGTAGTAAATACCGTTGCGTCTGTAGTGATAGGGCTTAGCAAGCCTTGTGGTTGGCTTCGAAGGAAAAGCGAGGGTTGTAACGGTGCTTGTAACAGCAGGTCGAACTTCAAGGATACTCATGGCGGTTAGCCCCTGTATTCATTGGGTTAACCTGAGTTCCTTGAAGTTCTGGATGTACTGCCGGGAGGATCTGCGCAAGTTGAAGCGGATCACCCTGTTGTGGGATTACATCCGCGAGGTGACCGAGCGCAATCAGGGCCTGCTGATGGGGCAGACCCGCGAGATGCAGTTCGCCGACTAGTCGGCGCTGACCACAATCGACACCCGGCGGTTTTCCGTGCGACCGGCCGCCGTATCGTTGGACGCCACGGGTTCCTTGCTGCCCAGCCCCTGCAACTGGATGTTCTCTTGTTTCATGCCGACTGTGCCCAGCACTTTGGCGACACTTTTCGCGCGGCGCAGCGACAGTTGCTGGTTGTAGGTTTCCTTGCCCGATGCGTCGGTGTGACCATCGACCCGCACGCGCTCGATGCCGACACCCAGCAGGGCCTTGCCGATGCGTTCGACGATCTCGGTGCTTTGCGTGTTCAGGCTTTCGACGTCGCTGCCAAACAGCACTTTCCCGGACAGGCCAAACTCCCAGCCCTCGTCAGTCAGCTCAAAGCCCTGTTGTTTGAGAACGGCGACTTGTGCCGGGGTCAGGCCTTTTTGCGGCGCAGTCTGGCAACCGGTCAGGGCCAGTACGGCCATCAACAGCACAGCATAAAAAGATCGAATGGACAGTGTGAACACGAGAGTCAGCTCCTGGTTTGAACGGAATCGACCGGGTGCTCCGCCCCGGTCGTGAATTGGGCGCCGCGCGACAGGCGCTTGGCTTGATACATCGCCGCATCGGCGGCATCGAGCAAGGCCCCCGGCGTGGCGCCATGATCGGGGAAAACCGCAATGCCGATACTGAGCGAGGTCACCACACTGGTGTCGCCCGGCAGCGCGATGGGCATGTCCATGCTGGCGAGGATCTTGTCGGCAATCCGCTCGGCATCTTCGACCTTGTGCAGCGGCGTGAGCAAAACGGCGAACTCGTCACCGCCCAGCCGTGCCACCAGATCCTCTTCGCGCAACTGCGCACGAACGCGATTGGCCACGGCCACCAACACCGCATCACCGGCGGCGTGGCCGAAGTTGTCGTTGATGCCTTTGAAGCGGTCACTGTCGAGAAACAACACGGCAACGCGCTCATTGTGTTTGCTGGCATTGCGCAACGCGCGGATCAGCCGTCCTTCGAAAAAGGCTCGGTTCGGCAAACCGGTAAGGCTGTCGTGACTGGCCTGATGAGCGAGGGTTTCGTTTTCGTTTTGCAGATGGGTTTGCCACGACTCCAGTTCGTCGAGCAGGGCGTTGAAGTCATTGCCGAGGTTGTCGAGTTCGGCGATTTGCGCCTGTGGCACGCGGCGGTCCAGCGCTCGTTCGCTACGCGCGGCGTGGGCCACACTGGCAAGACTGCGCAAGGGACCGGTGATCGCGCGTAACTGGCGACGCGCCAGATACAGCGCAACCCAGGCACTGATCGCCGTGCATAGAAAGATCCCGGCCAGACCGCTCAACAGAAAACGCATCAGGCTACCGCCGTGCCCCGTGAGCAGAATGCGCCCAATCTCGCGATCCTGATGGAGGATGGGCAGGCTGATCGGTTTCTCGAGAACGGCACGGGTGATCTGCATTTCCAAGCCGGAGAAAAAGCCGTTCTCTGGCCGTTGCCAATGGGCAAGCACATCACCCTGAGCGTCCAGCACTTGAGCTTCCGCCACCTCTTCGGTAGAGGCAATCAAGGCCAGCGCTTCGGTCGCGGCGGTCTTGTCATTAAACACAACGGCCGCTTCAACGGTGTAACTGATCGAACGGGCAATCAGGTGCAAATTGTGATCGGCGTACACCCGCAGCGCCAGAACACCGAGAAACGTCAGTGAAACGCTGGCCATCGCCACGCCAACCAGCGCGACAATCAAATGCCCTCGGCCTATGACCGAACCCAACGTCGGGCGGCTACTGGTTCTGAACAGTTTCATGGCGCCGCCGGTTTGCGACGCGACAATTGCAGCACGCTGGGGTGAATGCGCACGCCGCTGCGGGCTACGGAGTCGAGGTTAACCTCAAAGGATACCTGGTCATCGCCAACGCGCAGACAGAACAGACTGCCGACGGTGCACTGATCCCCGCCTTCGCTGATGCTCAACACAGGATGACCGATCAGCGATGCGAACAAGCGATTGCGTTCATCGGGCGTGAGTTTGCCGATGTACACCGCATCGCATTCGCTGACGATGGCCGGGTTATCGGCCAGCAGGCGACGTACGGTGACCGGCCGGCCGGTGGCTTGAGTGGTGCCTTTGACCAGATCGTCGGTGTATTCGGTCGGGCCGACGATGCACAGGCGCAATTGCGCCGGTTCCACTGGCCAGCGCGCGTAACTGAGAATGCCAAGAACAACCTGCGTGACAGATTTGGCCCGCTGTTCGGCCATGCCTGTCGGCGCTAGTGATTGCGCGAAAGCCGCACCCGTCAACAACCAGAGCAGACCGACAAGCAACGCGTGCTTGCAGACAACTACGCGCTCTGTCGCCCAGACAGACACCTTCATGCAGGGATTCTCTTGGATCGTAGCGAAATGATGCCGCAACGATAGCACAGCAGTGAAACACCAGCGAGACAGTGACCTCTGACCGGTTGGTCAGTAATCGCCGTCAATCGTCAGGATTTTCACCTCGCAGGCACGTCCCCCTCCTCCAGTTCCAGCATCAGTCCGCTCAGGCGTTTGACCCTGCGTTGCACCGCTTCTTCAAACACACCGGCGCGGGATTCGATCAGAGTGAACCAATGCTTGGCCCGGGTAATGCCGGTGTAGATCAATTCCTTGGTCAAAACCGGATTCAAGGCATCCGGCAGAATCAGCGCCGTGTGGGCAAACTCCGAGCCTTGGGACTTGTGCACCGTCATCGCGTAGACGGTTTCGACGTCATTGAGCCGGCTGGGCAGTACGAAACGCACGCCGCCCTGACCGTCGTTGCGCGGGAACGCCACGCGCAATACCGGTTTGCCCGCGTCGGGCCCTTCGCGCTCGGGCAGCTTGAGGGCGATCCCGATGTCGCCGTTCATCAAGCCCAGACCGTAATCGTTACGAGTCATCAGGACCGGACGGCCTTCGTACCATTGCTGGTCGTTTTCGATCAGACGTGCTTTGAGCAATGCGGCGGTGATGCGTTGATTCAGACCTTCGACACCCCACGGCCCTTTGCGCACGGCACACAGCAACTGGAAAGTGTCGAATGCTTGCAAGATTTCGCGGGCCCAAACGACCCAGTCCGGATGTTCGAGTGGCCGGCCCGAGGGTGGACGCTGATCACGCAGCACACTCAGATAACGGCGATAACCCTGCGGGCCGTCGCCGTGCCCTTCCAGCAACAGGCGCTCCAGCTTGTGATCCTGTTCGCCCTTGAGCGGCAACGAATACACATCGTCATAGTGCCCGGCCGCGAGCAACCGACGCGCTTCATCCGGCAGCTGTTGATTGACCCGACGCGCGAGCTGACCGATGCCGCTGCCCTCGCCAAAACGCCGGGAGTGACGCAGCATGACCACTTGCTGGGCCAAGGGGTGAGCGCCATCGACGTCTTCATGCAAACCACTGTCCTGCAGCGACTCACCGCTGACCGACTCCAGCCACTGCCGGGTCTGCGGGCTGTACCAGCCACTCTCGGCGTCACGGCATAAATCTCCCAGCACCGCACCGGCCTCCACAGAGGCCAATTGGTCTTTGTCGCCGAGTAGTACCAGTCGGGCATGGGGTGGCAAGGCATCGAGCAGATTGGCCATCATTTCCAGGTCGATCATCGAAGCTTCGTCGACCACCAGCACATCCAGTGGCAGGCGATTGCCGGCATGGTGCCGAAAGTGCCGGGTGCCAGGACGACTGCCCAGCAGACGGTGCACGGTGGTGACGTCGCAAGGGATCTTCGCCCGCACCTCTTCGGTGACTTTCAGCGACTGCACTTGTTGGCTGATGGACTCGGTCAGCCGCGCCGCTGCCTTGCCCGTCGGTGCCGCCAGGCGAATCCGCAGCGGATGACCGGCAGCGACTGCGGGCGCTTGAAGCAGGGCCAGCAAACGCACGACCGTGGTGGTTTTGCCGGTCCCCGGACCACCGGTAACGATGCTGAAGGCACCACGGGTCGCGATGGCACAGGCGAGTTTCTGCCAGTCGATTACCTCGCCGGTTCTCGCTGATCCGAACAACTCATTCAAGCGCTGCGGCAGATCGTCCGGCGTCGGCTCGACTTGTTGCAGGCGCTGGCGCAACGCCGTGTCGATGCGCCGTTCGTAGGTCCAGTAACGTCGCAGATACAGGCGTTTCCCCGCCAACACCAACGGGCGTTGCTGTGCGAAATCGCTGGTATCCGCCGCCAATGCGATCAGAGCGCTGCCCGCCAGCACCTTGCACCAGTGAGCACCATCGAGCGCCTCGAGCAATTGCGAAGGCAGCAACAACACACCACCTTGCACATCTCCTTCGGGGGGCAGCGAAAGTGCGAAGTCGGGAGCTTTCAGGGTTTCGTACAGATCAAGACAGACGTGACCGTGGCCAAGTTGATGACTGGTCAGGGCCGCCGCGAGCAACACCAGCGGATCCGTGTCGCGCTCGAGTTCGTGAAGGAATGCGACGAATGCTTTGTCCAGCGCTCGCAACCAGCCGCGCTCGACCCAACGCGTCAGCAATATCAACAAGTCATCAGCGCTGGTCAGCGGCGAAAGTTTCGACAGACTGTCGGCTGCCAACGGCGTGGGTAGCAGGTCGGCAAAGGTGCGGCTCATAGCAGGACTCCCTGTTCCCAGGCGGGTTCGGTCTTGGGTTCGGGTTTGCCTTGGAACATCCGGTCGAGGCGTTCGATCAGCTCGCGGGGCGGACGAATAAAATAGACACCGCGACTGTCGGCGCGAGTACCGCGCAGAAACAGATACAACGCCCCGCCGACATGTCGGTCGTAGTCATAATCAGGCAGCCGGGCCTTGAGTTGGCGGTGCAACGCCAGCAGGTACAACACGTATTGCAGGTCATAACGGTTGTCGAGGATCGACTGTTCCATGGCCTGCTCGGTGTAGGCCAGATCATCCACGCCGAGCCAGTTGGATTTGTAGTCGGCCACGTAGTAACGGCCATTGTGTTCAAAGGTCAGGTCGATAAAGCCTTTGAACATGCCGTTG
Organism: Pseudomonas sp. A34-9; assembly: GCF_029543085.1. Lineage (NCBI taxonomy): Bacteria > Pseudomonadati > Pseudomonadota > Gammaproteobacteria > Pseudomonadales > Pseudomonadaceae > Pseudomonas > Pseudomonas sp. A34-9. The sequence continues at coordinate 841,919 of NZ_CP119967.1, read as the reverse complement.
AGTTGCACCGGTTCTGCCGCCACGCGGGCCACGCCCCTGTGAGTGTGCTGCCGGACCAGTTCGTCGAGTTTGAGCACGTCGACTTTATGGCTGGCGAACCAGAACTCCATCTCGACGCGGTATTGCTTCAGCTGTTCCAGAACAACCGGCGGCTGCCCGCCTGCAACTGGCAGTGGCGACTTGAGCAGATGCTGCAGCCAGTCACTCAGGGTGGTAATCCAGCCTTCCCAGCCACGCAAGTTGCAGCGACGGGCGATCGCATCTTCCAGCGCCTCGCGGGTAACGGCAAAGCCGTCATCACCGGCCCATTCCAGCAAACCGTGAAGAAACGTTCCTGGATTGGGGCCACGGGGAAAGCGATGGATATCGGCGCCACCGGAAATGATTTCTCGCGGGGCGTCGGGATCGAGGCGCTCATCATCGAATAGTTTTTGCGCTTGCGGACTGTCCGGTGCCTCATCGCTGCCGACACTCAACACGTCGCTGATGCGCAAGGCGCTGTAGGAGGCGATCCACCAGTTTTCGCTGGCCTTGCGCTTGGGCAACAGCGTGGCACTCAGCACGGCGTCATTGCGTGGCGGCTGGTAATGCTCATCGGTAGGTGGCGGCATTTCACCGGTGCTGATGGCCGGGCAATCTTGTTGCAGGTCTTGCAGCCAGCGTTTCAGTTCGCTGGACTCGCCTAGAGATGCGCCACCACCGAGCAAATAACCCAGCGCAGAGAGGTGCAGCACCGAGCTGTTGTTATTGCCACGCTTGAGATCCGTCACGCCCAACCAACAGGCGTGCTGCGCCCGCGTCAGGGCAACGTAGAGCAGGCGCAGGTCTTCGGCCAGACGCTCGTCGTCCGCTTGCGCAATCAGTTCGGCGGTTGGCTTGAGGCTTATCTGGGCCTTTCCCGCGCCGTCGTGGTAATGCAGCGGCAAGCGGCTGCCATCCACGGGTTTCGCCGAACAAATGAACGGCAAGAACACCAGTGGATATTCCAGGCCCTTGGACTTGTGGATGGTCACGACTTTGACCAGCTGCTCGTCACTCTCCAGACGCAGAATTTGCTCTTCACCGGCCTGACCGGACACGGCCAGCAGTTCGCCGAGATGGCGGATCAGCGCTTGTTCGCCGTCCAGTTCCGCAGCCGCTTGCTGCATCAGTTCCGACAGATGCAAAAGGTTGGTCAGCACGCGCTCGCCATCCGTGCGTGTCATCAGGGTTTGCGGCAGGTGAAAGTCGTGCAGCAGGCGTCGCAACATCGGCAGCACGCCTTGCTTGCGCCATAGCTCGCGATAGCCACGGAACTGCATGACTCGGGTTTCCCAGACCAACTCGTCCTGGTTCAGACGTTCTAGCTCTGCCAATGGCAGGTTCAAGGTGATACAGGCCAGCGCGGCTTTCAGGGAACGTTCGACATCCGGTTCGGCACAGGCCTTGAGCCAGGACAACAGATCGTGCGCTTCTTGGGCCGCGAATACCGAATCCTTGTCCGAGAGATAAACACTGCGCACACCTCGGCTGGCGAGTTCACTACGTACGGCCTGGGCTTCTTTGCCGTCGCGTACGAGAATCGCAATGTCGGACGGCCTCAGGCCTCTGAAGTCTTTGCCGTCCTGAGTGAACCCTGCGCTAGCGTTTTGCCCGCCATTGAGCAACGCGGTGATTTCGCTGGCGCACGCGGCTGCCAACTGTTGGCGATAGACCGCGCCCGACAGTGGCTGGTCGGTGGACAAGTGCCAGACATTCAACGCCGCGACAACTTGCCCGGCAACTTGCAGCTGTTCCCCGCGCCCCTGAGATTCGACGGGGAGGAACGGCACCGGGTTTTCGCCGTTTTTCTCGCGGAACAAAAACGCGCCGCGGCCCTGCTCTCGGGACTCGGCGCGCTCGAATACATGATTGACCGCGTTGACCATGCCGTGGCTGGAACGGAAGTTGGTACCCAGCGTATGCAGTCGGCCAGTGGTGGCCTGACGCGCGCGCAGATAGGTGTAGATGTCTGCACCGCGGAAAGCGTAGATCGCCTGCTTCGGATCACCGATCAGGAACAAGCCGGTCTCGGGACTGTTGTCTTCGATGCGATAGATGCTTTCAAAGATTCGGTACTGCACCGGATCGGTGTCCTGAAACTCATCGATCAGCGCGACCGGAAATTGCTCGCGAATCAACGTCGCAAGGCGTTCACCACCGTCGGATTGCAAAGCCGCATCCAAACGTAACAGCATGTCATCGAAGCCCATCTCGGCGCGACGCCGCTTCTCTTCTTCAAAGCGTCTGCCTACCCATTTGGCGGCATGTTGCAGCACAGCGGCATCGGGGGTCGGCAATGCATCGAGACTCGACTTGAGCTTTGGCATGGCGTCCAGGCCCGGATGGTTCGGGGCCTGACCTTTCCACGCTTCGGCCATGCCGTCGGGGGTCAGTCGGGTGAAACCGGTGCCGATATCGAGTTGCTCCAGCGACTCGTCTTCAGCCCATGCCTTGAGCTTTTCGAACCACGGCTCGAAGTACCGCGCCTGCATCTTGCGCCCGTCGACGGTTTTGCTCGCAACGCCTTGCTGGCAGATGGCGAGCAATTCGTCTGCCCACTGCCGCCAAGGCATTTTCAGTTCGATCAGCGCTGCACGGCGCTCTTGCAGGCATTCATCGATCAGCTCTGCCGGAGCCTTTCCCTCGTCACTGTCGCGCTCACTCGCAAACAGGCCGCGCACACGAGGCAGCAATGCCGCAGGGCCGCCCCAGTTGCTACGAACCCAGTTCAAGGCATCGCCCTGCATCGGGTAACAGAACAGTCGCCAGTAATCGCGCAGCACTTCGCCGAGCAAGTCGCTGTGATCGGTTTCCAGCGATTGAGTGAACAGGCTGCCGCTGTCGAACGCGTGCTCACGTAGCATGCGCTGACACCAACTGTGGATGGTCGAAACGGCGGCCTCGTCCATCCATTGCGCAGCGACATCGAGGCGGTTGGCACAACCTGGCCACTGCTGTGGTTCGAATTGATCGCGCAGTTCAGTAATCAGTCCGTCAGGGGCAGGCGTTTCGTCACGAAAAAATCGCGCGGCCTCAGCCAGACGCGTGCGTATGCGCTCACGCAGTTCCTTGGTCGCGGCATCGGTGAAGGTGACAACGAGAATTTGCGGCGGCAGCAATTCACGACCAAACCCGTTCGACTCGCCACCGTGCCCCAGGATAAGCCGCAGATAGAGCGCAGAAATCGTGAAGGTTTTACCGGTACCGGCACTGGCTTCGATCAACTGGCTGCCCTGTAACGGGAAGGCCAGTGCGAGGGGTGTCTTTGTGCTCATGCGCGAGTCCCTTCAGTGGACAGTGAACGCCAGGGTGCTTCAAACAGTGGGCGGTACAACGCGCCGCACCAACCGGAGAATGTTTCGTCCTCCAGCAATGCATCGAAGTCGGCGTATTGCCGAGACAACGCCGGGCTCTCGCGGCGCTCGCCTTCGCTGGTCTGCCCGTCACCTTCATACGCTTTACGTGCCGCGGCTTCGGCCTTCAGGGGATCGGTCTGGGAAAGCCACGCAAAAGCGGTTTTTACCGCGATTGGCAGCGGCTGTCGCATGCCTGCCTGCCAGGCGAGGAGCAAGTCACCAAGGAAACGTATCGCCCGTGCTGGCTCCATGGGTTCAAGCAGCAAGGTATCGTCGCTGGCGACCAATGCTGTCGTCAGCGAAAGTCCACTGGCGCAGGCCACCAGATGATTGATCCAGGGTTTGGTCAGGCGATGCCATTTGCGGCTTTTGATCGAGCCAATGCTGTTGGGAATGGTCGTGACCGACAGCAGGCCACCGTCGGTGCGCTGGTGCAGCCCGGCGAGCCAACCTTCAAGACGCAAACCCTGCAACTCCAGATTGATCGGCATCGCACTGTTCAGTGGGGTCGGCCAAAGTGTCAGCAATTGTTGATAACGTTGCAGCAAATCCGGCAAAGGTTCGATCAACTCTCGTTGCAGGCACTCGCCAAACCCGGCCATTGGCAGCAGACCGCTGTTCTGTAGACGTCGGGCCAGGGCATTCAGAGCCTGATCGACATTGTCCGGTTGCCGGAGAGCGGCTTCGAGCAGACTGTCGCTGAGCGTATAGCGCTGCAATGCATCCAATACGAAGGGTTCTTCGTCGGCCAGCGGCGCTTCGGCAGCCTCGAAATACACCTTGAGGCGCTGGGTGAAAAAATGCCGAACGGGATTGCGCAAGAAATCCTGCAACAGAGCAAGGCTCAACGGCTCCTCTTGTACATAAGGGGTAAGTCGCTGAGTTTCGTTTTGAGGCTCATGCTGTTGATGCAGAACCTGCCATTCACTGGCATAGCTGAAGAGCTGATCGCCTTCATGAAAATAGCGCGCACTGAACGGCTGCAGCGGATGCTCTTGCGTCATGGCACCCAGCAGATCACGATTTTCGTCGAGCAATCGCCAGCCGCTGGCGAGGTGATCGCGCAATTGGCCGATCAACACTGAAGCCGGCCGCTCGCTGTTATCGCGGATGCTACGACCAACCCAACTGATGTACAGCTGGTTGCGTGCTGACAAAAGCGCTTCAAGCAAAAGATAGCGGTCGTCCTCACGCCGCGAACGATCACCCGGACGGTAGTCGCTGCCCATGAGGTCGAAATCCAGCGGCGGCTGCGCACGGGGATAATCGCCGTCATTCATCCCCAGCAGACAGACCAGTTTGAATGGAATGGCGCGCATGGGCATCAGCGTACAAAAATTCACGGCGCCGGCCAGAAAGCGCTGAGACAAGCGCCCCTGATCCAGCCCCGCGAGCCAGGCTTCACGAACCACAGTCAGTGGCAGCTCATCCGCAAGGCCTACAGCCTCGCACGTTTCCAGCCAGGTCTCACGTAGCTCTTCGAGCTGGGTCAACAAGTAGTCGTCATGCTCGTTGCTGGCTTTGAAGAACAATTGCATCAGCGCTTGCAAGCGATCCCCCCACTCCTTGGGTTGAGCGGGTTGGGTGAGCTGTTGATGGGCGAGTTCCAAGGCATCGAGCAGAGCCACCAACGGCCCGATCAGTGCGGCGTCGAGTCCGCCGATTTCATCATAAGGTTCGATCCCTTCACAGGCGTTGGCGCTGCCGACGGCATACCCCAGGAGCATGCGGCGCAAACCGAAATGCCAGCTGTTTTGCTCTAATTCGTCGGGTAACCCCAGGCCCGCGCGTTGCTCGGCATTCATGCCCCAGCGCACGCCCGCACCTTCGATCCAGCGGTGCAGTGTTGGCAGGTCGCGCTCCTCCACACCAAAACGCGCGCGAAGTGCGGGAACATCGAGCAGGTCGAGAATTTCACTGACCGGGAAACGACTGTCGGGAAGCTTGAGCAGGTGTTCGACCGCGATCAATAGTGGATCACGACCACGTTGCCCCTGATCCGCCAATGTGAAGGGGATGAACCGCGAATCATGGCGGTCAAGTTGACCAAACACTGCGCGGATATGCGGTGCGTAGCTATCGACATCAGGCACCATCACGATCACATCGCGGGGGCGCAGATCCGGGTTGGCACTGAAGCGCGCCAGAAGCTGGTCGTGCAGTATTTCAACTTCACGTTGAGCGCTGTGGGCAATGTGAAAACGGATCGACTCATCAAGAGTCAGATCAACAGCGGGCCAGTGTTCACGGGTTTCATTGAGTGGGCGCAACTCCAGGATGTCGTCCTGTAGTTGATTGAGCAGGTTGTGTGGCTGAGTATCGCTGAACAGGTCTATGCGACCATCGCGAAAAGCCGCCCGATAGCTGTTGGGGTCGTCATAACTGTCGAGCAGGTTGATGTAGTCCCGGCCTTGTTTGCCCCATGCGGCCAATAGTGGATGAGCGTGTTGATGCAAAGCATCAGGGTCCAGGACTGTGGGCATTCCAGTCTTGCGCGATTGCCGCTTGTATTGATGCCGCAACAGGTCCTTGTCGGCAACAATATCGGCCCAGTGGTGTCGGCAGGGATTATGTACACACAGCAGGACCTGACTGAAACGCGCAAGCCCGGCCAGTGCTTCGAGCACTTGGGCTGGCAGCGAAGAAATTCCGAAAACGATCACTCGCGAAGGCAATCCCGCAGGAGCTTCGGTCAGGTTGTTGATGCGCTCGATAAACCGTTGGTGAACGCCGGCACGACTCTGCGCCATCCCCTGTTCGCCTACGTCATCCAGCAGCGCACGCCACAACTCTGCCTGCCAGCAACTGGTCGGCGGCAGTGGTTTTACTTCGCCCCTGACGCTGCGCAACTGATGTCGACCCTCGGCCCAGTCTTCCAGCCAGTCAGCACGGTACACCTGATACTGGTCGAATAGGTCCGCTAAACGTTCGGACAGTTGATAGCGCTTGCGCAAGTCAGTGTCATTGATGAGGAAGCGTTGCAGCGGTTCAAAATGCGGACGATCGATAACTTGGGGAAGCAGGCGCATGAGGCGCCAGGTCAACGGGGCTTTATCCAGCAGCGATTTGGGAGGAATTTCATCTCGACCCAAGACCATGCGATAAAGCTGCCACATGAAACTCCCCGGCAGTTGTACATCAATCGCCGCTGCAATGCCGCAACCTCCGAGGTCGTCTTCCTCTGGGTCTTCAGCCAAGGCCAATTTGAGCCACTGGGCAATTCCGTTGCTCTGCACCAGAGCTATTTCGTTTTCCAGGGGAGCCAGCGGATAACGCCGCATTATGCTGATCACAAGGCTGCGCAGTTCGTCCAGGCTATTGCTCTGAACCACCATGAATGCAGCATTGAGGGACTGGGCGTCCGGCATAAAGGTTTCCTTGGAAAAGTACGAAAGCCAGGGCAGAACCTTAGCATTGTCGGCAGGTTGTGACAGCCGGACGGCGTCCGCGAATGCTGTAAGAACTTTCCTGCGGGCAAAACAAAACCCCAACTGCTTTCGCAATTGGGGTTTCGGAATTTAATCTTGACGATGACCTACTCTCACATGGGGAAACCCCACACTACCATCGGCGATGCATCGTTTCACTGCTGAGTTCGGGATGGGATCAGGTGGTTCCAACGCTCTATGGTCGTCAAGAAATTCGGGTACCGAATCGTGGCCAGAGGGCCGCGCTTCAGCAAATTGGGTATGTGGTAGCTTTCGGTGTTTTGTGCTGCCTTTTTAGGTGCAGTCGAACTTTCGGTTCGTTTCGTCTTCACACACCGCAATCTGGTGCTCTCTCGAGTCAGCAAATTGCTTGGGTGTTATATGGTCAAGCCTCACGGGCAATTAGTATTGGTTAGCTCAACGCCTCACAGCGCTTACACACCCAACCTATCAACGTCGTAGTCTTCGACGGCCCTTCAGGGAACTCAAGGTTCCAGTGAGATCTCATCTTGAGGCAAGTTTCCCGCTTAGATGCTTTCAGCGGTTATCTTTCCCGAACATAGCTACCCGGCAATGCCACTGGCGTGACAACCGGAACACCAGAGGTTCGTCCACTCCGGTCCTCTCGTACTAGGAGCAGCCCCTCTCAAATCTCAAACGTCCACGGCAGATAGGGACCGAACTGTCTCACGACGTTCTAAACCCAGCTCGCGTACCACTTTAAATGGCGAACAGCCATACCCTTGGGACCGGCTTCAGCCCCAGGATGTGATGAGCCGACATCGAGGTGCCAAACACCGCCGTCGATATGAACTCTTGGGCGGTATCAGCCTGTTATCCCCGGAGTACCTTTTATCCGTTGAGCGATGGCCCTTCCATACAGAACCACCGGATCACTAAGACCTACTTTCGTACCTGCTCGACGTGTCTGTCTCGCAGTCAAGCGCGCTTTTGCCTTTATACTCTACGACCGATTTCCGACCGGTCTGAGCGCACCTTCGTACTCCTCCGTTACTCTTTAGGAGGAGACCGCCCCAGTCAAACTACCCACCATACACTGTCCTCGATCCGGATAACGGACCTGAGTTAGAACCTCAAAGTTGCCAGGGTGGTATTTCAAGGATGGCTCCACGCGAACTGGCGTCCACGCTTCAAAGCCTCCCACCTATCCTACACAAGCAAATTCAAAGTCCAGTGCAAAGCTATAGTAAAGGTTCACGGGGTCTTTCCGTCTAGCCGCGGATACACTGCATCTTCACAGCGATTTCAATTTCACTGAGTCTCGGGTGGAGACAGCGCCGCCATCGTTACGCCATTCGTGCAGGTCGGAACTTACCCGACAAGGAATTTCGCTACCTTAGGACCGTTATAGTTACGGCCGCCGTTTACCGGGGCTTCGATCAAGAGCTTCGCGTTAGCTAACCCCATCAATTAACCTTCCGGCACCGGGCAGGCGTCACACCCTATACGTCCACTTTCGTGTTTGCAGAGTGCTGTGTTTTTAATAAACAGTCGCAGCGGCCTGGTATCTTCGACCGGCATGAGCTTACGGAGCAAGTCCTTCACCCTCACCGGCGCACCTTCTCCCGAAGTTACGGTGCCATTTTGCCTAGTTCCTTCACCCGAGTTCTCTCAAGCGCCTTGGTATTCTCTACCCAACCACCTGTGTCGGTTTGGGGTACGGTTCCTGGTTACCTGAAGCTTAGAAGCTTTTCTTGGAAGCATGGCATCAACCACTTCGTGTTCTAAAAGAACACTCGTCATCAGCTCTCGGCCTTAAGATCCCGGATTTACCTAAGATCTCAGCCTACCACCTTAAACTTGGACAACCAACGCCAAGCTGGCCTAGCCTTCTCCGTCCCTCCATCGCAATAACCAGAAGTACAGGAATATTAACCTGTTTTCCATCGACTACGCTTTTCAGCCTCGCCTTAGGGACCGACTAACCCTGCGTCGATTAACGTTGCGCAGGAAACCTTGGTCTTTCGGCGTGGGTGTTTTTCACACCCATTGTCGTTACTCATGTCAGCATTCGCACTTCTGATACCTCCAGCAAGCTTCTCAACTCACCTTCACAGGCTTACAGAACGCTCCTCTACCGCATCACCCGAAGGTGATACCCGTAGCTTCGGTGTATGGTTTGAGCCCCGTTACATCTTCCGCGCAGGCCGACTCGACTAGTGAGCTATTACGCTTTCTTTAAAGGGTGGCTGCTTCTAAGCCAACCTCCTAGCTGTCTAAGCCTTCCCACATCGTTTCCCACTTAACCATAACTTTGGGACCTTAGCTGACGGTCTGGGTTGTTTCCCTTTTCACGACGGACGTTAGCACCCGCCGTGTGTCTCCCATGCTCGGCACTTGTAGGTATTCGGAGTTTGCATCGGTTTGGTAAGTCGGGATGACCCCCTAGCCGAAACAGTGCTCTACCCCCTACAGTGATACATGAGGCGCTACCTAAATAGCTTTCGAGGAGAACCAGCTATCTCCGAGCTTGATTAGCCTTTCACTCCGATCCACAGGTCATCCGCTAACTTTTCAACGGTAGTCGGTTCGGTCCTCCAGTTAGTGTTACCCAACCTTCAACCTGCCCATGGATAGATCGCCCGGTTTCGGG